>NZ_JBCPSN010000004.1:0-372850 GCF_051129975.1 Glutamicibacter sp. Je.9.36
ACAAGCTTACCACCAAGTTGACCGTTGTCAACTCGACGTTTCAGTCTTGTTCACCCCGCCGTTTCCGTTTCGCCCTTTCAGGCTGTCCGGATCAGCGGCGCGAGATAAAACTCTACACGGGTTCAGCTACGACGCAAAATCGGCCCGTTTCCATGCTTTTCTGCGCAGAATCCCCGGAATCATGCGGATTCCCTGCGGTCCAAGGTGAATATTGACCAAAAACAACGGAAAATTGTTGTTATGAAGCAGGTCACCCTAATGAAAAGGGGCCATAACTTGCCTTGGCAAGTTATGACCCCTTCACGGTGCTTGGAGACTACTTGGACTGTCCCGCGCGCAAACGCGATACCTCGTAGAGCGAGATGCCAACGGCCATCGAAGCATTCAGCGATTCCATTGCCGAGTCGATTGGAATCGAAACGATGGCGTCGCAGTTTTCGCGGACCAGCCGGGACAGGCCCTTGCCTTCGGAACCAACCACGATGCACAGCGGGCCGGTAGCCAATTCGAAGTTCGGAAGCTCCATGTCGCCACCGGCGTCGAGGCCGATCACGAAAATGCCAGCAGCCTTGATTTCCTTCAGTGCGCTGGTCAGGTTGCTGCACTTGGCTACTGGTACACGTACAGCTGCACCGGCGCTGGTCTTCCATGCCGAAGCGGTCATGCCGACGCTGCGGCGCTCTGGAATGATCACGCCGTCTGCGCCGAAGGCCGAAGCCGAACGGACAATCGCACCCAGGTTACGCGGGTCGGTGATGCCATCCAGTGCCAGGAACAGCGGCTGGGTCCGGGTGTATCCCTTGTCGAAGTCCTTGATGGCCTTGGTAGCCAGCTGGACTGCATCCTTGTATTCGTATGGCGGGATCTGCAGGGCCATGCCCTGGTGGATCGCGTCATCGGTCATGCGGTCGAGCTCGGGCTTGGATGCTTCCATCAGCGGGATGCCCAGCTCGGCAGCCAGCTTCAGGGATTCGCGGACGCGGTCATCGACGTCGATGCGGATGGCAACGTGCAGCGCCTTGGCAGGGATGCCGGCGCGCAGCGCCTCAACGACGGAGTTGCGGCCGGTGACGAATTCGGCGTTGACCTTGATGCGGTCGGTTCGGCGGCCGGTGCTGCGCTTGGCGGCCGAGCGCTCAGAGAGCTGCTTGGCACGGTAAGCCTTGTGGTACGGGCGGTCCTCCGCTTTGGGGGTCGGGCCCTTGCCCTCGAGGGAACGACGTCCCTTGCCACCACTACCCTTGGTTGGGCCCTTTTTGTTCATTGGTTCATGTCCTTTAGTTTTGAGTTCGTTGGTGCCGCGCGTGTTCGCGACTAGTTGTCCAGAGTCCAGCGAGCGCCATCGGCCGAGTCCGCCACGGTAATGCCAGCGGATGCCAGCGCATCGCGGATGGCATCGGAGCGTGCCCAGTCCTTGGCAGCGCGTGCTTCGGCGCGTTCAGCCAACTGGGCCTGGACCAGCTGATCCAGGGCTGCGTGCTCTGCAGAAGATTTCGAGCCTTCATTGCTGCCGGCATCATCCAGGCCCAATACCTGGGTCATGGCCAAGACCTGGCCCAAGGCCTTGGCAGTGGCAGCGTCGTCACGGCTATCCAAGGATGCATTGCCCAGCCGCACGGTTTCATGCAGCGCGGCCAGCGCCATTGGAACGTTCAGGTCATCATCCATCGCGGTGCCGAAAGCTTCCGGAACCCCGGTGGCGACGATCGACTCGGCGGCGGCACCCAGGCGGTAGCGCGCGTTGGAGATGAAGGTGTCGATGCGTTCGACCGCTGCCCCCGCTTCGGTCAGCGAGTCCGGGCGGTAGTCGAGCATCGAACGGTACTGCGCCTGGCCCAGGAAGTAGCGCACCACGCGGGCGTCGGCCAGCGCGAGCATTTCTTCCGGGGAAATGGTGTTCCCAATGGACTTGGACATCTTCTCACCCTCATAGGTGACCATGCCGTTGTGCATCCAGAAGTTTGCAAAGCCGTGGCCAGCCGCGTTGGACTGGGCCATTTCGTTCTCGTGGTGCGGGAAGCGCAGATCCAGTCCGCCGCCATGGATGTCGAATTCGCTGCCCAGGTACTTGCCAGCCATCGCCGAGCACTCAAGGTGCCAGCCCGGGCGGCCGCGTCCCCAGGGGCTTGGCCAGGAAGCGGTCAGCGGATCGGTGCCCTTGTAGCCCTTCCACAGCGCGAAGTCGCGTGGATCCTTCTTGCCGCGCGAATCCGAATCCGGCGCGTCCTGCATATCGTCGATCTTCTGGCGGGTCAGTGCGCCGTACTGCTCATAGGAGCGCACGTCGAAATAGACATCTCCGGAGCTGTCGGCCGCCGGGTAGGCATGGCCGCGTTCGATCAGCTGTGCAATCAGCTCATGCATTTCGGTGATGTGGCCGGTCGCGCGGGGCTCGTAAGTTGGGCGTTGGACACCCAGAGCCTCGTAGGCCCGTGCGAATTCCTGCTCGAAGCGGTACGCCAGGGCGAACCATTCTTCGCGCGGCTTGTAATGGGCATCCGCCTCGAAGTCCTCGGCGAAGGATTTCGCCGACTTCTCCAGGATCTTGTCATCGATGTCGGTGACGTTGCGGACGGTGGTGACGGCAAAGCCGCGGTATTCGAGCCAGCGCACCAACAGGTCGAAGACAATGGCGCTGCGGACGTGGCCCACGTGCGGCATGCCCTGCACGGTGGCGCCACAGTAGTACAGCTTGACTTCGCCTTCCGCCAATGGCTGGAAGTCGCGTACGGATGCTGTTTTGGTGTCATAGAATCGCAGGCTCACGCCTTTAAGGTTATCCGATGGATGCACCCTTTGTACTTCACTTGTGACACTCTCGATGATCGAAGCCCCGCGGCTGTGCCAAGGGGCCTAGCCCGATACCGGGTAGACCAGTGCGGTGGCATAGGCTGTCACGCCCTTGCCTTCCCCCTCGTAGCCCAGCCCGTCGCTGGTGGTCGCAATGACGCTGACTGGGGCGCCGATAGCCTCGCTCAGCACTTTGCTGGCTTCTTCGCGGCGCGCGGCAAAGCGCGGGCGGCGGCCAACGAACTGCACCGCGACATTGCCGATTTCGAATCCCGCCTCCCGCACCAGGCGGGCGGCTTCTGCAATCAGGCTCACACCGCTGGCCCCGGCGAACTCCGGTCGGTCCACCCCGAAGTGCGTGCCCAGATCGCCAATGCCCGCTGCGGAGAACAGCGCATCGCAGGCCGCGTGCGCTACCGCGTCGCCATCGGAGTGGCCCGAAAGCCCGGTGTCTTCCGGGAAGTGCAGTCCTGCCAGCCACATTTCGCGAGTCGGGTCTTCGCTGACCGCGTGGACATCGATGCCGTTGCCGACTCGTGGCAGGATCATGGTTTCTTCCTTTGCGCTTGGGGTGGCCGCGGGCTGGTTCGCCGCGAGCTTGCCTGCCGCGTCGAGATCTCCGGGATAGGTGACCTTCATGGCTTGCTGCGATCCCGGCACCACATGGACTTCGGCTCCGAAAGCCCGCACGATCGACGCGTCGTCGGTAACCTTCTCCAGTTCTGCCTCGGTGCAGCCATCCAGTTGGGCGTGGGCATCGCGCAACAGCTGCGCGTCAAAGCCCTGCGGGGTTTGCACCGCTCGCAGGATGGAACGTGCCGGGGTTTCCTTGATGATTTCGTGCTCGCCGGCGGCATCGAGCTCCACCACGCAGATGGTGTCGGTGACGTTCAGCGCCGGGATGACGGCGTTGCACTGCTCGTCGGCCAGAGCGCCAAGCACTTGTTCATGCAGCTTCGCCGGGGCAAAAGCACGGGCGGCGTCATGGACCAGAATGTTGGTGGCGGCGGAACTGGCTTCAGCCAGGCCGGCGCGGACCGACGCGGCGCGGCTGGCGCCACCGGGCACGGTGCGCACCTTGTCCCCGTACTGCGCCATGGCCGCGGCCAGGCGTTCGTCCTGCGGCGGGGTAACCACGATGATCTCGGTGATCTGCGGAATTTCCAGCACCCGGTCCACGGCATGTTCAGCCAAGGATTTACCGGCCACCTGGACCATCGCCTTGGGAAGGCCAGCGCCGAGGCGGGTTCCCATTCCAGCAGCCACGAGGATCAGGCTTGAGTTATGCACTTCGCTTTGCTTCACAGCGCCCAGCTTATCGTGCCGCGCGATTCGGCCTTGGCCGCTTTAACGCCAAAAGCCGTGAAACGCTTGGGAGCGTTTCACGGCGATGCGTTACCGGAACGGGGCTAGGCCGAAGCCAGAACCTCGTCCAAGAGGCCTTCTGCCTTGGCCTCGTCCAGATCCTTGGCCAAGGCCAATTCACTGATCAATACCTGGCGAGCTTTTGCCAGCATGCGCTTTTCGCCTGCCGACAGACCACGGTCATTTTCTCGGCGCCACAAGTCGCGAACTACTTCTGCAACCTTGATGACATCGCCGGAAGCGAGCTTCTCGACATTTGCCTTGTAGCGGCGCGACCAGTTGGTCGGCTCTTCGGTAAATTCAGCACGAAGGACATCGAACACATGGTCCAAGCCTTCCTGACCTACCACGTCACGTACGCCAACAAGATCAACGTTCTCAGCAGGAACCTCAATGGTCAGGTCGCCCTGAGCCACCTTGAGCTTGAGATACATTTTCTCTTCGCCCTTGATCTTGCGCATCTTGATCTCTTCGATCATCGCGGCACCGTGGTGCGGGTAGACAACAGTCTCGCCAACCTCAAAAACCATGTGGATAAACCCCTTTCCCACGCCCTAGTCTACCATGTTTGCTATTCCGGATCCTGCGACTGTGCCCCATATAACCGCGAATTCACGCGGAAATGCCTCTTCCACTTGCAAGAGAAACATGCTATGAAGAAGGTAGGGCAGTCGACTGCGCACCAACCCCCTTCCCCGCATCGGTTGTCTACAACTTGTCGAAATGCGTGTGTTGCACGTCGCTAAATCGCGTCTTTGCGTGAAAAACAGCTAGGCTTAGAGGTAATCGTGGTCCAATTTTCGATTGCCCCTGCCCTAGGTGCATTCGATTAAGCAGGCCACGAACCGAAGCAACTCATTTTTCTCACCGAGGAGTTAGTGTCGTGATCACCGCACGCATGACCGCTGGACGTCGCATTGCCGCGTCCCTCGCTGTGGCTGCCCTGGCATTCGGTGTCACCAGCTGTGGCGCCATCAACGAGCAGGCCACCAACACCGACTACGCCGCCAGCGATGGCGTCAACGTCGATGTCGCAGACGCAAAGGTCCGCAACCTGATGTTCGTCACCAACAGCGACGACACTGAAGCCCGCCTGATCGGCTCCGTAGTCAACGCCGGCGATTCCGCGCTGACCCTGTCGGTCAAGGCTGACAACGCAGCACCTGTCTCCATCCAGGTTCCTGCAGACGGTGTCGTCAAGCTTGAAGAAGACAAGAACCAGCAGATCATCAAGAACATGGGCATTGCAGCTGGCGAACACGCCGACTCGGTCTTCACCGTTGCCGGTGAGAACGTGGAATTCAGCGTTCCAGTTGTCGATGGCACCCTGGCTGAATACCGCGACTTCGTACCAGGCGGTGCCGATCAGTCGGTCACCGAGCACCTGACTCCAGAAGAGACCCACTCCACTTCGGGCCACTAAGCTTCGCGCAAGACAAAACAAGAGCCTCGGGCAGAATCGGAAGATTCTGTCCGAGGCTCTTGGCGTATCCTGGCTCTTTGGCTTTAGACCACGAACTTGTAGCCCAGCCCGCGCACGGTCACCAGGCGTTCGGGCACCGCTGGGTCGACCTCGATCTTGGAGCGCAGGCGTTTGACGTGCACATCCAAAGTCTTGGTGTCCCCCACGTAGTCGCTGCCCCAGACGCGGTCAATCAGCTGGCCTCGGGTGAGCACGCGACCGGCGTTGCGCAACAGCATTTCCAGCAGCTCGAACTCCTTCAGCGGCATGGATACCTCGGTGTTGTCGACCGAGACCACGTGGCGTTCCACGTCCATGCGCACCGGACCGGCGGTGACCACATTGCTGATCAGTTCTTCGCCTTCGCCCTGGCGGCGCAGCACAGCACGGATGCGGGCCAGCAATTCGCGGGAGGAGTACGGCTTGGTGACGTAGTCGTCGGCGCCGAGCTCCAGGCCGACGACCTTATCGATCTCCGAGTCCTTTGCGGTGAGCATGATGACCGGGACCTGGCTGTTCAGGCGGATCTGGCGGATCACCTCGGTTCCGGGCTGGCCCGGGAGCATCAGATCCAGCAGCACCAGGTCTGCGCCATGGCGTTCGAACTCGGTCACGGCCTTCAGGCCGTCGTCGGCGATCCGGACTTCGAAACCTTCGCGTTCCAGCAGGTAGGACAGCGGGTCAGAGAGCGATTCCTCGTCCTCAACGATCAATATGCGGGTCATCGGCGTCCTCCTTCACGATCGGACGCATTCGCCTCGATCGTTCGTTCCTTCATCGTCTGGCCGGCAAGCACATTGCTGGTCGCCGGTTCTTCGTCCGCTAGGGGAAGTCTTAGGGTAAATGTGGATCCGTGGCCCGGCTGCGACCACAGCGACACTTCGCCGCCGTGGTTGGCCAGCACGTGCTTGACGATGCTCAGCCCCAGGCCGGTGCCCCCGGTCTGCCGCGAGCGGGCGGAGTCCACGCGGTAGAAGCGCTCGAAAACGCGTTCCTGCTCTTCGGCCGAAATCCCGGGTCCCTGGTCGGTGACCGAGATCTGCGCATAGCCATCACGCTGCCGGATGCCCACGCCTACCGTGGTGTTCTCCGGGGAGTAGCGGATGGCATTATCGATCAGGTTGCGGATCGCAGTCATCAGCAGGTCCGCATCGCCCAGGATCGGCTCCTCGAGATGTCCGCCTACGGTAATGGCGATGCCCTTTTCCTCGGCAATCAGGTGGCTGCGGTCAACTGCCTCGGCCACGACGCTGTCGATATTCACTTCCTGGCCCTGCACGATGGCATCGGATGCCTGCAGGCGGGAGAGCTCGATAATGTCCTGGACCAGGGCGGCCAGGCGCCGCGATTCCTTGTCCATCCGGGTGGAGAAGCGGCGTACCGCCTTGGGGTCATCGGCAGCCTCGGTAATGGCCTCGGCCAGCAGGCCGATCGCGCCGACCGGAGTCTTCAGCTCGTGGGAAACGTTGGCCACGAAGTCGTTGCGCATCGCTTCGGTACGGGTGATTTCGGTACGGTCGTCGGCCAGCAGGAGAATGTACTCGTCGCCCAGCGGTGCCACGCGCACATGGACAATCAGCTGCCCGGCACCCAGCGTGGAGCGTTGCAGCTCGTACTGGCTTTCGGCAATCACGCCGTCGGCGCGAACCTGCCGCACCAGCGAGAGCAGCTCATTGTGGACGAGCGTGTGCCCTCGCACCAGTCCGTAGGCGTAGGAAGCGGGGTTGGCTCGAACCACCCCGTCGACGTCATCAAGGATCACGAAGGCGCGTCCAATGACCGACAGGACGGCGGCGGCTCCCTCGGGGAGCACGGGTTCGTCGACCTGTGGCAGCTTCGAGGAGCGGTTCTGGGAAAGCCGGAAGGCGATGACGCCAACGATCCCCAGAGCCAGGCCGAGGACGCCGGCTATAAGAGTCGAGATCACTTCGTTCACATCTTTAGACTAGCTTCACCTTTGGGTGGCACCGGCCCTAAATGACGTGATTTAGTCGATTTCGGCGCGCTGTTCACCAAACGTTCACCTTTCGTGGCATATTCGTTAATCACCCGCTGACAAGCTGGAGCAAGACCCTCCACCATGCCACAAAACTGTTTCGGGGCGGTTGGCTGCCACGGCAGTCCACCATCCGGCATGGATACCGACACTCGAAAGGAACTGCTGTGCGTAAGGTATTTCAAGCAGACCTGCAGCAAATTGGCGAAGAACTCATTGAGATGGCCAACCAGGTCGCAACCGCAATGGATCGAGCTTGGGATTCGCTAGCCAACGTCGACGTCGACCTGGCCCAGGAAGTCATCGCAGCGGACGCGAAGATCGACTTCTTGCAGAACCAGCTCGATGAGCGCGCTATCGATACCTTGGCTTTGCAGGGACCGGTAGCCAGCGATCTGCGCATGATCGTCGGTTCGCTGCGCATGAGTGCTTCGCTGGAGCGCATGGGCGACTTGGCACGCCACTTGGCGCAGCTGGCCCGCCTGCGCTTCCCCAACCCGGCAATCCCAGCCAGGATTTCCGACACCTTTGCCCAGATGGCAAAGATCGATATTGACATCGCCAAGGCCGTTGCGCGTTTGCTCGACACCCGCGATCTGCAGATCGCTACCGAAATTATCGAGCTGAACCACCAGCTGGATCGCCTGCACTCCAGCGTCTTCACCCAGGTCGCGGCCGACGACTGGGATGCCAATGCACCCACCACCGTGGACGTATCGCTGACCAGCCGCTACCTTGAGCGCTTCGGCGATCACGGTGTGTCCGTAGCTCGCAAGGTCACTTATCTGGTGACCGGCGAATGGGACCCCACCGAGATCTAGATCCGCGGACCCAAGCTATAAGGCTGCGCCTTGGCGCCTGCCATCCGGTACCACCGGATGGCAGGCGCCATTTTTGCTCTCCGGCTCATTCAGCACTGAAACTGGGTGTCCGGGGTCCGGGAAGCCTTCGCATCGCGGCGCGAACTGGGTACCGTGCCGTGGCCCGCGGCCCCGTTGGCATGGCAGTGCTGCGCCTCGTCCGGCCATGCAGCTCCACGCGCTCCCGGTGAGCGCACATCCAGCCATTGCCCCGGCAGGATGCCAGCGGACGCACGACGCAGCGCTGGGCACCCCAGGGACCGCCGTTGGAGTCCGGTCCCATCCGGGGAATCCAGCCCGTTAAACCAGCAGAGGGCAGTCCACCGATCGGTGGACTGCCCTCGCAGGTTGTTGGCGCGCAAGTGGCGCCAGCGTCTAGCGGGCTTCTAGCCTTCGCACTCGACGCAGAAGCCTACATTGCCCTCTTCGCGCACCAGCTGCGAACGGTGGCGAATCAAGAAGCACGAGCCGCAAATGAACTCGTCGTCTTTCTGCGGAATGACCGTAACGGTCAATTCCTCGTTGGATAGATCCGCACCTGGCAGATCCATGCCATCGGTGTGGTCGGTCTCGTCGAGCTCGCGCACCACCGACTTGGCGTCCGGTGCGTTTGCGGACTTCACCGCATCCAGAGAAGCCTTACGTGCCTCAGCAACGTCTGGGCGGACTTCATCGTAATCAGTTGCCACGAATTGCATTCCTAACGTGAGCCATTGAGCCTATTCGAAATAGGAGATTACAGCATACTAATGCCAAAAATACAATCGTGCGCAGTTGTTTCGCTCACAGCCGGATGCTTGGCGTTACCTCGGCGTTAACAAGCGGACGGCGGCATCGCGAACTACTGGCGAGTAGCCAGTAGCCCCGATGCCGCCGAAAAGCGTGTCCTACTTGCGGCCTTGGTTGGCAACGGCCTTGATGGCGTCCGCAGCGGCTGCTGGATCCAGGTAGGTTCCGCCCTTGGTGATTGGCTGGAAGTTGTCATCCAGCTCATAGACCAGCGGGATGCCGGTTGGGATGTTCAGGCCAGCAATGTCTTCATCGCTGATGCCATCCAGGTGCTTGACCAGCGCACGCAGCGAGTTGCCGTGGGCGGTGACCATGACGGTCTTGCCTGCCGACAGGTCGGCCTTGATGTTGTTCTCCCAGTAGGGAAGCATGCGATCCAGCACGTCCTTGAGGCACTCGGTGCGTGGGGCGGAGTCGCCCAATGCCGCATAGCGCTCGTCGTTGATCTGGCTGAACTCCGAGGAATCATCCAGTGCTGGTGGCGGGGTGTCGTAGCTGCGACGCCATTCCATGAACTGCTCTTCGCCGAACTCAGCCAAGGTCTGCGCCTTGTCCTTGCCCTGCAGCGCACCGTAGTGGCGCTCGTTCAGGCGCCAGTCGCGGTTCACCGGGATCCACGAACGGCCAGCGGCTTCCAGGGCCAGGTTCGCGGTAACAATGGCGCGGGTCAGCAAGGAGGTGTGAAGCACCTCCGGCTTGTAGCCAGCTTCGGTCAGCAGCTGGCCGCCGCGGGCAGCTTCAGCACGGCCCTTCTCGGTCAGCGATACGTCGTACCAACCGGTGAACAGGTTCTTTTCGTTCCATTCGCTCTGTCCGTGGCGAAGCAAAATCAAAGTGTGGCTCATGTAATCCATCCTAACCAATGCGCAAGCCTGCTCGTGCGAAAGTTAAGGCCCGTGATTAAAGTGCGAAGACCTGCAGTCCGCCAAGATGCGGATGCAGGTCTTCGGGAAAACTTGGTGCCTTGGCACGCCTAGTAGTTGTACCAGCCGCCGCCTTTGCCGCTGACGGCAGGCTTGACGTCCGCGAGGTACACGCAGGCGATGCAGGCGCCGATCAGCTGCAGGAAGCCGATTCCGCCCTGGCTGAAGATGCCGAGCAGTGCCACGGCGGTGCTGGCGACGGTCAGTCCAAGCCAGAACCCCTTGGTGCGCTTGCCTTCCTGGGCGAAACGATCTGCGCCATGGCGCAGGCAATCAACCAAAGCCCAGACGGCGAGCGCAACGATGACAATGCTCAAAGCGATCATCATGTAGTACTCGATTATTTGGGCCATGCGCAACATGTTCATGCTTGTACTCTACCTTTCTGGCGCAAATGATGGGCGCTGTGCCACGCGCGGAAATCAGCGCCCGCGGGCATCAAAGCCGGTCCAGCGCTTGCTGCAGATCGGCCCAGAGGTCTTCCACCTCTTCAATGCCTACTGATAGTCGGATCAGGCTGGCCGGGACGCTGGCCGGCTCCGAAGCGTGGCGGGCCCGGCGCTCAGCTAGGGATTCCACGCCTCCAAGCGAGGTGGCGCCGGTGATGAGCTGGAAGGCTTCCAGCACCCGGTCCGCTTCTTCGGCGGTGCTTCCCGCTTCAAAGGCGATCACCGATCCGAACCCGCCCATGAGGTCCGCGGCGCGCGCGTGGCCCGGGTCGTTGGGCAGTCCCGGGTAGCGTACGGCCTGCACCTTGGGATGTGCCGCGAGGCGTTCTGCCAGCACCTGGCTGTTTGACTGCGAACGCTGAAGGCGCACGGCCATGGTGCGCACCCCGCGTAATGCGAGGAAGGTATCCATCGGGCCGGCGATCGCGCCATGCAAGGTCCGGTACCCATGCAGGCGGCTGTGGAGCTGCTCGTCGCTGGTGACCAGCGCGCCCATGATCACGTCCGAGTGGCCCGACAGGTACTTGGTCACCGAGTGAACTACAAGGTCGGCACCGTGGACCAGCGGCTGCTGGAGCAGTGGGGTGGCAAAGGTGTTATCCACGATGCTCACGACGTTCTTCGCTTTGGCAGCAGCCAGCAGGGTCGGCAGGTCGGCGACTTCCAGCATCGGGTTGGTTGGCGATTCCACCCAGAGCACATCGGCCCCATCCAAGGCAGCGAGCACTTCTTCGGTGTTGGCAATATCCACCGGGCGAATGCGCAGCCGTCCCGCATCTTGCAGCTCTGCGCTCAACGCCAGCGAACCGTTATAGGAATGCTGCGGCATCACCAGCACGCCGGCCTCTGGCACGATGCTCAATGCGGCGGCAATAGCTGCCATGCCCGAGGAGAACACCAGGGCAGGCAGCGTTGCCGCTTCGAGCTGGCCCAGTACTTCTTCAAACGGATCCCAGGTCGGATTGGAGAAGCGCGCATATACGCGTTCACCCGGCGCCGCCTGGCCTTTGGAATGGTAAGTCGAGGTGAAGGTTACCGGGTGGTTGACTGGAGCATCGTAGCCATGGGCCGGACGCCCGCCGGCAACGAGCAAAGTTTTCGGATCCCAGGCCGGATTGGCGCCTGATTCTGCGGTGCGGGGGTTCATGGAAAAAACTCTACGCTTCCTTTGACGCTGCCAGCCGGTGGATTTCACTACATTTCATCTGACTGATCCACCACACTGGGCGCATTTTCGTTGCACATCCTGCCGTTGCAGCGCACATCTTTAAATGTCCTTGGATAGGCTAGTGGGGTGAGTATCGAATCGAGTACCCCAACCCGTGGCTTGTTCATCGTTTTTGAAGGCGGTGACGGCGCTGGGAAGTCCACGCAGGTCGCCTTGGCCCAGCAATGGCTGGAGTCCCGTGGCGCCAAGGTCACCACTACCCGTGAGCCAGGCGGAACCCAGATCAGCGAAGAGCTGCGTTCCTTGGTGCTCGAACATGGCCACGGCGAGATCGATGCCCGTACCGAGGCCCTGATTTACTCGGCGGCGCGTGCCGCCCATGTCCAGCAGGTCATCTCCCCCGCGCTGGAAGCCGGCACCCACATCATCTGCGACCGATTCGTTGATTCCTCGCTGGCTTACCAGGGCATGGGCCGCGCCCTCGGCTTTGATGCCGTCGCATCGATCAACGACTTCGCAACCGGCGGACTGAAGCCGGATGCCACCATCATTCTTGATATCTCCGCCGCGCAGGGACGTGCCCGGCGCATTGCGGCCAGCGGCGGCGTGGAGGATTCGGATCGCTTGGAATCCGAGCCGGATGATTTCCATGAACGCATCCGCAACGCCTTCCTCGACTTGGCGGCCCGTGATCCGCAGCGCTATCTGGTCCTGGATGCCACCGCCAGCGTGGAGCAGCTGCACCAGTCGGTTGCGCAGCATTTGGCAGGCTTGCTGTGACCCGGCCAGTCTTCGCAGAACTTGCCGGGCAGGAACGTGTCATTGCCACGTTGACCGCTGAGGTTGATCGCGGCAACCCGACCCATGCCTGGCTGGTCACCGGTCCCCCGGGTTCGGGCCGTACCACCGCGGCGCGGGCTTTCGCGGCGGCTTTGCAGTGCACCCAGGCCCCGGCCGGCTGCGGGCAGTGCGCCAACTGCAAAATGGTCATGAATTCGGAGCACCCGGATGTGTCTTTCGTATCCACCGACAAATTCGAGTACCAGATTGCTGACGTCCGCCATCTGATTACCCGTGCACAGGAAAGTGCTAGCACCGGCCGCTGGCGCATCATCATCATCGAAGATGCCGACCGCATGTCCGAGCGCAGCACCAACGTGCTGCTCAAGGCCATTGAAGAACCGCCCGCCAAGATGATCTGGATCCTGAGCGCCCCGTCTCCTGCAGATGTTCTGGTGACCATTCGTTCACGGTGCCGCGCGGTAAATCTCTCCGTGCCGTCCACCCAGGATGTTGCGGATCTTCTGGTGCGCCGTGACGGGCTGGAACCGGAACAGGCGCTGTTCGCTGCCCGTGTCTCGCAGTCCCACATTGGCGTAGCCCGTTTGCTGGCCCGTGACGAGCAAGCACGCATCCAGCGTGAAAAAGTCGTTACCTTGCCGTTGCGCACCACCACCTTGCCGCAGGCGATGGCCGCTGCCGCAGAAATTTCCAAACTGGCCAGCGAGCGTGCCGAGAACATTACCGGCACCGATCTGCAGAACAAGATTGCCCAGCTGCGCCACGCCAACGGCTTGGGTCCAGAGGAGAACATCCCCGCTGGATTGCGTGGACAGTTCAAGGCGCTGGAGGATGATGCCAAGCGATTCGCTCGGCGTGCGGCTTTCGATGCCTTGGACCGTACCCTGACAGACCTGACCACATTCTTCCGCGATGTTTTGAGCATCCAGCTGAAAACCGGAATTGAGCTGATCAACGAGCACCTGCGCGAGCAGCTCGAACGTTTCGCAGCGGAGCAGTCCAGCGAGAAGTCCTTGGCCCAGCTTGATGCCATCAATGAAACGCGCAGCCGCTTGGCTGCCAACGTCAACCAGCTCATGGCCCTGGAAGCACTCATGACCCGTTTGCTGCCTCAGCCGGGACGCCGTTAACCCATCACAAGGAGACACTAAAAGTGCCTGCACGCTCACCGATGATGCGCTTGGCCGCAGTGGGGACCGCTCTGGCTTTGACCCTGGCCGGCTGCTCTTCCACTACAGCGGATTCGCAGTCCGGCGCATCGGATGCGTCGCAGTCCGCGCCCAACGCCAGTACACCGGAAGGATTGGAATCCTTCTACAGCCAAGACCTCGATTGGGAAGAATGCGGCAGCATCATCGAATGCGCCACCATAGAGGTTCCGATGGACTATGCCGATCCCGAAGGCGAGAGCATTGATCTGGCGTTGAACCGCCGCGCCGTGGACGGGGCGACAGGCAATTTGCTGGTAAACCCCGGCGGCCCAGGCGGATCCGGCCTGGATCTGGTGGCGTCCTCGGTACCAGGCATGTTCAGCGCTGACCTGCAGCGCGCCTACAACGTCATCGGGTTCGATCCGCGAGGCGTGGGAGAAAGCTCCCCGGTCACCTGCCAAAGCGGTGCCGAGACCGATGAGGGACGCCAGGAAAACCTGCGGGCTTGGGTTCCTGAAGACCAGGACGAAATTGTCGAGGATACCGAGGACTACGCAGCTGACTGCGCGTCCAATACCGGCGATCTCCTAGGCCACGTCGATACCGTTTCGGCAGCGAAGGACATGGACGTGATCCGTGCTGTGCTCGGTGATGCACAGCTGGACTACCTCGGTTTCTCCTATGGAACTTTCCTCGGAGCAACCTACGCTGATTTGTTCCCCCGGAATGTGGGTCGCTTCGTACTCGATGGCGCCATGGATCCAACCAGCACAGCTTCGGACCTCACCTTGGCCCAGGCCGTTGGCTTCGAGAAGGAGATCGACGCGTGGCTCGCCAATTGCCTTGAAAGCGGTGAGTGCCCGTTCACTGGAACCGTTGAAGAGGCCAAGGTGCAGCTGCAGCAGTTCTTTGCGCAGGTGGAGAACGAACCAATGACCGCCAGCGACGGGCGTGCAGTGCCGATCATCGACTTCATCAACGGCTTCATCTTGCCGCTGTATGACGATTCCAGCTGGCCCATTTTGACCGATGCGATGAACGCTGCCGTCAACGACGCGGATGTGGATATGATCCTCGGCTTCGCGGATCTCTCGGCGGACCGCGAGGGCGACGGCACGTATGCATCGAATTCCACCGATGCTTTCACCGCCATCAATTGCCTGGACCGTCCAATGGACGCCAGTCCAGAAGCGATGCAGGCCGAAGCAACAGAGTTGATGCGTGCGGCCCCGACCTTGGGCAAGTATCTCGCCTATGGCGGCATCACCTGCGAGGCCTGGGACCACGACGCCACTGGCAAGCCTGAAGTCCTCGACGCGGAAGGCTCGAATGAGATCCTCGTCATTGGCACCGTCGGCGATCCAGCTACCCCCTACGCATGGTCTGAGGCATTGGCGCAGCAGCTGGACAACGCGACCCTGCTGACCTATGAAGGCCATGGCCACACCGCATATGGACGCTCCAATGAATGCATTACCAAAGCGGTGGATGAGTACCTGATTGACGGCAAAGTCCCCGAAGCCGGCACCCGGTGCTGATTGGGCTTGATGATGTCGTCGCCGTTTTGACGTTCAGACAATTCCTCGGATAAAGTGACGTGGTGCCTGTTTGCAGGTACAGGCCTCCTTAGCTCAGGGGTAGAGCAGCTCCCTCGTAAAGAGCAGGTCGCCGGTTCAAATCCGGCAGGGGGCTCGGCCTAACGCCCTTGTCAGAATCATTATTGATTTTGGCAGGGGCGTTTTTTGCGCCCAAAAACCGTCTTGTGTGTGCAATGTGTGCACATCATCGTTCTTAGCATCCATCCGTTGCGACACCTTAGACGCCGCATTGCGCGAGGCATTCGACATGAAATGGCCGTAAAAGCTACTCGTGACCACAATATTCGAATGCCCCAGTCGCTTTGGAATGATCATCACATCAACGCCAGCTTGCGCCATGAGGGCCGCGTGTTCATACCTCAGTCCGTGCAATGTGGGAGCGGGCGCGCCCGCCGCCACGCGTAGCTTTGCGAAGAGCTCTGCCACGTAGGAAGGGATTCAAAGGTTGGCGGGTAGGCATCGTGAAGACATCGCGTTCTTCAATCTGGCTAATCTTCCAGCATATAAGGGCATCGACTACATCCAAGTCCATCTCAACGGACGACCTAGAAGCATCGGTTTTGACGCTTCCTTGTTCTACTGCCACACCTCGGACTTCAACCCATGAATTTTTGATGTTGATTGATCGGGGTATAGCCCAATGCCTCCACGCGTCGCTGGAGAATGTCAAAGACCGTCGTTAGCAAGGGGCTAGCGCCAATGACTTTGCATCTTTCATCCACGGAACCCTCGAAAAACATTGACGGAACGCGGGCAGCATGATCTGGGCGGCACTCCGAAACGGCCTTCAGGATTACCTATGAGCCGTTAACGCCACTAACAAGACGGTTGGCAAGGCCTACCCGAATCCATACCCGCACGGCGGGAATCGTCTACGCAGTTTGTCGCCCAAATACAAAGGATCCAAAACATCATTCGCAACTAACATGAAATCGCCCCCGGCTAACGATGGGGGCGATTTTTCGTTTAAATCTATTGCTGGCCTGAGGTCATTTCGAGCCCGTTCTGCTCGTACCTGACTACTACCATTTTCGGGTCCAAATCTAATTTCGAGAGGTCTGCCATGATTTGCTGAGCCGCCATTAGACCGTTGCCGTCCCATTGAGGATCCCCTGAATAGTTCACTACCAGTTCGCCATTCTTTCCCGGCTCAAATGAAGTGATGTCGTAAAAAGGAACGACAATAGCGTCTGGACAATCGACACCTCGGTATTTCAGCCACTCTTTGCCAAGCTCATTGGCCCATGCTTGCCCTTTGGTTTTAGCTTCGGGCCACTGCCAAGCAATGCAATTTTTATCCCATGCGTTTTCAGGCCGGCCTGAATCTATAGCGCTTTGCTTTGCTTTTGCAATATCAGCTTCAGCTAGCGCAACAGGTTCGGCACTAGTGGACGCGCCGAGCGTTGCTGTGGCGCTTGGCGTGGCATCTGCCGATTGATTACCCGCAGAGCAACTAGCAAGGGCGAGAGTGGTCACCACAGCGGTGGCAAGCATTTTCTTCACTGGCTATTCCGTCCTTCTGTCATTGACTACAAGCATGATTGCGGCGGCCATGATAACTAGGCTAGACGGGAGACGTAGCCACCACGGCATAGGCAGGAACACCACAGCCAGAGCAAGTGCGAAAATCATCAACGGTGTCTTTTTCATGCGCGCTTCACCTTCAACGCCCGAACTAGGAGGGTACCGCCTATGGCTAAGGCTATGACGCCAGCCGGGAACGAAATCCACCATGGTTCAGGGATGAAGAAAGCGACCGCGCACGCTGCCATAAAGACTAGGGCGAATACTGTTTCTTTCATGCCTGCACTTTCTTCAAACGGTTTTACGGTGAGTCTACATAGAGCACTGGACAGGATAGGGGGAGCAACTTCAAAGGACGCTACGCGCTAGCGTACGAACGGCACTATGACGTGCTGGCTAATGCGTATGCAAATGTATGCACACACTGCCGGGTAAATTCTGAGATGCCGTGCCCCCACAACCTAAATAGCCTTATATCTAGGCCAAATAGCACCTTGCGGAACACTCAATTATCGCCTTCGTCTATCTCGTAAAGAGCCGGTCGCCGGTTCAAATCCGGCAGGGGACTCGTTTTCGCAATTTTCAATGGATTTTCATGACTGGTCCCGGGGTCTTCGATTCCCACGCAGTCCATTCTTATCCCGCATCTTGCCCAACGGCGCTTTTGGATATTCAATTAGGCCAGAGCCGGCAAACGATTCTTCACTCCGCGATCAGCAGATCATGGATCCCGGTTCGCGACCGGCAAAAGCGGTATAAGCCTTCGACAGCAATTTCCAAGGAATTCCAAACTGATGCAATCCTTGCAGTACTCCCCTGAACCGCCCTCGCTAGGCGGCTAGGCGATCATGCGCCAACGGTGGAGCGAAGTAGCGTTCCTGCATTGGCGGGTTAGCCCGGATGAGGTGGCGCCGTACATGCCCGAAGGATGCCGGCCAGATATTGTCGACGGCAGTGCTTGGGTGGGCCTCGTCGCTTTCCAGATGTCGCGCAGTGCGTTCTTCTCCGGTCCTGCGATTCCGTGGTTGGGTGACTTCCCGGAGATCAACGTGCGCATCTATTCCGTTGACAATCAAGGACGCCGCGCAGTGGTATTCCTGAGCCTTGAAGCATCACGCCTGCTACCTGTGCTCATGGCGCGGGCAGTCTTCGGGCTGAAGTACCAGTGGTCGTCCATGAAAATCCTGAAGAAGGCCGGCACGATCAGCTATGCAACACGGCGCATCGGAAATCCGAGCGCACGTTCCCGCATCGTCGTGCGTCCGGTAGAAGCTTCTGCCAGTGCCGATCCAATTACCCCGGGTTCGCAGACCGCCATCGCGCTATCGGCACAGTGGGCGTTCCACCAGCGGCATCTTGGGCGCACCTTGCACTGCCGGAACCACCATGAACCGTGGCCGCTGCAACCTGCACAACTCGTTGAATTCGACGATGGCCTGCTGCGTGCCGCCGGTTTCGCCACTCTCGCTGATCGAGCTCCTGACTCGGTTCTGTACGCCGAAGGCGTCGATACGCTGTTCGCTGCACCAACCGTACTGGACTGCTAGAGGCCAGGCACAAGGCAGTTGCGGCAGAAGGCTCCCGGTTTCGGAAGAAACCGGGAGCCTTCTGTTCTGCCTAGCTTTTTTACTCGAAGTCGGCGGTTGCCGGGTCAGCCGAGATACGGCCTTCCGCTCCGCGGTCCAGGGTAGCGATGGCAGCCAGATCTTCCTCGTCCAGTTGCACGTTCAGCGATTCGAAGTTCTCGACGATGCGCGATTCGGTGGTCGACTTCGGGATGACCACGTTGCCTACCGCCAGGTGCCACGCGATGACTACCTGTGCCACCGATGCTTCATGCTTCTTGGCGATCTCCACCAGCACTGGGTCGCTGAGCAGTTCGCCGCCGTGGCCCAGCGGGGACCAGGACTGGTGCAGGATGCCGTGCTCGGCCTCGTAGGCGCGCAGCTCGCCCTGCGGGAAGTACGGATGGGTTTCGACCTGGTTGATCACCGGGCGGACGCCGGTTTCGGTGTAGAGCTCTTCCAGTGCTTCCTTGGTGAAGTTGCAAACGCCGATGGACTTGGCCTTGCCGTCCTTCTGCAACTGGATCAGTGCTTTCCAGGTGTCCACGTAGGTGCCGCGCTTGGGCTGCAGCCAGTGGATCAGGTACAGGTCGACGTATTCCAGGCCGAGCCGTTCCAGCGAGGCATCCGCTGCGGCGAGGGTCTTCTCGAAACCCTGGTCCGAGTTCCAGACCTTGGTGGTGATGAAGAGGTCTTCGCGTGGCACGGCGCTGGCTGCAACTGCGCGGCCGACGCCAGCTTCGTTGCCATAGATGCGTGCGGTGTCGATGTGGCGGTAGCCGGCGTCGATGGCCTGGCCAACGACTGCTTCCGCGTCCTCGTCGGCGACCTTCCAGACGCCGTAGCCAAGCTGGTCGATGGTGTTTCCGTCAAGGAACTTCAGTTCAGGAATTGTTTGGGTCATGCAACTAATTTAGTCCACTGATGCGCCCTGCGCGGTGGAACACCACGCGAGCGATCGGGAAAACCCAATTATTCGCTGGAAGCGAGCAACTGCACGGCCCGGCTGACGTCTTCTTTCACCAGCATGGCACGATGGCGCACGGCTTCGATATCGATCGGCTTGCCGGCTTCGGCCTGCATGCGCATCATCGCTACGACCTGTGCGGTCGTCGCCAAATCGTTGGCGGCCTTAGTCAGCGAACGATGTGCCGCAGAGGTCAGCTGCGGGATCGTGTCGTCATTGCTCGGGGTGATCCGATGCGCCGCACAGCAAAGCTGGCGCACGGTCGGCAACAGCACAGCCATCTCATTGGCTTCTCGGACCAGCTGGTTGTAAACCTGGTCATCGTTGATGCCCTCTACCACCTGGAAGACCCGGTCCAATGACCGCTGGAAACGGTCATGGGCGCGACGCCAGACGCCCTCGCCAAGTTCGCGAGCAGCAGCACGCTCAGCGCGCAGTCGTGAAAAGAACGCCATTACACTTCTCTGCCGGTGGTTTCCGATGAATTACTGGTTCTAGCCTACCGGGATCACCGCAGTGTTCCCGGCAGCGGGGTCGACATAAAACGAAACCGGCCGCGAGCCCCATCCGCTTTCGCCAATGGTTCTCACAGCCGGTACCAGTCGCGTTCAGCAGCAACGCCCTTCAGGATTCTTTTCCTGCCAGTCGGTGTAGTCCTTCCAGAATTCGCGCTCGGTCATTGGCTTGGCGCCAGGATGATTGCGTTCATGGTGTTCCAGGTAGTGCTGGTACTTGTCGGCCCCGAGCACCCCGTCGACAAACTTCTTGGCTTGCCCCAGGCGTTCCAACAGCGTCGCCATGGCTAGTGGCCGTCTCGCTGGACTTGGGCTTCGGCAGGGATTTGCTTCCAAGCCTTCTCAAGTTCCTTTTCGGCAGGCGACGAGATCAATCCGGCGGGCGCGTACATCTTCGATGGCACGGCAGGATCCTCGGTGCTGTTGCCACCACCGCTCTGCTTGGCCCTGGCGGTTGCGACAACCGCCGAAACCAGCACGATGGCGGTCAGTACCAGGAAGACCACGGACAGCCAGCCCTGGACACCGGTGTTGCGGACCACGGCCTCCATGGCTTCGACGCTGCCCGCCGAGCCGAGGGAAGTCTCGCCATTGGCCAGAGCTTCCTTGTAGGCGTTGTGGTTGGCGAAGTAGCCCACCTTGGTATCTGCGGAGAAGATCTTCTGCCAGCTCGCGACGAAGGTGATCACCACGGTGAAGGCCAGCGGCAGAGCCACGACCCACAGGTACTTGAAGTTGTTCTGCTTGGCGATGATGGTCATCACCACGGCCAGCGCTATCGCAGCCAGCAGCTGATTGGCGATGCCGAACAGCGGGAAGAAGGTGTTGATGCCGCCCAGTGGATCTGTCACGCCGAGGATCAGGATGTAGCCCCAGCCGGCAACCATGATCAACGTGCACAGCCACACGCCCGGACGCCACGAGGTGTCCTTGAACTTCGGGAAGAAGTTGCCGATGGTGTCCTGCAGCATGAAGCGCGCAACACGGGTACCGGCGTCAACCGCGGTCAGGATGAACAGTGCTTCGAACATGATCGCGAAGTGGTACCAGAAGCCCATCATCGCGGTGCCGCCGAACCACTGGTGCATGATGTGCGCAATGCCCACAGCCAGGGTCGGAGCGCCACCGGTACGCGAGACAACCGAGCTCTCGCCCACGTTATTGGCAAGTTCGGTCAGCTGGTTTGGATCCAGGCTAACGCCGGCCAAACCCAGCGAGTTCACGAATGCCGCCGCGGTTTCCACCGTGCCGCCGGTAGCGGCAGCCGAGGAGTTCATCGCGAAGTAGATGCCGCGGTCGATGGAAATCGCTGCAACCAGCGCCATGATGGCCACCATGGATTCCATGAGCATGCCGCCGTAGCCCAGGAAGCGGGTTTGCTTTTCCTTCTCGACCAGCTTCGGGGTGGTGCCCGAGGCGATCAGTGCGTGGAAGCCCGACAGCGCACCGCAGGCAATGGTCACGAACAGGAATGGGAAGATGTGCCCGGCAACGACCGGGCCATCGGCACGGCCTGCGAACTCGGAGAAGGCCGGAACATCGATTTCCGGGCGGACGACGATGATCGCCACGGCCAGCAGGCCGATGACGCCGATCTTCATGAAAGTAGACAGGTAGTCGCGAGGAGCCAGCAGCAGCCATACCGGGAGCACCGCGGCGATGATGCCGTAGATGATGATGGCCCAGGCGATGGTGGTGCGATCCAGGTGGAAGAACTCGGCACCCCACGCGGACTCGGCAATCCAGCGGCCGGAGATGATCGCGAACATCAGCAGCACGAAGCCGATGATGGAGATTTCCAGGACCTTGCCCGGGCGGATGAACCGCAGGTAGATGCCCATGAACAAGGCGATAGGGATGGTCAGGCCCACCGAGTAGACACCCCACGCGGACTCGCCCAGTGCATTGACGACCACCAGCGCCAAGATGGCGGTAATGATGATCATGATAGCCAGGGTGGCGATCAGGGCAGCGGTGCCGCCGATCAGGCCCAGCTCTTCACGGGCCATCTGGCCCAGCGAGCGTCCGCCACGGCGCATGGAGAAGAACATGACGAGATAGTCCTGGACCGCTCCGGCCAGCACTACGCCCACGATAATCCAGATGGTGCCTGGCAAATAGCCCATCTGCGCTGCGAGGATCGGTCCAACCAGCGGACCGGCGCCTGCGATGGCGGCGAAGTGGTGGCCGAAGAGCACGCGGCGATCGGTGGGAACGAAGTCACGGCCGTTATTGACCGATTCGGCCGGGGTGGCCCGGAAATCATCGGGTTTGGCGATCTTGCGCTCGATGAACTTCGAGTAGAAGCGGTAGGCAATCAGGTAGGTCGCAACAGCGGCGAAGACGAACCAGATGGCATTGATGGTTTCCCCGCGCGAGAAGGCGAGAATCGACCATGCGATTCCGCCGACCAGCGCGATGGCAACCCAGATGGCGATCTTGGCGGGGGTCCAACGCTTTTCTTCGCGTTCGGCAACCTCAGGATCGACACCCGCTGGTGGCAAGGTATTTTGGGTACTCAAATCGAGCAACCTCCTAGGAACAGTGCAAGTGATGTGCGCGACCAGCGGTTATTAGGCTAGTCACGCATTAATGACTACTGAGTCACCTTACAACTGGTTTCCCGCTGCATTAAACCTCTATGACAACTTTTCCCGTATGTTCACCGGAATCGAAGTATTCGTGGGCGGCGGCCAGCGCCGGGAATCCAAAGGCCTTGGTGACGTTGAGTGCCAGTTTCCCCTGTTCCAGCAGCGGCATCACGCGGGTAATGGTCTGGCGGACGATCTCCGCCTTCTCGTGCAGCGGGCGGGAACGCAAAGTTGTGCCGATGATCCGAGCCCGCTTGCTCATCAGCAGGCCCAAGTTCAGTTCTCCCTTGGCTCCGCCTTGCAGTCCGATGACTACCATCCGTCCGCCGACGGCGAGCGCCTTGACGTTCTCCCCCAGGTATTTGGCGCCCACGACATCCAGGATCAGATCCACGCCCCTGGCGTCGGTCAGTTCCTTGACGCGTGCAGAAAAGTCCTCTTCCCGGTAGTTGATTCCCTCGTCGGCGCCGAGGGCACGGCAGTAGTCCAATTTCTCTGGCGAGGAGGCGGTGACGATGACGCGGGCGCCAGCGGCCTTCGCGAGCTGTATGGCCATGGAGCCGATGCCGCCGGCTCCGCCATGGATCAACAGCGTCTGGTCTTGGCCCAGTCCGCCTTCTATGAAGAGGTTGGAGACCACGGTGGCGGCGACTTCCGGCAACCCGGCGGCTTCGATGCTCGAAATCGTTTCAGGGATTTCGATGAGCAGTTCTGCCGGAACATTGACGTACTGCGCATACCCGCCAGCAGCGAGCAGGGCGGCAACTCGCGCTCCCGGTTTCCATCCGCTGACGCCATCGCCGATCTCCACGATGCTGCCCGAGACTTCCAGCCCGGGGATATCGCTGGCTCCGGGAGGTGGCGGATACACTCCCTTGCGCTGCTGCACATCCGCGCGGTTCAGTCCGAAGGCCTCGACCTTGACCAGCACTTCCCCAGCTGCGGGGACCGGCATTGGCCGTTGGACCAGTTCAAGGACTTCTGGCCCACCGGCACCGTTGTAGATATAGGCGTTCATAACGTCGTTCATGGCCTTCAATTCCTTTCAACAGGGGTTCATGCCGTATACTTTTTCGGGTTGGATGGTTGTCCGAGCGGCCGAAGGAGCTGGTCTTGAAAACCAGTAGGCGGCAACCCCGTCTCATGGGTTCAAATCCCATACCATCCGCGCTTTTCGAGTTTGGCGGGCTGATCCTTGGATCAGCCCGCCAAACTGCTTAATACTGCTCCGCGCTTAATCTTTCGTTGGCGATCAGCCCCGCCAGGCGAGCCACTTCGTTCACTACGTTGGCTGCGTCTTGCAAGGTTCGGGCCGCGGGGTGGCGCAGGTCGCCCGCTTGCGCGGCAATCGCGGTCCCCCACTGCGCTGATGACAATTGCAATCCCAGCACGAATAGCCCGCGGTGCGCCAGCCCATCGCTGCTGACCAGACGGTATGGTTCACCGACCACGTCGAAACCGGATCCAGGCAGGCTTTCGCCTTCCGTGTTCTTCCAAGTGTGCACGCGCGCTACGTGATCTCCCAAGAGCTGCTTTATCAGCGCCGCGTTATTTTGCAGCACGCGGTTACTCGGCATCATCGCTTCGCACATGGTCTTCGCAGTGTGCACCTCCGCATCTACCCAGGGCGAGGATGCGGTGAACTGCTCGGAAACCTCGTCGAAGCCGAACTCCGGGTCAGGGCCAAGGAAGGTTACGATCCCGGCGCGCGAAAGCGCCAGCAGCTGTTCAATGCGTTCGAGCGGCGGGCCTGAGGACAGTCCTTCGACCAGTGGCTCGAAGTGCGCTTGGATTTCTTCAATGCGCGACTGCTCGTCGATCACGCCGGAAGCAATCAGCTCCTTGACCAGCATGCGTCCGGCATTCATCGTCATGATGGCGCATGACAACGGGTCTTCTAGCCCGCCGGTGCTGTGCCGGGCATTGCCCACGAGGTAGTCGCGTACTGCCTGCTGGTATTGCTCATCGGAGCTGAACCCGAGTTCTTCAAATGGCCTTGCCAGCTTTGGCACATCGAGCCACTGCAATTGCGGGAACTGCCCGACGAACTTGCGCAGTTCGCTAAGCCACACTTGGCTTCCTTCATGGTGCTCCGCAGAGAGGATCGCTTCGAGCTGATCAACGAATTCTCGCTCATCGAGGCCTTCCGGGGCACCATGCGCGCGAGCGCAAGTGCTGTAGTAGGCGAACAAGATGTCCCGGTGCAATTTGGGCCAAATATGGCGTGAGAACACCAAAGAGGAGGCAGGGTTGGTGGCGCGTGCTTCGGCAAGGCGCCCGATGAGTTCCGGAGCGTCGAAGTAGCGTAGTTCAATTTCATCAGGAATGAACTGCTCCACTACTGGCTTGCCCCAGTAGGGGGTACCGCGGCGCGAAGCTACGATCAGTGCCGGTTCCCGGCCTGAGCCGATGTACTGCAGGCGATGCCCCTGCTCGGTGCTGGCCTCACGAAAAATCCCGCCGCGGCCTGCCGTCAGCTCGGCCATCCCGTCAAAGAAATTCAAGCCCAACCCGCGGATCAACGCAGGCTGGCCCTCCTTGAACTGGGAGTAGTCGAGGTCCGCTGGAACATTCGGTGGCAGGTAGGTGGCCCCGGCTTGGGAGGCAGCTTCCTTGAGCTGCTTCTGCCATGGGTTCAGTTCTGCCGGCTGGTGGCCCAAGGCCAGCACCACAGCGTCAGCGGCCAGCTGACGGGTTTCGGCACCCTCCAGGTTACTGCGGAAATCGATCTGATAGGCGTTGCCGACGGGGCGGACAGCAACGACTTCTGCGGCTACATGTTCGATGCTGAAATTCTCGTGGGTGGCAAGTATCGCTGCGCTGCGCTCATACACGTGCTCGAGGTACTCGCCATAGATTGCGCGTGACGGATAGGAGCCGGGTTCAATTTGCCCGATCAGCTTGGCATGCTCATCGGTGAGCTTGCGTCCATCGCCGCGCAGTGCGACGAACTGGCGAAAGCTCAACCCCGGTTCATCGCCCAACCGTTCGGGGGCCACTGTCGGAAATGATGACGGGGTGTTCATCAGGAAATGCTCCGACTGTTTCGGGTTCCACACGTGGCCGGAGCCCGGAGGGAACGGATCAAAGACCGTAACTTTCAGGACGGTGCCTTGGGCCGGGAGTTTCAACGCCAAGTTAGCGAGTCTTTCAACCACGCTCGTGCCGCGTGGGCCTGCCCCGACAAGGGCCAGGCTGAACTCGTTCTTTGGTGTTGCTTTCTCGCTGTTCACTCCTCTAGGTTATTACCTTTGGAACAGGGCATGGGCCAGACGCATAGACTATGGCCATGACTGAGCATGATTCTGAGGTTGCAAGCGCTGATCCGTATTCCTGGCTTGAAGGAATTCACGACGAAACGGCACTCGAATGGGTGCGGGATCAGACCCAACGTACCGAGTCCGAGCTGTACGACGACTCGTTCCATGCCACTGCGGAGCGGATCAAAACGGTCCTGGATGCCCAAGACCGCATTCCCATGGTGACCAAGCGTGGCGATCACTACTACAACTTCTGGCGCGATTCCGCCCATCGTCTTGGACTTTGGCGTCGCACCACTTGGAATTCCTACCTCAGCGACGACCCGCAGTGGGAAATCCTATTGGATCTTGACCTGCATGCGCAGCTGGAAGGCCACGAATGGCATTTCGCTGGTTCAGCACTCCTGCGTCCAGCGGCCGGTGGCGCCTACCAGCGGGCCCTGCTTCGCTTGAGCCCTGACGGCGGCGACCAGGTGCGCATTCGCGAATTCGATCTGGCTTCCAAGAGCTTCGTTGCCGGCGGTTTCGACCTTCCCGTTGCGAAGACCCAAGCCTCGTGGATTGACCACGATACCTTGCTTGTCGGTTCCGCCAGCAGCGAGCAGTTCACAACCCGTTCGACCTACGCGAATACCTTGCGAAGGCTCAGCCGCGGCATGGAGATCGAAGAAGCGCCAATTCTCTTCGAAGTCGATAGAGAACATGTCGCAGCCTTCGGCTACTTCGATTCGACTCCGGGATTCGAACGCGTGGTCACCACTGATGCCATCGACTTCTACAATTCCAATGCCGGTGTCCTCATCGACGGGGAACACCATCTGATCGATGTTCCAACCGATGTGCAGGTCAGCCTGCACCGGCAGTGGGTCCTCTTTGCTCCCCAAACCAATTGGGAACACCAGGGCCAGAAGATCGCTGCGGGTTCATTGGCTATCGCCCGGCTGGATAGATTCCTCGAGTCCGGCAGCATCGAGAAGGTTCTCTTCGTCCCGGATGCGCACACTGCGCTGGAATCACTGAGCTTTACCGCCAATTATCTGCTGCTCACCGTATTGCATGATGTGGCTTCGCAAGTGCGCATTATTGATCTCGCAGATCATTTCAGCCAGTCGGACATGCCGCTGAAGGATCCAATGCTCAGCGTCTCGGTGGGAGCCGTTGATGATGAGGACCCGGAGCATGGCGATGACTATTGGATGACCATCACCGGATTCGTGACCCCTACTACCTTGTTGCGCGGCACAGTTGGTTCGGCAGCAAAGGTCGTGAAGAAATCGCCGGATCGCTTTGATGCCGGTGGTTTTGAAGTCACCCAGCATTTTGCGTCCTCTGCGGACGGCACCAGGGTTCCATATTTCCAGGTGGCGGCATCCGACCTGGTCCACGATGGGAAGAACCCGGTGCTGATGGACGGCTACGGCGGTTTCCAGCACAGCATGACCCCTGGCTATGCAGCCGCCATGGGCACCGGTTGGTTATCGCGGCGTACCGTTGAGGGCCGCAAACCGGTATACGTCATGGCCAACATTCGCGGTGGTGGCGAGTACGGGCCAGATTGGCATCGTGCTGCCCTGCGTGAAAAGCGCCATCGTGCCTACGAGGATTTCGCAGCCATCGCCCAGGACCTGGTGGCTCGCCGGGTGACATCCCGCGCGCATTTGGCCGCGACAGGGCGTTCTAACGGCGGGTTGCTCATGGGCAATATGATCTCTGGCTACCCGCACTTGTTCGGAGCAATTTCCTGCGGCGTCCCGCTATTGGACATGCAGCGCTATACGCAGCTAGCTGCCGGCCATTCCTGGATTGCCGAGTACGGCGACCCGCAGGTTCCGGGGGACTGGGACTTCCTGCGGACTTTCTCCCCCGTGCATCGACTCACCGACCAGCCTCATCCAGCCAATGACTATCCGGCCTCGTTGATTTGGACCACGACTTCTGATGACCGCGTGGGCCCTTCGCAGGCACGCATCATGGCAGCCAAAATGATGGATCTGGGCATTGCCAATGTGCGGTACCACGAGCCACAGGGCGGTGGCCATGCCGGGTCAACGGATAACGAGTCAACCGCCAAAATGCTGGCCACCAGCTACGAATTCCTGTGGCGACAGGTGCGTTAGCTCTCTCGTTTTGGAACACGCGCCCATCTTCGGGTAGGCTAGATTCTGCTGGAAACAGCGGATGGACACGTGCCAGAGCGGCCGAATGGACTTCACTGCTAATGAAGGGTCGGGCTAAAACTCGACCGGGGGTTCAAATCCCCCCGTGTCCGCCAAGAACCCCCTACTCAGGTAGGGGGTTTTTCGTTCGTATGGCACTTTTTCGACGAGAACGTTCCGAATACGGAAAATCCCCCGGATTCACCGATTTTTCGGTGGATCCGGGGGCTTCTCAAAACTCCAGAACAGCAGTTTCTCCGCTACTGGTCGTCGCGCTTCACGAAGGTCCGCAGCATGTTCTGCACGATATCCTCTGGCAATGAGGTGTGGCGAACAATGATTTCCGACATCCGGTCCAGATCGGTATCGGCGATTGCATCGAAGAGCGCTTCGCGGTCAGCTTCTGGAAGTTCGGCAGCATCGAAATGCACTGGACCATCCGGGCCCTGGCCTTCAAAGCGGAAGTCTGCAATATTGCCGTTGGCGCTCGCGCCAGACATGGGAGACGTCGCGATCATGCGTTCCAGGTCTTCGACCGGCAGATCCGTATAGCCGTGCAGGATCTTTGCCGCTTCTTCAAAATTGGAATCCCGCAGCATGGAGAATAGCTGGTCGTATTCATTTGCCGGCAGTTGTTCGCTGGAAAATTCGCGGTTCTCGCCATCAAGTTCGAACGCCATCTTGAAGTGCGTAGCACTTGGTTCCTGAAGGGAACTGAACTGCTCGCTCCATTCCTGGGGTACAACCCAAGTGTCATCGGCAGCTGCTGGTGTGGCATCCTCTGCGGCAGTAGCGGCCGCTTCACGATCTTCGCGCTCAACTTGAGCTTCGAGTTTGTCGCTCAAAGCCTTGATCTCGGCATCATCATTCGGCAATTCCTTGGCGGGGGCTGTCTGCGGGTACTTGTCGAGGCTGCGTACTGCAATCACGCAATCCTTGACCGAGTCGCCAGTGGCAGCGCGGAAATCCTTGACCGCGCCCATGACGTCGCCCTTGGCCAGATTGCGGTACACCGAATTGCGTGAAGCATCATCCAGCCTCGCGTTTGCCGCCTGCGCCGCTTCACGGGAAATCGCCTGCGCGATTTGCGCAGTGTTCTTCTTGCGCAGCGCTTGCAGACCGAAGTAGCCCAGGGCAATCACTGCGATGAGGACAACGAGCCAGATGAGAAATTCCATACTTCCAGACTACTTTGTTTAACTGTGCGATTACCCGGCTACGCCCAAAGTGAAAGGCATGACACCCGGTGCGCCCGCGATGCGCAGGGCCCGCCCAGCCATCGCCACGGACCACCGGGAATCAACCAGATCATCAACTAGCAGCACCGGCCCTGGAGCGTCGGCAATGAGCTGTTCGAGCTGCGTTGGAAGTTCAAAAGCATCGGCAACCGCAGCCACACGGAAAGCGGAATTTCCTCCCGGGCCATTCTGTGGTCCAGCACCGCGATATTCGAGCTGTCCCAGGTAGCGCAACCGTCCCACCTCAGCTAGGCCCTGAGCAAGGGAGGTGATCAGCTGGGGACGCTTATTCGATGGCATGGCTACAACGCCCACTGGACGTTCCTCCCAATTCCATTCGGCAAGCACCTTGATGCACGCATCGAACATCGCCTTGTCGATAGGGGAATCGGTGGGGTCGGCAAAGAGCTGGCGCAATCGGTTGCCCCACCCCAGGTCGGTCAGGCGAGCCAGCGCCCGGCCCGTGGCCACCTGCTCGTCAATAGCGATTTTGCCCTTGAGCGTGTACCCCAGCCGGTCCAGTCCCGAAGGGTACAGCTTGCGCGGTTCAATAGGAACTCCCACCCGTCCAAGTGCCGCCTGCGCGCTGTCCTTCGAATCGTCAGGAATATGGTCGTCGAACCAAACGCCAGCGCAGTTGTCGCACCGGTCGCAGGGAGCGGACTGCGGATCATCCAAGGCGTCGGTCAGAAACTGCATGCGGCATCCGCGGGTGTTCTCGTAACTGACCATGAGGTTTTGTTCATGGATTCGGCTCTGCGCCACTCGCTTATACCGATCGGCATCATAGGTCCATGGCATGTCGGTGCGCATCCAGCCGCCAGCAACACGCTCCACCGCACCATCCACGGCCAGCACCTTCAGCAACAGCTCAAGTGGCGAGCGGCGAAGGTTCACGGCGCTTTCCAGCGCCGGGACGCTCATCGCACCGTCGGTCTTGGCCAAGGCCTCGAGCACCTGGGTGGCGCGCACCTGGTCCGGCATGGAGCTGGTGGCGAAGTATTCCCAAATTTCCGAGTCGTCAGGCCCGGGCAGCAGCAGGACATCTGCGTTGATGCTCCCACGCCCGGCACGGCCCACCTGCTGGTAGTAAGCCACGGGCGAGCTGGGGGCACCGATGTGCAACACGAAACCGAGGTCTGGCTTGTCAAAGCCCATTCCCAAGGCGCTCGTGGCGATCAGCGCTTTCACTTCGTTATTCTTCAACGCTTGTTCAAGGCGTTCGCGTTCTTCCAAATCGGTGCGCCCGGTGTAGGCAGCAACTTCGTGCCCGGCATCCTTGAGCAGGCGAGCAATATCCTCGGCCGCAGAAACCGTCAAGGTATAGATAATGCCCGAGCCCTTGAAGTCCTCGATGTGGCTGAGCAACCAGGCCAACTGCATGCGCGGCGAAGCCAGGCGCAGGACACCTAGGCGCAGCGAGTCGCGAGCCAGGGTGCCGCGCAGCGTGAAGACCTCCTCGGTGCCGCCGGCTAGCTGTTCGGCAACGTCCTGGACTACTCGGCTGTTCGCTGTTGCAGTGGTCGCCAAAACCGGGAGGCCCTGAGGCAATCGGGCGATCAGGTCCCGGATGCGGCGGTAATCCGGGCGGAAATCATGGCCCCAGTCCGAAATGCAGTGCGCCTCGTCGATGACCAGCAGGCCCAAGCGCTGCATCAGCATCGGCAGCTGCTGCTCGCGGAAGGATGGATTGTTCAAACGCTCCGGGGACACCAGCAGCACATCGAGCTCATTGCGTTGCAGCTTTTCGAGGATTTCACGCCATTCGAGCACATTGGCCGAATTGATGGCCGCAGCGCGGACCCCAGCACGCTCCGCGGCCGCAACCTGGTCGCGCATCAATGCCAGCAGCGGGGAAACGATCAGTGTTGGCCCGTAGCCCTGTTCTCGCAGCAGCAGGGAAGCGATGAAGTACACGGCGGACTTGCCCCAGCCGGTACGCTGGACGACCAGTGCGCGGCGCCGCTCGGCCACCAGTGCGCTGATCGCTTCATACTGGCCGTCATGGAACTGCGCGTCCGGGTTTTGCACCAGTGCGCGCAGTTTCTGCAGTGCCAGCGTTTTCAGATCCACTTGCGTTGAGCCATCCATGCCTCCAGTATTTCAGTTCCTGCCCACGATTTAGCCCGTGGCGTCCGCTAATTGTGGATGAGCTCTCACGAGCTGCGGTGCCGGCAGGGGAAAATAGCTGAAATGTTAGGCATTTCCCATCCGCAATCGCCTAGTTCTCAATGATTTGAATCAGTCAAACCGGTAGGCTGAAAGGCGTGAGTGAAGAAATTGATCTTAATCAGAGCTTTAAGGCCTACGACGTACGCGGCGTAGTCGGCGAGAACCTGGATGCCGAAGCGATTGAAGCCATCGGCGCGGCCTTTGTCGACGTCCTGTCCCTGTCCGGCAAGGAAGTACTGGTTGGCGGTGACATGCGCCCGTCTTCCGCAGAATTCGCCCAAGCCTTCGCTCGTGGCGCCACCTACCGCGGCGCCAACGTGATCATGCTCGGATTGATCTCCACCGATGAGCTGTACTTCGCATCGGGCAAGCTCAATGCCGCCGGTGTTGTCTTCACCGCCAGCCACAATCCCGCCCAGTACAACGGCATTAAGATGTCCAAGTCTGGCGCCCGCCCGATTTCTTCGGCTACCGGTCTGTTCGACATTCGCGACCTGGCCCAGCAGTACCTTGACGAGGGACTGCCGGTCTCCGGTGACGCCCCGCAGGGCAGCATCAGCGAGCGCGACGTGCTGGCTGACTATGCAGCTTACCTGCGAGAATTGGTGGACTTGTCGGGCATTCGTCCGCTGAAGATCGTGGTGGATGCCGGCAACGGCATGGGCGGCATGACTACCCCCGCAGTTCTTGGGGGTACGGTGCTCGCTGAGCTGCCGCTCGAAATTGTTCCGCTGTATTTCGAGCTGGATGGCACTTTCCCCAACCACCCGGCCAATCCGCTGGAACCGGAAAACCTCAAGGACCTGCAATCCGCAGTACTGGAGCACGGGGCCGATCTCGGCCTGGCTTTCGACGGCGATGCCGACCGCTGCTTCGTGATCGACGAGCGCGGGCTGCCGCTGTCCCCTTCGGCTATCACCGCACTGGTCGCGGTGCGCGAAATCGCCCGTGTGCAGGCAGCTGGCGAAGAGTCCCCGGTGATCATCCACAACTTGATCACTTCCAAGGCGGTGCCTGAATTCGTCGCCAAGTCCGGTGGCGTTCCGGTGATGACCCGCGTAGGCCACTCCTTCATCAAGGCTGAAATGGCTTCCCAGGGCGCGGTCTTCGGCGGCGAGCATTCCGCCCACTACTACTTCCGCGACTTCTACAATGCCGATACCGGCATGCTCGCTGCCATGCATGTGCTGGCCGCCTTGGGCGAGCAGGAACTGCCGCTCTCCGAGCTGGGTGCCGAATACGAACCCTACGCTGCCACCGGTGAAATCAATTCGGAGGTCGAGGACAAGGCAGGTGCCACTGCCCGGGTCGTGTCGCATTTCCAAGACCAGCCAGTAGAAGTGATCACCATGGACGGCACGACCATTTCAGCGGCCGATGGCAGCTGGTGGATCAATCTGCGCCCATCGAACACCGAACCATTCCTGCGTTTCAACGGCGAAGGCCGGACCGCAGAAATCATTGAGCCCATCCGCGATGCCGTTCTGGCTATCGTGCGTGAAAAGAACGTCACCAACTAGCAAAGGGAAGACATGAACCTCGAAGAACTGGATGAGGGCGTCAAGGACGCGCTGAACAAGGTCTTGGGCACCGCCCTGGGCGTGGCCCGCGAACAGCTCGAAGAGCAGGGCGTGTTCCTGCCTTTCGCGATCGCGCTGGAGCCGAAGGAAGAGGAAGACGAGCCGGAGCTGCGCTTGATCGCAGTTCCGCCAACGGATGATCCTGAGGATCCGGAAGCCGACATCGACACCGAAGCCATGGTTGCGGACCTGATGCAGGTGCTGAACCAGCAGGGCACCCACTTCCAGGCGATCGCCGTCGCCTCGGATGTGCTGCTCCAGGAAAACGACCAGGACGCCATCCACATTGTGGCCGAGCACCGTGTCGGTGCGGCGTTGGCCATCGTGCAGCCGTACACCATGCCTGCAGAGCCAGGCGGCGAATGGATCTTCGACGAGCCAGCGGCAGAGTCGGCGGAAGCCATCTGGGCCAACGCGCTCTAGACCGCAGTTGGTGATTCCGGGGTCGGCATAGTCACTATGCTGACCCCGGAATGCTTTTCCCACGTAAAGTAGGAATCATGAAACTCAGTGCCTTCACCGACGTATGCTTGCGAACCGTCATGGTCCTTGCAACGCCCGGCACCGGGCAACTGACCAGCCGCCAGATCGCCGAGTCCGTGGGGGTTCCCTACAACCACGTGGCCAAAGCCGTTCTGGAACTGCGCACGCTGGGAATCCTGCAGGTCACCCGCGGCCGCAATGGCGGCGCGCAGCTGAGCGATGGGGCACTGGATTTTTCCCTCGGCTCACTGCTGCGCAAGTTGGACAAGCGCACCGATATTGTGGATTGCTCCGATCATGATGCGCAATCCAACTGCCCGCTTTCGGGCAACTGCCGCTTGCGGGCAGTCTTCCGGCAGGCCCGCGAAGCTTTCTACGCTTCGCTGGACCCGCTGACCATCCAGGACATCTGCCCGACATCATCCGCGATGCCCTTCACGGGGCTCCCCTTCCCGACGGTGCGCGCCCTTTCCTGATTCCCCTGCGGCCCTCGGGGGTCGCATCACCGATTTCTGTTACGAATGCCGGTCGGTGGATTTGCAATCCTTTTCTACTAGGCGTAGAAATGAATCATAAATCTTGTATCTGGAATACAAGTTATCGCCTACTCCAAGGAGACCCGATGCTGTCCACGAAGTCCTTCCCGGTCGTTGAAGCCACGTTGCCAATCATCGCAGAGCGCATTTCGAGCATTACCCCGAACTTCTACAACCGCCTGTTCACCGCTCACCCGGAACTGCTCGACGGAATCTTCTCCCGTTCGAACCAGAAGAACGGCACCCAGCAGCAGGCCTTGGCGGGATCCATCGCAGTCTTCGCAACCTACTTGGTCAAGTACCCGGGCACCACCCCGGAAACCATGCTCGCGCGCGTAGCCCACAAGCACGCTTCCCTCGGTGTCGCCGAGGAGCAGTACCCCATCGTCTACAAGCACCTCTTCGACGCCATCGCCGAAGATCTGGGCGAGGCGCTGACTCCGCAGATCGCCGCGGCCTGGACCGAGGTCTACTGGCTGATGGCCCACGCGCTGGTCAAGATCGAGAAAGGCCTGTACGCGCAGCAGGCCAACGCCGAGATCTACACCCCGTGGAAGCTTATCGAGCGCACCGAAACCGGCGTTGATTCGGTCTGCTTCAGCTTCGAGCCAGCTGACCGGACCCCTGCCACCGTCGCTAAGCCGGGCCAATTCGTTTCGGTCCGCATGCCGATGGCCGACGGCCTGCGCCAGGTCCGCCAGTACACCTTGAGCGGCGACATCGAGCGAACCGACCGCCGCACCGTCACGGTCAAGCTGGATGTGAACGGCGAATTCTCCCCGGTGATCCACCATGGCCTGGAGCTCGGCGACGTGGTGGAGCTATCGAATCCGTATGGCGACCTGGTCATCGATGACGATGGCTCGCCGCTGGTGATCGCCACCGCCGGAATCGGCTGCACTCCGAGTGCGGCCGCGTTGCAGACCCTGGCCGCACGCGGCTCCACCCGCAAGGTCACCGTGCTGCACGCAGACCAGACGGCCACCGCCTGGCCATTGCGCGAGCAGATGCTCGAATCCATCGGCAAGCTGCCAGAAGCCACCATCAGCACCTGGTTCGAACGCGGGGAATTGCCGGAGGGGCTGAACGCCACGTCCGGCTACATGGACCTCGCCGGCGCACTGACTGGCAATGCCCAGGTCTACCTGTGCGGCCCGCTGCCATTCATGCATGCAATGCGCAACCAGGCGCTGGAAGCCGGCATCCCGGCCGAGCGTATCCACTATGAAGTCTTCGGCCCGGATGTATGGCTCGCCGCCTAGCTTCCTGGTGACAGAGCCGTGCTGCAGGTGGATCCATGGGGAATCCGCCTGCAGCACTTTTTTGCCTTTATTTTCCGGTATCCGCAGGAGAATCCGGCTTGCCACCCTGTTTCGGTGCCTTCTTCTTCAAATCGAACTTTTTCGGGTCCAGCTTTCGAGGATCGATTTTCCCGGCGAACCTGCCAGGCTTCTTCTGCCCGGCTTCTTGAGCTGGCGGCGTGGGCTCCCCGGCTTCCAGGTCCTGATTCGCCGGCGCTTCAGCGGCTTGTTCCACCGGTGTTGCTTTCACGCCGGGTGCCGGCTTCGCAGCCTGCGGATCAACCAGGATCTGGTGCAGGCCCGCATCGGAAATCCACTTGCGCAGCACCGAGTTGAACAGGATCGGGTTCTCGATATTCCATTGGTGGTGCATGCCCGGAACCACGCGCGTGATCACCTGCGGGAGCCTTGCGCGCAGCGCGTCAAAGGATTTCTGCACAACTTTCGGCTCCTTGGCTCCAGCGAGGGCCAGTACCGGGCCCCGGTAGGAGCCGAGCTTCTGCGGCAATCCCCCCGGGTCCATCTCGTCCATGATGGCCCGCATGTTCTCGGCTTTGAGCTTCACGCCGTGCTCGGTGAACAGCTCGCGCTCATCATCCACCATTCCGTAGGCACCAGCCTGGAAACGCCAGAACCACTCGCTGCCAATGAGCTTGAGCTGCATCCGCTGGAAAGCCCGGGCCGCCTGGCCCACACCGGTCACCGGAGTGCCGGTAATCAGCACGGAGTCAACGAGCTCCGGATGCCGGGCGGCCACGTGCAAAGCAATCACTCCGCCCAGGGAAATGCCAACCAGATGCACGCCGCCTTCGGAAACCTCGTCGGCGATCAAGGCTGCGACATCATCGGCGGCGGATTCCAGGCCATCCCAGGTCTCCTCGAACCGGGCACCAAAGGCCGGCAGGTGCAGAGTCAGGATGTTGCAGTCGCCAAAAGCCAGAACCTGCGGGTCCCAGCTCCAGTTGCCGACGTTTCCGCCGTGGAGGAAGACCAGGGTCTTCATCGACCGTTGCCCATCGTGATGCCGCCCGGGATGCACTTCCGGATAATCGGTGGCATCGCGCCCGGCACCGCTTGCAGGGGTCTTGTTCTGGTCTTTGGCTGCAGTCATGGCAAGTACTCCAATACCGCGTCGAGCCATTCCAGCTCCGCGGCTTGTTGTCGGATTGCATGGTCAAGTGTGGCAGCCATCAGGAAGCTGCGACGGTCCGCAGCGGCACGCATGTCAATGCCTTCGCGCTGGGAGAGGTAGTCATCGAGGATGAACTGCGTGGCTTGGCGGCGCTCCTCCAGCAAGCTCTGGATATCATCGCGTTCGAGTTCGGCGGCGAAGAACACCTGCCCCATGAAGGGATCACGCTCGGGAGACTGCACCGCACCAGCAGAAAGCCACTGGGCCAGTGCCGCACGTCCCGTTTCCGTGATGTGGTGTTCCTGGCGGTCAGGGTAATTCGACTGCGCGACGGTGCGCACGGTGGCATACCCCTTGTCCACCAGCTGCGCCAAAGTGCGATAGATCTGCGCCTTGTCTGCGTTCCAGAAGTGGTTAATAGAGGAGTCAAAGTGCTTCTTGAGCTCGTAGCCAGTCATGGGCGACAAGCACAGCAGCCCGAGAATCAATCGTGCCAAAACCATAGAGCAATCTTTTCATAAATAGTTGATTTTGCACCCACTTTGCCCCGGCGTGTGGAAACTGTACCCGGATTGTGACAATTCATCCGTGGCGCACGAGAACGCCCCGGTGACTGGAATTCCAGTCACCGGGGCGTTCCCATGTGCGGATCTGCTGGAGATCCTAGTCAACTACGCGTTCAGGCGATCCTTCAAGCCGTCGAGCTCTGCACGCAGCGAAGCCGGCAGCGCATCGCCGAACTTGGCGTACCACTCTTCGATGGCCTCGACTTCGGTAGCCCATTCATCCTTGTTGACAGCTACTGCCGCTTCAACGTCGGCTGGGGTGAACCCTTCAAGGCCAGCCAAATCCAGCGACTCGCCGGTCGGGACGTTTCCGATGATGGTTTCCCGGGCGTCCGCGGTGCCTTCGATACGCTCGACAGCCCACTTGAGCACACGCGAATTGTCTCCGAACCCTGGCCACGCGAAGCCACCGTCAGCCGTGCGGCGGAACCAGTTGACCAGGAAGATCTTCGGCATCTGCTCTGGGTTGAGCTTGTTCGAGATCTTGTCCCAGTGGTTCAGGTAGTCGCCTGCGTTGTAGCCGATGAATGGCAGCATCGCCATCGGGTCACGGCGAATCACTCCGGTCGCACCTGCAGCGGCTGCAGTGGTCTCGGAGGAAAGGGTCGAACCCATGAAGATGCCGTTGGTCCAGCTGCGGGCTTCGGTCACCAGCGGGATGGTGGTCTTGCGGCGGCCGCCGAAGAGGATCGCATCGATCTTCACGCCGTTAGGCGAGTAGTAGTCCTCGGAAAGCATGTCGACCTGGTCGATCGGGGTGCAGAAGCGCGAGTTAGGGTGCGCTGCCGGACGACCGGATTCAGGAGTCCAGTCGTTGCCCAACCAGTCGGTCAGGTGCGCAGGAGCCTCGTCGGTCATGCCCTCCCACCAGACGCCGCCTTCATCGGTCAGCGCAACATTGGTGAAGATGTTGTTGCCCTTGGAGATGGCGCGCATCGCGTTCGGGTTGGTGGACCAGCCGGTGCCTGGCGCCACGCCGAACAGGCCGTATTCGGGGTTAACGCCGCGCAGCTCGCCGTCCTTGCCGATGCGCATCCAGTTGATGTCATCGCCCAGGGTCTCAGTCTTCCAGCCTTCAATGGTTGGATCCAGCAGCGCCAGGTTGGTCTTGCCGCAGGCCGACGGGAATGCCGCGGCAATATGGTACGACTTGTTCTGCGGGCTGGTCAGCTTCAGGATGAGCATGTGCTCTGCGAGCCAGCCTTCATCGCGGGCCATCGCCGAGGCGATGCGCAGCGAGTAGCACTTCTTGCCCAGCAGCGCGTTGCCACCGTAGCCCGAACCGTAGGACATGATGGCGCGCTCTTCGGGGAAGTGCACGATCCACTTGTCTTCGTTGCATGGCCAGGCAACATCTTCCTGGCCCGGCTCCAGGGGTGCACCTACCGAGTGCAGCGCTGGAACGAAGAATGCGTCCTCGGCTTCCATCTTGCGCAGTACTTCATTGCCGATCTTGGCCATGATGCGCATCGAGGCAACGACGTAGGCGGAATCGGTGATTTCCACGCCGTAGGCAGGCACTTCCGCGTTCAGCGGGCCCATGACGAATGGGATGACGTACATGGTGCGTCCGCGCATCGAGCCATCGAACAGGCCGCTGAGCATGGACTTCATCTTGGTTGGGTCTTCCCAATTATTGGTGAAGCCTGCATCTTCTTCCTTTTCGGAGCAGATGAAGGTGCGCTCTTCGACTCGGGCCACATCCTTGGGGTCCGAGAAACCAGCGTAGGAGTTAGGGAAGTTCGGATCGGTCAGCTTGACCAAGGTGCCGGCTTCAACCAGCTCGGCAGTCAGGCGATCATTTTCTTCAGCTGACCCATCAACCCAATAAACACGATCCGGCTTCGTCAGTGCGGCAACTTCCTCAACCCAGGATGCCAACTTCTCGTGCGAAGTAGGTGCTGCGCTGATAACGTTCTGATCCGAGCTCGTGCTCATTATCCATTCCCTCCATTGGGCTGAACTTGCAATAAATCAAGGCTATTAGGTGCTCAACTCCAGCGCCGTGTGATCGAAACCTCATGAAAGTGAAACCCGGAGGACCAGAAGGAAAAAATTCCCGAAATTCCGGGGGTTGGTCAAAACGAATTGACTCGATTATGTGACGAAGGTCACGTAGACCGGTACCCTTTCAACGTCTTCACATAACCTTATGTTCATCTGGACACACTAGCTTTGCCCGTCGATTTGTACAGCGCGAAATCGACCTGTATAGTTATTCGAGGTTCGTGAGAGCGAGCCACACAAAAAAATATGCGCCCATAGCTCAGCTGGATAGAGCGTCTGTCTACGGAACAGAAGGTCAGGGGTTCGAATCCCTTTGGGCGCACCAACTGAAAAATTCCCACTCGCTCGAGTGGGAATTTTTTGTTTCCCCCAAAGGATTGCCCGATGACACAGCTTGCTCTAGGCGGCCAGCTCAGCCTGCGCCTGCTGGAAGTCGCCGACGCGAAGCAAGTCGCCGAGTCCTACCAGCGCAATCGACAGCACCTGGAGCCCTGGGAGCCGGCTCGCCCCGCAGAATTCTTCACCGAGACGCGGCAAGCGGCACACCTCGCAGCCGCCTCAGAAGCTCGCCGAAGCGGATTGGCCTTTCCCTTCGGGCTCTTCGAACGGGATGCGCTCATCGGACGCTTTAATATCAGCGGAGTGGCCCGTGGCGCATTCCAAAGCGCCAGCCTGGGCTACTGGATCGATCATGAATACACCGGGCGGGGCTTGGCTTCCCGAGCCGTGGCCACCTTGCGCACGGTGGCGCTCAACGATCTGGGCTTGCACCGGCTGGAAGCCAGCACGCTCCCCCACAATTACGGCTCGCAGCGCGTTCTTGAAAAGAACGGCTTCGTCCGAATTGGCATGGCACCCAACTATTTGGAGATCGAAGGACGCTGGCAGGACCACAATCTCTACCAAGCGATCTTGCACGATCAATCGGCTTCCAATCCCAGTGATTCCGTAGTCGACTAGTTATTTTGTGAATCACGGCACTTTTTGCTGTTTTGGTTCTTGCTCCCCGGAAATCTCGTGTAAAGTTATTCAAGTCGTCAAGACGGCTAATAAATGAATATGCGCCCATAGCTCAGCTGGATAGAGCGTCTGTCTACGGAACAGAAGGTCAGGGGTTCGAATCCCTTTGGGCGCACCAATGAAAATTCCCACTCGATCGAGTGGGAATTTTTTTGTTAAATCCCGGCGGGGAACGGCAACAGTGCCGCAACAAACTAGTGCGAAGCGCGCAACACCAATTTCGTGTCCATGATGCTCCACTCGGGTACCTGTTCTCCGTTGATGCGTTTGATCAACAGTTCCGCCATGATTTCGCCCTGGCGCTCCGGGTTCTGCGCAATGGTCGTCAACGGCGGTGTCGAGCTTCGCGCGAAAGAGTCATCATCAACGGACGTTACCGAAATGTCCTCCGGCACTTTCACACCGGCTTCCCCTAGGGCTTGCAAAGCTCCGAAGCCCATCTGGGCACTGGCGGCAAACAGGCCGTCTACCGCAACATCCGCGTCCAGCAGCTGCTGCATGATGCGCCGTCCGCTAGCCGGGGTGAAGTCGCCGATCTCAATAGCCGCAGGCTCCAGGCCCGCGCGTTCAACTGCCTGCTTGAATCCCACCAAACGGTCCAGTCCCGCGCCCATGTCCTGTGGCCCGGCAATAATTGCCAGCTTGGTGCGCCCTTGGCCAATGATGACCTCAGTCGCTTGCCTGGCGGCGGCGATGTTGTCGATATCGACAACATAGATGTCCTTTTGATCGGTGCTCATGGTGCGTCCGCCATAAACCATGGGCAACACAGTTCCGAGATCCGCGTAGGAACGGTCATCCGCGTGGTGCGAAAGCACCAGCGCGCCATCCACATTGCTGCCTTGCAGGTAACGGGTGGTTTTCACCGGATCCGCTTCGGTGGACAGCAGCAAGGTGAGCATGAATTCGGTATCGGCCAGGTACTGGGCAGCGCCCTGGACGACCTTGGCGAAGTACGGGTCTGCGAAGAACTTCGCGGTGTTCTCGGGAACCACCAAGGCGATGGAATTGGTCCGGCCCTGCGCCAGGGAACGGGCGGCACGGTTAGGCACGTAGTTCAATTCGCGGATCGCCAATTCAACAGCCTTGCGAGCCCCTGGCTTCACCCGATCCGAGCCATTCACTACACGGGAGACCGTGGCCCGCGAGACACCTGCGCGTTCTGCCACCAACTCGAGGGTCGGTTTCGGGCTCCGCGCTTCGTGCATGATCATGATCTTTATCCAGGTGCCTTGCAGTAGTCCGTCGGTGAAACACGATGATGGTCCGCAGCACCATCGGCAGGCTGCGGACCATCATGCTAAGGTGTTATGCCATTGTACGGTTTGCGGCAATCAACCCTGCGTAGGCCTTGCCACTATTCTTAATCGTTCGCACCTGGGTCTGGTAATCGACGTGGATAATGCCAAAGCGCTTCGCGTAGCCCCACGCCCATTCGAAATTGTCCAGCAAAGACCAGACAAAGTAGCCGCGGACATCCACGCCGTCTTCTATCGCGCGGGCCACAGCATCAAGGTGGTTGAGGATGTATTCCTCGCGTTCGGGATCTTCAACGGTTCCGGCCTCCGTCACCGTATCGGTGTAGGAAGCGCCGTTCTCCGTGATGTACAGCGACGGAAGGTTAGCGTAGTCCCGGTTCAACCGGTTCAACAGCACGCGCAGCCCTTCAGGATTCACTTCCCAGCCCATGGCCGTGCGCGGCAGGTCGCGTGCCGGGAAGGTCACATACTCGCTGCCGACAAAAGGCGAAGACTTCGGCGAATCGGTAGGCACCACGGGCTGCGGCTGGCCGGCGGGCAGCGGATGGCCTGAAACGTTGTCATCGTGGTAATGGTTCACGCCCAAGAAGTCGATTGGCTGCGAGATGATCTCCAGGTCCCCTGCTTCAATGACTTCAGCCAGCCCCAAACCCCGGACGTCTTCAAGCAGGTCTTCGGGGTAGGAACCGCGCAGGACAGGGTCCAGGTACATGCGGTTCCACAATGCGTCGACGCGGCGCGCTGCTTCCAGATCCACCGGATCGCCGGGATTATTCGGGACCGCATTGGTCAGGTTCAGCGTGATGCCGATATGCTCCGCGCCCAGTTCGCGCAGCCGGGCGGTGGCCAACCCGTGGGCCAGATGCTGGTGGTGCACCGCTGCCAGCGCCGCTTCCGGTTCCTGTCGTCCCGGGGCATGCTCGCCGGCGGCGTAGCCAATCAGCGAAGAGCACAGCGGTTCGTTGAACGTCGTCCAGTGCTTCACGCGGTCGCCGAGCTTTTCATGCACAGCCTCCGCGTATTCGAGGAATTTGTAGGAGGTCTCGCGGTTGGTCCAGCCACCGCGCTCTTCCAATGCCTGCGGCAGATCCCAGTGGTAGAGCGTCAGCCACGGCAGGATGCCATTCTCCAGCAGCTCGTCGACCAGCCGGGAGTAGAAATCCAGGCCTTCCGGGTTAACGCTGCGGCCCCCGGGGACCACGCGAGCCCAGCTGGTAGAGAACCGGTAGGAGTCCAGGCCCAGTTCGCGCATGAGCTGCACATCTTCGCGGTAGCGGTGGTAGTGGTCCACTGCGACTTCGAGGTTCTCACCTCCTGCGATGGCCCCTTGCTTGCGGGCGAAGGCGTCCCAGACCGAATCTTCCTTGCCGTAGGAATGGCCAGCGCCTTCAATCTGGGCTGCTGCCGTAGCCGAGCCCCACAAGAATTCCTTAGGCCACGCGAATTTTTGGGATAGGTGGTTCATCATTAGCCCTTTACAGCTCCTGCCATAATTCCGGATACAAGTTGTTTGCCTGCAAGTATGAAGAGCACCAGCAGCGGGATCGTGGCCAGCAGGGCCCCGGTCATCACGATGGTGTAGTCAACGTATCGGGCAGACTGCAGTTGGCTCAACGCCACCTGCAAGGTTGGGTTCTGCGGTGCCACCAGCATGGGCCACAGGTAGTCGGTCCAGGCGGTCATGAAGGTGAACAGCGACAGGATCGCCATTGCCGGGCGAGCCGCTGGAACCCCGACATGCCAGAAGGTGCCGATCATGGAGGCTCCATCCACGCGGGCGGCCTCGATCAGTTCATCGGGGATGTTCTCCACCAGGTACTGGCGCATGAAGAATACGCCGAAGGCAGTGACCAGGGTCGGGATGATGATGGCTCCCAGCGAGCCGGTCCAGCCGAATTGCTTCATCATCATGAACATCGGGATGATGCCCAGCTGGGTGGGCACGGCCAAGGTCGCGATCACGAAGACCAGCAGCCCCTGGCGTCCGCGGAAGCGCAATTTGGCGAACGCGTAGCCTGCCAGGGTTGAGAAGGAAACCACCGAGAAGGTGATCACCGAGGAGACGATGATGCTGTTGCCCAGGGCCGCCCAGAAATCGACGGAGTCCAGGACCTCGGCGACATTGGTCCAGAACTGGCCGCCTGGCAGCAGCGGCGGGTACGCCGAGGCGAACACCGCACCGGTGGAGGAACCGATGACGAACGAGTACCACAGCGGGTAGGTGCTGCCAATGAGGAAGGCCAGCAGGATTCCGTAGGTGAGGAAGCCAGGACGGCGGTCCATGGAGAAGTTCTTGCCGCGGCGCTGGGGCGCACGGACCTGGCGCGCGGGGCGTTCCACTGTTGCATTACTCATTTGCTGCACTTCCGCTCTGCGTTCCGTTGGCCGGCTTTGCTGCTTTGGCTTCGGCTCGGGCAGCTGCCCGACGTGCCGCTCGGGTTCTGCCAGTGCTGCCGGCGCCCTTCTTGTCGGCCGAAGAAGCGATGGATCCGGAGATCAGGAAATTGATCACGCCGATCACGATGATGATCAGGAAGAGGATCCAGGCCACGGCCGAGGCGCGTCCGAAGTCCCCGCGATTGAAGGCCAGGTCCCAGAGGTAGAGCACCGTGGTCTGGTACTGGCGGTCCGGGCCGCCGGGAACCGAGCTGCTGGGGTTGAACAGCTTGGGTTCGGTGAAGATCTGCAGGCCGCCGATGGTGGCAGTGATGATCACGAAGATCATCGTGGGGCGGATGCTGGGCAAGGTAATCGAGAAGAAGCGGCGGATCACGCCGGCGCCGTCGATGGCCGCCGATTCATGCAGTTCGCGTGGCACCGCCTGCATGGCTGCCAGCAGGATCAGCGCGTTGTAGCCGGTCCAGCGCCAGTTCACCATGGTCGCAATAGCCATATGCGACGGGAAGACCTCGGTCTTCCACGCGATCGGGTCGATATTCACGGCGGCCAGCAGGTTGTTCAGCACGCCATACTGCTCGTCGAATGCCGAGGAGAAAATCAGCGTGACGGCCACCGGCGTGACCACGTAGGGAACCAGCACGCTCATGCGCCAGAAGGTCTTGGCGCGGATGTTCTGGTCCAGCATGGCCGCGATGAACGTCGCGATCACCAATTGCGGGATGGCCGAAAGCAGGAAGATGCTGAAGGTGTTGAACAGGGAATTCCAGAACAGCGGAGAGGTCAGTTCGGCTTTGTAGTTTTCCAGGCCGATCCAGGCTCCTGCTCCGCCGAGCAGATCCCAGTCATTGATCGAGACGACGAACGTGTAGATCAGGGGGAACAGGCCCACCAGGCCGAAGAGGATGAAGAAAGGCGAGATGTAGAGATATGGGGAGTACTTGAAATCCCACCGCCCGCGAAGGTGCCGGCGGCGCGTCTTGCGCTCGTCCCTGGTCTCGGCCGGCTTAGCCCCGGCCGGAGCATTGTTCCCCTTGTTCCAACGCTGGGGCTGCGGACTGGGCGCGCTGGCGTCCCGGTCTTGTTCCGGGGCATCGTGTGTTGTGGTGCTCATCAGTGGCATCTTTCCTGCTGCAGTAGCTGTCCAGGCATGGGCCGCAACCTCGTTGCGTGCCGCGGCCCCTGCCTGGATTCGAAGCGGGCTACGGGATTACTTGATTTCCAGTTCCTGCAGGGTGGAGAGGGCCTTGTTCCAGGCGGTCTCGCTGTCGCTGCCAGCATCGATCGCCTTGATAGCCGGGCCGAAGACCTGCTCCTGGATCACCGAATCCTGCGGGCCCTTGTACTGGGCCTGGACGCCGTTGGCGCGGTTGCCCAGGATTTCGCCCACCGGTGCGTTATTGAAGAATTCGCTCATCTCATTCGTGCCGGTCACTGCATCGGACTTCTGCGCTTCCAGGTTCGAAGGGAACGTGCCGGCTTCCTCGAATGAGGTCGCCTGCGACGATGCGCTGGTCAGGTACTGGGCGAGCTTCGCAGCCTCGGCCGGGTGCTCGGAAGTGGTCGGCACGGTCAGGAACGAGCCGCCCCAGTTGGCCGCGCCGCCCGGGAAGACATCTGCGAAGTCCCAGCCTGCGCTGGAGTCTCCGCCGGCACCCTCAACCTGGCCCTTGACCGTGCCAAGCATCCAGCCCGGGCAAGGCATGACGGCGAAGGAACCGTCAACGAAGGCCTGGCCCTTGCCCCAGTCCCACTGGGTCTGGTTGGCCGACAGCCCCTTGGACGCAGCATCGGAGAGCAGGTCCCAGCGCTCGCGCAGTTCGGCGTTGCCCTCGATATTCAGTGATCCGTCAGCCTTGTAGTAGCCCTCGTCGAGCTGATTGACCATGGAATTCCAGACGAAACCGGACTGGTCGTAGAAGGCCTTGCCGGTCTTCTCCACATACTCGTTGCCTGCCTTGAAGAAGTCTTCCCAGGTTGCGTCGTCGCCACCGAGCAGCTCGGCAACGTCTTCGCGCTCGCTGGGCATGCCAGCGTCCTTGAACAGCTTGGCATTGAAGCAGATGCCCATCGGGCCAATGTCCGTACCGTAGCCAATGACGCGGCCTTCTGGATCGGTGGCCTGCTTGACCTTCCAGTCAACCCAATCCCCTGCTACCTCATTGGCTCCGAACTCGCGCAGATCGGTGAAGGAATCTGCAACCGACATCACCTGGCCCAGCCAGCCTTCTTCCACTGCTTGGACATCTGGCAGGCCGGCACCCGCAGCCTGCTTGGTCTTCCAGTCGGTCAACGCGTTGCCACCGGTATCGATGTTGGTGGCTTCGATGGTGATTCCAGGGTTTTCCTTCTCGTACTTCTCGTACAGCGGGTCCAGTCCCTGGGTGCCGAAGGTCGTCACGGTCAGCGTGACCGGGTTATCAGCCGAGGCCGGCTGGGCATCCTTGCTTGCGTCGGCTGCGCAGCCGGTTGCTACCAGGGCGATGCTTCCGGCAACGGCCGCGGCCAGTGCCAGTGGGGATTTGCGTGAGGGTTTCACGGTGACTCCATTTCGGATATGAATCGTGCGAGCGGGCGAGCGCCAACAAGTTTGAGAGCGCTCTCAAAATACGGCAAAAAAGAAAATTCCTGCGATTTCCTGGATGCCTGAAACGATGAAAGCGACTCTGCCAAACATTTTGTGAGCGCTCTCACAAATCTTCTCCAACAATTCTCCACGATGGAAGTTTTCTGTCAAGCCTTTTTCCCAAAGAATTCTCCACCCCGCAGCCAGCGCCCCTTTGGGTTCCCCGAAGCGGGTTAAAAGAAGGTGGCCAGGCGCTCTTCAGGGAAGAAGAGCGCCTGGCCACCGCGCAAGCGGGAAAGTCAGTTTTTCTTATCCAGCTGCAGTCCGACGAGCACCGGATCATGATCCGAGGAACGGTACTGGTCAGCCGCGAACAGGTTAGTGATGTTGTTGTTGTAGCGGCTGTATTCGTAGCCCACGGATTCAAGGGCGTTGATGTTCCAGATGTCTTCTCCAGTCACCTTGCCCGCCAGCTTCTCCGAGGCGAAGATGTGGTCCAGCGAGCCTACCAAGCCGTCGTAGAGGTAGCTCTGGGAATCGGCTGCGGCGCCCAGGTCCACGTACCCGGCTTCAACCAGAACCTGCATCGGATCTTCAGCCGAATAGGAGTTGAAGTCCCCCGCCAGCAGCACCTGGTCGGTATTGCGCGATTTCTTCAGCTCATCCGCGAAGCCAACCAGCGCTTCCGCTTGGCCGACACGGGCTTCGTTCCAAGCGCCCTGGCCATCGCCGCTGTCGGCATTGCCCGATCCATCAGCAGGATCCGAGCCCTTGGACTTGAAGTGGTTGGCAACGACCAGGAAGCGGGTGTTCTGGTTTCCGCCGACACGCTGGAAGGCCTGGGCCAATGGATCCCGGGCGTTCACGAATGCTGGATCGTCGAGGATGACCGACTCGTCGATGGGCTTCACGGCCTTGTCGCGGTAGATGATCGCGGTGCGGATAACATCTTCGTCAGCGGGCACAACCGATGGGGTCGGGACATAGCTCCAAACCTTCTGGCCAGCTTCCTGGTTCAACTCGTTGACCAAGTGAGCCAGGGCGGCATCGCGGTTCTGTCCGAAGCGTGCCGAGTTCTCGATTTCTTCCAGGACCACCACGTCTGCGGTGAACTTGCCCAGTGCGGCAACGATCTTGGACTGCTGGCGCTCAAAGCTTTCAGCGGTCGCCGCGCCGCGCGCATCGCAACCACCGCGGACATTGATCGGATTGCCCTCGCGGTCGGTGTAGTACGAGCACCCATCGAGCATGTCGCCGGTAGTGGTGAAGTAGTTCAGCACGTTGAAGCTGCCAACGCTGACATTGCCGCCCACCTCTTGCGGAGCATCGCTGTCGACCTGCTCAAAGTTCACGGCGATATCGGCATCATCGGCGCCGACCACCTGGCCCTGCGGCTGCAAACGCCACATATCGTAGCGGTAGTCCAAGATGACCGGTGCGATGAAGGATGCGTCAGCGCCCACGGTGACGCGCTGCTGCGCGTCGATGTACGGCAGGGCGATCTGCTTGTTCTTGCTGGTGGAGAAGTTCAGCGTGGCCCCGTCATCGACCACGATCAAGCGCTGCTCGTTTTCCGCCGCGAGAGCCTTGGCCTGGGCACTGCCCGGCTTGAAGACATCGGTTGGCTGGCGCAGCAGCCGTTCGCCGGGCAGGATCTCGCTGGTGCCCATGGCCAGGCTCAGCTCGCCGTACTGGTTCAGCGAGTAATTATCCGAGACGGTGAACTCGCCCTGCGGTTCGATCAGCATGGATTCAAAGCGCTCGCGCTCGGCATCGCTGCTCGGCAGCGAAATCGCCAGCGGCTTGACGCCCTGCGCCGGTTCATCGAGCACCTCGACGCTGCCGGCCTTGAGCTGGGTCAAGCCATAGTATTCGGACACTTCGCCAGAAACCTGGACATGGTCGCCGACGCTCACCGAGGAAACCTCATCCGGCGCGTACACGAAGATCGCCGAGCTCGCCTGGCCCGAGGCATCTACGCCGCTGCCAGCGCTCTGCAGATAGAAGCCGCGGAATCCGCCGTCGGCATAGGCTCCGGTGACAACACCGCGCACAGTTGCGTCCTGGCCAGCCATGGGTGAGCTGTCGCCGGTCCCCTGGATCTGCTCGATGGGGGTGATTTCGGCAGTATCGGCGTGCGCCGCCGAGAAGCTCGAAACCGCAAGCGCGGTTCCCAGCACCGCGGCAGCGATGCGAGTGGGACGTCTATTGATCATGTTTTTCCCTAGGTAGATATTCAAGCAGCGGCGGCCCTGCCGCGTGCATGGGCCTGGTTCCAAGGTAAGCAAAGCCCGATTAACTGCACCTGAACTCTGCCCCGCTTTTTCGTGACGTACCCAACAACCATCAAAGGTCATCAAACGCTTTACGTCCAGTAGTGATTAAAGGAATCTTTTCACTAATTGAACTGACCGGTCAGTTCAATTAGTCTTTAACTGTGCTTACCGCAGATTCCATTACCGTCAAGGGGCGCCACGACCAGCTCGTGGGGCCCACCTCCGTGCAACTGCAAAGAGGTGAACTGCAGCTGCTGGTATCCGAGCCGCAGATTTCCCGGACCGCGCTGGCCCTTGTACTGAGCGGACGCATGGCACCCAGCTCCGGGACGGTGGTGTGGAACGCGGACCCGAAGCTGCGAACCCTGCGCAAGCACAGCGCTCTGGTCGATTCGCCGGGGATCAATGAACCCGAATCCCACTTGAAGGTTTGCGATCTTGTCGCAGAAGATCTGGGACTGATCCCGGGGCCAAGCTGGCGCAAGCCCGGCGCCAGGAAGTGGATGGCACAGCATGGATTCGACGATATCGCCAGCTGCTGGAGCGATGCCATCGATCCGGGCCGCCTCTTCGAGCTCCAGCTCCTGCTGGCTGCCGAAAATCCCCGTCTGGAATTGCTCATCGTCGATTCACCGGACCGGCACGATCTGGAAGACGAGCATTGGCTCGAGACCCTGGAGAACTTCGCTTCCTCGCATCGGGAATTCGCGGTCCTGGCTATCGTCAGCCGGCTGCCCCAGTGCTGGCAGCAGCAAACTGGGCAGGCCACCGCCCCGGAACCAGCAGTGCTCCCGCTGCCCGATCCATCCACCGGGTTCATCCAAGGCGAACTCGATCTGGGCCTGGATCACCTGGCCATGGCCGAGGGCATCTCGGACAACCACGACTTCTTCCTCCCAGCCGACGAACTTGCTGACGCTGTTCAGTGCGAAGCAAAGGAATAGCCCATGACAACTTTGCGACTTGCCCTCTCCGAGCTCAAGCGGATGAGCCGCGGCACCTTGCCCAAACTGGCGCTCATCGCGGTCACCTGCGTTCCGCTGCTCTATGGCGCGCTCTACCTCTACGCCAACTGGGACCCCCAGGGAAACCTCGACAAGGTCACGGCCGCCGTGGTCAATCTGGATGAAGGCGCCGAACAGGACGGCGAGGAAACCCGAGTCGGCGACGACGTCGTCGAGGAATTGGAAGACGACGGCACCTTCAGCTGGGCGCACGTGGATTCCAAGGCGGAAGCCGAGCAGGCCGTGGCCACCGGCCAGTACGCCTTTGCGCTGATCCTGCCTGAGGACTTTTCCTCGGCCCTGGTCTCGCCGGGCGATTTCGATGATGCCGAACAGGCCAATATCGAGCTGCTGACCAACGATGCCAATAACTTCATGGTGTCCAACTTCGCCAAAACGCTGGCTACCACGGTGCGCACCTCGGTCGCCCAGGAAGTGGGAACCGAAACGGCTTCGGCGATGATCGCCGGATTCGTGGACATCCACGATTCGATGGGCGAAGCCGCAGACGGCGCCGGGAAGCTCTACGATGGCACCCTGCGACTGGGCGATGGCGTGGTCACCTTGGCCGATGGCACCACCAAGCTCGTCGATGGCAGCACCGAGCTGAACTCGGGCACCAAGACCTTGAAGAATGGCACCGCCGACCTGTCGGGAGGGTTGGGCCAACTGGTCGACGGCCAAACCCGGCTGCGCGACGGCAGCGCCGAACTGGCCGAAGGCACCGCGCAGCTGGCCGACGGCAGCAAAGAGCTGAGCGACGGTCTGCACACCTTGAAGACGCAGACCAAAGCGCTGCCCGGTTCCGTCTCGAAGCTGGATCAAGGCGCCGCCAGCGCGAAAGAAGCCGCCGACCAGCTTGCTGCCGGTTCACAGCAGGTCGCAGACGGCAACCAGCAGCTGGCCAGCACAGCAGATGAGGCCATCGCGGTAATCGACCAGCTGCAGGCCAACACGAAAACGCAGCTGGATAGCGTCAAGGAAGATACGCAGCAGCGTCTGGACGAGTTGGTCAGCAGTGGCGTGCTCACCCAGGACCAGGCTGATTCCATCCAGAGCACGGTCAGCCAAAGCGTGCAGAATTCTACGCTCGGCGATGCCTTGGATACCAAAGTCACCCAGGTCAATAGCGAGTTATCTACCCTGCAAACGCAGCTGCACACCCTCGCCGACGGATCGGCGCAGGTAGCCGAAGGAAACCAGCAGCTGGCCACCGGCCTGGGCACCCTCGCGGATGGCACCAAGGCGTTGGATGACGCCATGCCTGCACTCGCGAAAGGCATCGGCTCGGCAGCCCAAGGCTCGGCGAAGCTCGCCTCCGGCGCCGCCGAAGCCCACACCGGGGCAAAGACCCTGGCCGAGGGCCAGCAGTCCGCATTGAATGGCGCCACCGACGCGGCTGACGGCGCAAGCCAACTGGATCAGGGTGCCGGCACGCTGCTCGCCGGCACCGGAGCCCTGCACAACGGACTGGTGCAGCTCTCCGATGGAGTCGGCGAGCTCTCGGACGGCACCGAAGAACTGCAAGACGGCTCGGATGAATTGGCCGCCGGCCTGGAGGACGGCACCGGGAAGGTGCCGAACCCCGATGAGTCCACCAGCGGGCAACTGGCCGAAGTCATGGGCAATCCGGTAGCTGTCTCCAATAGCAAGCAGGCCGAGGCGCAGGCTTATGGCGAAGGCCTTGCCCCCTTCTTCATGACCCTGGCGACCTTTATCGGCGTGCTGATCCTGACCCAGGTGATGCGCCCGATGACCAAGCGCGCGCTGGCTTCCAACGGCAGCAACTGGAAAATTTCCATCGGCGGCTGGTTGCCCTTCGCCGCCATCGCAGTGCTGCAAACCAGCCTGCTCTACGCGGTGGTGCGATTCGGGCTGGGACTGCATGCCGCCCACCCGTGGCTGATCTGGGCTTTGCTGGCCGGTTCTGCCCTATGCTTCAGTGCGCTGATCCAGGGGTGCTTCGCGCTGCTGGGCACCGCGGGAAAGTTCGTGGTGCTGGTACTGATGGTCCTGCAGCTGGTCACCTCCGGCGGCACCTTCCCCTGGGAGACCTTGCCTGATTCGCTGCACCTGCTGCACCGGATCCTGCCCATGAGCAATGTGGTGATCGGCATGCGCCACCTGATGTACGGCGCGGATCTGGCAGTGCTGCCATCGGTTGCCGGTTCGTTGCTGCTCTACACCGCCATTGGACTAGTCTTGAGTATGCTTGCGGTACGCAAGAACAAGACCTGGAGCTTGAAAACACTGCAACCGGAGCTGAAAGAATGACAACGCCAACCGGCCAACGCCGCCGTGTGCGGGCCACGGATTCGAAGGAGAAGCTCTTCGAAGCGGCCATGCAGCTGCTCGGTTCGCGCTCCCCCGAGTCCGTCTCGGTGGACGAGATCGCGGCCGCGGCCGGCGTTTCCAAGGGCACGGTCTACTACAATTTCGGCTCCAAAGACGAGCTGGTCAGCCAGATCCTCAGCTACGGCGCGCACAAGCTCATGGGCGAACTGGCACGTGCGGCCTCCGGGGAAGACCCCTACCTTGCGCTGAGGCAGATGCTGGAATTCTCCATGGACTTCGTCGCCAGCTACCCCTCCTTTGCCCACCTGTGGATGCAGGAGCAGCTGAGCGCGGACACCGCCACTGCGTTCGCCAGCACCCCGCTGCACACGCAGGTGACCGGGCTGATCATCGAGGTGCTCGAACGCCTGGTCGTACTCGAGCCTGACCAGAAGCTCTCGGTAGCCACCAGCATTTTCGGTGCCGCCTTGTTTACCGCCCGGATGCGCGCCTCGGGGCAGACCGGCCTGGATCGCGGGCAAACGGTGCGCGCCGTGCTGCTCACCGTGGATGGGCTTCGCGCTACCCGTCCGGCGGCCGGCTCCTAGGCCTGCGCTTCCCAGCTGGCGGTTTCCCTGATGCCAGGCAGTCCGGCGCTGAAGAGCAGCACCCCGGGATAGCCGTTGAGCAGTTCGGCCACGTCGCCGTAGGCTCCATCGGGCAAGCGGGTCAGCAGCGAATCGACCACCAGCAAGGGCGGTTCGCGCAACAGCGCCCGTGCGACCAGCAACGATGCTTGCTGCCCGGAACTAAGCGGTTCGCCGCCCCGGCGCAAGCGGGCTTCCGCTCCACCAGGCAAATCGGCCATCTTCAAACCGCAGGTTTCAGCCAGCGCCACGGCCTTGCGCAGCGAAGCGCCCGGATGGCGATACCGCAGCGCACGGGCGACGCTTCCGCGCTCGGGAACCATGGATTCCAATGCGGAGCCCACGAGCTTGCGGCGCCCGGCAGCAGGCAGATCCTCGCTGCGCCCCTCGGCGATCCAGACCCCGGCCTGCGGGTCGGCGCCGTGCACCAGGGCGCCGGTCGCAATGGCCGAAAGCAGCGCCGCGCATTGGCCCTGGCTTCCACGCAGCGCAATTCGCTCCCCGGGCTGTGCCCGCAGGGTGGAAAACTGGTCGGCCATCCCTGCGGACACCTGGATGCGCACCGAGGAAGGCTGGAGCATCAGCTCCTTGGCATCGCGGGTGCTTGCCGAAGATTCTTCGCGGGCCCGCCAGCGTTCCTGCTCGGCCAGCAGCGGCGCGATGATTCGCCGGCCCGCCTTGTAATTCTGCCGGTACTCCACCACGCGGCCCCACTCGCCCAGGGTTCCTGCGCAAATTCCCATCAGCGTCAGGGCGGTCGCCACGGCAGCTGGCGGAAGCTGCGCCATCGAGGCCGCCGCCACAACCAGCGCGGTACCCAGCAGCGGAATGGCCAGCGCCCCGCCACGCAGGGCCGCGGCGAACCGGGCGCGATGCACCGAAGCATCGATCACCTTCTGCGAGGAGTCCTGCACCCTTTGCACTTCACGTTCCACGCCGCCGCCGGCCGCAATAGCTGTCCGCGCCGCGACGGTATCGGCAATGCGCGAGGCCAGGCTCCCACGGTGCCGGCGCAAGGTCCTGGCGCTCAGGAAAGTACCCCCGGCCAAGGCCGCCAGCAGGACGCCCTCGAGCACCAAGGTTGCGGCCAAGCTCAGGGCCAGGAGCGGATGCAGAAACCACAGGCCGGCACCGCTGACAACCAGCAATGGCAAGCCGGCTACCAGCGGGACCATGCCCTGCACAATCCAGTTGCGGATCGAGGACAGGTCGTTGGTGGAACGGGCGATGGTGATGCCCATGGACGGACCGCTTGCACTGCGCAAAGCGTGCGTGACCAGCCCGCGGCGCAGCTGGGCCACATAATGCTGGCCGAGCTTCTCGGCCAGCACCCGTTCAGCGTACTTGGCCAGGAAGAAGCATCCCACTAAGCCCAGGACCGCGCCAAGAGCTGCCCAGCTGATGCGGGCCGAAAGCTGTCCGATCAGCCAGCCGATGGCAATCGAGAGCAAGCCGGCGAGAATGCCCAGGCTGAGCAATCCGGCCAGCAGCATCCGCCGCCCGGGCGCTACCAGCGCCGGCAGGCGCCCAGGCTGAGCCGGCTGCTCAACGGCGATCTTCTGGTCCAGCATCTTGGCTCCTAGCGGGTTGGCAGCAGGGCGGCGGCAACCTCTGCCTGGCACAGGTCGAAGGTCCCGATGACCGGGGTGGACAGCTGCGCCTGGGCTTCCATCGCGGCCAGCGGGGAGGCCGTGAGCACCCCGGAAACCGCGGCAACATCCAGGCCTGCTTCGCGCAGGATCCGCTCTCCGGCCTGGGCGCCCAAGGCGTCCTGGGCGCTGAACAGCACGCGGTCCACATGCTCGGCGAAAATCGGGTCGCGCAGCAAGCGGGAAGTCTCGCCCTGGAACAGCCCGTCGGCGATCTCGATGACCACTGCGTCTGCGCCGGTGGCGCTTTGCTCGCGGATCATCGCCACCAGCAGGTCGCGCACGGTTTCGTAATCCAAGCGGTAGGTGGTTGGGAAGCCGAAGTCGGTGAAGTCGCAGACGCTGAAGGCGCCGGCATCGGTGAACAGGTTCGGATCATTGCCGGCACCCGTGCCGGTGGCCTTGCCTGCGGCAACTTCCATGCCGGAGTTGACCAGTCCGTTGACCAGGCATCCCAGGGTGGTGGACTTGCCGGAGTTCATCGAGGTGCCCAGCACTGCGATCACCGGCGGGCGCGGTGCGGCAACCTGCGCTGCGCGCGGCGATGCGTTCTCGATGCCCAGTGGAGCGAAGTCCGCCAGGTTCACGACCTTGCCCTGGCGCATCAGCAGGCCTGCGGGCTGCAGCTGTGTCGCCATATCGATCGAGGCGTGCTGTTCGATGACTTCGCTGGCGACACCGCCGCCTGCAACCAGCTGGCATGGACCCAGGTTATCCGGCACATGGGCCAGGAACTGGTCTGGTGCGTAGCGGTGGCCGTAGGCGACCATGATTTCCTGTCCGACGAACATCAGCTGGCGGCGGGAAACCGGGGACTGCAGGCGCGTGTGCTTGCCTAGCTCGGTCACAGCCGCGATGACGACGTCGCCGGCACGCGGCACCATGTTTGCGCGGCGCACGATCTCGAAATCCTGCGGATTGCGCTGCAGCTCAGCTGCAACGAAGCGGGTGGTGTAGGCAGCGCGGATGGTGCGGGCGCGCTGTGCATCGATCTGCTGCTGCACTTCATTGCGCGCTGCGGGGGTCTGCGTTGGAAGTGATTCTGCGATGATGGCCATCTGCCTGTTCCTCTTTCAGTGTTTCCGGCCCGCCGTTGCGGTTTGCCGGTGCTGGCCGTGCTGCCAACGATTCCCAGTGAAACGAGCAATGGTTAACTGAAAGTGAATGGTTCATGAGGCGGCGAGGTGAATTCGATGAGAGGCCTATCATCTGCTTCTCATAAAGGGAGATCACCGCTTATTTACAGGCTGACTAGTGCATTAGAAAAAACTTGATGAGACTTCTCTCATGCGGGCCGCGGTGCGGTGAAATGCGTGACGCGCGCATCACGGGCATCCAGGTGCGAGTACGGATGCTTGGTTTCCAGCACCGTGGTTCCCAGGGTCGGATAGTTCATCGCCAGCTCGTAAACGGCTTCTTCATCCGAGTCCATTGCCGCCAAGCGCAGCGCCAATTCCTGGAGCACCGGCTGGTGCCCGATCACCAGCAGGTTGCTGACCGTATCGGGAACTTCATTGATGATGGAGCACAGCTGCGAGACTCCGGCGGTGAAGATGCGCGAATCGACGTAGGGGGTCGGGCCCTTCTCGCCGAGTTCGGAAAGCACCCAGGCGCAGGTGGAGCGCGCACGCAGCGCGTCGGAGCAGATGATGTAGTCCGGTATCAGGCCATTCTCCACAAGCCAGGCTCCGGCGGCCGGGGCGTCGCGGTGCCCGCGGGCCGCCAGCGGCCGGTCGTGATCCGCGACGCCCAGCGGGTAGTCGGCTTTGGCGTGGCGCATCAGCATGAGCTTGCGGGAATGCATGGTGTTCATTGTTCCAGCTTAAGACAGCAGTGGCGGGCAACCCGACCCGGGTTGCCCCGCCACTGTTGCCAGCAGATGCTAGATGGAGTATTCCGGAGCTGCCCAGACAACAACTTCTGGGTGCTCGTAGAAGCGGTAGCCCTGGCCGCGTACGGTGCGCACGGTATTGGCCAGGCGTCCCAGCTTGGAACGCAGGCGACGGATATGCACGTCGATGGTGCGTTCGTTAGGGACTTCTTCGGCATTGCGCCACAGGTTTTCCAGCAGCTCTTCGCGGCCTACGGTGCGGGTGCCGTTTTCCACGAGGAAGTTCAGCAACTCGAATTCCTTGAAGGTCAGGTTCAGGGTTTCGCCATCCAGGTAGACTTCGCGGCGCGAGAGGTCGATCAGCACGCCAGATGGGCGCGGGGTGGATGGACGGGCTTCAGCGCGTGGCCGGCGGGAAATCGTCGGATCGCCCAACGCCTGGCGAACTACATCGATGGGCTCACCCTGGGCGCTGGTCGGAGCCAGTGCCACGGCGGCATGGGTCTGCGCTTGCGGCGACAAGGTGGCCAGGAAGGCGCGGACCTGGGTGGCCAGCTTGCCCAGCGAGGTGCCCTGCGCCTGGGCGGCAGTTTCATCCAGGCCCACATAGAGCACGAAGCCGCGTGCGGAGGTGTCGGCGCTTGGCTGGCCTGTTGACTGCACTGGAGTGCTAGCCGGCTGATGCGATGCATCACGTGTTTCATGAACATTGGAAACCGCGCGCAGCGGACGGTAACCCGCTGGTGCATAGCTGCCAGAAGCTGAACGCTGCGCAGCTGCTGCGCGGTTCTGCGCATTGCGAATTGAAACGTGGACGTATCCGGAACCAGCCGACATAATCTTTTCCTCTTTTAGTGCGAAGGCCAAGTGGTTTGGCGCTCATGCTTCGGGTTTTGCTTGCGCTGTTCGCGGCCTTCGTCCACGTTCAGCAGTTGGGTTTCCCGTCAATAACTCCCAAAATCGGATTACAAATCACTCATAATTCGACTTGGAGGCCATGGACGCCGAGCATTCGTTGAGGACGATCGTGGGCAACTCGATGTTGGAATCCGAGGTGCTTTTACCGTCCTGCGCCGTACTCACACCTCTAGTTTCCTCGTAACATTGGCAACTTGCAAGTAACAATGAACACCTGCGTCCACATAGTGAGACGAATGTTTCCAAACGTGATGCACAACACTTTAGACAATTCTAGGCTACCTAAGCGCTTAACTAAACAATATGGTCAACATATCAATAGAACTTCGTCATTATGTCCGGTCCATTCATAGGCCTGAATATTCATTCATCACTATGGTCCGTCCATACTTCAATCATTCGTCGTTCTTAGGGGTTGACCAAATTAACCACTATCGGTTCGGGTTTTCCCCGCATAAAATCGACTTATAGTCATAGCTGGCACACAGCAAAAACATATTCTCGGCCCATGGCAATAGGACAAGCTGATTAACATGAATGAATCACGATTCTCCCCTTCGCAATTGCCCCGGCTGACTCACCCTGATGGCACGGCAATCAAAGTTCTCGTGGTCGATGATGAACCTTCATTGGCGGAATTGGTCGCCATGGGAACCCGCATGCTCGGCTGGGAAGCCACGATGGCCCACGATGGGCCCGAAGCAGTAGCCACCGCTCGCTCCCTGGCGCCGGACGTACTGGTTCTCGACTGGATGCTGCCTGGGTTCGACGGCCCCGAGGTGCTGCGCAAGGTGCGCACCCACTTCCCTGAAATCCCGGTACTTTTCCTCACTGCCAAGGACGCGGTTGAAGACCGTATCGAGGGCCTGGGGGCCGGTGCAGACGACTACGTCGCCAAGCCCTTCAGCCTCGAAGAGGTCCTGATCCGATTGCACCGACTCGTGGAACGTTCCGGTGCGGCCACTGCGGATTCCGCTGAATTGGTGGTCGGCGATCTGGTGCTGAACATGGACTCGCACGACGTATCCCGCGCAGGCCGCGAAATTTCGCTGACCGCCACCGAATTCGACCTGCTCAGCTACCTGATGAACAACGCCCGCCGCGTGGTATCCAAGTCGCAGATCCTGGACAACGTCTGGCACTACGATTTCGACGGCCAGGCGAACATCGTCGAACTGTACATCTCGTACCTGCGCAAGAAGATTGACGTTGACTCAGAGCCGATGATCCACACCGTGCGTGGCGTTGGCTACGTGCTGAAGCCGGCTGCATGAGTTTCTTTTCCCCGAATACCAGGGTGAGCTCGCCGCACGCGCTGCAGCGCAAACTGCTGCTCATCCTGCTGACCTCGGTCACCGCCGTATCTGTCTTGCTCGGCCTGCTCTACAACGCGGGCATGCGCCAGACCTTGATGGACCAGCTCAACAGCCAGCTGCGGCTCACCACCGAACGCGCGCTGAATTATTCGCAGGGTGCACCAGCGGTGAACTCCCGGCTTGATGCCCCCGGCCAGTCCGCCGGCACGCTGACCGCTCGGTTCGTCGACAAATACGTCTTCAACGGCGGCGTGCTGGACGAACGCACCGGCGTGCTGAAGCAGCTGAGCCAGGAAGATGCCATCCCGATGGTGGATCTGGAGCTGAGCTCGTTGCGTGCCGGCGGGCAGTTCAAGCCGGTACGTGCCCACCTGACTGTGGGCGACTATTACCTCGTCGCAGTCAAGGACTCTGGATCCAACGGCATCCTGATTGTCGGATTGCCCCTGCACAGCACCGATCTGGCGTTGCGCGGCATGGCGTGGCTGACGCTGTTCATCGCCTTGATCCTGATCGCTGGTGCGGGCCTGGCCGGTTCGTGGCTGATCTCCCGCTCGCTTGCCTCGCTGAAGCGCGTGGCCACCGTGGCGGCTTCGGTTGCCGCCGAAGAACTTGATTCAGGAAAGGTGGACCTGACCCAGCGCGTCCCGGCGCAAGATGCAGTCCCCGGTACCGAGGTGGGCAATGTCGGCAATGCGCTGAACGCGATGATCAGCAACGTCTCCACCGCACTGACCGCCCGCGAGAAGTCCCAGGCCCAGATGCGCCAATTTGTCGCCGATGCCTCGCACGAACTGCGCACTCCGCTCTCGGCGATCCGCGGCTACACCGAGCTGCTCTCGGCCACTGAGCATTTCTCCCCGGACGGGCAGCGCTCGGTGGACCGCGTTCTGCAGCAAAGCAGCCGAATGAGCTCACTGGTTGAGAATCTGCTGCTCCTGGCTCGGCTGGATGAGGAGAATGCGTTCAAGCGCAGCGAAATTGACCTGTGCTCGCTGACATCGGATATCACCGAGGACTTCAAGCTCACCGCGAGCGACCACCATTGGGAGTTCGACTGCCAGGCGCCGCAGACCATTGTCAATGGCGACTCGGCCTCGCTTCGCCGGGTGATCACCAACCTCTTGGCCAACGCCCGCAAGCACACGACGGCCGGAAACACCGTCACCGTTTCGGTGGACCAAGACGAAGACACCGATGAAGCTATCATCCGGGTTCACGACACCGGTGAGGGCATTGCCCCGGAATTCCTGCCTCGGGTCTTCGAACGTTTCACCCGCGCCGACAAGGCGCGTTCTGGCTCCGATGGCACGACCGGGCTGGGCCTGCCGATCGCCAAGAGCATCGTCGAAGCCCACGGGGGCACCGTCACGGTCACCTCCCAGCCAGGAGATACCGTCTTCGAGGTCCGGCTTCCGTTGGACACGCCCGAAACCGGTGAAGAAACGCCGAAGGCTGCGGTGTAGTCACCGCAGCCTTCGGGCACATCGCTTAGCTGGAACTAGGCAATGGGCGGGGTCACGCCATACAGGCGGTCACCGGCATCGCCCAGGCCTGGGATGATGTAGGACTTCTCGTCCAGCTTTTCGTCCATCGCTGCCAGCACGATGTGCACGCGATGATCGCCACCGTGGATTTCCTTCAGACGCTCGATGCCCTCAGGGGCAGCAATCAGGCAGATGCAGGTAACGGATTCTGCGCCGCGCTCGAAGATGAACTTGATGGCCTCGGCCAGGGTGCCGCCGGTGGCCAGCATCGGATCCAGCACGAAGACCTGGCGGCCGGCCAAGTCATTGGGCACGCGGTCAGCGTAGGTGATGATGTCCAGGGTTTCCTCGTTGCGGGCCATGCCCAGGAATCCGACCTCAGCGGTCGGAACCAGTCGGGTCATGCCTTCGAGCATGCCAAGGCCTGCGCGCAGGATGGGGACAACCAGCGGGGTCGGCTTGGCAATGGAGGTACCGGTGGTGGTGGCGACCGGGGTCTGCACCTCAACGTTTTCGGTTTTCACCTCGCGGGTTGCCTCATAAGCCAGCAGGGTGACCAGTTCGTCGGTCAACTGCCGGAAAATCGAGGATGGGGTGTTCTTATCACGAAGAACCGAAACCTTGTGTGCCACCAGTGGGTGGTCGACTACCTGTACGCGCATAAGTAGAAATCTATCAGCACCGACTCAGGCAAATCGAGAGATATCCCTGATTTCCCGCCGTTAAACCACTTTGGTGTGCCCAAGGAAACAGCAAACTTCAGTGCAGTGCGCAGTGCGCCACACTCCGGGCGCCCGGCTACCGTCCCAAAACACGTAAAGTGAAAGCACTATGGTGCACGAATTTAATGCTTGGATGGACCTCGCCTTGGCTGAAGCGCGCAAAGCGCTGGCCACTGATGACGTACCCATCGGCGCCGTCATCCTCTCACCCGAAGGCGAAGTCCTGGCCACCGGACGCAACGAGCGCGAGGCCATCAAGGACCCCACGGCGCATGCCGAGGTGGTCGCCATTCGCAATGCGGTCAAGTCCTTGGCAGCCAAGGGACAAGATGATGGCTGGCGCTTACCCGATTGCACCCTGGTGGTGACCCTTGAGCCCTGCGCCATGTGCGCCGGGGCAATAGTCCTTTCGCGCATTCCCAAATTGGTCTTCGGGGCCTGGGATGAGAAGGCCGGCGCGTGCGGCTCGGTCTTCGATATCGTCCGTGAACCGCGATTGAACCACTGGGTCGAGGTGTACTCGCGGGTCAAGGAAGAAGAATGCGGTGACCTGTTGCGTGAATTCTTCCGGAGCAAGCGCGGCTAGAACCCGACGTTGATGTGTTTCGGAACACTTCAGGCCAAAATCAGCGCTCTCGTTTTTGTTTTCACCTGATGTTCGTTATAGAGTTATCAGGTCTGGTGACGTGTCCGAGCGGCCGAAGGTGCAACACTCGAAATGTTGTGTACGGTAACCCCGTACCGTGGGTTCAAATCCCACCGTCACCGCCAATGAAAACCCCTGGTCAGCCAGGGGTTTTCTTCCTTTAAAGAACTGGCGTGGTGCACATGTGGTGCATATTTCAGCGGAGGGACGTCGCAACATGGTCGTCATGCGTTGCGAACACGGCTACCACCACCATGCCGGCCCGCACGCCTGCGACTGGGGCAACCACGGTGAAGAGTGCCCCTACTGGGCATCGCGCAAGCAGGACGCTGCGAACCAATAGCCTCCCGGCGGGCTGCCGCACGCGCTACGCGCGCTTGCCATCAGGAAGCCGGGCGCAGAGAAAGATCCCCTTGCTGCTGGATGCAGCAAGGGGATCTCTTCGGGTTAGGCTCAGCGGATCTGGACGTGCTCGTCTCGGCTCATTCGGTGAACGAGCAGGCATTTCCTACTGTCGTGAAGTGCTGGCCTTCGGATGGTGCCGATAGTTGGTGAACGCCAGGATCAGTGCTGCGAGCAGCAGCACTCCGCCGACAGCCCATCCAACCACGGCGTAGTCAGTAAGCTGAGGGACGCGAGGCAGATTGATCGCGGCTACCGCAAGGAACAGAAGCACCACCACGGTACTCTTCCTGGCGGCAGACGAATTGCTAGGTTGCTTTGTCATTTGCCGTTTCCTTTCTCGTGCCTAGCTGGCACCGCTCAGGCACTGTCCTACGGATGCGCCGGCGACAGCGGTGAACCCAGCCACGCAGATGATGCAGCCTGTTCCAACGGTAACAGCACAGAATGCCGCACAGGTGGAGATGATCACGAGCGCCGCCATGGTGGAGATGCCCAGCGCGTTGAGGCACTTGATCACACCCTCGTTGCCAGCGGCCGCAACGCCCACCGACGAGTCTGCAGGAGACATGGCGCTCAAAGCCTTCGCAGCCTGAGCTTCAGCTTCGGGAGTGGCTTCAACAGTCCACTGCTTAAGGAGACTCCCATCGACCCACTGCTTCACATCGGCAGTGCTGTCGCTGGTGTACGTAACTTGAACCTGCGCAAAGCTCTGGACAACGTCTCCCGCGGCGTCGACGACGGCAACGGCGAACGAACCCTCGTCGTGGCCGTCGCCAGACGTAGCCACTGCCACCATCAGCGAACTGGAGCCATTGATCCGGGCGACGTTTGCCTGCTTGATATCGACTTCTGCGCCGTTTCGCAGCTGAGCGTCGAAACTCGGCTCAGCTATTGCGATCGCTCGCTCAACAGTTGAATCCGAAAGCGGCTCGTTGGTTGAGAACGAGCTTTCGGAAGCGTTGACTGGACTAGCAACCGCGAAGAGCATCGCCCAGCCTGCAACCATCGCGATGATTGCTTTCGAAATCTTTTTCATGTTGACCACTTCCTATTTCTGGGCCTGGTCGATGCAATAGCCGACCTGGCCGCCCCAGACGCCCGCAGCTGCCGCGATGCAGCCCACGCAGCCGAGCCCAACGGTTCCTACGCAGACCGCCGCGCAGGCGATAGTGATGGCGGTAATAACCCAGCCAGGGATGCCCGCGTTGGCAAGGCAGTTGTTGAGCTTGTCCCAGAAACCGGCATATGTGGTGACGTTGTTTTCCGCGTCAGCAGTGGTCAATTGCTTGTCCATGGTCAGATTTCCGTCAACCCACATGCGGGCATGACCAGATGCATCGTCGCCAACGAAAGCCATCTCTGTGCGCTGCGCAACGTTGCCTGAGTTGTCCAGGAGTGCACCGACTGTGGCGAGCTGGACGCCGTCGCCGACGAGCGGGTAGCTCACATACGATGTCCCGTCTGACATCGACCATGCTTGGACGCCGGAACGGTCAACTTTCAGACCTGAGAGCGACTCTGTTGGAAGATCGGCATTCTTGGCCAACTGGAGGGCCTCCGACTTCGACAGAATCTCGGCGTTCTCGCCGAAGCTGGCGATGCTGGTCACAGCCGGAGACGAAGCGGCCGCCGCTGGCTTAGTCAAAGCCGTACTCAGGCTCAGGACCAGGGAAGCGATTGCCACGAACGCGATCGCGAGGTACGTGACCCCGGAGCTGGATTGTTGTCTTGATGTTGGGATTGGAATGCAGTGGTCTTCATTTGACCTGACCGCAATCGAGTGAAGTTTGAGCTTCACGACTATCACCTTTTGAATGAATCGAAATCTACATCCTCGTAAAGATCGGCGCATCATCTGCCGTGCCAAGCGGGGGTCGACCGAAATCGAGCCTCCGCAACAAAAGTCCTCGGTCTGGATCGAATTGCCTCAGATACGAGCACGTTTAATAATCACCATTAAATAAGAACGGCGTAAATACTACTTAAGTAGGAGGGGCGAATCCCGCCCCCGGATTACTCGATGGTCGACAGGAGGGCAGATGGATGCTCGCCGAGACCATTGGCAATCTTCACGATGATGTCCAAGGTGGGATTCCTGCGACCACGCTCGATTCCGCTGACATAAGTCCTGTCTAGTTCAAGGTGGTTGGCAAAGGCTTCTTGCGACGTAAATCCCTTGGCTTTCCTCAACGCCCGAACTCTGTCGCCAAATGCGCGTCGATGCTCAGGAATGTTCATATATCAAGCTTTTCGATTAAAGCGAATATGCGAAACCACTGAAAAGCTACACGCGAATCCGTCGTGGTGCATTTTGATGCAGAAGCACCTGATAGCCGTGGTGAGCACCTGTGACTTGGTGTATTGAGATTCCAGTAATAACAAGGAACCTAAGGGTGACCCCAACAATCGGGTGAATTGCATAATGGGTTCAACTCCCACCGTCACCGCGTTGAATAGCCCCGGAATCCTTGTGATTCCGGGGTTTTTCTTATCTCAAATCGGCTTGTTGCCTTAAACTCCGGATCTGTTGCATTAAAGATAGAACAACCGGGTTAAAGGTAGAAGTGGCGACGGTACAACGACGAGAGCTAAAGCACGGTTACAGTTATCGAGTCGTTTGGCGGGAACCGGATGGAACTCTCCAACAACGTACATACAACAATGACGAAGACAAGGCGAAAGATCGCAGTCGCAATTTCGCTTGCACTTACGGATCACCAAACTGACGGCATCCATGACCGTCGTTCTCATGCTGAATCCAAACAGCTAGTGTCCGCGTTCCAAGCTGGCGGTGGTCCCGGAGCCTACTACAACACCGAAACCACCGATAGGGGTTCCCAGCTACAGTTGCTGCCAACAAACGGTAAGCAAGAAGGCAAACAAACGGTGCAACCGATCACAGCGGACCCTTCCCGGGGCATTGGGTCAGGCCGCCTATCAATCACCCTAGCGTCGAGCGAGGTGTAGGCAAAGAGGCTGGTCTGATTCATTGGGAATCCACAACAGATTCAAATCCCGACCCGTACTGGGGAGTGCGGCCTTGTTGCTCGTGAGAATCCACCCGCGTGTTGTCACTTAAACTAATCCAGCCCTCGCTGATTCGATCATCAACGAGGGCTGGTTGCGAGTTTTGCGCTGGGCGATGGATCCCCATCCATCGCCCCAAAGACTTCCGATTCCCCAAAAAAGGTTAGTCCGGCGTGAAACCTATGCACAGAATACTTCGTTAAGCCCATAACGCCTAGAGAATTTTTGGAATTGGGAAAAGTTTTTATTTTATCCCCGCCCACTTCACCTTTCACTCTCCTGCAACTACAGTAGCTATTGGCCTAGGCCAATTACGAAAAGTCACCAGTCAGGCATTGAGTTCGTTTCCCCAAGAGCGGCCTCACGCTGGTGAAACCCGTCAGCGTCCCCCAAGTGCTGGCGGGTTGCCTGCCTTAATACGGAAAACCGCCCCATTTTTGTGGAATGCTCCCCGGAAGTAGTACTGGTTTCCCTATCCAAATTCTGGGGAGCAGTCCACAATGGTTCCCGGGGGTTCGCTCTACCTAGAGCTAGTTCGCAAAGGTATCGGTGAGCTTGCCCTTGGCATGCCACAGCGCTAGCGAGTCGCCACCGTTGTTCAGGATTCCTGGCCCGTCCACGTAGTAGGCTTCTTCGCTGTTGGTACCCGGACCCGAGTACACGCGCAACTGCTCCCCTGGTTCCAGCTTGTATCCTTCGCCAATTTCCAGGATGTTGTTAGCGGCATCGCGAATGATGTAGCCGCTGACATCGATGGTGCGCTTTCCGGTGTTGTCCAGGATCACGTGCTCGCCATTTTCTGGGGCGATGTCATCTCCCGGTACGTCATTGATCGCGTTGGCAATCACCACGCCATTGTTGGCAGGGAAATCTTTCTGGCCAGCGATGTGGCGGTTCACCTGCGCTGGGAAGTCGCCGGTGATTCGCTCGACACCCAGGGCCAGTGCAGCATCGGCTGTTTCGACGGCGTTGACGGTGTAGACACCCAGGCCCAAGCCTGCGTCTTTCACGCGCTGCGCACCGGCGGCGTCAAGGGTGCGGTAGCTAGTGCCGAAAGAATCCGCGTAGGTCGCGTAGTTTGCCAGTTCCGAGGCAGAAGGCACGGTTCCGGTCAGCTGCTGCAGTGGTACTTCCGGTGCCAGTTGGGCAAAGATCTGGTTGGATGCTGCATCGAAGCTGAGGACCTCGATCTTGTTGGCCTCTGCCAGTGCCTTCCATTCAGGATCCTCAGCCAGCGCGTCGGCTACCAGCTTCTCCACGCCAGGGGACTTGGCTGGATCCTTGATTTCGATGAATACTCCCGTGCCACCGGTCAATGCACCTGGAACCTCATCGAAATGCGGAATCTTCGTTCCCTCGAACTCGTCTGAGAAGTAGGAACCGGCATCGAGCTGCTGCAGTTCTTCCCAGGTAAATGACGTGATGGGGTCATTGACGCGGTCAGGGAAGACCTCTGCCACGTTTGTGGTGCGGGAGGGCGTTCCGTCGTGGAAGATGAACGGTACTCCGTCCTTGGACAGCTGCACATCGATTTCGATGAATTCGGCGCCGGACTGGCTGCCTGCCTTGATGGCAGCCAAAGTGTTCTCCGGTGCCACGCCTGCTGCTCCGCGGTGGCCGATGATCAGTGGATCAGATCCAGTCGGTTCGATCTGAGCAGCTACGGCGGGAGCTGCCAATGTGACGGCCAAAGCCAGAGTTGCCGTGCCAAGGGTGATATTGCGCAGTTTCATGGAGCACTTCCGTCGGTGTCATTGGTGTACACCGGCCATGTTTCCGCGCGCTGATGACTGCGATCCCACACTGAGCTGAATCAGAGATTAAGCTTTTCTACTCAATCTCATGCGTGCTGAACTGGGTTTCCAGATTCGTCCCGTTCAATTCAAGGTAGATTTGCCCCTCGGTCACCGAGACGGACATAGTGTTGCGGCGGGTCAATGCTTGGGCCGCTGCATCAATGAATTTGGGGTCGAAGGAGCGCACCATGATCTCCTGCGACTGGTGGATCGTTTTGCCACGCCAAGAAGCCAGAAGCTTGGCAGGATCGCGGTGCGTGTAGACGGCGGTGCGGTCTGCCCGCTTGCTGCCCAAATGCAGGCGCTGGGCATCAGGGGCACCCACTTCAATCCACGCGGTGATGAGTCCGGTCAGGTCCTTGACCAAAATGGCTGGCTCTTCCCCGGTGGAAACGCCTCCGGCCGAGAAGGCGATGCCTTCTTCATACTCGAGGCAGTAGGCCAGCACACGGGTGACCATGTAGGCATCGGTTTCTGACGGATGCTGCGCAACACGGAGCGAAAGATCCTCGTAAACCCCGCGATCTACATCAGCAAGTTGAACTTCAAAGGTGTGTATAGTCGCGCCGATAGCCATAGTTCTCGAGTTTACCGTGAACGCCGCAGCTCCATCGACGAGAGGTACGTGGGCTAAGCCTTCGCCTCGCAGTTTCGAACCACGAAGAATCCTGCCAGCGATGACAAGCTGGCCACGGCCGCAAAGATGCCAACCATTGGATTTCCGCTAAAGGAAAGCACCGAACAAGCAGCAAAAAGAATGGCAGAAACAACGAACAAGGTCTTCATAAATACATCCTATTTGATACAGCTCGCGGATAAAAGACATATCTAGGGGTGGCAGTTTTCCCACTCAGCCCCTTGAGCCACTGGCAAAGGAGCTCAACAGTTCGAGCATGCAGCTACCGGGACTCCGCTCAATATCATCTGGCAGCCCACTTCGCGCTATCCACCGACTGATACCGAAAAGCCCAGTACGAGGTGCACGCGCACGTCGTGGTGCGCCCGACCCAAGCACGCGGAACCGCTACCGACGCCACGATTCTTCTTGGGCTTCACATCCTGCCAGCATGGTCTACACTGAGGCCCACTGGCCACCTGCTGGGGATCCGACGAGCTTCCGGGATATCTGGAGCGCCGGCCTGCCATCGACGGGCCTTTATCCAGCGCAGCGCAAGAAGCTGGTCCATAGCCATACATCTGCCTGAACATCCTCGCGCCGCGAACTGCCCGTCCGGTGGGCCCTCTGGCCTCCGCTCACGCTGGTTGCAAAGTCCCAGATAACAGGGGGTCTGGTGAGTAATCCGGAATCCGCTTCCGTCGACCACCCGGTGCAGCTGGCCTTCCATGACGGCCGGTCGCTGCTGAGGCGAAGGGAACACGGTGCTACTTATGCAATGCCCTCCGGATGCTCGTCGGCCCATCGATGCGCTCGGGAAACCAGCTGCTCCGACAGCCCGGACAAGTCTCCCTTGCCGCTGCCCAGCGCAAGTCCGAGCAGGAAAGTGCTCAAAGGCGCTGCCGGCCGGGCTACTTCGTGAGCTACATGCTTGGCTGCATCAAGCACGGTAGCGATATCCACTTCGCCGGAGTCCAGACCCAATTCCTTGGCGGCTACTTCCAGCCAATCGTTCAGTGCTTCGGGTGGCAAATGCTGTGCCATGGCTTTCCTTTCATTCTGGCGGGCGCTTTCCAGTGCCTGCGGGGTATCAATGTCGCTGCTGGTTTCATCATCCACCGGTACCCGCGCCAGCTGCAGCTGATTCAAGGCTCGGCGCACCGGGGCATTGACCAGGTTCCCGCCCAACTCTGCGCAGACCGAGGCCAGTGCCGAGGTGCGGTAGATTCCAGCCAGCCATTGGGTGTGGTCTTGCGCGTCAACCAGCAGCAAGCCATCGGCTGCGCGTTGCCCAAAGCCGTTGATCAACGCGGTGGCCACCGCGACCGGCCGTTGCAGGTCGCAGGCCAGAACCATAGTCCAGTCGCTGCCTGCGCTGGCAGCTAGTTCTGCAAGCCCGGCAGCGATGCCCGCCAAGGGACCAGCGAATGGCGGATCCTCCCGGAGAACGGAATCGGCCTTGGTGCCCGCGGAATCCGGGCCGACCACAACGATGCGTAGTGCGCCGGTTGTGCGGGCCGCGGCGACCACGCGGTCAACCAGACGCTGTCCGTGCAGCAGTATTTCGGCTTTGCCTTCGCCGCCCAGCCGAGAGCCCCTGCCGCCGGCGAGCACCAGGGCATTGAAGTTGGCGAGCTGCCGCGTGCTCATGGGATCATCCCCAGTACTTCGACTTCATCGCCGGGGTGGATCTGGTTGACGCCAGCCGGGACCAGCGCGTAGCCCTGGGCAGCGCCGAAGCCGCCCACCGAGTGGGAAATGCTGCTGGCTTGAACCGCCGGTGCGCACCGCAGTTGCTCCCCCTGCTCGAGGACTACCGGGATGACCTGCATGCGTCCGGCCGCGGCTTTCCACCCCACCGCGGCGATGGCGCGCAAAGTCGGGCGCAGCACCTCGCGGTGGCCTTGCATGGCCCGCAGGCACGGGCGCACGAACAGCTCGAAGCTGACCGCTGCGCTGACCGGGTTGCCGGGCAGGGCGAAGACCATCGCGCCGGCCTCCAAACGGCCCGCGCATTGCGGCTGGCCGGGGCGGATCTTCACCCGGGCCGCCCGCACTGCCGGTTCGGCTTCCAGCACCTGGCGCATCACATCGTAGGCGCCGGGGCCTACTCCCCCAGTGCTCAGGATGGCATCATGCGTGGAGCCGAGCACCTCCAGCTGTTCGCGGACCGCTTGAGTGTCATCCACGCAGTGCACCACGGTAGCTGCCTGGATGCCGGATTCAGCCAGGAGCCCTGCCATGAGCAGCGAATTGGTTTCCGGGATTTGCCCGCGCGAGAGCCTTTCACCGGGCGCAAGCAATTCCGCCCCGGTGACCAGCACGGCCACCTTGGGCTGTGTGCGCACCGACAGCTTGCTGGCACCGGCTGCCGCCAAGGCGGAAAGACGGGTCGCGGTGAGCTGCTCGCCGGCATAGGCCACCAGGTCACCGGCGGCCTTGTCCTCGCCGCTGCGGCGGATGTCCTTGCCTGCCGGCACCGGCCCATGGATCTGCACGGTTTCGGCATCCCAGCCATCTGCAGCGGCTGAAGTGTCCTCGATGCGCATCACGGCATCGGCATCCGTCGGGATCGGAGCACCGGTCATGATCTTCACGCACTGGCCCGGTTCCAGCTTCGGGTCCCAGCCGCTGCCCGCGGGCACTTCGCCGACGACTTCCAGGGCAATTGGCGCCTCAGCGGTATCCTCGGAGCGCACCGCATAGCCGTCCATGGCCGAGTTGTCCCACAAGGGCAACGGGTGCGCGGAGGTGGCATCCTCGGCCAGCACCGCGCCGTGCAGGAGGGGGAAACCGCCTGCCACCTCGATCTGCTGCGGGGCCAACGGCACGACCTGCGACAGCAGCCGCGCGCGGTGCACTTCAAGTTCCACGGGTTCATTGACGGTGCTCATGGCTGCTCTTCCTGGATGCTCCTGGGGTGCTGCGCTGGCAAGGTGGCCACCACCGCGCGCACAAAACGGTTGGCCGGATCGGCGAAGACCTGCTCGACAGTTCCCTGCGCAATGATGCTTCCCCGTTCCAGCACCAGCAGGTCATCGGCGAGCGCCAAGGTGTCGGCGGCCGAATGCGAGACGACGATGGCGCTGGTGGCGGTACGTTCCAGCTCTTCGCGCACCAATGCGCGCATGTCCATGGCGGCTTCGACATCCAGCGAGGCGAAGGGCTCGTCGATCAGCAGGATCTTGGGCTGGGCGGCCAAGGCCCGGGCCAGCGCAATGCGTTGGCGCTGCCCGCCGGAGAGGGCCTCGGGCCGGTGGGTGGCGATTTCTTCCAGTCCCAGCCGCCCGATCCATTCGGCGGCCACGGCCTTGGCGGCAGCCTTGTCCAGTCCCCCGGCCCGGGCGCCAAAGGCGATATTCTTCAGCGCATCCAGGTGCGGGAACAGGTGCGGGTCTTGGCCCAGCAGGCCCACCTCGCGCAGGTGCGGCGGGCGGTGCTGCTTCGCGTCGGCCAGCAGGGAACCGGAAAGCTCGATGCGCCCCTCGGCAATCTTCTGGATCCCGGCAATGGCATGCACAATGGTGGACTTGCCCGAGCCGCTGGGGCCCATCATCGCCAGCGTGCTGCCGGCAGGCACTTCGAATTCAACGTCCACGTCGAATCCGGTGCGCGGCACGCGCAGCGCAACCTTCAATGTCATTTCAAGGCCCCCGGACGCCAGGCGCGCACCAGCAGCAGCACCACTACCGCGGTAGCCAGGAGCAGGATCGACAGGGCAACGGCCGAGTCGCGTCCGGTTCCAGCCCCGTTGAACGCGGTGTAGATGGCCAGCGGCATGGTCTGGGTAACCCCCGGCGCGTTGCCGGCGAATAGCGCGGTGGCCCCGAATTCGCCGATGGCCCGCGCGAAGCACAGGATCACGCCGGCCACCAGTCCGGGGGCGGCCAGCGGCAAGGTGATGCGGGTGAGCACCATCCAGCGCCCGGCGCCCAGGGTGGCGGCGGCTTGTTCGTACCCGGCGCCGGCGGCACGCAGCGATCCTTCCACGGAGAGCACCAGGAAGGGCAGGGCCACGAAGCTCTGGGCAATGACCACCGCGGCGGTGGAAAAGGGCAGGGTAATCCCCCACAGGGAATCGATGAACTGGCCGATGGGGCTGGTGCGCCCGAAGAGGAAGAGCAGGGCCACGCCGCCGACCATGGGCGGCAGCACCAGCGGCACGGCGATCAAGGCCCGCAATAGCTGGGCTACACGGGCCGAGCTGCGGGCCATCAGCACCGCCAGCGGCACGCCGAGCAGCACGCACAGGACGGTGGCAGCCACCCCGGTGCGCAAGCTCAGCCAGAGCGCCGAGAGGGCTTGGGGGCTGGTGGCGTCGGCCACCAGCGTGGACCAGCTGGCACGGGTGAGAAGCGCCAGCAGCGGCAGCACCAGCAACCCCACGCCCAGCAAGGCCGGGGCAATGGCGAAGCCTGGAACCCGTACCCCGGTATCGCTAGCCATTGGCCTGTGCAGCCCCGGTGCCGAAACCGTGCTCTGCCAGGATTTCCTGGCCGCGTTCGCTGATCACGAAGTCCACGAAGGCCTGCGCACCGGGGTTCTGGCCCAGCGTGGCGATCGGATAGGTGTTCACGACCTCGTCGGCTCCTTCCGGAACGATCGCGGCGACGTTTTCGTCACCCAGCACATCGGTGGCGTAGACCAGTCCGGCATCCGCTTCCCCGGCGGCCACCTTCTGCAGCACCGCGGTGACGTTCTGCTCCTCGCTGGCCGGGGCCACTTCGACGCCCTGGGCCTGTAGCAGCTGGCGTGAGGCCGAGCCGCACGGCACCTGCTGCGCGCACAGCACCGTGGTGGCCTCGGCAAGGTCTTCCAGCGAATCGATATCCGCCGGGTTCTCCTGCGGTACCGCGATCACCATGGTGTTGCTGGCGAAGATCACCGGCTCGTGGCCGAACCCGGCTTCGGTTACCTCCAGCATGTTGCGTTCATCGGCCGAGGCGAAGACGTCCACGTGCGCGCCTTCAAGGATCTGCGTGGCCAGGGTCGAAGAGCCGTCATAGGAGATGCCGGCGATCTGCACCTCCGGGTGCTCAGCGGTGAATTCCCCGGAGATCTGCTCGAAGGCGCTTTGCAAGGAGGCCGCCGCAGAAATGGTGATGGGTTCGGACGCGGCCTGATCGGAAGAGCCGCTGGCCGAACAGCCCGTCAAAGCCAGCACGGCCGCCGCGAGCCCGGCAAAGGCTCGGAACCGTGGAAACGGGCGGTGCTGCATGGGATCTCCTTGAAATCGGGGGCTGGTGCCAATGCTACCGTTGCGCCAACCGGGGCCGATCCATTTTGCGTACTTGATTTGTTACTTTCAGGTTAACCGTCTTCCACGCAACGGTGCCGGGGGCTACTGTGGAGTGTATGAAAGCACAAGCGGCCGGCACCCTGGGCGATGCCCGTGGACGGCCCCTGCATGACCTGCGGATTTCGGTGACAGACCGCTGCAATTTCCGCTGCGTCTACTGCATGCCCAAGGAGATCTTCGGCCGCGACTTCGTTTTCCGCGAGCGCTCCGAGCTGCTCAGCTTCGAGGAGATCGAGCGGCTGGCCCGCGTCAGCGTTTCGCTGGGGGTCACCAAGCTGCGGTTGACCGGCGGCGAGCCGCTGCTGCGCCGCGGCATCGTGGACCTGGTGAGCATGCTCGCCAAGCTGCGCACCCCCGAGGGCCAGCCGGTGGATCTGGCAATGACCACCAACGGGTCGGCGCTGCCGGTGCTCGCACCTGCGTTGAAGGAAGCCGGGCTGAATCGCGTGACCATCTCCTTGGATTCCTTGGATGACGGGAAGTTCAAGGCCATCAACGACGTGGATTTCCCGGTCTCCCGGGTACTGCACGCCATCGACGTCGCCGGCGAAGTGGGACTGGGTCCGGTGAAGATCAATACCGTGGTCAAGCGCGGGGTCAATGACTCGGAGATCCTGTCGCTGGCCGAGCACTTCCGCGGCACTGGGGCGATCCTGCGCTTCATCGAATACATGGATGTGGGCACCACCAACGGCTGGAAGCTGGATGAGGTGCTGCCCTCCTCCGAGGTCGTGGCCATGGTCAATAGGCGCTGGGCTCTGGAACCGGTGACTAAAACCGAACCGGGTGAAACGGCCAACCGCTGGCGCTACCAGGACGGAGCCGGGGAGATCGGCGTGATTTCCAGTGTCACCAATGCCTTCTGCGGCAATTGCTCGCGCGCCCGGGTTTCGGCCGAAGGCCAGTTGTACACCTGCCTGTTTGCCGGCTCGGGCTATGACCTGCGCCAGCTGATGCGCGACGGGATCAGCGACGAGGATCTTGCCAAGGCGCTGACCGGGCACTGGCGCAAGCGCGATGACAACTACTCGGAGCTGCGCGCCGCGCTGACCCCGGGCAACCGCAAGCGCATCGAGATGTCCTACATCGGGGGCTAGCCCATCGATTTCTGCCCGTCCAGGGATTCGCGGATGATGTCCGCATGCCCCGAATGCTGGGTGGTCTCGGCAATGATGTGCAGCAAGGTGCGGCGCACCGACCATTGCTTGTCGGTGAACCATGGGGCCGAGGGCAGCTCATGCACGGTATCCAGGTCCACCTCTGCCAGCAGCGCGTCGGTGCGGTCGGCAATCTGCGCGTAGTTCTCCAGCAGCTCTTCCAGGCTTTCTCCGTCTTGCATGCGGAATTCATTGAGGAAGGCTTCGACCGCCTCGGGCGGCATCTGGCTGAAATCCGCTCCGTCCCAGGCCATGGCCGCCCGTCCCATGACGATGAATCCCTGCCACTGCTTTTCGACCGCGGTCACGTGCTTGATCAATCCGCCGAGGGTCAATTCGCTCACCGTGGTGCGTTGCGATGCCTGCTCGTCGTTCAGGCCCTGGACAGTGAAACGCAGGAAATGCCTCGCGTTGGCCAGAGCCTGGAGCAGGTCAGCGCGTTCGCCGGTGAGGGTGGTGTTGGTGATGGCCATGGTGCTCATGATTGCCTCCTGGCATAAGCTGCAGCCGGTATTTCCAGCTGGTAATAACCAGAGTAGAAGTGAAAAGTGCCAGTTTTTGTCCTAAATCAAGGCAGACTTGTTGCATGAGTACCAGCACCAGATTCTTGCGCCTGCTCTCGCTGCTGCAGACCCATCGCTATTGGTCAGGAGACGAGCTCGCCGAACGCCTGGATGTCAGCCTGCGCACCGTTCGCCGGGACATCGACAGGCTCCGCGATCTCGGTTATCCGGTGCAGGCTGATCGCGGCGTGGGCGGCGGCTACCAGCTGGCCTCCGGCACCGCGCTGCCTCCCTTGGTGCTCGACGATGAGGAAGCCGTCGCGCTGGTAGTCTCATTGCAATCCACCGTGCATGGCGGATCTTCCGCACTGGCCGAGGCGGCACTGCGGGCGATGGGAAAAGTTGTGCCCGTACTGCCAGCCAGATTGAGGAAGCGGGCGCAGGCTCTGACCGCGAGCACTGTCCCGCTCAATTCCCAGTCCTCCGCAACAGATCCGGTGGATCCAGCGGTACTGGTGGCATTGGCCCAGGCATGCCGCGATCATGAACGAATCGCCTTCGACTACAAGGACGCCAAGTCAGCAGAAACCTCGCGCCGGGTAGAACCGGTCCAATTAGTGAATGTGGGCAACCGCTACTATCTGGTGGCCTTTGATCTGGACCGCGATGATTGGCGCAGTTTCCGGGTGGATCGCGCATTGAACCCCTCACCCAGGGCATTGCGGTTTGCGCCGCGTGAAGTGCCAGGTGGCGACGCAGCGGCCTTCGTGCGCGCAGGATTGCGCGGCAGCGGGCAACCAGAAGTGAGCGCCCGGATCCAGGCCAGCGCCGAAAAGCTGGAGCCGCTCATTGGCCGCTGGTTCCAGATCCAGCAGATCGATGAGAACAGCTGCCTCGTGCGCACCGAGAATATGGATCTGCGCTGGGCAGCGTTCGGCCTAGCGATGAGCGAGGCGAGCGTCAGCGATATTCAGCCAGCAGAACTGCGAGCACTTTTGGATTCTTGGATTTCTAACTTCTCAGGCGTATCTCGTGGATGATGAAACACAAAACGGTAGTTGAGCCCATGGCGCATATTGATATTTCACCTAAAGATCCGCTACAGGTGCCGGGCGAAATCTAAAAGTCTGTCAAAGAGGGAGACCACGCTCAACATAATCGAGGGGCGTCGCTGACGATACGTTACTCGACTCCGGCCCCGCACCCTGTCAGTCAGTTTTAGCTGCCTAAAGCTGACTAATTTTCTGTAGACTTCATTCGTTTCAGATCGTAAGTTTCGAGCTCTTTGCTATCAAGCAATCCAACGTCGATGATCGTCATTTCCGGAAGACGCACGTGTCCGAATTCCTGACTGTACATTACCTTGTACGGGGTTAGCCATATAATAAAATCGACGCCTGACTCCATAACAACGCTGACGAATGCCTCGTCGCAGTACCAAACATGTGGCCGACCGGCTAAGCCGACGCCGAGCGCGGATCCCGTTGAAAGAGATTCGAAGTAGGCACTTGATTCGTCGAATACAAGATACCCCAAGGAAGCGCTTGGAAGTTCATCGCGGTAGTGCACGTCGTTCCGTGCATGTTTTCGTACATTACGTGCGAAGTGCTCCACGTAGGCTCGGTAGTTATGGTCTCTATCCGTTCCGAGCCGACTGCTGACGCTAGTAATAATCTTTGCCTCCGGGAACATTTCAAGCAACCCGGCTTCTTGAAGCTCCTTAAGTATTTCAGCCTCATTGCTTCGGGATTCGTCCTTGCCCTTTCTACCAATCCGCACATGATCATCGACTTTCATCTCTTCTAACAAGAACATTGAATCTGGATCGGTGCACTCGAAATCTGGCCGTTCTCTTTTCTCAAAGGCGCCAGCGCGAAGCGCTTTTAGCACCCTCCTCCCCAGCTCACTCTTCCTCGGGTAGAAGCAGACAGCCGTATCGCCGACTGTGGCCGCATGGTCGATGACTTCTTGTTCGTCCTTATATGCAATTCGCATCGATAGGGAATGCGGTGAGGCTCGTTCCGCTCTCGCCTGTTCGTTGCGAATTCGTCTACCTTTGCCCACAGCGCGTCTCCCCAGATTCCTGCCGCCGATCAGATCGCAGCGGATGCCTTTAATTATGATCGGAGTAACGTCCTACGCAACTAAATCGTGAATCTCGTTCTTGGGGAGTTAGATGAAGCCGACGTGCATCAGCACCCGCCAGTTAGGGAAGTCCTGGCTCGTTGTCCGATGAGCAGGCGAACTAAATTTTGGCTGTCTCGTGGATACCGAAAATAGCCATTTATGAGACACTTACGTCGCAACTTCGAAAGAATTCAAAAGTCGTTGAAAAGCAAAAGTTTCTCAACACCGAGGTGTCACAAAACTCGGTTCTAAAAACAATGGAACACAGATAAAACTAGATCACAAGTATTGAGGCAATCCAGACAGTAAACCTCGTGTATGTTTTCTAAACCTCCAATAATGCAAACCGAAAAGGCGAATCTATTACCTTGACTAGCTGAAGTAGTTGCGAAACGCTTACGAAAGTGAAAAGGTCAGCATCCCGCACCGTTCCAAATTTTACGCGAACTCTACATTCAGGAAACGAAAGGTAAATAGATGCCACCACCCTCAAACGACCAATACTTAGAAATGCACGTAGACGGACTCGGGGGCCCTCCACCAGACATCGTGTATCACTACACTGATAGCGGAGGACTATTAGGGATCTTGCAGAACCACCAACTGTGGGCGTCAGCTTCACATGTGCTAAATGACGAGGAAGAAGTCAAATACGGTGTCGGCATTCTTCGCACTGCAATCGATGAATTACGCATAGAACACGCCTTGCCTATCGATATCACGGATCATTGGACCGAAATCGTTGATTCAGCTGCATTCGTTCAAAGCCTTCAAGGATGCTTCATATTATCAGCGAGCACAGACAATGATTCCCTTTCCCAGTGGCGCAACTATGCAGGTAACGACGGATTTTGTATAGGTATCCGGTGTGAACAGTTGTTTTCTGATCAAGCACCAAATTCTCGCGGATCAATATCAATCCCAGGACTGACAACTCCAGGATGGTTGCCAGTGATCTACGATCCTCAAGAGCAACTACGCATAGTTAAAGATGTGTTGCTCAAATCTAGCAGGAAGGAAATGGAAACACTTTGGAAGGTCACGTTGGAGCAAATCCCTACGATCCCGAAGAGTCTTGAAATCATCAAGGGTCTCGAAAAAGGTTATGACATCATGAGACTCCAACGCCTCGTTGCGTGTCTCAAGCATCCTGCGTTTAAGGACGAACGGGAAATCCGATTTGTCATGACCCTTCGCGACTCTCCTCAGGTTCATTACCGTCAGGCCTCAGGACGCCTTGTTCCATACGTGGTGCTTCATTCGAACGCCGGGCAGCACCCAAAAGAGCAAAGACTTCCAATAGTAAGCGTCCGCTCAGCCCCCACTGTTCGTGCTGAAACCTCACTTGTCGTCACTGAATTGTTGCGAAGTCTTGGGTATGACGATGTCGAAGTGGACAAATCTACGATTCCGTTTCGGCCCTAGTCCTTGCACCAACTTCGAAGATGAATCTATTTCCAAACTGAGTGTCCATTCGCCAAACCTTCATGATCCTGAGGACGCTTACATTTCAGCGAAATAGAGCCAGTTCAACAGCAACACTATGAACGGAGGGATCCCAGCGTCCCGGCAAACAACAGGGCAACCCAGGACATCTGACGGCTACAGCTCGACCCATTCGGAGCTACCGGAGGTGAAGTGCTACTTCTTCCAGATGGGAACCTCACCCTTAATGCGTTCCACCAGGTTCTCAGTGGCATCGAACGCTTCCTTGCGGTGAGCGGTTGCCGAGGCGGCGACCAATGCGGCATCTCCGATTTTCAGAGGACCCACGCGGCGCACAGCGGAAAGCTTCAGGCCCGTGCGTTCTTCTTCCTCAACGATGGTCTTCTCAAGAAAATCCTGTACTTGCGGGTGGCGTGAGTAGTCCAAGGAGTTCACCGACTGGCCGCCGTCGTGGTTGCGAATAATTCAGTGGAAGAGCACCACGGCGCCGGCGGTATCAGACGGCACGGCATCGCGAACTACGGATTCGTCGATTGGTTCTTCGGTGATTAGCGCGTAGCTCATGAGCAATGCCCATCTTGACGCTGGCACCCGCCACTACCCGGTGGCACTAGATCTGGAACGTACACAGAAACCTCATGGCAAAGGCATTGCTATTTACATCCCTTCCAGCGCCAGACAGGGACGCAGCAAAGTTTGTACGCGCTGGATGACCCGACAGCGGAGAACCTGAAGTAAGCGTACGAGTTAATGCCCGCTCCAAAGAGCAGCAGCCGCGGATCCCGGATCCAACTGATTGACGCCAATAGTGGCCTCGTGCACGCCGAGAATATGGATCCGCATTGGGCAGCGTACGGGCTGGCTATGCGCTGGCCAATGTGAGCGATATTCAACCGAAAGAACCTAGACAACCGCCCGGCTCATAGTCGTCCAGTCATTTCTCTCGACTGCGAAAGTTGTGAGATGCAACAAAAACAGCCTTGGGAATGGCTTGCAAGGCGAGCCCGGGGAGTATAGTCGCTGGCGTGCTGAACGCATTTAAATCATTAGGATTAAAGCTCTCACTAGAGACTACTTAAAGATTGAACCATCAGCATGGTTATATTGATCATCATTGAGGTCCCTCCGAAGGCCCTTGTAATCGCGCCGAACACTCTCCCTGAAAGGCTGATTCATGACCACTGCCGACTTTAAAGCTGATGCACAAACCGTACTTCCCGAACTGATTAAACTGCGCCGAGAGCTGCATGCGGACCCGGAGCTCGGTCTCGATCTGCCCCGCACCCAGCAGAAGGTGCTCGACGCCCTCGAAGGGCTGCCGTTGGAAATCACCATCGGCGCGCGCACCACCTCGGTCACCGCAGTGCTCCGGGGAGAACGGCCCGGCCCGACCGTCCTGCTTCGTGGCGACATGGACGCATTGCCGATTCTCGAAGAGACCAAGCTGGACTTCGCCTCTGCCAACGGCAACATGCACGCCTGCGGCCACGATCTGCATACCGCGGGACTAGTTGGCGCAGCCAAGTTGCTGTCGGCTCACCAAAGTGAACTTCATGGCTCGGTCATCTTCATGTTCCAGCCAGGCGAAGAGGGCCATGGTGGCGCCAAGATCATGCTCGAAGAGGGACTGCTTTCTGCAGCCGGCGAACCTCCTGTTGCCGCCTACGCGGTCCATGTGGGCCCCGGTCCACGCGGAATCTTCGCAACACGGGGCGGCCCGGTGGCGGCCGGATCGAACCAACTGAGCGTCACATTACATGGTCGTGGCGGACATGGCTCGCAACCCCACCAGACCTTGGATCCAGTTCCAGCAGCGGCCGAGCTCGTCCTGGCCTTGCAGAGCTTCGTGACTCGACGGTTCAATGCCTTCGACCCGGTGGTCCTCTCGATCACCCGGCTGTCCACCGGAAACGGCGCTATCAACGTCATCCCTGAAAGCGTCGAGCTGGCGGCCACTATCCGCACCATGTCCCACGAATCGCTGGCTGTTTTGGAAGAAGGCCTGCCACGTGTCATCAATGGTGTGGCAGCAGCCCATGAGCTCACCGCAGACGTGAGTTTTGAAATGCTCTACCCGGTGACCGTTAACGATCCGCTCGAGACCGAAGCGGCACTGGAAACGATGCGCGAAATCTACGGCGAACAGCGCGTGGCGATCATGCCATCACCAATGATGGGATCTGAGGATTTCGCTTTTGTGCTCGATGAAGTTCCCGGCACATTCATCGCGTTGCTGGCCACTCCACCGGAATTGAACGCGTCGGAAGCAGAGTGGAATCACTCGCCACGTGTCGTCTTTGATGACGCGGTGCTCGCAGATCAGGCCGCAGCCCTGGCAGCCATCGCTTTCAAACGCACCGCCCACTGAACATAGGAGCTGCGCTAGTTCTTGAGAATTACGGTGGTTTGGGTCCCCGCATACTCAAACCCGGCGCGCAGCGCCGTCATGACTGACGCCGCATTATCAACGTGCACGCGCCATTGAGGAATCAGGCCGGCATCCATTGCATGCTTCTGAGCAAAAGCGACAGATTGAAAACCGAGTCCACTTCGACGATTGGCAGGTGCTACGAGCGCGCCGAGGTGGGCCAGTTTTTCTTCCCACACGTCATAGCCAGCACCCGCCACAGGAAGCGAATCACGTTCTGATTCACTGAGCAAAATGAAGGTATTCTCCATCTCACTCAAGCCGACTTCCGCGGTGTCCTCGTCTGGGCAGGCTGTTTCTAGATCAACAGCGTGCGCTCGTGCACGGCTCAGCTCTGCGTTTGGGTTTGGCAATACTGGAGCTGAATCGCTGAAGTACAGCTTCGCTTCCCCGAGAGCCCGCCCACCATAGGGAGTGCTGAGTTCCAAAAGTTTCGCGTGGCTGACTAGTTCCGAATCGGGTAGCTCTCGGCCAGCTTCTAACGCCCATGAAGGACCAACCAAAACCCCGGTGCCAAATAATGAAACGAACATGAGTACCGAGCTATCGTTATTCTCGCGATAAACGCGGTCCTCACCCCCTGCTAATGCTTCTGACGAAACACCGAGGATAGATGCCCAAGATTGTCGGATAGTCGCGATGGTGTCAGATTGAAGCGTCATGCCGAAAGACTAGCGGATTTCACGTCGGAGTTATTGTATGGACGACCAAAATGAATGACGGGAACAGCCAGCCTCCTATCAGGGTCCGAAATGGCAGATACTCGATACTTCGGTAACAAATAAGGTCATGACGTGGTTGCGCTTCAGGAAAATCCCGGTGGAAACAGAACGAACCGATAGCCGGCATTTATGATGCTTCGAGGCTCACGCAGACACGTCCTGAAGGGAATCGGAATTGCAACTTCCGTTCCCTCAACAAATTTTCGTTTGCCCATTCCTCGTCCGGACAACGCAAATCGAGCGTGCCGTTTAGTAATGATGCTTCGCTGCTATATTGAAGAAAAGAGCGGCCATGGCGCTTCCGACATGTCTTAGCCTTCAATTTCGATCCTCATGCTTGCCCCGTACATGATTCCTCGTGAACCAGTGAAAGTGTGAAGGGCCGCTATCAATTCCGAGAATGCATATTGCTCACCACCAGTGAATCCACGTGGCATCCTAATCCCATTCAAGCTGGCAATGTCTTTTTCTGTAACCCGCCATTTAACGATCGCACGGCCATTATCGTCAAAGTTCGGAAAATCAATGCAGATCCCCCACGGCGTTATGTGAGCTTCATACCCATATTCATCCACCAAGTAGTCAACATAGTTTTGGCGCTTGGAAGTCTCCATAAGCCAACCCTAGCGCGAATGGGTAGACACAGAATAGCGCTGGCCTCGATGTTTAAAACTGTCGGACAGCGGCAAAAGTTTAGGGATGAAGCGTCATGCCGAAAGACGAGAGGCTTTCACTCTCACTACGTCTTCCCGGTGGAAGGCAGAGAATGCCGTGGCGGCAAACAGGATCGCCAAGACGTCCAAGACGATGATGACCAGTAGTGAACCTTGAGCCGCGCCCCACATCAATTTGCGTCCTCGAGCAGTTACCCTGGTTGAACCGCGGAGCCGGATTCCATTCGGCGAATCGCTGCGCTATCCGCGTTCTGCCACAGTGCGTAGAACATAAAGAAGCAAATAATCATTGATAGCAGTACCAAAGCGACGATGGTCGCAAAAAGCTTTTCGAATCGGCACTAGCATTCAGAACCTTCTAACAGTGCTTCGGCAGATATATTCTCGAGCCAAAAATACGCATGACTCGCAAGCAAGACGTCGTCTATTGTCTGCACTGTTCGCGGAGCATCACGAAGAGAAAGGACCGCACTCGCGACATTCGATATCGCGGAGTTCAGGCTGGTCCTGTCGAACTCAACGCCGAGCAAAGCCAACAGAAAGTCGTGTGTCAGTTTGTGTAGCTCTCGCTTGGAAAGCATCTTCTGCGTCGAAAATTCCAGTGCGTGTTGCATCGACAAAGTCGCGGTCTCCACATTCGGAAGCGGCAGACATTGTTGTCGAAGCCTGGACACCAGGAATTCATCGCGAGGAATTTCTCCCGGCATGATTTCCCTATAGTCGGTCTTGCTCCCTACGCCAGGAGGATAGTCAGCCACAGGCAAGCCCGGCTTTCCATTAGTTGCATAAGTGAAGCAGTATCGAGCCTACAGCCCAACCCATTCGGAGCTGCCAGACGTGAAGTGCTGCTTCTTCCAGATCGGGACCTCGGCCTTGATGCGTTCCACCAGATTCTCAATGGCATCGAATGCTTCCTTGCGGTGCGCTGCTGCCGAAGCAGCCACCAGCGCGGCGTCGCCAATCTTCAACTGACCCACGCGGTGCACAGCGGAAAGCTTCAGCCCGGTGCGTTCTTCTTCCTCGGCAAGGATTTTCTCCAGGAAATCCTGCGCCTGCGGGTGATGCGAGTAGTCCAGGGAGTTCACCGACTGGCCGCCGTCGTGATTACGAATGATTCCGTGGAACATCACCACTGCGCCTGCAGTATCGGACTGCACGGCATCGCGCACTGCGGCCTCGTCGATAGGTTCTTCGGTGATCAACGCGTAGCTCATGAGCGGGCTCCTTCGGTGTGTGCATGATCGGCCAGCAGCTTCGGGGCCACTTCAGCCAGTGCGGGAAGCCCGCCTTCAAGGTAGTTTGTTTTGATGCCCCGGCCAGCGAGCAAGGCGGCCGCGCGTTGCGAGCGAGGACCGCGTGCGCAATAGACCGTTACCCGTGCCGGGATCTGTTCCAGCTCGGCCCCGGATTCAATAGCTGCTTCCAGCTCAGGAAGGGGCAGATGCAAGGAACCGGCAATATGCTGTTGTGCGCGTTCGTCATCATTGCGCACATCCAACAAGACTGGTGCTGCATCACCAGTTAGCGCTTCGGCGAGCGCCTTGGCGCCGATGCCTTCAGCTTCAGGCAGCGTTCCCGAGCAAAAGAGCACGTAGTCAATCAGCTCGGTGACTTCAACGCTTTGGGGGTCCCGCGAGAATTCGAGGGTGCGGGTGCTGGCAGCCAGCGCATCGTAGATCAGCACCTTGCCCACCAGCGGCTTGCCGATTCCGGCGATCAGTTTCAAGGCTTCGGTGGACAGCAGCGAACCGACGGTTCCGCACAATCCGGGCAGCACGCCCCCGGCGGCGCAATCCGGCACGGTGCCCGGGGCAGGCGGGACCGGGAACAGGTCGCGGTAACCCGGACCATGCTCATGCCAGGCCACGGAAACTTGTCCATGATGCTGCAGGATCGATCCCCAGATCAGCGGGATGCCCGTGAGCTGCGCGGCGTCATTGGACAGGTATCGGGTCGGGAAGTTGTCGCTGCCATCGATGACGAGGTCATAATTCGCAAAGATCTGAAGCGCGTTCGATGAATCCAGGCGCAGGTTGTGCTCGATGATCTTCACATTGGGGTCCAGCGCCGTGGCGGCCTGCGCCAAGGAAGCGGTCTTGGCCAGACCGATATTAGCGGTGGTGTGCGTGACCTGGCGGTGCAGGTTGGATAGCTCCACGACATCATCATCCACGATGCCGATGGTGCCTACCCCTGCTCCGACCAGATACGGGACGCTGGCGCTGCCTAGCCCGCCCGCGCCGATAACCAGTACCCGGGCGGCGGCCAGCCGGCGCTGCGCGGTGTCATCAAATCCGGGCAACGAGAGTTGACGTGCAGCTCGTGCAGCCTGTTCCCCGCTCAGTGGCGGCCCGGGGGCCACAAGCGCGGGAAAGTCGCGTTCGCTTTTCATCGTGCTCCTTATCGCCTAGGCGCGATAGCATGAAGTCATGTCGAAGATTACGATACGCTACTTCGCTGCCGCGGCGGCAGCAGCGGGCTGTGAGCAGGAGAGCTGGGAACGCCCCGATACACTCGCCAGGCTGCGTAGCGAACTGATCGATTCCTACGGACCTGACATGGCCCAGGTTTTGCGCGCCGGAAGTTTCCTGATCAACGGCGTGGTGCGCCGCGATGCCGGCGAGCTGGGCACTGCCGACGATCTGACCGTGGATGTCCTGCCGCCGTTCGCAGGCGGATAGTCCATGTCCTGCACTCTGGAAAGCCATCGCGCGGAACTTGAAGAGCTGCTGTCCCCGGTCTTCGCCTGCCTGGACAATGAAGTGCTGCCCATCGATAGCCCTGAGGCGAGCGATCGAATCCTCAGCGAGGACCAGTACGCCCTTTTGCCCATCCCTGCGTTCACCAACTCGCAGATGGATGGCTACGCTGCGCGCAGTGCGGACTTGGCAACAGCCTCGCCTAACTCCCCCATCTCTTTGCCATTGGGTTTCACCGCTGCCGCCGGCGACCGGCAAATCGCCCTGGCTGAAGGCACGGTCAGTCCGGTGATGACCGGTGCGATGATCCCGCTGGGTGCTGACACTGTCATCCCCATCGAGGAAAGCGGCTCTGGCGCTTTCCCGGAATTGGTTCGTGCCGGCTTTGGCACCCCCAGCGGCCACGCGGAATTCTCGACCCCGAGCGCCGCGGGCCGCTTCATCCGCCCCGCCGGCGTTGATCTCGAAACCGGCGCTTTGGTGGCCAAGGCCGGAACCCGGCTGACCCCGACCATGATTGCCGCGCTGGTTTCCAGCGGGCTGCGGGAAGTACCGGTGCGCCGGGCCTTGAAGGTGGCCGTGTGCACTACCGGGGACGAGCTCAGCGATGGGCAGCGTTCCCAGGGCCAGATCCCGGACTCGAATTCCCCTATGCTCGCAGCCTGGTTGCGCCGCTATCAGGTGCAGGTGCGCGCCTTGCAGCTGCCCGATGATCCGCAGCGCTTCGCCCTGGCCATCGATGCCTTGCAGGAACAGGTTGACCTGATCGTAACCGTGGGCGGCATCAGCGCTGGAGCCTACGAAGTGGTCCGCCAAGCGCTGTCGCCGCTAGGCGGGGTTTTCCATCATGTGACCATCCAGCCCGGCGGTCCGCAAGGCTTCGCCCGACTGGCCAAGTCAGCGGTGCTGTGCTTCCCGGGCAACCCGGTCAGTGCCCTGCTATCGGCAGAACTGTTCCTGGCCCCGCTGCTGCGACAGCTCAATGCCCTGCCAGAGCCCTTGCCCCGGCACTACCCGCTGGCAGCCGATGCCAGTTCCCCCGAGCACAAGCACCAGGTGCGCCGAGCGCTGATCCGTGATGGCCAGGTCGCCATCCTGGATCCGGGCTCGCATCTGGTCCACGATCTGGCCCGCGCCGATGCGCTGGTGCATATCCCGGTAGGCGTCAGCCAGTTGGCTGCCGGCCAAAGCATCGAAACTTGGAGCATGAATGTCTGAGAAACTCACACACCTGCGCGAAGACGGCAGCGCCCATATGGTCGATGTCAGCGACAAGGCCGTCACCAAGCGCGTGGCCACCGCAGAAGCCATCTTCGCCACCCGCCCGGATGTTGTCCCGATGCTGATGACCGGGCAGTTGCCCAAGGGCGAGGCGTTGGGCACCGCAAGGGTCGCTGGCATCATGGCGGCCAAGCGCACCTGGGAACTGATTCCGCTGTGCCACCCGCTGCCGATTTCCAAGGTGTCCATCGATTTCACCGCCGAGGAATCTGCAGTGCGCGTCACCGCCCAGGTCACCACCAAGGGCGTCACCGGGGTGGAGATGGAAGCGTTGACCGCGGCCAGCGTTGCGGCCCTGACCCTCTACGACATGGTCAAGGCCGTGGACAAGCACGCCGAGGTCCGCTCGGTGAAGGTTTTGGCGAAGTCCGGCGGCAAGAGCGGTGACTGGGTTCGTGGAGACTAGCCGCATGGCGGCCGTGGTTGTTGCTTCGACCAGCGCCGCGGCAGGAGCCGCCGAAGACAAGACCGGTCCGCTGATCACCCGGTGGCTGTCCGAGCGCGGTTTCGAGGCCGGCGAGCCGACGGTGGTGGCCGACGGGCAGCCGGTGCGTTTTGCCGTGGATGACCTGCTGGCCAACGACGCGCAGGTCGTGATCGTGACCGGCGGGACCGGGGTCTCACCCGATGACCAGTCCCCCGAAATGGTTGCCCCGCTGCTGGATGTCCAGCTGCCCGGAATCATCGAGGCCATCCGCCGGCGCGGAGAAGCGACCACCGCGCTGTCCATCATTACCCGCGGGGTCGCAGGATTCTCCGGCAACAGCTTCGTCATCACGTTGCCCGGGTCCACCGGCGGAGTGAAAGACGGGCTGGCCGTCCTGGATCCGATCCTGGAGCACCTGCTGGTCCAGCGCAGCGGCGGCACCGGGCACGGCCCGCGGTAAGTTTTCTAGCACCATCATTGATCAGAAAGGCCACCAGGTTGAGCATCGAACCCGGAATTTACCAGCACTTCAAGGGCCAGCGCTACGAGGTGCTGGCCGTGGGAAAGCACAGCGAAACCGAAGAGCCGCTGGTCTTCTACCGCAAGCTCTACGATGACTACAGCTTCTGGGCTCGGCCACTGGAGATGTTTGCGGAGCACGTTGAACGCGATGGCTACAACGGCCCGCGTTTCGCCAGGATTGCCTAGGGCACGTTGCAGATTTCTCTGCACCTACTGCGAGTCGGCAACGTTATAGCGTTCCAAGGCCTTGGCAAAGGCCGAGATCTGCTCTTCGCTCCAGCCCTCCAGACGATCGGTTACCGCAGCGCGGTGCACGGCGGCGGAAGCCTGAAGCCGCTCGCGGCCCACGCCAGTCAGTTCCACTACGCGGCCGCGCCCGGATTCCGCATCGTCATAGGCGATATATCCCAAGTCCAGCAGCGTGCCTACCTGCCGGGAGACTGTCGAGCGGTTCAGCGAGAACGCCTCGGCAATGTCGGTGGCCCGGGTTCCGGGCGTATCGGCAATGAAGCGCAGCAGGGAATGCTCCACGAGTGTCAGCGGCTCGGCCAGCTGGCGTGAGCGCGTATTGGCACGTCGGGTAATCATTTGCATGTGATGGAAGATCGATTGGATATCGGCTTCCCGCTGTTCCTTGCCCATGTTCCGAGTCTAGTACGCAGGGCTTTGCCGGGCACTCAATGTTGCATCATGCAACATTAAGCGTATTCTTTAATGCTGATGACTCTCACCGACAACGCCCCGCGCCAATCCCCCGCTTCCAAGCATGCCGTTAATCCGGCCAAGAAGAAGTCCCCCGCAGCCAAGCCGGCACCGCTGGGCTGGGGAAAGCTCGTGTTGACCATGCTGATCCCGTTCTTCCTGTGCGCCATCATGGGATTGTTCTATCTGGGGGCCTTCCACGCGCCCAGTCCGCACAACGTGCAGGTGGCGGTGGTGGGCGATTCCGCGCAATCCAAGGTTTTCGCCCAGACCCTGCAGGATGGGTCCGACGGGGCATTGAATGTGCGCACCGTCGCCAATGCGGACCAGGCCCGGAAACTGGTAGAGCAGCGCGAGCTCGTGGCCGCCTACGAAACCAGCGGCGGCACGGCAACGCTTTACAGTTCTAGCGCCGCGTCGGAAACCTCGGCGAATATCGCCCAGAAAGTCTTCTTGGACGTGGCCTACGAACAAGGCCAGCCATTGCGCATCGAAGATGTCGTGCCCACCGGCGAGCAGGACACCACCGGGCAGGGGCTGTTCTTCCTGCTGGTCGCCTTGAGCATTGGCGGCTACGCCAGCGCCGTGCCGCTGGCCGGGTTCATGGGCAAGGTCAAGCTGCCCGTGCGCTTCGCCATGGCGGCGGTTGCCGCAGCGGTGGTTGCCACGATCGCAGTGCTGATCGCGGGCCCGGTCTACCGGATCATCGAGGATCACTACGCGGGCATCTGGCTGATTTCCTGGGTTTACGCCGCCGGCATCACCCTGCTGGGCCTGGGCCTGCATCCACTGCTGCGCCACTGGACCACCCCGACGCTGACCTTGTGCTTCGTCGCGTTGAACTTCACCAGTTCCGGCGGGATCTTCCAGCCGCAAATGCAGCCGGGATTCTACGGTGCACTCAATACCTTCTGGAATGGCGCCGGATGGCTGCACGCAGTGCAGACCCTCGTCTACTTCCCCGGGCAGTCCATCGGCATGGATATCCTGCGGCTAATCCTCTGGCTGATCCCCGGCATCCTGCTGGTCATCCTGACCCACGCGTGGAGCGTGCGCAGAACCCGCGTAGCGAACGAGAATGCCTCGATCAAGGATGTCGAGGAGGCCGTCGCAGCCTAGTTGGCCGGCGAACCGATGCGGTCAGCCGCTCTTGCTAACCAGCAGCCACGAACGCGATCTGGACAGCGCATGCCACAATCCGTTTACCGCGTCGCCCATCACCTGAGTGCCGACGTCCTGGAATGATCCCATGCCGCCTTGGTAGAGCCTCATCGCCCGCTTGGCCGCCGCACGCAGTTGCTTGCGGGTCGCGACCTGCCCGAACAGCTCATCGAGCGACTGTGCCACAATCGCCCGCTGCGAATCGCCGTCGACTGCGGCCGCCTCGCGCAGTTGCGAGATAGCTTGGCAGATCCCGAGCAGGCACTGGTCAACTGTACGCATGCCCCAAGGCTAGCTGCTGCGCCACGGTGTTGCCCGGCAACCACGCAATAACGGGCTTTATGCGCAAACTGCCGACAGCCCGGGGCATCGTGCTGCCGCCGCTATTGGCCCAATGCGGCGCGCACGGCCGGCAGGACCTCGGTGGCCAGCAGCTCGATGGAACGCAAGGTCTGCGCCTGGGATAGCCCGCCAAGCCCGACTTGCGCAAGGAATCGCGTATGACCGAGCATCTCGTGCTCCCAGAGAATCTTGTCCACGATTTCGGCCGGGCTGCCAGCAAAGAGCGCTCCGCGCGGTGACGCCCACGCATCAAAGGAATCACGATCCAGCTGCCCGGTACGCGGCATATTCTGCCCAATGTACGAGCTGTAATGCGGGTAGAAGTTATCACGAGCCCCTTGCGAGGTTTCCTCGACATAGAAGTGGGAGGTAATCCCGATCCGGCCGGGCTCCCGTCCGGCTTGCTGGGCGGCGCCGCGGTAGAGCTGGGCCAGCGGCCCGAAACGCTCGGGCGCACCGAGAATCGCCAGATACAGCGGCAAACCCAGTTTTCCGGCGCGCACTGCCGAGGCCGGGGTCCCGCCCACCGCCGCCCAGATAGGCAGCTCATCTTGGATTGGACGCGGCCACACCCCGGCGCCATCCAGTGCCGCGCGGGTGTTCCCGTTCCAGGTGACCGGGTTCTCCTCGCGGATCTTCAGCAGCAGATCCAGCTTCTCTTCGAAATACTCGTCGTAGCGATCCAGCGACTGGCCGAAGAGCGGGAAGGATTCCAGGTAGGCTCCGCGGCCGGCAGTGATTTCGGCTCGTCCGCCGCTGACCAGGTCCAGGGTGGAGAAATCTTCGAAGACCCGCACCGGGTCCGCGGAGGAGAGCACCGTGACGGTGCTGGTCAGCTTGATATTCTTGGTCTGCGCCGCGGCGGCGGCGAGCACAACGGGCGGCGCGGACACGGCGAAGTCCTCGCGGTGGTGCTCGCCCACGCCGAAGACATCCAGTCCGGCTTCATCGGCGACTCGCGCCCATTGCAGGATGTCGCGCACCCGGGTGGCGGCATCTATGGGCCGGCCCTGGTCGTCGCGGGTCAGCTCCCCGAAGGTGAAGATCCCGATTTCAAAGGGTGCGCGCTGGCTCATGCCTTGCTTGCCGTCAGGGCGTCCAGCTGCGCGGCGATGTGGCTGCGCACGTCGGTCAGCTCATCCATGTTGATGCCGTGGGCCAACCCCGGGTAGGTGCGGGCGGTCAGGGTCGAATGCTCGGGCAGGAACTTGGTGGTGCGTTCAATGGCTACCGGGGCAATGACCCGGTCTTCGGTGCCACGGCCCCAGAACACTGCTGGACGCTGCGTGGCGATGATTTCGTCGGCTGGCTGGGTGCCGCCTAACACGAATCCGCCCAGGATCGTGGTGGCCAGCACCCGCTCGGGCCGGGTGCGCAGCAGCTGGCTGGCCATCAGCCCGCCCTGGGAGAAACCGACTGGAATGATCTTGGTGGCGGTGTCTACATTTGCATCGATCCAGGCCCAGATCGCCGCGGTGGCCGCTTGCACCGGCGCCGCGTCGGGGACGCCCGGAGTGGTGATCTGGAACCAGGCGGCTCCGCTGTGGCCCAATTCCAGCGGAGCGCGCAGCGAAGCCCAAGGCAGATCCAATCCCAGCGGTTCGGCGAGCGAGCCCAGATCGTGTTCATTGGAGCCGAAGCCATGCAGGAAGACCAACACGGCACCGGATTCCGGGGTGCTGCTCCAATTGGCGGAACGCACATCGCTCAACAGGTTGCTCATAGCAGGCCAACTCCTCATCAGTTGCCGGTGACGGTGCCCTGGGGAGAAATTGCGGATTTCGCTTCTCCCCGGCAAAATTCAATAGTTCAAGCATACTGCAATTTGTTGAAGATACAAGTAAATTCTGTCACTTAAATTAGTCATTCCGGCCGTCGCAAACTCCCGCCTAGGCCCATCCGGAAGTACTGAAGCGTTCTACGCCGCGATCGAGCTCACCCCTCGCCAAGAGTCGCGAGGTAGAAGCACGAACCAGCTGGTCAACAAAGATAATCGCGGGCCGGAATCGACCCCAGCCCAATGCGAAAACTTGGGGATTTCCCTTGGTGGAATCACTGATTCCGGAGGCATCCCGTCCCACTTCACGCAAAAATTTGGCGACAGAATCCACGAATCTCAAACTCAGGATCACGGACCGGGGCATTCGTAAATTCCGCGCAACATGGTCATTAACGCTTGAGAACCACACTCTGGACCAGACTGCGGTTCTCAAGTTCACATTATATTATTCCGGATTCATAAACGGCGCTGAATCTTGTCGCCGTGATTTGAGAATTCACCGGTAGGAGCGAGTGATGATTATCCGATATTCATCGCCCAGGGCTTCCACGAGTTGCCGCCGGAGCACTTCAGCTTCGGCCCAGTGAACCGAACTTAGATCTTGCCCTGTCCAGCCAGCAACTTCGTCATACTTATCGATAAATCTTTGATTCCATTGAATCAAACGATTCGCAATGTCCTCGGGAACCATCGGAAGTGGATCACCGCTAAAATATCCTTGTTCATAGGGCATTTCAATGGGCAAAATGTTCGTCCACTGGGGAACGATCATGAGAGTTTTCGTCATGCGTTATCTCCACACCTGCACGCCGGCTTAGAACTTGGATAAGACGTTATAACCAACTTGTTCGTTTTCGAAATAACGACGGTCGGGTTGAAAGTTACCTTTTTTGTACGTTTGGCATTCGTAAGCACAATCGGTGCGCTATAACAGAGCTTTCCGCCGCCCGCATTGCGAATCATCGCAGGATTTTTCAGAATGCTGCGCGTTGCGTAATCCATAAAATCATCCCAACGCCCATATCCTCCCACAGAACTAATACGCTTGGCCCACTCATATGCATGTCGAGACTTTATGTGCAAGTATCCAGAGGTGCTAGACGTTCCACACTTCAGATTAACTTTTCCGCCAGCAAACGCACTATAGCCCTTAGCTGTGTAAGAAGTTACATTCCAACCTCTATTACGAGAGACGTTACAATTGAAGCTGTCTATCGGGCCCAGTAGCGCTGGATTTGCTACCTGAAGTCCGCTTGGCGACTCTGCATCTGAAGCTGGCGGGAAAATCAGCGAACTGTGCTCGTTCAATTGTTCCACCGACATTTCCGTGATCGTCGAATCTGTCGTTACCACAGTGTTTAGCGGTTGCGCATTCGCAACGACCGTTGAAGACATTGCAAGTCCCACACCGGCAATGACTGCCAAAATCTGCCTAAACTTCACTTTGCCTTGTCCTTTAATAATCGATTTTTCTACTAACGCTGGTAATCAAAACTCACTTGGATTATTGAAATCACGTTTAGAAGAAATATTTTCAATTAGCTCGACAGCCGTAGGCAGCCGCACACCAGTAATTTGAGACTAGAACCTTGCATAAACTCGCAAAGGGCAAGTCCAAGCTCTTGAGCTTGCATGCGCCGGCCAGCCAACCGCTCACACGCGATGCTGTGTGTACCTTGTCTTTCCTGGGCACCGCACGCGGCTGATACCCGCCGTCGTATTCTAGATCCGTTTCTTTCCTGTCAAGGACGGGCAACCATGCCCGCTTCGGTCAGCGCCTCCGCCATAGATCCACAGGCCCACCCCGGCGTCAAAGACTGGCAAACTGCCGACTCACTCTTTGTCGGCCAATGGTGGGAATCTGCCTGGCCGCTGCCGGATTTTATTGCTGCGGGTGTCACTGCAGATGCAACGCCGGTGCACGCTTGCTGTTTTAACCAAGGCGGACAGGAAGTGCGCAACGCCCTGGACAGCGAGCGTTTCCGGGGTAAGCTGGCCATGCTGGACCAGTTGCCGTCCGTCACTCGGGCCTCAAAATCGGAACAGCGCCCGGCCGCCGGTGAGGCCGAAAGGCTGCTGAGCGCGTCGATCCGCTCCCTGGAAGACGCCCACCACAACTCCGGCGAGGCCGCCGCGGGAGCCGTCCGCGACGAGGCACTGCACCAGGAGCGCAAGGCAGCCAAGGCACTGATGCATCTGGCCGAGTCCCTGGCCTACGGAGCTTGATGGCGCCGGTGTGCTGCTGCGGCACGTGCGCAAGCGACAGAGAATCCTAGGCCGGCACCAGGACAGCGCGATGCTGCGAACTTACCTGGACTCGGTTGCCCAACGGGACGATTCCTCCCTCAAGCTGCTCAAGGCCTGCTGCAAGATGCTGGACGCCGAAGAAGCCATCTCCGCCGCCGTGGTCCGCGATTATTCCAAAGCCTGGCATGATGCCCAGCTCTCTGGCCTGGCCGCACTTCGAGACTAAGCAGGCGAGCATGGAGATCCTTCCAGCCGGGATCCGCGCGAATCCCGTCAATAAGCGCTGGCCTGCGAGGCTCGTCCGTGGCAAGCTGAAATCGAGCGCTGCTGGAATGTTCAGCGGCCTGCGTGAAGGGAAATCCCATGAGTTTCGACCCGTCCAGGACCGCAGTGGTGTCCATCCACAACCAGGGGGACATCATCGGGCCCAATGGCGCCTTCGCGGAAATGTTCCACGAGCAGATCACCCGCCGGGACGTGGTGGGCAAATTGGACGGGCTGCTGGAGGGGGCTCGCACAGCCGGGGCCAGCATCATCTATACCCGCATTGCCTTCGCACCGGACTATAGCGATTTGGTTCCCAATTCCCCGCTGCTGCAGCTGGTGCAGCAAGCCGGCTGCCTAGTGGACGGCACGGATTCAGCGGCCATCATCCCGCCGCTGATCCCGAGCCCCGGCGATGCTGTCATCACCAACCAGCAGGTCGGCGGCTTAGGCACGGAACTGGCTGAATTGCTCCGATCCCGCAACATCGGCACCCTGCTGATCGCCGGGGTAGCCACCAATATCTCGGTGGAAAGCACGGCCCGGGCGGGTGTGGACCACGGCTACCGGGTGGTGATTGTGGAAGATGCCTGCTCGGCGGCCACCGAAGCGGTCCATGCCGCGAGCATCGAGTCACTCGGGCTGCTCGCCACGATCCTCACGTGCGACGAAATCCAGTGGGATCCGGCCGTCGCATGATCCCCTGCGTGTGCTAGCGGCTAGCGGCCAGCGCCTCGCGCACCTGCTGCGCGGCCTCGAAAAGCCGCGGCAGCACCGCTTGGGCTGCCTCCTGCGCGCTGTCGCTGGTATTCGGATGCACGCTCATCGACACGTTCATCGCGGCGACCACGGTGCCATCGGCGCTGAATACCGGCACCGCCACCGAGCGCAGGCCGATCTCCAATTCCTGGTCCACCACCGCATAGCCCTGGGTACGGATCCGCTGAAGTTCAACGCGTAGCTGATCCGCGCCCTCGATCCCCAGCCCGGTCATTGAATGCACGCCGGCGGCGATCACCGCCTCGCTGATTTCTTCGGGCTGGTAGGCCAGCAACACCCGGCCCATGGAGGTGTTGGCCGCCGGGAAGCGGGTGCCCACCGAAATGCCCACGCGCATGATCGAACGGGTATGCACCCGGGCGATATAGACGATCTGCGATCCGTCCAGGATGGAAGCGGAGGCCGATTCATGCACAGCAGCCGAGAGTTCCTCGAGCACCGGTTCGATCAGCTGCGGCAAGGTGGCGCTGGACAAGTACGAGTACCCCAGCTGCAAGACCTTGCTGGTCAGCTCGAAATGCTTGCCGTCGGTGCGCACATAGCCCAGCTCCACCAGGGTCAGCAGGAACCGCCGGGCGGTGGCCCGGGACAGGGCAGTGCGTGCGGCGACCTCGGAGAGGGTCATTGACGCATGATCGGCATCGAAGCTGCTGATGACCGCCAAGCCGCGGGCCAGGGACTGGACCGATGTGGTTGTTGCTGCCTGCTCGCTCACCGTGCTCCTTGCGCGCTGGAAATGATTGCGGGGCGCACTTCCGGGACTCGGATGCGCACCCCACTAATCTACTGGGTCTTCTAGGCCTGGGTCAGTTCCACCGGGACCTTGGCGGCCAGCTCCTCGAAGCTGATGCCATGGGTGGAGCGCACGAAGACCTTGGCATCGCGCAGCTCGAAGACGGCCACTTCGGTGTAGATCCGCGAGACGCAGCCCAGCCCGGTGACCGGATAGCTCAGCGTTTCAACCAGCTTGGATTCCCCGGCCTTGGTGAACAAGCTCATCATCACCCAGGTCGCCTTCGCGCCGATAGCCAGGTCCATGGCTCCGCCCACGGCAGGAATGGCGCCTTCGGCACCGGTGTGCCAGTTGGCCAAATCGCCATCCTTGGAGATCTGGAAGGCGCCGAGCACGCACACATCCAGGTGGCCGCCGCGCATCATCGCGAAGGAATCCGCGTGGTGGAAGAAGGAGGCCCCGGGCAGCTGCGTGACCGGGATCTTGCCTGCATTGATCAGATCCGGGTCGATGTCCTCGCCGGTGGCCACCGGGCCCATACCCAGCATGCCGTTCTCGGTGTGCAGGGTGACGCCCTGCTCCTTGATGAGATAGTTCGAGACGTTGGTCGGCTGGCCGATACCCAGGTTCACGAAGGCTCCGGCCGGGATGTCGGCGGCAACGAGCTGCGCCATTTCATCGCGGGTGAGCTTTGCTTCGGTGGTGGTCATTGCGCTCATTACTTCTGTCCTCCCAGTTCCACCACGGTATCCACGAAGATGCCCGGGGTGATGACGTTTTCCGGATCGATGGCGCCGGGCTGGACGACCTCATCCACCTGCACGATGGCCGCCTTGGCCGCGGTGGCCATGATCGGGCCGAAGTTCCGCGCGGTCTTGCGGTACACCAGGTTGCCCAGCGTGTCGGCCTTCAGCGCCTTGATCAGCGCGAAATCGGCGTGGATCGGGGTTTCCAGCACATAGCCCTTGCCATCGATCACGCGGGTTTCCTTGCCCTCGGCCAGCAGCGTGCCGTAGCCGGTGGGGGTGAAGAACCCGCCGATGCCGGCGCCGGCGGCGCGGATGCGCTCGGCCAGGTTGCCCTGCGGAACCAGCTCCAGCTCGATTTCCCCGGCCCGGTAGGCCTCATCGAAGTGCCAGGAGTCGGACTGGCGCGGGAAGGAGCAGATGATCTTCTTGACCCGGCGTTCCTTGATCAGCAGGGCCAGGCCGGCGTCGGCCTGCCCGGCGTTGTTGTTCACGACCGTCAGGTCCTTCGCGCCGCAGTCCATGAGCGCGTCGATCAGTTCCATCGGCTGGCCGGCGTTGCCGAAGCCGCCGATCAGGACGGTGGCGCCGTCGGTGATCTCGGCGACGGCGTCCGCGGCCGAGGTGGCAATGCGTGGTGCCATGATGCTGCCTTTCTAGAAGCTACTTGGTTGCGTTCACGTTTTCGACGACGACGGCCAGGCCTTGGCCGACGCCGATGCAGATCGCGGCAAGCCCGTAGCGCTCGCCGGATTCTGCCAGGCGGCGGGCGACGGTGCCCAGGATGCGCAGGCCCGAGGCTCCCAGCGGGTGGCCGATGGAGATGGCCCCGCCCCAGGCGTTGACGATGGCCGGGTCGATGTCCCAGGCCCGGATACAGGCCAGTGACTGGGCCGCGAATGCCTCGTTCAGCTCGACCGCGGCAATATCCGACCACTTCAGGCCGGCCTTGGCTAGAGCCTTGTTGGCGGCTTCCACCGGGGCGAAGCCGAAGAACTGCGGATCCAGTGCGGCAGCGCCGTTGGAGACGATGCGGGCGATCGGGGCGGCACCCAGCAATTCGCCGCCGCGCTCGGAACCGATGAAGGCCGCCGAGGCGCCGTCGCTCATCGGCGAGGCGTTGCCCGCGGTCACCGTGGCATTCTCCCCGGTGCGGAAGACGGTGCGCAGCTTGGCGAGGGTCTGGGCAGTGGAATCGGCACGAATGGTTTCGTCGCGGGTGACTTCGGTACCGCGCTTGTTCGCCGGCGGAACCGGAACTACCAAGTTGTCGTACTTGCCGGCCTCCCAGGCGGCCGCGGCCTGCTGGTGCGATGCCGCGGAGAATTCATCCTGGTCTTCGCGGGAGATGCCGTGCTTCTCGCGCAGCTGCTCGGTGGCCTCGCCCAGCGATACCGTCCATTCCCCGGGCATGGCCGGGTTGACCAGGCGCCAGCCCAGGGTGGTGTTGGCCAGTTCCAGATTGCTCATCGGGAACGGGCGCTCGGTCTTGGGAAGCACCCATGGAGCACGGCTCATCGATTCGACGCCGCCAACAAGGACCAGGTCCGCGTCGCCGGTGGCGATCTGGCGGGAAGCCGCGATCGATGCATCCAGCGAGGAGCCGCACAGGCGGTTCATCGTGGTGCCCGGCAGCGAGGTGGGCAGCCCGGCGAGCAGGGTGGCCATGCGGGCCACGTTGCGGTTTTCCTCGCCGGCGCCGTTGGCGTTGCCGAAGATCGACTCGTCGATATCCGCGACATCCAGCTGCGGCGCCCGTGCGACCAGCTCGCGCACCACGTGGGCGGCCAGGTCATCGGGGCGGTGGCTGGACAGCGCGCCGCCGATCTTGCCGAAGGGGGTGCGGATTGCGTCGTATAGGTAGGCCTGCTGCATCGTCTCACTGCTCCATCGCTGCGGTATGTTCACATCGTGAACTTATGTTCGTACAATGAACTTTAGCAGTTGATATCCGTACCTTCAATAGATTTCCGTTGCGGTCCGCCCGGTTCCCTGCATAAAAATGCCCCGCTGCCGAAGCAGCCAGGGCATTCTCCAAGTCACATATTGCTATTGCGCGTTAACCGCGACATTCAGCGGCTGCCATCCGGAAGACTCGTCGAACTCTGGATCCTGCACAGCTAGCGAGCAAATGGATCCAATGAAGTTTCCATCCTCGTCATAAGCGATCTCATCCCAATTTTCTTCAAAATCCATGCAGGAAACCGGCTCAATTTCGCTGGTCGCCTTTCCATCTGCACCGAGGACTTGGCCAGCGGCTCGCTCTATTCCAAAGCTGGCAAACACAACCTTGGGCTCGCCCGGCGATGCTTGATACTTGTCCAAGGTGCTCATGGTTTCAATAACCCTGAATTCGCCTTCGCCAATACTTCCGCCATTGGCATAGGCCTGGTCAGTCTGGGCGATTAGCTCCTGGCACAAGGTGCAGTCCGCTGCCGAGAAACCCTTGAGTGCGGCGGTATCACCGCTCGCCACCGCATAATTCAGCAGCTGTACCCAGTACTCCATGGCACCTTGCAGCCCTTCCTCGGTTTTCTCGCTGAGGACCGCCGGGCGCTTCGGAACTTCGGCATTTTGCTCCGGGGAGCTCGGCGTGGGCGACACGGTGCCAGCAGAAGGATCACCGGCTCCTCCCTGGGATGCACTGACGCAACCGCTGGCTGCCAGCGTCAATGCAGCCATCAAAGCTGCAAGCTTCACTTGATGATTTCGAACCATTGCCGCCGCCTTCTTGGAGTTTTTTCCGCGTTCGAAAACGACATTACATCAAGCATTTCGATAATACGACCACTATTCAAATAACGTTTTGTCTACTCTTTTCAATGTGAATCGCTGGAAAAATTCCATGTTAACTCTGGATGAACAAAGGAAATTCGACGCGATAGCGAACCCTGCTTGCACTAAAGCGCAGAGCCGCTCACCTGGATGCAGGAGAAGCGAAGCAGCCACTGCCCTAAAATAGTTCCATGGCCAATTCGCCCAGTGGGGACTCTATGCTGGACCGCTTGGTTCGGATCCTGAATTCTTTTGATCTCAACAATCAGTCGCTCAGCGTCAGCAGCCTGGCCCGGCGTGCCGACATCCCCAAAGCAACCATGTACAGGTTGCTCGATGAATTGGTATCCCATGACTTGCTGGCGCGAGACGGGTCTGGCCAGGTGCGGCTGGGTTTGCGCCTTTGGGAATTAGCCAATCGAAGCGCTGCCACCCAAGACCTTCGCACCGCGGCATTGCCGTTCATGGAGGACATCAACCAGCTGCTGGGGCAAAATACCCAGCTCTCGGTACTGCACCAGGACGAGGTGCTGATCATCGAGCGTCTCTCGCGGCCGGGCTCCGTTGTCAATCAGGCGAATGTCGCCGGACGCATGCCTGTGCACCGAACCTCGATGGGCATGGCACTTTTGGCCTTTTCACGGCCGGAAACCATTCACGGGTTCCTGGAACGCCACCACGAACTGATGACCGCCACCCATCCTGAACTCCGCGCAGAAATGGCGGAAATCCGGCGCAACGGATTCGCCTCGTTCGACGGATTCATCGACCCGGAAACCACCGGTGCCGCCGCCCCGATCCTCGACGAGGCGGGCTATCAGGTTGCCGTAATCTCGGTGGTTGTTCCCCGCGACTCCGGAACACTGCAGTCCGCAGCCCTGGCGCTACGCACCGCAGCCCGGGGCATTTCCCGTGCGATGCATTTGGGCGACAACCGCTAGGCGCAATCAGGATCCCGCTGTTCGATATACGCGCTACATCCACTGGCAATGCAAGCAGTCAATAGCTTCCGAGACCATCGCACTTCTCTGAACTCCGTGTGGAGTTGATGCCACCAATGAATTGGTCTGCGTTTCTTCCGACAATGGGCGGAAAACAAGTGGTTGGTTGCTCTCCGATCTCGGTTTCGAGCGAGATAACGAGGTAGCTCCAGATCAAGTAACGTGTTGAGATCTTCCGGGATGAAAATGTCGTAGCCAGGGCAATTCTGGTTTCCACCATCCAACGGCACGGACTACTTCAGTTCCCGACTCATCCGCGGGTGCACTATCCGAAAAGCATTCAGCCCAGGCGCATTTCGTGCATCATCACCGCCAGGCAGACCTGGCCGGCCGCTCTTGCCGCCAAGCAACCGGACACTGCCTTGCCCAAACAGGCAGGTTTCATCCCCGAGCTCTTCCTGAGGCGCGGCTCGTCCCCAGAGTCCAAGAGCGGATCTGTTCATGATGAAGCGCCAAGCCGGCTTCGTCTCGATGGCAAGCCCGCCAGTGTTGTCCACGTGCGACCGAGAATTTCGCTTGAACCCGGACGCCGCACACCATCCACGTGCCGGCGATGATTGGATGGGCTCCATCGTGGTCCTTCTAATTCGTTTGCCTTCTGGAACCAGGACCTCCCAAGTCACTGCCTGCAGCGCCATTCCTTGGCCAGTACCCGCCCAGATCCGAGATGGCCACTGCGAATCAAAGACTGACCGCTCCCCGACTAAACGCGCCATTAAAACGCTGAAGGGGCGAAGCCCGTTGGCGCCGCCCCTCCGCTGAGAAATGTCCTAGCTGGCGGAATTCGTGCTTGCCGAATCCGAAGTTTCCCTCTCCGGGGCGTGAGGCGACGCGCCGCCGCGCAGCATCATTAACGCAACTGCCGCGCACAGCACCACGATGCCTACGCCCAGGTACAACTGGGCGGCGGTCCACGAGGCATCAAGCAGGCTGCCGGCAGCCAGTGGAGCCAGGATCGCGCCGAAACGGCCGATGCCAATAGCCCAGCCAACGCCGGTTCCACGCCACTGCGGTGCATAGGAAGACGGAGTCAACGTGTAGAGGCCGGCTACGCAACCGTTAATGAGCATGCCAACCAGAACACCCAGGACGAAGGCCAGTGCAAGGATGCCTGCCGCCGAGATGAACACCACCATGAGCACTGAGGAAAGTACAGTGAACGCAATAAGCACCTTGCGAACGGCCCACTTGGTGGTCAAAGCGCCGAAGAGCAGGGAACCGAAGGTGCCACCGAGGGTCAGCATCAGGCCGCCGACCACACCTTGGCTTTCGGTCATGCCCGCGGTTACCAGCAGCTTCGGGGTCCAGCTGTTCACGAAGTAGAAGCCGAACATCACCGCGAAGAAGGCCACCCAGATCACCACGGTCACCCGGCGTGTATCCGGTGCGAAGAGCGCAAGGACTGCGTTGCGGCTTCGGCCAGTTGCGGAGCTGCCCTGTTCTGGCAGTGCCACGTTCTCGGCACCCAGGTGCATTTTGCGTGCCAGCTTGCTCAGCTTCTCGGCGGTTCGCGCAGTACGCCGGGTCAGCAGGAAGTCAACGGATTCGGGGACGACGGCCAGCAAAGCCAGGAAGGCGACCATCGTCAGCACTCCTCCGAAAATGAAAACCGAGCGCCAACCGTAATGGGCCTGCAGCGAGACCGCCGCCATGCCGCCCAAGGTGGCGCCGACTCCGTAGCCGGCGGTGTAGATGCTGACCGCCATGCCGCGCCAGCGTCCATTGGAGTATTCGCTGGTGATCACGTTGGTGCACGCCAGAATGCCGCCGACTCCCAGGCCGGTGACGATACGCCAGATGGCAAGGCTCGCCATGGAATCCGCGGTGGCCGAGAGGAACATGCCCAGCGATGCCAGCGCGGTGGTTGCCAAGAGCATCGGACGGCGTCCGAACAGGTCGGCGAATGGAGCCAGGAACAATGAGCCGGCAGCCATGCCAAAGAGGCCTGAGCTGAGCAGTACGCCCAGCTGGGCGCCGTTCAACGAGAATTCTTCGGAAACCTGATTTGAGGTAAAGGCCATGGCCAACACATCAAAACCGTCGAGGGCGTTCAAGAAGGTGCAGACTGCGACGACGAGCCATTGAAAGGCCGACATCGGTGAATTTTCAATTCTCTGTTTGATGTCCATGGGGAACTATCTCCAGTTTTTGGGTGCACCAAGCCGCCCGCGAAACCATTTCGGTCCGCCGGCGAGGGTGCCAAGATGGGAAATTTGCTAGTTCGGTTCGATGGTGACCACGGCGGGTCCGCCGGTGCGGGCGGCATCGGCCTTGGCACCGGTCTGCGAGGTAATGGCTCGCGAAACGCAGCAGTTCATCTTGCTCGACTGGCGTTTCTGCCGTTCGGAGTAGAACACGTCGCGGTGGTCAATCCGTCCGGTGATTTCGGTAATGCGCACCTCGCACAAACCGCATTCGCCCTTGCGGCAGTCGGACATCATGTCCGCACCGGCGTCCTCCAAGGCTTCGAGCATGGAGCGCCCTTGGGGAACGGTCACTTCCAGGTTCAGCTTGGGAACCCGGACAATGAATTCCTCCGGGTCGTACCAGCCCGAGTTGCCAAAGGTTTCATAGCGCAGCGCCGATGGATCCAGCTCGAGTTCTGCCCAGCCACGGCGAACTGCATCCATCAGCCGGATCGGCCCGCACATGTACAGTTCGGTTTCCTCGCCGGCACGTTCCAGCAGCTCGTTGACTGACAGGGACGTGCCTTCATCGTCCACGTGCACTTCCAGCCGAGAACCGTGTTCCGCCTCCAGCTGTGCCAAGTAGGCCATGGCCGAACGCTTGCGGCCGGCAAACACCAGCGTGTAGTCGGCATTCAAACGCTTGAGCACTGAAGCCATATTCGCCATGGCGGTAATGCCGACACCGCCAGCCAGGAGGATGTAGTGCTTGGCGCCCACGCGCAGCGGGAAGTTCTGCAATGGCTGGGTGATCTGCAACCGGTCTCCCACTGCCAGCTCGTGCATATAGGTCGATCCTCCACGGGAGAGCGGAGCCTTGAGCACGCTGATCACCAGCGTTGTTCCGTCAACGCTCGACTCGACCACAGAGTAGGAGCGCTTGGCATCCTCTGCGTTGATTTGCACTTTCAAGTCTATGTGCGAGCCAGGCTCGGCTCGCTTTGGCAGCTGCGGGGCAAGCTCGATGCGCTTGATCCCATCGGCCACGTCTGCGATGCCGGTGACTTCCGCTTCCTGCCAGACTTCAATATTTGTCGCTGCCATTGCGTTGGCACCAACCTTTCAGTTTGAGCGCGGGAGCCGGCTAGGCGCGGACGGACTGGTTGGCTTCGGCGGCGAGCATGCCGTCAAGAATGCGGCGAACCCACATGCCGCCGGCATCGATGTTCAGGTTGTAGAACTCGTAGTCCGGGTTGGCATCAATGGCTTTCTGCTGGGCCTTGAGCATCGCCTCGTCTTCGCCGAAGACCCCATGCACCCCATCACGCAGCTGGGTGGTGATCAGCTGGCTGTCCAGGCAGTAGTTGCGCATGAACGCCCAGAAGTAATGCGAGGAACGATCAGTTTCCGGGGTGATCGTGTTCATGACGAAGCCATTGACTCCTTGGCTGCGGTGGCCTTCAGGTGCGCCGGTTCCAGCCTTGGCTACGCCGACGTCAATGGTGATCGTTGCCGGCGCTTCGAAGTGGATGATCTGCCAGCGGTCCACCTTGCCTTCGAAACCCGGGAACTTGTCGCGCATGTTCTTCAGCCAGAATGGCGGTGCGTCGATATTGTGCATCCAGCGGGTGACGGTGACCTTGTTGCCTTCATGCGTGGTGATGAATTCCGAGTCGCTCAGCTCATCCTGGCCAATCGAGGAGGAATGCACGAATTCCTCATGAGTCAGGTCCATCAGGTTGTCCAGGATCAGCTGGTAGTTGCAATCGGCGGCAATGGTCATGCCGTCGCCTGCCCATTGTTCGGAAGACATCTGGTGCATGTCCGGGACCAGCTCCGGGTCGGCCAAGGTGGGGTCGCCCATCCAGATCCAGACATAGCGGTAGCGCTCAACAATAGGGAAGGAAGGAACAGTAGCCGAAGGATTGATGGTTTCCTGGGCAGGCATCGAAACGCACCGGCCAGCGGAGTTGTAGACGATGCCGTGGTATGGGCACTGCAGCCCGTCCTTTCCCACGGTCTTGCCCATGGATAGCGGAGCCAAGCGGTGCCAGCAGGAGTCAGCCAGTGCGACGGCCTTGCCATCTTCGGTGCGATACAGGGCAACCGGGCGCTTGGCAATGGTGCGCGACATCGGCTTGCGGGTGACCTCGTGATCCCAGGCGGCTACGTACCAGGCATTCAGCGGATGGTCCATGATCTTGGCGGTGGTGGTGCTCTTGGCGGCAACCTCGGTCATGACGGTCCTCTCGATTGCGGACCCGGCAGTGCTCGGCGATGGCGGATCCAATATGTGGTTTGCCCAAAGGCGGAATATGAGAAACTATCTATGCACATAGATAGTTTGCATGCCATTAGACTAGCTATATAGATAGTGATACGCAACACATTTCTGGAAAGGGGCGGTTTTGAGTCTTCGCAACGCGCTGCTTTCACTGCTGACAGTTGAACCAATGACCGGCTATGACCTGTACAAAGTCTTCGAATCGTCGGTCGGGCACGTCTGGCACGCCCCGGATTCGCAGATCTACCCTGAACTGAAACGCATGGAATCCGAAGGTCTCATTGCAGGGCAGGATGTGCCCTGGGGTCCACGCGGAAAGAAACGGCAATACACCATCACCCGGGATGGCGTCACCCAATTCAAGGATTGGATGAACACGCCCCTGGAGTACGCACGCACCCGCGATCCGGCGCATCTCAAGGCTGCCTACCTGGAATGGGCGGAACCCGAGGCCGCGCGCGAGCAGATGCGCGGGCATATCGCTCATCACCGGTCATTGCTCAACCAATGGCAAGAACGCATCTCGGAATTGGAGCAAGGCAGCAACTCCATGCTCACCAAGCGCTTGAAGAACACGCCGCGCGAGGAGTGGGAAGCCACGGTTGCCTACAAGCGATTCACCTACGAAGGCCTGATCGCCCGGGCAGAAGCTGAAATCCGGTGGGCTACGCGCGGGCTGGAACTCATCGACCTGCTGAACCCCTAAGCGCTGCCGGCCGGCGCAATAAAGCCGCCGACCCATCACGGATCGGCGGCTCAGAGCGCTACTTGGGATTCGTCAAGAACTTCGTCTTGGCCTCTTCGGGGCGATGCCCTTGCTTGGCCTTCTGGATTTCCGCGTAGACATGGTGGCGAAGCTCGGTGAATCGCGGCAGCGACCGGGTTTCCAGCTGGTCGCGCTCCGCCGGCAGATCGATCAGGATATCCTCCTGCACCACGGTTGGCGAAGAAGACAAGATGATCACGCGCTGGCCCAGGTAGATCGACTCGTCGATGTCGTGGGTTACGAACAGCACGGTGACCCCCAGCTTCTTCCAGACATTGCGGATCAGGTCCTCGAGGTCTGCGCGGGTCTGCGCATCAACGGCCGCGAATGGCTCATCCATCAGCAATACCTCTGGCTGGTAGGCCACCGCGCGGGCGATCGCCACGCGCTGCTGCATGCCGCCGGAGAGCTGCCACGGGTAGGACTTGGGCACATGGCTCAGCCCCACGGCTTCCAGCGCATCGTCCACCAATTTCTTGCGTTCGGCCTTCGGGACGCCGGCGTTCTTCAGCGGCAGTTCGACATTGTCCGCCACGCGCAGCCACGGGAACAGCGACCGGCCGTATTCCTGGAAGACCACGGCCATTTTCTTCGGCGGTCCGGTGACTTTCTGCCCGTCCAGCAGCACCTCGCCGCTGGTGGCGCCCAGCAAGCCGGCAATGCACTTGAGCAATGTGGTCTTGCCCGAACCGGAAGGGCCGACCAGGCACACCAGCTCACCATGCCCCAGGTCAAAGGTGAGGTCCCGGACCGCTTCGATATCGCCGCCGTCGGTGTGGTAGACCTTCTTCAGCCCCCGGACCGAGAGCAGCGCTTCGCCTTCTGGCAGGGTGCGCCCGCCGGCGGTTCCATTCTGGCTAGACAGCATTTTCAACCTCTTTCAGACCGTTGTACCAGCGCAGGACGCGGCGTTCGATCCACTGGAATATAAATGACATGATGACCCCGATCAGGCCCAGCACCACGATGCCGGACCACATTTCCGGTACGGCGAAGGAACGCTGGAACTGGACGATCGCGAAGCCCAGCCCGGAGGAGGATGCGAACATCTCGGAGATGACCATAAGGATCAGCCCGATCGACAAGCACTGGCGGATGCCAGCCATGATGGTCGGGGTGGCGCTTGGCAGCACCTGGTAGCGAATCCGGGCTAAACCGCTGATGCCATAGGAGCGGCTGGTTTCGTTCTGCACCGGATCGATGGCGCGAACGCCCTCAATGGTGTTCAGCAGCACCGGCCAAATCGCGCCGGAGATGATCACCGCGATCTTCATGCCGTCGTTAATGCCAACCAGGAGCATCAGCACCGGAATCAGCACCGGCGGCGGCAAAGCACGGAAGAACTCGAACACCGGTTCGGTAATCGCCCGGGCGGTGCGGTTCATGCCGACGAGCAACCCGAGCAGCACACCGAGCACAATGGCCCCGAGCACGCCGAGGACCAGCCGCTGGACGCTTGGCAGGACGTCGGTGAACATGCGTTCGCCAACCCAGGTCTCGATGAAGGTCTTGGCCAAGTCTGCCGGGGTAGGAACGAAGAAGCTCGCTCCACCAAGGGTTGCCGCGACCCACCAGAGGATGAGCAGAACCGGCAAAGCCAGAATGAAGGAAATCGACTTCAGGAGTTTCATGCAGCGTTCTCTCCCCGGACTGAGGCGTGCCAGGAAAGCACGCGCTTTTCGATGATGCGCATGCACAGGTTGATTGCCACGCCCAGCAGGCCGGTGGCAACAATCAGCGCGTACATTCCGGCGATTGCGCCGCCTGACTGCGCCAGCTGGATTTCCTTGCCCAGACCCGGTGCGCCGATGATCAGTTCCGCAGTAATCGCCAGGATCAGTGCCACGGCAGCGCCCAGCCGGATGCCAGTCATCAGGTAAGGGAGCATGGTCGGGAAGATGACGTCGCGGATGCGCTGGATCCGGGAGAATCCATAGGATCTCGCGGTCTGCATCGCCACATTATCCACGTCTGCAACTCCATAGAGCACCTGGATCAGCACCTGCCAGAAGCAGGCATAGATGATCAGCATCAGCGAGGATTCGATTTTCGTGCCGAACAAAAGCACCGCGAGCGGGATCAATGCCACCGACGGAATTGGACGCAGGAACTCGATGGTGGAGTTGGTCGCACGACGCAGGAAGCTCGACATGCCGATTACCAAGCCCAGTACCAGCGCCAGCAGCACCGCTGCGGCCAGGCCGATGAACCATGCCAGCATGGTTTCCCCCACCGCGACCCAGAAGGCGGTCAAGGCAAGATCAGCGAACAGCGTCAGCAGCACTTCGGAGGCGGGCGGCAGGTAAGCCGCCTCGACAATTCCAAGAGCCGGGACCAGTTCCCAGATCCCCAGGAAGATCACGATGCCAATCAATCCCCAAAAGCCATTGGGGAATTTCGAGCCCGATTTCCTGCGCTTGGCTTGGCGCGCCTCAGCCGGCGCTGTGCTAGTGATGGCACTCATGGCAGGAGCTTCTCCAGGTCGACTGGCTTGGACAGGGTGCCATAGCTCAGTGCCGCATCGCCGAGTTCTTGCACGGCCTCGCGGTTGAAGTCAGGCCGGAAGCGCGGCAGCACCATATCGGCGCGGACCTCCTCGCTGATCTTGGTGTAGGTTCCGACAACTTCGCGGACCTCGCCAGGGTTCTCCTGCGCATACTGAAGCGACTTGTCCATCGCCTTGGTGAACTTCTCGGTCACCTCGGGATTTTCCTGGGCGTACTGCGCAGAAGTGAAGTAGCCGGCAACATCCAGCTCCGGATCGAATTCGGCGAAGTTCGCAGAGAGCATTTTCGCTCCGGCATCCAAGGCCGAACTCTGGAACGGCTCCAGGATCCAGGCGGCATCGACGATGCCGTTTTCCAGTGCAGCAGGAGCATCGGGGAAAGGAACCTCGACGAACTCGATGCTTGCCGGGTCTCCCCCGTCTTCTTCGACAATTGACTTGATGGTGGTATCGCCGATGTTCGACAGGTTATTGACCGAGACCTTCTTGCCGGCCAAGTCCTTGGGCGAAGAAATCTTGGAATCATTTTTGACCAGCACGGACCCGACGTCGGATTTCACATCACCTGTGGTGGAGATGCCATTGGCGACGAACTTCATGTCCAGTCCCTTGTCGTTGGCGACCATTACCGAGATCAGATTGGAGAAGGCGAAGTCATAGCTCCCGGATTGGATGCCCGGGACGATAGCCGAACCGCCAGTTGCGGTTTCGATTTCCAAGTCCAGGCCTTCTTCAGCGAAGAAGCCCTTGGATTCTCCCAGCCAGATTGGTGCGGTATCGACGATGGGGATTACCCCGACGGTGATTTTTTCCAGCGAGCCATCTGATCCTGCAGCATCTTCCCCGGCCGAGCCGCCGCTAGGCGAACCGGAGCTGCAGGCAGCAAGCGCGAGGACTGATAGCGAAGCGAGTGCGAGCTTGAGCGAGTGTTTCATGGCAACTACCCCCAATTGAGTGTCATTGCTGCTGCGGCGTCCGGAATCTGGAACCGCAGCAGCAATAGCGTGAAGTTGTGGAATTACTTGGCGATGAGGTTGTTCATGTCTGGGGCCTTCTCCAGGAATTCGAACTTGGCGGCCAGATCTCCGAGCTTTGCCAGTTCCTCAATTGGGGTTTCCGCTTCCCAGGTTTCCATGAGCAAGCCTTCGGCTACCTTGGCATCCATATTGATGAAGTCTGGCAACATGGCCCTGGCGGCATCCGGATCACTATCGGAGGCCGGCAGTACTTCCGCCATAGCTGCCTTCCACTTGGAAATGACTTCCGGATTCTCTTCAGCGAACTGGCCGCTGGTGAACGTCACCATGGTTGGCAGCCCCGGAATTGCTTCTTGGTTTGGATAGCCAAGCAGTTCGTTGTCCTTATCGCCCAAAGCACGCGAGAGGAACGGCTCTGGAAGCCAGACGGCGTCAACGTTGCCGCGATCCAGCTGCGCCTCCATGTCCGGGAAAGGCATTTCGCTGAACTTCAGGTCTTTCGGATTGGCTCCAGCCATTTCTGCGGATTCCATAATCGTCAGGTCGCCCTGGGTACGCAACGCGTTGACCGATGTGGTTTTTCCAGCCAGATCTTCCCAGCCGCCGATGCCCGAGTCCTTGCGCACAACTACTCCATTGACATCCTCCCCATCAGCCTTGGAAGCGGAATAGCCGGTGACGATCTTCATGTCCAGGCCTTTGTCCGCAGCGGTCATCACCGATAGCGGATTGCCCACGGCAATGGCCAATTCTCCGGTGGATACCGCTGGGAGCATCGCCGCACCGGCATTGGAAGTGCTCAGTTCTACATCCAGGCCATGCTTTTCAAAGGTCCCGGCGTCGATGCCCTGCTGCACTGCAACCGACGGTGCGATTGGCAGAATGCCTACGGTGATTTTGGTGAGCGAGCCATCCTCGGCGGCGGCGGATGTGCTTCCCTCTGATTCCGTCGAGCCGGACAGCGAACCTCCGCCACAGCCCACCAGGCCGAGTGACAGGACCGCCGCGCCTGCAAGCAGTGTAGACCAGCGCTTTTTCATATTTCCCCCTAGAAAGCCATTGCCGCAACCCCGAGTGGCGGGTCGAAGAAAGTGTGTGATTTGAACCACAATTCAAGACTAAGCCAACTATTGAGAATGTCAATGGTTGATTTTATGATGATTTATTCTCTGCGTATGGGCGGTATCTTGCACTTATGCAAACGTGAGGCCACGGAATCCGCCACGAAGCCGTGGAGCGCTCAGCTGAACTGCTTGCGCAAGTCGGCTTTGCGTATCTTGCCGCTTGCGGTGCGCGGCAACTCATCCAGGAAGACCGAGGTGCGCGGTATCTTGTAGCGCGCCAAGCGTCCGTCGAGATACGCCACAACATCCTCTTCGCCCAGTGAGCTACCGGACTTCAGCACAATGACTGCACGCGGGACTTCGCCCCACTTCTCGTCAGGGACGCCAATCACTGCCACCGATTCAATTTCGGGCAGTCCCATAATGGCTTGCTCGACTTCGGCAGGATAGATGTTCTCCCCGCCGGAAATGATCATGTCCTTAAGCCTGTCCGAGATGAACAGGAAGCCTTCTTCATCCACGTGGCCGATATCCCCGGAACGGAACCAGTCGGATTCATGGAACGCCCCTGAGGTAGCCTCGGGACGGTCCCAATACTCCTTGATCACGTTGGGGCCGCTGATCAGGATCTCGCCAACCTCGCCGGCTGGCACCTCATTGCCCAGCGAGTCCGCGATGCGAATGTCGGTGAAGAAATGGGGCAGGCCGGCCGAGCCCATTTTCGGTCGGGAGTACATTGCCTGGAGCATGGTGGCGCCGGGTGCAGTTTCGGTCAGCCCATAGCCGCCACTGAATCCGAGACCACGCGCTTCATAGGCTTCAAGGACACGTAGCGGCACAGCGGACCCTCCGCAGGTGAGCATCTCCAATGAAGACAAGTCCGTTTCCTCCCATTTCTCATGCTCGGCTAGCAATTGGAAGGTCGTTGGGACGCCCGAGAGCTGGGTGACCTGGTAGCGCTCCACCGCATCCAGCACGGCAGCGGGATCAAAACGCTCCTGGAGGACCACTGTTCCTCCCTTGAGCAGCATCGGCAAGGCACCCATGCCCAGCGCCGCTACATGGAACAGCGGTGCAATGAGCAAAACAACAGATCTGCTGGTGACATCGTAGTCAACGATGACATTGTAGGAATTCCACGTCATGTTGGCATGCGTGAGCACCGCACCCTTCGGCGTTCCGGTAGTGCCCGACGTGTAGAGGATGATGGCTGGATCTTCTAACTCGACGGCGATATCGTCGTGACCGCTGCGCCCTGCCTGAAGGGCCCGTTCATAGGACGAGTCCGCGCAGGGAACCGAAGCGACTTCCCAGGCGGTACTGACCGGGCTGCCTTCGATGGATGCATGCGCTTCGCTGGCGAAGTTCTCGACATAGATCAGCACCTCGCTGCCTGAATCGCGCAGCGCAAAGTTCAGTTCCCGTGGCGCCAGACGCACATTGAGCGGAACGAACAACGCCCCAAGCTGGGTAACGGCGAACATGGTTTCCAGGTACGCAGCATGGTTAGCGCCAAGGAACGCCACACGGCTACCGCGGGCGACTCCGCTGGCCGCCAAGGCACTGCTGAGCTTGTCGATGCGTTCTGCCAGCTGCGCGTAGCTCAAGCCGACTCCCGCATGAATCACCGCAACCTGCTGCGCGGATTTCATCCGACGCCGGTGAATCCAGTTGCCAAACCCCTTATTCAACATCTGCCACTCTTTTCATTAGGTCGTACGTTGCCGTTGCGGCTCTAGCTCAGCTGGCTCTTTACCTAGGCGTAGAAGCGGTAGAGGCCGCGGGAGACCACAGCCGGCTTCGTGCCGCCTTCGACTTCGATGACCTGGTCCACTGCAATCTGGTATCCGCCCTTGACCTCTTCCACCTCGGCGATAACCGCCTTCATGCGGATCTTGGAACCCACCGGTACGGGCGAAGGGAATCGAACTTTTTCCAGGCCGTAGTTCACCTTGGTCTTCACTCCGGCGACATCGAAAAGCTCGGTCCAGAACGCAATCTGCAGGCTCAAGGTAAGGTAGCCGTGGGCAATCGGGCCGCCGAAAGGGCCCTCCTTGGCCTTCTGCGGATCGGTGTGGATCCACTGGTGATCATCAGTGGCGTCAGCGAAGGTGTTGACTTGTTCCTGTGTGACCACGCGGTATTCGCTGTACCCCAGGTCCTTGCCCTGGGCGCTGGCGAGGTCTGCGTAATCCAAAACGGTTGGTGCCATGATATTTCTCCTCTAGATGGGTTCTCTGGTTGCTCGAGTTCGCGACTGCCGCTTTAGCGGAATGCGCTGACGCCGGTAATCGCGCGTCCGATAATCAGTGAATTGATCTCGTGTGTGCCTTCATACGAGTAGATCGCTTCGGCGTCGGCATGGTGGCGCGCTACGTTGTTCTCCAGCAAGATGCCGTTGCCGCCGCAGACCTCTCGGGCGAGGGCTGCCGTTTCGCGTAGCATGCGTGCGGTGAACATCTTGGCCATGGCCGAGTTTTCATCGCGGTAGATGCCCGCTTCCTGCTGCTGGGTCAGCCGCACCACCAAAGCCAGGCTCGCGGTGGCGTTGGAGAGCATATGCGCCAGCTTTTCCTGGATCAGTTGGAAGGAACCCAGCGGCTTGCCGAATTGGCTACGGCTGGCAACGTAGTCGCGAGCCGATTCGTACGCGCCGAAGCAAACGCCTGTGGCAATCCATGCGACGTCCGAGCGCATGTTGCGCAGGCAGGCCGCTACGTCGGCAAAGGAGTTGATCTTGGCCAGTCTCGCGCTGGCTGGCACCCAGACATTCCCCAGCTCGATGTCGGCGTTCTGCATAATGCGCAGGCTGGTCTTTCCCGGAATTTTCCTGATTTCCATGCCCGGCGCGTCCGTTGGAACCAAGAAGCATTTGATCTGCGAATCGGCTGCGTCGCGGGCAAATACTGCCAGCACGTCCGCTTGGCCCGCGCCCCCGATCCAGCGCTTCTGCCCATTGATCACCCAGCCAGCCACACCATCGCGTTGCTCCTGCTTGGCCGAGGTGGCTAGCCCTCCGGCAATATCCGAACCGTGTTCTGGCTCGGTCAGGGCGAACACTCCCTTGCAGGCAAAAGATGTGATCCGCGGCTCAAGCACGGCTACCTGCTCCGCACTTCCACCCAGGTTGACGGTGGTCCGGAATAGGCCGGACTGCGCGTTGTAGTAGGTCGCTACGGAGGCATCCATGCGTCCCAGCTCGAAATTGCGGAAGCCCGAGTAAAGCGCGGAAGGCTTCTGACCCGCGGCAAGCACTTCGGCCGGGTTCATCAGATCAGCATCGATCAGCGGTGCCACGATCTGTTCCGGGAATTCTCCGCGTTCCCAATAGTCATCGACTATCGGACCCACATGTTCTGCCAAAAGGGAACGCAAACGGTCCAGGGCCGCACGCTCAGCGTCGGTGAGCAGGTCCTTGAATCCATAGAAATCACTAGTTGCTGCCGGTTGGATCATTCTCCTATCCCCAATACGCGCAGTGCATTGCCTTTCAGGATTCCCGGTCTCACCGAGTCCTTCAACTCCAATTCTGCAAAGGCCCCCAGCCACTTCTCCGGGGTAATCAAGGGAAAGTCCGTGCCGAACAACAGCTTGCGCGATAGCACGTTATTGCCCATCTTCACCAAGGAGCTGGGGAAATACTTGGGGCTCCAACCGGATAAATCGATGTAGACATTGGCCTTGTGCGTGGCAATGGAGTTCGCTTCATCCTGCCATGGAACCGAGGGGTGAGCCATGATGATGACCAGGTTCGGGAAGTCCGCGGCCACATCGTCGAGCAGCAGCGGATTGGAGTAACGCAGCTTAATGCCCCGTCCGCCAGGCAGCCCTGCTCCCATGCCGTTCTGCCCTGTGTGGAAAATGCATGGGAGGCCTAGCTCCTGGAGCTTTTCCCATAGCGGGTAGAACGCTTCATCGCTGGGATCGAATCCCTGGAGCGAGGGGTGGAATTTGAAGCCGCGCACTCCGAGCTGTTCAGCCTGGTACTGCGCATCGCCGATGGCTTCGGCTCCTCGGCGGGGATCGACCGAGCCAAAGGGAATAAGCACGTCATTATTTCGGGCGCAGCCCTGGACCAAGTCCTCAATGGAGTTCGGATCATGCCCGAGCGCGGTGCGTGCATCAACGGTGAACACCACGGCAGCCATGTTCGACTCGCGATAAAGCTGCGCAATGCGATCAATGGAGGGTGTACGCTCCGATGATTTGAAATACGCTGCCGACGCTTCGAAAAGATCCTCTGGCATTGCCTTGTGGCCGCATTCGTCGACTTCAAGGTGCACATGCATGTCGATGGCTTCAAGCGAAGCGAAATCGATGCCCAGTTCATAACGCAAAGTCATAATGATTCCCCCAGTTCCCTACTTGGCTGGTTCCGGGCGCAGTTCTTCCGGAAGTTCCGGGAACTTCTCCCCAACGGACTGCTGGTGGGATCCGAAGCGCGCAGGGAATTCATTGGCCAGCGTTTCATAGTCCCATCCGCCGTCGTGCAGCTCGGTGACCACAGCTTCAGGGTGGCTCCAGACCTGCAGGCGGTCCCCGCCGACTCCAATGGCCTGGCCGTTGATCTCTGCAGCGGCGTCCGAGGCCAGGTAGGCGATCAGGCCGGCCACATCATCTGCGGTGCCAAAGCCCAGATCCTTGCGGAAGAAGTCCGGCATCGCTTCGCCGCGCTCGTCGGCTTCCACGGCAGCTGCAAAGAATGGAACGGTTTTGGTCATTTCGGTGGCTGCCACCGGGATCACTGCGTTGGCAGTAACCCCGGCTCGTTTCATTTCCAGGGCCCAGGTGCGCACCATGCCGACAATCCCGGCCTTTGCCGCCGCGTAATTGCTTTGGCCGAAGTTGCCGCGCTGGCCGGTCGGCGAACCAATTGCGATGATGCGTCCGGAGACATTGTTTTCCTTGAAATACCCGTAGGCCTCCCGCACGCAGGTGAAAGTGCCGCGCAAGTGGACGTTGATCACCAGATCAAAATCTTCGTCGGTCATCTTCAGCAGGGACTTGTCGCGCAGCACACCCGCATTGGTGACCAGAATATCCAGGCGACCGAAGTTCTCGACAGCGCCGGCAACCAGCGCCTTCGCGGCCTCGGTCGAACCTACCGCCGCCGCAACTCCCGCCGCAGTGCCACCGGCTTCGGTAATGGATGCAACCGCAGCATCCACGGCCGCAGGATCGACATCATTGACAATCACCGAGGCTCCCTGACGCGCCAGTTCTTGCGCATAGCTCAGGCCCAGTCCGCGTCCGCTTCCGGTCACGATGGCAACTTTTCCTGCTAGGGACATGAGAACTCCAATTCGTTGAGGTGTTTCAATTGCTCCACTTGGAAGAAAAGTGGGAACCTTGACTACATACATAAGAACTTTAATCCTTGAGAAAGTCAATGGTTTATTTTTTCATGAAAAGTGGAGACAATGAGATGACTAGCAAAATCACCGCCAAATCAGCGAAGGAAGAACGGTTCATGAAATGCGACCTCGTTCAGGAGCTGAACTTCCTAGTGGCGCGCATGCGCTCCCTGGGCTCGGCCCGGGCCAACCATGCGCTGAAGCCACTCGGCCTCAAGGTGCGTTCCTACTCGGTGCTTTCCTTGGCGTGCAGTGACATCATCCCCACCCAACGCGATCTCGCTGAATTTCTCGCGCTCGATCCAAGCCAGATCGTGCCACTGGTGGACGGGCTGGAAACCAGTGGACTAGTCTCCCGAATTCCAGATCCTAGCGACCGCCGCTCCAAGGTGATAGTAGCCACCGCGGCCGGCCGGAAGCTCTACACGCAGGCGCGCAAGATCACCAGGCAAAACGAGGACGAGACCTTGGAAGCGCTAACCCCGCAGGAGCGGTTGCAGCTGCGCGATCTGCTATCCCGGGTAGCGCTGGCTGACGCGGAGTAGCAACCAATTATTCTCATTCATTGAGAACCCGGCTGTCTGCCCGATCACATGCGCCGCATCATGAGGGAAGTTCTTCTTACTTCCTTAGACCAGATGCATCGGTCCGGCAACGCAGCCGGCAGTGCGGCTTCTGGTCCAGACGCTAGCGAGGCAGGTCCCATGGCTCAGAATCCGCGCATTCTCAAGACCAAGGTCGGCATCATCGGCGGCGGTCCAGCAGGGCTCATGCTCTCCCACCTGCTGGCCGCATCCGGCATCGAGAACATCGTCGTGGAAATGCGCGACCACGAGGCCATCCGCAACACCCACCGCGCGGGCATCCTCGAAGCCCAGGCCGTCAAGATGCTCACCGAGTCCGGCGTGCAGGGGCGGGTGCTGACCCACGGCGACGAGCACGCCGGCATCGACCTGCGCTTCAACGGCGAATCCCACCCGCTGGACTTCCGCGATCTGGTCGACGCCACCGTCACCCTGTACGCGCAGAACGAGGTCTTCGTTGACCTGGCCGCGGCGCGCCAGCGCGACCAGGGCGATGTGCGCTACTCCTGCGAAGTCACCGAGATCCTGGACATGGAGACCTCCACCCCGAAGTTCCGCTTCACCGACGAGCAGGGCAATCTCTTCGAGGTGCACGCCGATGTGATCGTCGGCGCCGACGGCTCGCGCTCCTTCGCCCGCCGCCAGATGCCCGAAACACTGCGCAAGGATTTCAAGGTCGCCTACCCCTTCGCCTGGTTCGGCATCCTCACCGAGGCGCCGAAGTCAGCGCCTGAACTGGTCTACGCGAACTCCCCCCACGGCTTCGCGCTGATCTCCCAGCGCAGCGAAACAGTGCAGCGCATGTACTTCCAATGCGACCCGAACGAAGACGTGAATGCCTGGAGCGATGACCGCATCTGGGCCGAGCTGCAAAAGCGCGTGGACGGGCCGGATGGCTTCCAGCTGAAAACCGGCGAGATCTTCGACAAGACCGTGCTGGGCTTCCGCTCCTTCGTGCGCGAACCCCTCTCCCACGGGCGGATGTTCCTGATCGGCGATGCCGGGCACACCGTCCCGCCCACCGGAGCCAAGGGCCTGAACCTGGCCTTCGCCGATGTGAAGGTGCTCTTCGAGGCGCTGGATTCCTTCTTCTCCACCGGCAGCGAGCAGCTGCTGGACGGCTATTCGGACCTGGCGTTGAAGCGGGTCTGGAAGGCGCAGAATTTCTCCTACTGGATGACCTCCATGCTGCACACCCCGGTAGGCGGGGACCCTTTCATGGCCAAGCGCGCCCTGGGCGAACTGGAAACGGTCACCTCCTCGCGCTTCGGCCAGCAGTACCTGGCCGAGTCCTACACCGGCTGGCCCCACGCTTAGCCTTCGCCCTTCCCAAGCATTTCCTCCACCACGCCCGTACGCCCCCTTCGAAAGGAGCACGCAGTGAGCACCGAAACCACAGCTAACGAGTCGTTCAGCGATTCCCCCGTGCTGGACCCCGCAGCCACGACGCTCTCGCAAGAATCCATCAGCCAGGAAATCGCCGATATCCATGAGGCCTACCGCCAGTCGGTGGCCGAGGGCAAGAAAGCCGAGACCCAGCCGCGCATCGACTTCGCGCCCTACCGTTCCTCGCTGCTGCGCCACCCGACCAAGAACCTGCGCCACGTGGACCCGGAAACCATTGAGCTGCACTCCCCGGCCTTCGGCCAGCGCGACGTGCACGCGCTGGAATCGGATCTGACGATCCAGCACAACGGCGAGCCGATCGGCGAGCGCATTGTGGTCGCCGGCCGCGTGCTCGATGGCGACGGCCGCCCGGTGGCCGGGCAGCTGGTGGAAATCTGGCAGGCCAACGCCGCCGGACGCTACATCCACAAGCGCGACCAGCATCCGGCCCCGATCGATCCGAACTTCACCGGCGTCGGACGCGCCATCACCGGCCCGAACGGCGAATACTCCTTCACCACCATCAAGCCGGCACCCTACCCGTGGAAGAACCACCACAACGCCTGGCGCCCGGCGCACATCCATTTCTCGCTGTTCGGCACCGACTTCACCCAGCGCATGATCACCCAGATGTACTTCCCGGGCGACCCGCTGTTCAGCCTCGACCCGATCTACCAGGCGATCACCGACAAGGAAGCGCGCGACCGCCTGGTCGCCAGCTACGACCATTCGCTGACGTCCCATGAATGGGCTACCGGCTACAACTGGGACATCGTACTCACCGGCTCCAACCGCACCTGGATGGAAGATGAAGAGGGAGACCACTAGCATGGCTCAGGCACCAGAACTGAAGCTGGCCCCCACACCGGGTCAGACCATCGGCCCGTTCTACGGCTACGCGTTGCCCTATGAGAAGGGCAATGAGCTGGCCAGCCAGGCCCATCCCCGTTCGGTGCGCCTGCACGGGATGGTCTATGACGGCAACGGCGAGGCCATTCCGGACGCCCTGCTGGAAATCTGGCAGGCCGATGAGAACGGCAATGTCGTTTCCCGCGATGGCTCGCTGGTCCGCGACGGCTACACCTTCACCGGGTGGGGACGGGTGGCGGTGGATAACGCCGGGCACTACACCTTCACCACCGTGAACCCGGGCGCTACCGAAGAGGGCAAGGCCCCGTTCATCATGCTCGCGGTTTTCGCCCGCGGCCTGCTCAATCGCCTGTTCACCCGCATCTACCTGCCGGAGAACACCGAAGCGCTGGCTAGCGACCCGTTGCTGTCATCGCTGGGCGAAGCAGAACGTGCAACGCTGATTGCTGCTCGCGAAGACGACGGCTCGCTGCGCTTCGATATCCGCCTGCAAGGCGAGAACGAAACGGTGTTCCTCTCCTACCCGCGCGAGAGCTAGTTGCCACCGCGACACCCCGCTGGATTGCCCCAGTGCCCGCACTGTTACGGGCGTTGGAGCACCCGGCGGGGTGTTGCCCGTTGCCGGGCACTACAGTTCTAGATAGACGGCTTATACGCTCAACAGCTAAGAATCGAGGCACCGAATGGATGGCGCAGACTACGGCGTGCTGGCCCCCGCCTGGGCAGGAACTGCGGCCGCGTCCCTGGCCAGCGATGCGTCTTTCGTCCAAGCCATGCTGGATGCCGAAGCCGGATGGGTGCAGGTCCAGGCGGATGCCGACCTGTGCAGCGTCCAGGATGCGCAGGCCGTGCGCGAGGTGGCCAGCGTGGACCGCTACGACCTGGCCTTGCTGGCCTCCAGGACACCGGATGGGGCCAATGCGCTCATCCCGCTGCTGGGCATGATGCGCGACCTGCTCAAGCACGACGGGGCCGCGGCAACTGCGGGCACCGCGTTGCACCGCGGTGCCACCAGCCAGGACATCATCGACACCGCGCTGATGCTGGTCCTGTCCAAGACGCTCACGCTCACGCTGGCAGATCTGCGCAGCACCGCTGGCGGGTTAGCTGCCCTGGCGCAGGCCCACCGCGGGACCGTGTGCATTGCCCGCTCGCTGACCCAGCATGCGCTGCCCACCACCTTGGGCTGGAAAGCGGCCAGCTGGCTCTCGGCCGTGCTGGATGCCGAGCAGCAGCTGGATGCCGCGGCGCGGCAGCTGCGCTTGCAGTGGGGCGGTGCGGTGGCCACGCTTGCCTCCCTGGAGCAGCTGCTCTCCGGCCAGCCGCAGACAACGGCCACAAGCCAGTCGCTGTCCTCGGATTTGGCGGCCCTGCTGGGCCTGGAGGATCCGGGAACGCCCTGGCACACCAACCGCATGCCGATTCTCCAGCTTGGCTCCGCACTGGGTGCGGCCATTGCCGCGCTGGGGACCTTGGGCGCTGATGTGCTCACCGCCGCCCGTCCGGAAATCGGCGAGCTGTCCGAACCGCGCGAGGCCGGCAAGGGCGGCTCCTCGGCCATGCCGCAGAAGCAGAACCCGGTGCGCTCGGTACTGCTGCGCAATGCGGCATTCAGCGCCCCCGGATTGCTCTCCACCCTGTTCACCGCTGCCGGCAGCGCGGTGGATGAACGCCCCGATGGCGGCTGGCACGCCGAATGGAGTGCCCTGCGCGAACTGGCCCGACTGGCCTCAGGGGCGGCATTCCACGCTTCGTTCCTGGCCAACGGCCTGGGCGTGGATCGCGCTGCCATCGAGCGGAACCTCGCCCTGGGCGGAGATGCCGTGCTCTCCGAGCGACTCGCTGCCGCCCTGGCTGACCTGGTGGTCGGCGGAAAACCGGCCATCCAGGCCTTGGTGCGCCGCAGCCTCGACGAGGGCATTTCCCTGCGCGATCTGCTGCGCCTGGAAATCTCCGTGCATGACTTGAACGACCAGGACCTCTACGAATTATTTGATCCAGCTGGCTACCTCGGTGCCGCGGATCGCTTCACCGAAACCGTACTCGCCGATTACTCGGCACGGAAGGAATCATGGCAGTCCCGCAACTAACCCCCTCCTTGCTGCACACCGACAAGGCACTTCCCACCCTCATCGTCGGCCCCTCGCTGGGCACCGCGGCCCTGCCGCTGTGGGCCCCGGCCTTGCCGTACCTCAAGGACAAGTTCCAGGTCATCGCCTGGGACCTTCCGGGGCACGGCGAAAGCAAGCCGTCCACCGACGCGTTCTCGCTGGCCGAACTGGCTACGGGGGTCACCAAGGCCGTCGAGGCGCTGCGTGCCGACGGCGTCATCTCCGAGGGCAGCAAGCTGTACTACGCCGGGGTGTCGGTCGGCGGGGCCACCGCCCTGCAGCTGGCCGTGGACCACGCCGGCTTCTTCGACGCGTTGTCCTCCATCTGCTCTGCGGCGAAGATCGGCACCCCCGAAGGGTGGACCGACCGTGCCGAGCTGGTCGCCAAGGCCGGCACCCCGACCATGGTCGCCGGTTCTGCCGAGCGCTGGTTCGCACCGGGATTCATCGAGAAGGAACCGGTGATCAGCACCGAGCTGCTGCACAGCCTGCAGGACGCTGACCGCTTCGCCTACGCCCACGCCTGCGGTGCCTTGGCAGGATTCGACGTGCGCGGGCAGCTGGCTTCAACCAGCGACCCGATCATTGCCATCAACGGCGCACAGGACCAGGTGTGCCCTCCGGCAGACGCGGAGTTCATCGCAGAAAATGCACCCCGCGGAACCATGGCGGTCATCGATTCGGCCGCCCACCTGGCCCCGGCCGAAGCCCCCGAAGAGACCGCGGCCTTGCTGGCCGAGTTCTTGCTGGCCAACTAGAAGCGAGGACCTGCAGAAATGGCTGATTCACCGCGCCTTCCCGGCGATACCTACGATGCCGGCATGGAGGTACGCCGCCAGGTGCTGGGCAACGAGCACGTTGAGCGTTCCACCACGAACTCGAATGAGTTCACCGACGAATTCCAGGAAATGATCACCCGCTACGCATGGGGCACCATCTGGACCCGCGACGGCCTGCCGCGCACTACCCGCAGCGCCATCACGCTGACCGCAATGATCGCCGGCGGCTACTGGGAAGAACTGGAAATGCATGTGCACGCGGCCCTGCGCAATGGCATGGCTCCCGAAGAAATCAAGGAAGTCTTCTTGCAATGTGCCATCTACTGTTCTGTTCCGGCGGCGAACGTGGCGTTCAAGATCGGCAAGAAGGTGCTGGAGGAGTACGCGGCAGCCGAAGGCCAATAGCGGTGGCACCGCGCCGCTAGCGGCGCGCCTCCGCGGCTTGCCGGATCGAGTGCAGCAGGGCCCACGGGACGATGCCGCTGGTGCGCGGGTTGCGTGGCGAGGGGTGGTTCTTGATCGAGAAGCTGTACTCGCCGGCTGGGCCGCGCGCCTCGATGCGGTGCTCGGTCAGGCCTGCCTCCGGGTCGGCGATCAATCTGGCTGTCACCGCATCCCAATCCCCCACAGCCAACGCCACCGCCGCGGCCACATTCAATGACTTCGGGAAGTCCTGGGCCGCTGCCGCGGCTGGACCGCGAAATACCTCTACGGGTCCGGCGGCCTGCTCCAATTCACGGCGCCGCTGCGCATCCATCCACGGCTGCACCAAGGTGGCTGGCAGCTTGCGCGTCGTCACCAGCACCTGGTCGATGCCGCCCATCCGGGCAGCCGCGCCCAGCAGGTCCAATCCGCCGATGGCCCCGGCAGTGCTGGACAAGCGTCCCGGTCCGGCGGCCTGCACTTGCGCGGCGAACTCCGGGTCAGCCAGCGCTCCCATGGAACTGGCCAGCAGGTCAACCCCGGAGGCCAGGATGCGCACCGCATTCTCGCGCAGGGCTTGCTGGCCCGCGCATTCGACCACCAGGTCGCAGCGCTCCAGGGCCGCCTCCCAGCTCAGCTGCTCATGCTCCAGCCCGGCTTGCGGACGGCGCAGGATCACCCCTTCAAGCTGGGCACCGTGCACCGTCCCGGCTGCCAGCTGCTCCGCCACCACGGAGCCGATCGCCCCGTGGCCCAGTATTCCCACCCGATACATGCTGCCCGTGGCCATGCCCGTCCTGTCCGAAAAGATCGATGTAAGCTACCGCCAGCTTAGGCCAGCTCGCAGGCTCGGCACGAACTGCCAGCTGGCCAGGGTGCGGGCCGTTGCCGCTAGTGCCGGGAAGCGGTCGAATGGTCCGTGCGTTCCATGAGCCGGGAGACGCCATATCCGATGAGGATGCCCCAGAAGGCGGCATGGATGTTGAACAGGTCCAGGCCGGAAATGGTCACCACGAACGTCACGAGGGCGCCCAGGGTGAATTTGGTGGCGAAGGCCGTCACAAAGGCCTGCTGCAGGGCCTTGAGCATGGCGATGCCTCCCAAGGCCAGCACGAAAGCCTCCGGGGTGGCCAGCATGAAGCGCGTCAGCGTTGGAGCGAACAGGGCGAAGAGCAGGGACAGGAAGCCATAGACCACCGCTGCGGTGTACTGGCGGTGCTTTTCGCCAGATGATGCGAGCAACGCGTTGGTTGGCCCGGTGACGCAGGCGGACACCGCACCGAAGCAGGCATTAAGGATCGAGAACCCGCCCGAGGCCAGCGCAAAGGCATTGACCGGGGGACGGTGCCCGGCAGAGCGCAGCACCGCGACACCCTGGCCGTTCTGCACGATCAGCACGGTGATAGCCAACGGCACCACCAGTTCCAGCTGCGCAGCCCAGCTGAATTCCGGAGCGGTGAACACCGGGGTGGCCAGCACGGGCCCGCCAGCTGCGCCCAACGCGAACTGGCCGCTGGCGGCCACCGCGATGACCCCGGCGATCAGCGTGCCCAGCACCGGGGGAATTCTTCTGCCCAATGCCGGCACCGCAGCGAGCAGGATGAAGACCAGCACCATGGGGCCGGCCACCACCGGGTTGGCTTGGGTGGACGAGACGATGTCGGTGCCGAAGCGCAAGAAGACCGCGGCCACCATGGCCATCACAATCGGCATGGGTATGGCCGCCATGATCCGGCGCACCACCCCGGTAGCGCCCAAGGCCAGGACCAGCACCCCGGAGACGAAGAACGCCCCGACCACCTCGGGGAAGGACAGGTGCTGCAGCGAAGGGCCCAGCAGCACCGTGCCGGGGATGGACCAGGCGAATCCCAGCGGCTGGCGGTAGAGCAGGGACATCACGATGGTCGCCAACCCGGCGGAGAGGAAGATCCCGCAGACCCAGGAAGCCATCTCGGCCTGGGACAGCCCGCCAGCGGCACCCACCGCAAGGGTGACCGCGATGGGGCCCGAAGCGGAGAAGACCAGCCCGATCACACCATTGCTGGCATACACCCCGCCCACGTCGCGCAGCAGGTCGCGGATCCCGGCAGGCCGCTGCTCGGCCCGCTCCAGCAGCGGTTCGCGTGGTGCTCGCGCAGCTGCTGGAGCCGATTCGCGGGTGGGCAGGTTATCGGCGGGTCCGGGCATGTGCGCTCCTGGGCGATGGTGGCAGTGGCATTAATAGTCCACCACCATTGCACGGCTCCAGGGGCCGTGGGACGTGGCGCATTGATCCGGGGTATGGCAGTCCTAGGATAGTTCGGGCTGCTGGCTGCCACTGCACGCAGGGCTAGGATAGGACCGGGGCGATGCGGCCCGCGGATGAAAGGAATGCAGGGATGAATTCCAATACCGAGCTCGGCGAATTCCTCAAGGCACGGCGGGCCCTGGTCAGCCCGGCAGGCGATGGCGGTCCCCGGCGACGCGTGCCTGGCCTGCGCCGCGAAGAGGTTGCGGTCTTGGCCGGCGTGAGCACCGACTACTACACCCGGCTGGAACAGGGCCGGCACAAGCGCCCTTCCGAATCCGTGCTCGGCGCGTTGGCCAAGGCCCTGGAACTGGATGAGACGGCGGCCGGGCATTTGTTCAATCTGGCCCGCTCGGTCTCCGGTTCCGGGCGCAACAACCCGTCGAGCAGCATCCAGCGGGTACGCCCGTCGTTGCATCAGCTGCTGGATTCCTTCACTGGGCATCCGGCCTTCATCCGCGGACGGCGTACCGAGGTGCTGGGCATGAATGCGCTGGCCGCCAGCCTGCTCACCGACTTCCTCGCCAAGCCGGTGCGCCACCGCAGCCTGATCCGCTGGGCCTTCCTGGATCCCGAAGCCAGGCAGCGCTACGCCGACTGGGAGCAGATCGCCGCCTCGATGGTCGGCACCTTGCGCCTGGATGCCGGGCGCCATCCACATGATCCGCTGCTCGCGCAGCTGGTCGGAGAGCTGTCCATGAACAGCGAAGAATTCCGCACCTGGTGGGCCGATCACCGGGTGGTCGAGCGGCGGGACGGGATCAAGCGGTTCAACCATCCCCAGGTGGGCTATCTGGAGGTCAACTACGAGGCCTTGGACGTGACCGGGGCACCAGACCAGACCCTGTTCATCTACACCACCGAGCCGGGCTCGGACTCCGAAGCGAAGCTGCGCGATCTGGCCGCGCTGCTCAACGGCCAGGGACCGGCGCCCGAAGCCTAGTTGCGTGCTGGGATCAGCGATTTGCCGAGCCAGCTGCGCTCCAGCTCGTTGAGCGGGCGCGACGAGACGCCATCGGCTGCCAGCGGCACCATGACCGTGGTCGAGTCGAATACCGGCTGCCCGTCCTGGTAGCCGATGCCCCGCACGGTGAAGGACTTGTTGCCCAGCCGGCTGATGCCCATGCGGATGAGCATCTCGGGCTGGTAGTACAGCGGGCGCAGGTAGTCGATCTGGATGGATGCCACGACGGTGCCGAATTCGAAACGGCCTGTTGTCCCGTCCTCGCGCGTCCAGCGGATGCGGGCTTCTTCCATCAGGGTCACGATGCGCGCATTGTTCACATGTCCCAGGGCGTCCTGGTCCGACCAGCGCAGCTGCAAGATGACTTCGGTAGCCGCGGCCAGTTCATCGTTTGTCGTTTCACTCATGGAACCCATTGCACCAGAAACCCGGGCTGGCTACTGCGCCCGTGACGGCTCATGAACTTGGGTCATTGCCAGCAGGCAACCACCGTGCATCCTCGTTGTTGGCGTCCAGGCAGATCCATTCCCGGGCCGGCCCGTAGCACCGCAGCTCATCGGTGAACCAGAAGGCCTGGTCCGGGTCCCACCCGGCAATCACGCTGGCGTATTCTTCATCGATGTCGAGGCACTGGCCGGCGAGCGCCAGATAGGCGCCGATACCCAGATGCACCCCGTCGTAATCGCGCGCCACGGCCAGCCAGTCGGGGATCTTCCATGCGCCGTCGCGCCCGGTGGCCATGTACCAGTCGTGGCGCTTGTGCGCGGTGACCTCGATGCCGTGCTCGCGGCAGAGCCGGATCCAGTCCTCGGCCGTGGCGATCTCCAGCACCTTGGCTGCGGGAGGCACGCTGGCGGCCCTCACGCTGGCTTGCTCCCATCCGAAACCGTCTTCCACGCAGCTCAGGCCCACTGGCTCCCGGTCTGGGAACACACCGGTAGTGGAGGGCAGGCGGCTGCTGGGCTTGGACCACCATTCCCCGCTGAAGCTGCCCAGCGGGGTGCTGCTCATTTCGGCGGCATCGCGGGCTTCGGTCGCCAGGATGCCGGCCCTCCACTCCTGCAGTAGGCCCAGGACATTGCTGCCGGGAGCCTGCGATCTGCCCTGCGGGTCATGCTGGTCGAATTCGACCTGGAATTGGTTGTGCAGATCCACGGGGTCCAGCCACCCCGCCGCGAGCCCGCTGTCCGCCAGATGCCGGGCCACGCGCTCAAGCGGCGCGGACAGTTCCGGCAACGCCAGCAGGGTGTCTTCCCCATCCGGTTCCTGCCAATAGCGGGCACTGTCGACCGAGCGGACCAGCGCTTGCTGCAGCAGCGCTGCGGTGACCGGCACCAGGGTGGTGCCGTCAAGGTGCCGGGCGATCTGCTGGACGCTGGTTTCGGGCATGCTGGATTCATCCGCGCCAAACAGGCCAACGCTTTCGCCGCGTTCTACCGCCACGTGATACGCGGCGTAGAACATCGCCGCATGCAGCGGATGCTCCCCGAACGCCGGTAGCAGTTTCTCTTCGCTGGCAGTGGCGAACTCCCACAACAGCCTTCGCCCGCGCGCGCCTGCCATGAGCGCCTGCACTAGTTCCATCCGCGCCACTTCATTTCACTGGTTCGAAAACAGTAAATCCCGCCAAGACAGTCGATAACTATTTACGGGATCGATTATTAGACATTACCTGAGCAGGGGTTGCAATTCACCTGCCATTGGCACCGTGGAAGACGGCCGGCCAAGGGGCAGGCAGATTGTCCCCACCCGGAGGAACGTTCGTGAAAATCTTCGCTCGACCCGGCAAAACCAATCATCTCACCCCACTGCATCTCACCGCCGGAAGCCTAGCTGCCATTGCAGCTTCCACCGCATTCATCGGCGCCACCCCGGAACTCGAGGCAGTGCCGGCAGCCAAGTCCGCCGCGGACTGGAGCTCCTCGGCCTACCGCGGGTCAGTCGAGGTGATCCCGGCAGGAACTGGCCGCAGCGGCACCGCGCAAGAGACGCTCGACGGAGTGGTCTTCGAGGATCGCAACAAGAACTCCACGCAGGATGCCAACGAGCCTGGCCTACCGAACGTCACGGTTTCCAACGGCCGCGACGTCGTGGCCACCGATGGGCAGGGACGCTACGAGCTTCCGGCCTACAACAACATGACCGCGTTCGTCACCCAGCCCCGGGGCTTCCAGGTTCCGGTCGACGACGACAACGTCGCCCAATTCTTCTACACCCACCTGCCTGAAGGCTCCCCGGACCTGAAGTACGACGGCATCGCCCCGACCGGGCCGCTGCCCGAGGCGGTCAACTTCCCGCTGGTGGCCAGCAGCGCCACGCAGTCGCCCGAGCAGAGCTGCGTCATCGGTGCCGATGTGCAGACCTATACCCAGCAGGAAGTCGACTACGCCAGGGAAGGCGCTTTCGCCGATCTGGCGGCCCGCACCGACTACACCGGCTGCGGCGCCTTGTTCATCGGCGACCTCGTGGGCGATGACCTGACCTTCTTCCACCAGACCCGCGAACTGTCCTCCATGCTCAACGGTCCGGCCCGGTTCCTGCCGGGCAACCACGACATCGACTACGACTCGCTGGACGGGCAGCACGAGTACGATTCCTTCCGCGCCCAGTTCGGTCCGGAATACTACTCCTACGACACGGGCAAGACTCACGTCATCGCCCTGAGCACCATCGATTACCCGACTGCGGTTCCGGCCAAGAAGAGCGACTACACCTACGATCTGGGCAAGCGCCAGCTGCAGTGGCTACGCGCGGACCTGGCCGAGGTACCCAAGAACAAGGCCATCGTCCTGGCCGGGCACAGCCCCCTGCTGGAGTTCTTCTACAGCGACGAGCATTCCACCAAGCAGGTCCGGGAGATCTACGAGCTGCTGGAAGGACGCGAGGTCGTTTCCCTGGGCGGGCACACCCACATGTCAGAGAACCTGCGCGCCGGGGACCTGATGGATGGCTGGCGCGACGAGGTCGGCGAGGCAGGCCTGCCGTTCACGCACCTGACTGTCCCGGCCATTTCCGGGCAGTGGTATGACGGACGGGTTACCGAGAACGGCTACCCGACTTCCATCCAGCGCGACGGGACCCCTCCGGGAGTGCTCACCTTGGACATCAAGAACACCAAGATCACCGAGCGCTTCACCGTGACCGGCGGGGATGCCAGCAAGCAGATGTCCCTGGGCTTGAACACCCCGGCGTACCGGCAGTGGTACGAGGAGAATCTGGAAAAGGAGCGCGGCACGGTTCCGGCCCTGGATGACCCGCTGGCGGTGAGCCGGCAGGGATTGGCCAAGGACACCTGGCTGACCACGAACTTCTGGATGGGCAGCACCGGCTCCGCTGTCGAGGTCTCCATCGACGGCCAGGACCCGGTTGCGGCCGAGCGGACGCAGAAAATGGCCGGCGAACGCCCGCTGTCAGGCGCCGAGTACTCGGATCCGGCGGCCATCGCCGAGCAATTCGTCCATGGTGGCGGCTTCGCCGAGAAGACCAGCCACCTGTGGCGCTTGGAACTGCCAGATGATCTCTCCGTCGGGGCGCACACCGCCACGGTGACTGCCACCGACGTGCATGGGCGTTCTTTCACCGAGGAATTGGATTTCACGGTCATCGGGTAGCGTCACCCTTCGAGCTGGTGCCTGCATGATGCAGGCACCAGCTTTTTATTACGGCCCGCAGTGGGACAGCATCGGCTGCAGGTGCCTAGGATGAAGCCATGCGCATTGCAATCCTGGATGATTACCACAACGTGGCCCGCTCGCTGGCCGATTTCGACGGCCTCGCCGCCGCCCTGGACGCTGAAGTCACGGTCTTCACCGAGCACCTGGGCCACGAGGACAGCACCGTCGTCCAGGCGCTGCAGCCCTTCGACGCCATCGTCGCCATGCGCGAACGCACGCCTTTCCCGGCCGCCCGGCTCAATGCCCTGCCCAACCTGAAGCTGCTGGTCACCACCGGCCGCCGCAACGGATCCATCGACCTGCAGGCTGCCAAGAACCAGGGCATCGTGGTCAGCCACACCGGCTACGTGGCTACCGATGCCGCCGAGCACACCTGGGCGCTGATCCTCAGCGCCGCGCGCCGACTGGACGTGGAGCTGTTTTCCGCGGACCGCCCGCTGGCGGCTGGCTCGGGCTGGCAGACCACTTTCGGACTGGGCCTGTCCGGCAAGACCCTGGGCGTCTACGGCCTGGGGAATCTGGGAGCGAAGGTTGCGAAGGTCGGCTTGGCCTTCGGCATGCGGGTCATCGCCTACAGCCAGAATCTCACCAAGGCCCGCGCCACCGAAGTGGGCGTAGAGCTGGTCTCCGAAGCCGAGCTGTTCTCCACCAGCGACATCGTGACCGTGCACCTGAAGCTCTCGGAGCGCAGCACCGGGGTCATCGGACCCAAGCAGCTGGCTTGGATGCGTCCCGATTCCATCCTGGTCAACACCTCGCGCAGCAGGATCGTGCAGACCGACGCGCTCATCGACGCGCTGGACAGCCGGCAGCTGCACCTGGCAGCGGTGGATGTCTTCGACGTGGAACCGCTGCCGGCCAAGGACCGGCTGGCCGCTACCCGGGGCGTGATTGCCACCCCGCATATCGGCTATGTGACCATCGAGCAGTTCGAGATGTTCTACCGCGACGCGGTGGAAGACATCCGCGCGTGGGCTAGCGGCGCAACGATCCGGGTGCTGGCCTAGGTACCCGGGGACGCTGCACACTGCTGAACGGCTGCCGGGCCCGCCTATTCGGTGCGGCGGCCTGGAGCGAACGTCCGCTTGGCAACCACCACCGTTGCCACAGTGATCACCATGAGGACGAGCACCGTCCACGCCTGTGTTTCGCTGGATCCGCCGAGGGCAAGAACGACGCCGCCTGCCAATCCTCCGCCAGCCACCGCGAGGTTGAATACGGTCACGAATAAGGATTGGGCCACGTCGGTATTTTTGCCGGCGCGATCTGCCAGGCAGGTTTGCAAGAGCACCGGCGCTCCTCCGAATCCGATCCCCCATAGGATTATCGCGGTGGCAGCCGCCAAGCTGCCCAGTTCAGGATGCGCCAACACCAAACCGGCAATTCCCATCACAGACAGGCAACCGAGAATCAGGACCCTCATGGCACGGTCAATGACGAGTCCTGTGATGGTGATTCCGGCGAAGGATGCCACCCCGAATAGCAGCAAGCCCAAGTCGAGGTTCAGGCCACTGGGAGATAGCACAGGTGCGATGTAGGTATAGAGCACGTTGTGGGCCAGCACCCAGAACAGGGCCACGAACAGGACCATGCGAACTCCGCGAATCCGCAGTACGCTGCCTAACGACGGCTTGCGCGTTTCTGGCCGCCCAGCAATTGGGGGCAAAGAAACAAGGATCCAGAAAAACAAGGCAAGTGCCGCGACCGAGATGCCCAGAAATACCCATCGCCAGTCAACGATTGATCCAGCCCAAGCTCCCAATGGGACCCCGAGCGCCAAGGCGATCGGTTGGCCTAGCCCTGCGATGGTCAGCGCACGTCCCTGCAAGGATTCGATAACGAGGCTTCTCGCGTACCCGGACATGACGCCCCAAATGAGAGCCGCTGCCGCACCAGCAGCAAACCGGGGCAAGGAGCACCAGCGGATACCACGGAGCCAGTGCTGTAACGGTGTTGAAAAGTACAAGTCCCAGTACTGCGCAGAGCAGGACCTTCTTCCGGTCCATGCGACGGGTCGCAAAAATCAGCGGAATGGCAGCGAGGAGCGAACCGACTGCGTATAGGGTGACCAGCTGGCCAGCGCCTGCAGGTGAAGTCCCGAGCCCTGAAGCCAACTGCGGCAGTAACCCGGCCGGCATGGTTTCTGTAAATATTGCCAGGAACCCCGCTGAGGACAGGGCCAGGAGTGCACCCCACGGAAGGCGGGCTCTCGCTTGGAACGGCTGGTAACTGATCGGTGACGTTGTTGTCATTGGGCATCATTCCGAGATTGAAGGGCGAAGGGATTGCTGAAACGTGGTAATCGGATAGTGAATTGCCCCGCGGCCAGTGCAGCCACCGCCAGCGAGAAGCCAAGGAGCTGGCCGGCGTTGAGCGATTCCCCTCCAAGGCCCACCCCGAGCGCCGCTGCAACCAGCGGGGAAAGCATCCCTAAAAGGGCCGTGGAAGTGACCGGAAGACGCCCTAGGCCACGGAACCAAAGGGGTAGGCCAGCAGTCCGCCTACGAGCCCGAGCCACAGATATCCGGCAAAGCCCGAAGCCGGCACGCTGTTGGGGAATCCTTCAAGCAGCATTGTCGGCATCAGCAATACGAGGCCACCGGCAGTCAGTTGCCAACTGGCGAAACCCATCGCCCCGAGACCTGCAGGCCGGCCCCACCGTTTGGCCAAGACCAGGCCAAGGCCCATGGCGAGGCATCCGTCCAATCCAGCAAGAATTCCTACTGGATCAAGCCTGGCGGCGGGTCCGAGGACTACAAGCCCTACGCCCAGAACACCGGCGACAGCCCAAGCCAACTGCCATCCGGAGGGGCTTTGCCTCAGGATCAGCACTGCGAGAATTGCAACGACAAGCGGTTGCACGGCCCCGAGGGTCGCGGCCACTCCTCCCGGGAGCCGACCCGCGGCCACGAACAGAAGTGGAAAGAAGAGTCCGACGTTCAAGAAGCCGAGCACGGCGGCTTTCCACCACCAGACACCGCGAGGGAGCTGCCGTACCAAAAGCAGTCCGATGATCCCTGCCGGCAACGAGCGAACGAGCGCGGCGAACATCGGGTGCCCCGGGGGAAGCAGTTCCGTCGTCACCAAATATGTTGTGCCCCAGACGGCCGGAGCCAACGCCGTCAGCAGGGTAGTGCCGGCACGAGAACTCATCATATGCGCAGGTGAAGGAGCCGTAGTTGTGATCATGCTTCAACTATCACGGTGAACTCATCAATCAGTCCAACACATAGTTTTCATGGCAACAATCGTGTGCCACGATAGATGAATGGAATTGCAGCGAGGCTCCGGTGTGCGTTGTGGAGGACGGCACGGGGGAGGATCACTGGTCCGGCTTCCGGCCCGATAACATCAGCCGACTGGCCGCCATAAAGCTGTAGTTCAGTGGCTGCCTGGTTCGGCTTACCCTTACCGAATGATCTACCTTTTCGTGCTGCGGGTCCGAATACGTCGGTGCAATAGGTATTCAAAAAATCCCGAGGAAACAGCAAAGATCGCTACGACGATCAATCCCAAAAACGGTGACAGCATCACGCCTGATGCGTAGTCTCCCTGAGCAACATCACTTTGTCCTGCTGTCGAACTCCAGACGGGAAGACTGGCAATTACGCCAAACAGTGTCGCGCCGAGAAAGACACCGATCAGATCACGTACTACGGATCGAGTTTTCTTGATCAAGGTCGGTACGGTGGCAAAGATCAAAATGGCAGTAAAAGGAACAAGAATGCCAGCCCACAACGTCGTGTACCCTAGCGTCGTAGCTTCAGACATGTATGAGATCAGATCAACAGTGAATGCAATGAGAATAAATATCGGCAGCGATATCATCTGTGATGTAAGTCGTTCCTTAACGCAATTTTCCAACTCGTAAGACCTTTCAAAATATTATTTCTAGCTGTAGTTCAATTGATCTTCAATTTCACAGTTCGGGCGTATGCATTATTTCCGCAAGGGAGAGCTAAGCAAGCGAAAGCTTTCCGCTTGAGCCTATGGATGTTGGTCCAGTTCCCACGGAGGTTGGTGCGTGCATACATTTCATGGTTCGGGACCTGAACTCGGTTGAAACTGACTTTCATCGTTCCGGACCGGTACATTTTCACAGCGCCCGTGTAGCGGATCGCTCCCGCCCCGGGGCATAAAGGGTTAGAAACTTGATGACGCATCCTCCAGTAGACGTAACTGGATGATCGCTGCATCTCTTCAGTCTTGATACCCCGTGCGCTTGCCTGCTTCTTTTTCTTAAGGTTTCCTGATTTGTCGTAACCCTTGGAAACGGAAACCTGCGCAACGTTATAGACCTTGCCACGAGACCAGTCGACTTTGATGCCAGCTACGGTTTTATAGGATTCGTAGGCTGCTCCGTTCCTCAAATTCTTCCATGACCTGTTGTTACCGTTGTGCTTCGTAACGTTCCAGCTATTTGAAGTGACCTTGCATGCCCCAGGGACATCTACATACTTCTCAGGAATAAACGTCGTGTAGTAGAACTCGGTCCATTGATTCTTTTTCGCAGCCGCGGGAGTGGCAATAGGAATCGTCAGTTGGGTCGTCTCGTCTCCCTGTTCGGTCTCCACACCAAACATTGCAGCCGCTTCAGCGCGAGGAAGCGTGATGGAGCCATTACTATTTTCAGTTTTGTTCGCTGGCATAGCCACCACGATGCCAGAGGAATCGTAGGAAACTACATCTTTTACTGCGGTTCCGGCTGGAGCTGCAATGGTCACAGTTGTGGCCGTACTAGCGATAGCAAGCACCGGTTTGAAATCAGCCGCGGAGACAACCTTTGGAGCCGCCTCCACCTCATAACCATCTGACTCGCCGGAAACTGGGACCTCATCGACCGGGTCATCTGGGCTTCCTAGGGTCTCAGGATCTGCCAATGGTGCGGTCGGTGTTTCAGACAGCACCTGAACTTCTACTATTTTCCCATTCTTCGTTAAGCCTTCATAAAAGTCTTCCCCGGAACCGTCTCCATCGATCTTTTTTAAAGCAATATTCTGACCAGCTGGATCTTTCAGACTGATGCTTGATTTAGTGACAGTCATCGCTCCGAGATCTGAAAAATTAATCGGAAGGGGAGCAGGAGTTCCTACTCCTATCCCTGGTATCACGCTGTTCATTGCATTCTGGTCTGAGTCGGTGGCCGTTGATGATATCACAAGCTGCTCAGAACCAAATGCCGGTCCTGCGATTGCCCCTAGCATTAGAGACATCGTCACACCCCAGACAACCGTTTTCGTTCGATGCACAGAGCTGTTCATAGGCCCTCCCCTTTTTTGGCTTGATCTTATATCGATAAGCATGAATTACTGCTTTATGACTTTGAAGGAAACAGCCACCTGGCAGGTACTCAGTAGATGAATTCGTTCATACATTCAATGATTCCAGAGATCTCGAAACCTGAAATCTCAATTGAAGTACATTCAATGGAATTGACTTATCTACAAAAAGAAGAATAATGAAGGTTCTGCCTACACCTATGAACATCTGAAGCTATCAGTAAGACGATAAATGTTTTGGGGCCGTACCTAACAGGTACCGCCCCAAAAATTTTTGCAAATCGCTTCTGTTCTCACCGATCCAGGCCCGCTCGTTGGACTTGGATTCCATGGCCGCGGATCTTACGACCCTTGGGTGCTTTGGCCTTCCCGGCGCCCTTGACCGCATCGGTGGCGGGCTTGCCCTGACTGACGTCAGCCCGCATGCGCGTGGCCACCACCTCGCGGTCAATACCCTGGGCTTCGAGACTCTGGGCGGTGCCTGCACGGCGCTCGGCGCTGTCGTAAACGGTGCGCCCGTCCTCGCGGGCACGGTCGGCCTGTGCCTCGCGCTGTTCAGCTTCGGCGGCGGCACGCACGCGTTCCTCGGGGTCCGGCTCATGCTCGGCAGCCGCTCGGGATTCCCCGGCCCGGCGCTCGTCCTGGTCTGCCATCGTCATCAGCCGTCGCGCTTCGGCTCGTTCCTGCTCGGAGCGCGACTGTTCGGCGGCCGCGGCCGCCCGGTCGTGCTCCGATTTGGCCAGCTCGCGTTGGACCGCCTGGCGGACTGCCTCGGGGTCCGCTCCCGTGTTGTCGACGTCGACCGAGTAGCGGGTGCGCAGCTCATCGCGCATCCTCTGTTCAGCTCGAACCGCTTCGGGTTCTTCCTTGGACCAGGCGCGGGCCAGCTGGTAAGTGTGGCCGATCTGTTCCGGGGTGGCCCGGTCCCACCACTCGGCGCGATGAACGTTGCCCATCTCCGCTCGGGCGGCGCGCTGTCCTGCGGCGAACCGGGATTGCAGCTCGCGGGCTTCTTGCTCGCTGGACGCTTGCGCTCGGCGTAAAGCGTCCTCGCGGGCTCTGCCCATCCGTTCGGCAATTTGCCCGGCAGCGGTGACCAGGACCCTCAATTGGCCTTGGAAGGCTTCCTCAATTCCATCTGTTTCCTCGGCCATGATCGGCCCCCTTTTCTATCGTTCCGGGCCGCGGTCCGTACCCGGCTTGGTGGTCTGATGGGTCTTGGCTGGCTCGATCTTGTTGGGGATGGGTGAAGCCGCCGCGGTGGCGGGCTTGCCCTGCCCGGCGTGCAGCCGATTAAGCATGGCCTGTGCCTCGGGATCAAGCGTGCTCGGGCGTTCAATGGTTGCCGTGGCGGTGCCATTGGCGCTGGCCGCGGTAGGCACCTGAGGCATGGCGTCACGAACGCGGACCAGCCGTGCGCGAGTGTCCTCGGCCAACAGCTTCGCTTGCCGTGCCTGCTGTCCTGCCACGGAAGCGTCATACACTGTCTGGGTCAGACGCAAGAGCTGGCGCACCATTGCCGCCTGGGCGACAGTGCCCTGTCCCCCATGGGAGGCGCTAGCCAAGAGCATGGCTGTACTGGACAGGGCCACCGTGTCGGCCTTTTGAGGAGTGACGGTACGTTCATATGTTTGCGCCGAACGGGACAGCGCTTCGGCCGCGGCGGCGAGGTGTCCGGGCGTGCTCTCGGTTGCGTTGGACCAGGCGGCCAAGGCACCGGAGGTTTGGCGCGCCACAGTGGCCCAGGTGTCACGGTCATCGACTGGGACGGCGCGCAGCCGGTCCACCAGCTCACGCAGTTCAGCGTTGCGCTGATCCCACAATTCCGGATTGGGTTCGTGCGCTTCGCGGCCCGGTGCGACCACGCGGCGGCCGCGCTTAGCAGCGTTCCACTCAGCGGCGGCCTCGGTTGCTCCGGTGGGTGTATCGGGCCAGCCATCACGTAGCCGCGGCAGCGTCAGATCACGGCCAAGGTGTCCCCCGCCGTACCAGATCGGCCGTTCTCCGGCCTCGGGACGCTCGGCCACGGAATAGCCGGTAACAACGTCGGTTCGTCCATCTGCAAATCGGGCGCGGACCAGCAGCCCGTCACGGCGCATCCGGCGCACGAATTCCGCTTCGCTACTACTTGCCGTCGATGCAGCTCGCACCTTCAAGGAAAGCAGGAAACGCGGCTGGTCGGCGCGTAGCTCCGCAGCGATGTGTTCCTTGCGGTCGGCCCCGGAAAGGCACTCCCATGATGGGGATTTCTTGCCCTGCTTGGTGCGGGTACGTTCGTACTTTGCTCGGGCACGGGAACGTGCCTGGGCTTCGCGTTCGGCAGGATCAGAACCGCGGGTCGCGCGTTGGTCCTGGGCAGATTCCAGGGGTTCCAAACCATGCTCTACTTCAAGAGCTCGCGCGGCGGCCTGCGCACGACGGAAGTCGTTATGGACGGAGGCCTTGGTGCCATCCTCACGGACCAGGTTCACGGCCAGGTGTATGTGGTCATTGCCGTTCTTCGAGACTCCGTGATGCACGGCAACCCAACGGCACGGGGCCTTAGTCCCCTCGTTGTCGTCGAAGCCCATGGACTTCACGAAATCGTTGGCGATCGCGTTCCATTTTTCATCGGACATATGACTGGGGACTATGCCCGGATTGCACTGTTCTGCAAAAGGCATTCATAGCTAAGCAATAACGGGTAACAACTTACTTTGGATCGCGACATACACGACACCATATTTGGGACGTTGCAGCAAATGAATCTGCCAGTTATCCGCCCAGGGATCGCTCCTCCGACATGAAACTGGTGTCGATTAGGTGACACTATGATTGCATCATGAGTGGAACAGATTTTTGGGGCGCAGTGATCCCCGCGTGGCTCGGCGGTGTGGGTGGCTTAGCTGCAGCGATAGTCAGCAGTATCGCTCTCGTTAAATCCCTCAAAACTCAGGGAGGGGTAGAGACCCTAAAAGCCGCAGCGAATGCGGGGGGTGCTATCGAGACCACGGTGGCCTCGCAGAGTGTAGCCACGAACGAAAGGAACGTGCCGTCACCGCCGCCTGCACAGAGCCGGGTGAGCTGGACTGCCTGGCACGAGGCCAGAAACAAGTATCGACTCCGCAATGACTCAACACACTTGCCGTCGCAGAACACAAGAACTTCACGCGCGCTGCCCAAAGCTGCCATGTGGTCCAATCGGCCTTGAGCCACCAAATCAAGGTATTGGAGCACGAAATCGGGACTCAACTATTCGCTCGAACTAGCCGGAAGGTCGAACTGACCGAAGCCGGGGTTGCCTTCCTGCCATCGGCGCGAGCAAGCCTGGAAGCGGCAGAGCGCGCTGTCTCCGAGGCACTGGCCACCACCGGCGAAATCCGCGGCAAACTCAGCGTCGGAATCATTCCTACGGTTACCGGGATCGATCTGCCAGCTGCATTGGGGGAATTCCACCGCGACAACCCCGTAGTCCACGTCAGCTTAAGCACCGGGGACAGCAATGCGTTCATCGAGTCCATTCGGGCCGGTTCCATGGACGTTGCCGTGCTTGGCCTCCCCGGCAGCACCGCTCCAAAACAAGTAGCTTCCCGGATTCTCGCTCGTGAACGACTCGTTGCCGTGCTAGATGCCGGGCATCGACTGGCAGAAAATCAGCGCCTGAGTCTCGTTGACCTATCTGATGAGCTTTTCGTGGATTTTCCTGCGAATTCACCGGGGCGAGCGCAGTCGGACATAGCGTTCGACTCCGTGGGAGTGTCCCGACACGTCGCATTCGAAGCAACGAACGTTGATCTGATGCTTGATCTCACCGCTCAGGGCCTGGCGATTGCTTTGATGTCCGAAGCGCTGGTTCCGTCCAATCGCGGACTTGTTGCCATCCCGCTGTCCGACGGGCCCTCACGCACGGAATACCTTGCCTGGAGTGAATTCAATCCCAGCCCGGCTGCCCTCGCCTTCATTGCCATACTGGAGAAGAACTTCAAGGTCCGATAGAGCGTCCACGTATTCTGGCGGCACGGCATTGGCAGGACCGGTGACACTAGGGCTTCTGCGGCCGCGGCACGAAGTAGTAGTGCAGGATCGCCACGACGGCGGCCCATGCGGCCCCGATCAGCAACCCCACGAGCACGTCAGAGACCCAGTGGTGCCCGATGTAGATTCGGGAAGCTCCCATCGCCAGGACGAATAGCGCCGCGACGATGGAGATCAGGTACGCGTAGCGGCGCAGCCCGTAGATGATCGCCAGGTAGCTGGCGATGCCGATCAGCGCGGCCGAGTTCAGCGTGTGCCCGCTGGGGAACGAGAAGGTCTGCGGCGGCGCCGGGCCTCCGGGAACACCTTGGGGACGCGGCACCTGGAGGCTTGTCTTGAGAATAACGGTCAGCAGGACCGAGACCAGTGCAGTGAACGCGATGGCCGCCAACGGCCACGCGCTGCGGGTTTTCCAGCACAGCAATGAGGTGATCACCAGCATGATCATGGTCATTCCCGGTGTGGATCCCCAGAAGTACAAGAAGTCGGAGACCGCAAACAGGAACGGCGACTGGTGCTCCAGTGCCCATTGGTAGGCAGGGGCATCCAGATCCCTGGCCCATCCGCCCGCGTGCAGGGAGACCAGCACCCTGCGGGTGAAGTAGAACATGGCGACAACCAGCCCGAAAATGATCCAAAGCACCTGTGCGCCGCGGGAACGTTGGCCTTGCCGGAAATACCATGAGGATCGCATGGCTTCCATCGTATCGGGGCGGGCGCGAAGCGCTGAACTCGATCGATGCGGAACAATGGAAGCATGACGATCAAGGTGCTGGCAGTTGGCAAGAAACACGAATCCTGGGTGGACGAGGGAATTTCCCGCTACGAGAAGCGGCTGAAGAAGCCCTTCAATCTCACCTGGCAGCTGCTGAACCATTCCTCGCGCGAGAACGACGCGGCCCGCACCGAGGAGTCGGCCCGCATCCTTGCGAAAATCGATGACCGCGACTTCGTGGTTCTGCTCGATGAGCGCGGAAAGAACGTGGACTCCCCCGCGTTGGCCAATACTTTGCGCACCCCGATTGATGCTTCGCGCAACGTCGTGATCATCATCGGCGGCGCGTACGGCGTGGACGCGTCCGTGCATGCGCGGGCCAATTTCACCTGGTCGCTTTCGAAGCTGGTCTTCCCGCACCAGCTGGTGCGCTTGATCCTCACCGAGCAGCTCTACCGCGCGCAGGACATCCTGGCAGGCGGGAAGTACCATCACGTTTAAGCCATCCCCTTGAATTTCCAACTTGGAAAGACAAGACTTTCCATAACGGAAAGTGGGGAAATCATGGCTGAGGGGCAAGAACGAATCGACAAGCTGACCGCCGCGGAGCGCCTGGCCTCCGCGGACCAGGCCTCGAACAAGATGGTCGCTGCCGGCACTTCTTCCCGGGCCGCCCTCTTCGTGTACGTGGTGCTCGGGAGCACCGCGATGAGTCTTGAACATGTCCTTTCGCCGAAGATGGCTCTGGGGTTATTCGCGGCGGCTGTCCTTGCAGCCATAGTGCACTACATGATTACGCGCAGCCGCGCCAAGATGCGCCCTTTGCTCAGCAGCTCGGCAACCTACGGCTGGTACGCGTTCCTGGCTTCATTGATCGTGATGTGCCTGCGCTTTTGGGTCGCCGAGGACCCTTGGAGCATCGGTGCGAAATTAGTCGTTTCCTGCACCGCCTTATGGCATTTGCTTTCCTCCGCGCAAGCGGCATGGGACAAGGACCGTGTGCAAGATGCCCAGGAAATGGCGGTCTAGCCAGGTGAACAATTCGCAGATTCCCTCGGAGCGCGAAGCCGCTTCCCAACTCGCCGCGGCTGAAGAAGCCGCGAGCGGCACCGTCAGCGCCACCGAAGCCCCCGGGGCATTCATGATTGTCATGGGCCTCGTCACGGCGGCAATCTTTTCGCTCTACGGAGTCATCGACATCGCCCTTTGGTACTGGTCGCCGGTGCTCTTTGTGCCATTGATCGCCTGGTACGCCTACTGGTCGCGCCAGCGGCCCAAGTCCCGTCCTGCATTGAGGCACTCGGGCAAATACATCGCTGCCATGCTGTTCATGATGCTCGCCCTGCAATTGTGCACCTTCTGGATTCCCCAGACTTGGCTGTTCGCGATACCCAAATTCCTCGCATTGGCCGCTGTCTTCACCGGTTCCCTGTGGATCATGCGCCGCGAAACCATCAAACCCCGCATCAAGGATGGAAATGAACAAGCCATCTAGCAATGCGCAATTCGACGAGCTGATCCATGCACCCATCCGGCTGCGCATTTGCGCCAGCCTCGCCCCGGTGCAGTGGGCAGAATTCGCGCACCTTCGCGGCATCCTCGATGTCGCCGACTCCGTCTTGAGCAAGCACCTCAAACAGCTCGCCGATGCCGGGTATATCGGCATCGAGCGGTTCACCAAGCTGGGGCGCAGCCATATGCGCGTTTCACTGACCAAATCCGGACGCCGGGCCTATGTCAGCCATGTGGCGGCCCTGCGGGAGATCACGGCGGGCGGATAATGGCCGATCTTGTCGTTCGCAGACCGTAGTATCGATTCCATGAGCGATGTCCTGTCCCGGTTCGGCGCAGCCACCCGCAAGTGGTTCACCGACGTCTTCTCCGCGCCCACCGTTGCCCAGAGTGGCGCCTGGGAATCCATCTCGGACGGGAAGCACACCCTGGTCATCGCGCCTACCGGCTCGGGCAAGACCCTGGCCGCGTTCCTCTGGGCGCTGGACCGGCTGCACCACGCGGAACTTGATGCTCCGGCATTGCCGGGGATGGACTCCGATGCCGATCATCCAACGGGCAATGGCACCAAGGTGCTCTACATTTCTCCGCTGAAGGCCCTCGGGGTCGACGTGGAGCGCAACTTGCGTTCTCCGCTCGCTGGCATCCGCGCCACCGCGCACGAAATGGGCTTGTCCCAGCCGTCGGTGTCGGTGGGAGTGCGCTCGGGAGACACTCCGGCCAATGACCGGCGCAGGCTGCTCAAGGACCCGCCCGAAATCCTGATCACCACGCCCGAGTCGCTGTACCTGATGCTCACCAGCCAGGCACGCAAGACCCTTGCCGAGGTGCACACCGTCATCATCGATGAGGTCCACGCGATTGCCAATACCAAGCGCGGAACCCATTTGGCCCTGTCACTGGAACGGCTCGACGCGCTGCTGCCCGCCCCGGCCCAGCGCATCGGGCTCTCTGCCACCGTCGAGCCGCCCGAAGAAGTGGCCCGCTTCCTGGCCGGATCCGCCCCGGTGAACATCGTGCGCCCGCCGTCCACCAAGAAATGGGAGTTGGCGGTGCGCGTCCCGGTGGAAGACATGACCGACCTGCCTTCCGCGGCCGGAGCGCATGATCTGGGTCCGGGTTCCTCCCCCGCGGCATCGGCGAGCATCTGGCCGCATGTGGAGAACCAGCTGGTGGATCTGGTGCTGGAGAACCATTCGACCATCATCTTCGCCAACTCCCGCCGGCTGGCTGAGCGGCTGACCGGGCGGCTGAACGAAATCTACGCCCAACGCGAGGGATTCAGCGCCGAGGATGCTTCCACCTCCACCCCCGCCGCGCTGATGGCCCAGGCCGGCTCCACCGCTGCTGCGCACCCGGAAGCTCCGTTATTGGCCCGTGCCCACCACGGCTCGGTGTCCAAGGATTCGCGCGCCCAGATCGAGGAAGACCTGAAGCTGGGCAAGCTGCGCGCCGTGGTGGCCACCAGCTCCCTGGAACTGGGCATCGACATGGGACTGGTGGATCTGGTGATCCAGGTCGAATCCCCGAACTCGGTCTCCTCGGGGCTGCAGCGCGTGGGCCGTGCCGGGCACCAGGTCGGCTCGGTCTCCCGGGGCGCTTTCTTCCCCAAGCACCGGGCGGACCTGCTCTCCACCGCCCTGGTGGTCACCCGCATGCGCCAAGGAGCCATCGAGAAGATGGTGATCCCCGCCAACCCGCTGGATGTGCTGGCGCAGCAGACCCTGGCCGCGGTGGCCATGGACGACTTGGACGTAGAGCAATGGTTCGACACCGTGCGCCGCGCCGCCCCCTACCAGCAGCTGCCGCGCAGCGCCTATCTGGCCACCTTGGACATGCTCTCGGGCAAGTACCCTTCGGATGAATTCGCCACGCTCAAGCCGCGGCTGATCTGGGACCGGGACGCCGGCACCCTCACCGCCCGGCCCGGCGCGCAGCGCCTGGCCGTGATTTCCGGCGGCACCATCCCGGACCGCGGGCTGTTCGGGGTTTTCCTGGCCGGATCCGAGGATGACAAGGCGCCCAAGCGCGTGGGCGAGCTGGACGAGGAAATGGTCTACGAATCGCGCGTCGGGGACATTTTCGCCCTCGGGGCGACCAGCTGGCGCATCGAGGACATCACCCACGACCGGGTGCTGGTCACCCCGGCCTTCGGCCAACCCGGAAAGCTGCCCTTCTGGCACGGCGACGGGCTGGGACGCCCGGTGGAACTCGGGGCGGCGCTGGGCGAATTCACCACGAAGCTGCTGGCCAGCGAACGCGCCGAAGCGGCCGAAGTGCTGCACGGCAGCGGGCTGGATCCGTTCGCCGCGAACAATCTGCTCAACTACCTGGACGAGCAGCGCCGGGCCACCGGCCAGGTGCCCAACCACCAGAATTTCGTGATCGAGCGCTTCCACGACGAGCTGGGCGACTGGCGGGTCATCCTGCACTCCCCGTTCGGCTTGGCCGTGCACGCCCCATGGGCGCTGGCCGTCGGCGCGCGGGTCCGCGAACGCTGGGGGCTGGACGCCTCGGCGATGGCCGCCGACGACGGGATCGTGCTGCGCATCCCCGCCATGGACGATGAGCCGCCCGGGGCGGACCTCTTCGCCTTCGAAGCCGACGAGATCATCGAGGTGGTCACCTCGCAGGTGGCCAATTCCGCGTTGTTCGCCTCCCGCTTCCGCGAATGCGCCGCCCGCGCCCTGCTGCTGCCGCGGATCAACCCGACCAAGCGCACCCCGCTGTGGCAGCAGCGCCAGCGTGCCAGCCAGCTGCTGGATGTGGCCCGCAACTACCCGGACTTCCCGATCATCCTGGAAACCGTGCGCGAATGCCTGAATGATGTCTACGATCTGCCGGCGCTGTCCAGGATCCTCTCCAGCATCTCCTCGCGGGCCATCCGCCTGGTGGAAGTGACCACCGAGCTGCCTTCGCCCTTCGCCCAATCCCTGCTTTTCGGCTACGTGGCGCAGTTCCTCTACGAATCCGACGCGCCGCTGGCCGAACGCCGCGCCGCCGCCCTGAGCCTGGATCCGGTGCTGCTGGGCGAATTGCTCGGGCGCAACGACGTGCGCGAGGTGCTGGACCCGCAAGTCATCTCGGCCTTGCAGGAGCAGCTGCAGCATCTGGCAGCCAACCGCCGGTTGGCGGGCATGGAAGGCGCCGCGGACCTGCTGCGCCTGCTGGGTCCGCTGGATGCCGGGCAGCTGGCCGCCAGGCTGCGCGATCCGGCCGATGACGACGCGGCCCTGGATCCTGCCAGCGCCCGGGCCCACGCCGAGGCCCTGGTCTCCACGCGCCGGGCTTTCACCCTGCGCCGCTCCGGCCAGCTGGTGTACGCGGCCATCGAGGATGCCGCCAAGCTGCGCGATGCGCTGGGCACCCCCCTGCCCACCGGCATCCCGGCGGCCTTCCTGGAGCCTGCCACCGCTCCGATCCAGGACCTGGTCTCGCGCTTCGCCCGCACCCACGCCCCGTTCACCCTCGGGGAGCTGGCCGCGCAGCTGGGACTGGGCGTGGCGGTGCTGCGCCCGGTTCTCGACCAGCTGGTGGCCGCCGGCCGCTTGTCGCTGGGGGCCTTCCGCCCGCTGGAGCTCGTCCCCGAAGGCGTGGCCGGCGACGAATACTGCGACGTGTCGGTGCTGCGCACCATCCGCACCCGATCCCTGGCGGCACTGCGTGCCGAGGTGGAGCCGGTGGACCAGGACACCTACGGGCGCTTCCTTCCGGCCTGGCAGCAGATCGGTTCTTCGCTGCAGGGAGCCGACGGCGCCTATGAAATCGTTGCCCAGCTCGCCGGCGCCGAGGTCCCCGCCTCCGCTTTGGAGTCCTTCGTGCTCCCGGCCCGGCTGAGGGGCTACCAGAATTCCTGGCTGGATGAGCTGTGCAGCTCCGGAGATATCCTGATCTGCGGCGCCGGAGCCGCCGGCGGCAAGGACGGCTGGCTGTCGCTGCACACCGCCGAGCATGCAGCGCTGAGCCTTCCCCAGCCCGATGCCAGCGCGCTGCAAGCCCTGGACCTGCGCGTGCTCCAGGCCTTCGAGTCCACCGGCGCCTACTTCGCCGAGGAGCTGGCCGGACGCATCCACCGCAGCGATGAGCCGGCGGCCAGCAGCCACGAGGTCGCCGAATCCTGCTGGAGGCTGTTCTGGGCCGGGTACATTTCACCGGATACCATGGCGCCGATCCGCGGCTACCTGGCCGGCGGAAGCACCGCGCACAAAATCGCCAAGCCCGCCCCGCGGGCCCGCGCCGCACGATTGAACCGGCTCTCCGGGCTGAACCGGCTGGCCCGGGAACAAGCCGGCGGGCCGGCGCGCGGCGCGCGCGGCGCGGCCCGCTGGTCGCTGCTGCCCGCACCGGTAGCGGACCCCACGATCAGCGCCCACGCCACCGCGGAAATCATGCTGGAACGCTACGGGGTGCTCACCCGCGGCTCGGTGGCCGCCGAGTCGGTGCCCGGCGGCTTCGGCCAGCTCTACCGGGTGCTCTCGAAGCTGGAAGAAGCTGGCCATGCCCGGCGCGGCTACTTCGTCGAGAAGCTCGGCGCCGCCCAGTTCTCCACCTCCACCACCATTGACCGGCTGCGCGGATTCCAGCTGGCCGATGACCCGCGCCGCCAGCCGGTGGCCACGGTGCTGGCATCCACCGATCCGGCGAACCCCTATGGCGCGGCGCTGGCTTGGCCTGCGACCGAAACCGGGCACCGCCCCGGGCGCAAGGCCGGCGCAATCGTCGGGCTGCTCGACGGGGCCCTGAGCCTCTATCTGGAGCGCGGCGGGCGCACGGTGCTGACCTTCGGGCAGCTGCCCGAACCGTCCTGGCGCATCCTCGCCACGGCGATGGTCGCCGCGCTGCGCACCGCCCAGATCGACAAGATCGCCATCGCCACGGTCGACGGGCAGCCGGTGCAGGACCATCCGGTCGGCGCCGCCCTGCTGGGCGCCGGTTTCTATGCGACGCCCCAAGGCATCCGCTTCCGCCGCTGACCCGCTATCGAAGGAGCGCTGCCCATGCCCGAAGGCGATACCGTCTACCGCGCCACCGCCCGCCTGCACCAGGCGCTGGCCGGCGAAATCCTGCTGGCCTCCGATTTCCGCGTCCCGGCCCTGGCCACCGTGGACGTCGCCGGGTACACGGTGCGCGAGGTCATCCCCCGGGGCAAGCACCTGCTGATGCGCCTGCAGCCGCCGGCTACTGCGAACCCGGCCTTCGCCCAGCCTGCGCTGACCTTGCATTCGCATCTGCTCATGGAAGGGCGCTGGGATCTCTATGCGCCAGGCGAACGCTGGAAGCGCCCGGCGCATACCGCCCGGGTGGTGCTGGAAACAGCAAACGCCACGGCCGTGGGCTTCGAGATCGCCCAGGTGAAACTGCTGCCAACCGAACAGGAATCCGAGGTGGTCGGCCATCTGGGACCCGACCTGCTCGGGCCGGACTGGGATGCGCAACGGGCGCTGGACAACCTGCGCGCCGATCCGCAGCTGGGCATCGGCCAAGCGCTGCTGGACCAGCGGATCATGGCCGGGGTGGGAAATGTCTACCGCAGCGAGATCCTGTTCCTGCGGCGCGTGCATCCGCTCACCGCGGTGGGCGAGGTGGCCGGCCTGCCGGCATTAATCGAACTGGCCCACCGCTTGCTGGTGGTGAACAAGGACCGGTCGCGGCGGGTGACTACCGGGCAGCCGCGCACCCGCGACCCGCTGTGGGTCTACGGCCGGGCGTCAAAGCCCTGCCTGCGCTGCGGAACCCGCATCGGGCTGCTGCGCATTCCCTCGGCTTCCACCGGTGCCGAACGGGACTGCTACCTGTGCCCTTCCTGCCAGCCAGCGGCCTAGGCGGCGGGGCGCGGCTGCAAGCCTAGAGGTCGACTTCGCCCTGCACGCAGCTGCTCACGTCGCCTCCCACCCAGACCACGCCGTCCTCCACGCGCAGATGCACCCGGCCCTGGTACCCGATCGCGGTGCCTTGGGCGGCGATGTAGCGTTCGGGAGCCAACCCGGAATCGGCCAGCCACCGGGCCAGGCCCGCATTGAGGCTGCCGGTAGCCGGGTCTTCCCACACTGGATCCCCGCCGACGAAAGCACGCACTTCGAACTGCGTGCCGGCCCCTGGCTCCTGCGGACCTGCAACACCGATGGCCAGCGTCCCCAAGGCGTTGGGATCCGGGTCCAAGGCCAGTACCTGCTGCGCACTGGAGAGCCTCACGCCGATCCATTCCGGGCCGTTGACCAGCCATGAGGCATCCTGGATCTGCTCCCGGGGAATCGCCAGTACCTCGGCGATGCGCTGCACCAGCAATTCGGCAACCGGTTCGTAGCGGGTCAGCGGCGGTGCAGCGAACCATAGCCGTTGCGGCTCAACGCGCACCTCCACCAGCCCGGCGGCGCATTCCTGGATGACCCGTCCCTTCTTCTTGGGAACCCCGCCGGCCTTCAGCCAGGCAAAGGCCGAGCCCAGCGTCGGGTGGCCGGCGAAGGGGAATTCCTGGGTGGCAGAGAAGATCCGCACCCGGTAGTCGGCGGCCGGATCCTCCGGTTGCATCAGGAACGTGGTCTCGGCCAGGTTGGTCCACTTGGCAAATCTTTGCATCTGCCCGCTGGCCAGGCCTTCTGCATCGTGGACCACAGCCAAGGGGTTGCCCAGGTATGCAGTGGGAGAAAAGACGTCGACTTCGCTGTATTTACGCATGGCCATCGAACCAGCCTAGCAGGCCGCGGCCTGCGCGGTCCTGGCAAAGATGGGAGAATAGCCCCTATGGCTATGGATTCCCCGCTTCCCGTGCGCAACGGCGTCAATGCAACTCGTCTTCGCCTCCCGCGGACCGGTTCGTGGGCAACTGTCGCAGATTATTTGCTCGAGCGCTTCGGCCATGTTGATCCAGAGGGCATCCTGCGCCGCTTCGATGAGCAGCAGATCGTTGGCTTGGGCGGCGCTCCGCTCACCCGCCAGACGCCCCTGGGCGAGCACGAATTCATTTGGTACTACCGTTCCCTGCCGGTAGAAACTCCCATTCCCTTTGAAGCCAGGATCCTGCACCAAGACGAGCATCTGCTGGTCGTGGACAAGCCGCATTTCCTCCCCACCACACCCGGCGGACGCTTCATCCAGGAATCCGCGCTGGTGCGCCTGCGCAACCAGACCGGCATCGATGATTTGGTGCCGATGCACCGGCTGGACCGGGCCACCGCCGGGGTCATTCTTTTCGCGGTGAATCCGGCGACCCGCGGAGATTACCAGATGCTCTTCGAACGCCGCGAGATCGCCAAGCGCTACAAGGCGGTGGTCGCCTTGCAGCCGGGCGAAGGCCTGGAAACTGGACGGGTGCTGCATCCAAATGGGGAGCATTCGCAGGTCAAACCGGAATCCGAGCTGCGTGACCTGCTGCAGCGGATGCCGCTGCTCTTCGAGAACCGGATGGCCAAGGTCAAGGGCCAGCTGCGTTCCATTGTGGAAGAAGGCGAGCCGAACGCCCAGACCCTGGTCAAGCTCGAGGCGATCGGGACGAGCACCGGTTTCCATGCCGGGCTGGAGGTCGCCTTGATGGATTTGGAACCGCGATCGGGCAAGACCCATCAGTTGCGGGTGCACTTGGCTTCCTTGGGCCTGGGCATCATCAATGACGCGTTCTATCCGCGGCTGTGGGATCTGGCCCCGGATGACTACCGGCGCCCGCTGCAGTTGCTGGCGCACACCATTTCCTTCACCGATCCGCTGACCGGCCACGCGCGCAGCTTCAGCTCGCAACAGCGGCTACTGGAAGCGCCGTCGACCCCATAACCCCTTCTCACGGGGGAAGAATTGCCCTAGGCTGGTGCCTATTATCCCGTGACCCGTAAGGATGAAGGCAAGATGGCCGAACACCAGCGGACCCCGCAACTCGATTCCCTGGTGGAGTCGGCCCAGTCTGCCATTGCTTCGGCGGCAGAACGGTCCTCCTTCGTGTTGCCCTACGCGGCGCCGGATCATCGCCTCAACCCTGCAGTGGAACCTTTCGACACGGTCCGCGGCTGCCTCTTGGGCGCTTCGGGCTTATTGCTGCTGCTGACCTCGTTGGCGTTGCCTTCCGGCCTGCATGGACGCGCGCCGTCCAGCCTGCTGGATACCAGCCTGGTGCATTCGGTGTTGTGGCCGGCAACTGCCATCGCGCTGGTCCTCAGCGCCGCGTTTTCGCTGCGCCGCGACCAGCTTTCGGCGCGACGCCAGCGAATCATTTCCCTTTATTCGATCCCGGCCACAGCGATGATGGCCTGCGCCATCACCCTGGCCTCCGGGTTCTTGGCCATCAGCGCGGCCATCCTGGCAACCATCGCTTCGCTGCTGTCCCTGTACGGCGTGCTCCAGCTGAACAGGAATACTGCGCGAAACCGCATGGAGCGCTGGGCAACCGATGCCCCGGTAAGCTTCTTTGCCGGTTCCAGCCTGGTCTATGCCCTGCAGCTCTGGTTTGCCGCCGCCGGCTGGAATGACGGTGGGCAGGGACTTCTTGCTGTGGTGGTGACGGCCGGAATTTCAGTGGTTTCCGCCGCCTTCGCCCACTCGGAGCGCGGCCGCCACGCCTTTGCCAGCGGCTTCGGAATCTGCATGATCGCCGCTGCCATCCAGGGCTGGCTCAATGAGTCCGCACCACTGTGGGTCTGCGCGGTCTGGATCTTCATGGCCTTGCTGGTCTTCCTGATGGCCGAGAACCGCCGGTTCCAGATCAGCCATGCCGAGCACCGTGCGCAGCGCGGCAAGCCCATAGATTTCTAGGACTGGCCGCGCCCGCCACGGGTGCCTAGCGTGGCGCCATGCGGATGGCTCCATCAAGGCGAATGGTTTCGCCGTTGAGCATCGGGTTGGCCACGATGTGCTCCACCAATGCCGCGTATTCTTCCGGACGTCCAAGACGCGAAGGATGCGGCACCTGGGCTCCGAGCGAGTCCTGGGCAGCCTGCGGCAGGCCGGCCATCATCGGCGTGTGGAAAATGCCCGGTGCGATGGTCATGACGCGGACCTGGTGGTTCGCCAGCTCACGGGCCAGCGGCAGGGTCATGGCCGCTACTGCTCCCTTGGAGGCCGCATAGGCCGGCTGCCCGATCTGGCCGTCAAAGGCCGCCACCGACGCGGTGTTGATGATGACCCCGCGTTCGGTGGTTCCCTGCTCATCGCTCAGCGCTTCGCTATGCGCCATGGCTTCTGCGGCCAGGCGGATCACGTTGAAGGTGCCGTTGACATTGATGTCCAGCACCTTGGCGAAGCGCTCCAGCGGCAGTACTCCCTCGCGGCCCAGCACCTTGCCCGGTGTTGCCACACCGGCGCAATTGACCAGCACCCGCAGGGTGCCAAGTTCCTTGGCACGTTCGATGCCGGCAGCCACCTGCTGCGTGTCAGTCACATCAGCTGGCACGAAGCGGACATTCGCGCCGATCTCGGCGGCGATTTCATCGCCATCCTCACGCGGCAGGTCGAGTACCACCACATGCCTGGCCGCGGTGGCCAGCTTCTGCGCCGTGGCGCGTCCCAATCCCGATAGGCCGCCGGTGACCAGAGCGACTGAATCCTGCAACTGCATGTTTACCCCTTTGTAGACAGTGGTCTTGTGATCTACATTACTGGCCAGTTGCGTGGAGGCGAAGAATCTTGCCCGCAGGCATGGAAAAACCGCTGGACCCCGCGATGGGATCCAGCGGTTCTTGCACTGTCCTGCAGCCTAGTGGCTCGGAACCGTCGCAGGCTCGGCTTCGACTCCAGCCGATTTCTTCTTGCCGCCAAGCAGGAAGCCGATCACCACGATGCCGACGCTGCAGCCGGCACCGATCAGGAAGCCAGGCTGGAAGCCTTCAACCGAAGCGGTCAGCGGATCGCTGCCAGCCGCGATCTTCGCGGCGGTGGATGAGGCGACAACGCCAACCAGCAGCGCGGTGCCCATGGCGCCAGCCAACTGCTGCAAGGTCGAGAGCAGGGCCGAACCGTGCGAGTGCAGGCTGTGCGGCAGCGGGTTCAGCGCAGTGGTGAAGGCCGGGGTGAAGATGAAGGCCAGGCCCAAGCTCATCACCAGGTGCATGACCACCAGCAGCCAGATCGGAGTGTCCACATCCAGGACCACCGCGTAGCCCAGCAGCGAAACCAGCAGCACCAGGGCGCCGGGAACGATCAGCGGACGGGCGCCGACCTTGTCGTAGAGCTTTCCGACCAATGGCGCCAGGACACCCATCAGCAGACCGCCCGGGAGCATGATCAAACCGGTGGTCAGGGTTTCAATGCCCAATACGTTGGTGAAGAACATCGGCAGCAGGATGATCACGCCGAACAGCGAAATCATCGAGAACATCATCAGCACCAGCGAAAGGGTGAAAGCCCTGTAGTTCAGCGGACGCAGATCCAGCAGCGCCTTGTCTTCCTTCTGCAGGTTCAGCTGCAGGAAAACGAAAGCGAGCAGGCACAGAATCGCGCCAACAAGGATGCCCAGGTTCAGCGGGGTGACGCCAACCGACAAGCCGCTGAGGCCGTAGACCAGGCCGCCGAAACCCGGGATGGCCAGAATCAGCGAAGGAATGGACAGCGGCGTCGAGGCGCCGTCAACGTCCTTGGACAGTCGAGGGGTGCCGATCAGCAGAGCCGCTACCGCGATCGGGATGATCACGATGAACATGAATCGCCACGACAGGTACTGCAGGATCAGTCCGGATACCGTCGGGCCGATGGCCGGGGCTACGGAGATCACGATGGAGACATTGCCCATCAGCACGCCGCGGCGCTCAGCAGGGACCAGATGCAAGATGGTGGTCATCAGCAGCGGCATCATGATGGCGGTGCCGCTGGCCTGGATCACGCGGGCCACCAGCAGGACGCTCAGGCCCGGCGCGAGGGCAGCCAGCAGGGTGCCCAGAGTGAACAGGCCCATGGCCAAGACGAAGACATTGCGGATGCTCATCCGCTGAAGCAGGAAGCCGGTCATTGGAATGACCACGGCCATAGTCAGCATGAAGATGGTTGACAGCCACTGAATTGCGTCAGCGGTGACATTGAATTCATCCATCAGAACAGGCAGGGCCACGTTCATGATGGTTTCGTTCAGGATGACCACGAAGCTGGAAACAATCAGCACCGCAATCGTGGTGAAGTTCTGTTTGCTCAGTCGTTCTGGAGCGTTCGTCACGGCAGGAATCTGCTTCCACGAGGATTCGGAAAAAGGAAACGCTATCTGACGCTTGCGGCTGCTTCGCCGGGCAAGGAAGTTCAAATAGCTCTATCGATTTTATCGCTTGGGATTGCGGTGCACTAGGGGTGCAGGAAACCTTATAGGTGAGTTCGGCAACACAGATCCAGCTTCACGGAATGTCGAGGGTTTGTGTACGAAGATAGAACCATGAACGTGCGCACTCCTGACCCATACCCTGGATGGCTCTCCGAAGAAGACCTCTACGAGGCACGGCAGCGCCTGCCCATGCTCTACGTCGAGGCCATTCCCGTGCGCCTGGACCCGCTGGGCTACGTCAACGAGGTGGGCCTGCTGCTCACCGGCGATGATGACGGGCGCATGCTGCGCACCTTCGTTTCGGGGCGAGTGATGTACCGCGAGACCATACGCGCCGCGTTGATCCGCCACATCGAAAAGGACCTGGGCACCATGGTGCTTCCGCAGCTTCCGGCTTCACCGGTGCCATTCACCGTTGCAGAATACTTCCCGGCGCCGAGCGAAACCGGCCTGACCGATGATCGCCAGCATGCCGTATCCATGTGCTACATCGTGCCGGTTCGCGGCGAGACCAGCCCTCGCTCCGATGCGTTGGAGCTGACCTGGCTTTCGCCCAGCGAAGCGCTCAGCTCGGATATCCAAGGCGAGTTCGCTGGCGGTCGAGAAAATATTCTCCGTCAGGCATTAGCCCATGTCGGAGTAAATATCTAGCCCTGCTGCCCGCTGTTTGGAATGATTCCCTGCCGGCGCTTGATGATCGATCCAACCCAGCTTCCCAAGAGCACCCCGAGCATGCCCACGGTGCAGCCGATCAGGGTCTCGACCACGCGGTCGTACATCACCGAGCCGCTCAGGCCCGTCACCAGCGAGACGCCCACGAGCGCCATCGGGGTAATGAAAACCTGCGCCAGGAAATAGTTGCGCATGACCAGCAGCTCGGCCATGAATTGGCATATGGCGATGAAGGCGAGCAGGATCCAGACCTGCGGGTTCAGGAAGATCAAGACCGCCATCAGGACCATGCCTGCCAGGGTGCCGAGCATTCGGTGCACGCCGCGCCGGATGCGCAAGGTCGTGGTGTGCCCGACCAGGGGAACCACCGCGGCCACCATCGCCCAGTAGTTGTGCCCGGCTTCCAGGCTGCTGCCCACGGTATTGGCCAAGGCACCGGCCACGCCGGCTGTCAGGATGTAGAACAGCCCTTCCCACCAGATGGCCTTGCGGACGTTATCCGATAGTGGCGGCAGCGGGGTGCGCTTCCACAAGCTGCTCCACTGCCCGAGTGCACCGGCCGCACCGATGGCTACCGACAACAAGATCGTCAAGGCCGACACGAGCAGGGCTTCGCCGATTGGCGCGGGGACGGGGATCGAGGCAATTGCCGCGAATGCGAAGATGTGGAACAGCGAACCGCCGGGCCGCAGCCGCATGAAACCCACCAGCACCGAGCAGGCACCGGCCACGAGAGTCGTCGCGCCAACTACTTGCCACTGCTTGATTCCAGGGTCCGAATGGTCGATCCACCAGTGCGAAGCGGCCAGCGCCAGGGCGATTACCGCGAAGAACAAGGCCCCGGAACGCACCTGCATCCGCAACCGGTTCCAGTAGCCGTCCACGCGCCCATACACGCCGGTAAAGGCGCCGAACACGGCAAAGACCACAAGATCCAGCCGGTCAATCGCGAAGAGCGTGATCAGAGGCGCAAAAACACCGATGCCGGTGCGCAGGCCGATCCAATGGTCCTTGCGGGCAGGCCCCAGCGTAATGAGCGCCTTGGCGGATTCCTTCAGATTCTCCAGACCCACATCTTCCTTCCGTCGCGTTGGACACAACACGTACGCTCCATTATTCGCGCATTGCCTTGTGAAGCGTTAGGTTTTGGCGCACATTGCCCCTGTCGTTTTCCTCACCGCGCGGTTAATACGGCACACTTGGTACGTGTCCGAAAAGAACTTTGACCCCAGTGCCCCGCATGCCCGCCAGGATGAATTCGGCTTTGAAGTCGGAACCCGGCTGACCACTCCGGACGGTTCCCCGATGTTGGGACGTACCGGCGTTATCCGTACCCCGCACGGCGACGTCAAGACGCCCGCGTTCATTGCGGTAGGCACCAAAGCTACCGTCAAGGCAGTCACCCCGGTGCAGGTCCAGGAACTTGGCGCGCAGGCTGTGCTGTCAAACGCCTACCACCTGTATCTCCAGCCGGGCGCGGATATCCTCGATGAAGCTGGCGGACTAGGCAAGTTCATGGGCTGGCAGGGCCCGACCTTCACCGACTCCGGCGGATTCCAGGTCATGAGCCTGGGCTCGGGCTTCAAGAAGGTCATCGACATGAAGTCCGTAGACCAGTCTGGTCCGGACGACGCCGTGGCCCCGGGCAAGGAACGCCTGGCCAATGTGGACGAGGACGGCGTCTGGTTCAAGTCCCATCTCGACGGCACCAAGCACCGCTTCTCCCCTGAGATCTCCATGGGCGTGCAGCACCGGATTGGCGCGGACATCATGTTCGCCTTCGACGAGCTGACCACCTTGCAGAATTCCCGCGGCTACCAGGTCGAGTCCCTGGAGCGCACCCGGCGCTGGGCCGAGCGCTGCATTGCCGAGCACTTTGCATTGACCGACTCCCGCGAAGGCAAGGAATACCAGGCCCTGTTCGGCGTCATCCAGGGCGCCCAGTACGAGGACCTGCGCCGCAAGGCCTGCCAGGACCTGGGGGCCATGGCCTTCGATGGCTTCGGCATCGGCGGCGCCTTGGAGAAGGAAAATCTGGGAACCATCGTCGGCTGGTGCGCCGAAGAGCTTCCAGAGAACAAGCCGCGCCACCTGCTGGGCATTTCCGAGCCGGATGACGTCTTCACCGCGATTGAGAATGGTGCCGATACTTTCGACTGCGTCTCGCCCACTCGCGTTGCGCGCAACTCGGCGTTCTATACCCCCTGGGGCCGTTTCAATCTTTCCGGCGCACGCTACAAGCGGGATTTCACTCCGCTGGTGGAAGGCTGCGAGTGCTATGCCTGCAAGAACTTCACCCGTGCGTACATTCACCACCTGTACAAGGCCAAGGAACTGCTCAGCCACACGTTGATTTCCATCCACAACGAGCAGTTCACTGTTTCGCTGGTTGAATCCGCGCGCCAGGCGATCGAAGATGGAACCTTCTTCGAGCTCAAGGACAAGGTGCTCTCCAGCTACTACGCTGGCGAACCGGATCCGCAGGGCCAGCCGGCCGCCCTGTAGCCAAGGGCCGCAAAGCAGTCGAGGCATCGATTCTCCACGCACTGGGCAGTGCAAGGAGAATCGATGCCTCTGGCTTTTCTAAGCCGAAGCCCTCTGCCCTGCGCGGGTCATCGGCAAATGCATGATCCCGTCGTCGTCATAGTCTTCTCCGGAGCGGAGGAAACCGAACTTTCCGTACCAGCCCTCCAGCTGGGTCTGGGCGCTGAGCTGGATCTCCGCCTCCGGAGCGCAAAGCGCCACGGCACGCTGCATGAGTTCCCCTGCCAGGCCCCGGCCTCGGGCTTCTGCGGCCGTTGCAACCCGCCCAATGCGCGGAGTGCCGCTTGCGCTGTCCATGATTCGCACAGTACACAGCACTTTCCCGTTCTCGGTGGCCACCAGATGCACAGTGCCGGCATCCAGATCGCGGCCATCGATGTCCGGGTAGCACGATCGCTGCTCGACGATGAACACCTCGGCACGCAGTTTCAGTATTGAGTAGAGCAATTCTGCGGAAAGCCCATCGGGCTCGTGGATGGAAATCAAATCGTTCATCCTCCAAGACTACCTACGCCCCCGCGCCCAGCTTCCTGCCGGAAACTTGAACCAGGGCACTTGCACCAAAGAGCATTGCCGCGATCCACAGCAACAAGGGAATGGGAGTACCAGGGCTGAGCACCAAGAAGAAAATTGGCGAGAACGTGGCAGCTGCCCGAAGGAAAGTCGCTATTTCCAGGAAAAGATACGTGGCCACGGCCGAGTCGCTGGTGGCTCCCCCGAGTAATGCATCCCAGTCCCGTTCTTCCCTGCTGGCGTGGGCACTGCTTGCCGCAGCACACCCCCACGCGGCGACCAGGCCTGCGGCAATCCAAAGCCAAATGCGATCCAGCTGGATCATGCCCAGCATTCCCAGCCCGCCGGTCAAGAACAGCAAGGCGGTGGCTGAAAAGAGCATCGCATACAGCGTTGCTGCCCGCATCAGGCGCTGTTCCGAAATCCCTAGCAGCTGGGTGAGCTGCCGTTCGGAAACGAGCGGTGCAATGGTCGCGGAAATGCTCAAGGTGAGAACCAGGCAGAGTGCCAGGTAAAAGGCCGCTGCGCTCAGCGGGTTGGCAATTCGCTGAACCGTGGCGGCCAGCGCGAAAACCAGGAGCAGGAACCCGGCCACCGAATGCCAACGGCCTCCCCTCAGCAAACGGAGGCAGAGAATGCGCCACGCCACCGGCAACTTGGCGGTGAGCTTGCCGCCGCGTGCGCGCCTGCGGCTAATAGCGGATGTCGCCGGAGCCGAGAGGCCCCGCGAGTCGCCCTGCATCAAAGTCCCCACGGCGAATTGCTGGTGCTCTCCGGCAAAACGCAACGCCTGGCCCGGAATCTGGTCAAAATGGCGAAACGCACCGTACGTACTCGCGCCGCTAAGTACCAGGACAACGAGCAAGGCGAGCATCCAGGCAGCCGGATCCAAGGTGGCCGCAGCCATAGCGCCAACCAGGCTTTGGGCCCAAGGAATCTGGAACATCAAGAGCATCCACAACACGGCCAAGGCGATGAGCAGCCCGAGGCCCACCCAGTCGCAGATCCGTCGCGCAGCTATTTGCCGGTTCTTCCCCTGGATCGCCGTGGCCGCGTTGGCAAGCCCGACACCGGCCACTGCGAAGCAGGCGAGCCCAAGGACTGCAACGGGTACCGGGAGCGATCCGGCCAGCCCCAGCATCACGATCAGCCACAGCGCACCGGCAAAGCTGCTCGCGAAAAGACCGATGAGCACCGCATTTCGCCACGTCGGCTGGCGGATAGCCCGGAGCTTGACCGGCAGCGGCAGCCACCAGTCGGCCTTGGCCGCGCTGAGCCCGCAAGGCCCCAGATAGAGCATGAGCCGAAAGGTTGCCAAACCGGCCAAGGCCAATAGCACGAACGAGAGGTCCTGCAAGCGCCAGACGGCGCTGGGCAGCACTTGGTGCGCTACGCCCTCGCCCAAGAGCACAAACAGCATGCCAAAGAGTGCGCTGAAGAGGTAGGCCAACGCCACCAGCGCGGCCAGCACCCAGACATAGGCATCGGAAAAGCTGTCGAATTTCTCGGAGAAATTCCGCCGCTTCTTGGCTCTATTGACCAGTTCTCGAGGATTGAAATCAACAGCATGGCTTGCAACCCGGCTAGCGCTCAAGCCACTGCGCCCCCGCCTGCGGATCAAGCAGTTCACCCTCGTCTTCATCCAGAAGCAGCACTTGGTCCACGCAGCTTCGCAGCATCAGCGGATCATGGGTCACCGCTAGCAAAGTTGTTCCCCTGCCGCGTATCCCGGCAAGCCGCTGGTACAGCTTCTGCCTGATACGCAGGTCCAGGCGTTGTTCCGGTTCGTCAAGAATCAGCAGTTCTGCCGGACGGATCAAGGCCGCGGCGAGCAGCAGCTTACGGCGCTGGCCAGAAGACAGCTCGCCGGGAAGGTGATCGGCAGCAGCAGTGATTTCGAAGAAGTCGAGTTCTGCTTGGACTAACTGGGCCCAATCATCCAGTCCGTGTCCACGAGCGACCATTTCCAGATGTTCGCGCACGGTGAGTTCTTCGAAGAAGGCGCCGTCGGTGACCTGTACTGCGACGGTACGGCGAAAATGCTCCGAGCTTTCATTCACGGGAAGGCTTTGGAACTCGACGGTGCCTTCCACCGGAATGAGATGTCCCAGGATGGTGCGGATCAGTGTTGATTTTCCGCTGCCATTGGCACCGATAATTCCTAAGCCAGCACCGGGAGCCAGCTGCAGGTTGATCGGCCCGCAGATCACGCGATTGGGATAGCCAATGGTCAAGTCGCGTGCTTCTAGCTGAACTTCAGCGCTTTGACCTGTCTGCATGCCATCGATTCTAGTGTCCGGATACAGCTGTGGGCATCGCCCTCACGAATGATGCCCACAGGATCACTAGCTTGCGACGGCCGCTTGGCTGTAGCCAGGTTCGCGCTTCTTGAACCATTTGATGACCATCGAGGTCACCGGAACAAACAGGACCTCCACGGCAGTCTTGTAGATGAAGCCCACCACCACGTAGTTGATGAATGTCGGCGCATCGGCGATGCCGATAACTGGCGCTGCAATGGCACAGAAGATCAGGGTATCCAGGAACTCCCCAACACCGCTGGAGCCGATCAAGCGGAGAATCAGCCCGCGCTCGCCGGTACGTTCCTTGAGCTTGACCAGCACCCATGAGTTGGCCAGCTGCCCCACCAGGAAGCCGCAAGCGGAGGCGACGACGATCTGCCAGATCGGGCCAAGGGTGCGCTCAAATGCGTCTTGCCCGTCGTAGAACTCGGCTGACGGCAATTGGATCATGACCCAGAAGCAGAACACTGCGAAGAACGCCAAGGCGAAAGTCACCAGGATTGAACGGCGAGCCGCCTTCAATCCGTAGACTTCCGCAATGACGTCGCCCAGAATGTAGGCCAGCGGGAAGAGGAAGAAACCGCCATCGGTGACCAGCGGACCGAAGCTGACACCTTTGGAGGCGCCGATATTCGAAAGAATCACGACCGCGCCCATCAAGGTGAGCACCGTGGAGAAGTAGGGAGAACCCGAAGAAGCGAAAACCGCGTTCTTGGTTCGAATCAGATTGTTGCTGGCGTTGGAATCGCCCATGAAATTTTCCTTGTCAAAGTGGTTCGCCAGAACATCGCTAAAAGGCACGGCCCTGCCCACGAATCAAAAGGGTGAAGGTTCCATGCCTGCGCGCTGTCCCGCTGTATTAGCACTTACGCAACAAGTATCCCATGCATAACTGCGGCCACGTTCTCACCTGTTGAAGACCAACCATGTTTCAGAAATCAAAAAATTCCAAAATTCATATCTCACTTGAATGTCTTCGAACTATAAATTCGAGGAAACAAATAGTGCAGTGACCGTCCTCCCGTACATCAGCATGAAAATTTTCCTTTTTTGAACGCGTTCAAATAATTGGTAGAATCGGATCCACCCACTTCCATCCAAAGGCTCCATGACAACGCAACCACGCACCGAAAAAGGCCAGCAGACCCAAGCCAAGCTCTTGGCAACTGCCTTGGAGTGCTTTGCCACGGACGGATATAAAGCCTCGAGCATGCGTGCCATTGCTTCGAACGCAGGGGTTTCCCTGTCGCATGCGTACTACTACTTCAAGTCCAAAGAGGAGATCGTTGCCCAGCTGCTGCTGAACCTGCGCAGGGAGCAATATGATCTTTGCGCGGGGATGCTCGCAGAGGGAAATACCCTCGAAGCCAACATCCGCGCAGTACTCGACACGGGCGTCGAAGCGTTGGCTCCCTATCACGATTTCGGGCCTGCTTTCCTGCGTCTGATGCTCGCGCGCGATATGGGCAACGACGAGATTTCCGGCATTGAATTGGAGATATGGGAGAAGGTCGTTTCCGGATCCCGCCCGTTGCCCCCATTGGGCATCCGACGCGATCTGCCGAAGTTCTTGCTGCTGGTTTCCCGCCAGATCTTCTCGGCGTGGGCTTTCGACCAGTCGCCGCAGCAGCGCCGATCCAGGCTTCTGATGAAGAACATGGCACCGGTTGCCGCCAAGTTCGCGGTGCTCTGCCGCTTGCCTGTGGTGCGCTCGCTCTTTGAAGATGTGCTGGCACTGATGGATCCAGGGCCAGCAGGGATTGCCGAGGTGTCCCTGGCGGATCCTTCACCGCTGAGACGGCCGAAAGCCTCCTGAAAAGCCGCGGATTGCGCGAGCCGGCAAACACCCTGACACAGAGTTCCGTATCACCGCGCCTTAAGGCGTAAAGTCAAACATGCCGATAGGTGATCCCTAGCGAACCAAAGGAGAACGCAGCACTATGAGCGCAATGGCACGAGCACTGCCAAGCTGGACCCACGACTACGCCACGCTGCGTGATCGCATTGCTTCCTTCCCGAACCAGCACGAGATTCGTTCGGTGAATCAAGACGGTGAAGACGTGGAAATCCTCCGCTACTGGCCTGATGCTTCCTGGTCCGCGCCAAAGGACGCGCAGCGCTTGATCCTCTTGGGCACTCCCAACGACAGCACCGCTGCAGAACTCGCCACTTCGGGTTGGCAGCCAAGCACGACCATGCATCTGCTGGCCGGCAAGCCCGACGACGTCGAGCAGGTAGTCAAGCTCGCCGATACGTCCGGGCTTTTCGAGGCTCCAATGGATAACTATGACGTCGTTGAGGTGACTGACTTCGACCGTCCGGTCGCCCGAGGACGCATGCGCTACGGCGAAAACTACGGCCTGCTTACCGACCCGGACCTTTTCTCCCCCGCTGATCCCGATGCGGCTCGCCGCGCGGTACTGGCTAACTTTGCAGGCGCAGCTTTCGGCCACGGGCTGCCCTGGCTGCTGCTGGTAGCCACCGCAGAACACGCCCAGCAGCTTCCCGAGGGCTGGTCCAAAGCGACCACGCTCAGCTTCTGGCAGCACAGCTAATCCCATTCCCTACCCGCACTACCCGCAATTGAGACTATGACTAATACAAACACTGCCTCTCCAGCCATGACCCTGACCATCGCTGGTTCCGAAGCCACTGGCGGCGCAGGCGCCCAGGCCGATCTGAAGACCTTCCAGGAACTGGGAACCTTCGGCATCGTGGCTTTGACCTGCATCGTCTCCTTCGATCCCAAGGACTCCTGGAACCACCGCTTCGTTCCCGTTGACCAGCAGGTAATTGCAGATCAGCTCGAAGCCATCCAGGCCTGCTACGAGGACAAGCTCAGCACGGTCAAGCTGGGCATGATGGGCTCGCCAGCAACGATCAACACCGTTGCCACCGCGTTGAAGTCCCAGCAGTGGGACAACGTACTGCTGGACCCGGTGCTGATTTGCAAGGGCCAGGAACCAGGCCACGCACTGGACACCGACGAAGCCCTCAAGGCTGCCTTGCTGCCCCTGGCTACGTTCGTCACCCCGAACCACTTCGAGGCTGAACAGCTCTCGGGAATCAAGATCACCACCGAAGATGATCTGGTCGAAGCTGCCAAGAAGATCCACGAAGTCTCCGGCGCGGCGGTCCTGGCCAAGGGTGGAGTCCGCATCGCTGGCGAAGACGCCGTGGACGTTTTCTACGATGGCACGACCCTCGAGGTCTTGCGCGAGAAGAAGATCGGCGAAGTTGCGGTCTCCGGCGCGGGCTGCTCGCTGGCCGCAGCCGTAACTGCAGAGCTGGCCAAGGGCGCTACCCCGCTGGAGGCAGCCCGCACAGCCAAGGCGTTTGTCACCGAAGGCATCCGCAACCGCGTTTCTGGCAACACACCGTTTGACGCACTCTGGCAGGGCGGCCGCCGCTAGGCCCTGGCTGCTGGAGTGTTTGCTGGCCACTGCCGTTCACGGCGGTGGCCAGCAAACTGCTTTAACCGTGGTCCCAGTCATTGGCCTAAGCCAACCGCACTTGTTATGGTTATTCCGGAAGTGCTCAGAATCAATGCGTGGAGAACCACAGGAGGGAGCGGTCGGCTATGCAAGCCACTTTGACGCTCTGCCCGTTCGTCTGCGTATCGAACGGGGTTGGCAACACATTTTCCGCTTAAGGCTTCTGCCTTAGGCAATGTTCCAGTGCCCCCAATTTTTCGTTCCCTTGCAGACCTCAACACCTTGACGATTCGTGATTCCGTGCGCCCATGAAGCGCGTGCGGACTATTTGAGGATTTCCCATGCAGCCATTGACCGAAAAAACCATCCGCTCTTCCTTCATCAACGCCAGCCGCCAAGAAGCGAAGAAATTGACCCTGCCCGAAAACTTTGCCTCCCTCGAGTGGGATTCGCTGGAGTACCTGGGTTGGCGCGACCCGAAAATGATGCAGCGCGGCTACCTGCTCCACACCGATGAAGCGGGGCAGACCCGTGGCATCCTCTTGCGCCCCACCGACGGTGGCCGCAAGCCGACCAACGCCACGATGTGCGAGATGTGCCGCGATGTGAACATCCCCTGCGCGGTAGGCATGTGGACGACCAAGCGCGCTGGCCAGGCTGGACGTGACGGCAACACCTTGGGAACCTTGATCTGCCTGAACTTCGAGTGCTCCCGCAATGTGCGGATCCCGCCCCCGAAGAATCCGATCTACCCGGACCCAATGGTTGTCGTTGCCGAGCGCATCCAGCTGCTCGACGAGCGCGTGCATAGCTTCCTGAACCGCCTCTAGGCAACCGCAACCTTCAAGCCGATTCCGGCGCCGCCCGCCCAGCAAGTAGTGAACTGATGAGTAACAAAGCGTCCAAATTTTCTCAAAAATGGACGGGCCCATCAGGCCTTGCTGGGCGGGTTTGTCGCAGTGGTTCGCGGATTTTATTGTGAAATTCCCAAGCCAGCACAATATCCAGCCAAAGGTTACTATTCAATAACCCCTTGATATATGAGCTACGTCACCTAAGATTCCAGCTATGGGTATACGCACTAGCGGACGTTTACCCCGGACGATCATCAAGGCTCGCACCGCTTTTATGTCGCCCGCCCATGACGGGAGCAGCACCGCTATCCAGCCCAGCTAGGAGAATCATGGTCACTCGCCGCACGCAGAGAGTGCCGCGCCTGATTTTGGGATCAGCCACTGCGCTTGCACTGGCTGTTACCTTGTCAGGACCGGCAAGCGCAGCAGGAATCCCCCAACCAGGCGACGGCGAAAATGCCGCGTCCCTGCCAATCACCAGTTCATCAGCGCTGTCCAACCTGAAAGTCTCCGGACCTCTTGCCAAATCAACTGGTGAAGTGTCTGTTTTCGTTCAGTTCCAGGGTGATGGCGCCTTCGAGACGGTGAAGAAGTCCGGCAAGAAGAAGGACACTGCCAAGGTCAAGAAGATCGGCAAGGAGGTCAAGGCCAAGGGCAAGCAGCTGGCAGCCGAGGCCAACTCGAAGGTCATCTACACCACGCACAACGCACTGCAGGGTGTCGCGCTGACCGGTGATGCCGCTGATCTGCGCAAGCTTGCACAGCGTAGCGACGTTGCCAAGATCAGCTCCATCGTTCCCAAGAAGCCCTCCAACCGCAGCTCGGTAGTTGACACCGGCGCCCTGGAATCATGGAAGTCCCTGGACAAGACCGGTGATGGCGTCAAGGTAGCTGTACTGGATACCGGCGTGGACTACACCCATGCCAGCTTCGGCGGCCCGGGCACCTTGGAAGGCTACAAGGAAGCCCAGGCCTCCGATGAGCTGCCCGGTGCAGATTCGGGCCTGATCGACACCAACAAGTTCATTGGCGGTTGGGACTTGGTTGGCGATGACTACAACGCCAACTCCGACGATCCCACCTACCAGCCAATTCCGCATCCGGACCCTAACCCGCTTGACTGCCAAGCTGCCGGACACGGCTCCCACGTTGCCGGAACCACCGCAGGCTATGGCGTCAACGCCGATGGCTCGACCTTCACCGGGGACTATTCCTCGCTGGACGCCGACGCGCTGGCGCAGATGAAGGTCGGCCCGGGCTCGGCCCCTGACGCGCAGCTCATCGGCATCCGCGTCTTCGGCTGCGGCGGCTCCTCCGCCGTGGTTGGCCAAGCACTGGACTATGTACTTGATCCGAACGGCGACGGCGACTTCTCGGACCGCGCCGACGTGGTCAACATGTCCCTTGGTTCGGATCATTCCCCGGCCAATGACCCTGAAAATGACATTGTCGACGCCCTGAGCGCAGCCGGCATCCTCTCGGTTGTCGCTTCCGGCAACGCCGGCGATGTCACCGACGTGGGCGGTTCGCCGGGCAACTCGCGTTCCTCGCTGACCGTAGCCAACTCCGTTGGCTCGCACGTCACCCTGGACAAGATCCAGGTCGATGGTCCCGACAATGTCGCCGGTTCGGCCTCGGGCCAGTACTCGGCGAACTTCAACTACACCAATGCTGATCCGGCCGCCTTGTCCGGAGAAGCAGTGATGGCTCCGGCCGATAACGCATTCGGTTGCGACGCTTTCGAAGAAGGTTCACTGGAAGGCAAGTGGGTTTGGCTGCAGTGGAGCGAGAACGGCGAGTTCCCTTGCGGTTCCGGCGCCCGCTTCAACAACGCTGAAGCCGCCGGTGCCACCGGTGTCCTCTTGGATGCAGAAAGCAACCTGTTCGATGCAGGCATCGCCGGCAACGCGACCATCCCAGGTGCGCAGTTCACCTTGGACGAGTCGAACAAGCTGCGCCCAGCAGCTGAAGCTGGCACGCTTCAGGTTACCCTGTCCCCCGAATTCGTTGGCGGTTCCTCCAGCGAGTCCGGCGTTGCAGACACGCTGAATTCCTCTTCATCGCGTGGAGTCCACGGTTCCAACGGCGTGGTCAAGCCGGATGTGGCTGCCCCAGGTACCCAGATCGGCTCGGTTGGCGTGGGCACCGGTACCGGCACCGCCGTGATGACCGGTACCTCGATGGCGACTCCATTGGTTGCTGGTATCGCCGCGCTGGTTCTGGAAGACAGCGACTACACCCCATATGAAGCCAAGAGCATCATCATGAACACCGCGGCCACCGACATCAAGGCCGCCAATGGCGAAGCCTACGGTCCGAACCGTGTTGGTTCCGGTCGCGTGATGGCCGATGCAGCACTCCAGAGCCCTGCTTTCGCCTACGATTCCGAGGCAGCGGATCTGACCAGCGTGGTCTTCGGCGTTATCGAGCTGGGAGGCAAGAAGCCGTTCAGCGCGCAGCGCGAAATCACCATTGAGAACACCAGCGGCAAGGCGCAGAGCTACGACGCCAACTACGTGGCCGCTACCGAGATCCCAGGCGCAAGCTTCACCTTGGATCGCAGCAGCGTCACCGTGCCGGCCGGTGGCAGCGCCAAGCTGAACGTCACCCTGAGCGTTGACCCGCAGCAGTGGGCCAAGACCATCGATCCAACCATGGCTACCAGCCAGTCCGGTCTGGCTCGTGCCTGGGTTGCCGATGCCAGTGGTCGCGTCGAGCTGACTGCCAGCGATGCTCCGACCCTGCGCATTCCAGTCCAGGCAGCACCCAAGCTGGCTGCTGACATGGAGGGCAAGCTCAAGAAGCTGAAGAAGGGCGCGGATACCACCACCCTGAGCCTGAAGGGCAAGGACATCACTGCTGGCGAGGGCGCTACTTCGGCGACCTCCCTGCTCGGTGCCTTCGAGCTGGGGGCTTCGAGTGAACGCGGCGACGATTCGCTGGACAGCATCCCGGCGGCCCGTTCCGTGGACCTGCAGCACGTTGGCGCATCGAGCACCGCTGCCCGCACCGGCGTGGCTGATGGCCTGCTGAACGTCGGCATCTCCACCTGGGCCAACTGGGCCCATCTGGCTGGCGGCACCGAGCTGGATGTCGAGATCGATACCAATGGCGACGGCGAAGCCGACTTCGTTACCTTCAACGCCGCATTCGACGAAGTTGACCTTGACCTGGCAGCAACCTTCAACCTCGCCACCGGCGAGCAAGTTGATCTGCAGCCAGTGAACGGCATGCTCGGCGATGTCGATACCAACAGCTTCGACACCAATGCAGCGGTCTTCCCGATCTCCCTGTCAGCCCTGGGGCTCGATGAGGATTCGGCGGAGATCTCCTACCGTGTGCTGGGCTACTCCTGGTACAACACCGATGAGAACGGCTCGATGATCCCGGTTGACCAGACCGACTGGATCGACTTCAACGTGGCAGCGCCACAGGTTGATTTCGGTGCAGAAGGCACCTTGTTCACCGATCTGTCCGGTACCCAGATCCCGGTGACCGTTGCCGACAGCACCAAGGCATCGAAGGCACTGTTGCTTCACCTGCACAACGGCAATGATGACCGTGCACAGGTTCTGGAAGTAACGGACGGAAAGAAGAAGGGCAAGAAGTAGGCCTTCCACCTCCCAAGAGCAGGCCCGGGGCACTTCCTAGCGAGTAAGGAAGAGCCCCGGGCCTACACCTTTAAGATCCAGCCGCGCAGCTTATTGCATGCGCAGCTTCTCTTCGAGAACCAGTACTGCGGCTTCTCTTACCTGGGCCGCGAATTTCCCATCGGCCTTGGCCTCGGCTGCCAGGGCCTTCGCCATGGTGATGGCCGGAGCCGATTTTACGCATAGCGGAACAGTTCCGCCGGCGGCCACGAACTTCACTGCGCGCTCGCCCACCGGCAGGTAGCCGACCTGCTTGGCTTCGCACAAGTCATCGGAAATCACGATTCCCCCATACCCCATTTGCTCACGCAGCAATCCGGTGATGATCTTCGAAGAGAACGGTGCATCGTTCTTTCCATCGAGCCGGGAGTAGCGGGCGTTGGAGACCATGACCCAGGACTTGCCCTGCTCGATAGCCTGCTCGAATGGCTGCAGATCGCTGGAGTCCGCATCGATCTTCGTATCGGTCACCTGGGTACTGGTATCGGTGTTCCCAGCGACCCGGCCCAATCCGGGGAAGTGCTTGACTACCGGTTGCACGCCTTCGGAGCGCAGCGCTTCGTTCACCGTCGAAATGGCCTTGGAAACCCCCGAGGCGTCATGCGCGTATTCGCGGCCAAAGTAGCCGATGGGTGCGTTGCCGGTGCCGATACTGGAAGGAACAACGTCAGCCACCGGAGCCAGATTCACGTTGATGCCGGCTTCAGCCAGTTCTTTCCCGGCGACGCCCACTTCACGCTCCAGCTTCGATACAGGCCACCCTCCCTGCGTCAACGCAGTCGGCAGTTCGGTGAACCCGGGGCCCTGGAGCACCCGGACAAAACCCCCTTCCTGATCGGTGGCCACCCAGACCGGCAATTGCCCGGGAATGCCGGACTCCAAGCCCTGGGTAATTTCCTGGACCTGGGCGGCGGTCTGCTTCACCGGCAGTTGCGAACGGCCACGCAGGAAGACATTGGAAATTCCCTGCTTCTTCATCGCAGAAATTTCCGCAGCGGTTGCTCCAGTTGCCGGGACACCGGCCATCACGAGGCTCGCTGCCTGTTCGCTGGCGCTCAGCTCGTCGGCCAGCGCTTCTGCTTGCTGGCGCAGCGAGGGCTCCTGGCTGTGGCTAGGCGATGGGCTTTCTTCGGCCCCGGAGTTGCCGGACGGGCTGGGAGTTGCCTGCTGCGCAGGAGTCCTCGTACTGCTCGGGCTGCTGGAACTGCCCGCGGACGTGCTCGAAGCTGGTTCTTGGGCATTCGGCGCACTGCAGCTAGCGAGCATCACCGTCATCAGGATTCCGACTGACATGAGCTGCTTGGCACGGGTAGTCATGAGATCATCCTCCCACCGTAAACTGCGAAGTTGCCGAAGAGCCGAGAACCTTTTGCCGTTGGCAGAACGCTAGGCACGCACCACCAGCAGTTCATCCCAGTCGGTGGTGTAGCGCTGCGAAATATGCTCTCGTTTCATCGACCACTCAGGGATTTTGGCCATCCCGGCATGCCCCAGGCCAATGGATTTAGCACCGAATCGAAGGGAGATATCCTGGACTACCGAAGAGACGTTCTCTTGTTCCTCGGCAGCCGGATCGGGACTCTGGCCAAAGAGGTCCAGCTGTTGCTCGCCCGGAGAATCGCTGAGCCCGGAGAGGATCACTCCCCCGCGGACATAGTCCATTCCCGGTTTCATCAGATCCCGCATCGCGGCAATTGCCAGCTTGCTGAGCACGATGGGATCCCGCGTCGGACGCGGCAGGCGCACCTGGGCACTGGGGAATGAGGCCTCTCCCCGGGCGAAGCGGCTGGTGCCCGCGGTGACGGTAAGCAATGAAGCGTACAGGCCTTCGCGCGCCAAACGGCCGGCAGCCTTCTGCGCATAGATGGACATGACTTCTTCCATCGCTTCATAGGTGCGCACCGGCGTGGAGAAGGAACGGGTGAACATGACCTGGCCGCGATCCGCGCGTTCCTCCACCGGACCGATGCAACGTTGCCCGTTGAGTTCGAAGACCGTGCGCTGCAAGACGACAGAAAACTTCTTGCGGATCGCCAATGGGTCAGCCGCTTGCAGGTCCGCGATGGATTCAATGCCCATGGCTGCCAGCTTGGCACCGGTTTTGCGGCCCACGCCCCAGACATCGGTGACTGGAACCCGGTTCAGGATACTGCCCAGGACCTCGGGATCCATGAGCTGCTGGACGCAGACTCCGCCCAGTCCCGGATTGTGCTTGGCAATATGGTTGGACAGCTTCGCCAGGGTCTTGGTGGATGAGACACCCACGCAGACTGGCACCCCGATAGTCTTGTCAATGGCGGCACGGATCTGGGCCGCGGTGCTGCGCACCTGCTCCAGGTTGCCTTCCAAGCCGACGAAAGATTCATCGATGGAATACACCTCGTGCCAGGTCCCGAAGCGTCCGAGCAATTCCATGACCCGGGCAGAAATGTCCCCGTACAGTTCATAGTTGCTCGACCGCACCGCAAGGTTGTGGGAGTCCATATAGCGTTGGACCTTGAAGAAGGGTTCTCCGGTAGGAATGCCCAGATCCTTGGCTTCCTGGGAACGGGCCACCACGCAGCCGTCATTGTTCGACAGCACCACCACGGGACGATTGCGCAGCGAGTAGTCGAAGGCCCGCTCGCAGGAGACGTAGAAATTGTTGACGTCCACCAGGGATACGTGGTCAGCGGACATGATGCAGGCACCTGGTAATGACGCCGAAGACGCTGACCTCATCGCCTTCGGCCAGTACTACGGGCAGGGGCGATTCGTCGCTGAGCAGCCCAACCTGGTGGCCGTCAATCTGCCAGCGGCGCACCAGCATCTGCCCGTTGAGGTTGACGATGACCACAGAGCCGTGGCGCACGGCCAGTGAACGGTCGACGATCACTTCATCGCCGTCGAAGATGCCAGCTGACTGCATGGCGTGGCCCGAGACGCGCATGATGAAGGTGGAGACACGGTCACGGACCAGCAACCGGTTCAGGTCCAGTCCGCCGTCAAAATAATCGCGTGCTGGCGAGGGGAAGCCCATCGCGGATACCGCTTGGACCGGCCCTTGGGTTGCTCCCGGAGGCATCAGCTCCTGTTCTTCAGCCACACCCCACCACTTTCTAGTACAAATATTCGAATACTTGAATTGTAGCGTGTTATCCAGCAACCTTCATGTTTCCGGCGAGCGCGCTAGTCCCGGGGCTCCGTGGCGGAGGGCCTCCCGTGGACCCTGGCCTGTGCTTTCCAGCTGTACAGAGCGGCGGATAAAACGATAACCAGCAGCGTCGCGGCACCGGAGATCACGATAATTGCCCTGGCCGGGCCAATCAGCAATCCCGGGGTGCCGATGAGATAGCCCAATGCGACCATGATGTTGATGAGCATCCGCAGCTGCGCCCAAGCAGCGCCATGGCGGGCTTCCGGCACGTATTCGTAAATGGCTGTTCGCACTCCAGTATTGTGCAGTCCATTGCCCAGCCCGCCGGCAAGGAACACCAAGGCCAGGCCAGCCGCGTTGGCCCAGAGCCCTTCCGTGAGGATCGCGGCGCCCACCAGCCCTCCGCCGAGCAGAATCGGCAAGGCGCTTCGGGTACCGAAGCGGCGATTGCCTCCCAGCAGGGAACCGAACACTGCGCCCACGGACCAGGCGCCGAGCAATACCGCATATCCAGTGTCGTTATCGGTGATCCCGCGCAGGTAGAACACCCCCGAAACGCCTTCTGCTGCGGTAAACAGCACGATCGCCGCTACCGGGAGCAGCAAGATCCGCAATTGTGGATTGCGCGTCAATGCAGCTCCACCGGACGATACCGGTCCACCCTGATCCGGTTCGTTCGCTGCGTCTGTTCCTGTCGCGCCGGCGGCTTGCGAGCGGGACAGGAAGATGGCTGCCAGGGCCAGTGCCAGGAATCCTGCCGCCGCGTACCAAAGCACCGCGCCGATCCCCGATTTCGCGAAGACGAGTGAAGCTATCGCCGGCGCGATGATTCCCGCCAGGGACGTCGCTACGACAAGGAAGCTGCTGGCACGAGCAATGCTGAAGCCTCCGCGGATGCGCGGAATGATCTTGAAAATGACCGATCCGTTAACCACCGCGCAAATACTGGCCACAGGCATCAAGGCGAGGCTCGCGAAGATATTGGAGGCAATGGCCATCACCGCGAAAATCGCCACATGCACGCACAGGTTCAGGATCCACACCCGGAAAAGGGCTGCCCCGTCCACCCAACGCCCTATAGCCGGAGCGGCAAGGATCGGCGGAACCAAGCCGGCGAGGAACAACGCGGTTACGCCCCAGGACCCCAACTGATCCGCGGATTCCAGGGTCAAGGCAAAGACCGCCATGCCCTCGCCGAGCATGGAGAGCAATGCAACCACGCAGAACAGGACGCAACGCACCGAAGACTGCATCTGGCCCCCTTCCTCCGCGCGCATGCCACGCTGGCCTAAAGGTTCTAGTCTATGGGTAGGGGGATTCGCCTCCGAAGACATATCGCGCCAAAGGAGTCTCGTGAAAGTATTACTGGTCAGCTGCGGAGATGTCGCCACCGAGGCAGGACTGCGGCTCCAGCAGGAGGGCCATCGCATCACCGGCTGGCGGCGCAACAGCCAGAAGCTGCCCGCAGGATTTACCGGCCACAGCGTAGACCTGCTCGATGCCGCCCAGTGGCCAAGCATCGATCCGCAGACCGAAATCGTCGTGCTCACTCCCGTGCCGGCCACCCGCGATGCCGATGGCTACACACGCGGCTATCTGCAGGTCGCCAAAGAACTGGCTTCCCGGCTGGCAGCCCAATGCCCCAATCTTCGCCGGCTTATCTACATCTCCTCCACCGCAGTGATGGGCGGCGCCAACGGAGAACTCGTCGACGAATCGGCACCGCTTGCCCCAGCTAGCCCCACCGCGCAGGTCCTCGCGCACACCGAGGCAGCGCTCGCCGGCAGCGGCCTGCCGGTAACAATCCTGCGGGCGTCGGGAATCTACGGCCCGGGCCGCACCCGGCTCATCGATCATGTCACTGCCGGAGCCGCACAGATTCCCGCGGGCTCGCATTGGACCAACCGCATCCACCGCGATGACCTGGCCGCGGCCATCGTTCACGTTGCGGCGCTGGGAGAGCAAGCCGCTGGCCTCTACCTGGCCAGTGACAGCACCCCAGCCCAGCTGGGCGAGGTCTACCAGTTTTTGGCCAAGGAACTTGATTTGCCTGCGCCGGAAGAGGCAGGACAAGCCCCGGCTCGACGTGCTGCCGACCGCCGGCTCGATAATTCCAAGCTGCTAGCCAGCGGGCTTGAACTGCAGTATCCAGGATTTGCCGAAGGCTACCGCGCGATCCTTGCCGGGGCATCAACCCGCCACGCCTAGCCCGCAGTGCTACTGCCCGAACCGGATCAGGACTTTCGACGACGTTGCGGAATCGGCGGCCACTTCAAATGCCTCGATTGCCTGATCCAGGTCGAACACATGGCTAATGGCATGTTCCAGCTCCGGGTGCGCAACAAGCAGCTCCAGCGCTTCGTCCAATTCCGTTTCGAATCGCTGGGAACCGTACACTGCCAGTTCGCGCAGGCCGATTTCCGACAGCCCTACCGGGGCTGGATCGCGCGGCAGGATTCCTAGCTGGAGCACTGACCCGGCGCGGCGGACCGCGTCCAAGACCGTCTGCAGGCTGGCCACAGCCCCGGCGGCTTCGATCCCGAGATCGAAGCCCATGGATTCCGGTTTAGCGCCCCGGCTGGCATCAAGGGTCTCGTCCACGCCCAGCAGCTGGGCAACTGCCAGCGCACGGGGCTGCAGGTCGGCTATGGCTACGTACGCCGCCCCGCGGATTCTGAGCACAGCCGCGGCCAGCAACCCAATGGGGCCAGCGCCGCTGACAAAGCAGCGTGCGCCTCGAACCCGCTCCCCCAGCCGGTCCACCCCATGCAGGGCGACGGCCAATGGCTCAGCCAGCGCCGCGGTGCGCAGCGGCAGCCCCGGTGGCAGCTTGCGCAACTGCCGCGCTCCAACCAGAAGTTCCGCGCACATCCCGCCCTGGGTATGCGGATGCGTGCTTGCGCTGCCAAGGTAGGTCCCGCCATCGGCCAGGTGCAATCCGCATGGCGCCGCACCCGGCTCGGGACTCGGCGAGGCGGGATGGATTGCCACGGGATCTCCTGGGGCGAATCCAGTGACGCCTTCGCCGAGCTCCGCCACGCGGCCTACCACTTCATGCCCAAGCACCAAGGGTTCACGCACTTCAAAAGATCCATTGCGCCCGTGCTGCCAGTAGTGCAAATCAGAGCCGCAGATGCCGCCATAGGATATCGCAATCGCAACTTCTCCGGCTCCTGGCCTGCGGCGCGGGATGTCTTCGATTCTCAAGTCCATGGCCCCATGGACCACCACTGCTTTCATGCTGCTCTCCTGGTCTTCATCCCTGTCCAGCCCTTAGCGGATTACTGGTTCGTCCAGCCCCAGCAGCCCCAATTCCTCGCGTCGCGGCATTCCTTCCCAGTCCCCCGGAACAAGGCAGGCAAAGGCGCCGGTGCGCACCGCAGTATCCAGTCGCGCCGCGGGCGGCAGTCCCTGGAGCATCTCTGCCACATACCCGGCGACAAACCCGTCACCTGCTCCGACGGTATCCACCGCCCTGACCTTGATCGCCTCGCACTCGTAGTAGGCACCGTCGATCACGCCCGCGCAGCCGCGAGCACCCAACTTGATGACGGCGTCCTTGGGACCCAGGGCAATCAAATCCCGGGCCAGCTGCTCGGGCTCAGCAGGGTATCCAAGCGCGATAGCCGCCTCGTCGTCTCCCGCGAAAACGACGTCGACTTTGGCCAGGATCTGCCGGTAAGCGGACCGGGCTGCACTTTCGTCCCAGAGCCCTGCACGGTAGTTCAGGTCGAAGACCACCGTGACCCCGGCTTCCCGGGCGATGCCGATGGCCGCGTGCACCGTCTCAAGCGACGAATCGGACAGTGCCGCGCTGATTCCCGTCAGGTGCAATACCTTGGCACGCGAAATCACCTCGCGCGGCAGGTCCCGAGGAGTGATCCGCGATCCGGCCATCCCTTGGCGGTAATAGTAGACTTTCTGGTGTTTCGTGGTGCGCGATTCCTTGATCATCAATCCCGTGGCGGCATCCGGGTCGCGCGCGACCAGGGTATTGACGTCTTCACCGCGAATTTCTCGCTGCACCAGGTCGCCCAGGGCATCCTGCCCGACCCTTCCCACCCAGCTGACGCTGGTTCCCAATCGGCGCAGGGCAATAGCGAAATTGGATTCCGACCCTCCGATGCCCAGTCCCAGCTGCGAGTTATGGGCCAGCGGGCCGGGGATGGAGCTGCGCATCAGCGCCATGGTCTCCCCGATGGTCACCACATCGGTATATGGCTGTGTTCCGTTCAAGGTCTACTTGCCTGCTTCCCGCATTTGCTCTTGGGCTTCGCGTACTGCGGCGCTGAGCGCAACGGCCCGATCGGTAAGCGCCGCCAGGTCTCCGCCCCTAAAGGCATCCCCCAGCAGCGGTCCCCCGACCGATACGGCCACCGCGCCGGCCTTGACCCACTCGATGGCGTCCTGGATGCCGACACCACCGGAGGGAATGACCTCGATGCCGGGGAATGGTCCCCGCAGGTCCTTGACGTAGCCGGCACCGACCTGCGAGGCAGGGAAGATCTTGACGGCACTGGCGCCGGCCTTCCAGCCTCCATAAAGCTCTGTCGGGGTCATCCCTCCGGGGAAGACCGGGATCCCTGCCTCCACGCAGGCATGGACAACGGCGGTGTCCGTGACTGGGGTGACGATGAACCGGGCGCCGGCATCAATCGCCCTGGCGGCCTGCTGCACTGAAGTCACCGTGCCTACGCCGATTTGCGCCCGGCCTTCGAAGGCCGCGCAAATTTCCGGCAGCAGGTCGAAGACCCCGCGAGTGCTCAAGGTCAACTCGATGTTGGTGACGTTTCCGGCCACGAGCGCTTCGATCACCGGCGCATATTCTTCTGCATGCCCCGCTCGAAGCACTGCGACCACCGGGTTTTCCCGCAAGGTCCCGGGGATTCCAATCCGTTGCGTGCCATTGCTTGTTTCCAGTTTGGAGCTCATCGTGCCAGCCATCCCCCATCAACTGCCAGGATGGTGCCATGAATGTACTGCGCGGCAGGGCTAGCCAGGAACAGCACGGCTCCGGCCAAGTCATCCGCTGCTCCCCAGCGTCCAGCCGGAATGCGCCCCAGGATTTGCTCGCTGCGCGCTTCATCGGCGATGAGCGCACTGTTCATCTCCGTGGCGATGTATCCCGGAGCGACTGCGTTCACGTTCACGCCCCTGCCGGCCCACTCATTGCATAGCGCCTTGGTCAGCTGTCCCACAGCCGCCTTGGACGCCGCATAAGCGGGAACCCGCAGTCCGCCTTGGAAGGTGAGCATCGAGGCCAGATTGACGATTTTCCCGGTTCCCCGTTCAAGCATCGGGGCACCGAAAAGCTGGCACAGCTGGAACACTGCCCGCGCATTGACGTTCATCACCGTGTCGAAGTCCTCCAGCGGGAATTCAACCGAATCATGGCGAATCTGCGTTCCTGCATTGTTCACCAGGATGTCCACCCGGTGCTCGGCGAGTACCGCCTGCGCAGCAGCGGCCACGGAGTCCGGGTCCGACAGATCCACCGGATAGGCTTGGGCAATGCGGCCCGTTCCGGCGGCCAGTTCGGCAAGTTCCGGTGCCACGGGGCCGCGTTGCATGGTAATCACGTTGGCGCCTTGGCGAAGCAGGCCAAGGGCAATGTGCAACCCGATGCCGCGCGACGCTCCGGTGACGACGGCTGTGGAACCGCTCAGGTCCATGGGATTGGGGATAGGAGGCGTGCTTGCCCCGCTGCTTTTGCTCACGAGATGGTCCTTCTTAGTTGGAAGCTGGCTGGCGAACAGCCTTTAGCGCGTCCGGGTTATAGATATTGCGCGGGCTCTTCCCGGCGCAAAAGTCGATCACATTGCCGATAGTCCTGGATTTCAGCTCGGTGTAGGACTCTTCGGAGTACCACGCGGCGTGCGGAGTGAGCACGACATTCGGTTCGCTGAGGATCGGATGGTGTTCAGGAAGCGGCTCTTCTTCGAACACGTCCAGTCCGGCGCCGTAGAGCTTGCCCGATTGCAGCGCCCGCACCACAGCGTTGGTGTCGACAACTCCTCCGCGGCAGGTATTGAGCAGCACCGAGCCGTCTTTCATCTGGTCCAGGAATGAATCATCAACCAGGTGGTGGGTGTGCGAGTTCAAGGGAACATGAAGGGAGATGAAGTCGGCGCTAGCCAGCAGCTCAGCTTGGCTAACCACTTCCACCCCTTCGTCGGTAACGGTCCCGGCTTCGCGCATCGGATCGGTGCCGATCACTGTGAATCCCAGTCCCTTGGCCTTGCGCGCGGTAGCTGAGCCGATGAGGCCCAGGCCCAGGACACCGAAAACGCGGGTGTTGAAGCGATGCAGCGGCTTCACCGACTCCAGCGAGAAACCGCCGGCGCGAAGCTCGCGATCCAGCCGCGCCGTGCCACGTCCCAGCGTGAGCGCCAAGGCAATCGCATGGTCCGAGACGTCCTCGGTACCGTAGTCGGGAACGTTGGAAATGACGACTCCGCGGTCGGTAGCTGCCTGGACATCGAGGGTATCCACGCCTACTCCGTATCGGCCGATGGACTTGAGCCGCGGAAGCGCGTCCAGGACCTTGGCGGTGATCGGCGCATACTGCACCACAATGCCGTCGGCATCAGCAGCGGCGGCGATCACCTCTTCCTCGGTTGTGCATTGCGCCAGTTCCAGTTCGACCCCGGCTTTACGGGCTTCGGCGCGTTCGACATCGATGGAGTCGTGGTCGCAGTCGGTGATCAGGATCTTGATGCTCATGTTCAGGCGTCTTCTTTCAGGCGTAGGTCGCGGTCGCGGGTTTCAGGGGACTTGATAGTTGCAATGACCGTGATGGCCATCATCACCATCATGTAAATCGCCACTGGCCACCACGAGCCCGATGCCCAGGTCACCAGCGCCGAACAGATCAACGGCGCGATGCCGCCACCGAAGACGGCTGAGAATTCGCGGCCGAGCGCCACGCCGGCATAGCGGTAGCGGGAACCGAAGAGCTCCGGGAAGTAAGCGGCCTGCACGCCAACGGTGCCCTGGGCGGCGAAGATGAAACCGAGGATGATCACCACGGCCATCCAGAAGGTGCTCCCGCTGTTGAGCATCATGAAGGCCGGGAACGGGAAGACCAGCAGGAACAGCGTGATCGACAGGTAGACGGGCCGGCGGCCAAACTTGTCGGAGAGAATACCGGCCACGACCGCCGATACGCAGGCGAACAAGGCACCGATGAACAGGACTTTCGGAACGAATGTGGCGTCCACGCTCAAATAGGTAATAAGGTACGCGCCCATGAAGGTCTGGAAGATATAGGAATGGGCGTTGGCGCCGACATTCATGAAGAAGACCCGGAAGAGGCCGTGGCGTCCGTGCTTGAACACTTCGCTGACCGGCGACTGCTTTCGCTGCTCGGCATCTGCATCCTTCTGCAGCTCTTCCATGATCGGCGATTCCTTCAGGCGCCGGCGGATGATGTAGGCGGCGATGGTCACGAAGATCGACGAGAAGAACACCAGGCGCCAACCGTAGGAGAGCAGTGCTTCCTCGGGAAGCATCTGGACCAGAATCCAGACGACTGCACCGATGGCCGTGCCCGCTGCCGCGCCGACGAAGATCAATGAGGCGAAACGGCCTCGGCGTCCCTTGGCCGCTGTTTCAGCAAGCAGGACAACACCGCCGGCCTGTTCTGCCCCGGCGCCGAAGCCTTGCAGGAATCGGCAGGCGACCAGAAGTATAGGCGCCCAGATACCGGCCTGAGCATAGGTAGGCAGCAAGCCAATCGCGAAGGTGGCGATGCCCATCAGGAACAAGGTGCTCACCAGAACCCATTTACGTCCCAAGCGATCGCCGAAGCGAGAGAAGAACAAGCCGCCCAGCGGACGCGCCCCGAACCCTACGGCATACGCGCCGAACGACGAGATGATTCCGATCGCCGGAGAGACGTTGGGGAAGAAGATGGTGTTGAAGATGATTGCCGAAGCAGTTCCATAGATGACGAAGTCATATTGCTCCAGTGCAGTGCCGACGAGTCCGGCCCAGGCCGCACGGCGCACGTTAGCCTGATCAGGCTGGTGATCCGCCGTTGAGTTAGCGGAAGTGGGGTCACCCACTTGAACATCATTGTTCTGGCTCATTTTACCGTTCCGTTTCTTCGAATCCCATTTATAGGGATGGCATCCCAGTTTTGAATAAGATGACTGTAGCGCATTATGTGACCTAGGCAATAACCCGGTTCGAAATATTTGTGCACAGTGCCCCGGAAACGGGATACCCGCGATGTCATGATTGACTATCACCATGGAAAACATCAGTGGATCCAAGACCTTGGAGCGCGGCTTGGAGATTCTGGATCTTGTTGCAGCGGGCCATGAGCGCCTTGATGAGATAGCCAAAGCAGCCGGGGCAAGCCGTTCCTCGGCGCACCGAATGCTGTCCTCGCTCGTTGCCAAGAAGTTCTTGACCCTCACTTCAGACCATCACTACAAGCTTGGCCTCAAGCTGATGGAACTTGGCTCGCAGGCAGAGGAGGCCATGGACCTGCCGCAGGAAATCCAGTCAATGCTCCAAGAGATCTCTGCTCGAACCAAGGAAACATGCCACCTGGGCGTTCTGGAAGATCACGAGATTCTCTACCTTGCCAAATCGCGAGGCAGCCGGGGGTTCGAGATGGCTTCCCGCCCGGGTTCACGCTTCCAGACGCAGACCACCGCAATGGGAAAAATGCTGCTGTCGCATCTGCCTCGCGAACAAGCCTTGAAGCAATTCGATCCTTCGCGCACTGTGACCGAGTATTCCGTGAAGAACGTCGATGACTTCGACGCCGAGCTGACGCGCATCGCCCAACTTGGCTATGCTCTGGACAATCAGGAAAACGAGCTCGGATTGATTTGCGCGGCGATCGCCATCCGCGGCCGGGACGGAACGCCAATGGCCGCTATTTCCATCTCTGCACCCAGCGTCTACATGACTGAACAGCGGATCGCGGAACTGGTTGATTTGCTGCAGTCCTACGAACCGGAGTTTGCGCGCCGGATGCCCCCGCACTTCCGCGAACAATGGTCCTGAATTCCGCAAAGGAAAACCGGCTTGCAGCGCATCTCCATGATGCACCGCAAGCCGGTTGTTTATTCGTTCCGGGTGTGGACCGAAACGCTTAGAACCCCTTGCGCAAGGGGTTGAAGTGCCGGGCGATGCCTGGAACCTGCTGGCCAGCGATCTGGGCAGCCAGGATCTTGCCAGTCAGCGGTCCCAGCGCAACGCCCCACATGCCGTGGCCGCCGCCAACCGATACGCGCGAGGATCCGGTCTGGCCAATGAGTGGCATGCCGTCCGCGGTGCATGGGCGTCCACCCACCCATTCTTCTTTGCGGTTCTCCCAGTTAATCCCCTGGTAGACCGGGGTCGCAGCGGCAACGATGGCCTCAATGCGCTTCGGCTCCAGCTTGTGGTTGGCGTCGCGGAATTCCATGGTGCCGGCGATGCGGAAGCGATCGCCCAGCGGGGTGCAGGCAACGCGCTGGGTCGGGAAGTAGATCGGGTGCGTTGGCATGTGTTCCGGCTCAACGGTGAACGAATAGCCGCGGCCTGCCTGAACCACAACGTTCACACCGAACTTGCTGGCCATGTCGGTCATCCAAGCACCGGTAGCCAGCACCACGTGATCCGCAGTGATTGAACGGCCTTCGGAACCGATGACGGTGACCGAGCCGCCATTGTCGCGCACATCGGTGACGTTGAAGGCTCCGATGATGTCGCCGCCGCGGGCGATGACGGATTCGGCCAGCGAATCCATGAATTTCGGCGGGTTGATGTAGCGCTGGTTCTTGATGGCTACGCCCGCAGCGACCTTATTGGACAGGGTCGGCTCGATGCCGCGCAACTCGTCGCCGGTGAGCAATTCGTAATCAACTTCGCCGCCGGTCTTCTCGATCATCTCGAATTCATGCAGCAGCGCATCGCGGTCGCTGAGCGAGGTGAATCCGGTCAAGAATGGATTTGCCGGCTTGGCCGGCTCCTGCACGCCCGGCCCTGCCGAAGTCGCCTGCGCGATTTCGTCGAAGGCATCCAAACCGGTCGCGCCGATTTCCGAGTAGACCCGCATGGCTTCTTCCCACTTCTTCGGGGTCGAGTGCCAGGCAAAACCGATCAGGAAGCGGAGCAACTTGGCATCGGCCTTCAGCGGAATGTACAGCGGGGATGCCGGGTCGAGCATCATCTTCAGGCCGTTCTTGAAAATTGCAGGCTCTGCGATGGGCAGGGTCAGCGCTGGGGTCAACCAGCCGGCGTTACCCCAAGAGGAACCGGACGCGACGCCGCCGCGATCCACGACGGTGACCTTAATGCCCGCTTCCTGCAGGTACCAAGCGGTCGACAGGCCAACAAAGCCAGCGCCTACAACAACGACATGATCTGGCACGCCTACTCCAGCCATGATCCACTCTCCTAGCATTTCGACGGCCTCTCCACACGAGCCCGCATGTCTTCACTGTCGCGCGATCCCCAGGGAAAATCAACGCGTCCTGACGATTCGACGGTGAGCGCCACCACACCGGCAGGAGGTTCGTGTTTCATGCGGAAAATGATTGCCTATTCCGAACTTTCAACAAGTACTTCCTCCCATGCGGGAACTTTCCCCAGAGGCTGCATCACTATCGCCCATCGGAAACTTCGCCCCCAGCGCGTCCTGCGTAGACTGGAGAGAAGCGAATTACCAATCCCGCCGATCAGCCATTTCTAAGGAACCGCACCACACTCATGGCCTCACGTAAACCAGCCAAGAAGAAGCCTGCCCAGGGTCATCCCGCCCGCCGTTCCGGCGCCAGCAGCGTGCCTTTTGAATCTGAAGTGCGCCAAGCTCTTCAGCCGTTCAAGTCCTCGCTCTTCCGCCACTTCCACGAAGAGGGCCAGGCAGCCAGCGAGACCCGCGCAGCGCTCGAAGGCCTCACTACCCTGCTGACCGTGCATGCCCAGTTGCGCCAGAGCGTTGACGTCAAAACCCTGGATCCGACGATTCTGGGTGAACAGCTGGGCCACTTGACGTCGCTGGGCAAGGAAGTTTCGGAAGCCAGCGCTGCGATCCTCAAGCATTACCTGACTTTCCTGGGCACGACCGCTAATTTCGGCGGAAGCGTGGATGACTTCAAGCAGACTTTCGAATTCCTCTCCCGCATGGCTGGCGATTCACCCATCGTGGCACCCTATCTCGAAGATGATGAGGCCAACGGCAGCCTCGAAGCGATGCCCTTCGTTTTTGCGGCTCGCGAGTTGATCAGCTGGGTTGGCGAAGGCAAGCCGACCACCCCAGCTGGCGTACTCACCGGCGATACGCTGCAGGATGCGGCCAGCGCGCTGGGCCTGTTCGTCAAGGTCGATGAATCCGCCGGCGTTCCAGAGGATGCCCAGTGGGAGCCGGAAGACGGCACTGCCGTTTCTTCGCTGGCCGACATTCCACGCCTATCGGCATACTGGGACGCCCTGATCGGCACGGCCATGCTGCGCTACCAGGAACCGAACGCAACCCCAACCGAGTCGCTCAGCGATGCGCTGCTGGCATCCAGCGGACAAGGCGCCCGCTTGGTCAAGGAGCTGATCGCAGAGGTTCTCTACTCGCACATCCTGATCAACACCTTGGAGCAGCCGGGCAAGGCGCAGATCGCCGAGATGGTAGCCGGCGTGTTGAGCAATGCCGCATCATCGACACCGCCACGTGCCGAGTTCGCGTTGCAAGTTCCGACCGAAGATGACCTTCCCGCCGAGCAGCATCACCTGATTGCCAGCCTTGAGGAGGTTGTCCCCCAGGTCGAGTCCCTGCTGCGCGTCTTCGAACGCGAAGGCCTTGTCGAGATCAATGACGAGATCACGATTCCTGTGGTCTTGCGCTCTTCACTGGAACGAGCGCTGGCCAAGGTCTCTGATCATGTTTTGAAAGACACCCAAGAGGCAGAGGCTTCCGAGGTTTAGACCACCATCAACGGCAAAGGGTGCGAGAGCTAATTCGAGTTCTCGCACCCTTTGCCGTTGATTCATCGACTAGCCGATGCGCGTGGCCAGCTCGGCGTCGTGCCACGGCAGGCGATCGAACCATGGTCCCCGCTTGGTTTGCCGGCCTTCACGGCCAAAGAATCTGCGGTTGCTTCTGCGTTGATCGCAGCATCTGCCGTCTTGCTATCAAAGCCGCCCTTAGGCTCCACGGCCAGGCCTTATTGTTGCCAAATAACCGTATCCACCTGGGTACTCATGCGCGCTCGTTTCCCAGACAGGAAATGCTCTCCATAGGCGCAACACCCCGCCACGCAGGCCCATTCCGACCTGAGGCGTGAGGCAGAACGCAGAAACACGGGCTGGGTTTAAGTTATAAAAGGTACGTTGCATTACTGACAGACAACGGCGTGCGATGGGGGCACAGCGCCGATGAAAGATCAGTCCGTTTACGCAATGCAACGTACCTTTTAATCACCCTCGGATCCTTAGTGATGCCACTCGCAAAACACCACCAAGTACCTTCCCGGTGATCGGTCTTCACCGATACATGTCTAACTTATCGCGTCCTGCGAAAATCCGAAATCATACTTTAGTAGGAGGGCAGGGGTCAGAATGGGATACTTGCGCGCAGTGCCCAAACACCGTTTTCGGAACTGGTTGCAAACTTTCCACCAAATGCACGCATCCTGTCACCCATGCCAATCAGGCCTGTCCCGCCTTCGGGCAACCCACTCGCCTTCTTGTCGAAATTCCCCATCTGATTAGTAATTTCCAGGATGCCCTCTGCCCCTTGGACCGTGAGTTCGAAGGTGCACTTCCCGCCCAAGGCACCGTGCTTTATCACATTTGTTGTACCTTCTTGCATGACCCGATAAATCGCAGTCTGTGCAGAACGGGGCAATTCGGAAATTCTCTCGTCAGTGGTGGAGCTCACCTCGAAATTTGCCTCTTTTAGCCTCTGAACGAAAAGTTCTGCACCCTGAAGCGCGTAAACAGTAGTAGCGGCCGGCTTATCAATGCCCTGGGACGAGGGATCTGCCATGGTCCCATCAGCCCTCAGGACATTGAGCATCAGGCGTAAATCGTGCAAAGTCTCAGTACTCAGTTTGGCGATGACATCCAGAGCTTCGAGGGCCTTCTGCCCATCGTTTGCGAATTTCGCGGCCTTCGACTGCATGGCCACGACCGTGATGTCATGCGCGACAATATCGTGCAGATCCCGGGCGATGTTCTTTCGCTCCCGGTCGACAGCAAGACGAGTCTGCTCTTTGACCGTATGCATTTGCCGAAGAGCGAGCTCGTTCTTCTCTCGCAGCAAGTAAATATTCCTCGTTAAGAAGAACGCCATCGCCGTCAACGGGGCAATCCCGACAAGCAGAACCGCGTCTTGCCCGGACTGGATGCCGAACTGCACCATCCACGCTGCGGACAAGGTTAGGAATAAGGCCCTAACGCTCATGGCACTGGCCGTAGCTGCCAGCGCCGAAAAAATCATGAATGAAACGACAGTCCAGAAGAACAAGGCGCCGTCCGTGAGGAAGAAATAGGCAACTGCCACAAACAATCCGACGGATACGGCAACCCAGCGAAGACCAAGCGCAAGAATTGCGCACAGTCCAACGCCGAGCAACGCGCCTCGAACCGAAATATCCGACGAACCACTAAATCCGTCTTCCAGCAGAGTCACGAACTCGCTACTGGAAACCGCGATCAGAACCGCAATACCAGTCCAAACAATGACACCCCGACCAGCGAAGAGCTTGGTCAGGGTGTCCTTTAGTCGTCCATTCATATGCCGAATAATTCCCGGCTCAGATGATCAAGTCAAATAAACCGCGTTATGGGCAGGCGACGCCGTAGCGTTTGCAGAACCACTCCGAGAAGGCTGAGCCAAAGCCAGCAGGAGTAGCAACGTTGCCACTGCTGGAGGCTGGAGAACTCGCGGCAGATGCAGGAGCTGCCACGGCGGTCAATGGTGCCAGAACTAATGCTGCTACGGCCAGCATTTTCAAACCCTTCATAACAAACTCCACATCAGATCAACTTATATACTTTCAGGTGAACAGGCCAACATGAGGCCACCCGCATCGAATCAGAGGAATCAGATGGAACAAATAAAGGTCCTTATTGTCGATGATGAACCTCTAATTCGGCATGCGTTGGGCACAATCCTAGCAACAGACCCCGGAATTGTAACGGTTAATTCTGTTGAAAATGGACAGGCCGCCGTCGAGTATTGCAGCGGCAATCAAGTGGACGTTGTGCTCATGGATTTGCAGATGCCGATAATGGACGGGGTTAGCGCTACTAAAGCAATCAAATCTGCCGAAGACAGCCCCTCAGTGCTTGCCATTACCGCCTTTTCTTCTGACGACTATCTGGTTCCGGTACTGACCGCTGGGGCCAGCGGATACTTGGTAAAAGACTCTGAACCAGATGAAATTATTCATGCGATCCATGCCGTTCACCAAGGAACTGCAGCCATTTCCCCGTCGGTTTCTTCTGATCTAGTTTCTGCGGTTCGCGAAGCTTACCGGGATAATTCCCAAGACATTCAAGAACTGGCCTATGACTTGGGAATTACCAATCGGGAATTCGAGATTCTAAAACTGCTCGCACGCGGGCTAAACAATACCGAGATTTCAAGAACTCTGACTATTTCCGAAACCACGGTTAAAACCCATATGGCGAAGATTTTCGTTAAGCTGAATGTTCGCGATCGGGTCCAGGCCCTGGTTGCGGCCGCGCGTATGGGCCTCATCGAAATCCCGAAAGACTAGCGTCTGCTTTCCAGCTGTTAGTGTGAAGTCAACCTCTTTGACACCTTGCCCGGCCGGTTCGGGAATATCTGCGCGCCATATGCGTTGAACATGAGCATAGACCGCTCAAGTTTCTATTAGGAGGCTCACTTGCCAGCATTTTTCGGCGCACCGTCAGATGGCTCGTTTGAGGAATTCCTCTCTCGATTCCTGTCTTCACGTGCTCAGGCAGCACGTCCCATCGACCTCACGCGCCTGCTTTCCGCCCGCACCCACGAAGCGGTAGCCACCGCGGCAGCGATTTCCCAGGAGCATGGCCACGACGAGATTGATTCCCTGCACCTCCTGATGGCTCTGCTGCGCACCGAACCAGTCGGCGAGCACCTGACCGCCATGGGTATCGACATCGAGGCTTTGAGTGCAGATGCCATCGCGCGCATGCCCAAGTCCCAGGAGAAGGGCGAGAAGCCATCCCACCTATCGTCGGCAGCTCAGCGCAGCCTCTTTGATGCCTATCAGGTTGCTCGTAACTACGGTTCGACCTACATCGACCCGGATCATCTTTTCCTGGCCTTCGTTTTCAACCCGGAATCTCCGGTCAGCCAGCTCCTGGCGCAGCACGGCATCACCGGCCAGTCCTTGCAGCAAGCCGCCATGGAGCAGGCCCAGCGTGGCCAAAACGATGCCCAGAACCAGTCCGATTCCGAGTCCGATGTGTCCATGCTCGAACGCTACGGAACCGATCTGACCCTGCTGGCCTCCGACGGCCAGATTGATCCGGTGATCGGACGCAAGGAGGAACTGGATCAGGTTATTGAAATCCTGGCCCGTCGCACCAAGAACAACCCGGTGCTGATTGGCGAGGCAGGCGTGGGCAAGACCGCCATTGCCGAAGGCCTGGCCCGCGCCATCATCGATGACCAGGTACCAGTCCAACTGCGCAATGCGGCCTTGATCTCCATTGACCTTCCGGGCATGCTCGCCGGAACCCGCTACCGCGGAGATTTCGAGCAGCGGCTCACCGGCCTGCTCGACGAGGTAGCCGCAGCCGAAGGGCAGGTGCTGATATTCATCGATGAGATGCATCTGCTGGTAGGTGCAGGCTCTGGCGAGTCCGGCAATATGGACGCCGCAAATATCCTCAAGCCGCGTTTGGCGCGTGGCGAGCTGCACATGATCGGCGCCACTACGCTCGATGAGTTCCGCAAGGTGGAGAAGGACAGCGCGCTGGCTCGGCGCTTCGGCAAGGTTACTGTCGCCGAGCCGTCGGAGGAGACTGCACTGGCCATTTTGGACGGCCTGCGCGAATCGTACGAGGATCACCACCAGGTGCAGTACACCCCCGAAGCGCTCAAGGCCGCGGTGACGCTCTCTGCCCGCTACCTGAACGACCGCCAGCTTCCTGACAAGGCCATCGACTTGATCGATATCGCCGGTGCCCGGCGGTCCATCGCTGCCGGAGATGCCGAGGATGTGCAGTCCCTGCGTGCCGAATTGGTCGACGCCGAGCGCGAGAAGTCACGCGCTATCGGCGAGGAACGATTCGAAGAAGCTGGCGCATGGCGTGACCACATCGTGGAAATGACCGCGCGCATCAAGGCTGCCGAGGAGGCCGGCGATGCAGGGGTCACCCGGGTAGTGGATGAGAAGCAGATTTCGGAAGTGATCTCCCGATCCACCGGCATCCCCACCTCGCGCATCTCGGGAGATGACAAGGCACGCCTGGCTTCGCTGGAAGATTCCCTGCATGCTTCGGTCATCGGCCAGCACGATGCCGTTGCCGCTGTGGCACGCGCCGTGCGTCGCAACCGTACCGGAATGTCGCCAGCAGGTCGCCCCATCGGCTCGTTCCTTTTCCTGGGTCCCACCGGCGTCGGAAAGACCGAACTGGCCAAGGCCCTGGCTGCAAACCTCTTCGGTTCGGCCGAATCGCTGGTTCGCGTCGATATGAGCGAATACGGTGAGAAGCACACCGTGGCGCGCCTGATCGGAGCACCTCCGGGGTACATCGGCCATGACGAGCCCGGCCAGCTGACCGAGAAGATCCGCCGCAACCCGTATTCGGTCGTGCTGCTCGATGAAATCGAGAAGGCCCACCCGGACGTGTTCAACGTGCTGCTGCAGGTACTCGATGACGGCCGGTTGACCGACTCAGCCGGGCGCACTGTCGATTTCTCCAACACGCTGATCCTGATGACCAGCAACCTCGGCGGCGAGTACTTGGCCAACAAGGCCGGAAACTTCGGTTTCACCTCCGCCAATGCCACCAGCGAGGCTGGAGAAATCCGGGCCAAGGTCATGGGCAAGGTACGCGAGTTCATGCGCCCAGAGTTCCTGAACCGTCTGGACGAGGTACTGCTGTTCTCCAAGCTCTCGCAGTCCGAGATTGGCCAGATCGTCAAGCTGGTCATCGCCGAGACCGAAGCTCGCTTGGTGGACCAGGAGCTGAAGCTGGAGGTGAGCGACGCTGCCGTGCAGTGGCTGGCAAACGAAGGCTACGACCCCGAGTTCGGTGCCCGCCCGCTGCGCCGGCTGGTACAGCGCAAGGTACAGGATGCCATTGCCGACCTGCTGATCAGTGATTCGCTTGCCGCTGGTGACACCGTTTCGGTGGACTACGCCGCTGGCATGCTGAAGGTGCAGAAGAAAGTCGAGATGCCGACTCCACCTGCTCACAACGAGCACGCGCCAAACTACTTTGATAGCTAGGCCGGCATAGCCCAGAAAGGGGCTTGCTTGCTCGGGATTTCCGTCCCGACCAAGCAGGCCCCTTTTCTTCGCTTAGAAAGTGCGCTAGTCAGCTGCCGAAATGCAGTCAACCTCTAGCTAAGCAGGAAGACTCCCGGTACCTTTGACTGCATGGCGAACATTGGAATGATCACCCTCGATGCCCTTGACGAGAAAGCCGCCTCGGCTTGGTGGAGGGCTGTTCTGGGCGGGAAATATCTGGGCCAGTACCCGGGATTCACCATGATCAGCGTCCCTGGCTTCAGCGCGAGGTTGGGGTTCCAAAAAGTTGATGAGATCACTGCCGGCAAGAACCGGGTTCATCTCGACTTGGAAGCAAGCACCAGCCGCGAGCAGGAAGTCACCCGTTGCATGGCCGCTGGCGCAACACGCGTTGAGGACCACACCGAAGATCCCTCTTTTGGCTGGACCATTATGCGCGATCCTTACGGAATCGTCTTTTGCATTTCCGACCCACACGAGGACTGAGGACATGTCGCTGTTCGCCAGGAAATCATCGGAGGCTTCGACTCACCGGGTGCAGATCCATTTTGCCCAGCCGATGACCGAACGCCTGCGCAAAGATCATGAGGCGGGCCTGCTCGATACGTTGTTGCCCAAATACAAGTCTTCCGGAACCATCATCAGCGCCAAGACCACACTGGACGCGGCCGAGGAGCCGATCTCCAGCGACATTGACCTTGAAGTGTCCACCCCCGAACCGAAGAAGCTGTTCTCCGAATTGCTCTCTTCGCTCATCGATGGAGGGCTGGGGCATGGTTCCTGGCTGATTATTGATGGACAACGCACCGAAGTAGGCAGCAGCGAGTACGTGTTGCTTCGAACCAGGCTCGGGGCCGAATCGGACTCGGATCTGGAGCCAACAGTCAGGGCCCTGCAGCATGCATTGGGTGACGGCGAAATCGGCTGGCATGAGGATGTCTACTACCGGCATGATGGCCCGGTGTTCGTTTACAACGGCGACTCCGCCCAAGCCATCATCCACACATTGGAAACAGAACTGGTGAAGCATCCGTTGCTGGGCAACGCAGAGATCCTTTCGGTTTCCCCGCAAAAGTAAAGGACTCGATGGAACTCTCCACCACTAAGGTGCCTTCCGAGGAACACATACTCTCGCTCTACAACGCGGTGGGCTGGAGCGCCTATACAGACAACCCAGACGTACTATTCGAGGGCCTGAAGAATTCAGCATGCGTAATCTACGCCTACGACGTAGACCACCAGTTAATCGGCCTTGTGCGCGTGGTCTCGGATAATGCCACCATCTGCTATGTCCAGGACATCCTGGTGCGTCCATCTACGCATCGCACCGGCGTAGGCCGTGCTTTGTTCTCTGCCGTACTAGTGAAATATGAGCATGTGCGTCAGCTGGTCCTGATCACCGATGATGAACCCGGGCAACGTGCCTTCTACGAATCCATGGGGCTGACGGAAGCGTCGGATTTCCGTGCCGGTGCGATCCGGACCTTTGCCAAATTCTCGTAACAGCTCTCCCTTCGCTGCCTGGCCTGTATAGACTGACCATTCATCGATAATGAGGAGTTATTCTTGCGCACCCGTTCGGTCATTGCCCTGTCATCGTTGGCTTTGCTTCTAGCAGGGTGCAATGCAGCTCCCGAACAAGCAGCGCCAGCCGATTCGGCGACGGCTTCCGTCGATGGCTCCACTCCGGCGGCACAGCCCGCGGCTGAAACTGGCGAGCCCGGTGAAACCGCCCCCGTGCCTGGACCCGCGGAGTTGGACACCAACGCCAATTCGGGACAGGCCTGGGCAGATTCCAAAATTGAGATGTGGAAAGAAAATTCTGGCATCAAGTCCACCAAAGGCTTCCTGCATCCCTACAACCTAATGACTTCTTGGGAATCTCCAGCACCTGGTGCCATCAATATCTTCTTGGATAACAGCATGAAGTTTGGAACCCAGATGCGGGAAAGCTACGAAACCAACGAGGATGAGCTGCGCATGATGGGCCGAATCATGTTCGAAAGCGTAGGCGAGGCCTCGCCGGAATTGGAATCTGTCACCTTCGCTACTGAAGACGGCAATAACTCAGGAACTTTCACCCGGGCTCGTACTGGTGCCGATCCCGAGGACCGCAAAGCTTGGGCCTCGGAAAAGTACACGCAGTGGCTGTCCGCCATGAACGATACCTACAAATCCCTATGCGGCGCTGAAATCACTGAGCTGGAAATCTACCGCACATGCCTGCCCGCTGACCCCCACGCCTACGTTGAGAAAGTCGAGTCGCCTGCGCTTGGCGAACTCGTCGTCACCCTCGCTGACGGTCCATGGATCGACGGCGAATACGACATGCCCGCATCGATCTTCGTCTCGGGAAATATGATGCTCAAGATCAACGAGCGTGCGGCAACCGGCGAAAAAGTTGAAAAGCTGACGGTACTGGCCAGAAATGGCGATGACACCGATACGGCACTCCGCAAGGACTGGGAAATGTAGTTCATTACCGTTCATGATCCGTTGATGGGTCCTCAGCCCCTAGGGTGGTACCTATGACCCAAGAACTCTCCATTCCATACGAAGATCTGGAACTCAGCGCGCTCTGGGACCGCGCAAAGGCGGCGAAGGCCGTCATCGTGCTCGCACACGGTTCAGGTGCTGGAAAGGATCATGACTTCATGGCCGGCTTTGCGCTAGCCGCTGCGAATCTGGGTGCCAGCGTCCTGCGCTTTAATTTCCCCTACATGGATGCTGGAAAGAAGTTTCCCGATAAAGCGCCAGCTGCGGTCGCAGTGTGGCACCAGGTCCGCCGTTGGGTTGAAGAACACTTGGCTGAAGGCCTGCCAATCTTCACAGCGGGAAAGTCCTTCGGCGGGCGCATCGCTTCCCTGTCAGTTGCCGAGGGCATGCCATCGGCAGGGTTGATCTTCCTGGGGTACCCGTTGCACGCGCCTAAGAAGGAAGAGAAGCTACGCGATGAGCATCTCTACCCGATTGCGGTGCCGATGCTTTTCCTCGAAGGCACCCGAGATCCCTTTGCCAACCCCGAAAAGATGGAAGAAGTCGCCAGCAAGCTGAACGAGCACAGCGAACTTTCCTGGTTCGAAGGTGGCAACCATTCCTTCAAGGTAGCCCGCTCCGGCCGCACCGTTGCCCAGGATGGCGCGTGGCTGGCGGAAACTGCTCTTGCCTTCATCTCCAAGCACGTCGCATAGTCCAACGGCCCTAGTCCACCTGCTTTTCCAAGAATCGGTAGACCTCGGTTTCATCCACTCCGGGAAAGGCTCCGGTTGGCATGGCCGCCAGCAAGTGGGTATTGGCGCGCGTAGCCGGCCACGCATTGCCGAACCACTGGCTGGATAGGTCAGCAGGTGGACGGCGGCAGCAGTTCTCGTCCGGGCAGGTGGATTGGCAGCGCTCCTTGGTATCCCGCCCGCGGAACCACTTCACATGCTCAAAAGGCACGCCAATGGACAAGGAGTACAGCCCCGAGGAATGGCGCTCGGTGCGCGCCGTGCACCAGAAGGTCCCATTGACGGTATCGGTGTACTGCTCGAAGGAACGGAACTTATCCATCTGCTCGAAGACCACGCGACTTGTCCAATACCGGCAAATGGTTTGTCCTTCAATGGCACCGGTGTGATCGGCTGGAAAGTTCACTCGGTCATTCTCATAAGCCTTGTGCAAGATGCCCGATTCGTGGACCTTCTGGAAGTGGCAGGTCATCCCCAGATGCTCGGTGGCAAGGTTGGTGAACCGGTGGGCTGCGGACTCATAGGACACGGCGAAAGCATCGCGCAGATCCTCGATGGCCAACTCACGGTTGTTCTTAGCTCGCCGCAAGTAGTCCACCGTGGACTTTTCCGGCATCATCAACGCCGCGGCAAAGTAGTTGGTCGCGACCCTCTGCGAGAGGAAATCGAAATAATCGGTTGGAGTCCTATGGCCCAATACGTGATGCCCTAGCGCCTGCAGCAACACCGAACGAGGATCATGTTCCGAGCGGTTCGCCTGCGTCAGATAGATACGCTTGTTCTTCTGGTCCGTCACTGAACGCGTGGAATGCGGGAGATTGCCCACAAAGCGCAGGCTGAATCCCAGATGCTCGGCGATATCTGCTGCACGATGATGCGAGAGCGGCCCTGAATCGTGGCCAACTGCAGAGAGGACTTTGGCGGCTTCCTGCTCGATATCCTTGTAGTAGTTGTTGCGTTGGCGCATCTCATGGCGCAACGCGGTATTGGCCCGGCGGGCTTCTTCAGGGGTCGCGGCCTGCTCGTTCAGGCGGCGTTCCAATTCATGCTGCAGTCCCACCAGGGATTCCAGGACGTCCATGGGCAGACGCGTGCCGACACGAACGGTAGGCAGTCCCAAGGACTCGTACAGTGGCCCGCGTTGGGCACGTTCCAATTCGATCTCCAAAGCAGCACGGCGCGATGGCGGTTCGGTGCCCAGCAGATCGTCGACTCCAACCCCCATGGCTCCAGCCAGGGACTTAAGCAGCGATAGCTTCGGTTCGCGCTTGCCGTTTTCAATCAGCGACAACTGGCTCGGCGCGGTATCAACGAGCGCCGAGACATCATCCAAGGTCAGTTGCTTGCCCTTGCGCAGAAAGCGGATTCTGCGGCCGAGGGCAATGGCGTCGAGTTCTGTATCTTCGCTGCCAGCGCCAGTGCCGGCTGAGTTCACTGAGCGATTCCATGTGGTTGCAGTCACATGACAAGGTTATGCCAAGGATCGTGAAAATTTCTAGATCTTCCGGATTTGACCCGTAATTCCATCGCCCAGCAGTGGCGCCGAAGCAAATATTCACGGTTCTTTCCTTGCTCCCCGGCGAGCTACTCTCAACAAATGCACAGCCTTTCTGCGGAATCTTCAGCGAAGCGCAAACGTTGAAACTACAAAGAGATCCCGCAAGGAGCACCATGCACGCAGTCTCCACCCGCCCCCTACCGGCCCCGCGCCATGCCCACGATCCACCCCGGACTTTGGTCATCGTCGGCACCGATGGCGCAGGCAAAAGCACCACTATTGAAGCTTTGGTACAGCAACTGCGCAACGATCGCATTCAGGCTCGCAGGCTCGCAAACGTCGCCGCGCGGAGCTGGCTTACCAAATTCTCTCGCGCCCTGGGAATCACGTTCCCGACTTTCACCCAGGATTTCTTCGAAACTTCCATCCGCAGCTTCAATGTTGCCCGCAATATGCTTTTCGCGGCCCGCTCTCCCGGACTCAGCGTGATGGACCGGCACCTGTATTGCCAATTAGTGCTGCGGCGCATACGTGGCCATCCTCCGGGACTGCTCCTCCCCTGGCTTGCGGCGAAAAGTACCGAGCACGCGAGAATTGTCCTGCTCGACATTGACCCCATCCTTGCCTTTGAGCGGATCACTTCCCGTGGCAAAGACGACGAAAGCATGGAGTATCTCAGGGACAGTCGAAATGAGTATCTGCGCCTTGCGCAAGTGCACGGTTGGATCACTCTTGATGCCTCGCTGCCCACATCCCAGCTGGTTGAACAGCTTCGCTTGGTCATCGGCAAGTAGACTCGTCCCATGAGCGAAGTACAAGCATCTTTTGCACCGGGTTCCATTCTCGAATTGGCGCAAAGCACCAAGAAGCAATGGGAGCTGGGGCAGGTCCGGCTCATTGCGAGCGGCATTCTGGCGCAGGACGGAACGTTGCGGTCCAGCGAACTGCGGGAATCAACCTGGCAACTGTCGATTCGCTCTATCGAGAAATCTGCAGCCTTCACTCCGTCGCCTTCGGCTCAAGTCTTCACGTTGATCGCCGGCGATTTCGTGCAGCTGGATGTAGACGGGCAAGAGCACGGATTGGAACCGCTGCGCCCGTTGAAATTCGAAACGGAAAATCCTGTCCAGGCGAGCCAGCCCGCCGAAGAACTGCTCATCGTGCACGTGGCCGCCGTTCCGGAGCAGGTACGACCCACCGTTCGCATTGTCGAGCTGTCCAAAAAGCGCGAGCAGTATCTCTTTGATGGGCAACTGGGCCTTTTGGTCCAGGGCTCCGCCAAGCTCTTGCTCGGCGACAGCGAACAGTCGCTGAACCTGCGTGACACCGTCGTTGGCTCTGACGCCGGTGAACCACGCATCTCCGGCCGCGGTTTCATGGCTGTGGTCTCTTTCGACCAGTCCTAGCCCGTTCCGGCTCAATCAGCCATTGCCGCAAGATCCATAAATCTTCGCACTCAGAAACTGCACTGCCGGCCAAGAATATTGGCCATAGCGACAAGTCCAGGCCCCCATCTGGCAAAAGCCAGCTACCAGTCCAGACTCTGATACTTCACGTTTCCTGGCCTGTTGCATAATGCCCTCCGCGGCGAATCAGCACCTGCGGTTTCCATAAAATCCCAGCTCATCAGTGATTCGCCGATTCTCGCAGACCCCGGAATCGGTCTGCTTTGGCTTCGCCCTTATCCAGGCTTGCTGTTAAATTTCACTCTTCTTCGCTAGGGATTGATTCAATATCGGTAAATTTTCATGCCTTGACTCACAATCAGCGCAAGAAGCGATAAATTTCCATTTTTGTGAAGAAGTGAAAATCTTAATTCAGAAAACCTCTGTTGAAGCCCTCGCACCTGCGGAAAAGTAGTTGTCACGAAGAAGTTCACAAGATCACCTTCCGATCGACATGAACCCGCAGCTTGTGTGAAGGAGCCAAGGCAATGACTACTGAAAACACCAACGAAACCTCGATCGACAACCGCATCGCAGCCATCGAGAGCGACTGGGAAAACAACCCCCGCTGGAACGGCGTAACCCGCGACTACAGCGCTGCCGACGTCGTGAAGCTCCAGGGCCGCGTCCAGGAAGAGCACACCCTGGCCAAACGCGGATCCGAGAAGCTGTGGAAGCAGCTCACCGAGGAAACCCCCACCGGCGGCTACACCAACGCGTTGGGCGCACTGACCGGCAACCAGGCAGTGCAGCAAGTCAAGGCCGGCCTTCGAGCCATCTATCTTTCGGGCTGGCAGGTAGCGGCGGATGCCAACCTTTCAGGCCAGACCTACCCGGACCAGTCGCTGTACCCGGCCAATTCGGTTCCCCAGGTCGTGCGCCGCATCAACAACGCATTGCAGCGTGCAGACCAGATCGAGTTCTCCGAAGGCATCCAGACCGTCGAAGACTGGATGGTCCCCATCGTCGCTGATGCAGAAGCCGGCTTCGGCGGCCCGCTGAACGCCTACGAACTGATGAAGTCCATGATCACCGCTGGTGCATCGGGCGTCCACTGGGAAGACCAGCTGGCCAGCGAAAAGAAGTGCGGCCACCTCGGCGGCAAGGTGCTGATCCCGACCCAGCAGCACATCCGCACCTTGAACGCGGCCCGCCTGGCCGCCGACGTGGCTGGCACCCCTTCCGTAGTTATCGCCCGCACCGACGCTGAAGCGGCAACGCTGATCACCTCGGATGTCGATGAACGCGATCAGCAGTTCATCACCGGCGAGCGCACCCCGGAAGGCTTCTACAAGGTCACCAACGGCATCGAGCCATGCATCGCCCGGGCCAAGGCCTACGCACCGTACTCGGACCTGATCTGGATGGAAACCGGCACCCCTGACCTGGAGCTGGCCCGCAAGTTCGCCGAAGCGGTCAAGAAGGACTTCCCGGACCAGATGCTTTCCTACAACTGCTCGCCGTCGTTCAACTGGAAGAAGCACCTGGACGATGCGACCATCGCCAAGTTCCAGCGCGAATTGGGCGCCATGGGCTTCAGCTTCCAGTTCATCACCCTGGCCGGATTCCACGCATTGAACCACTCGATGTTCGACCTGGCCTCCGGCTACGCGAAGGACGGCATGAGCGCCTACGTCGAATTGCAGGAACGCGAATTCGCTTCCGAGGCCGCCGGCTACACCGCCACCAGGCACCAGCGCGAAGTCGGCACCGGCTACTTCGATGCGATCTCCACGGCGCTGAACCCTAACGCCTCAACCCTGGCCTTGGTGGGATCCACCGAAGAAGGCCAATTCCATTAGACCCTGATGGGTCGATGGTGCTAGCCGGCAAAGGCGCCGGCTAGCACCAGCACCATTTCCAAGATTTCTAAGGACGCTGCCATGAATTCCCCCATCACCCTGAACAACATCACCATTACCGCTACCCCCGTTCGCTACCAGGAGCAGATCCTGACCAGCGAGGCCCTGGACTTCCTTTCGGCCCTGCACACCGCATTCGAACCGCGCCGTGCCGAGTTGATGCAGCGCCGCCAGGTCAACCGGGCGCGCATTGCCAATGGCCGCGATCCGAAGTTCCTGGACGAGACCCGCGCTATTCGCGAAGACGATTCATGGCTGGTCGCCCCGATCGCACCGGGACTGGAAGATCGCCGGGTGGAAATCACCGGCCCGATCGAACGCAAGATGGCTATCAATGCGCTGAACTCCGGGGCCAAGGTGTGGCTGGCCGACATGGAGGATGCTTCCTCGCCAACCTGGCAGAACGTCATCAAGAACCAGGTCAACCTGATCCGGGTGCTGGATCAGGACCTGGACTTCACCGCACCGGATGGCCGCGAGTACAAGCTGAACAGCTACGATCTGCAGCAGCTGCCAACCATCGTGGTTCGTCCCCGCGGCTGGCACCTGCCGGAGAAGCACCTGCTGGTTGCCGGCACCCCGATGTCCGGTGCCCTGGTGGACTTCGGACTGCACTTCTTCCACAACGCCAAGCGCCTGCTGGCAGCCGGACGCGGCCCGTACTACTACCTGCCGAAGCTGGAGAACCATCTGGAAGCACGGTTGTGGAACGACGTGTTCAACATGGCCCAGGATCTGATGGATATCGAGCGCGGCACCATCCGTGCCACCGTGCTGATCGAGACCATCACCGCCGCATTCGAGATGGAAGAGATCCTCTACGAGCTGCGCGAGCATTCCTCGGGGCTCAATGCTGGCCGCTGGGATTACATCTTCTCGATCATCAAGAACTTCCGTTCCCGCGGACCGCGCTTCGTCTTCCCGGATCGCGACACCGTGACCATGACCGCCCCGTTCATGCGGGCCTACACCGAGCAGCTGGTGCGTGCCTGCCACCGCCGCGGGGCTTCGGCCATCGGCGGGATGAGCGCATTCGTTCCCAACCGCAAGGACGCCTCGATCAACGAGCTGGCGTTCGGCAAGGTCCGCGAGGACAAGGCCCGCGAAGCAGCTGATGGCTTCGACGGCTCCTGGGTTGCCCACCCCGACCTGGTTTCGGTTGCCCGGGAGGTGTACGACGAGGTGCTCGGCGAGAACCCCAACCAGTTGCAGCGCACCCGCGAAGATGTCGAGGTTTCCGGCCCGGCCCTGCTGAACATCGAGAGTGTCACCGGCAAGATCACCGAACGCGGCATCCGCGACAACATCGAGATCGGCATCCGCTACATCGAGTCCTGGTTGCGCGGCAACGGTGCTGTGGCACTGCGCAACCTGATGGAAGATGCTGCTACCGCCGAGATCTCCCGTTCGCAGCTGTGGCAGTGGATCCACCAGTCGGCGATCACCGATGAAGGCGAGATCATCACCCGTCGCTGGGTCCAGGAACTGGCCGAGGAGACCCTGGAGGGCTTGGAGCGCTTCGAAGGCGATCGCTTCGAGGAAGCCGTGGAAATCTTCGAAGCTTGCGCCCTGCGCGACGATTTCCCGACCTTCCTGACCAAGAACGCCTACCTGCGCTACCTGGATGCGCCAGCCCGCACCCTGGAAATGGCAGGTTAGGCAGTAATCGAGACCCGGCCGATAGAAAACAGTCGTCCCTGAACGTCGGCCACGCAAAGCGGCATTCATCCGTTGGTAACCAGTCCAGCGGGTGGATGCCGTTTTGCGTGTGCGGTGGCTAGGCTGTAGCCATGGCTTTCCAGTTCAAGAACCCGTCCGAGGACCTGTGGCAGCCCGATCTGCTGGGCGAGGATTTCTCGCAACGGCCGCTGCCGATGTCGGACGGTTCCACCGCGACGTTGATCAGGCACCGTCCGCGCAGATCGCTGCGCCTGCCGCCGCCATTGCGCGGGATCGCGGTGCTTTATGTGCATGGCTGGTCGGACTACTTCTTCCAGGCCGAGTTGGCTGGATTCCTGTCCGATGCCGGAGCTGATTTCTACGCACTGGACCTGCGCCATTATGGACGGAACTTGCCAGTAGACCAGGCCACCAAAATCGCCGAGCACAGAAGCCCGGGCTTCACCACCGATCTGGAGGAGTACTTCGAGGAATTCGACGCGGCCCACCGCATCATTTCCAGCGCGCATCCGGGAACCCGCTTTGTCCTGCTCGCCCACTCCACTGGCGGGCTCAGCGCTTCGCTGTATGCGGCAGCCAACCCGCAGAAAGTTGATGCGCTGGCGCTGAACAGCCCGTGGCTGGAATTCCAGGCCAGCGAGATCGGGCGCACCGCCTTGGCGAGGATCGTCCAGGCGGCCAGCAGCCGCAACCCCCACCGCTTCTTGCCGACGGTGGATCCGGGGTTCTACACCCGCACGGTCTCCAGCCAGTTTTCCGGCGAATGGGATTACGATCTGGGTTGGCGCCCGGTCAACGGCTTCAAGCTCACCGCGGGTTTCATCTCTGCCGTCTTCAATGCGCAAGCCAAGGTGAAGAAGGGGCTGGATCTCCAGATGCCCACCCTGGTGATGCTTTCGGCGGAAGACTATTTGCTGCCGCGCTGGCACGACACCGCCACCCGCGCCGACGTGGCCTTGAATGTGCAGGTCGTCGCCCAGCGCAGCATCGACCTGGGCCGGGAACTGCATTTGGTGCGCCTGCCCGGCGCGCTGCACGACGTGTTCCTCTCCTCGCCAAAGATCCGCTCCAAGGCCTACATGGCGTTGGGCTCATGGCTTGCGGTCGTCAAGAACCGGCAGCGTGATTCGCTGGTGGCCTCCAGCATCCGCCGGATTGTTCCTTCCGGCATCTAGTGCGGCTTAGCCCGCGACCTTGCTGGGCACCTGGTCATTGACCAGTTCCAGCTGCCAATCGCCGGGCTCATTGCCGATAATGGCAACCGAGCCATTGCGGATGGTGTCCAGCTTGTAGCCGGCGAAGTGCGAGAGCGTGTAGCGGATAATGGTGCCGTGGCAGATTACCGCGACGTTCTTGCCCGGGTAGTCTGCTGCAATCTGGTTGATTGCGCGCAGGCCACGGTCAACTACAGATTCCAGTGGTTCAATTCCGCCACCGTTTTTGTCCGGCCATAGCGCCAGCGCTTCGGTCTCAACCATGCCCTCGCCCTGGGCGTAGTCGCGCTCGATCAGCAGGTCGTAGCTAGGACCCAGTTCCAGTCCCAGCCCGTCGGCGATGATCTGTGCCGTCTCGCGGGCACGAGAGAGCGGCGAGGAAACGATAGCGTCCCATTGGCCGCCGTCCAGCACCGAGACAGCCTCGCGGGCTTGGGCTCGCCCGGTGTCGTTCAGGGGGATGTCGCTGGAACCTTGCAAGCGGCCTTCGAGGTTCCATTGCGTCTGTCCGTGGCGGACGAATCCTAGTTTCATGAGCCTATTCTCCCACCCAGCAGGTGGCCAACAGCAACCGCTGGTGGCCAAGCTCACGATAGATCTGCAACACTTAAGCGCGTCATGGCTGCCTGGAGCGCATAAGATTTTCACGGCTGTGCCCTGCCTTTGGCGCGGGCCCGTCCCCATCGAACGCACCCCTTATAGGATCCGAGCATTACTATCGTGAACGAAATAAAGGCGTCTCTCGCCCGCGGGCTGACTGCCCGCCACATCCGCTTCATGGCCCTCGGCTCAGCTATCGGAACGGGCCTATTCTACGGCTCCTCTTCTGCTATCCAGGCTGCTGGCCCTGCCGTCCTCTTCGCATACATGATTGGCGGCGCCGCCGTCTTCATCGTCATGCGTGCCATGGGCGAGATGGCTGTCAAGCATCCGGTTTCCGGATCCTTCGCTCACTACGCTTCGCGCTACCTGGGCCGCTTCGCCGGCTTCGTCACCGGCTGGACCTTTGCCTTTGAAATGGCCATTGTCGCGATCGCCGATGTGACCGCGTTCGGCATCTACATGGGCTTCTGGTTCCCGCAAGTGGCGCAGTGGATCTGGGTGCTGGCGGTCGTCCTGCTGATCGCTTCGATCAACCTGATGAAGGTCAAGGTCTTCGGTGAAACCGAATTCTGGCTGGCTATCATCAAGGTGACCGCAATTATCGCCATGATCATTGGTGGCGCCGCCCTGATCATCTTCGGCTTCAACGCCCCTGAGACCGAAACCGCAACCGGCATCGCTACCCTGATGAGCGCTGGCACCCTGTTCCCCAACGGCTTCGTGGGCCTGCTGCTCTCGTTCTCCGTCGTGATGTTCGCCTTCGGCGGCATCGAAACCATCGGCATCACCGCTGGTGAAGCAGCTGATCCTGCCAAGTCGGTTCCAGCCGCCATCAATACTGTGCCATGGCGCATCCTGCTCTTCTACGTAGCTTCGCTGGCCGTAGTCATGATGCTCTTTGACTGGCGCCAGATCGACGGCTCAGCTTCGCCATTCGTGCAGATTTTTGACGGCCTGGGCATCCCGGCCGCCGCCCACGTGCTCAACGCCGTGGTGATCACCGCAGCCGTTTCGGCGATCAACGCCGACACTTTTGGGGCCGGCCGCATGCTCTACGCCATGTCCGAGATCGGCCATGCTCCGAAGTCCTTTGGCCGCATCTCGCGTAACGGCGTGCCGTGGATGACCGTGGTCATCATGGCCATTGTGCTGCTGGTCGGCGTGGTGCTCAACGCCCTGCTCCCGGAGTCGCTGTTCACCATCATCGCTTCCATCGCTACCTTCGCCACCGTCTGGGTGTGGATCATGATTCTGACTTCGTACCTGGCCATGCGACGCAAGGAAGCCGCTGCGGGCCGCGGACCGGCCGTCGCCCGTGAATACGCTGTGCCCGGCGGCACCGTTGCCGTATGGATCGCCTTGGCCTTCATGGTCTTCGTTGTCGTGCTCTTGGCCCTGAGCCCGACGACGCGTGTAGCCCTGTACACCGGAATCGCCTGGCTCGTGCTTCTGGCCGTGCTCTTCAAGCTGCTGGTACGCCCAGCGGCACCGATCAAGCAGGACAGCGACTCCTTGCTGGGCTAGCCACCGCGCACTAAAATATGCCTGGTTTCGCATAAAGCGAAGCCAGGCATATTTTTTATGTCTTTCTACTTGTTCCCGGTGGAGGGTCCGGTCTGGGGCTCCGAGGGCGCACCCAGGCCACGGGGTGTGCGCAGCTCCTGGAACAACGCCAGGCTGGCCCACGCGAGCATGCCGCCTGCGACGATCCACAAGCTGCCGAGCCCCAGCCGCAGGTAGGCCAAGACGCCACCCAGGGAACCCATGGTGATCATCAGCCAAAGCACTGCGTAGCGCATCCATAGCATCCGGTAGCCGCCGCGGTCCGATCCGGTGGCCAACCCGATGATTGCTCCACCGAGTGCCTGCCCGAGCTTGACCAACGTGCCGGTCATGTACGTCAGGCCCAGGGAAACCTCTCCCGAACGAGTGTAGGAAACATTGACCATGCCCATCGCGGCGGCCAGCAGCAGAGCCGCCAGCTGCGGCAAGAAATTCCCGGAGATGGCCGCGGAGAGCAGCAGTGCCGCACTGGAATACATGGCCACTGGCCGGCGCAGCCTATCGAGCCGGAAGGTAACCAGCGTTGCGAGGATGACACCTGCGACAAAGCAGCCCACCAAGGACATGGCCATCGCCCATCCGGCAAAGTCCCCTGTCATCAGCGCCGCGGAGGAACGCGTGGAGTTTCCCGACATGAAGGAGAGGAAGTAGCCGCCGAAGTGCACGAATCCGACGCCATCGACGAAGCCTGCCATCGCCGTAATCGTTCCGGCGAAGAGGATTCCGCGCCATCGAAGGTTCTTTGCCACTTGCCCTGCTTTCTCTCGCCATCAGCACCAACCGGTTTCCGTAGGAGCCCTGCCATTATCTCCCCCGAAATCAGCAGCCGCGAATAAGGAATGCCCGGTGAGCAAAAGTTGTTATCTGGAGCATGAGCGAAAATACTGCTGTCCAGTCCCCGGAAGACAAGCGCATCCGCGTGGATATCTTCTCCGATATTGCCTGCCCTTGGTGCTTCATCGGCAAGCGCCGCTTCGAGCGGGGTGTCGAGGCGTTCGAATACTCCCAGAACGTGGATGTCTACTGGCACTCGTACCAGCTGGACCCGAGCCTTCCTGAGAACTATGACGGCAGCGAGGCCGAATACCTCTCCAAGATGAAGGGGCTGGGCCAGGAACAGGTCGCCCAAATGCTTGACCATGTCACCGCCCAGGCTGCTGCCGAAGGATTGAACTACGACTTCGCCAACTTGAAGGTCGCTAATTCCTTCACTGCACTACGCGTGCTGGAATACGCCAAGCAGCATGGTGCCGGAAACGAGATGAAGGAAGCGCTGCTTTCTGCCCACTTCGAGAAGGGCCTGAACACCGGAGACCTAGAAACGCTGCTCGAACTGGCCGGAACGCTGGGGCTGGATACCGGGGAACTGCGTGCGAAGCTCTCGTCCGGATCCTACGTTGAGGAAGTCAACGCAGATATCGTCCAGGCACGCGAGCTGGGCATCAGCGGTGTTCCGTTCTTCATCATTGATGGAAAGTACGGCATTTCCGGTGCCCAGCCAGCCGAGGTCTTCGCAAATGCGCTGGCCCAAGTGCATTCCGGAGATGTGCAGACCCCGTAGCCAGCTATTTGCCGCAGACCAGCTTGCCTTCAGAAGTATCGAGCTTGCGTTCTTTTTCCAGGCCGTCGAACTTCTCCCCCAGCGCCAGGTCCACCCGACTGCCCCACTTCTTTTCGTCGTAGATGAAAACGATGCCGGGGATCTGGCGCTGCACGGTGAAGGCCTGGGCATAGCCATCAGGCCCGGCAATGACCGCGCCAGTGGTTTCGGAGAGCGACTTCCACCCGGAAGTCAGCGACGAAATCTTGAAGCCGCGATTTTCCAGTGCCTCAGCAGTGTCACCTGCAAGACCCGAAATGTCGGTCGTGTTCAGCACGCGTATTTCGACATCTGAGGGTTTTTGGTACTTGAAATCGATAGCCGGGCACTTGGGGTTTTCGATTTTCGTCTCGCTTGGCTTCGGGCTCGCAACGGCGGCAGGCTCGCCACCCAACTTCAGCGTTCCATTGAAAACGAGTACGGCGCCGGCCAAAACCGCGATCACCAGAAGGGCCATCACGGAGAAAACAATGTTCTGGCGTTTGCGGGCACGCCGCTTAGCCTGGCCGTCCGAGCTGAAACTTAATTCTTGCTCGTCGACAATATGCGCACCGTGCCATTGCCCCGGGTCATCGCGATCACGCATCATTCCACCTTGCTCTGGTCAGCCTTCGGCAGCTGCTGGCCTGAAGGCGACGTCATCGTCATCCTCGTGGCGCTAGCTTATCTAACTAGCGTCCAGATCCAATATGCGTGCGTGTATTACCGAGCGATGATGAAGCGCCGAGCGCAGCGCGCGGTGCATCCCATCCTCCAGATACAACACGCCCCGATAGCGCACTACATGCGGGAACAAGTCGCCATAGAAGGTGGAATCCTCAGAGAGCAATGTTTCAAGATCCAAGGTGGCTTTGGTGGTGACCAAGTCAGCTAGTTTCACTTGCTGCGGGGGAAGCCCGCTCCAATCACGCGCCAAAGAATAGCCGTGGTCCGGGTATGGACGGCCTTCACCTACCGCTCGAAAAATCACTATTCAAGCATACGGACAAACTCTCCAGACCCACAGACCTGCAGATCAGGCGCAAATTGGCAGGCCCCAGGAAGGCCACTTCCCGAGACGGCGCCGATTGGACCGGCCGGCAGCCGGACTCGCCGCGCAGTTGCCGGGCGAATGCTACACGCGAATGCGCATAATCAGACACGCAATGCGAAAAAGCAAGGATTGTTACGCCAAGGGAAACTTGGAGGAACCGGGCGTAACTTTAGCTGGTAACAATCGCGTCATAAGGTGCACTCTGGGTTTATGAACAACGTAGTCACCGAGATCCCACTGCTCGATATTTCTACCGCACGCAATGCTGACGGCTCCTTCAACAAGGATTTCGTTGCCGCGATTCGCGACGCCGCACACCGCGTCGGCTTCTTCCAGATCGTCGGATACAGCGCATATGCCGGGCAGGACCAGGAACTGCTCGACACCATCGCAGAATTCTTCCAGAAGCCCGTCGAGCAGAAAATCAAGCTCGATAACCGCAATAGCGCCCAGTTCCGCGGCTACACCCGGATGGGCACCGAAATCACCCGCGGCCGCGCCGATGCCCGCGAACAGATCGACTACGGACCCGAACGCGAGACATTGACGGTCGTTCCCGAGGACAAGCCGTACTTGAATCTGCAGGGCCCGAACCAGTTCCCTGCCGACTTCCCCCAGCTCGAAGAGCGCGCCATGGCGTGGGCCGAGCTGATGAACAAAACCGGCCACGAGCTGCTTTCGGCCATCGCCGTGGGCCTGGGCCTGCCCGAAGGCCACTTCGACGAGCCATTCGCCAACACCCCGTCATGGATGGGCAAGTTGGTGCACTACGTTTCGGGCGACGTCGTACCAGAGTCGGGCAACCAGGGCGTTGGCCTGCACGCCGACTACGGCTTCGTCACCCTGCTGCTGCAGGACCAGGTTGGAGGGCTGCAGGTGCAGCCCTACGGCCAGGAAGAGTGGATCGAGGTGCCGCCGACCCCGGGTGCACTGGTAGTGAACCTCGGGGAGATGCTCGAAGTCGCGACCAACGGCTACCTGATGGCCACCATCCACCGCGTCATTGCGCCACCAGCTGGCGTTGACCGCTACTCGGTGCCGTTCTTCTACTCCCCTCGACTGGATGCAGTGATCGACAAGGTCGAACTGCCAGCCGAGCTGGCTGCCGAAGCTCGCGGCGTCTCCGATGATCCGGAAAACCCAATGCTGGCTTCCTACGGCGCCAATGTGCTCAAGGGCTGGCTGCGAGCCCACCCGCAGACCGCGGCCATTCACTACCCAGAGCTGGCCAAGGGGCGCAAAAGCGCCTAGGCCGTGAGCTTCTGCAGGGATCAGGAGCTGCACACGCAAAACCTGTTGGCGTCGAGCTGGTGAGAGATTACCGGCCCGGCGCCAATAGGCATTTAAAGCGCCTCGCTTATTCGACGCTTGAAAGCACGCAGAATTCGTTGCCTTCAGGATCAGCCATCACGATCCAGCTCTCGTCCTCCCGCTGGCCCACATCGGCGTAGCTGGCCCCCAAAGAGATCAGGCGATCAGCTTCTTCTTGCTGCTGGGCGTTTTGAGGACGCAGGTCCAGATGGAGGCGATTCTTGATGCTCTTGGTTTCGGGCACTTGCGCGAACGTCAATTTCAGCCCGCCCTGGCCTTGGGATTTGGACCCAATACTGACCAAGCCGGCTTCTTCTTCCAATACGTCATAATTCAGCGCTTCGCACCAGAACCTCGCCACCAGCATCGGGTTCGCGCAGTCGACGGCGATTTCGCTCAATACACTTGCCATAGTCTTACCTTGCCGAAAGATTGCTGAACAGTTGCCACGGATACTACCCGCCAGGTTCTGGCAATGCCGGTAAGCGCAAAAAAATAATGTCCCGGCTCATCGTTTTCACGATGAGCCGGGACATTACATTCGGCGGAGGATAGGGGATTTGAACCCCTGAGGGCGTTAACCCAACACGCGTTCCAGGCGTGCGCCATAGGCCGCTAGGCGAATCCTCCTCAGTTTGCTCCGTGGAGCAGGATCCAGCATATCTAAATTCTCGCTCAATCACGAATCGGACGTTTCCACGTTGCTTCCCAGCTCATTCTTGAGGCGCCAAACCCCTGAAATTCGGTAATTTTGCACCTTTTCACCATCCCGATCTTTTCTCCAAAGGCTGCCGTTTGAACAGATCAATACTGTAAACATGAGTAAAAGAGAGGTATTTCACAGCCAAGACGACCCTCGCCGACTGCCCATCAGCCCGCCCGGGACAAGGAGCATCCCCGGAATCGATGGTCTTTGGGCCGCGAACCTGGACAAAGACAATCTCTTTACCCAGATCGCCGCTACCGCCATAAACCTTTATGACCAGTCGCCGGTCACTGCATCCGCCCAGGGCCTGGAGCGGCTGAAGACCATTGCCCGGCTGCACAGCATGCTGGATGCTGCCGAGGCAGCGGTGTTGGCCGATAGCTACGAATATTCGGTCGCCGAGACGATCAGCCACGGAACCCAAGAGCCGCTGTTGGATGACCCTGGCACAACGGAAGAAACAGCTGAAACTCATTCTGCCTACTTCTACGGTGTCAATCGCTCCGACGAGTCGCTGATCCGTTCTTCCTTTGTTGCTGAGGCATCGGTGGCAATGCGCTCCTCGGAAAAGAAAATCCAGGACAAGTTGTTCTTCGCCGAAGGACTGCGCCATCTTTGCGCAGACACTTTGGACGCCCTGAGCGTCGGTGAGATCACGACCAGATCCGCGCAGGAGATCGTCAAGCACTCTCAGGATCTGGCACCCGATGACGTGGCACTAATGCAACGAACCTTGCTGCCGATAGCGCGGCAGGCCGCTGACTCCGCGATAGCCCTACGTGCCAGGAAAATGCGTGAGCGATTGCATCCAAAGCCCATTGAAGAACGCCACAAGAAAGGTGCGGAGGACCGCAAGATCACCTATTGGCACGAGGCCAATGGAATGAGCGTGATTCAGCTGCATCTGCCGGTGGAAAAGGCGTTGGGCATTATCAATACGGTCAATTGGCATGCCGTACGCAATGTTGATCCAGCTGATAATCGGACCGAACAGCAACGACGGCTGGACATTGTTTGCGATGCGTTGCTCGATGGTTGGCCCGCAACCGAAGGGACCCCGCTCAAAGCTCGTGTAGCTGTCACGATTCCTGCGTTGGAAATGCTGGCCAACCCTAAACGCGCACTAGCTGACCTTGAGGGCTACGGGCCGATCCCAGTAGGGACAGCGCTGCTGATCGCAAAAGACGCCCCGTCTTTCATCAAGGTGCTCACCGATCCTTGGTCAGGGGCAGCTATAGACGTGGGCCGCGAAAAGTACCGTCCGTCCAAGGCGCTGCGTGATCTGCTGCGAAATCGGGATATCGTCTGCCGCTTCCCCGGGTGCAATCGGCCCGCCGAAGCATCCGAGATTGACCACATCGATGCATGGGCAAAGGGCGGGCACACTACGCGCAGCAATACGCATTTATTGTGCAAGCGGCATCAGATGTTCAAGCACGTGCTGGGATGGCAGGCCACCTATCTTCCGGACGGTTCAGTGAACTGGCGCTCCCCCAACGGCATGATCTGTGTTGAGCTTCCCGGCAGCGTCACCAGCGTCCAGAACTTCGACTTCGAGAAGGAGCAGACGCCCATGTTGCCTACCGTCCAGCTCAATGACCGCGTTCGACGCGTACTTGGGTGGCTAGAACCGCCTGAAGAAGCGACCGGCTGAGGACGAACATCATTTTTGGTCAAGATCTCTGAGCCATGATTTGCAAGCTGAGAGCAAGCGCACGCCTGCCGATTTTCATCCAAGCGCCAACCTCGGGTAGTATTTTTGGTGACCCCTCGTGTGGTGTCATCCTGTTGAACTCCCCCAGGACCGGAAGGTAGCAAGGGTAGATGGGCTCTGGCAGGTGCATGAGGGGTCTTTTACTTTCTTACGCAAGCCGAATGGAGTCCACGTGGGCGCTGGCCGTTTCGCCCCTAGCCCCTCGGGGCCACTCCACCTTGGCAATTTGCGCACGGCCATCCTCGCTTGGCTTTTCGCCCGCTCCTCGCAACGCAAATTCCTACTGCGCATTGAAGACTTGGATCGTGTTCGTTCCGGCGCCGAAGCCACCCAAATTGCTGAATTATCGTCCTTGGGCCTTGAATTCGACGGCGAAATCCTCCGACAGTCCGACCGCCTTCCGATTTATCTCCAGGCAGTTGAGCGGCTCAAGGCCCGCGGCTTGGTCTATGAATGCTTCTGCTCGCGCAAGGACATCGCCGAAGCCGGAAGTGCTCCGCATGCTGCGCCCGGTGCCTACCCGGGAACCTGCCGCGACCTGAGCGTCAGCGAACGCTCGGCTAAAGCGCAGAACCGTCCAGCCGCCTTGCGACTGCGTTCAGAAGTGAACGAATTTTCTGTTCATGACGAACTATTCGGCGATTACACCGGTGCGGTAGATGACTTCGTCCTGATCCGCAACGATGGAGCTCCCGCCTACAACCTTGCGGTTGTCGTCGACGATGCGTTCTCAGGCATCGACCAGGTCGTGCGCGGAGATGATTTGCTCTCTTCTGCGCCGCGGCAGGCCTACCTGGCAACGCTACTGGGCTACACGGTCCCGGCCTACGCGCACGTACCGCTGGCACTGAACACCAAGGGCCAGCGCTTGGCTAAACGCGACGGTGCAGTAACACTCGAAGAGATCACCGAACAAGGTGTGCATCCAGCCAACGTTGTGGCGATTTTGCTAGAGTCATTGGGCTTGCCCAGCACAAGTTTGCAGGCAGCCCTGGAAGCTTTCGATCCGGCGAATCTGCCACGTGAACCGTGGACCGTCGAACCATTGAATATTGTCCAACAGCTGATGCCTAAAGCATCAGGCAACTGATAGGGAACCGGTGTGAGTACAGCGCTATATCGCAGATATCGTCCCGATACGTTTGGCGACGTTATCGGCCAGGAGCACGTTACCGCGCCCTTGATGACGGCGCTGGAGAAGAACCGTGTCAACCACGCCTACCTATTCTCCGGTCCGCGCGGTTGCGGCAAGACGACTTCTGCCCGCATTTTGGCCCGTTGCTTGAACTGCGAGCAGGGCCCTACGCCCGTTCCTTGCGGCACCTGCCCAAGCTGCGTGGACCTTGCCAATGGTGGCCCGGGTTCGCTGGACGTCATCGAGATTGACGCGGCCAGCCATGGCGGCGTCGATGATGCCCGCGATCTGCGCGAGCGCGCAACCTTCGCGCCGACTCGCGACCGCTACAAGATCTTCATCATCGATGAGGCCCACATGGTCACGGCGGCAGGCTTCAATGCCTTGCTGAAGATCGTTGAAGAGCCACCGGCGCACATCAAATTCATCTTCGCGACTACCGAGCCGGAAAAGGTCATCGGCACCATCCGCTCGCGTACCCACCACTACCCATTCCGCCTGGTTCCGCCAGAGGCATTGCTGGCGTACCTGCAAGTGCTCTGCGAACGCGAGAGCGTCGCGGTAGCCGAAGGTGTACTGCCACTGGTGATCCGTGCTGGCGGCGGTTCGGTCCGCGACACCCTTTCGGTGCTGGATCAGCTGATCGCTGGTGCCCGCGATGGCAACCTGGATTACGAGACGGCCATTGCACTGCTGGGCTACACCCACTCGACACTGCTCGATGAGGTCACCTTGTCGCTGCACGAATCCGATGGTGCTGGTCTGTTCGGTGCGATTGACCGCATCATCCAGACCGGTCTGGATCCCCGGCGCTTCGTTGAAGATGTGCTGGAGCGCTTCCGCGATCTGATCATCGCCAAGGCCATGCCAGAAGGCCTTGAGAAGATCTTGCGCGGTGTCCCCGAAGACCAGCTTGAATCCCTTCGCTTGCAGGCTGGCCTGGTCGGTGCAGGCGAACTATCGCGCTGGGCCGATGTCACCAACAAGGCCCTGAGCGAGATGACCGGCGCAACTTCGCCTCGCCTGCACCTGGAATTGCTGGCCGCGCGCTTGATGCTGCCCGGTTCGCAGAATTCCGACAGCGCTTTTGCCGCTCGGCTGGATCGGTTGGAGCGCCATGCGATGACCGGTGGAGTGCTGCCTGCACTTGACGAGGCCGACGCTGCAAGTGCTGGTGCCTCAATGAACGCCACTCCTAACCCGGGCGCCGCGCGTCAGGGTGCTGCCGCAGTACGCGAAGCCCTGGCCGCCGCCAAATCCCGTCGTGAGGGTGCACCCGAACCGGCTGAAGCGCAGGGCGAACCAGTGGCTGGCGAACAGGCCCCACAGGTTCAGCCAAATCATGCCCAGCCGCAACCGCAGGCTCCCGAGGCTCCAGCGCAAATGCAGCAGCCAGCGCAGCACGCAGAACCAGTTCAAGCTCAGCGCACCGAGCAGCCTCAAGAGACTCCGCAGCCAGTTCCTGCCCCGCAGGAAACGCATCCCCAGCAGTCCGCGCCATCACAGCCACAGCCACAGCCACAGCCACAGCCACAGCCACAGCCACATGATGATGATCCAAATGCTCCGCTGGATCCAGGCGCGGCAGCGTCGCTGAACACTGGTGAAGCCGCTGACTGGGGCGCAACTTGGGGCCCAAAGGGCGAAAACTACTCGGTGACCACCGAGGTGCAGCCTGGTCCGAGTATTCCGGCAGCTCGTCCGGAAGGCGTGGCACCATTCAGCTTGGTTCCTGATCCTTCCAGCGGTGAAGACCTGTCATTCGGCACCGGGGTCTCCATTGATGACGTGAAGCAAAATCCTGCCATGGCCGAATTCGCACGTCGTGCGGCTGCCAACCGGACACCACAAGTACCGCAGTCGGCACAGCCGCAACAGGCACCAGAAGCTAGCCAGGCTGGCGTGGATGCTCAGCGCCACGCTGCCCACCAGGCGCAAGAACAAGCCCAACGCGAACAAGCTGAACGCGAAGCACAACAGCGCGCCGCACAAGAACAGGTCCAACGGGAACAAGCTGAACGCGAAGCACAACAGCGCGCCGCACAGGAACAGGCCCAACGCGAACAAGCTGAACGCGAAGCACAACAGCGCGCCGCACAAGAACAGGTCCAACGGGAACAAGCTGAACGCGAAGCACAACAGCGCGCCGCACAAGAACAAGCCCAACGCGCTCAAGCACCGCAACAGCAACAACAGGGTGCTCAGCAACCTCAACATGGTGCCCCTAGCGGGATGCCGCAGAGCCAGCCAGCACCACAGGACACCGGCTCACCGGTGGCGATGTTCCAGCAAGCGTGGCCAACGATCTTGCAGCAGTTGCAGGGCAGCTCGCGCGTCCTGCATTCCATGGTTGCCACCTATGGCTCTGTGGCAGGCTTCGATGGCCGCACCCTCACCTTGGCGTTCAGCAATACTGGCCCAATCGTGAATCTGCGCAACCGGCCGGATCTGATGAATACGCTGACCGGGGTTCTGTCCCAGGTCACCGGTGCACCGATCGAAGTGGTCCTCACCGAAGGCGGCTCCAACCCCAACGGTGGTGGTTCCCCAAAAGGTGAGCGCCGGCCAATCCCGGCGCCAACCCCAGCACCAACTAAGTTCACCAAGGCTGTAAGTTCTGCTGGGGCGGCTGCGCGCGCTGCGGCACGGGCCCAAGCTGCCGCTCCGGCACCGCAGCAGCGTCCGGTATCCGCTGTGCCAAGCTCGGCACCAGTCGCGCCTGCACCACGCGCCCATGACGGGTACGACAGCTCCTACGATGACGTCCCGCCTCCAGCGGATGAACCCTACTTCGACGAGCCACCGTTCCCAGATGACCCGTACTACATGCCAGCTGGTTCTGTTCCGGAAGCGCAGCAGGTGCAGCCGCAGCAACAGGCCCCTGCCCCGGCCGTGGCTCCGCAGCCGACCCCGGCAGCGCCAGCACCGGCGCCGGCGGCTAGTGCACCACGGAGTTTCGGTGGGCCTCCGGTGGCTCCCAAGCCCCGGATGACTGCTGGCATGACGGCGCGCCAGGCTGAGGGCGGTGTTCCGAACATTGCACGTCCGGTTTCTTCGACCCCGTTGCACCCGGAAAGCACCACCGATTCGTTCGGGAATCTAGCGGTTGGCGAATCCGAGCAGCAGGCTCCACAAGCTATGGCGCCATCAGCTCCATCGGTTCCGGAAGCCCCGGCGCCGCGGACTGCCCAAACGCAGCCGCAGGTCCGCCCCCAGCATCAGGAACAGCCTCGCCAGGAGCCGGCCGCACCGCTGCAACCCCCGGCAGCCCCGCAGCCGGCCCCTGAGTCCGCTCCGGGATGGGGCGCTCCACAGGCTGAACCGGCACCGGATCCTGCGGATTCGGCACGGGCGGCCTCAGGCCGCATGAGCCGATACCAGCAGCTGATGGACCAGGCGAAGAACGCACCCAGTGCGCCGGCGCCTGCCCAGGTGGCGCGCGGCTGGGGCGGTCCTGCTTCGGCTCCCGCGCCTGCTCCGGTGCAAGAGCCCGAGGAATTTGTCCCGAGCGACGATGATATCGAGGTCGAGGATTCGGCACTGATCGGTGTTCCAGCCGTGGAACGCCTGCTCGGCGGCATGGTCATCGAGCAGCGCGACGTCAACGGGAATGTAGTGGAAATCAAACGAAGCTTGTAGCCGGCACCACGGCGAACTGTCGGAGTGAGACACTAGGGTGTACCACGGAACAATTTCACAGTATTGAAGCAAGCTAGAAAGTAGGCGCACGTGTACGAAGGTGCTGTACAGGAACTGATCGACGAGCTCGGTCGCTTGCCTGGCATCGGCCCGAAGTCGGCTCAGCGCATTGCTTTCCACATTCTTGACGCCGATGCCGAGGACATGACCCGGCTCGCCGCCTCGATCCAGCTGGTCAAGGAAAAGGTGAAGTTCTGCGAGATCTGCTTCAACATCTCGGAGCAGGAAACCTGCGCCATTTGCCGCGATGAACGCCGTGATGGAACCAAGATCTGCATCGTGGAGGAGTCCAAGGACGTCCTGGCCATTGAGCGCACCCGGGCGTTCTCCGGCAAGTACCACGTGCTCGGCGGTTCCATTAATCCGCTGGCAGGCATTGGCCCGGAACAGCTGCACATCCGCGAGCTGGTAACCCGCTTGGCCGATGACTCGATCACCGAACTGATTCTGGCCACCGACCCGAATCTCGAGGGCGAAGCCACCGCCGTGTACCTGGTGCGCGCGCTAGCCCCTTTGGGCATCCACATCACCCGGTTGGCCTCCGGCCTGCCGGTGGGCGGCGATCTGGAATACGCCGATGAAGTGACCCTGGCCCGCGCCTTCGAGGGACGTCGCGCTGCCGGCCGCACCGCGCCGGGTCCGGCCCGCGCCAAGGCCCAGAAGCAGGGATCCGAGGAGCAGGCGCCGCAAGATCAGTCCGGAGAAGCTGCAGAGAAGCCGAAAGCCCAGCTATCCGAACCTCGCCTGCTGCACGTTGGCGGTGCGCCGGTTTCTTCCAGCAACGCTGGCGAAGGGCCTTCGCATCCGGTAGTCCCCGAGATGGATAGCCGTCGCAGCCAGTAGTTCTGGTTGCCTTGGAACGCTCTGCACTCTTCCGGTTCGCCGGCTTGAGCGCAGGGCGTTTTTCTATGCCAGCACGGTGATGTGGGGTGAAACACGCTTAGTTGATAATAGTCAACTATCGCCGTATAGTTGATATCAATCAACCATTCAGGCCCTCTATGCCTGACCCTAAATTTTTGGAGCTTCCATGACCGCAACCGCACCGGTCGCCAAGCCCAAGATGACTCACCGCGAAATCCTCACTGCCCTCACGGGCATTTTGATGGGCATGTTCGTCTCCATCTTGGCCAGCACCGTCGTTTCCAGCTCGCTGCCAGTGATCGTCTCCGATCTCAACGGCAGCCAGACCGCCTACACCTGGGTGGTCACCGCCACCTTGTTGGCGACCACCATCTCCACTCCGATCTGGGGCAAGCTCGCCGACCTGGGCAACCGCAAACTGCTGCTGCAGATCTCGCTCGGCATCTTCGTGCTGGCCTCGGCCGCCGCAGGTTTCTCGCAGGACACCAGCTTCCTGATCACCATGCGCGTCGTCCAGGGCCTGGCCGGTGGCGGCGTAGGCGCCTTGGCGCAGATCGTCATGGCCGATTTCCTCTCCCCCCGCGAACGCGGCAAGTACATGGGCCTGTTCGGCGCGGTCATGGCCGTTGGCACCGTGGGCGGCCCGCTGATCGGCGGCTTCGTTACTGACACCATCAACTGGCGCTGGAACTTCTTCATCGCCCTGCCTTTCGCCATCGCTGCGGTCATCCTGATCCAGCGCACCTTGCACCTTCCGGCCATGGCCAAGCGCAAGGTCAAGATCGACTACTGGGGCATCGTCCTGCTTTCCTCCGGCGTCTCGCTGCTGCTGATCTGGATGTCGCTGGGCGGCTCGCAGTTCGAGTGGGCCTCGACGACCAGCTACCTGATGATTGCCGGTGCGGTAATCCTGCTGGCGCTGTTCATTCTGGTCGAAGCCAAGTCCTCCGAGCCGCTGCTGAGCCTGGGCCTGTTCAAGAACCGCACCTTCACCTTCGCGGTCATCGCATCGCTGGCCGTTGGCGTTTCGATGTTCGGCACCTCGGTGTTCCTCAGCCAGTACATGATCATGGCCCGTGGCGCATCAGCCACCATGGCCGGCCTGATGACCTTCCCGCTGATGGGCGGCCTGCTGGTCATCTCCACCATCGGCGGTGCGATGATCTCGCGCACCGGCAAGTGGAAGGCACTGGTTGTCACCGGTTCGGTGCTGATCGTCGTTGGGCTGTTCCTGCTGGGAACCATCCACTACGACACCAACTACGCGTTGGTCGCCGCCTACATGTTCATCCTCGGCGCCGGCATGGGCCTTGTCATGCAGAACATGGTGCTGGTCGTGCAGAACTCGGTCCACGTCAAGGAACTGGGTGTAGCCTCCTCGGCCGTGAACTTCTTCCGCACCTTGGGCGGCACTGCGGGTACCGCAGGCCTGGGCGCCATACTGGCGACCACTGTGCCGAACATGATCGCCGACCGGCAATCCGATTTGGCCGCAGCCCTGGCTTCCCTGGGCGACCAAGCCAAGGAGCTGACCGCAGCATTGGGATCGGGCACCCTGCCTTCAGTTGGAGCGATGCCTGAACCGGTCCGCGTGATCTTCGAGTCCATCTACGGCGACGCAGTGCCTTCGCTGTTCACCATTGCCGCTCCGCTGTCGCTGCTCATCGTCGTGGCTGTCTGCCTGATCCCCAACCAGTCGCTGAAGACCCAGACTGCAAGTGAACGCATGCAGGAGCTGGCTGCTGAGGACCAGGACGCAGCCAAGGCAGAAACGCCAGCTGGCAACTAGGAGATCCGGTGCAGGTTTCAAGCAAAGCCGAAGACGTTCCCGCCGCTCAACGTCCCGATCTCTATGCCTCAGCCGAACAGGAGTTATTTTCACTGATCGCGCTGACGGCGCGTGCCAAGCGGGAACTGGCCACTCGGCTCGACAGCCGGCTCACCCCGGGATACCTGCCCGTGCTCGGGATGATTCTGCGCAGCCAACGCATCACCCAGTCTGAAATCTGCGAACACTTGCTGGTCGATAAAGCTGCGCTATCGCGCATGATCACCAAGCTGGAACAGCTGGCGCTGGTCAAGCGTGAAGTCGACCCGGAAGACCGGAGGGTGTTCCACATCCTGCCTACCGAGCTTGCGGTTGAAAGGTGGCATGAATGCTTCCAAGGGTGGCGTACAGAGCTCCGCTCGCGCATGACCAATTGGGACAATGAGGATCTGTCGGCACTCATCGACCTCCTGAGCCGATTGAATTTGGAAATCAAGTCCCTCTAGAGCGGTTCAATCCCAGGCCGGTCCTCTCGGAATTACCGAGAAGACCGGCCAGGGGCTTTTAAAGCCCACTACATGCACCGGCAGTTCACGGCTTCGCACAGCGCCCTCGCTCACGGCCCATTCCCCGGCGCCAGACAGCGGCGCCGCGGCCACCTTGTTGTTGGAGCTTGCCAGGTTTCGGTACATGGGCACTTCACTGGGCAGATCAGGGAAAATCGAAATCCGCACTGGTTCAAGAGTGGAAGGAATGGGCAGGCATCATGGATGCCGCGGGCCTGCGCGACATGACGCAGAACGAATGGATTCAGAGGCTGCTTCCGCTGATGCAGGACCCGCAGAAAAGCGGCAGGCTCCTGCGGGCCCGGCGCATCGCTTCGGAGTACCGACAGCTCCAAGTCCGCCCTAGACTGTCCTCATGGCAACAAAAAGCAGCAACCTCCCGGCCATCGCCAAGGCCACCGGCATTGAATGGGATCAGTGGTGCGCCAAACTGCGCGCTGGCGGAGCCGATCAACTTACGCACAAGCAGATAGCCGAACTGGCTTTCACCCACATGCCCCCAACCGTCGATACTCCGGGCTGGTGGGCTCAATCCGTGGCTGTAGCCTATGAGCAGCACATTGGCCGACGCCTGCCCGGCCAATCCCAAGACGGCACCTTCCAAAGTTCGGTGAGCAGCACGATCGATGCTGATTTGGATACCGCGCTGGAACGCTGGATCGCCTGCGTCCAGGGGCGCCAGGAGTTCAACGGCCACCAGCTTTCCGAACCTGCACGCACCAGCGGCTCAGAGCGATGGCGCTATTGGCGAGCTGATTTCAGCGACGGAACCAAGACACAGGTAGACATTGGCCTCAAAGGTGGAAAATCCTCGGTTGCCATAAACATTACTAAGGCTGGAACACCTGAACAGGTGTCTGGATGGAAGGGCTTTTGGCGACAAATTTTGGCTGAATTCAAGGGGTAGCCAGTGTTTTTCAACAACCTGCATTGAGGTTCCTAGGCAATATGACCAATGGTTACCTTCACAACTAGGACATGTCGCCCCGTAGCTGTCACAATATTTATCTGGTAGATGTCTCGCGCCACAGTTCCATCAAAAACCACCGGCGGCGAGGCACAGCTTTCAACAGGTGGAGTGAGTGCCCATGGGCCTAATTGTTCAAAAGTTTGGCGGTTCTTCCGTTTCAGATGCCGAAGGCATCAAGCGTGTAGCGCGCCGAATTATTGATACTAAATCCAAGGGCCATGACGTCGTTGTCGTTGTTTCCGCAATGGGCGACACCACCGATGACTTGCTGGACCTGGCAGGCCAGCTTACCGATGATGCACCAGCCCGCGAGATGGACATGCTGCTCTCCGCTGGCGAACGCATCTCGATGTCGCTGCTGGCGATGGCGATCAACCAGCTCGGCGAGCAGGCTGCTTCATTCACCGGCTCGCAGGCAGGCTTGATCACCGACTCCACCCACGGCAAAGCCCGCATCATGGAGGTCTCCCCGCAGCGCGTACGCCGTGCCATCGACCGCGGATTCATCGCCATCGTCGCCGGTTTCCAGGGCATGAGCAAGGAATCCAAGAACATCACCACCATGGGCCGTGGCGGCTCGGACACCACCGCCGTCGCGCTGGCCGCAGCGCTGGGCGCCGATGTCTGCGAAATCTACACCGACGTGGACGGCATCTACACCGCCGACCCGCGCGTGGTCGCCTCGGCCAAGAAGATCGAGAAGATCACCAGTGAAGAAATGCTGGAAATGGCCGCCAGCGGCTCGAAGATCTTGCACCTGCGTTGCGTGGAATACGCCCGCCGGTTCGGCGTGCCGCTGCACGTGCGCTCTTCATTCAGCACCAACGAGGGCACCTGGGTGCTCCCGGATCCCGAAGACAAAATCAAAATTCAAGAGGGAGAACCCTTGGAACAGCCAATCATCTCAGGTGTCGCCCACGACCACTCCGAAGCCAAGGTCACCATCATTGGCGTTCCGGACATCCCCGGCAAAGCAGCACAGATTTTCGGGGTTATCGCCGCTGCGCAGGCCAATATCGACATGATTGTGCAGAACATCTCGACCCGCGGTTCGGGTGCCACCGATATCTCCTTCACCCTGCCGATGACCGAGACCAAGCATGTGCTTGAAGCACTGAACACCGCGAAGCCGGAGATCGGTTTCGAGGAAATCGAGCACAATGACGAGGTTGGCAAGCTCTCGCTGATCGGTGCCGGAATGCGCTCGAATCCAGGAGTCTCCTTCACCTTCTTCGAGGCATTGCACCGCGCGGGCGTGAACGTGGACATGATCTCCACTTCAGAGATCCGCATCTCCGTGGTCACCGACGCCGACAAGCTCAACGATGCAGTACGCGCTATCCACACCGCGTTCGATCTGGATACCGACGTGGAAGCCACCGTCTACGGCGGCACCGGCCGCTAAGCGCCGACAAGCTGAAAAGGAGAACGCCTGCGAAACAATTACTGTTTCGCAGGCGTTCTCCCAATTAACTGCTATTTATTCGGTTCCAGCGTCTTGGTGTAGACGATTTCGCCCAAGCCATTGCGCAGCGTGACGGTGAACAGGTCCTGCTCATCGAGGTCGACGTGGCCGAAGAACTGGCCCTTGCCATCGCGCGGCGACTGGTTGGTGCTGCCAGCCAGCGAGAAGTCCACGCGTGGTCCGAAAGTGCCATCCATTTGGTTCGGCCCGAAGGAACCGGCATTGACTGGACCGGCCACGAATTCCCAGAACTCATTGAACTCGCTGAAGGCTGCACGCTCTGGAGAGTAGTGGTGCGCCGCGCAATAGTGCACATCCGCGGTCAGGAAGACGACATTCTTGATGCCGCGGTCCTTAATGGCCTTGAGCAGGCGGGCAAGTTCCAGCTCGCGGCCTAGTGGTGCGCCGTGGTCTGCGTTGGAAATTGATTCCTGCGCCTTGCCGTCCGGAACAATGATGCCCAGCGGCAGGTCGTTGAGAATGACTTTCCAGGTTGCCTTGGACTTGGCCAAGGAATCGACTAGCCAATTCAGCTGCTCTTCGCCGAGAATTGAAGTGGACTTCTCTTCCATTCCGGCGGTGTTCTCGGACTTGTAGCTGCGCATGTCCAATGCGAACAGGTCCATTGCTGGACCACGCGAGATTTTGCGGTAGATGCGTGCTGCCTCGAATCCGGTGCCTGCGCGCATGGCGCGCGGGTCGGCGATCGGCTGGTATTCCTGCCAGGCCTGGCGGCCGCGGGCGGCAAGGGTGTTGATATCGCGCACCGTGTAGCGCTCATCTTCGATGACCTCACCCGGCCACCAGTTATTATGGGTCTCGTGGTCATCCCACTGGGCAATCACCGGAACCTCGGAATACATGGCACGCACGTTGCGGTCCATCAGGTTGTAGCGGTGCCGCCCACGGTACTCGGCCAGGGTTTCGGCCACCTTGGAGACTTCCTCGGTGACCAAGTTGCGCCAGATCTGGCCGTCCGGTTCCACAACTTCTGCGGCAATCGGGCCGTCGGCGTAGATGGTGTCGCCGCTGTGCACGAAGAAGTCCGGCTTGGTTGCATGCATGGCCGCGTAGGCGCGCATGCCACCGATTTCTTCGTTGATGCCCCAGCCCTGGCCAGCGGTGTCGCCGGACCACACAAAACTCTGGGCACGGGAGGCGTCGTGGTTGCGGCGACCGGTCAACGCCGGTGCGGTGCTGAACCAGCCGTTCTGAGTCTCGCCAAGGGTGCCGTTATCGTCCTCGAAACCGATGCTGACCGCGAAACGGGTACCGGCAGGCAGATGCTCGGCATTGATCTTTGCAGTGAAGTCAGTGGCCTCGCGGGCGTAGGCACCGCGCAAAGTCTTGGCGAAGGATCCACGGCCGCGGATGATTTCCCCCGCTTCGTCCACCGCACGCAGCTGCGCGCGCAAGCGGCCTTCCCCGGAGCTGCGAGCCCAGAGTACGGCATTGCTGGCAGAGACATCCCCCATGGAAAATCCGCTGGTCAATCCCAGGCGGGAACGCACGAGTCGGGGACTGCTGGAAGCCAGCGCTGTTCCAGTGGGCCCAACCAAGGTCAAAGCACCTGCGCCAATGGCGCCGGTGAGCAATTTGCGTCGCGAAATATTATTCATGTGATTCAGTGTTCACGACTTGATCAGCCATTTCCTTGAGCCCAGATGAACACCAAGAGAAATCGTTCGTGTCCAGTCCACACCACGAATCCAGAGATCCTGAACTCCAAAGCACGCCCATTACTGGCAGACTAGAAAAATGAGTTCACCTCAAGTCATTTCTGGCCCGCCGTCGGCTGGCCACCCAGTTCCTCCAGCTGTGCGCACTGCAGCCGGCCAGGCGGAAATCGAGGGTATCTGGCAGAACGCATTTGGCGGGATAACATACCGGCTTGGGCAGGGCGAGCCGATGCGCTTCGCCAAGTGGTCGCCGGGATGCCCTCCCGAAGAGGACGGCGATCTCCTGGCTGAAGCCCTGCGCATGCGGTGGGCGGGAGAATTCATCAGAGTCCCCGAAGTGCTCAGCTGCGGTCAATATGCTGACGGCCAGCTGCTCGTCACGGCAGCATTGCCCGGGCACAGTGCAGTCAGCGAGCTTGGCAAAAGCGATCCGGCGCGATCCGCGTATGCAGTGGGCGCCGGTCTGCGCCACCTGCACGATCGGCTGCCGGTCGACCAGTGCCCCTTCAGCTGGGATCTGGAATCCCGCATCCAGCACCTGCCTGACCAGGAGCAAGCTGCTTTGCTGGCTGAAATCCCGGAGCTTGATCTTGTGGCCTGCCATGGCGATGCTTGCCTGCCCAACACGATCATCACCGATAGCCATGATTTCAGCGCGCATGTGGATATGGGGAAATTGGGTCTTGGAGACCGCTGGGCGGATCTCGCCGTTGCCGCATGGAGCACCGAGTGGAATTACGGGCCTGGTTTCGAACAACATGTCTACGCCGGGTACGGAATCGAACCCGATGAGCGGAAGGCGTCGTTCTACCGAAAGGTCTGGGACGCAACCTAGGAGGCCAAGCCGCTAGCGTGCCACGTAACGGTGCTCGGGACGGCCACGAGTTCCGTATCCAAGCTGCAGCTCCAGGGATTCATTGGCCACCAGCGCCGCCAAATACCGTTGCGCTGTCGCACGGGCAACCCCAATTGCCTCCGCGACCTCGGCGACGCTCATGGGTTCGGTAGCATCCTTGACGCAGGAAAGAACTGCCTGCTCGGTGGGGGCGGCACCCACCGATGCGTTGGTTTCTTCGCCCCCTTGAAGCGCCCGGTACAACCGGTCCACGCCCTGCTGGTTGAACTCCGCGGTCCCGGTCAATTGGCGACGATAGCGAGCCCAGCCTTTGAGCTTGGCGGCCAGGGTCTTGGCCTCAAAGGGCTTGATGATGAACGCCAGTGCGCCCGAGCGCAGCGCTTTGTCAATATTCTTCGGTTCAATCGCCGCGGAAATCATGATCGCATCAACATCGAGTTCTTTCAACAGCTCGATTCCACTGACATGCGGCAGGTAGAGATCCAGCAATACCAAATCAGGTTTCAGGCTCTGCACCATTTGGGGCACAACACGCGGATCCTGCACAGGCTCCAGGGCCTGGAACCCGGGGATGGCGTTGACCATCTCAGCGTGCAGCTCTCCTACCCGGAAATCGTCATCGACAATTAGCACCCGGTAGTTGCCGCTGGAATTCTCGCTCAATGTTGCGCTCCTTCAATCTCGTCGTTTTCCGTATTGGCTGGCTCCACCAGTACCGCCGGCAATCTTGCTGCGATAACTGCCCCGGAACCATCCGTCCCGCGGTCCGCTATCCAGACGTCCCCGCTGCGGGCTTGGGCGAGCCGTCTGATCAGCGGCAATCCGACGCCATGGCCATGATCGCCACCCAGATGGGACCCGGTGCTGACGTCCCGGGCGAAGATATCCTCGTCGGTGGTAATGCCGGGTCCAGAATCGGCCACGGCGATGTGCAAGGTGTTCCCTTCGGAGAGCAAGTCGATTTCTACCCAGGGTTCTGCATCTGTGCAAAGAGCTGCCGTGAAGGCGTTATCCAGCAGATTCCCCAGGACTGCGGTGGCGTCTTGGGCATCGTGGGCCGAGGCGATGTGTCCGAAAAGCATGGATTGGGCAGACACTCTCAGTTCTATGCCTTGTTCGTGGGCGCGCACCGCCTTCGCCGAAATAAAAGCCGAGAGGTAAGCGTCCTGGATGGCCTCCAGCCCGGGAACCCGAGCGATCTTCGGCCCGGATTCCATCACCTCACGCAGGTAGTCTTCTGCCTGTTCGATCTTGCCCAAGTTGATCAGCCCGAGGACTGCGTGCATCCGGTTGGCGAATTCATGGCGCTGGGCGCGCAGCGCATCGGCCATGTCCTGGACTGCATCGAGTTTGGTTCCCAACGCTTCAAGGGTGGTGACATCATGGAGCAGCACGACCAGTCCGAGGTCCACTCCGTCACGGTCGACCTTGGTCACGCGGGCTATGAGCGAGTTGCCATTGGCCGCAAAGCGCACCGGTGCCGGGTCGCATTCCTTGATCGCCCTGACCAGCCGGTGATCCAAACCAGCGGATTCAAAGTGGCGGCCGACCACGTCCTCCAATTCGGTGCGGTGCGGCAGTCCCAGCAATTGCCTGGCGGCCCTGTTGCGCACGGTAATTCGGCTATCGGCGCCAATGCCCATGACACCTTCGGTAACACCGTAGAGCACGGCCTGCTGGTCCCTGACAAGCTGGGCAATTTCGGCCGGTTCCAGCCCGAGGGTCTGGCGCTTCAAACGGCGTACGGTGACTCGTCCGGCAAGCACTGCCAAGGCTGCGCAAATCGCCGCAAACAATACAATCCAGGCGAAGGACTCAAGCAGCGCCCCAGTCAAGGAGTCAGTGGTCACGCCCACGGAAACCTCTCCGATGACCGCACCCGCGGTACTGTAGACCGGGACCTTGGCGCGCACCGATTCACCAAGGGTTCCGTGTTCCCGGGAGACCGCTTCAATGCCTTCCAGCGCCACCGGGTCAGTAGAGACCATTTGGCCCAGTTCCTCGGGATTCGGATGGCTCAAGCGCAGTCCGCGGTCCTCGGTAATCACCACGAAGAGCGCTGGCTCTTGCCCAATGACAGCGTTAGCCAGTTGCTGCAGTTTTCCATCGGCGAGCGCCTTGGCATCCAGCTCGTCCAGCTTTGCATAGTGCGAGACCTGCTCAACTACTTCCGGCAAGACGGCCACCGAACGAGCTATGGTCAGCGAGGTATCTTCGGCTTTCGAATAGACGCGGTCATAGCTGGCGAAAAGCGTTCCGGCAGTAACGAGAACAATCAGCACACCTACGACCAGGAATTGAAGCCGCATGATGCGTGATGCGAAATGCCGGGTGCCGGCGCCAGAACGGAACATGCCACCCAGCATAAACCCATCTTTCCACTCTCGTGATTTTAATGAGCAAAAAGTTGGCAAAGAACTTAAGGTTTCAACAATAAGCACAAGACGCGCAAAGTGAGCACCGACACGTACCTTGAATGGGTGCCCCTCCTAGCTTGTGGGGACTAAGGATTCACTCACACTGAAATGGAGGTCGGGTCAATGCTCGTTGTACTCGGATTCCTCATGGTCGCCACCTTCATGGTGCTGATCATGACAAAACGCATGACGCCGCTGCTGGCATTGATTCTGGTTCCAACCATCTTCGGCTTGTTCACCGGTGCTGGATTCGGTCTTGGCGACATGGTCATGGACGCGGTCAAGGACATGTCCAGTACCGCAGCCCTGCTGATGTTCGCCATCATGTACTTCGGCATCATGATCGACGTCGGCTTGTTCGACCGATTGGTCTCCGGCATCCAGAAGCTAGTGGGCAACGACCCCGCCAAGGTCGTCATGGGCACTTCGCTGCTCACCGGCGTAATTTCCCTCGATGGCGATGGCTCGACCACCTTCATTGTGGTTACCGCGGCACTGCTGCCGATCTACCAGCGCCTGGGCATGAGCCCAGTGGTCCTGACCTGCGTTGCAGGCCTGACCAATGGCACGCTGAACATCGTTCCCTGGGGCGGCCCAACGGCCCGCGCGGCAGCGGCACTAGGCGTTGACGCCTCGGAAATCTTCGTGCCGATGCTCCCTGCGCTGGGAATTTCCCTCATTGTCATTGCCCTGTTCGCATGGCAGATGGGCGTATCCGAACGCCGCCGCTTGCAGCGCGAGCGTCCGGAAATCTGGGGCACCGAACTCGGTGGCGGCAACGTTTCCACCCCAACCGGAGGAAAGAGCCCTGCTGGCACTTCCCCTGCCGGAGGCAACCTGGCCGTACTGGAATCCGTGGCTCGCAAGGGCGATGGCACCGAAGCTTCCACCTTGGACGGTACCGTCCTGGATCCGGATCGCGAGACCCTGCGACCCAAGACCTTCTACTTCAACCTGGCACTGACCGTCGCCATCATGGTGCTGCTGGTAGTCGATGTCACTCCGTTGCCCTACCTGTTCATGGTGGGTACCGCGATCGCCTTGATCGTCAACTTCCCCAAGGTCTCCGACCAGGTGAAGATGATCGCCGCGCACTCCAGCGAAATCATTGCCGTGGTCTCCATGGTGCTCGCCGCGGCAGTGCTCACCGGCGTGCTCTCCGGCACCGGCATGGTTGATGCCATGAGCCAGTGGCTGGTGGATGTCATTCCTACCTCCATGGGTCCATACATGGCAGTACTGACCGGGCTGATTTCGATTCCAGCTACCTTCCTGATGAGCAATGACGCCTTCTACTTCGGTGTCTTGCCAGTTCTCGCCGAAGCCGGCGCGCATTTCGGTGTACCAGCGGTGGATATGGCTCGCGCCTCCATCACCGGACAGCCAGTGCACATGCAGTCTCCGCTCGTTCCAGCCATCTTGCTGCTGGTGTCGCTCTCTCGTGTGGACTTGGGCGATCACCACAAGAAGGTGCTGTGGCGTGCGTTGGTGGTCTCCTTGGTCATGCTCGCTTCGGGCATGCTCCTTGGTGTCATCCACATGGGCTAACGCCCCAGGACCAAAGGTCCGTCGTCAGCCAGGCTCCGTGCCACCCGGACATTTCCAAGCGGGTGGCACGGAGTCCGGTGTTTAACCCCAACTCGACCCTGTTGGCAGCCCGCCGGAGGCTGCCGCATCCAGCTATTCGAGCACCCAATTGCTTCTTCCCGCCAGCCATTGACCATCTGCACAGGGCGCCGGTTCAGCAAGCACAGTTTCCCGTGAAAAACTGGAGGCAGGGCAAGACGTGCACAGCGCGTGCTTCCCCTGGACCAGATGGACACGCCACTGGGCCACACCGCGAATTCGACCGTCTTCTCCCGACGCAAAGGAAGGTTCCAGCGCATGGAAAGAGAACCTCTGGACAACAGCATCTCCCTGGCCCAGCTCGAAGCGGTTGTCATGATTGTGGACTATGGTTCCTTCACCGCCGCCGCGGATATCCTTGGCATCTCCCAGCCCTCCTTGTCCCGGCGCATTAGCGCGTTGGAGCGCACTCTTGGCATGCCCGTGTTCCGGGCCGCTGGAAGGGACATGGTGCTGACCGAGGTTGGCCGGAGCATCATTCCTGCCGGCCGCCGCGCACTGCGTGAAGTCGCCGCGATCGGAACCATCGCCTCCTCCACGCGTGCATTGGCCACCGGATCCCTGCGCATCGCGGGGTTGCCCTCCCTGGTTGGAGGAATCATGCCCGAGTACATCGGCCCCTTCCATCGCCAGCACCCCGGTGTCCGGATAGAGATCCTGAGCGTGGAGGACGACGAGCAGCTTGCCGACGCGCTTCGCCTGAATCGTGCCGATGTGGCTTTTGGCGTGAACGAGCGCATCCCCGCGGACCTCATCGGCAAATCCCTGCGCGATCAGCAATTCTCGGCCGTCGTATCCGAGGATACCGAGGTGGACCCGGACACTGGGCTAAGCACAGAATTGCTCAATTCCCTGACTCTGGCCACCCTCCCCCAGGGCACCTCGATTCGCAAGATCACCGACGAAGTTTACCGGAGCTTGAAGGCCACCGCTCCGCGGCTCATCACCACAACGCAACGCGACGCATTGGTCCATCTGAGCATCGCCGCCGGCGGCATCACCTTGGTTCCACGAATCATGGCCAGCACCGCCGTGATCTTCGGCGGCAAGCAGGTCCCGCTGAGCTTGCCAGCCAGCAGGCCCCTGGGCGTCATCTACCGCCGCGAAGAATACCGCAATCCGGCGCTGGGCGAATTCCTCGAATACCTCTGAGACAGAGATCTCCAGGCGGTTTCCGCTCTCCTGAACCTGCGCGCGAAATCGGCCTTTCATGCGCTGCATGCATGGCTCTAATCATCCATGCTATTGGTTCCAGCGGCGTTCCACGTGGTCAGCTTGATGGGTAATCCGGCCATGGTCCTACCAAGGAGAGCAAGATCGTGAATTCCCAACGAACACCGTACTCTGCCAGGCGTAGTTCCAAACGGTCGCGGCGCCGGGTAGCTGCCATCATTGCAGCGGCGCTGGTGCTGGCAGTAGTTGTGCCGACCAGCATTGCTTTCCTGCGCCTGCAGGGGAATATTTCCGTCTCGGCGCTCAGGGCTTCTGAAGCGGATGTCCCGGACTCCAGCGAAGGCCTGAATCTGCTGGTGCTCGGTTCCGATAGCCGGGATTTCAGCTCCACCGGCTTCGGGGCGGATAACGGCTCCCGGCGCAGCGATTCCATGCTGCTTGTCCACTTGTCGCCAGGCAACGAGCGCATCGAGGCGGTCCAGATCCCACGCGATACCGTCTTGCAGCGCCCGGCCTGCGCGGATACCGGGTCCGGCACTTATGCCGGAGGATACGGCATGATCAATTCTGCGCTGAATTACGGTCCCGCATGCTCTGTCGCCGCGGTGGAAGCGCTCACCGGGGTTCACCTGAACCACTTCATTGAGGTGGATTTCGAGGGATTCATTTCAATCATCGACGCACTCGACGGGGTCAGCGTGTGCCTGGCCCAGCCAATGACCGATCCGAAAGCAAACCTGGATCTTCCAGCCGGGCTGCAGGAGCTGGACGGAACCGATGCGCTTGCCCTGGCCAGAACCCGCCATGCCGTTGGCGATGGCAGCGACCTCGCTCGGCTCGGAAACCAGCAGAAGGTCATGTCCGCTATAGTCCAGCGTGCCACCAGCAAGGAAGTTCTCGCACGCCCGGACCGGCTCTACTCTTTCCTTGACGCGATTACCTCCTCGATGACCGTCGACCCGGAACTGAGTTCGCTACCGGAACTTGCAGGATTGGCTGCGCGGGTCAAGGACGTTCCCACGGACAAGATCACCTTCATGACCATGCCGACCCAGCCTGCACCATCAAACGCCAACCGGGTGGTCCCGGCTCCGGACGCGACCCTCATCTTTGAACGCATCAAGCAAGACATCCAGGTGAATCCGGATTCCGACTCCGAATCCGGCTCCGAATCCGATGCAGGAGAAGCTGCCACGGCGAAAGCCTCCGCCCGGCAGCTGCCTGTCAGCATAGCCAACGCAGCGCGAGTGAGCGGACTGGCCGGCAAATTCGCCAACGAAGCCACGGAGCAAGGCTTCACCGTCACTTCAATCACTACCGCGGCGTCCTTGCAGGCGCAAACGCAGCTGCTGATTCCGGATACTGATGCAGCCAAGAAAACAGCCGACGCATTCGCCAAGGCAGTCGATCTCGATATCAAGGCAACAGTCGCCGATGTCGAAAGCATCGAATTGATCCTGGGCCAGGATTACCAAAACCTGGAGCGGCCAGAAAAGCAGCCCGTCAAGGTGAACAGCCGCAAAGCAGACCAGAAACTCTGCGGCTGAGCCGGCCCCAAGGGCGGGCCGCGCCACCGGAACATCCTGACATGCCGCGATGGCTGCCAGGCGAATCTCCGTTTGCCCGCGGCTGTTGGCCTTCGTATTCCGGTTGGGCTGCACCTGCCAATTCCGTTTGACCGCGTCCCTTGCAGCGAGGTGATTCACAGTGAGCATTGCAGGCATCAATGGCAATGAATTCATCGTGCTGGCCATTTTGGCGGCCGTGCTGCTCGGACCTGAAAAATTGCCGGACTACGCAAGGAAACTAGCCACGCTGACTCTCGAGTTGCGCAGACTCGCCTCTGGTGCCCAGGAACAACTCCGCGAGGAGCTTGGCGAGGATTTCGCGGACATGGATCTGAAGAAGTTCGATCCGCGGCAATATGATCCTCGAAGGATCATCAGCGAAGCGCTGCGAGATCAACTCGAAGAGCCGCCTGCCCAAGGATTCCCGGATTCTGCCCGCTCAAGGGGACCCGAGACCAAGAGTTCATCATCACCGCCAGCACCCTCCGGCCCAGCCCCTTTTGACGATGAAAGCACTTAGGACGCCACTGCTCCTTGCCGCAAGTGTCCGCTGGCCACGCGCGCAGTGAATACGGACCGGTGGACAGGACTCATTCATCGAAGTCCCCAAAGCTCCATCCGGTTCCCGCATCCGGATCGCACGGATTCCGGCATCTAGCCGCAATCGGCCCAGCTTAGCTGGTTCGTCGGCCAACCGTGATGGCCGGCCGAAAAAGGATTCCCGGGATCAGCCACCAGCCGGCTGCCGGCCTAGCTTGCAGGCACGCCGGCGCGCCAATTCGGAACAGTATTTCTACTAGTAGCGCCTTCACAGCAATTCAGGGAGCAGGCGCCACTGCCCGGGCCCAGCGCTTTGCTTCCGGCGATGGTCGATGACTCCGGCTGCTCGCCACGCACTTGCGCTGCCCGTTCCAGGACCAGATCGACCAAGCCGCTGACAAACGACGGTGAGGTGCCAACACTGCCGGCACGGAGAAACGCCATCCCCAACTCGCGCGCGGTATCTGCCGCCTCGGTATCCAGATCGAATTTGACCTCCATGTGGTCCGAAACGAATCCGAGGGGTACAACCAGAACGCCCTCAGTTCCAGTTTCCGCAAGCTCGCGCATGCGGTCATTGATATCCGGTTCCAGCCAGGGAGTGTGCATGGATCCAGAACGGGAGCAGTACACCAGTTCGGCATCCAGCTGCTCCTCACCAGCTAGTTCCCCGCCAATCCAGGCTATGAGCTCCTCATGCTGCCGCTGGTAGCCGGCGGTGAACTTCTGCGATGATTCTTGCATCGCAGTAGGGATCGAATGGGTGACATATAGGATCTTGTGCCGGTTGCGGTCCAGGCCGCCGACGAGCTGCTTGAATTCCTTCAATCCCTTCCGCACGCAGTCCAACTGCGCACGAGCGAATCCCGGATGATTGTAGTACTGCCGGACTTTATCGATCACCACCTCGAGGCCCTCTTCTTGCAGTGCCGCCACAGTTCCGGCGAAATCCTCCCGGTATTGCCGGCACGAGGAATATGAGGAGTAGGCCGACGTATCGATGGCCAGGAACCTTCTCGAGCCGTGCCTGCGCGCATGGTTTCCGACCACTTCGGTGAGGTACGGTTCCCAATTCCGATTCCCCCAAAGCAGCGGCGTATCGATGCCGCGGGCTGCAAATTCCTCTTGAACGGCTTGCTGCAAAGCCTGGTTCTGCTCATTGATCGGAGATTTTCCGCCGAACATGTAGTAGTGCTCGCCCACCTCTTCAAGGCGCTCGTCCGGAATCCCTCGTCCCCGGGTAACGTTTTGCAGGAAAGGCAGGACATCTTCGGGCTTTTCCGGCCCGCCAAAGGACATCAGCACAACTGCATCAAACGGCGCTACCTGCATGTTTCCCATCGGGATCCTCCACGCTTTCTTCTCGGGCAACTGCCGCCATGGGCAAAATCCCCCGGAGCAAGCAGTCGCAAGCAATTACCTAGATTAGCTTTTATCTAGCCAAGCTAACAATAATTGCTTTGCCTCCGAATCACCAGCGGGCGTCGCCGATTCCTAACGACGGCCCAGGCTATGAGCCAGTTCCAGCTCAATGCGCTCATTGCGGAACTGATGACCGGCATCGAGCAATTTGCGCGGGACAATTTTCTGATCGGCCATGGCCAGAAGGTGGGACCCTTCGGCTCCCAGCAGCAATTTGGGAGCCGCGGCAGGAACCGGAATGATGGCAGGCCGCCGCACTGCGCGCGCCAAGGCCCTGGTGAATTCGGCGTTGCTCACCGGCTGCGGTGCCACCGCATTGACCGGACCTGCCAATTGCGAATCCCAGAGCGCGCGATGGTAGATGTCCAGCAGGTCATCAAGCCCGATCCACGAAAGCATCTGCTTTCCCCCTGCAAGGGGACCGCCCAGGCCTGCGGAGAATACAGGACGCAAAACGGCGAGCATCCCGCCTTTGGGGCTCAGCACGATACCGGTCCTGATCTGCACCCGGCGCATGCCGCTGTCCCCGGCATTCGCCGCACGTTCCCAGCGGTCCACCACGTCAGCCAGGAAATCCGGAGTCCCGGCCCGCGGGGAATCGGTCTCGTCCAATGGGTGCGGTCCGGCTGAAGCACCGTAGAATCCGATGGCCGAAGCGCTGATGAAGGTCCGGACACCTGAACGTGACGCCAGCAGGGCAAGGGATCGGGTCGGTTCGATGCGGCTGGAGAGAATTGCCTGCCGATGCGCTTGGCTGAACCGGCCGAAGATGCTGGCTCCGGCCAAATGGATGACCGCGTCGCAGCCATCGAGCAGGCCCGGGTCAGGATCCAGCGGATTCCAGCGCCGTTCGCTTGCCGATTCCGGCTCGTGCCGCACGAGCTTGACGACCCGGTGCCCGCCGGTGGACAAGAAGGCGCACAAAGCCTGTCCGACTAATCCGCTTGAACCGGTCAGCGCTATCACCAGCGGCTTCAACCCGGCCTGCGCCGCCCGCTGGTGTGCGGCAAAATCGTCTGCCAGCTGGCGGTGGCGGTATGCAAGCATCGATTCGATCTGCCGTCCTGGCATATTCGACTGGATGCAGTCACCCACGGTCGTGCACTGTGCGCCCGCGGGCTCGAAGTAATGCTCATGCCGCCACTGCACCACCCGGGCAGGAAGGCCGCGAACCCCTTCGGGTTCAAGCTGGTCGACGAAACTGCGGTTCTCCGCGAACCCCTCAGGCTGGTGCTTGGCATTCCACAGCACTCCGCCGGGAAGGCCCAGCACGGCCGTCCCGTCCTTCAGCGAACCGGCTTCTTCAATGACCTTCAGCGGAAGCCACGGTGGCAAGAGCCGCTGCATGGCCCCGGGTCGCGAGAACCAGTCAAAGACAACGGATGCAGATGCCGGAAGTTGGCTGGAGCGCTCAGTGTTCATGGCCCCATCCTAGAGGCTTCAGGCAGGCCGGTTCCCGAGGATGGGAAATTGCTGGATTCCGTCGCAATGTCTGGTCCGGCGCCGCAATGAATCCCTCGGTTTCCTGCAGCACGCTATCCCGGCAGACTTGGAGCAGGAACAAGAACTTCTGGACAGAGCTTGATTGCGGACAACTAACGGACCGGCTGTTGCCCGAAGCGGCTGCCAATGCAACCAGAAAGCTAGGCATACCATGCAGGAAGATAGTCGAAGGGAGGATCCTCGCCCACCCGCCCATCGATGGCTTCACGCAAGAGATCCGCATGCCCTGCATGCCGCCCATACTCTTCAATCAGGTCGCAGATGATTCTGCGTATCGACGCATGCTTGCCTGCGAAGGCCAACCCCGAGCCCGTGTCCAGCTTCCTTTCCTCGATAACGGACTGCTGGATTCCTCGGCTTTTGGCCACGGCCCGGTCGTAGCGTTGATAAAGATTCTCCGGATCCTCTTCCAGATCAACCACGAAGTGCTCGCGCCCGTTGGCAGTGAACCCAAGGAGGACTTCAGGTCGTTGCCCGGCAATGAAGTAGGTGAATTTCTCATCTTCGACAAGGGCAAGATGCTGGAGCAATCCGCCCAGGCTGAGCTGGCTGCTGGGCAACTTGGTTGCCAGCTGTTCGATGTCCAGCCCGTCGGCCTTGTATCTGAAAGTGGCGCGCAGCCTGTCAAGCATCCCGAACAGATGCTGCTGGTCGGAGCCGCTCATTGGCGGTTCCCAGGGAGGCAGGATTTCCATGGCGTACCCCTTTGCGAGAAGTGTGAGTTGGCGTACCAAACTGGTTTCATCGGCCCATGAATTGAATAATTAGAAGTATGCCTCTGACCGCCGCCATTTTGGAACCCTCGCAGTGGATGCCGCATGCCGCTGAGCATGAAGCACGGGCTCGGGCCTTTGGCGAACCTTTCGTGGAACGGCGGATGAAGGGCAAGAAGCATCCCATCGAGGACTTCCTGTTCACCTATTACACGCAAAAGCCGGGCCAGCTCTACCGCTGGCATCCAGGGATGAACGTGGTTCTAGCCGGAGACGCGGCCCAAGAACGCGGCGAGTGGAAGTTCTACCGCAGAGTCCAAACCGGCCACGGTACGGGATACCACTTCGATGCGGAGGCATTCGGCAAGGCGCGTGCCCGGGCCATCGAGTTTGCCCGCATCATTCTGGCCGGCACCGCGCAGCGGCCAGGAAACTTCTCCTGCTTCGGCCTGCATGAATGGGCGATGGCCTACAAATCCGAGGCCAACGGCATCCGCCATGAATACCTCCCGCTGCGCTTGGGTGCGCAGGGAACCGACGAAGTGGTGGAAACACACAAGATCCGTTGCACCCACTTCGATGCATTCCGCTTCTACACTCCCCAGGCGATCGAGCTCAACGAGCTGCAGCCGACCAGGGAAACCCAGCGCGACCTGGAACAGCCCGGTTGCCTGCACGCCAACATGGATCTGTACAAGTGGGCCTATAAGCTCTCCCCTGCGGTGCCAAGCGACTTGGTCATGGACTGCTTCGAGCTCGCCTGGGACATTCGCACCATGGATATGCAGGCGTCCCCCTATGATCTGGGCGATTGGGGCCATGAACCCATCCGCATTGAAACTCCCGAGGGCAAGGCCGCGTACGTGAGATTGCAAAAGGAATTTGCCCAGCGTGCCGACTCGCTGCGCAATCAATTGCTGGAAGTCGCCAACAACCTGCCAATCTTCCCGGAAGACTAGAACTTATTCGCGGCCGCAGGCAAGATTGATCCATGGTTACTGCACGGGGCCTTCGCCTGATTCCGGCCGGTATCGCGCTCGGCTGCGTGAGCCTCTCGCTGGCTTCCTGCGCCACCAGCATCGGACAGGGGCCGCAGACCCAATTGGAAATCACCATTCGCGATGACGGCAGCGAAATTTCACAGCAGTACTCCCTGGAATGCACCGGCGAACAAGCCGCTGAATCCAGCACATTGCCGAACGCATCCAAAGCTTGCTTGCAGCTCGAGCTTGAACCCGGTGCCATTGCCGGAGAAGTTGATCCCCAGGAAATCTGCACCGAAATATACGGTGGACCGCAACGGGCCGAAATAAGCGGAACCCTGCACGGCGAGACGGTGAATACGAGCTTTTCCCGGCATAACGGCTGCGCCATCGATCGTTGGGATGCCGCCTCGTTTCTACTCGGTTCCGTGAAAACATGAGTCGATAACCCCTGAATAACTGCGCGGAGAAACTAGAATAGTAAGACTATGGAGTTTTTCCTGCTGGTTATCGCGCTGCTATTCGCCACGATCCTGATTGTCGGCATCGGGGAACGCATTAAATTGCCCTACCCGATCTTGATGCTGATTTTCGCGACGCTGGCAGGTTTCTTGCCGTTCATGCCCGAAATGCATATTGAGCCCGAGCTGATCCTGCCGATCTTCTTGCCGCCTTTGCTTTTCGCTACGGCCCAGCGCAGCAGTTGGTCGGTGTTCCGCTTCCGCTGGAAGGCCCTGATCCGGCTGGCCGTGGTGCTCATCGTGGTGACAGCAGGCACCGTGGCCGCTACCGCGCTGGCCTTCTCCCCCATCGCTTCCATTCCGCTGGCATTGGCGTTGGGCGCAGTAGTGGCCCCGCCTGACCCGGTCGCGGTGGATGCAATTGCCACCAAGGTGAAAATGCCGCGGCGCCTGACGTCCCTGCTGGAAACCGAGGGCCTGTTCAACGACGCAATGGCCATCGTGATCTTCCAGCTGGCCGTCCAGGCAACCCTGAATGGCTCGGAAGTCGGACTCGAAATCATTCCGCAGTTCCTGCTCGGTGCCGCAGGGGCGGTAGTCCTGGGTCTGGCCATGGGCTGGGCCATCGGCGCCTTGAACCGCTTCGTTCCCAACCTGGCAGCGCGTTGCGCGGCCACCTTGGTGGCACCTTATGCGGTCTACATGATTGCGGAGGAGCTGCATATTTCAGGGGTCATCGCAGTGGTGGTGACGGCCCTTGAAATGGTGCGGCGGGACCGCCCCCAGGACTCTGCCGAACGCCTAACCCGGCAATCCTTCTGGGAAGTGCTCGAGCTGCTGGCCACCGGCCTGGCTTTCGGCTTGATGGGCATCGAGATGAACCAGGTGATCCAGGAGGAAGGCAGCAACCTGATCGGCTTCATCCCGGGCATCGCCGCGATCTGCTTCGTGGTCATCGCAGTGCGTGCGCTGTGGATGCTGGGAACCTACTACCTGCCCAACCGCAGCAAGCCCAAGATTCCTGCGCGCAAGGATGCGCTGGTGCTCACTTGGTGCGGCATGCGCGGGCTGGCGACTTTGGCCTTGGCCCTGGCACTGCCCAAGGTCGCAGCGGATGGATCGGCCATCGAGGGACGCAACTTCGTGGTGGTCGCCGCTTGCTCCGTCTTGCTGTGCACTTTGGTGCTCCCGGGCCTGACCTTGCCAGCGCTGATGCGCGTGCTGAAGCTGCGCAACAACGAGCAAGATGCCAAGCGTGCCCGCCGGGCCCTGGCCCGTCGCGCCGAGGCTGTCGCACTGGCGGCGCTGCGCAAGAACGTGCAGCTCGAAGAGCTGCCGGAGAATTACCAGCAGGCAGTGCGCCGGCGCATGAACTCGCTGCATACCATCCTGGCCAAGGACCCGGATCCGCACGATGCGATCTCGGACGAAAAGTACACGCAGATTCGCGCGGTGATCGCCAAGGCCGATTCGATCCAGGCCATCGCCCTGGAAGCCGCCCGCGACGAGCTGCTCAAGGCCCGCCGCGAACCGAATATCGACCCGCACATCGTTGACGAGATTGTCGGCCGCCTTGACCGACGCACCGCAACCCTGGATCGCTAGGCGGCCTTGCGCTCCAGCTTCACGATGACTTCGTAGTGGCTGGTCTGCGGGAACATGTCCATGACGCGAGCCTGCTGCGGAGCGTAGTTCTCCAAACGCTCCAGGTCCCTGGCCAGTGACTTCGCGTTGCAGCTGGAGTAAATGATGTGCTGGACATCGGACTCGTTCAGCCACTTCGATAGCTCTGCGGAGATACCGCGGCGCGGAGGATTCACGATTACCGCCTCTGGCGCCCAGCCGGCACCCAGCGCGAATTCGGTTGCGTCTTGGACCCTGAAATGGATGTCATCCAGCTCCATGGTCTTGGCGCTGGTCTTTGCCGATTCAACGGCTTCCCCGCTGGTCTCGATGCCGTACACGGTACGGTCCTCGGTAGCGCAATGCAGTGCGAAACCACCCACCCCGCTGTACAGATCCCAAACGCTTTCGGGGTTGGCATCGTTGATCCATTGGCGGGCCTGCCGGTACAAGGCGGCAGCGATCTCGCTGTTGGTCTGGAAGAAGCCCTGGGGGCGCAGGTGCATCGGTACGCCGTTCAGCCCGAATTCCAAGGTGGTTCGGCGGGTAAGAATGATTTCTTCTTCGCCTTCCAGCACTGCCTTGTGCTCAGGCAAGAAGTTCACCGACACCACGCTGTGGCGTGGAAGCTGCTCAAGGAATTGCGGCAGCGAATCACGCAGTGCCACAAAATGCTTCTTGGTGCGCAATACCCAACGGACCATCACCGAACCGGTATCCGACAGGGTGAGAATCACATGCTTGAGTTCGCCCTTGCGCTTGGGAACGTCGTAGGGAATGAGCTTCAGATCATGAATGAACTGCTCGATGACCGGGAATACGGCACGTAGCGGTGCTGCGATGACTCCGCAGTTGCGCAGATCGACACCGTGGCCGTCGGCATCCAGGATGCCGATGGTCGGCTGGCCGGTGGTTCCGGAAATGACCATTTTGGCTTTGTTGCGGAAGCCCTGTTCGCTACTGGCTTGGGGCGGAAGGAATTCCAGGCCTGGGAAGCCGGCCAGCAGCTGCTGGCAATCCGCTACCTTAGATTGCAGTTGCTGGGCGTAAGGCACCGTCATCAAGGTGCATGAGCGGCAACGGGAGGCAGAAAAGTAAAGGCATTCCATGGTGCTTATGATTTTAGCGAAGATCGGCCGGCACCGAGCACAGAGAAATCTTGGCGCTGATTGACCGCAAATTTTCAGCTTTGGCCGCTAAGCTCGCAATTGATCAAAAGTTACTGAGCAGAATCCCTGCATGATGCGAAAGCCATACGGGGAAGGGTTGTTTAACCGCGAAAGGACAGATGGCACTTCATACCGGGCTATCCACGCATCGCCGTGGCATTGCATTGCTTGCACTCCCCCTTGCTGCCGTGATCGGCGCCTGCACGAGTTGCGCCGCTTCTTCACCCCAGGCTCATGAAGTTTCTTCCACCCCGGTTCCCGCCCCGTCTTCCAGCAGTGCCACCGAAAAATCCCTGCCCGCTCCGAGCAAGGCCGCAGCAAGCTCCAGCGTCCCGCTTCCGGCTCCAACCGGGAACAATGCCACTGCTCCCACCACGACTCCGAGCAATTCAGCCAAGCAGCCCGCCGGCACTCCGGCCAAGCCCGAAAGCTCCAAGACATCGCTGTCGCCCCTGGCCTCGGGTGCCAACACTGGTGCCTCCATCAAGGCGCTTCCCAGTTCAGCGGCCGAAATGTCCAAGGCCACCACGCAGCTGTTCGCTGCAGTGAATCGAGGCAAGCTGAAGGACGTCAAGGCGGCGCTCAAGGATGGAGCTGACCTCGACGCGCAGGACGAGGCCGGTCGCACCGCGCTGATGCGTGCAGTCATCAACAAGAACCCTGCCATCGCCAAGACCCTCTTCGAAGCAGGCTCGGATCCCGACAAGAAGGACGACTTCTACGAGTCGCCGTTCCTGCGCGCGAGCGCCAATGGCCAGGTTGAAACGCTGAAGCTTCTCATTGACGGCGGGGCCGACCTCACGGCGGTGAATCGCATGGGCGGGACCGCTTTGACCGTCGCCAGCGAGAATGGCCGGGTTCAGGCCGTGCGCCAGTTGCTCCGCACCGATATCCCGGTAGACCAGGTTAATGACCTGGGCTGGACGGCCCTGCACGAAACCATTGTCCTGGGCCAGGGCACCGCCAATGCCATCACCATCGCGCGTTTGCTGATTATCAACGGGGCGGACCCGCATTTGGAGGACCACTCCGGTTCTGATGCATTCAAGCTAGCGCGTGAACGCCAGCAGAGCCAGATGCTGACCATGCTGCAGGCTGCAGCCAAGCGCTGAATCCTAGAGGGCGTCGAGGTAGAACCAGGCGCCGTCCTGCTTCACGAAGGTGCTGACCTCATGCTGCTGCGCTTCATGCCGGCCGTCGCGATAGTACGCAGCGAATTCAACCACCCCGCGGGAGGCCGCCGCGCCGCCAGCACGGGTTGAAATGATCTCCAAGCCGGTCCAGCGCATCCGCGAATCCACGTCCAGTTCCTTGGGCCTCGTGCTCTCATGCCAGGTCGCCAGCAAATACTGCGACAGCCCCAGCACGAAGGCGCTGTAGCGTGAGCGCATCAGCTGCTCCGCGGTCTGCGGCAGCAAGGAGCCATCTTCCCTTCCGTCATGCAAGGGCTTGCAGCAGTTTTCGTAGGACGGCTTCGCAGTGTCCAGAACTCGGCAGGTGCAGACGGTTTGACTAGCATTTTTCACAGTTTCAGCATACGCGTCGAGCGCGCTTCGACAACCCGTGAGCCTAAGATCACATGACTTAAACCGCAGGATATCGGTGCTATCGCGCACAGGGACGTTTTCCCCATCACATTCACGGGTAGACTATGAAGGCAAGCTCGCGGAGCGCCAAATCCCCCTGGTGTGAGACGGCATCTCCGTGTGGCATTTAACTTAACCTCGCCAACAGGAGATATGCCGGATGCCCCGCATCGTTGTAGATGTCATGCTCAAGCCAGAAATCCTTGACCCTCAGGGCAAGGCCATCGCGGGAGCTCTTCCCCGCCTAGGCTTCACCTCCTTCGAAGCTGTCCGCCAGGGCAAGCGCTTTGAACTGTCCGTGGACGGCGAGGTGACCGAAGAAATCCTCGCCCAGGCTCGCGAGGCTGCAGAAACCCTGCTTTCCAACCCGGTGATCGAAGATGTCGTCAACGTCGAGGTATTCGAAGACTAATGAGCGCCGAACTTCCCCTGATTGGCGACTATTCAACGCCAAGCACTGAACTTTCCGGAGCGCGCATCGGCGTGGTGACCTTCCCGGGCACCCTCGATGACCGCGACGCCGCTCGCGCCGTGCGCGCAGCCGGTGCCGAAGCGGTGTCCCTGTGGCACGCCGACACCGACCTGCAGGATGTCGACGCCGTGGTGATCCCCGGCGGCTTCTCCTACGGCGACTACCTGCGCGCCGGCGCGATCTCCCGCTTCGCACCGATGATGGCGAAGATCGCAGATGCCGCGAACTCCGATGCCAAGCTGCCCGTGCTGGGCATCTGCAACGGTTTCCAGATCCTCACCGAGTCGCACCTGCTGCCCGGATCGATGATCAAGAACGACCACCTGAAGTTCATCTGCCGCGATCAGCTGCTGCGCGTGGAGAACAACCAGACCGCGTGGACCAACGGCTTCGAAGCAGGCCAGGAAATCACCATCGTGCTGAAGAACCAGGATGGCCAGTACGTGGCCGACGAGAAGGTCCTGGACGAGCTCGAAGCGGAAAACCGCATCGCCTTCTCCTACGTGGGCTGGAACCCGAACGGCTCGCGCCGCTCGATCGCCGGCGTGAGCAACAAGGCCGGCAACGTTGTCGGCCTGATGCCGCACCCGGAGCACGCCATTGAGGCCGGCTTCGGCCCGGACCACCGCGGCACCGACGGGCTGGCATTCTTCACCAGCGTTCTGACCCACCTTGTTGGAGGCAAAAAGTGAGCCAGGAAGCCACTAAGGAATTCAATATCGACACCGTCGATAACGCAGCGGGCACCCCGGATGTAGAACTGCCATGGGCAGAGCTGGGCCTGAAGGACAACGAGTTCGCCGAGATCGTGAAGATCCTGGGCCGTCGTCCGACCGCCGCTGAATTGGCCATGTACTCGGTCATGTGGTCCGAGCACTGCTCGTACAAGTCCACCAAGAACCACCTGCGCCAGTTCGGCCAGAAGGTCACCCCGGAAATGAAGAAGGACCTGATGGTCGGCATGGGCGAAAACGCCGGTGTCACCGACCTGGGCGACGGCTGGGCCGTGACCTTCAAGATCGAGTCCCACAACTCGCCTTCCTACGTCGAGCCGTACCAGGGTGCCGCTACCGGCATCGGCGGCATCGTGCGCGACATCATCTCCATGGGCGCCCGCCCGATCGCCGTGATGGATCCGCTGCGTTTCGGCGCGATCGACCACGAGGACTCGCAGCGCGTCGTGCACGGCGTGGTCTCGGGCATCGGCGGCTACGGCAACTCGCTGGGCCTGCCGAACATCGGCGGCGAAACCGTCTTCGACCCGATCTACCAGGGCAACCCGCTGGTCAACGCACTGGCCGTGGGCGCACTGCGCCACGAGGATCTGCGCCTGGCCAACGCCTCGGGCGTGGGCAACAAGGTCGTGCTCTTCGGTGCGCGCACCGGTGGCGACGGCATTGGCGGCGCGTCGGTGCTGGCCTCGGAGTCCTTCGACGACACCAAGCCCTCCAAGCGCCCTGCGGTGCAGGTGGGCGACCCGTTCGCCGAGAAGGTGCTCATCGAGTGCTGCCTGGAACTGTTCAAGGCCTCGCTGGTCGAGGGCATCCAGGACCTGGGCGCCGCAGGCATCTCCTGCGCCACCAGCGAACTGGCTTCCAACGGCGAAGGCGGCATGCAGGTCGAGCTGACCAACGTGCTGCTGCGCGATTCCACCCTGACCCCGGGCGAAATCCTGATGTCGGAGTCCCAGGAACGCATGATGGCCGTAGTCACCCCGCAGAACATCGAAGCGTTCGAGGCCGTCATGGCCAAGTGGAACGTGGAGTACTCCTGGCTGGGCGAGGTCACCGACACCGATCGGCTGATCATCACCTGGAATGGCGAAGTCATCGTGGATGTGGACCCGAAGACCGTCGCCCACGACGGCCCGGTCTACGACCGCCCGTATGCCCGCCCGCAGTGGCAGGATGCGCTGCAGGCTGACACCTTCAAGTCCTCGGAAGCCGGCGCCAACCTGCCAGCTACCGGCGAAGAGCTGAAGGCCGCCGCCCTGGAGCTGATCGCCAGCCCGAACATGTGCGACAAGTCCTGGATCACCAACCAGTACGACCGCTACGTCGGCGGCAACACCGCGCTGGCCGCCCCGGATGATGCCGGCGTGATCCGCATCGACGAGTCCACCGGACTCGGCGTGGCCATCGCCACCGATGCCAACGGCCGCTACACCTACCTGGACCCGTATGCCGGCGCCCAGCTGGCGCTGGCCGAGTCCTACCGCAACGTCGCCACCTCCGGTGCGATCCCTGCGGCGGTTTCGGACTGCCTGAACTACGGTTCCCCGGAGGACCCCGACGTCATGTGGCAGCTGGCCGAGGGCATCCGCGGCCTGTCCGATGCGTGCATGGAGCTCGGCGTACCGGTCACCGGCGGCAATGTCTCGCTGTACAACCAGACCGGCGACAAGGCCATCCACCCGACGCCTGTGGTGGCGACCCTGGGCAAGTTCGACGACGTCGCCCGCCGCACCCCTTCGGGCTGGCGCGAAGAGGCCGACGGCCAGGCCATCTACCTGATCGGCACCACCGCCGATGAGCTGGACGGCTCGGAGTTCGCCAACCTGCGCGGCCACCTCGGCGGCCTGCCGCCAAAGGTCGACCTGGCAGCCGAGAAGGCACTGGGCGCAATCCTGATCAATGCCAGCCGCGATGGCATGATCGACGCCGCGCACGACCTGTCCGAGGGCGGCCTGCTTGCAGCGCTGTCCGAGATGGTCCTGCGCTACGGCGTCGGTGCCCGCGTGGCCCTGGACGAGATCAAGCAGCGTGACGGCATCGATTCCTTCACCGCGCTGTTCTCGGAGACCCAGGCCCGCGCCTTGGTTGCCGTTCCACGCAGCGAAGAGGTCCGCTTCAACGACATGACCAGCGCCCGCGGTGTCACCGTGGCCCGCATGGGCATTGTCGATGCGCAGTCCGGCGCCCTGGAAGTCCAGGGCGAGTTCACCGTATCGGTGGACGAGCTGCGCGAGGCTTCCGAGGGCACCATGAAGAAGTACTTCGGCTAGTTTCTGGCCCACCCCTGGACGGCGGTTCTCCTCATCGAGGAGGGCCGCCGTTGTCCATCTGCACCCAGGCTGTCCCCGCGCGCGCCGCACCTCGGAAACGATAATCTGGGAACACCACAGTTCCCGTTCCCGGCTTCCAAAGGATCTGACCATGGCTGAACCCGACGGGCTGCCCGCCGCGGCCCTGCAGCCAGTGGTGGTGAACTGGAAATGCAATCTGACCTACAGCATCGTGGTCTGGGTCAGCAACGGGACGGCGCGCGTGCATTTCGAGGAAACGGTGCAGCTGCTGCAGGCCGGCCAAGCGCTGTGGATCCCGCGGTTCATTGCGCACAAGGTGGAGCATGATGCCCACTCCCTGGCCTTGTCGATCATGGTCAGGACAACGTCCAACCACAGGCTGGGCGACGGGTGGCGGCTGATCAACGTGCCGCCGGCCCAATCGCAGTGGATGTTCCACCTGATGCTACTGACCCTCTCGCCCGTGCACCAGGGCCAGGCCAGTGCGCAGCGGGTGCTCGATACGCTGGCGCATTTCGCCGTCGCCTCCCCCTCCTCCACCCGGCCCGTTCCGCTGGCCATGCCACGGCACAGCGCAGCCCGGAAGGTAGTCGCCCACCTGCTGGCCCATCCGCACGGCACGCTGCACTTGGCCGATTATGCGCGGAAGTTCGCGGTGTCCGAACGGACCTTGCGCCGCGCATTCCTCGCCGAAACCGGACTGAATTTCCGGCAATGGCGCCAGCAGGCACGGCTCGGCGCGTTGGACCGCGTGCTTCCGCACAGCGCCAGCCAGCCTCCGGCCTTGACCACCCGCTGGATGAACCTTGCCAACCAGGATCTGGTGCTCTGGGCGGTGCGCGGACGAGCCAGCATTTGCCAGCTGGCCCATGGGGAAGGCACCGGACGCGAACGCACCCAGCAGCTGCAGGGCGGGCAATTCATGCTGGTCCCTGCCGGGCAGTCCCTGCGCCTGCAGATCGAGCAGGGCTCGCTGCTGATCCCGCTGTCCCTGCCAGCCGGTTCTCTGCCGTCCGGGCAGCAGCACCGGATGCCCTGCCAGCTGCCGGTCGAGTTCTTCCAGGCCATGCTGCACCGCGCGGTTTCGCACATCACGCTGCTGCGTCCGGTCCACTTCGACCCGCTCGACACCGTGAAGCTGCTGCAGCTGGTGCCGAATTATCCGGGATTGCCCTGGCCGCGCTCTGCCGAAATGCGTTCGCTGGCCGGCACCCTGGCCGCCGATACCCGGGGCAAGCTGCCGGCGTCCGCTGCCGCCGCGCAGCATGGCCTGAGCCTGCGCCAGCTGCAGCGGCGCTGGAGCGCCGAGACCGGCATGAGCCTGCGCGCCTGGCGCCAGGCCTCCCGCTTCCAGCATGCCGAAGCCTTGCTGAATGCAGGATTCCCGGTGCCGATGGTCGCCCTCCAGCTCGGATTCAGCGACGCCGGGAACTTCTCCCGCGCCTATGCGAAGACGCGCGGACGCCGTCCCAAGCCGGCAGACTACACCCTCCCAACGGACATTTTTTGATCACTTAACGACATCTTAGCCTTCTCGATCCATCACCGGAAACCGCTGGTAATCCCGGAATTGCCGGTGGAAAACGCTCCGTCGGCTCCATCGGGGCAAGGTGAGCCTAAATTAACTCCGGCTAAGGTGGGAGACCGTCACCCTTGAACTCCACCGCGCCGTGTTTCGGCGCGGATACCCACCGAGGAGCAACCCCCGTGCGTTCATCCGCTCGCAAATTCGCATCCCTGGCCGCCGCGGCGGCCCTCACCCTTTCGCTTGGCGCCTGCGCCGCGGACGGAACGGCCGCAGCAGACGGGTCCCCGGCCGCCGATTCCGCGGACACCGGCAGCTGGCCGCGCACGCTAACGGATGACGCCGGAAACGAGGTGCAGATCCCGGCCAAGCCGGAGCGCATCATCTCCACCACGGTGTCCACCACCGGCACCCTGCTGGCCCTGGATGCCCCGGTCGTCGGCTCCTCCACCGCCGCCATCAGCCCGCAGAGCGACGAGAACGGATGGTTCACCCAGTGGGCCGACGTGGCAGTCGAGCGCGAGGTGGCACCGGTCTACCAGCTGGGCAACTTCAATCTGGAGGCCGTCGTGGCCCAGGATCCGGATCTGATCGTGGTCTCCACCTCCGGCGCCGACTCCGAAATGGACAACCTCGAGCAGCTGCAGTCGCTGGCCCCGACCTACGTGGTCAACTACGGCGACAAGGACTGGAAGTCGCTGGCCGAGGAGCTGGCCGAAGCCACCGGCACCGAAGCCAACGCCGAAGCGATCATCAGCGAATTCGACCAGCGCGCCGCCGCGATCAAGGACAAGCTGGCCATCCCGGCCGGCAGCACCGCGTCGATCGTCTCCTACAACAAGGGCACCGATTCCCCCGTGGGCAAGCAGAGCGGACCGCACTCGGCCCTGATCAGCGCGATGGGCTTCGAGATCATCGAGCCTCCGGCGCAGTTCGACACCTCCGCCCAGAAGCGCGAGGACTTCGCCTTCACCAGCTACGAAGGCCTGTCCGAATCCGCCACCGGCGATTCTGTCTTCCTGATCTCCGCCAACGACAAGACCGCGAAGTCCTTCGCCGCGGATCCGACGCTGTCCAACCTGCCCTCGGTGACCAGCGGCAACATCTTCCCGCTGGCCAACTCCTTCCGCCTGGACTACTACTCCTCCAACGACATCCTGGACTACTTCGAGAACGAGTTCCCGGGATTGAACGCAGGCAAGTAGGCCACCGGCAGTGCTTCAAGAACGCAGTGCCCGCCGCCGGCCCAGGGTTTCGCCCTGGCTGGCGGCTTCGGCCGTCCTGATGCTGCTGGGGCTGCTCTCCTGCGCACTGGGCACCAAGAACATCTCGCTGGCCGAGTCCTGGGCCGCCCTGGCCAGCTTCGATCCGGGGAACAACGACCACCTGCTGGTGCGCGAGCTGCGCGTGCCGCGCACGCTGCTGGCCGTGGTGGTCGGCGCCGGGCTGGGGTTGGCCGGCGCGCTGATGCAGTCCATGACCCGCAACCCGCTGGCCGAGCCCGGGCTGCTGGGCGTGAACGCCGGCGCCGCCTTCGCGGTGGCCATCGCGATCACCGTCGGGGTCGTGCAGCCGGCCGGCTACATGTCCTTTGCCTTCGCCGGGGCGGCCGCGGCCAGCCTCATCGTCTACTTCATGGGCAGCCGCAGGCAGTCGGGCAATGACGTGGTGCGCCTGGTGCTCGCCGGCGCCGGGCTGTCGGTGATGCTGATGGCCGCCACGCAGATCCTGGTCATCGGCGGCGGCACCGAAACCCATGAGCGCTTCGCTTCCTGGACCACCGGCTCGCTGCAGGGCCGCGGCTACGACGTGCTGCCGATCGCCGCGCTGGTGGTGCTCGCCGGCGCGGTGATCGCACTGGGCCTGTCCCGTTCGCTGGACGCACTGGCCCTGGGCGAAGACAGCGCCCGCGCGCTGGGCGTGAATCCCACCCGGGCCTGGCTGCTGTCCTCGCTCGCGGTGATGCTGCTGGCCGGGGCCGCCACCGCGGCCGCCGGGCCGATCAGCTTTGTCGGCCTGGCCGCCCCGCATGCGGCGCGGATGCTCGTTGGCGCACAGCACCTGCGCAGCCTGCCGCTGTCCATGCTGCTGGGCGCCGGTGTGCTGCTCATCGCCGACATCGCCGGGCGCATGGTGGCCGCCCCGGCGGAAATCGGTGCCGGGGCGATGAGCGCCCTGATCGGCGCACCGGTGTTCATCTACCTGGCCCGTCGACGACTGAAGGCGGGCAAATGAGCACCCGAACCCCTGCAACACAGCGATTCACCCGCACCCGCACCCGACTGGTGCTCGGCATCCTGGCGCTGCTGCTGACGCTCGGCGCGCTGCTGGCGATGGGCACCGGAACCATCATGCTGGGCCCGGGCCAGGTGCTCGGCGCGCTGCTGGGTTCCGGCGAGCCGAAGGACGTGCTGGTGGTGCAGAAGATCCGCGCCCCGCGCGTGCTCACCGCCATTGGCGTGGGCGCGGCCCTGGGCGCGGCCGGCGCCTGCTTCCAGTCGATCTCCCGAAACCCTCTGGGCAGCCCCGACATCATCGGCTTCACCACGGGCGCCGCCACTGGCGCCGTGGCGCAGATCGTGCTGTTCAACGCCGGCGCCTGGGCCACCGGCCTGGCCGCCATGGCCTGCGGGCTGCTCACGGCCGCGGCGGTGTACGCGCTGTCCTTCTCCAAGCGCACCACCGGCGGGCAGCGCCTGGTGATCATCGGCATCGGCGTGGGCGCCATGCTCGGCGCGGTGAACACCATCCTGCTCTCCAAGGGGGACGCGGACCTGGCCGCCCAGGCGAACCTGTGGCTTTCGGGTTCGCTAGGCGGGCGCAGCTGGGCTGATGCGGCGCTGGTGGGCTTGTGCCTGCTGGTGCTGCTGCCGCTGCTGATGGCGCACGGCCGGTACCTGACCCTGCTGGAAATGGGCGATGACACCGCCCAGGCGCTGGGTGTCAGCGCCGAACTGGTCCGCCGGATCACGATTTTCGCCGCCGTCTGCCTGACCGCCGCGGCCACCGCCGCCGCCGGCCCGATCGCTTTCGTGGCTTTGGCCTCCGGGCAGATCATCCGCCACCTGATCGGCAACCGCACGGTGCCGATCTGGCAGGCAGCGCTCACCGGGGCGCTGCTGCTGCTCGCCTGCGACGTGGCCACCCAGCATCTGCCGCTGCGCGCGCAGGTGCCCATCGGGTTGGCCACCTCGCTGGCCGGCGGCCTCTACTTGCTCTACCTGCTCACCCGACCGAATACCCGAACCTGATTCGAGGAACAAATATGCCAGCCAATGAAATGATCGTCGAGGACATCATCGACTACACCCCGCGCATGCGCCGGGTGGTGTTCCGGGGAGCCGGGGTGGCCGACTACCTGGCCTCCCCGCCGTGCGTGCCGAACATCAAGATCTATTTCCCTGCCCCGGGCAAGGCGCTGGACCAGCCCGGCGAGGACGAGCGCGGACGCTGGGTCTTCACCGGCGACCAGCGCTCGCGGGTGCGCACCTACACGGTGCGCTTCATGGACCAGCAGGCCTCGCAGCTGGCCATCGACTTCGTCCGGCATGGCGACGAGGGGCTGGCCAGCGCCTGGGTGGAGCGCATCGCACCGGGCGATGTGCTCGGCGCCCTGGGCGGCGGCGGGCTGGTGCTCAGGCCCGGCGGCCATGCCCTGCTCTTCGGCGACGAGACCGCGCTGCCTGCCATCAGCGACACCCTGGAGCAGATGCCCGCCGACCAGCTTGGCCAGGTGTTCATCGAAGTGGCGGACGAGGACGAAATCCACCCACTGGCCAAGCCCGAGGGCGTGCAGGTGCACTGGCTGCCGCGCGGCGGGGCGCCGGCGGGAAGCGCCGGTCTGCTCATCGAGGCGATGGACCGGCTGCAGCCGCCGGCCGGGCACGCGGACTTCTCCGGGGTGCACCTGTGGGTCGGGGCTGAATCCCAGGTGGTGCGCTTCGCCCGCAAATGGGCGGCACCCGTCGGGATCGAGCGCGCCAACCGGCTGATCATCGGCTACTGGCACCAGTCGATGGACGAGGTGGCCTACGGCAAGGACTCGGACCATGACCGGGTCAAGGACGAGATGGACTACGAGCGCCCGGGACATGAGCATGCCCATGCACACTGAGCGCGCCCAGCACGCCATGGCAGCACCGCAGGCCGGGGCCCGCGGCAACGGGGCGGCAACTCCGCGGGTGCGCGGATTCCTCGCTTCCCGGGTCAGCCCCGAGGGCATTGCCGCGCTCCCGGCGGCCCTGGCCGCAGGCAGCCTGGACTACCCGCTGGTCGACCGCTGCGCGGCGACAGGCGTTGGCGGCCAGGAGATGGTGCATGCGACATTCCTGTTCATCGACGAGCAGCCAGCGGATCCCGCACAGGCGGTGATCCTCTCGGCCAATGCGCTGGTGGACCATGAGGATCTGGCGGCCAGCGAATTCGAGCAGGCCGGCGAGCGCCTGTGGAGCATTACCCTGCTGGTGCCTGCCGACTGGGTCGCCTCCTACCGGATCACCGTGCACCGCGGTGCCGGCCCGGCCCCCTGGCATCAGGCAGCGGACCGCCGCGCGATCCGGCTGGCGGCAGATGCCGGAGGCCCCGATCCGCTGAACCCGCGGGGTTCGGCAACCATGAACGGCGCCGCGGTGTCGGTGTTCCGTGGCCCCCAGGCCACGGCCAACCCGCATCTGGCCCCGGCGGTTCCCGCCGCGGGACACCGTGGCCCGTCACTGGGCGGCTGGGGTGCGTCCGAGGCCGGCACGCAGGGGTTGCCTCCGCGGGTGAGCCACCACCTCTTGCAGGACGAGAACTGCGGGCGCGAGCGCAGCGTGTGGATGTACCGGCCGCCGGGCAGCGAATCCGGCGTCCAGCAGGAACCGACCCCGCTGGTGGTCGTGCATGACGGGGCCACCTGGGTGAAGCACCTGTCCTTCGCCCAGAGCCTGGACAATGCCATCAACGCCAGGGCACTGGCGCCGGTGCACGTGATGTTCGTGGATTCCACCTCCATCCCCCTGCGCTCCGCCGAATTGCCGCACACCTCGGGCACCACCCGCTCGCTGGCGAGGCAGTTCCTGCCCTGGGCGCGCAGCGGCTTCAACGTGCGGGCCGATCCTGCCGGCACGCTGCTCACCGGCTCGTCCTTTGGCGGTCTTGCCGCCATGCTGGGGGTTCTGCATTACCCGGAGCTGTTCGGCAGGGCGGTGGCGCAGTCCCCCTCGCTGTGGCATACCGATATCTCCGCCCAGCTGCAATCACTGGCTCCGCACGTTGAGCTGGAAATCCAGGCGGGGTGCTATGAAACGAGCATTGCCGAATCCTGCGCACAGGCCCTCGGCGCTCTGCAAGGCGGCGACGTGGCACAGCGCATCCAGTACCAGATGATCTCCGGCGGCCACGACTGGGCCTGGTGGGCACCGGAACTGCTTTCTGCGCTGGTACGCGCCTATCCCGCAGCTGGTCACTGAGTGCAGCTGGCGGCGGTTCTGCTCATTGGGCAGGGCCGCCGTTTTGCTGGTTCCGGTTATTTGGCGCTGAGCACTTCTTCGAGCTCTGTTCCGTCGACAAGGATCCGGGACTCGCCGGTACCGGCCGCGGTCATCGCGGTGTATTGGAGCTATTCGACAATGCGCGGATCATCGCAGGCGCCGCCGGATTTCACGGTTCCGCTCAATTCGACGGTCACCGCATCGCCTTCCACCGCCGATGAAACGTAGTCGAGGTCGGAGCCGGCCAAGGCGTTGCGCAGCACTGATTCTCCGAGCATTTCCTCGTCATCAGCCAGGAGTGCGGTGATCGAGGCCTCGACTTGGTTGGTGAATTCCTCTGGTCCCGTTTCGGTCGCGACCAGCGAGTCGCCGCAGCCGATCTCCGACCCCGACTTCCCCTCATCGCCCACGGCAACATAGAACAGCGTCAGGGCGGCTGTGGTTGGCTCCGCGGAACTCGCCGCCGGATCCCCCCGCGCTCTGCGCCTCAGTAGAGGCGCCGGTGCTGGCTGGCGGCTCCGCGGTAGCAGTATCAGCGCTGGTTGGCTGCGGCGGGCTTTCGGGCGTTTCACTGCCGGGGCCTTGGCTGCAGCCGGCCGCAAGCATGAGCACCGCAACAGCGAGCGCCAATGGCACCGGGGAGGTTCGTTGAGTTCGCATGGTAATTCCTCCTCGCCAAACTCGAACGAATGGCGTTCCCACCGTAGCCGTGCGCGGCGAGTCCAATCCAGCACGAATCCGTTGCAGTTTGGCTCCTTTGCAGCTCTCAATAGATCAGCTGGAGAGGGCCAAACTAAAGTAGTTGACACGTCAATGAATTAAGGTGATAATTGATGCATCAACCAAGTATTTGAAACGGGGAACACGCAATGAACGCCTTCGAGAACATCGAATTCGGCCTCGACACCTTTGGCGACGTACCCAGCGACAAGTCAGGCAAGCTGGTAACCCATGCCCAGGGCATCCGCGCCACGGTCCAGGAAGCCATCGCGGCCGATCAGGCCGGCGTCGATGTGATCGCTGTCGGCGAACACCACCGCCCGGAATACGCCATCTCCAGCCCCGAGACCGTTCTGGCGGGCATTGCCACGGCGACCGAGCGGATCCGCCTCGGATCCGGCGTGACCGTGCTGTCCTCCGACGATCCGGTCCGCGCCTTCCAGCGCTTCGCCACTGTTGATGCCTTGTCCAACGGACGTGCCGAGGTCATGCTGGGCCGCGGCTCCTTTACCGAGTCCTTCCCGTTGTTCGGCCATGACATGGCTGACTACGAACTGCTTTTCGACGAGAAGATCGACCTGTTCCACAAGCTGCTCGACGAAAAGCCGGTGACCTGGCAGGGAACCAAGCGTGCACCGCTGGAGGATATGGAAGTATTCCCGAAGACCGAGTCCGGCCGCCTGAACACCTGGGTGGGCGTGGGCGGTTCCCCGCAGTCGGTCATCCGCACCGCGCACTACGGATTCCGCATGATGCTCGCTGTCATCGGCGGGTCCCCCGAGCGCTTCGCACCCTACATCGACCTGTACCGCCGGGCCAACGACCAGTTCGGCCACCCAACCCTGCCCGTGGGCCTGCACTCCCCCGGCTTCGTGGCAGAAACCGACGAGCTGGCCCGCGAGCACATGTTCGACGCCTACAAGGAACAGCGTGACCGCATCGGCGCGTCCCGTGGCTGGAGCCCAATGGGCCGCGGTGAATTCGAGCACGAGATCAGCGAAGGCTCGCTATACGTCGGCTCGCCGGAAACCGTGGCCCGCAAGATCGCCAAGACCCTCAAGACCTTGGATATCGGCCGTTTCGATTTGATCTACTCCGGCGGCGCGGTAGAAGTTGGCGCCCGCTTGCGTGCCGTGGAACTCTACGGCGAAAAGGTCATCCCGCTGGTACGCGAAATGCTTTCCGAGAGCTAGACCCGGATTCGAAGACATGCCTGAAGGAGAGAAAATGACACAGCAGACCATCGGCATCCTCGGCGCTGGAAAGATCGGCACGGTTCTTGCCCGCCGCGCCTTGCAGGCCGGCTACAAGGTGCTCATCGCCGGCTCCGGCGACCCCGGCGCCATTGCCCTGACCATCGAGATCCTGACTCCGGGCGCGCTGGCCGTGGATCCGGCAACCGCCGCGCGGGAAGCCGACATTGCCATACTGGCCCTGCCGCTGGGCAAGTACCGGAATATTCCGGTTGCCGAGCTCGAAGGCAAGCTGGTCATCGACGCCATGAACTACTGGTGGGAAACGGATGGCATCCGCGAGGACCTGAACGGCCCTCAGGTCTCCACCAGCAATTTGATCCAGGAGTTCCTGCCAGGTTCGCGGGTCGTCAAGGCCTTCAACCACATGGGCTACCACGACCTCGAGGACGAGTCCCGTCCGGCCGGCGCCGAGCACCGCAAGGCCATCGCGCTGGCCGGCGATCTGGACTCCGACGTTGACCAGGCAGCCCGGATCGTTGATGATTTCGGCTTTGACCCGCTGCCGATAGGCTCCCTGGCTGAAGGCTTGCGCCTGCAGCCTGGCCAGCCTGCCTTCGGCGCGAACAAGCCGCGGGCCGGGCTCGCAGCGCTCATCGACGCCGCCCAGATCCAGGCCTCAGCCGAGCTGCGCTAGCACCTCGTTCAGCGCTTCGGTGGACGAGGGATGGGTGAAGATCTGGTCGCGCAGTGCAGCGGCAGTCATTCGCTGCCGCATGGCCAGCGCCACCAGATTCACCACTTCCTGGGAGTCCACGTGCATCAGCGCCGCTCCGAGGATCTTCTCGCTGCGCGCATCGACAACGAACTTGATGATGCCCCGCGGGTCGCCCACGATCTTGGGGCGCGGCATGGCAGCGATCTCGGAAACTTTCTTCACCGCGATCCTGGCCTGCAGCCCCTGTTGTTCAGCCTGCTCCTCGCTCAAGCCGACGCGAGCCAGCGGCGGGGTGGTGAAGATGGTGTACGGAACAGCAACCCGGTCCTTGGTGCTGCGTGTTCCGTCTCCCAGCAGCCCGCTGGCCACGACCCGGTGATCATCGAGCGAGACATAGGTGAACTAGGGACCGCCGTTGGCGTCGCCCAGGGCATAGATGCCCTGGACATTGGTGGCCAGGAACTCGTCCACCACGACTTCCCCGCGGGTGCCCGTCCGGACCCCGGCGGCTTCCAGCCCCAGGCCGACAGTATTCGGCACCCGCCCCAGGGCAATCAGCACGGCATCCGCCTGCAGCTGGTGCATCCGGCCCTGGCGCTCGTAGCTGACGGTGGCGCCATGCTCGTCCTGGCTGATCGAACGCACCGAAGCAGAACTGGTGATCACGGCGCCGGCGTCTTCCAGGCAGGACTGGACTTCCCGGGCCACATCCGGGTCTTCCTTGGACAGTGCACGGCTTCCGCGATCCAGCACCGTGACTTTCGATCCGAACTGGGCAAACATGGAGGCGAACTCGATGCCGACATATCCCCCGCCCACCACAGCCAGGGTCTTGGGCAGCTGGGCATGCTGGATCGTTGTGGAATCATGCACCCGCCCGCCGATCTGCGCCCCTTGAATGTCCGGGACCGCGGGAAGCGCGCCGGTGTTGATGATGATCTTCGCCGCGCTCAGCTCCAGCTCATCGGAACCGGCAGTGACCCTGACGCTTCGAGGTCCGGTGAATGCGGCCTTGCCGTTGACCAGCAGCACCGACTCCAGGTCGTCGAGCATGGAGAAATTCTTGGCGCGCATCATCGCAGTGAGCTTGTCCCGGCGCTGGACGGCGGCTTGGAAGACCTGCTGGTCATATCCGGCGCCATCGCGGGATTCGGCATCGTGGATCAAGGCCTTGGTCGGCACGCAACCGATATTGATGCAGGTGCCGCCATGCATCTGGGTGGACTGCTCGATTAACGCCACCCGCTGCCCTGCCCGGGCCAGGGTGCCTGCCAGGGTCTTGCCGCCTTTGCCCCACCCGATGATGATTGCGTCGAGTTGTCCGTCCGCGCTTGCTGAACCCACGATGAACCCCTAGCTGTTGCCGCCTTGTCCTAGCACGAGTCTTGTTCGCGCAGGCCGCTTGCGTCACCCTTTGCCCGGACAGCCCGGAGATGAACAATGGCGGACCACACCCTTTGCAAGATGCGATCCGCCAGTTACAGGACGCTCACCTGGCTATTGGCCGGCACGGCCACGAGCAGCTGATTCGATGAGGTTATCGCCGGGCAGTGCAGCACCCGATGCCACTGCCTCGATCCAGGTAGCGGTCGGGGCCACCGCAGCCCAGCTGGAATTCAGCACGGCCATCAGGGTTTCATGCACCTGCCGGGCAGGGATGGAACCGGCAGCGTTGACGATGCCGATCGCGCCGGTAGCATCGGAGAGCACCTCCACCGAGAATCCCAGCGGTTCGGCGGCCGCGGCAGAACCGATCACGCAGTTATTGGTCATGTAGCCCACCAGCGTCAACGTGGTGATTTCACGCTCGCGAAGCCACTCTTCCAGGCCTGTACCCGCGAAGATGCTGGCATAGTTCTTGGAGAATTGGTGCTCTGCAGCTTCCATCCGATCCTGGATCTGCGGGTGCAGGGCATAGGTAGCGGATTCCGGGGCGAAGACGGGAAATCCCTCGGGCGCTTGGTGCTGCACGACAACCACCGGGATCCCGGCCTTTGCCGCTTCGTCCATGGCATTGGCGATGGTGGCTACCGACTGCTCGCGATCCGGGTACTGGATCTGCAGCAGGCCATCAAAGTATTCCTGCTGTGCGTCGATGACGATTAGTGCTCTGCGTGGTGCGGACATAGTGAGTTCCTCTTTCCGATGTGTTCAGATGGCGCCATACGGCACCGGGTGTTTCAGGTTTTATTCAGCCGGCCGGTAGTGCTGGGCCATGAGCTGCACGGTTTGCACCGCTGCGCCAGGGGTGTGGCTGCCAAGGACCATCATCAACTCGTCCGCTCCGGTCCGCTGCTGCAGCGCTTCCAGGCGCTGGGCCACTTCGGAAGGCGTGCCGGCCAGGGTGCGGTTGGTGTACATGTCAATGATCGCTCGCTCATTGAGCGTGGCTGGATATTCTGCGACCTCCTGGGCGGATAGCAGTGCAAAGGGTTCACGCTTGAACATCCGCAGCATGGCCATCGCCATGGTCGAGGCCTCGGCACGGGCGTATTCTGGATCCTCGGCCGCGATGACGCTTTGGCTGATGAGCACGTATGGACGGTCGAGCACTGCCGAGGGCACGAAGTTCTCGCGGTAGATGCGCAGCGCGGTGTCGATATCGGCATCGCCGAACTGCAAGGCGAAGGCGTAGGGCCGGCCCAGCCGCGCGGCCAGCTGCGCCGAATACGGCGAGGAGCCCAGGATCCACAACGGGGTCTGCGTTTCCGGTGCGGGCAGGCGGTTCTGCTCGTTCTGCCACGGGCCGGGCACTGCATGGACTTCGCTGTAGGGGTGCCCTGCGGGGAAATCATCATTCAGGAATCCCACGAGCTCGGCCAGTTGCTCGTCGAAGGTTTCGTTGGCTCCGGTTCCGCGGCGCAACGCGGCCGCGGTGGCCCCATCGGTACCTGGCGCGCGCCCGACTCCCAGGTCGATGCGCCCGGGAGCCAGCGCTTCGAGCATGCCAATCTGCTCCGCGACCACCAGCGGCGCATGGTTGGGCAGCATCACTCCGCCCGCGCCCAACCGGATCCGCTGGGTGTCGGCGGTGAGTCGGGCCATCATCAGCAGCGGCGATGCCACGGACAGCGCGGGCATGGCATGGTGCTCGGACATCCAGAAACGGTGATATCCGGATTGATCCGCAGCCTTGGCGCTATCAATGGTGTCCTGCAGGCCATCTTGGGCGGTTTGCCCTACACCGGGTCCGCCTCCGGTGTGAACCGACAGGGCGAAGGGAGCGGAGCCGAATCGTGGCACTGGCTGCAAGGTCAACCTCTTTTCTCATGTTATTTCTACTTTTTACCGTGATACACACACTAGCAGGTGATCACGGTAAAGCAATACTGATACCATGAGGAACATGTCCCAGATGCCCCTTCCCCCGAGCCCCGGAACCGCGCAGCACTGCAGCATCGATCTGGCCAACAGCGAAATCCAGCTGCCTGGCGGCAAGAGCTTCGACGCGCTGGCTAGCCCGGAGGACACCACGCAATGGCTCATCGTGCGGGGTCTCGTGCCCCAGGAAGCGGCGCTGCAAAGCTATTGCCAGAATCGGCTGGTCACCCTTCGCAGCCAGATCAGGAAAGCATTCCATGCCAGCGCCACGGGCACGCCCGTGGCCCGGGAAGTGCTGCAGGGCATCAACGCCGCACTGCTGGCAGCACCGAGCACCCCATTGCTTCACCATGAGCCGGGCAAAGGATTCTTCCGCGCATTGGAACACCCCGCCACGCAATTGACCGAGCACGCCATGTCGCGACTTGCCGAGGACGCCGCAGCACTGCTGAGCAGCGAAGAAGCGGGCCTGCTGGCCCAATGCGAGGCCGAGCCATGCACCCGCTACCTGCTCAAGACCCATGGCCGCCGGCATTGGTGCTCCACGCGTTGCGGTGATCGCGTGCGGGCGGCCCGTTCGTACGCCAAGAAGAAGAGCCGGCAGGATTCTTCTTCCGCCTAGCCCATGGCCTGAGGATTCCCGCCAGCGGCGCAGTAGAGGACCTTGCATGCCGTGGCACGTGCCAAGCAGCATGGAAAACTAAAGGCTCCCACCATCCGTAGATGCTGGGAGCCTGAGGAACTGCGGGCGGAACGCCTAGATCTTCTTGACGATGGAAGACTTCAGTTCCATCTGGCCGAAGCCGTCCACCTTGGCGGCGATATCATGGTCGCCAGAGCCTTGGACCAAGCGGATATTGCGCACCTTGGTTCCGGCCTTCAGCGCACTCTGCGCGCCCTTGACCTTCATGGTTTTGGTGATGCTGACGGTATCTCCGTCCTGCAGCGCATTGCCGACAGCATCCTTGATCACTGCTTCGACAGCTTCGGCTGCTTCGGCCTCAGCGTTCCATTCATGCGCGCACTCTGGGCAGACCAGCAGGGCATCCATTTCGTAGGTGTACTCGCTGGAGCATTCAGGGCACGGTGGCAAGGTATCAGACATGAAGCTGATTTTAGTGACCGGATATGCCCCATGTCGAATGAATCGGATATCGAATAATCCCCGGAATTCCGCGCTGGAAATGGCACGAACCCCAGGCCTTGAACACTTCCTGCCCTCCAGCTTGAAATTACTTGTTTTCCACGCCGGATATACCCCATACTCAGGCATACAGGCTGGTGCCCACACCGGCCGGGTTAGGGGCACACCATGTCTAAGCACCACAAGTACAAGAGCTACGGTCCGCAGTACACGGTGACGCCAAGGGAAGGGCTCATCCTGGAAATCCTCGCTCAGGCCGAAAAGGCCGGGGCAAAGGCAGGATACGCGGTGGCCAAAGAGCAGCTGTACCGGAACATCGGCAACAGCTCTGTGCTCAACGAGCAGGAAACCGACGAATTGCTGGCCGCTGCCGAACGTGCCGGCGCCGCGGCGGCACTCACCGCGGCACGCAAAGTCCTGGATAAGACACTGCGCACCTCGTTCAAGCACTACCACCACTCAACGGCGCAGGGGCCCGCGCAGCAGCTTGCCCCGCAGCCATTTGCTCCTGCGCAGACGCGCAGCTACTCGGAAACCTACGAGGAGCCCTTGGCCCAGCACACCCCCGCCTTGGGATATCTGGATCCGCCAAGGGAAAAGGTGGATCAGCACATTCTGACCATCACCCGGGTAGAACAGCTGAACGCCCAGATGGTGCGCATCATCGCCGGCGCCCCCGATCTGGATGGCTACCGTTCCAACGGGGCGATTGATGAATACGTGAAAGTCTTTGCCGCTGACCCCGCCCTCGGATTAGAGCCTCCCTATGATCTGCGCGCCTTGCGGCAGCGCCTGCCCCGCGACCAGGTTCCGCGTTCCAAGTCGTACACGATACGTTGGATCAACGCGGTTGTGCCGGAAATTGCGATCGACTTCGTAGTTCATGGGGAGCCAGGGACTGTTGGCCATTGGGCCGGGACAGCGCAGCCCGGGGACCCACTGGTCATTTCCCCCTCACGGAGCAAATCATCATTGTCGCTGAATGCCGACTACTACGTGCTGGCCGCGGATGAAGCAGGCATCCCGGCGATCTGCAAAGCCCTCGAAGCATTGCCCGCGGATGCGCGCGGTCTAGCGTTGCTCGAAGTTGCCGATCAGAACGCAATGTTTGACGTGAAACATCCTCCAGGCGTTGATTTACGCTGGCTGCCGCGTGACGGCGTTCCGGCGGGCCGCAGCTCATTGCTGGCCGATGAGCTCCGTTCCTTGCCGCTGCCCCATCTGCGGCTTGGGCTAATCGCTCATGCCGAGCGTTCCACGGTCAAAGAGATCAGCCAAGTTGCGCGGCACTGGCACCTCGACAAGCGCTCCTCCCACATTTCCTCTTACTGGACCCTGCGCGAAGGGAGATTACGCCGCTAGAAGCTGGATCAGAGTGATCCGCAGCATCACAACGGCACGCACAGGGACAAGCTCTTTAACTCCGATAACCTTGGAAGCATCGCATTCGCACTGGTTATCCGAGGAGTGTCCATGGCTCAGCCCGATAGCACCAGCAACTTCGCGCGCTTTCTCGGCGGTGTTTTGCTGATTGCCCTCGGACTCGTCCTGATGCTCAACTCGGCGAGCGCGGTCCGGCTGATCATTTGGCTGCTGGGCGCTGGCTTGTTGATTGCGGGCCTGGTGCGCCTTGCCGAGGCTCAACAGGACTCCGTTCGCCGCTGGCCAGTGATGCTTTCGGGCGGCCTGCTGGTGCTCAGCGGGGTCGCCCTCCCGCTCTGGCATCGCGCCAGCTTGCCGGTCCTGGCTTTGGCGACTTCACTGGTTCTTCTCCTGGGCGGAGTGCTCCGACTGGCATCGGTGCTCCGCGGGCAGCGGCAGCATTCCTTCCGCGGCGCTCTCACAGCACTTGCCGGTGTCTTTGGCGCGGCTCTGGTGGTGTTTTGGCCCAGGCTTTCCTTGTGGGTGCTCGGCGTCGCTTTCGGCGGCTGGTTATTCCTTTTGGGAGTCCACTGCTTGTGGTCTTTTCTCCGGCCTCGCCTTCCGGCAATTCCTGGCTGGCTCCGCACTGCGCGTAGCGCGAGCCTGACAGGATTGAGCGCCATTGGCCTCGTCGCCGTGCTCGGGCTCGGAACGCTCACCGCTTTTCTGCATAGCCAAAGCGATACGGCCGCCGCGGATGATTTCTACTTGCCGCCAGCTAGCGTTCCTGCTGCCCATGGCCAGTTGCTGCGCGCGGAACCGCTGGCCAAGAGCACTCCGCCGAACACTCTCGCCTGGCGAATTCTGTATACGACGCAAGGTCACGATGGCACTCCTGCAATAGCTTCAGGCGTGGTGACCGTGGCCGAGTCCGCCACGGGAACCCTACCTGTCATCTCATGGGCCAATGGGACCAAGGGCGTCATGTCCCAGTGCGCGCTGTCCATGGGACCGAATCCTTATGATGATGGTCCAGCTGCTGCCCGTGAAACCATGTTGGCTGACGGATGGGCAGTAGTCGCTACCGATTACGTCGGCTTGGGCACCGCCGGCCCTCATCCCTATTTGATTCCGGCCGCCGAGGCGTACGCGGTGCTTGACGCGACCCTTGCTGCAGGTCAGCTGCAAGACCTGCATTCACGAGGAGTCCGGCTAGGACAGTCCAGCGTAGTGTGGGGCCATTCCCAGGGCGGGCATGCGGCACTGGCTACGGCTGAAGCCGCCGGAGACTACGCTCCGAACCTGGAGATTCTCGGCATCGCCGCCATGGCCCCGGCAACCAACCTTCCGGAATTGGCCGAGTCGGTTGCTGATACCTCGGCGGGAAAAATCATTTCCAGCTACATTGCCGCCAGCTGGAACCAGCTGTATCCGGATCTGGGCCTCGACGAGCGGTTGACGACCCGTTCTCGCATGGCGGTAAACCAGCTATCCCAGAATTGCTTTTCCGGTACGGGCGCGCTGACCGGGTTGGCCAAGGCCAGTCAGCTCTTCGAACCGATTCTCAGTTCCGAGGCTCTCGACGGCCAGCTGCACTCGGTGCTGAAACGCAATTCGTCCATCGTTCCGGCGGGCTACCCGGCGTTCATTGCCCAGGGCGCTGCTGATTCATTGGTCTTGCCCTCGATGCAGCGCGAGTTCTTCAGAACTTCTTGTACCCCGGAGGCCCAGATCGGTTACCTCGAGTACTCCGGACTGGACCACATGCCGCTCGTCGGGGCAGACTCGGCACTCAATGAAGATCTTGTCGCCTTCACCCACTCGCTGCTTGAGGGGAAGCCAGCTTTCCCGCAAGGCTCCACCCTGTGCAGGAAATAACCGTTTGCGATGCCGCTCTGATTCCTTTTGTTCTTGCACCAGCGCACGGGCCCGTGTCCGGGGAACATAAAATAGGTTCGGAAAGACTTCCAGTAATTCATTGCCGTTCAATGCCGCCTAGCCATTTTCTGGCCGTCGGCCCAGGAGAATCCTAGTGCGTCCCAGCTTGTCCCGAATCGCAGTTGCCTTGTGCCTTGGCATCTTGGCCTTTTCCCTTGGCTCTTGCGTGGCGTTACCTGACGAGCAAGGGCGAGATGCGGGCACCGCGGCATTTGAATCCGGGCATTGGCCACGCACCTTGACTGATTCAATGCATGACCCCATACGGATCCCGGCAAAACCTGAACGTATCGTCTCGACCTCGGTAGGACTCACGGGTTCACTGCTGGCCCTGGACGCGCCGGTCATTGCCAGCGCAACGGCGCCGGCGGGGCCTGATACCGATGGCGACGGTTTCTTCAAGCATTGGGCTGATGTTGCCTCGGATCGCAAAGTTGATCCGCTCTACGAAATCGGGAAGTTCGATCTGGATGAAATCGAGGACCAGAAACCCGACCTCATCATCGTGGCGGCAACAGGAGCCGACTCCGAAGTCGACAACGTAGGTGCGCTGAGGAAGATTGCACCAACCATTGTCGTGGACTACGCAGATAAGGACTGGAACGAACTTTCAAAGTTGCTCGGGGAAGCCACTGGTACCGAAGAACGAGCACAGCAGAACACTGCAGCCATTAACGAACGGGTTTCAGCACTGAGAAGCATGCTGGCAATCCCCTCCGGAACCACGGCTTCAATCATTTCCTACGCAGCCCATGGCATATCCCCGATCGCTAAAACCACCGGGCCGCATGCGCAGCTGTTCAGAGGACTCGGCTTCACGGTGGTATCCACGCCAAAGAAGTTCGACACTTCCACACAGCCAAGAGAAGATTTCAGTTTCGTCAGCTACAGGGATCTGCCAGCAACGCTCACTGGAGACGCCACCTTCCTCTTGGCCGCGGGCAAAAAATCGACCACGGCATTTACCTCGGATGAATCACTAGCCCAGCTGCCATCGGTGCAGAGCGGCAGCGTCTTCCCGCTCACCACTGCCCACCTTCTGGACTACTACGCAACCCAGAAGATCTTGGACTATTTCGAACACGATTTTCCAGGTCTGGGCTCTTCTGAGCTCGAGTAGCAGCATTCTTTGAAGCCGGTACATCCGACCTCACGCCACAACACGGATCATGGACGGCTAAATGGTCCGCTCCACTGCCTATAGTTCAAGTCAGAGCATCTTCTAGCTCAAGCACCGGCCACCTTAGGAGTAGTACTACCGCATGCGTTCGCTGCGTCGCACCTTATCTTTGTTCGCCCTCCTGTCCACCCTGGCTCTGAGCTCGTGCTCTTCATTGGAGACCATTGAGTTCCCGCCCCTTCCTGATGCCCAAGCCGCACCGACGCCAAGCACCGCAGAACAACGCGATATCTACGCAGAATCCCTTGAACTGCTCAATGAAGTTACGGTCAAAGGCCGCGCACCGAAAACCGGCTACGACAGAGCGGAATTCGGCAAGGGATGGAAAGATCCGGACCGCAATGGATGCGATGCGCGCAACGACATCCTCTCGCGCGATTTGGTGGACGTGACATATAAACCGGCCACGCGACCCTGCGTTGTATTGAGCGGAACGTTCGATGATCCCTACACGGGCAAGACCATCGAATTCAAGCGCGGCCAAGGCACCAGCACCGCCGTGCAAATCGACCATGTTGTCGCCCTGTCCGATTCCTGGCAAAAGGGCGCGCAGCGCTGGGATGCCGAGACCCGCTTGGAATTTGCCAATGACCCGCTGAACCTGCTGGCTTCCGATGGCCCCACTAATGCTTCCAAAGGCGACAAGGACGCGGCATCATGGTTGCCGCCCAACAAGAGCTTCCGTTGCACTTACGTCTCGCGGCAGACCCAGGTAAAAGCCAAATACGACGTTTGGATGACCAAGGCAGAGCACACCGCGATCGGGAACATCCTCAAATCCTGCATCTAGCAGTCAGGCAGCTTCGCCGGGCCTCATAACCGTACGCAGGACATCGCACGGAAACATCCACCTTAAGGCTTATCGTCAAATCGATGGACTTGTGGCAAAATGGATATTATTCAACACGTTAGCGATTATGTTCTGCGATGGCTTGGCCTAATCCTCTACTGCAAGGGCGCATGATGAAGACACGAATCCCCGGAGTCCTCCTACTGGTTTCCAGCGTGTGCATCTTCAGTTTTGCACTGACCACCACGCAGCGCGAGGCAGCCACGGCCTGCTGGGTCGTCTCCACCCTCATGTTCATTGGAGCAGCCATGCTGCTGCTGAGTGCGATCCTTGGAACTTCCACCGTCACCGCAGGTGACCCGCGGCATAAGCGTCAGCAATAACTGCATACTCCTCTCATCAGAAGCAACCTCTTGGCCTATGGCTGGGAGGTTGCTTCTGTTGAATAACCGACAGTACTTGTACTTCTGCACCTAAATTTAACGCCAAAGCATCGACAGGTTCATTCAGATGCGATAGACATATGTCTTGTCACACTCGTCACTTTTAGGAGTACCCATGCCTGCATTCAGGCAGATAAGAAAACTCGGTCTCGCTTCGCTGGCAACGATTTCGCTGGCCGCCACCGGTGCCGCAACAGCTCAGGCTACATCCACGCAGAGTGCTTCCCTGTCGCCAGCGGCGGGTACTGAAGCCGTCACCATTGATCTAGTTGGCATCAATGACTTCCATGGACGCATTTCTGCTGACAGAAGCTCTGCCGGAGCTGCTGTGCTGTCCGGTGCTGTAGATGGAATGCGTGCAGAAAACGAAAACACCCTATTCGTCTCCGCCGGCGATAACATCGGCGCCTCAACCTTCGCTTCCGCGTCGCAGGATGACGAACCAACCATCGCTGCCCTGGGTGCTGGCGGCCTGGATGTCTCGGCAGTAGGCAACCACGAGTTCGACAAGGGCTTCGCGGACCTGACCGGACGCGTCATCGACAGCTACGCCGATTCCAGCGGTGTCAACGGCGCCGACTTCGCATTGGGCGCCAATGTCTACGAAAAGGGCACCACGACTCCTGCCCTCCAGGAATACGCGATCCGCGAGATCTCCGGTATTTCCGTGGGCTTCATTGGCACCGTTACCGAAGACATGCCTTCACTGGTTTCCCCAGCTGGCATCGCCGACCTGGATTTCGGCAGCGAACTGGAAGCAGCGAACCGTGTAGCTGAGCAGCTCTCCGATGGCGATGACGCGAACGGCGAGGCAGATGTAGTGGTGCTGCTGACCCACAACGGTTCCGCTGGCGATCAGTGCGCAGATATTGCCGAAGAAGACAGCGCCTATGGCGAGCTCGTTCGCGAGGCCAGCAACGAGATCGACGCGATCTTCTCGGGCCACACCCACCAGTCCTACGACTGCGAAATCGCGGGCCGCCCGGTGATCCAGTCCCACCAGTACGGCACCACCTTGGGCAAGGTTTCCTTGCAGGTAGATCCTGAGACTGGCGAAGTCACCGAGGCCGCTACCGAGCGCATCGCCTTGGCAACCGAGGGTGCTGACGGCGAATGGGTGGGCAACTTTGATGCCAATGCCCAGGTCGCAGAAATCGTTAGCGCCGCTGAAGCCGAAGCTGAAGTGGTCGGCAGCGTGAAGATCGGCGCCATCTCTGAAGACATCCTTCGTGGTGGAGAAGAACCCGGCCAGGACCGAGGCGTTGAATCCACCCTGGGCAACACCGTAGCCGACATCCACCTGTGGGCTACCTCTAATGAGGATTTCGCCAGCGAACCAGCCGAGATCGCATTCATGAACCCAGGCGGCCTGCGTGCCGACCTGCTCTACGGCCAAGATGGCACAGTGTCCTACAAGGCCGCAGCCGAGGTCCAGCCATTCGCCAACACCCTGATCACCTTCAACCTCACCGGGGCGCAGATCCGCGAGGCCCTGGAGCAGCAGTGGCAGCCTGCAGGATCGGAACGCAACAAGCTGCATCTGGGTATTTCCGAGGGCCTCGCCTACACCTACGTCGAGGATGCTGCCCAGGGCGAGCACATCAAGGACATCACCTTCAAGGGCGAGCCGCTGGACGAGGAAGCAACCTTCCGTGTCGCAGCCAATGCATTCCTGGCTACCGGTGGCGATAACTTCGCTGCGTTTGCCGCCGGCACCGATCATGCTGACTCCGGCCAGATCGATTTGGACGCCACCGTGAACTACTTCAAGGCACACGACGTTGTTGAGCCGGCTCCGCTGGGCCGCGCGGTCCTGCAAGAGCCTGTTGCGCCAACGCAGTCGCCGGATCCTTCGGATGAGCCAACCGGGGATCCAACTGATTCGCCGGAACCATCTGAGGATGCAACCGACGACGCGACCGAAGAACCTACCAGTTCGCCAGAGCCAACTGGGGACGCGACCCGGTCCCCTGACTCGTCTGGCGAGCCTAAGGACGAGCAGAAGGATGATTCCCAGAACCGGGACTCCGAAGATCTAGCCGATACCGGATTCGGCACCAGCTGGATCGGCATCGTCGCCGGTGTCGTTGTCCTGGCAGGCATCGCCTTGGTACTGATACGCCGCTTCGGCAACAAGACCGGACGCTAGAGCCCAAGGGCATAGATAAAGGCCAAGGGAAGAACCAAGAGGTTCTTCCCTTTGCCTTTGTCCCAATAACTTAGTCGATGACCAGTTCGCCCATGGAATCCCAGCCTTCGCCGTCTACCTTGCGGGAAACGATCTTCGGGGTGGAGACCAGGTGTGGTCGCATGGACTCAAGACCGGCAGCGAAGTGGGCGGAGTTCACGTGGTTTGCCGCGGCTTCGTCATCGCGGAAGGCCTCAACCAGGACGAATTCGTTGGGGTCTTCGACGCTCACGGACCAATCGAAGAAGATGTTGCCCTCTTCGGCGCGGGTTGTCGTGGTGAATTCAGCGACATGGCCCATGAAGTTCGGGGTGGATTCTGGCTTTACTTGGAATTTAACAACGATGAAGTACATGTCTCTAGTCTAGGGTTCCCTTGTTAATTGCGCCTTGCAAACGAATGTATTCTTTATCCCTTTGGGGCATGCCGTCGACCACTAAATCGTATGAATCCTCGATGAGCTCGCCCATCAGTTGCGGGTCGAGTCCTGCACGAACCGTATTCCAGTGCTTCTTGTTCATGTGATAGCCCGCGGTGATCTGCGGATGCTCGCTGCGCTGCTGGTCTGCCAGAGCCGGTTCGCATTTCAGGTTCAGCACCAATTCGCCTTGCAGGTGCATGAGCAGCCCAAATATTTTGCCTTTGCCCGGATCCCTGCCCGCCACCTTGAATACGGTGCTGTCAGGGCCAAAGGGGTAATCGGCGTAAGCGCACGGCATGCGCAGGCACAGCTGCGTCCACGCATTTTCCAATTCTTCTTGCCCAGCTGTTGTTGCCATCAATGCCTCGCTAGCGAAATGGGTGCTCGATCTTGGGGCAGGTATCCATCACTACATCCAGTCCCGCGTCCTTGGCCCGTCGGGCGGCGGCTTCGTCAATGACGCCCAGCTGCAACCACACCGCCTTCGCTCCCACGGCGATGGCTTGGTCAACGATGTCTCCCACCTTGGAAGAGTTCACGAAGCAATCCACCACGTCAATGGGGCCTGGAATGTCAGCAAGCTTCGCGAAGCCCGGTTCGCCCATCACAGTTTCCGCGCCTAACGACACCGGAATAACCTGCATCGACAGTTCATCACGCAGGAAACGCGCGATGGACGGAGCTACGCGAGCAGGGTTGTTGGTCAGCCCGACAACCGCCCAGCGTCCAGGCGTGGTCAACAGCCTGCGGATTGTTGCCGAATTATTTACGTGCTGCGTGTCCATGCACGACACCATACCGCGTCGCTGGCACTTTTGGCGTCCAGGTACTGAAGTACGTCCAGTTGGCAGGACCCGCCCATGCCACTGGCCTTCCAAGCGTTCGGAATTCACTGCTGCAGCTGAACCGCTTTCCCAGTGGCTGCCGCGCTGTTCTGCGAGAACGCCCCGCGGTGCTTAGCCGCCGGATGATGCGCGGGCAGGTAATCGCCACGGCCAAAGACCTTTTGGCGCAGGCTGCCCTCGGCATATCCACTTTGGGCCAGGCCACGGCGGCGCAGTTCGGGCAGCACTCCTTCAATGAAGTTGTCGTAGGAGCCGGGAAGAACATGATTCATCACGTTCAGGCCATCGATACCAGCATCCTGCCAGCGTTCGAGCTCATCGACAATTTGTTCCGGGGTCCCCGAAATCTGCTGTGCCTTGGCGCGGTAGTAGGCCAAGTCGCGCAGGGTCGGATTGCCGCCGGGCACCGAAGCCCGGGCTGCTTCAAGTACTCCCTGCGCGCCCTCGGTCTGGATCTGGCCGATCGGGGTATCCAGATCCAGTCCGCCCAGATCCACTCCGATACCGCCGCCGATGTGCGCGATGATGGCGTCCAAGTCCAGGTACTCGTCGTATTCGGCTTCCAATGCCTTGGCTTCAGCTTCCGTGGAACCGACGAGGAAGGACAAGCCGGCAAAGACCTTGATGTCATCGCGGCCGCGTCCGGCAGCAGCCAGGTGCTCGATCAGCTGGGCATTCTTCTTCGCCACGTACTGTGCGTGCGGGGCAAAGAGGAAGGTCGCCTCGGCGTGAGTGGCCGCGAACTGCGAACCGCGTGCCGACGAACCAGCCTGGAATAGGAACGGGGTGCGCTGGGCACTTGGCAGTGCCAGGTGCGGACCGTCAATGGAGTAGTAGTCGCCGCGGTGGTTGATTTTGTTGACCTTGGCCGGATCTGCGTAGATTCCGGAAATCTTGTCGGCCAGCAAGGCGTCCTCTTCCCAGGAGCCCTCCCACAGCTTATAGGCGGCGTCGACGTATTCTTCGGCCCAACCGTAGCGGTCCTCGTGCCCGACCAGTTCTTTCCCGCCGAAATTGCGGTGCGCATTTTCCAGTACGCTGGTGACGATATTCCAGGCTACACGCCCCTGCGAGAGATGATCCAGGGTGGAGATCTGCCGGGCAAACTGGAATGGATGGGATTGGATGACCGAGCTGGTCATCGCCAGGCCGATGTCCTTGGTGCTGGCGGCCAATGCCGAAAGCAGGACCAGCGGATCATGGCTGGGGACCTGCAGTCCCTTTCGTACGTGCGATGCCCAACCACCCTCATGCTCGCCGTAAAGGCCAACCACGTCAGCGAAGAACAGCGAATCGAACTTGGCCTCTTCCAACTTCTTGGCCAAGTCAACCCATAGGCCCAGTTCATGGAACCGATGCTGCTGCGCTTCGGGGTGGCGCCACATTCCGCCAAGGATGTGGCTGGAGGTGTTCATCAAGAAGGCCGAAAGCAGCAAGCGCGGGCGTTCGTTGAAAGTACCCATGATTATTTTCCTGCCTTTGCTTCGCCGATCGAGTTCAAACCAGTAGGAATGGTGCCGTTGATGAAGTAGTCCCCCACCGAGCGTGCCTTGAAGGCCACCGGATTGTGGGTGGCCACCGTGCGGGCATTGCGCCAGAAGCGGTCCAGCGACTTGGAGGTCGAAATCGCCGAGGCCCCGGTGACGTCGAAGAGCTCGCTGGTGGCGTCCAGGACCAGCTTCGGCGTGGCCACGTGGGCTTGCTGGACGGCAAGCTCTGCGCGCAGGTAGGCCGCTTGCGGGTCCAAGCCCAGATCCTCGTCGAGCGCCGAATCCAGTTCCCGGGCTGCGGTGACCACGATGCTCTCTGCAGCGAAGACATTGGCCGCCAAACGGCCGACAAGTTCCTGGATCTGCGCGTCATCCTTGAACAGCGCGCCGGAGCCGGTATTGAAGGTTCGCGTGCGGTTGGCAACGATGTCTGCGGCGGCATTGCGGGCCCCCTTGCCGATACCGGCCAGTACGGCGAGCAGGCACAGCTGGAAGAAGGCAGGTTCAAGGGTGGAAGCTATCTTGCGCTGAATGATATTGGCTTCTTCCACCGCAACGTCAGTGAATATCGCGGTGCCGGTACCGGTCAGCGGCTGGCCGAAGCCATCCCAGTCGTCAAGGATCTCCACGCCCTCGGCATGGCGATCGACGATGGCGTATTGGCGCCCCTCGATCCCGTCGGTGGTCGCCATGACCACTACCCAATCGGCGAAGATCGAGCCAGTGGTGTAGTACTTCTCGCCGCGCAGCACCCAGCCTTGCCCGGTCTGGACCAGCTTGGTATTGGTGGTGCCAAGGGCATTGCCGCCACGCTCGGTCGCGGCGTTGCCGAAGATTTCCCCGGCAAGCACCCGCGGGAACCAGCGGTCCTGGAACTCTGCCGGCTGCAGGGAGATGGTTTCTACGAAGGAGAAGTGGCTGCGCAGCAGGTGCGCCACATTCGAGTCCGCCGCGGCCAGCTCGATCAGCAAGCGGAACAGATGCTCGTGGCTGATAGGCGAACCGCCATGGCTTTCTGGCACGCGCAGCGTGGTGAAACCGGCATCCTTGAGCCACTGCACCTGCTCGAAAGGCAGGATGCGCTGCTGCTCGCGTTCACAGCTTCCTTCAGCAATTCTGGCAAAGACCGCTTGGAATCGCTCCAGTAGTTCCTGGTAGCGGCTTTCGATTGCGGGTGCGGCGATCATCGTCATTGGTTCTCCCTGCAGGACGTCGATACTTTGAGTAAAGGAGTCGGAAAATGTGGTGCCCCACAACGCCGAAGTTCAGCGTCGTGGGGCCAAGGGCCTACTTATTCCAGGTGGCGAAGTCCGCTTCGAGATCGCGGTCCCAAGGAGTGCCCAACGCACCGTCGAGGTAGCTCGCGTACCATTCGCGCACCTCCTCGGAGTGGTAGGCCTCTTCCAGCGCCTTGCCCTTTTCGGTGTCCGTAAACCCTGGCTTTGCGCCGATGATGTTGATGTACGGGAGCGCTTCTTCTTCCTCTTCAAAGAGCAGTGCGTCCTTCGGGTTCAGTCCGATCTCGGCGCCGAGCCGGGCGAAAAGGAACCCGGCATCCACGTCAGGCAGGGTCTTGGAGAGCGACTGCTGATCTACCTCAACGAACTTGAAGCCCTTGGGGTTCTCCAGGATGTCGTTCTGCGACAAGTGGATCACGCTCTTGCCCTCAGCTACCTTCAGGACACCGGCCTTATCCAACAGGGCCAGGGCGCGTCCGTTGTTGGCGGTATCCACGGGCAGTGCGATGGTCGCACCGTTGGGCAAGTCCTTGATGTCGTCGTATTTCTTCGAGTACACGCCGGCAGGTGAGCTGTACATGTAGAAGGCCGGCTCCACGTCGACGTTCTGATCCTTCTTGAACTGTTCCAGGTAAGCGCCGTGCTGGAAGAAGTTGGCATCGTATTCGCCATTGGACACCACGTGGTTCGGCTGCACGATGTCGGTGACATAGGTAGCTTCCAGAGTCCAGCCCTTTTCGGCCAGCAGCTTCTGGGCGATTTTGGTTGGTTCCTGCGATGGGGCCGATTCGGTGACAATAACCTTGATGGTCTTGTCACCGGTGCCGGCCGCCTGTCCACCTGCCAGGCCGCAAGAAGCCAGCGCGAGAAGTGCGGCGGAGCCGGCGGTGAAAGTTAAGAAGGTGCGGCGAGAGAATGCCATGGTGTTGTCCTTTGCTGAAATGCGAGTTGAGCGGGTTTTGTGTTTAGCGCTTGTCAGCGGCGCGCGATAGCCGAGTTCCGACGAACTGAACTGCATGCACCAGCAGGATCATCAACACGATGGCTAGCAGCATGACTCCGGTTTCATAGCGGTAGTAGCCGTAGCGGATTGCGAAGTCGCCGATACCGCCTCCGCCGACCAGTCCGGCCATGGCCGAATACGAGATGAAGCTGACGGTCATGATGGTGATGGAAGACAGCAGTGCAGGCTTGGCTTCGATCAGCAGCACTTCACGGATGATCTGTCCCCGGGTGGCGCCCATGGCCTGCGCTGCTTCGACAACGCCATTGCCAAGCTGGCTGATGTTCTGCTCCACGAACCGGGCGAAATAGGGGATCGCGTTGATGGTCAGCGGAACGATAACCGCCGCGGTGCCAATGGTAGTTCCCACAACGAATCGGGTGAACGGGATGATGGCGATCAGCAGGATGAGGAATGGGAAGGAACGGATTGTATTGACCAGCCCGTCAACGATTCGGTGCAGTCGCGGACGTGGGCGCAAACCGTTGGGAGACATCGAGTAAAGCCAAATGCCCAGCGGGGTTCCCAGGAGAATCGCGATCGGGATGGAAACCAGCAGCATCGCAAAGGTCTGCGCCATGGCGACCCAGATTTCCGGGGCAAGTTCGATGATGCGGTCAAGACTGAAAGCTGCTGCGTTGCCGTTGCTCGTGGCTAGCACTACTGACGTGAAATTCATTGGTAATCCAGGTTCTCTATACGCGGGCTACGGTGGCAGCGACGGCTTGGTCCTGCTTTGGCTGGCGGTTAAGCGTGATTTCGTCACTGATCAGGTAGCGGCCGATTGGCGTCACTGGTTCAAAGCCTGGTTCTCGCAACGAGCTCAGGGCGAACTCTTCAACTACCGCTCCGTCTTCCATGACCGAAACCTTGTCGGCAATGGCCTTAATAACGTTCATCTCGTGGGTGACGATGACTGTGGTGATGCCAAGGCTGGCGTTGATGTCACTGAGGTATTGCAGCACCGACGTTGTCGTTCTGGGATCCACGGCACTGGTTGGCTCATCGCACAGCAGGACCTTGGGCTCGGTGACCAGCGCGCGGGCAATGGCGATGCGCTGTTTCTGGCCGCCCGAAAGCTGTCCTGGATAGGCGGCAGCCTTGTCAGCGAGGTCCACAATGGACAGCGCTTCCAGCGCACGTTCACGGCGTTGCTTTTTCGGAACACCAGCGAACTTCAGATTCAGCTCGACGTTCTGTTGCGCGGTGCGATTGTTCAGCAGGTTGAAGTGCTGGAAGATCATCCCGATCTCATGACGCTGCTTTCGCAGGTCTCCTTCACTGAGCCCGGTCAGTTCGACGCCATCCACGATGACCTGGCCCGACGTGGGACGCTGCAGCAAATTGATATTGCGCAATAGCGTTGACTTTCCGGCACCGGAAAATCCGATAATTCCATGGATGGTTCCGGCCTGGATTTCCAGCGAGACATCCTTGACGGCCGTGAATTGATCTTGGCCCTTGCCGAAGGCGGTCGTTACGTTTTCAAGACGAATCATCATCGCTCCCTTGGTGCTTGGTTATGCGGAGCGCACTTCGCGAAAATCATCTGCATTCCACAGATTTTCCGTCGCGAAGTGAAAGTACTCCATCGGTTCTGGCTGTAGCACCGCTCCCTCTCGGGTGGTTGCTGCGACGTCGTTGAGCCAGATCTCTCAGTCGCTCTGGATGGTGTGCGTTCGGTTGTACGAGCCGAACAATTCAAGTCTGGAGTCCATGCCCGCAGGCCGGCAAACGTTACTTCAATCGGCGTCATCAAGTCATAGTCCGGACGGACCCACGCTGAAATCACGCAATAATCCACGTAGCAATCTGACACATTTCGCTACTTCCCCTCTTTGTGACGAAAGCCTTGCAGTTTCTGCCCATCTCTCGCTGGCTTGTGCCAGCAATCTTGGGTGGGGAATTCAGCGATGCCTACGGTGGTTGTAGTGGAATGCAGACCAACGAGAGGACCCCATGAAGATCGCAATTACCGGTGCCACCGGACAGCTTGGAAATCTAGTCATCGACGCGCTGCTGGCGCGCGGGGCGAATGCCGCTGATCTGGTCGCAATTGGCCGCTCCGAGCAGAAGCTGGAACCGCTGGCAGGCAAAGGCCTGGAAACCCGCGTTGCCGATTACAACGCCCAGCCAACTCTCGTGTCCGCACTCGAAGGCATAGACAAGCTGCTGCTGATTTCGGCCAGCGAGGTGGGCCAGCGCGTTGCCCAGCATGAGAACGTCATCAACGCGGCCAAGCACGTGGATGTCTCGCTGATCGCCTACACCTCAATTGCCAACGCCCTGTCCGGCGGCATGAAGCTCGCCGAGGAGCACATCGCCACCGAACGGCTGCTGGCCGGATCCGGCATCGACTACGTGCTGTTGCGCAATGGATGGTACATCGAGAACTACACCGACCAGCTGATGGGCTACCTCAACAGCGGCACGGTGCTCGGTGCCGCCGGCGACGGCAAGATCAGCGCTGCCGCCCGTGCAGACTACGCGGATGCCGCTGCGGCCGTGCTGCTTTCCAAGGAAGACCAGAACGGCAGGATCTACGAGCTGGGCAGCGACAAGCCATTCACCCTCGCCCAGCTCGCTGGCGCGGTTGGCGCTGCCGCCGGCCAGGACATCGCCTACCAGGAAATGGATCCCGGACAACTGGAAAAGATCTACGCTGATGCCGGCGTCCCCGGACCGTTCGCGCACATCCTCGTCGATACCGACATGCGCATTAGAGAAGGAGCACTGGAAGTGAACTCCGGGGAGCTAGCACAGCTGATCGGCCGCGCCCCGGCTTCCTTGGGCAAAGTCATCAAGGACAACCTGGACAAGTAGCCCAGGTGCACTAGGGTTCCAGCGGGCAGGCACTGGCGGCGATCGAGGCCGCGGTGCCTGCCCGCCGCTTTAACGAGTCACAACCCGGAATATTCGCGCGGCAATGCCGAAATTGCCGCGCAAACCCATGGTGCCGCGTGTCACAACCGCGTGGCGAGTTCCCGCTCCCGTAAATTTGCGCATACTTCATCCCCACCTGCAGAGGAGATCAAAGCATGCCACGAGTACGTTCAAGATCAGTTGCCTGCGCGGCAGCCATCGCCTTGGGCCTGGGAGCTTTCTCAGCGCTTCCGGCGAGCGCCGAACCACGGCACACCCAGAAGGACCCGACCGCCGTCGGCACTGGAGGCGCAGTCTCGTCGGTCGATCCGGAGGCCACCGCTGCCGGCATCGAAATCCTGCGCAAGGGAGGCAACGCCGTCGATGCGGCTGTGGCAACCGCAGCGGCACTGGGCGTCACCGAACCCTATAGCGCAGGCATTGGCGGCGGCGGATACTTCATGCACTACGATGCGAAATCGGGCAAGGTCAGCACCATCGACGGCCGCGAAACCGCCCCGGCAGGCATTGGGCATGATGCCTTCATCGATCCTGGAACCGGCGAGCCGTATAACTTCACCCCGGAACTGGTCACCAGTGGTGTGGCCGTAGGCGTGCCCGGGACAGTGGCCACCTGGCAGCGCGCACTGGATAATTGGGGTTCGCAGAACCTGAAACAGGTTCTGCGGCCGGCGACCCAGATCGCTTCACGCGGCTTCGTCATCGACGAGACGTTCCGCGAGCAGACCCTGGACAACAAGGAACGGTTTGCCGCGTTCACCTCCACGAGCGAATTGTTCCTGCCCGGCGGAGATGCTCCGGAAGTCGGGAGCATTTTCAAGAATCCGGATCTCGCACACACCTACCGGATGCTGGCCAAGCAAGGCATTGATGGATTCTATGAGGGCGAACTGGCTGCCGACATCGCCCAAACGGTACAGGCGCCGCCAAAGAGCGAAGAGACCACCCTCCCGGTTCCCGCAGGGCAGCTGGGCACCGCCGACCTGGCCGGCTACGAAGTGGTGGAGCAGGCTCCGACAAAGGTGGACTACCGGGGCTACGACGTCTTCGGCATGGCTCCTTCTTCCAGTGGCGGAACGACCATCGGCGAATCGCTGAACATTCTGGGCGAATTCGATTTGCCAGCCATGGAAGAACCCGATGCCTTGCATCATTATTTCGAGGCAACTGCGCTCGCCTACGCTGATCGCGGCAAGTACGTCGGCGACCCCGCGTTCACCAGCGTCCCGACCCGGACCTTGACGGACAAGTTATTCGGCGCGGATCGTGCCTGCGCCATTGATCCGGATCAGGCCGCAACGAAGCCGGTCGCTCCGGGCGACCTTGAAAACTATGATGGCCAATGCCCTGCGGCCACCAGCGAACCGGTAGTGGAGCAGGATACGGAGAACATCTCCACCACCCATCTGTCGGTCGTGGACCGTTGGGGCAATGCCGTTTCCTACACGTTGACCATCGAGCAGACCGGCGGCTCGGGCATGGTGGTCCCCGATCGCGGTTTCCTGCTGAACAACGAACTGACCGATTTCTCCACGGTGTACGACCCGCAGGATCCGAACCGCATTGAACCTGGCAAGCGCCCGCGTTCCTCGATGGCTCCGACCATTGTCCTGCAGGACGGCGAGCCGGTGCTGGCCATTGGCTCCCCCGGTGGTTCAACCATCATCACCACGGTGCTGCAGACCCTGGTGAACCGCATTGATCTGGGCATGGACATCAGCGAAGCCATCGCCGCTCCACGTGCTTCCCAGCGCAATACGGCAGTGGTCACGGCGGAACCGGAGTTCATCCAAGCCCATGGTTCGGCGCTCGAAGCCTTCGGGCACAAGCTCGCGCCCGCTGGGGATTCCTTCACTCCGCAGGCGGAAATCGGGGCGGTTGAAGCGGTGGAAATCGCTGCCGATGGCACACTCACCGCCGCGGCCGAGCCCACGAGGCGCGGCGGCGGTTCAGCCATGGTGCTGCAGCCAACCGAATAGGCCCGCAGGCAGACAGCGGCCCCCGGCAACTTCATTCGAAGGTGCCGGGGGCCGCCGTCTGCTGCGCTAGCAGGCGATGCGCCTAGGCCTGCGCGGCCATCCGGTTGGAGATCTTGTACCGGGCTGCGCGGTGGGTGTCCTTCACGCGGTCGCCGGCACCGAACATCTTGTGGCGCAGCGAGCCCTCGGTGTATTCGGTCTTGTAGACCCCGCGCGCCTGCAGCTCGGGAACCACGTACTCGACGATGTCCTCGAAGGTGCCCGGCGTGACAGCATAGGCGAGGTTGAAGCCGTCCACGTCGGTGTAGTCCACCCAGTCGATGAGCTTCTCGGCTACCTCGGCGCCGGAACCGACGGAGACCGGGCCGAATCCGCCCACGCCGATCCATTCGGCCAGCTGGCGGATGGTCCACGGCTTGCCGGTATCGCCGCTGGCCTTCTTGAAGGTTTCCACCGAGGACTGGATGGCGTTGGACTTCACGTCGTCGCCGATGACATCGTCGGGGCCGTAGACGGACATGTCGATGCCGGTCCAGCCCGACAGCAGTGCCAGTGACCCCTCGATATCCACGTAGGAGCTGTAGTCCTGGAACTTCGCCTGGGCCAGTTCGGTGGTTTCGGCGGTAATGATGGTCTGCATGGCGAAGACTTTGATGTCGTAGCGGCCACGCCCGGCGGCCTCGGCAGCGTCACGGATCTTGCTGACCGCTTCCTTCAGCAGGTCGCGGGTGGGGCAATTGACGAAGATCGCTTCGGCGTTCGTTGCGGCGAACTCGGTGCCGCGCTTGGAGGCGCCGGCCTGGTAGATCACCGGGGTGCGCTGGGTGGACGGCTCGGTGATGGCGATGCCCGGAACCTTGAAGTACTTGCCTTCGTGCTCGATCGGGTGCACCTTGGCCGGGTCGGTGTAGACACCGGTGGCCTTGTTGTTCTGCACCGCGTCGTCTTCCCAGGAGCCTTCGAGCAGCTTGTAGACCACCTCGAGGTACTCATCGGCGTGGTTGTAGCGCTCGTCGTGCTCCATCTGGTCTTCCTGGCCCATATTGCGGGCCGCCGAGGGAAGGTAGCCGGTGACGACATTCCAGCCCACGCGGCCGTTGGTCAGGTGGTCCAAGGTGGCCAAGCGGCGGGCGAAAGCGTACGGGTGCTCATAGGCGGTACCTGCGGTGACGCCGAAGCCGAGGTTTTCGGTCACAGCGGCCATGGCGGAAACCAGCATCATCGGGTCGTTGACCGGTGCCTGCGCGCCGGAGCCCAGCGGGGTCACGTTGGTGCCCTTGTACACGTCGTAGGTGCCCAGCACGTCGGCAAGGAACAGGCCGTCGAACTTCCCCTTTTCCAGCACCTTGGCCAGGTGGGTCCAGTAGCCCAGGGTGTTGTAGGTCGAGGCCTTGTCCTGAGGATGGCGCCACAGGCCCGGCGACTGGTGCACCACGCAGTTCATGTCGAATGCGTTGAATAGGATCTCGCGCTTGTTCTCGCTCATGGCTTTGCCCCCATAGGTTGGTAATCGTGGAAAGTTGCTGGTGTGCGTCGCAGGCCCTCAGGCCCGCTGGGTCGAATCTTCGCCGGTCACGGACAGCCGCTGCGGCTGGACCCCGTTGATCTCGTAGTCCCCGACGATGCGCGCCTTGTAGATCGCCGGGTTATGGGTGGCGATGGTGCGCGCATTGCGCCAATGCCGGTCCAGGTTGCAGCCGCTTCTGGTGGAAGAGGCTCCCAGTGCGTCGAAGAGCTTGCTGGTCACGCCGATGGCCAGTGGCTGCACCACGGTTTGCGCGCGGTTGGCGGCCAGCTCGCATACGGCGTAGCGTTCCTCGTCGTTCAGTCCCGGATCGCCCAAGGCGGCTTCAACTTCAAGGACTGCGCCGATCACCACGGAGTCGGCAGCGAAGGACTCCGCGGAAACTTCGCCCACCAGCTGGAGGACCTGGGGTTCCTGGTATACCGGCACCCCGGTTCCAGTGGTGAAGATGCGGGTGCGCGCCTGCACCGCGTGACGCAGGTCGTTCAATGCGGCGCGGGCGATGCCCGCCTGCACGGCCATGAGCACCAGCTGGAAGATCGCCGCTTCGGAGTCATTGGTCTGCTGCGGCATGAAGCAATCCACCGGGACCTGGTGGAATTCGGTGGTGCCGGTTCCGGTGAGCCCCTGGCCGAACCCATCCCAGTCGTCGAGGATCTTGACGCCGCTGCGCTGGGTGGAGACCACGGCGATCTGGCGGCCGGCGAGCTCCGGGTGGGCCACCGCAACGGTGGTCCAGTCGGCAAAAATGGTGCCGGTGCAGTAGTACTTTTCACCGTCGATCACCCAGCGCCCGTCCACGGTGCTGGCCTTGGTGTTCAAGGTGCCCAGGGCGTTGCCACCGCGTTCGGTGTAGGCGTTGCCGATAATCTGCCCGGCAGCGATGCGAGCGACCCACTTCTTGCGCAGCTCTTCGTCGTCCAGCGCCAAGACGTTCTCGACGAATGCGATATGCGCACGCCACAGCTGGCCAACGTGGGAGTCCGCCTCGGACAGCTCGATGAGCAGGCGGAAGACATCCACCAGCCGTGCGCCGTAGCCCCCGTCGGCAACGGAAAGGCGCAGCGCACCGAAGCGCTCGCGGTTCAGCAGGCCTACCTGCTCGAAAGGAAGCACGCGGTTCAAGTCGCGGTCCTTGGCGGTTGCGGCGATCTGCGCAAAAACGGGACGGAAGATTTCGGCCAGCCGGTCGTATTGCTCATCCGCACTTGGTCCGGGGGTGATTTTCAGCAATTGCCTGGTCGGCAGCTGTTCTTCAAACTTGTCCAGGTCCATTGCGGTGGCCTGCGAAGGGTCACTGAGCTGGTTGAAGTCCAGTCCGAGGGCATTGTACGATTCACCAATAGGCATCAGGGTTCTCAATTCTTTCCATCGGTCCTGGCGGTAGCACCGTCCCGCTATTGGGGTGGTTGCTGCGGCGTCGTGGAGCCAGATCTCTCAGCCGCTCTGGATGGGTCGTAATTCATTTGTAACGGTAATAAACCGGCGTTTCCAACCCGCGAAGTCACATTTCGTCCCAGTGCCGGCAGTGCCCATCTTCAAATTTCACAGCCTAATCCGTGTCCTGCCGAAGATGAGTTGCAAAGTTTTGCTTAATGTCGAGCAAACCGGCCTGCAATAAAATAAATAACGAAATTTCTGGGCAATGTGACGTAGTTGTCGAAGATTTTTTCATATTACGCGAGATTTGCGTTCAAATCGTTCGACTCGTTGTAATGGAAACGTAACCATCCCGAGCGGCCGAGAGATCTGGCTCGTTGACGCCGCAGCAACCACCTTTGGAGTTTTGCTCTGCAGGCCGGTGCTACCGCCAGGACCGATGGAGATGAACATGACTCTTTCCTTTGCAGCGCCCGAGGCAACTCCCGTTGCCTCAGCTTCAAGCGCCCTGGACGTGCAGTTCAGCAACGTGTCGCGAACCTTCACCACCAAGAAGGAAAGCCGCACCGTCCTGGCCGATATCAACCTGCAAATTCCAGCAGGTCAAGTCGTGGCCATTCTTGGAGCCAGCGGTTGCGGAAAATCCACGCTGCTGCGTTCAGCATCGGGCTTGGACCACCCCACCACCGGCACCATCCGCACCGGCACCCGCGAGGTCACCGGCATCAACGAGTTATGCGCCGTTGCTTTCCAAGAGCCCCGGCTGCTGCCATGGCGCTCGGTTCGCCAGAACATTGCACTGGGCCTGGCACCGGAAACCGATAAGCGCGCCGGCAAGTCGCTGATCGATGAGTTGATCGAGCTGACCGGTCTGAGCCATGCAGCCAGCTTGCGCCCACGCGAGATCTCCGGAGGCATGGCGCAGCGGGTTTCGCTGGCTCGCGCGCTGGCTCGGCGCCCGGGTGTATTGCTTCTTGATGAACCCTTCGGCGCCCTCGATGCGCTGACACGCTTGAAGATGCAGGATCTGCTGCTCTCGATTCACGCATCGTTCCCCACCACCGTTCTCATGGTGACCCATGATGTGGACGAGGCGTTGACTCTGGCTGACCGCGTGATTGTTCTGGGGCGAGGCGCTGAGCATAGTGCAGCGGGCGTCATCGAGGATCTGTCCATCTCAGCTGGGCATCCACGCCGGCATACCGATGAAAAGTTCGTTGCAGATCGCCTGCACCTATTGCGCCTGCTCGGCGTCGACCCAACCAACCATTAGTCCCGGCCACGCCGTGGGTCCCGAACCATTCGGCGGCCTCTTTGCCTTTCACCCACACCGCTTGCACGCACAATTCTAGGATTCTCCATGCTTTTGAACCGTCTCACCCGCCGCACTGCATTGTCCGCCGCCGCCTTGATCGTTGGCGCAGTTGCCCTGACCGGCTGTGCTGGCGAAAACGCTACAGCCTCCTCGGATGGTCAGACCCTGTCCATCGACTTTGCCACTTACAACCCGCTGAGCCTGGTACTCAAGGAAAAGGGATGGTTGGAAGCAGCCGCCAAGGAGCAGGGCGTAAATGTCGAATGGATCCAGTCCGCTGGTTCCAACAAGGCCAATGAAGCTCTTCGCGCCGACGCAATCGATGTTGGTTCCACAGCCGGTTCCGCTGCGCTCCTGAACCGTTCGAACGGTGCACCCATCAAGACCATCGCACTGTATTCGCAGCCGGAATGGGCGGCCCTGGTAGTGGATAAGGACTCGAAAATCGAGTCCGTTGAAGATCTGGCGGGCAAGACCGTGGCCGCTACGAAGGGCACCGACCCATACTTCTTCCTGCTGCAGGCGCTGGAATCCGCGGGCTTGAGTGAAGCTGACATCACGCTGCAGAATCTCCAGCATGCCGATGGACGTACCGCCCTGGCCAACGGCTCGGTTGATGCCTGGAGCGGTTTGGATCCGATCATGGCCGCTGCCGAAAAAGACGGCGCGCAACTGGTTTACCGGAACTTGGATTTCAACACCTACGGTGCGCTGAACGCTCGCGAAGACTTCATTGAGCAGAGCCCCGAACTCGCCCAGCTCGTTGTCGATGCCTACGAAAAGGCTCGTGGCTGGGCAGCTGACAATCCCGAGGAAACCGCAGAAATCCTGGCCGACGTAGCAGGGCTCGAACCAGGAGTTGCTGCCACCGTGATTGAGGAACGCTCCAATCTGGACGTTCCGGCAGTTCCCGACGCCAAATTCACTGGAGTCCTGAGCAAGATTGCTCCCACGCTGGTCGCCAGCCGCGATGTCTCGGAGCAGGAATCCGTTGATGAAGCTCTGGAAACCCTCATCGATGACCAGTTTGCCGTCAAGGCAGACGCAACAAAGATCTCCGGAGAGTAACCAGCCATGAGCCCCACTAACGTGGCTGGAACCCGCGGAAGCCAAACACCTGCCAAGCAGAAGGCCAGCATGGCCGCAACGATCCTGCGTGCCCCGAAATGGCTGCTTGCGCTGGTCTTGCCGCTGACCACCCTGGCTGTGTGGCAATTTGTCACCGTCACCGGAATCGTCGCTCCGTGGACACTGCCAACTCCGGGTTCAGTGGTCTCTGCTGCCATTGAGCTCTTCCAGGATGGCGAACTCGGAAAGCACATCGGCATCTCCACCCAGCGTGTTCTTCTCGGTTTCGCCTTCGGATCATTGCTGGGCTTGGCGCTGGGTGCACTTGTCGGACTGTCCAAATTGGCAGATGCATTTCTGGGACTGAGCATCAGCGCCCTGCGTGCAGTCCCTTCCTTGGCTTGGGTTCCGTTGCTGGTGCTCTGGATGAAAATGGGTGAAGATTCCAAGGTCACACTCGTGATCATTGGTGCCTTCTTCCCGGTCTTTACCACCGTCGCCTTGGCGTTGCGCCATGTCGATGCCCACCTGGTCGAAGCAGCCCGCGCCTTCGGGGTGAAGGGATTGACGCTGCTGCGCACCGTCCAGCTGCCCGCAGTGGTCCCTTCGATCTTCTCCGGCCTGCGTTTGGCACTAGCCCAAGCTTGGCTCTTCCTGGTCGCAGCCGAACTCCTCGGCGCGTCAATGGGCCTAGGCTTCTTGCTCACCGACTCGCAGAACAACGGCCGATTGGACCGCCTAATCATGACCATCGTGCTGCTGGCCGTCTTTGGAAAGATCACCGATGCCCTGCTGTCGATAGCAGAACGCTGGGCTATCAAGCGCTGGACCTGAAACCGGACCAGCTAGTACCCGTTGACAAAGCTACCCCTCACCAAAGAAAGTTTGCGATGACCACCGAATTGGCAACAACCTCAACTCAAGTATCAGAGGCAGCACGCCAGGAATTCTGGGACGAAGCGGCGAACCTCTTGGATTGGGACACCCCGTGGCACACCACCAGCCGCATCGTTCCGGCCGATCCGGATGCCAAGCGCGGACCGGAAATTTCTTGGTACCTCGGCGGCAAGCTGAACGCCGCAGTGAACTGCGCCGACCGCCATGTAGCTGCGGGACGCGGCCAGAAGGTCGCATTGTATTTCGAAGGCGAGCCCGGAGACCGGGTAGCCGTCACCTACAAGAATTTGCAGGAGCGGGTCTCCCAGGCAGCCAACGCCTTGGAATCCCTGGGTGTGGTGAAGGGCGACCGCGTGGTCATTTACCTGCCGGTGCTCATTGAAACAATTGTCATCACCTTGGCTTGCGCCCGCATCGGCGCCATCCACTCGCTGGTCTTCGGCGGGTTCTCCGCCGAAGCGCTGAGGTTCCGTGTGGAGGACACCAAGGCAAAGGTCCTGGTCACCACCGACGGCCAGTTCCGCCGCGGCACTTCGGTTCCGGTCAAAGGCAACGCCGATGCGGCCGTTGCCGGCGAGAACGAAATCGAAAAGGTCCTGGTTATCCGCCGCACCGGCGACGAAATCCCGTGGACCGAGGGCCGCGACATCTGGTGGCATGAGGTGGTTGATACCCAGTCCACCGAGCACCACGCGCAGGCATTCGATGCGGAAACACCGCTGTTCATCATGTACACCTCGGGAACCACCGGCCAGCCGAAGGGCTTGGTGCACACCACCGGCGGGTACCTGACGCAGGCGGCCGCCAGCTACAACCTGCTGTTCGCCAACCCGGACGAGTCCCAGCGCGCCAAGGACGTGCACTGGTGCACCGCCGACCTCGCCTGGGTCACCGCGCATACCTACGAGATCTACGGCCCGTTGGCCAATGGCGTCACCCAGGTAATCTACGAGGGCGTCCCCAACGCCCCGCACCCGGGCCGCCACTTCGAGGTCATTGAACGCTACAAGGTCACCAGCTACTACACCGCTCCCACCTTGGTCCGCTCGTTGATGGGCTGGTTCCCGGATGGCATCCCGGCCCAATACGATCTGTCCTCGGTGAAGATCGGCGGCACTGTGGGTGAAGCCGTCAATCCCGAGGCATGGAAATGGTTCCGCCAGCAGATCGGCCGGGACAGCGAAGCAGGACTGCCGATGGTTGACACCTGGTGGCAGTCCGAATCCGGCGCGACCGTGCTTTCCCCCCTGCCGACCGATGGACATTTCAAGCCAGGCTGCGCCGCACGCGCGCTGCCGGGCATCTCGGTGGACATTGTCGATGATGGCGGCCTGAGCGTGCCGGCCAACCAGCAGGGCAATATTGTCATCACGCGCACTGGCCCGTCGATGGCCCGTACCGTATGGGGCAACCCGACGCGCTACTACACCAGCTACTGGGAACAATACGTAGAGCAGGGCTGGTTCTTGGCTGGCGACGGTGCCCGCTTCGATGAGGACGGCGATATCTACATCCTGGGCCGCACCGACGACGTGATCAATATTTCCGGCCATCGGCTTTCCACCATTGAAATCGAATCGGCATTGGTCACCCACCCCGGCGTGGTGGAAGCCGGCGTCTGCCCCACCCCGGATTCCAAGACCGGACACGCTGCAACCGCCTTCGTGGTACCGCTGGACAAGACCCTGGTTGCCGAGTCGCCTGACGAGCAGCTCGTTGCACGGCAGGCCGAGTTCATTGCTGAACTCCGTGATACCGTCGCGGTGCAGATCGGCCCGATTGCCAAGCCGCGGGAAATCGTCTTGGTTCCAGATGTGCCCAAGACCCGTTCGGGCAAGATCATGCGCCGCCTGCTCACCCAGCTGTTCGAGGGCACCACGCTCGGCGACACAACGAGCCTGCAGAATGAGCCGTGCATTCCGGAGATCAACGCGATCTGCCGCGCGCGCGGCTAATCGCTGCTCCCAAGCCCCTTGGGGTTAAACAAATGAAGCTTCTTCCCCGGCTGGGGAAGAAGCTTCATTTGATTTGCCGGTTAGGAATCCCCGGCCGTTGGCTTCTGGCTCTGGCCATCGGCCGCGCTGCCCTTGCCGTCCTGCACCGGGTCAGCGGTGGCTTCGGTGGCGAAAAGCTTCACTTCGGAGGCCCTTCCCTCGGCCCTGACCAAAGGGATTTCGGTGGTCATCAAGCTGAACTGGCCACCCTCATGGCGGTCAACCGCCTGGCCCACGGACTGCTCCAGGACCTTTCGAGCCACCTTGCCGCGAAGCACCAGCGGATCCTTGCTCAGGTCCTTCCACAACGCCACGCAGAGCAGGAGCATCACAATCACGAATGGCAGCGCCGAAACAATAGTGATGTTCTTCAGCCCGGTCAATGCCTCCGCCGGATGATCGCCGCCAGCCAGCAGCATCACCGCGGCCACAGCGCCGGTGGCCACGCCCCAGAAGATCACGGCCTTCTTGGATGGCTCTTCAGCGCCGCGTTCGCTGAGCGCACCCATCACGATCGAGGCCGAGTCTGCGCCGGTCACGAAGAAGATCGCAATCAGCAGCACGGTGACGACCATCAGCACGGTAGCCATCCAGCCCGACAGCGGGAGGCTGCCAAGCATGTCGAAGAGGATCAAATCGAAGTTGATATCTGGCGCGCCATCAACAATGCTGGCCAGCTTTTCCCCGGTTTCCCCGGCGCGTTCGGCGCGTTCCTGAATACCGATGGCGCCGCCGCCGAAGATTGCGAACCAAATCAGGGTGACACTGGATGGAACAAGCAGCACGCCGGTGACGAACTGGCGAATAGTGCGGCCACGGGAAATGCGGGCGATGAACAAGCCGACGAATGGGCTCCAGGAGATCCACCATGCCCAGTAGAAGACAGTCCACGAGGACAGCCAATCAGACATTGCACCGTCGCCGGCGGCCGTACGCGAGGCCATCTCTGGCAAGTCGCCGATGAAAGCGCCAATGGCATCGGGAATGACGTTCAGGATGAACAGAGTTGGGCCGCCAATGAAAACGATCAATGCGATGATCAATGCCAATACCATGTTGGTGTTGGACAACCACTGGATACCGCGCTCGATGCCGGAAACGGCAGAAGCGACAAACAATGCGGTCAGAATGCCAATGATGATAACCAGAACGCCGGAACCGACCTTCTCCATCATCCCGGTGGCCTGGATGCCGCCGCCAATCTGCAATGCGCCCAGACCCAGCGAACAAGCCGAACCGAAGAGGGTGGCGATGATGGCCAGGATATTGATGGTGCGCCCGCCCCAACCATGGATGGCCCGGTCGCCGAAGATCGAGCTGAACATGGCTGAGAACAGCTGGGGGCGTCCCAGCCGGAAGCTGCCGTACGCCATGCCCAAGCCAACGATGGCGTACATGGCCCATGGGAATAAGGTCCAGTGGAAGAGCGTGGTGCCCATAGCGGTGCTCAATGCATCACTGGTGGAACCTTCCACCGTTCCCGGAGGAGGCGACATGTAGAAGTACAGCGGCTCGCCCACGCCGTAGAAGACCAAGCCGATGCCCATGCCGGTTGCGAACATCATCGAGATCCACGAGACCGTGGAGAACTTTGGCGTCTCGCCGTCCTTGCCCAGCGGGATGCGTCCAAAGTTCTTGGCCGCTACGACGATGGCGAAGACCGCGAAAACCGCGGCAGCAATGACAAAAAGCCAGCCAGTGTTGGTGATAACCCAGTCAAGGGCCGCGCTGGAGGCCTTGCCCAGCCCTTCGGGGCTAGCGAAACCCCAAATAATAAAGGCCAGCGCTAGAGCGCCGGCGATTCCGAATACCCAGTAATCCGTACCGGAAAGTGAGTACTTCTTAGGTCGTCTGTGACGAACTGAATGCAGTTCCTCAACGAGGTCGCCGATTGATTGATCCGTCTGCTTCATTGCGGTCTTCCTTCACTGGTGAGATCCCGCGGATAAGATCCGGGCGGAATCTGCCGAGCCATCGCCTCTCGAGTAAACGATCGCCATGCAGTGTGATTGATTGCGAATTGCTTTTCGGGTGTCGGTCCACTGTGTCTAAATCTCGCGTTGGAGCAGCCTGAAAGAAACAACTATTCTCCGCTAATATCCCGCGAATTATTCCTGCGAGTTGACTCGATTTAGCACGATTTTGACACGATAAATCCCAAAATGGGCCTTTTCCAGCATGGTCGACATCTCATCAAGGGTCAAATCAGATCCTTGATTTCTCGCCGTTTCCGGATCTTCAGCACCCCGGGATCACATTGTTTACGCTGGCAGCGCCATCCATGTGAGCTTCCTCGCCCCACAGGGTTTTTCGCTCCCCGAACCCGTGGAACCATCAATTGGAACGCAATATTTCCCAAGATAAAACCACGCACTATTCGCTTTCTTATTTCGGGTGAAATGTCTGCGATTTCGTAATTTTTCTCCCCCAGAAGCACATCACGCTTGAACATGCATCATACGGAATACTTACTAATGAAGCACCGATTCAACCAGTCAGCTGGAGTCCACCCACTTTTAACGCGAAATACACTGGAACTTATCTTGACTGATTCAAAATAAGCAGGCATGCTGGGTACATGACATCACAGGCAGGGATCGAGCAGGTGCTGAAGGCGGCATCGATGCGGGTCACGCAACCGCGCGTTGCGGTACTTTCCGCCGTCGCGGCGCACCCGCACGCGGATACCGAAACCATCATTTCGGCTGTCCGTGAAGATCACCCCAATGTGTCGCACCAAGCTGTCTACGATTCACTCAGGCTCTTCACGAAACTGGGTGTCATTCGGCAGATACAGCCACAGGGCCATACCGCCCGCTATGAAGCCCGCGTTGGCGACAATCACCACCATGTGGTGTGCCGCCAGTGCGGAACGCTGGCGGACGTCGACTGCGCTGTCGGCGGCGCCCCGTGCCTGCATGCTTCCAATGACCACGGGTTCAGCATTGATGAAGCCGAAGTGATCTATTGGGGCACCTGCCCGGATTGCCAGGCTGCGAACGCATAGTTGCTGTCTAAGTAAACCCCTAGATTTGCCATCGTCATCAGCGCAGCTGCTGTGCGATGGATAAAACCAGATAAACCCTAAACAATCCGGAAGGAAAGAGCACATGTCTGAGATGACTGCAGGTCAGTGCCCAGTAGTTGGCGGCGCGGGTCGAATTCACCCTACCCAGGGCAATGCCAACACCGAATGGTGGCCGAATAAGCTGAATCTGAGGATTCTGGCCAAGAACCAGCAGGTTTCCAACCCGCTGGACGAGAACTTCGACTACATTGAAGCCTTCAATGCCCTCGACTTGTCGGCAGTAAAAGCCGACCTGACCGAAATCATGACCCAGTCGCACGACTGGTGGCCAGCAGACTTCGGCCACTACGGCCCGTTCTTCATCCGCATGGCTTGGCACTCCGCAGGCACCTACCGCTCGCACGACGGCCGCGGCGGCGGCGGCGCAGGCCAGCAGCGCTTCGCTCCGCTGAACTCGTGGCCGGACAACGTTTCGCTGGACAAGGCTCGCCGCCTGCTGTGGCCAGTGAAGAAGAAGTACGGCCAGTCGATTTCCTGGGCCGACCTTATCCTGCTGGCTGGAAACGTGGCTCTGGAAGACATGGGCTTCGAGACCTTCGGTTTCGCCGGCGGCCGCAAGGACGTTTGGGAAGCAGATGACGATGTCTACTGGGGCCCGGAAAAGGTCTGGCTGGACAGCGAACGCTACACCGGCAAGCGAGACCTGGATGCTCCTCTGGCAGCAGTGCAGATGGGCCTGATCTACGTGAATCCTGAGGGTCCTGACGGAAATCCGGATCCGCTGGCCTCGGCCGTAGACATCCGCGAAACCTTCCGCCGCATGGGCATGAACGACGAGGAGACCGTCGCGCTGATCGCCGGTGGCCACACCTTCGGCAAGACCCACGGCGCGCATGCCGATGACAAGATCGGCCCGGATCCAGAAGCAGCTCCGCTTGAAATGCAGGGACTGGGCTGGAAGAACGGCCACGGCACCGGCAAGGGCGCGGACACCGTGTCCTCGGGTCTTGAAGTCACCTGGACCTACCACCCAACCCGCTGGGACAACGAGTTCTTCCACATCCTCTTCGCCTACGAATGGGAACTGTTCGAATCCCCAGCAGGCGCCAAGCAGTGGCGCCCGGTCAACAATGGCGGAGCCGGCTTGGTCCAGCCTGCATTCGAGACCTTGGAACACCGCGAGCCACGCATGCTTACCAGCGACCTGGCCCTGCGCTTCGACCCGGTCTACGGCCCGATCTCCAAGAACTTCAAGGAGAACCCAGACCAGTTCGCAGACGCCTTCGCCCGCGCATGGTTCAAGCTGACCCACCGCGACATGGGCCCGAAGTCCCGCTACTTCGGCCCAGAGGTTCCTGCTGAGGACCTGCTCTGGCAGGATCCACTGCCAGCAGCTCCGCAGACCACCTTGGGTGCAACTGAAGTTGCCGCACTTAAAGCCCTGATCAACGATTCGGGACTGACCGTCCAGCAGCTGGTATCCACGGCTTGGAAGGCCGCTTCGACCTTCCGCACCTCGGATAAGCGCGGCGGCGTTAACGGCGGCCGCATCCGCCTGGAACCACAGGTCTCCTGGAGCGTGAACCAGCCTGAGCAGCTCAAGCCGGTAATTGCCAAGCTGGAAGAGATTGTTGACAACTTCAACGCCACTTCCGGGATCAAGGCTTCCTTCGCGGACGTCGTTGTCCTAGCCGGCAACGTCGGAGTCGAGCAGGCAGCCCTGGCAGCTGGCCAGCAGGTCGAGGTTCCATTCACCCCGGGCCGTGTAGACGCAACCCAGGAGCAAACCGACGTTGACCAGTTCGCATGGCTGGAACCAGTTTCCGACGGATTCCGCAACTACGACTCGGGCTTCGTCAAACTGCCTAGCGAGTACTTGCTGATCGACCGCGCGAATCTGCTGGGCCTCTCGGCACCGGAAGCTACCGTACTGCTCGGTGGACTGCGCGTCATCGGCAATAACTGGGACGGCTCCAACTTGGGCGTCTTCACCGACACCCCAGGCGCGTTGACCAACGACTTCTTCGCGAACCTGCTGGAGCTGGGGTTGGAATGGACCCCGTCCGCTGACGAGCAGACCTACACCACCACCGATGGCCGCTGGACCGGCAGCCGCGTGGATCTGGTCTTCGGTGCCAACTCCGAGCTGCGTGCACTGGCCGAGGTTTACGCTTCGGATGATGCCAAGGAGAAGTTCGTCAATGACTTCGCCTCCGCTTGGGCCAAGCTCATGGACGCAGATCGCTTCGAACTGCGCAGCAAGTAGCAGCTGCTGGGCTGCAAGCCCGTAGCAATTAGTGCTGGGCTGCTGCTTCCCGCAAGGGAGGCAGCAGCCCAGCACTTGTTTCATGCGGGAACTGCCCGTCAGAACAGCGTCGCGGCGCCGCTGGCGAAGTCCGGGTTCTCCAGCTTCAGCAGCTCGGACTTGGCTTCCAAGCCTCCCAGGTAGCCGCCCAATGAACCATCGGTGCGCAGCACCCGATGGCAGGGCAGCACGATGGGAATCGGGTTGGTGGCGCAGGCTGAACCGACGGCCCGCACCGCTTTCGGCTTGCCGATCTGCTGCGCCAGCTGGGCGTAGCTCAGGGTACGCCCGTAATCGATATGACCCAGCTCCAGCTGCACCTGGCGGCGGAACTCGGTGGAGAGCTGCAAGTCCACCGGAAGATCGAAGCCATGCCGCTGGCCCGCGAAATACTCATCCAGTTGCCGGACGGCACCATCCAAGCTCGACTTGTCGCGCAGGATCCGCGGGCTGAGCCTTTCCGAGAGCACCTCCAGAATCCGGTCATGGCCTTCGGATTCAAAAGCGACCCGGACCAGCCCGGCATCGGTACTGGCCAGCAGCAAGGCCCCCACGGGGCTATCGACCACGCGATAGGCAACATCAACAAGTTCCCGTGCACGGGCCCGTTCAACGAGCCGGTCCTGCAGCGAGTCGAGGACTTGCGCTTCAGCGGCCGTAGCCTGCTGCCGATAATTTTTTCCGTTCATGGCTGCTCCCGCCATAGTTCTTGGTCATCCATCCGGGCCCGCAGATTCTTGATCCCATCGGCGCCCGAACGCCGGGCGGCAGCTTCGGTGCCGGAAAGGATTCCGGCAATTTGCGCGTAGCTCATTCCGCCCAGGTAGCGGTAGGCCACCACCTGCCGCTGCTTGCCAGGAAGCTGGTTCACCTCATGCCACAGCTGCAGGTTTTCCAACTGCAGATCCGGCCGTTGGGCCGATGGGGCCAGGCTGTCCACGTCTTGGCCGATGAGGATTTCCGGCTTGTTCCTGCGCAACTCGTCAATGGCTTTGTTCCGGGCAATACGCACTAGCCATGCCAGGACATTGGCGTCCTCCGGCAGTTGCGGGTACGCCTTGAGCGCGGCAAGGAACGTTTCGGACCAGGCGTCTTGCGCGCGATGCTCATCAAGCAGGGCACGGCAAACGCGCAGGACGTTCAGTCCATAGTCCTGGACTATCCGCTCGAACGGTGCTTGCATGGCTCTCCTGGAATTTTGCGCCTTCATGGCTTCTCACCATGTAAACGTACGAGGAGACCATTTTGTGAGGCGTGAACGAAAAAAATTCCTTCACGCAGATACCCATGGATTCCTAGAATGCCACCAGATCCAATTCGCTGGCGATCTGCTCAAGGCGGATCAAGTCCAAGTGGAGCATTTCGCCATTTTCCACGCCTTGGGGATCCGTGGTTCCGGCCAATGCGTCGCGGATGGTGCGCATGGTGGCCCCATGGCTGACAATCATGACCTTGCGCCCGGCATGCCTGCTGGCCAAGTCCAGCAGCGCTGGCACCGCACGACTCAAGATCTGGGCACGCGGCTCACGCAGGTCCTTGGCAGCAGCCGATTCCGCTTCGCTGACCTCGGCCATGATCCGGCCTTCCAGCGGGCCGAAGCCGCGTTCAATGAGTTCCGGAACAGCGTTCCCCGTCTCGGCCCCGATCTGCTGGGCAATCAGCGCGGCAGTTTCCCGGGCACGTTCCAAGGGTGAAGCAAGTACCAGCGACCAGTTCTGGCCGATCAGATGGCGCCCGACCTCGCGAGCTTGTTCGCGCCCGGTATCGTTCAACGGGATATCGGTACGCCCCTGCAGGCGCCCTGCAAGGTTCCAATCGGTCTGCCCGTGTCGCACCAGTGCCAGCGAAGTATCCATGACTCCAGCCTAACCGGGGTAATAGGTATCGAAGAATCTCCGATAACAGCTCCAATACGCAACGTTACGACTCATAGTTGGGTCACGAACGGTCATGTTGCGAAGATTATTACACCATCCCGAGCGGCTGAGAGATCTGGTTCGATGACGCCGCAGCAACCTGCCACATCCGGTGGTTACGGTGCTACCGCCAGAAACGATGCAGCCGCCTACCCGTTGGACGACAGCAGGAAGCGACATTGATTCCGGGATTCCTGCCTCGATCGCGGTCCGCCCTGCGGAGCCCGCGAAACCCCAATCGACGAGGAGTCGTAAGCCACCATGGCAGATCACAAGTTTGGATTCCGCACCCGCGCATTGCATGCCGGAGGCACCCCCGATGCCGAGCATGGCTCACGCGCAGTGCCGATCTACCAGACCACTTCGTTCGTCTTCAAGGACGCTGACGATGCGGCCAACCTCTTTGCCCTGCAGAAGTACGGCAACATCTACTCGCGTATCGGCAACCCGACCGTAGCGGCTTTCGAAGAGCGCATGGCTTCGCTGGAAGGCGGCATCGGAGCGGTAGCCACCGGCTCGGGCATGGCCGCGGAATTCGTCACCTTTGCGGCCTTGGCCCAGGCAGGCGACCACATTGTGGCTTCCTCGAAGCTCTATGGCGGCACCATCACCCAGCTCGATGTCTCGCTGCGCCGCTTCGGCATCAACACCACTTTCATCGACTCCAATGATCCCGCCGACTTCGAAGCGGCGATCCAGGAAAACACCAAGGCCGTCTACACCGAGGTGGTGGCCAACCCGTCCGGCGACATCGCTGACCTGAAGGGCCTGGCCGAGGTGGCGCACCGCCACAATCTCCCGCTGGTAGTCGATTCGACGCTCACTCCCCCGTACATCCTGCGCCCTATCGAGCACGGCGCGGACATCGTGATCCACTCGGCCACCAAGTTCATCGGCGGGCACGGCACCACCCTGGGCGGCGTGGTCATCGAGTCGGGCAAGTTCAACTGGGGCAATGGCAAGTTCCCCACCATGACCGAACCGGTTGCCAGCTACGGCAACGTCTCCTGGTGGGACAACTTCGGCGAGTACGGCTTCCTGACCAAGCTGCGCAGCGAACAGCTGCGCGACTTCGGACCGGCTCTGCCGGCCCAGTCCGCATTCCAGCTGTTGCAGGGCCTGGAGACCTTGCCGCAGCGCATGGACAACCACCTGTCCAACGCGAAGCAGGTCGCTGCCTGGTTGCAGGCCGATGAGCGCGTGACCTACGTGAACTATGCCGGCCTGGAATCCCACCCGCAGCACGCGCAGGCCAAGGAGCTGCTGCCCATGGGCGTCGGCTCGGTCTTCAGCTTCGGGGTGAAGGGCGGGCGCGAAGCCGGCTCGAAGTTCATCGAAGCCCTGCAGCTGGCCAGCCACCTGGCCAACATCGGCGATGCCCGCACCCTGGTGCTGCACCCGGCCTCCACCACCCACCAGCAGCTGAGCGCCGAGCAGCTGGTCTCCGCTGGCGTGCCAGAAGATCTGATCCGCCTGTCGGTAGGACTGGAAGATGTCGAGGACATCCTCTGGGATCTGGACCAGGCGCTGGCCGCTTCGCAGGAAGCGATTGCCGCTTCCGCCGCAGGGTTCGAGGCTCCGGCCTATGACGGTTCCGCCTGCGCATTGCCAACCGCTTCGAAAGGAGCAATCTAATGACTGCCGTTGATACCGCTTGGGAAGGCCCTGGAGCCGCACAGCGCCTGGAGATCCTGCGCGACACCAAGTCCATCGCCATTGTCGGTGCCTCGAACAAGCCATCGCGCGCCAGCTATTTCGTGGCTACCTACCTGCTCTCCTCCTCCAAGTACAAGGTGTATTTCATCAACCCGGTACTCGATGAGATCCTGGGCCAGCCGGTGTACAAGTCGCTGGCCGATCTGCCGGAGACCCCGGATCTGGTCGAGGTTTTCCGCAAGCACGATGACCTGCCTACCGTGCTGGACGAGGCCCTGGCCGTAGGCGCGAAGACCCTGTGGCTGCAGCTGGGATCCTGGCATGAGGAAGTGGCCCGGCGCGCCGAGGCCGCGGGCATGAATGTGGTCATGGACCGCTGCGTGAAGATCGAGCACGCCCGCTTCCACGGCGGCCTGCGCCTGGCTGGATTCAATACCGGCGTCATTTCCTCCAAGCGCCAGGTACTTGCCTAGGGAGTCCAAGATTCCAGGAAATGGGTGCATGCAACATTGCGTTGCATGCACCCATTTTTGCCGTCGCTACCGGAGCTCTTCTTCGGGAGCTGTGCGTACTAGGCCACCTGCCCAGGGGCATTGCTGAGTTTTGCGGCTCGGCGGACTGCTCACGACAACGACCGGCCGGCTACGGCCAGTTATTAGAAACCATCTGGTGCCAGCTCTCCAGGTGTCCGGCACTCGGCCCGAGAACCGCAATCGCAAATAGCCCTTGAATTACTCGTTGGTATCCTCCCGCCGCCTTGCCTAGCAGCAACGGCTGCTTTGCAATGCATTTGCATGGGCTGGAGAAAATGGGACGCGGCAAGATCTTTTGGAGGCCGGAGGTACTGGCGACTGGCAATTGCCTAGCCAAATGAACTCGAAATTTCGGCGGACCCGTACGTTGCTTCCTATGCATGCCCTTCACGAAAACGCTATCGATCGCTCACCCGGATATGCCCCCTTGCCCGAATTAGGCGAATGCCTCTCCGTGGGAACCTGCGGTGCGACTGCCGTTTATTTCCCGTCAAACAAGCCGGGCGGAATCTTGGGCATTCGGTCCAGCATCCTTCGGGGCATGACCCCTGCGCGGCATTAGACTCAGCACATGGCAATTGGCAATAGCGGCACTGGGGCCCATCTACGCGAATATCTGAATGATGCCCGCGAAGCAATCTTGTGGAAATGCGAAGGCTTGAGCGACACCCAAGCGCGTACGCCCTTGGCACCCACAGGAACCCATGTCATGGGGTTGCTGCTTCACCTAGCCGTCACCGAATCAGAGTATTTCGTCGGATGCCTCGGACAGAAAATTGAGAATCCCATTATCCGAGACATTTCCGAAGACGAAGACGCCCAGGCCGACTTCCGCCCGCCACCGAACATGACCTTAGCTGATGCCATGAATATCTACCGCGAGGCAACCACCGCTGCCGACGTAGTTTTGGATTATTTGGATCTGGATTCCCCTGCCGTTGTTCCCTGGTGGGGAACGCATCGGCATACGACAGTGGAACGTCTCCTGATTCATATGATCGCCGAGTCTCATCGCCATGCAGGACACATGGATATCGTACGCGAGCAATTGGACGGTTTCGTCGGGTTACGCCCCTCAGCACCCAACATTCCAGATCTGACGCCCGCGCAGTGGGAAGAACAACGCCTGCGCATAAAAGAAATAGCCGACAACGCCTAGCGCATCATCTACTTTCTAAGCCTGTCAGAGGCCAGAGATACCCAAGAAGAAGTTGATGGATCGCTCGGTATGCCCGCGTCACGCAGATGATTTTCAGATTGGACCGCTGACAACTCCCTCATTGTCCGCTACGTTTATAGGCCGAGACCCGCGGCTGACCGTGACGAATTAGCTGTTCTTGACTGCAATGCTCGACTAACGGAGGCACCCCCACGATGACAGGGCCTGAACCGAAAACCGCACAAGAGCAACGGATACCGCTACCACTCTGGTCGGTTCTAGTTCGCATCGCTTTCATGATCGGAGTCCTAGTAGGTACGCTTCTGCTCGCGGTGGCACTTAACAACTCGACCGACCCGACCGCACACGGAACCCTCTGGACGCGCATCCTGAGCGGCTTCGCCATTTCTGGCCTCGTGATCGCCGTCCTTGTGATCCTCGTTCGCTGGTCAGGGCGACGTTCTCTCAGCGCTGCCGGCTTCACCACAGCCTCCGGCGATCTACGAGCGTTTGCCCTGGGCATCGCCTCGTGGTCTGTACCTGCGGTCGCCACTTTCTTTGTTCTCAGGCTACTTGGCAATCCGTTACAGATTCCCGTGGCCGCCGCCGAATTTTGGCTTGTATTCGGCCTGATCTTTTTCGCGGTGCTCTTAACTGAGGCGATTCCCGAAGAGCTTGTGTTTCGCGGCTACGTGTCCGCGGTTCTTGCAGAACGTCTGCCATCGTGGTGGGTCATCGGCGTGCAGACTGCACTCTTCGTTGCTACTGCGGTCTTCCTCCGTGGCGGAGTCAGCCCACTCGACGTATCACTGTTCGCGGCCATGGGAATTGTACTGGGCTACGTTCGACTCGTCACTGGCAGCGTGTGGACCGCTGTCGGCATCCACGTCGCTTTTCAAAGCGCATCCCAACTCGTCTTCACCCATGGCATCATCGAATTCGGCGGTTCACCGGAACTCGCCATGATCGCTCTCGGCGGGGTGCCATTCACAGCGGCCGCTATCCTGGTCTCAGTACTTGACGTCCGGAAAACCCGCGACTGAGGAACCAACCTCCGGCGCGACTGTACCTAAGCTATAGACGAAACTGGGCGGATCCATATTTGAATCTCCCCTATTCCCCTCTCGAGAAAATATCTGGCGTAGGTACTTTGAATGGGCTTCATCCCGGATGTTCTTCATCGGATGATCACTTCTAGTACGTGAATATTGAGCCGGGCTTGCGTCCCACTCAGTACGTTCGGTCTCCGAGCTGCATCTTTCCGGGGACGGATAGCATTGCGATAAGCCCGCCACTCCACCCTCACATTAGGAGCTACCTTCAAGGATTCCCCGACCAAGCTAACGGGATGCACTTGCATATTAGCCCAAGCTCACGGAACCTACAGCAAAATCCAAGACATTCTCAACGCGGGGCCCGAATTGATGATCTCTACATTTATCAGGAGTTATTTGATGCGCTGGACCGACGGCCCGGGTTGGATGAAGCACTCGACTTGTTCCACCCAATGATGCTCTGGTGATCACCAACTTGTATCGGCTGGGATGCCCTACTTTAAAAAGCTCGAACTCGCCGACGAGCTGCTCGAACGCACCACCAGTCTTAGCACCAAGCGGCGAAGAAAGCTTTGGCGGATGCCCCCTATTACGAGTGTACCGGCTGGCCTCAGCCCGTCCCACGCTGCTCTGGCAGAATCCATCCTTTTGGCAGAGTGATATCCGAGGAGAAAAGGAATGCGCAAAGGACTGTTGAATGTCAGCCAACTCGCCCGAATGCATTCAGGCACGGAGAGCGGCATGAATGGATCCGGGAATTTTGTCCTGACGCAAATCACTCGCGAAGCTGCCTGGGATTCCTGTCGAATTCAAGACATTCTCGCCCCGGGCCTTTGCCGTACCGACGCCTTGCTCCTTAGTACGGTTTCCCGTCAGCTGAGGCCGCACAGATGGCGAATCACGGAGGACAGACTCGAGTCGTACGCTGCTTCGGTTGCGCGTATCTCCCACCATCAATCCGGCATAACCCCAGCCGCTTGCATTGGAAGATCCGGCCTGGTGGTGGACTACGCTCTCGTACGTTACTGGCGAAGTGCGCGCGGCCAAGCTGGCCGAGCAGTTCGCTTCTGGCTCTCATGACCCCGGTGCTGAGACCAGTTGCTATTTCGACTCGGCAGGCCAGGACCTCTCGGCCGGCCTGCTGCTGGCTGCGGCTTTGGATCACCGGGCCATTGCCCACGTGTACACGTGGCTGGCTCGTCCCACCGATGACACGGCGGTGGGGGCCTCGGCAAACTTGGTTTCCGGTTGACCTCCGATCCGGCGGCTGATGTGATCGAGGCTCCCGCAAAGCGTCGTGGCGGCGTGCCTGGCGCGGCGCGGCTGATACACGGCCGTATTCCAACGCTCAACAGCCTGCAATCAAAGTCGGCAGTCCTGGCCCTGCCAAGCTCCGACACTTGCCAGAACCTGGCCGGAGGCATGCGCCTTCACGCCGGAAGCTCCGCTTGCTGACGATTAAGTATTCCCGCACTGGAGCCGCTTAAGCCGCATTCCATGCGGTCGTCACTGCGTGTACGGCAAGACGGAGCGTTTCCGCTTCAGCTTCAACCCGTACCGCTTCGGAGGGCAGAGCACGCTCCGTCATGAGGCCGCTGATTACGGTCGCGAGGAATCGTGCCCGCTGCTCAATCTGGCCGGCGGGAATTGCGTCTTCCTCAATAAGCGCACCCAACCACCGCTCCACGCGATGACGCCCCATCCGCTCGAGCGCGAGGTAGGTTCTCGTCTCATCTTCGGACGGTGCGGAGGCTACGTACGCGTCATACAAGAATCCCCATTGCTCCCGGGCGCGATCGCCGGCACCGAACTGCGCGAGGAGCAGCCGCAAACATGCGGTCAGGCGCTCGGCCGGCATGAGAGCCCGATCGTTGATCGGATCGTCGGGAATGTCGACGTCGTAGATTCCGGCGACGACAGTGTCGACGAGGGCACGCTGCGTAGGGAAGAAATGCCGCAGTGAACCCGTACTCACTTCAGCGCGAGCGGCGACCGCCCGAACACTCAAGCGCGCGGTTGGATCCTCACCGAGCATCGTCGCCGCAGCGATCAGGATCTTCTCACGCGTGCCCACTTCTCTCGATGCATCAGGCTGGCTGCCCATGGCGTCCTCTCGTTACAAAACTATTACAGTGTGCTAGTCTATCCCATTATTGACTATTACGGCGTACTAGTCTGGAAGCGAGGACGGAAAATGAAGTTCAAAAGGTGGTTGAACCATCGCGTGCGTGCCGGATCCGGCGAGCCGGTGAAGCGCTTGCGCTGGTGGCAGATATTCAGCAGGTCCTTGCGCACCATCGCCCTACCCTCTCCCGATGGGACAGCATCCACCTACACGGTTGATGTCCGCCACGGCGGCGACATGGCTGATGGCGTGATCAGGGCCCGCCTCTATGTGAATGGATCGTTGCACTCGTACTCGAAGATGCCCGCGCGCTTCCCAGTCCCAGGCGGCCACATCGAAGTCGCTGCCAACGGCTTCGGACTCAAGCGCTGCCACTATATGCCTGCAGGCGGCAGCGAACTGCAGCTGGCCCCAGATCCCGCATCCGCGGAAGGGTGCCGTGCCAGACTGCATCACAGGCATCCGGGCCTGAGCCGATTCATCGGCATCGTCTCGACCGCGCTGGTCCTCGCCGGCCTGTGCATCACGGTGCCTCAGATCCTTGAATCGATATCCCAGATTCCTCCCATCGCCGATTCGATAGGCACCTTCACTTCTCCTGTGCAACTCCCGCTCCAGGGCAACCTTTTCATCGGATTCGCGGCCGTCCTTGGCAGCACGGAACGAGCCTTGCGGATGCGATCGAGCTGGATCGACGAACTCGCCAGCTAAGCCCGCGAAAGGAAAACAACTATGCCGAACGCCGCCTCAAACTGGCTCCTCCAAATCGACGAACCGATATCCGCTTCCCGCGTTCCGCCCGCCGCCGAATACCACCGCGTCTACGCGGGCGAAAAGCGCAGGATCCCGCGCGGGATCCTCGCGATCGCCCTGCTTCTCGTGGGCTTTGCAGGTTTCGCGCAGCTATCCCTCCTCGGTGCCCGTCATATCGACACCGAAATCCTCGGGCGTGCCGGCTTCACGCCGCTCCAACAGGTCGCCGGCGCTCTCTCCCTGGCCTTGCTCACCCCTTACTGTGAGCTGGTCAAGTTTTTGGGACACGAACTTTGATCTTTTTGTACATTTCCTCAAGCCGTCAAAGCTAGAGGATCCCTTTCCTGATACGAGTCCAGAACCGCCTGGGGGCTAACTCCGCCATTTGCCGTATACGGGCGCTTCCTGTTGTACCAAACCGCGATGCACTTCTTCACTGCGGCACACGCAGCCACCCTGCTGCTGAAGAACCTGTGGTGGAACATTTCCTTCTTGATCGTCCAGAAGGCTGACTCGGCGACGGAGTTATCCCAGGGACACCCCGGCGCGTCCCGTCGACTACCGCACCCTGTGCGCAGCACACCACCTCTGGAACGCGCCGAGGTACATTGGGGCCTCGGTCTGAATGGAACACACTACCAAACTGGATGAACGCCTGCGACGCAGCAAGCCCCCTCGCGTCAATGGCCAACTACGTTTACATGTTCTTACCCATTGACCAGCCCACGATCTGTCGCGAATTCAAATCGATCACCGTCGCCAAATACAACCAGCCTTCACCGGCGCGCAGGCAGGCAATATCGCCTAACAGTTTCGCCGCAAGCCGCGAGGAGCGGAAGTCACGCATGCCGAGATTGTCGACCCTATGGTTTTCTATACGCACCGTCCGGGATTGGCGCTCACGCACGGTCGTGGTTTTGAAGGCGCTCATCCGCCTGGCCCGGATTCTCAGCTCTTTCATGAGCGACATCACCGTGGATGTCGAGATGTCTTCCTCATGGTTTTTGCGGATCAAATCCACTAATTGTCCGCCACCGGCGACCTGGTTGGACGCCTCACACTCGTCCTGGAGCAGTTTCGTGCGGTGTGCTCGCAGGACTTAGGCTTCGCTCAGCTCTTGGCAGGCGTTCAGACATCGGTAGTGACTGCCCCTGGAATTCTGGGTTTCCTGCCCATCCAGTTCACTGGATACTCGCCTATGTGGGCTTCGATGAAGTCTGAGACCGCGCTTACTCCTAACTGTTCGAGGCGCGATAGGCGCCGACAACTTTTATGAAGCCGTTCTCCCGTTTCACCTTCAACAGTTCTTTGCGCAGGTTCTCGTTGTGGACCGTTTCACTGGGCCGTGTTCTTCGGTTTCCGCTATGGGACGCTCGGCGCGGTCGGCGCGGGATTCTGAGCGCTCATTGACCTCTATTTGAAATAAGAGCGCCATAGGTAGGTCTAGTACTGTTTAATGCATTTAAGAGTTTTTTAAATTTACGACATCGAAAGGCTTTGGATGTCGCGCTCACAATCAATTACCCTGCGTCCATTTCGCAGCGCAGACACCGAATTCTTTGCCAGCATGGCCTCGGATGAACGTGTAGCTCGTTTTATTGGGTATGGGGAGCCATGGGACCGGCAAACCATCAACGCCTGCGTTAAGCAATCCCTCCAACATGAACCACTCGACACTGTGGGGGGCTCTCGATGGTTCCTAGCTACTGAAGCAAATGCAGCAGTGGGCCTCGTGTTTTGCACCCGGCAGGAAAGTTGCGTGGAGGTCGGTTACTGGGTATCTCCAGATCAATGGGGGCGAGGAGTTGGTGGAGCCGTGCTCGATAGCACCCTGATTTCAATTCCCAAGATATACGGAATTACGAAATTCAGTGCCCGCGTAGCTCCGGCTAACACTGCTTCAACCCGACTGCTCACCAGTCGAGGATTCAGACTGGAAAAACGTGATGACATGCTTGAGTACTACACACTGGAATAGCCTTCTGTGGGTAACCGAACGCAGCCTAGATTCCTGATTGAACCAGTTGGGGGTGAAATGTATTTGGTTTAGTAGCCGATCCGTAGAATTTTGGCACGCGATTATTGAACCGTTCTTCAAGGGGTTCGGTAGATCTAACATGAAACCTGCTATGTCATGCCGAATACTTTCTATACTGCAAATATGACTTCCCCTCCTACCTCGACCATCGGGCTTGGTACTTGGTCCCGTGAACCAGGTACTGCTCTAGTGCAAGCAACTGCCTTGCCTAGCGATGCGACCTCATCATTTGTGATTCTGAGCGAAACGCACACCATTGATGTCTCTACGGAGTGGGAGCCTCATTCGCACCTGGCCCATGAGCTCTTATGGACCCAAGATGGGACACTCACCGCTCAAATCGAAGGACAGATTTTTACGGTCTCCGAGGGTCATGGTCTGTGGATTCCGTCCGGAGCGCTGCACGGTGGACGCCTGACCGCACATGTAGAACTTTTCAGCGCGTTCTTTTCCCCTGAACGAACCACCACCCCATTCAGTACCCCTACAGTGATCGACATGAAACCGTTGCTTAAGTCGTTGCTGGTCCATTTATCCAGTCGGGAACTGAGCCAAGAAGCCAGAGCGCGTGCGGAGGCTGTAGTTTTCGACGTACTCAAACCATCAGCTCATCAGCTAGCGCTGCGCTTGCCCGATGACCCTCGTATCCATGGCATTGCCAACCGTTTACTAGCCAACCCTGCGGATAACCGATCTCTCGAGCGATGGGCGGTAGATGCTGGAATCAGCTCACGAACCATCACGCGAGTCTTCCGCGAAGCAACCGGCTTATCCTTTGCCCAGTGGCGTCAAGCGGTGAAAATTCATCGCGCCCTGGAGCTGCTCACCAACGGTGAAGGCGTCCAAGACATCTCTGAAATGCTGGGCTACGCGCAGCCGAGTACTTTTATCGACGCTTTTCGACGCACCATGGGCTCCACACCTGGCACATTCGCCTTAGCAAATGTGAATAGGTGACCGAAAAGCCGGATGCACTGTCAGAAATCATCGATTGCTGACATCGATTAGTTAACTTAGACTTACCTAAGTGAAAATACCTATTCAAATCGGACGTATTCAATCCGTTCCTTACGCATGCTAGACGTGGCGTCCGGAGCAGCATCCGCCGCAGCCGGAACGATGCTCGCCCACGAGGTAGTGCTGCGCTACGGCAAAAGCACTGTAGTGGACGGTGCTTCCATCCGTTTATCCCCGGGTGAAGTCACCGCACTCATTGGACCCAATGGCAGCGGGAAATCCACACTTCTCCGTTCCATGGCAAGGTTGCATGAGCGCGCCGCGGGGGTGATCACGCTCTCCAATTCTCACGGAGAGGCCCGCGAAATTAGCACGCTGAATGGACGAACATTCGCCCACGAAGTTACGCTCTTCGCGCAGTCCCACGCCACCCCGGAAGGGTTAGCCGTGGCAGATATCGTCGCCTTCGGTCGCCATCCATATCGGCGCGGTTTCTCGGGGCTATCCGATGCGGATCATGCGGCGATTGCCTCGGCCATGGAACTGACTGGCACTACCTCGATGTCCCGGAAGGCAGCTGGGGAACTATCCGGTGGAGAACTTCAACGTGTCTGGTTGGCCGTGTGCTTGGCACAGCAAACCAATGTGGTGCTTCTCGACGAGCCGACCAATCACCTCGACTTGAGATATCAGGTCGAGACCCTAGATCTGGTCCATGATCTAGCCCGTCAAGATCGCCTAGCCATCGGCATCGTCCTGCATGACCTGAATCAAGCCGCCGCGTTGGCTGATCGGCTGGTGCTGATGAAACACGGCCGGGTATACGTCTCAGGAACCCCCGCTGAGGTCCTCACCGCAGATAACCTCTCGGAGGTCTATGAGATCCCTGTGCAGGTCCTCTCTGATAAGCAGAATGGATTGTTGCGCATCGAACCGGTTAGCCGCCACCGGATGAGCTAACCACTTTCTTTCTACCACCGAAACATATAATTACAAGGGAAAACCTATGCCTACACTCGCTCGAAATGCAGTCACTTCAGCGGCCGCTCTAGCACTGTTGTTCTCAGCCACCGCTTGCGGTACCACGGACATTAGCAGCGCTGGTGCCGAACGGAGCCCCGCTGCCGCATCCGCAAGTTGCGCGAATGACACCACCGCCACTAGCACAGATCCGGTATCTATGACCGATGATCTGGGCCGCACACTTGAATTGGATAAACCAGCCGAGCGCGTGGTGGTGCTCGAATGGCAGGAAATTGAAGATGTACTAACCTTGTGCGTCACTCCGGTGGGCGTCGCTTCCCCAGATGGATATAGCACCTACGTCACTGCAGAGGAGCTGCCTGAGGGTGTTGCTTCGGTGGGTGAACGTGGCGAGCCAGATCTGGATTCGATCTACGCGCTGGACCCCGACTTAATCATCGTGGACGCTTTTAGTGAAGAAGACCCCGTGCTGTCGCAGCTTGATAAGGGCGACGTTCCCGTATTGGCGGTCAAGGGCAACGATTCTGCGGATCCCATCGGCAACATGAAAAAAGTCTTCTCACAGGTCGCCGAAGCCACCGGCCGCACCGAGCGTGCTGCGTTAGTGCTCAACGAATTCGACGCCCACTTGGCGCAGAAAAAACAGGAAGTCTCCGAGGTGAAGTTGGAAACCACCGACTTCCTCTTCTTCGACGGTTGGGTTGACGGCTCCAACCTGACGATTCGTCCATACACTGACGGGGCTCTGTTCACAGAGCTTGGCAAGGAACTGGGCCTGAGCCCAGCTTGGAACGATGACATCAACAAGTCCTTCGGATCCGGCGGCGTGAACAAAGAATACGGACTGGCCCAGACGGACATAGAAGGCCTAGCGGGCGTTGGCGACGTCAACCTGTTCTACTCCAACGACGCAGGCACCGGGTGGACCACCGAGCTGGAATCCAGCGAGATCTGGAACAACTTGACCGCAGTCAAGGATGGCCGGACCTTCCAGTTCCCAAACATCTGGGGTGCCGGCGGGCCGAAATCCACCAGTCAAGCGGTAGATGCCTTCACCGATGCACTGACCTCCGCCTCGGAAGCCAAGTAGCGTACAACTGAAATGAAAACCGCTGAAAAATCAGCAGAGCGACACATCGTGGACAGCAGGGTCGGCATCCGAATGACCGGCCCTGGTTATTCCCCCGCGCCAGTCACCGGTACCCGTCTCGCCACTGGCCTAGGTCTGCTCGCCGCCTTAGCGGCAGCGGTACTGCTGGTGGGTGCTTGGCACCTCACCCAGGGGACCTCCGGTATTGGTTTGGGTGAACTGCTACGCGCACTCACCGGAGATGACACCCGTATCGGAGGGGTAGGAGCCGCCGAGATCTTCACCGGCTCCCGGCTACCGCGCCTCTGTGCGGGTGCCGCCGTTGGTCTGGCTTTGGGGGTGGCAGGTTCATTGCTCCAATCCGTCACCCGCAACCCGCTGGCCTCGCCGGACACATTGGCTGTCACCTCTGGTGCATTCTTCGCGTTGAGCGTGGCTGCTGCCTTGGGAATAAGCATGTCCACGCTGGCTTCCAGCACTCTCGCATTCGCTGGCGGGCTGCTCGCCGCCGGGATCGTATTGGCTATCTCTGGGCGCAGCGCGGGAACCGCCACCACCCGGTTGATCCTCGCTGGCTCTGCCATCGCCATGGCGTTGGAAGCAGGCAGCGGAATCATCTTGCTGCTGTTCAAGGAAAATACGACTGGACTGTATGCCTGGGGTTCAGGGTCGCTGGCCCAATTAAATCTCGATGCATTCTTGCGCAGTCTGCCAGTGATCTTGGTGGTGCTGGCCATCTGCCTCTTGCTCTCTCGCCGACTGGATGTCCTGTCCTTGGGTGATGAAAACGCTGCGGTGCTCGGCATCCCGGTGCGCTCAACCCGCACTCTCGCCGTCCTGTGTGCTGTGCTGCTCACCGGCGTTTCCGTTTCGCTGTCCGGCCCGATTGCTTTTGTAGGGCTTGGCGCCCCCGTGCTCGCCCGACTGCTGTCGCGCCGCCTGGTAGTCTTGCGCCGTCAACTGTTCTTGCTCCCCGCCACCGGCCTGATTGGTGCGCTACTGATCCTGCTGGCCGATGTTTCGCTTCGTGCCTCGCTCGGTGCGCAAGGTGCGGCTTCCATTCCTACTGGAGTTCCCACCGCGATCCTGGGCGGGGTGCTGATCATCATCTTGGCAATGCGACTGCCCGAAGCTTCCAGCTCCCGCAACCCGTTACAGGTAGCAAGCAAATTGCGCAGCAACCGCCGATTCGTTCTCACCATGACGCTGGGATTCAGTTTGCTGTTGGGAGCGGTGATTCTAGGCCTTTTGGCCGGGAGCATGTTACTCAAGCTGGGAGATCTCGCCTTGTGGTTCCAGGATGATGCGCCCAAGCTCATTGCCCGCGCCTTCTCCGAACGTGCACCACGGACCAGCGCGGCGCTGGGTGCCGGAGCCGCCTTGGGACTGGCTGGTTGTTTGGTGCAGGGCGCCGTGCGCAACCCATTGGCCGAGCCCGGAATCCTGGGTATTACTGCGGGGGCAGGGCTGGGCGCGGCTGTAGTGGTCACCGCCTTTGGCGGTTCCCGCTCGCTACTGGTGATTTTTGCGGTGATTGCCGGGCTCGCGACCTTCGCTGCCATCACCGCCCTAGCCTGGCGTCGAGGATTCTCCCCTGAACGTTTTGTGCTAATCGGCATCGGTGCAGGCTACACGCTCTCTGCGGTCACCACCTACCTGCTGCTGAGCATTAATTCGTGGGAAACTCCGCGCATCTACACCTGGCTGTCTGGCTCAACTTATGGACGTCAGTTCGCAGACGTGTTACCTGTTCTGACGGTGTTGGCATTAGCTCTTCCGGTCGTACTGCTCATGGGACGCAAACTGGACCTGCTAGCCATCGACGAAGACCTGCCCCGGGTGCTGGGCGTCAAGACCGTTCGCATCCGATTAGTCTCATTGTCCATTGCCGCGCTGCTTGCGGCACTCAGCGTCGTGGCCGTAGGTGTGGTTGGCTTTGTCGGACTCATCGCCCCGCATCTGGCGCGGTCGTTGGTGGGTTCCCGCCATCACCGGGCGATCCCGGTGTCCATGGTTTTCGGAGCCTTGCTAGTTTGCCTGGCCGATACCTTGGGCCGTACCGCAATCGCGCCGGCACAGATTCCCGCCGGTCTGATCGTGTCGTTACTCGGCTCCCCGTACTTCATTTGGCTTTTGTACCGATCACGCGGCTAGGTGTTAAGCGAGGATCCTAACCGACGCCGCCTCCACCCCACCTAATAGTAAGGAATCATGGCGAAACGCTCTGCCCGGCAAACGAGAATCCAGGCCTTTGACCCCGAGCAGCACCCGGCGCAACTACGGCATCTGGGTTGCATATCAGGTCCGTGGGAAAGTCTCATGGCAACGGTCAACGCTCGGCTGCTCACGATACAGTCATCAGATGCCACCATACTCGGTGCCGCATTGCTTACCGCCCGTTCGGCGACTGCATACGTGAAGATCTCTGGGGTTCTTGCCCGCGACACAGCTGCATATGAAGAGCTCGTCCGTGCGGTGCTGGACTACGCCAGGGAAAAAGATCTGGCCTGCGTGAAATGGGAAAGCTGGTCGGAAGAACCGTGGCTCGCAGACCTGGCTGAACAAATGGGTTTCCAGTCGTTGCCTACTCCACGCTTCACCACAGATGCGTCGGTATCGATTCCAAAATTCGGCTATGTGCACTGGTCACATCCAGCCCGATATCTGCGTACCTCGCACTACCAGCAAAGCGAGAACTTCACCTGCGCGGCGGTTTCCGCGCTGGCCGCGCACGGGGAAACGATGAGCATTGCAACGATGGATCGCCTGCGTACCGCCGAGTTGTTACTGTGGCGTCAAGCGACTAATTTCATGGCTTGCGAACCCGTGGGGCTCGGGCTGGCCATCGCTGAGCGCTGGCCAGCAAGCTCAGTTCAGGTGTCTTTGGATACCGATAAGCCAGTAATCGTCGACTATTATCCCGAGGTTGAACGTGGCTGGCGGGGCATCTTGCAGGCTGACTCGCGCCGCCGTGCAGAAGCTACCGGGTTGCCGGTGACCTCTATGCGTATGGAAATCTCACAGATTCACAAAGTATTAAGTCAGGGTGCCCGCGTCTTGTTGCTGGTGTCATTGCAGCAGATGCTCGGCTACGATGTTCCGCACTGGCTACTCTGCCATGGAACGGCTGGTTCCACGGAACGTCCCGTCATTCTCATCGAGGACCCTTGGGTCGATGTTAGTAGCGGGGAGAGCTGGGTGGATGCTACCTGCCTACCGATAGCTTTCCAGCAACTAGAAGCCATGTCTTGTCTCGAGTCAGATGGCTATCGAGCTGCGCTGATTCTGACTGAGAGTGCTCACTAATCACCAATCAAGTTCGTCAATGACAAAAGAATTCGACACCCATCCAGAGACATCTTTCAACTCAATGGTTGCTAGAAGTCTCGCCGGGCACCGCTCCCCAGCCGAGAACGAGAATCCTTGAGAACTCACTAGTCCTAGAATCTCCCAACCATGTGCCGCAACTAATTTCGTTGGATCATGCGGGCCCCATTAGTCGCGAGAGGCTTTTCAAGGACTCCATAACCAGTCTCTTCGGATCCCCTCGCGGATCAATCAAGGCTAAGGCCGCCGATCGCCAAGTCCAGGGCTTCCTCGTCATTCGATTCCGCTGCGATGACCACTGGATTCATCACGAGCTATTCGGTGCTCTGGTAGGACGGGCCGAATTCGATACAGCCCTCGACGCGATACTTCCCCGATGCTACTCCGGTGATCACGAACTTGGTTCGGCAGTAACGCTCGAACTAGATAACAATCGAACTCTCCGGTGAAGTTCGCGAATACGACCTCGAGCTGCGGGCCTCTGGCATCTATGGCAGTGACGCCGATCCGGGATTGCCGGTGGGCCCCATGGTTTTCACCGTCAAAGTAAATTCGACCCCAATGCAACTAGGAAGCATGCGAGAACGCACTAACGAATCCATCGCCAAATGCCAATCCAACGGAAAGACTTTAGCAGACGCCCACTAGTGCAAATATCAGAGCTGACCTCAGATCGCCTCCACGCTGTTCCGGTCGAAGTTATACCTTGGCAGAGGAACATCCGAAGAGAAAAGGAATGCACAAAGGACCGTTGCATTTCAGCCAACTCGACCGAACGCATTCAAGCGCGGAGAGTGGCATGGCTTGATCCAGGCACGTCATCCTGACGCAACTCATTCGCCCGGCAACCTATGATTCCTGTCGAATTCATGAACTGCCCGCCCTGGTTCCTGGCCGTACAGACGTCTTGCTCATTAGCTGGGTTTCCAGTCAACTGAGGCCGCACAGTTAGCGATTTCCGGAGGAAAGAATCGAGTCGCACGCTGCCTTGGTTACGCATATCTCCCAGCGTTGATTCTGCATAACCCCTAGCAAACCCACTCAAAACCAACTAAGGCCAAAGATTCCCCAGATTTTCACTTGACGATGCCACATAATCGGGCATAAAGTCATGGAAACACAGATCAATGTGTTGCAGGTCATGAGGAATTGCGGAGGCAAGAATGTTCGCCGAAGAACGACACCGGCTGATCGTTGAGCAGCTGGAAGCTGACGGGAAAGTAACCGTCGCCCAGCTCGCGCAGCGCTTCGATATCACCCGGGAAACCGTGCGGCGGGATCTGGCCCAGCTGGAATCCGAGAACTACCTGCGCCGCGTCCACGGCGGAGCGGTCACCATCACCGAAGCCAGCACCCGCGAGGAAAGCTACGTGGTGCGCACCGCCATCCATTCAGAGTCCAAGGCCCGCATCGCCCAGCGCGCGCTGAGCCTGCTGCCGGTCTCCGATGCCTCGGTCATCATCGACGCGGGAACCACCACGGAAATCCTGGCCGAACGCATGCTCAAGAGCACCGCGGGCACCGGACTGGTGGTCATCACCCACGCCCTGCCCATTGCCTCGGTGCTGGTCCACAGCCCGGATGTCGCCTTGGAGCTGATCGGCGGGCGGGTCCGCGGCATCACCGGCGCCTCCAGCGGAGCCCGCACCGTGCAGGAGTATTCCCAGTACCGGGCCGACATCGCCTTCATCGGCACCAACGGGCTGCATGCAGGATTCGGCCTGAGCACCCCGGACCCGCTGGAAGCTGCCGTCAAGCGCGCCCTGGTCGCCAGTGCCCGCCGCGTGGTGCTGCTGGCCGACGGATCCAAATTCGACCAGGAAACCCTGGTCTGCTTCGCCCGGCTCGAAGACATCGACACCCTGGTCACCGACCAGCAACCCGGCACTGAACTTGCCGCTGCGCTGGAAGCGGCGGATGTCGAGGTGGTGATCGCATGATTATCACACTGACCGTCAACCCGGCGCTGGACAAGACCATCGAATTGGTCGCCGCATTGCAGCCCGGTGCGGTGCAGCGGGCCGCTGGCAGCCACCTGCAGGCCGCAGGCAAGGGCGTGAATGTTGCGCGGGCCATCCTCGCCGCCGGGCAGCGGACCCTCGCTGTACTCCCCGGAGCCGGAAACGATCCGCTCATCGCCGCCCTGGCCGCCGACCAGTTGCCCTACCGGGCGCTGGAAATCAATGCTGCGCTGCGCACCAACACGACGCTGACCTCGCCGGATGGATCGACCACCAAGATCAACGAGGCCGGTCCTGAGCTGGACGCGGCCACGTTGGAGCAGCTCTCGGAGCTGGTGCGCGATTCCTGCGCTGGCGCCGATTGGCTGGTCATGGCAGGGTCGCTGCCACCCGGGGTGCCGGCGAACTACTACGCTCTGCTTACCGCGTCGTTGCGCGAGCAGCTGGGCTCGAAGTGCCCGAAGATTGCGGTGGACACCTCTGGGGAGCCGCTGCGCCAGCTCTTCGCCCACGACGAGATCCACATCCCGGATCTGGTCAAGCCCAACGCCGAAGAGCTTGCCGAGCTGCTGGGCGAGGACCTGGGCGAAGCCCAGCTCGAAGCGGATCCCGGGCTGGCCGCTCGCGCCAGCTCCAAGCTGCTGCGCCGCCCCGGGGCCGCGGTGCTCACCACCCTGGGTGCGCACGGCGCGGTACTGGCCACTGCCGAGGGCTGCTGGCACGGCTGGCCGCAGCCTATCACCCCGCGCAGCACGGTAGGTGCCGGCGATTCCTCGCTGGCCGGCTATCTGCTGGCAGACACGGCAGGCCACTTGCCGGCGTTCAAGCTGCGCCAGGCCATCGCCTACGGAACCGCGGCGGCCTCGCTGCCCGGCTCCGGCATCCCAACCCCAACCGACCTCCGCATCGATGCGGTCAGCGTCATCGAACTCACCCCAAGGCAAGGATCCTGACCATGAGCGATCTGATCGAAACCCGGCTCGTCACCCTGGATGCGCATCTAGGTTCCACGAGTACCGACGTCATCAAGTACCTGGCCCAGCAGATCACGCAGGCCGGGCGAGCCGCCAGCGCTGCCGAATTGGCCGAGCATGCCTTGGCCCGCGAGGCGAAGACGGCCACCGGCGTGCCCGGCGGCATCGCGATTCCGCATTGCCGCTCAGCAGCGGTCACCGTTCCCACCCTGGCCATGGCCCGGCTGGGCACCCCGGTGGACTTCGGTGCCAAGGACGGCCCGGCAGATCTGGTCTTCTTCATTGCCGCCCCGGAAGGCGCCGACAAGGAGCACCTGAAGCTGCTCTCCAAGCTGGCCCGCGCACTGGTGAAGAAACCCTTCACCGCGGCCCTGCGTGCAGCCAGGAGCAACGAGGAAATCGTCGCGTTGGTCTCCGAAGTACTCTCCGATGCCCCCGCCGCACCAGCTGCACCACCTGCACCACCTGCACCAGCACCCGCTGCCACGGCGCGGCCGAAGATCGTGGCCGTCACCGCCTGCCCGACCGGCATCGCCCACACCTACATGGCCGCCGATTCCCTGGCACAGGCCGCCGAAGAACTCGGCATTGACTTCGCTGTGGAAACCCAGGGGTCCTCGGGGTCCAAGCCGTTGGATCCGGCATTGATCACCCAGGCCGACGCGGTGATCTTTGCGGTGGACGTCGACGTGCGCGACCAATCGCGGTTCGCCGGCAAGCCAGTGATCCAGGTTCCAGTCAAGCGCGGTGTGGATGAACCCGAAAAGCTGCTCAAGGATGCCTTGGCCGCGGCCAAGGATCCGGCGGCCCGCAAGGTACCAGCCGGCAACGAAACGGCAAGCGAGCGCTCCACGGATTCTGCTTCCGAGGGCTTCGGCGCTGGCCTGAAGCGCGCGCTGCTCACCGGTGTCTCCTACATGATCCCGTTCGTCGCCGGTGGCGGCCTGCTGATCGCCTTGGGCTTCCTGCTCGGCGGCTACGCCATCACTGATGCAGCAGACCAGTACTTGACCGAAAATACGCTGTTCAATCTGCCGGAAGCTGGCTTCCTGGTCTACCTCGGCGCGGTGGCGTTCAAGATCGGTGGCCTGTCCATGGGCTTCCTGGTCCCGGCGCTGGGCGGTTACATCGCCTATGCCTACGCCGACCGTCCGGGCATCGCCCCGGGCTTCACCGCGGGTGCCGTGGCAGGCTTCATGGGAGCCGGGTTCATTGGCGGCATCGTCGGCGGCGTTATCGCCGGCCTGGCCTGCCGCTGGATCAATTCCTGGACCGTGCCACGCTGGCTGCGCGGGCTGATGCCAGTGGTCATTGTTCCGTTGCTCGGTTCAATCATCGCTTCGGGCCTGATGTTCCTGTTCCTTGGCGGGCCGATTGCCCAGCTCACCGAAGCCCTCAACGGCTGGCTGGCGGGCATGTCCGGCACCGCGGCGGCGATCCTCGGCCTGGTCCTGGGCCTGATGATGGCCATCGATTTGGGCGGGCCGATCAACAAGGTCGCTTATTCCTTCGCGGTAGCCGGCTTGGGCGCCGGTTCGGTGGCCGAGAACCCGGCCCCGCTGATGATCATGGCAGCCGTGATGGCTGCCGGCATGGTTCCGCCGCTGGCGATGGCCCTGGCCACAGCGGTGTCCCCGAAGCTGTTCACCGGGGCGGAACGCGAAAACGGCAAGGCGGCCTGGCTGCTGGGTGCCGCGTTCATCTCCGAAGGCGCCATCCCCTTCGCCGCGGCCGACCCGCTGCGCGTCATCCCGGCCTCCATGGTGGGTGCCGGGGTCACCGGCTCGCTGATCATGAGCTTCGATGTGCTCTCCCAGGCACCGCACGGCGGCATCTTCGTCTTCTTCGCGATGGACAGCACCTGGCCGATGTTCCTGGTGGCCACCGTGATCGGCACGCTGGTTTCCGCGGCGCTGGTGATCATCCTGAAGAAATATGTCCGCAAGGCCCCCGCACGGGCCGCTGAAGAGGCAAAGGCCGCAGCATGAGCCAGAAATTCACCGGAGTAGGCGTCAGCGCCGGACGGGTCATCGGATCCGTGCGCCGCATGCCCGACCCCATCCTCCCGCCCGCCGACGGCGCGCCCCTGCCAGCAGGTTCCAGCGCGGAAGCCGAATCCCTGCGCCTGGCCGAGGCCACGCAGGCGGTCGCCGCGCAGCTCAAGGAACGCGCGGCGCAGGCCACCGGCGATGCCCAAGCCGTGCTCAAGGCCACCGCGCTGATGGCCAGCGACCGCACGCTGCTCAAGTCGGCCACCAAGCTGGTGGCATCGGGCACCTGCGCCGAATCGGCCATCTGGGAGGCCGCCGACGCGGTCGCCACGCAGCTGTCGGCGCTCGGCGGCTACATGGCCGAACGCGCCGGGGATGTGCTCGATGTGCGCTCGCGCATCGTCGCCGAACTGCGCGGCGTGCCCGCCCCGGGCATCCCGGACTCCGACCAGCCCTTCATCCTCGCCGCGGTGGACCTGGCTCCGGCCGATACCGCGACGCTGGATCCGGCCAAGGTCCTGGCGCTGGTCACCTCCGATGGCGGGCCGCAATCGCATACCGCCATCATCGCGCGCTCGCTGGGCCTTCCGGCCATCGTGGCCGCTGCCGGCACCACAGCGCTGGCCGACGGGGACCATGTCTTCGTGGACGGCATCGACGGGCTGGTCATCACCGGTCCCGGCGAGGCCGAAGAGCACCTGGCCGCCACCTACGCCAACCGCGAGGCGCTGCCGGAGTTCTCCGGCACCGGGCAGCTGCGCGACGGGCACCGCGTGCCGCTATTGTCCAATGTCGGCAGCGGCGACGACGCGCAGCTGGCCGCCGCGGCGGGCGCCGAGGGCGTGGGCCTGCTGCGCACCGAGTTCTGCTTCCTGGGCAAGGACAAGGAGCCCTCCCATGACGAGCAGGTGGCAGCCTACGGTGCGGTCTTCGCCGCCTTCCCCGGCCGCAAGGTCGTGGTGCGCACCTTGGATGCGGGAGCGGACAAGCCGCTGCCCTTCCTGACCGATGCCAGCGAGCCGAATCCGGCCCTCGGCGTGCGCGGCTACCGCACCGACCTGTCCAGCCCGGGCGTGCTCGAACGCCAGCTGCAGGCCATCGCGCAAGCCGCTGGCGAGCACCAGGCCGAAATCTGGGTGATGGCGCCGATGATTTCCACTGCGTCCGAAGCGCAGGAATTCGCGCAGCTGGCCAAGGCCGCTGGCCTGGCCACCGCCGGGACCATGATCGAGGTCCCTTCGGCGGCGGTGCTGGCAGGCCAGATCCTGCAGCGCTGCGATTTCGTCTCCATCGGCACCAACGACTTGACCCAGTACACCATGGCCGCGGACCGCCAGCTCGGTGCCCTGGCCGAGCTCAACGACCCCTGGCAGCCGGCAGTGCTGCACCTGGTGGCCGCCACCGCCGCCGGTGCGCAGGCGGCCGGCGGCAAACCCGTCGGAGTGTGCGGCGAAGCGGCCGCCGACCCGGCGCTGGCCGTGGTGCTGGTGGGCCTGGGCGTGGACACCCTGTCCATGAACAAGCGGGCGTTGGCACCGGTTGCCGCGGTGCTGCGCACCGTAGACCTGCCCACTGCGCAGCGCCTGTCCCAGCTGGCCTTGGACGCCGAGTCGGCCGAGGCGGCACGCACTGCCGTGCGCGCGCAGCTGGGCGAGCTGGACCGATTTGGCCTCTAGGCCCCCGAATTTACCGCAATCAACCGTTCAAGAGATCCTGAAGGAGCCATCATGGCAGAACGTACAGCAATCATCGGCAGCCGCGTCGGCCTGCACGCCCGCCCGGCAGCCATCTTCGCCGAGGCCGCGGCCGAGGCGCCGGTCGAGGTCACCATCGCCCTTCAGGGCGAGCCCGTGGACGAGGCGCTGGACGCGTCCAGCATCCTCTCGCTGATGGGCCTGGGCGCGGAATACGGAACCACCGTAGTGCTGCGCGCCGAAGGCGAAGGAGCCGAAGCTGCCCTGGAGCAGTTGGCGGCCATCCTGGAAACCGACCACGACGCCGAGTAGCGCGAAGCCGAGCTCCGGGGACCACGCGCCATCGCGTGGTCCCCGGAGTTCTTTAATTCCCATCCACTGATTGACAAAGCTCAATCAGTGGATGGATGATAGTTCCTACGCACTACCGCAGGAGCTTCCATGAGCGCGCTCAAAACCTCTGCACTGCGCCTCATCAAGCCGTTCGCCTACCGCGACTACGCCCTGCTGGCCAGCGCACTTGTCCTCTCCACCTTCGCCGCCGGCATGTGGGCCGTGGCAATGGTCTACCAGGTGCGCCAGCTGGGCGGCGGGCCCATCCAGCTTTCTGCCGTGGCCACCGCCAGTGCCGCCGGGCTGCTCTGCTTCGTGCTGCTCGGCGGGATCATGGCGGACCGCCATTCCTGCCGGCGGATCGTGATGCTGGTCGAGGCGCTATCGCTGGCAGTCATGGGCATCACCGCGGTGCTGGCCATGGCCGGTGCCCTGGAGCTGTGGCACCTGATGCTCGCCGGCTTCTGCGGCGGGGCCGGGTCGGCCTTCTTCTACCCCGCCTACTCCGCACTGCTGCCCAAGATGCTGCCCGCCGAGCAGCTGCTGGCCGCCAACGGATTGGAAGGGACAGCCCGGCCGGTGGTGCACACCGCCCTGGGCCCGATGGCCGCCGGATTCGTGGTGGCGGGACTCTCGCCGGCGCACGCCATCGTCGGCATCTGCGTAATCCACCTCGCGGCGCTGCTGATGCTGCGCCGGATCCCCAACCGCCAGGCGTACAACGCGCCAGGCCCCGTTGACGGCCAGGGACAGCCGGGGATGTTCCGGCAGCTGCGCGAAGGCATCGGCTACACGGTGCGCACCCGCTGGCTGCTGTGGACGCTGCTGTTCTCGGTCATTTCGGTGTTCACCTTCATCGGGCCCTTCGAGGTGCTGCTGCCCTTCATCGTCAGCGGCAACCTGCACGGGGACGCGAAACTGTTCAGCTTCGCACTGGCCTTCTTCGGCCTCGGTTCGGCGATCGGCTCGCTGCTGGTCGCGTCCGCGAAATTCCCGCGGCGCTACTTGAGCTTGATGACCGCCTGCTGGTGCCTGGGCACCTTGCCCCTGGCCCTGGTGGGCTACGTCGATGCCGCGTGGATGCTCTTCGCGATCCTGCTGGCCTTCGGCATCACCGACGCCGTGGGCATGGTCATCTGGGGCACCTTGCTCCAGCGCCGGGTTCCCGGACACCTGCTCGGGCGAATCTCCAGCCTGGATTTCTTCGTTTCGCTGGCGCTGATGCCGCTGTCCATGGCGGCGGCGGGACCTTTGACCCAGGTGCTCAGCTTGCAGGCGATATTCGTCATTGCCGGCCTCGCCTCGCCGCTGTTCGGAATCATCGCATGGTGGGCCGGGAAATTTGCCCGCGACGAAATAGCGCATCCGCTCTCGGACCCCGTTCCGGCGGAGCTGGACGGCGAGCGCAGTTGACCGGTTGCGACCAGCTGGCGCTGGGCCGGCACTGATCAAACTCCCAGCAGATTTTCGCGTGTAGTTCCCGGGCACGGACCGGGCATGACGGGAAGGTGGAAGGATGACTTCTCGATTGCCCGACATGGCGCGCCTGGCCCTGCTGGCCCTGTTGGCGCTGGGCCCGGCATTCCTGGTTTCCTGTTCCCCTGCACCAGCGCCTGCTCCCGATGCGCAGCCCACGGGCTCCGCGGCAAGCGAGCAGGTGGATTGCGCCGTGGCTCGATGCGTGGCGCTGACCTTCGATGACGGACCTGGCCAGTACACCGGGCGGCTGCTCGACGAGCTGAAGGCCGCGGATGCGCCAGCCACCTTCTTCATGGTCGGGAAGAACATTGCCAAATACCCCGACGCGGTCAAGCGCATGGCCGCCGAAGGCCACCAGCTGGGCAGCCATACCTGGGACCATGCGGATCTCACGACGCTGACCAGGGAACAGATCCAGCATGAGCTGGGATGGACCAGCGAAGCGGTAGAAAAGGCCTCCGGCCACGAGCCCACCGTCTTCCGCCCGCCCTATGGGAATCACGGTGCCGTCTATGACCGGCTGGTGCCCTACCCGTTGGTGCTGTGGGATGTTGACACCCTGGATTGGAAGCACCACGATCCGGAGAAAACGGTGCGCATCGCCATGGACGAAGTCCATCCGGGCTCCATCATCTTGATGCATGACATCCATGAGAGCTCAGTCAAGGCACTGCCGGATCTCGTGGAGAAGCTGAAGGCCGAGGGCTACACCCCGGTCACCGTGGACCAGCTATTCAATGGCCAGCTGGAGAATTCGACGGCCTATGCTTCGGCTCCTGCTCCCGGCGCGACGAAATAGTCTTGCGCCGCGCAGGTGCTCAGGGGGCCTGCTCTGCGTACAGCCGCAGCTGGTCCAGCTTGTCCCCTTCGCTTTCGCGGATATTTGCCGCCAGCTCCTCGCACTGCTCCACCGTCAGATCCGGGTTGATGATTGCCACCTGCAGCACTACCTCGGTATGCCCCGCGTCGTCCTTCAGGTCGTAGCGGTAGGAGAGCCCATCGGGGTTCTCCGAGGTGTGCAGGATCAGCAAGCGGTTCTCGATCAGGTCATGGACGCGATACACGCGTTCATGGCCGGCAACGCGGTATACCAGCTGGGTGCCGACCTTGAGCTGCGGGTCGTCCGAATGCATGGAGCCGATCCCATGGATCCACAAGGGTGTTGCTGCCCAATCGGTAAGCAGCTCCCAGACACGGTGCACCGGCAGGTGAATGACCACGGTGCTCTCGAAAACGCTGAACTGGCTCATATCCGCATAGTGCCACCCTCGGCGGCCAAATGGAATAGCTTCATGGCTGTTGGCATGCAATCCGGTTTCCGGCCGCCTGCAGCAAAGGCCGGCACCCAGCGCGCGTACGCTGCTGGGTGCCGGCCCCTGGGCGGCAGAAGGCTTACCAGTCTTCTTCGTCGTCGCCATCCGCCTCGGAGATACCGAGTTCCGGCTCATTCTCGAGGTCGAAGTTGTACCAGGCCTCGGTGAAGTCAACCATCGCATCCAACGCGTCCTGCGCATCGGAATCCAGGGCTTCCAGCGCCTCTGGGCTGTTGAGCACTGCGGTCACCGCGAGGAATGGGTGATTATCGAAGTAATCGGTGGGGGTGGCCTCCCCATTGAACGTCAAGTTCTCGCTCTGCGCGAATAGGTCGACGTACTGAGCCACTGCCTCGGGCAGACGGCTCAGATTAATGCCAGTCAGGGACTCATTGTAGATTTCAGCAGTTGCGTCAGCCCACTGCTCAATGAGCTCTTCGCTCATCTGTGCCATCAGATTATCCACCTCGTGGTTGGGGTTCTAGTGCTCACGGGAATCGGTAGCAATTCATCTTATTTCTTCAGCGGGCGCGTGCCAAGACAGAAAGGCCCACGGCGTTGTGATCTTTTCCGCGTAGGTTCCTGCTCACTGGTTCGGGACGCCGAGGGACGGAATATCGGGCATGTCCGGCAGCGAAGGGATCGAGTATTCACGGGGCTGGGAATCCGGAGTTTCCACATCCTTGAGCTGATTCAGCAAGTCTTCGTCGAGGACGCTATCCTGGCTTGGATGACGGGGCTCCGGTGGCGAATCCAGCGAACCCTCCACTCCCGATATGAGCAGCCCCAGCGAAGCAGCTGCGGCAAGCAGTCCGGCGAACAGATGCACTCCGATGAAATACAGGCCGCCGATATTGCCGCGCAGCATGGCCCAGTTCCGGTTTTTGGCCGAGGAGCTGACAGCCAGCCCGTAGGCGAAGGCATTTTCCTTGAACCCCAGGCGGACTTGGGCTGCCAGCAAGGAGACTCCGGGTACCAGCAGTCCGGCGGCCACCGATCCGGCTGGCACGGCAGCGATCCTGCTTTCATTGGCCAAGCAAATCCCTAAGAGCACTAGCTGGATGAGCGCCAGGCACGCCCGCTTCCAGAAGCCAGCCGCGTGCAAGCCGCTGCACCGGACCAGGTACCGGCGTTGCTCGTGGCGGTCGGAGCCCTTTCTTGGCGGGCCAGCATTTTCTTGCAGGATCCACAGTGCTCCTAGCTGGCTTGCCAGCACACCGAGCAGCATCACGATGATGCCAGCCACCGGCAGGAAACAGCCCAGGACCGCTCCGCTCGTGCTCAGGAGCCAACCAATCCGGTAGGAGCGAATAGCTCGGGGCAGTTTGGGGAAGCGCGCATCAATGTCCTTGGCGTAGCCGGCGGGCAACGACCTGGCCGCCTTGCTGTACGCCTTCTTGTTCCACCATCCAAAGAGCCCGGCCACGATGGCAATGGCGGCAATCGCCAGCAGTGCCCCGGTTCCACCAGCCCGCTGCCCCAGGGCGGCGGCAACTGCCAGCACCGGAGTGAAAAGCCAGAACCGATTAGCGTAGGCAGTTTGCTTCGCAACGAAGGTTTCCGCGTAGTCCTGATGCAGGCCTTCGTTCATCGGATCCATGGATATCAATCCACGCAGCACATCGCCTTGTTCTCCGACGATTTTTTCGCCATTGCCGATACTTCCGGCCGCCCGCAACAGCCCCTGGTGATTGGGGTCGATCTGCAGCCCGGATTGGAGGAATCCGAGAGCCGCCAGGTTGTCATCTTGGGCTTCGGCAGCAATTGCCGCGCCCTGGTAGTAATCGGGGTTCCCCGGCTCCAGCCGAATCGCGTGCTCGATGGCTTGGCGGGCCAGCACCCTGTCATCGTTGCTCCGAATATCGCTGAGCGTGATCATGCTCAGCCAGTAGTGCCCGTTGCCGTATTCCGGTTCCGTTTCGATTACCTGCCGGATCGCCAGCAGCGCCTCCTCCCGTCGATGCTGGCGCATCAGGGCGATGGCCAGGCACTCCCCGGCCACCGGGTTGGCAGGATCCAGATTCAGCCCGGCTCTGGCAGCGGACTCCGCTTCGGCCCACTGCTTGAGGCTCAAATGGCATGACGAATAGAGGATCCAGAAGGCAGGGACCTGATGGTGCTCGTTGAGGTTATCCTTCAGCAAGGCAATCGCTTCGGTTTCCCGTCCGATCGCCAGGTGGTGGGTGATCCGGTAATGCAGTCGCTCGAATTCCATGCGGTGTACTCCCCCGGTGCTTTCTAGAGCATGTTCTGCGAAACCAGATACTCGGATAAATCATCGTAGCGGCCATGCTGGTTGCTGAAGCGCACCACATTTCGCGCGGATTCCAGCCACGGCAAAGTCGACGCCTTGATTTCCGCCAGGGCAGTTCTGATATGGCCCATGTCCAAGGGGAGAACCTCGTTGCGCTCGATGGATTGCATCATTGCCTTCTCGGCGGCAGTGGTGCACACGTGCTCCAGGTCCGCGCCCGAGAATCCGTCGGTCTGTGCCGCAATCCATTCCAGGGCGATTCCGGCAATCGGGCGGTTCTTCAGGTGGTACCGCAAGATGGACTCACGTGCCGGCGCGTCCGGCGGAGTCACCAGCAGGGTCCGGTCCAACCGGCCTGGACGCAGCAGTGCTTCGTCCAGATCCCATGGGTGGTTGGTAGCCCCCAGAACGTAAAGGCCATCGTTGTTTCCCGCAAGCGAATCCATCTCGATCAGCAGCTGATTGACCATCTGGCGCATCCACGCGCCCGATCCAGTCAGCGAACCGCGGCGGATGCCGATGGCATCAATCTCATCGATGAAGAGAACCGTTGGAGCATTCTTGCGGGCCTGGTCGAAAATCGCCTTGAGCCGCTTTTCCGTTTCACCGATGTAGGAGTCAACCACATCGGTAATGGTGACAGACATGAAATTGGCTTTCAGCTCACCGGCCACCGCGCGAGCCAGGAAAGTCTTGCCGCATCCCGGTGGCCCATACAGCAGCAGCCCGCCGCGCAATGATTTGCCAAAAGCCTTGGCAATTGCGGCGTTGCGCATCGGTGCCAGGAAGGATTCGTGCAGGCGGTCCTTGACCGCCTGCAAGCCACCCACATCATCCAGGGTGACTCCCGGTCCGGCCGGGTTCTCGATGGGAGCTTCCGGAACATCGGACCCCGCATCTGAATGCAGTGGGACCCGTCCTTCAATAAAGGGCGCCGGCAGCGAACTGCCGAGTTCCTTGGAACCTGCTTCCCAGTCGTAGCCTGGTGGCGTATCGTTCTGCTGGTTTCCAGCCGGCGCGGCATCCGCTGCGGGTGCGACGGGCGCCTGCGGGGCCATCGTTGCGGCCATCGACGCGCTGATCGCTCCAAGCATTCCCAGCGCGGACGCGTTCCCCGGCTCCTGCTGCAGCACGATGCTGACATGGGACAGCGCTTCGGCGGATCGACCGGCACCATCGAGCTGTTCAGCCAGGTGCAATCGCAGGGCATGGTCGTCCGGCGCTGCTTCTACGGCCCGGAGAAGGCTAGCAATAAGGGCATCGTTCATTCTAGGGCCGCTCCACGGTTGAAGGTCTCGGTCTGTTGCCTCTGCTGGTTAAAGCATCCAGCGGGTATCGCTAGAAACGACACCCGCTGGAATTATACGTCGCAGACCCGACTGTTCGCTGAGCGCACCCAGTGCCTAGTAGGCCTTGATTCCCTGCTCTACCACCAAATGGATCAACGCGAATTTCTTGTTTTCGTCAATGGCCTTCAGCGCATTTTCCAGGGCAGCCGGGACATCTGAATCATTCTCGACGCGGACGCCGAACCCGCCGAAGGACTGCGCCATCAGCGCGAAGTCGGGGTTGGCCAACTGGGTTCCGGAAACCCGTTCCGGGTACTGGCGTTCCTGGTGGGTGCGGATGGTGCCGTACTGCTGGTTGTCCATGACGATCACCAGCGGGGTGGCGCCGTACTGGGCAGCGGTAGCCAGCTCCTGGCCATTCATCAAGAACTCGCCGTCACCTGCGATGGTCACCACGCGGCGCCCCGGGTAGTTCAGCGAAGCGGCGACGGCGGAAGGAATCGAGTAGCCCATGGAACCGTTGCGTGCCGAGAGCATCGAAGCGTAGCCGTTGGTTGGGAAGTAGCGGTGGGCCCAGTTGGTGTGCTCGCCAGCGCCGAAGGTCACCAGGGCGTCTTCGGGCAGGGATCCAACCAGATTAGCCATCATGGTCGCCATCCTCGCCTGGCCCGCGGAAGGCTGCGCTGGTGGAAGTTCGGCGAACTTCTCCTGCTCGCCGCGCATCCGGGAAGTCCACTCCTTCCAGGATTCCTTGACCGGCAAATCCATCAGCAGCAGGTCGCGAACGAAGACATCGGGCTTGGCGACAATCTGGTGCGATACCGGGCCGGAACGTCCGCGCAGCGACGGGTCGATGGTGACCAGGAAGTTCTTCTTGTCCCAGTTCTGGCGGACATTGAAGCCGTCGGTGATGACGTCGCCTGGAACCGTGCCGACGAAGATCAGCAGATCAGTCTCTTCCAGCAGGTCATAGGTCGGCTTGGGGCGGCCGTAGCCGATCGGGCCAACATAGGATGGCGAGTTGAAAGGCACGGTACCCTCGCAACGCCATTCGGCAGCGGCTGGCAGGTCGTGTTCCTCGAGCCAACGAGTGAAGTCCGCTGCGCCTTCGTGGGACCAGTCGTTGCCGCCGAAAATGAACAGCGGCTTATCCGCTTCCTGCAAGGCAGTATTCAGCGCCTTCCAGTCGGTCACGGTCATGCCGCCGGTAGCCACCGGGATTTCCGGATGGACTTCGGCGGAAACTTCGTTGCGGATGATGTCTTCTGGCAGGCCGACGACCACCGGGCCCGGGCGTCCGGACATGGCAGCGAACATGGCCTCGGCGACGACTTCGCTGGCGCGATCGGCGTGGTCCAGGATCATCACGCGCTTGGCGCCGGTGCCGAACCATGCCTTGGGATCGAATTCCTGGAAGGCTTCCTTTTCACGGTGCTCGAACGGGATCAGCCCCACGAATAGCACCAGCGGGGTCGAATCCTGCCATGCGGTATGCAGGCCGACGTGGGCGTTGGCAGCTCCCGGGCCACGGGTCACCATGGCAATGCCGGGGCGCTGGTGCATCTTGCCTTCGGCTTCGGCCATGTAGGTGGCTCCGCCTTCGTGGCGGCAGACCACGGTTTCGATTGGCGAGTTGTGCAGCCCATCAAGGACATCCAGGTAGCTTTCACCCGGCACCACGTAGGCGCGTTCCACGCCGTGCGCGGCAAGCGTGTCGACAATGACGTGTCCGGCCGACTTCTTTGTCAGGCCCTGACCATTTTCACTCATCTTCTAGGCGTCTTTCTGGTTTCGAGAAATCGTCTGACGCAACGGCGGAGAAAACGGCCCTGCTGGCCAATGATGCAACGCTGCGTCAACGTGAAACAGTACTAAACAAGCTGCGATTGCACACATTGCCGATCGAATGCTACGCATATGTGACACGATGCCGTATATGAATCATATTTGAGTGCAAAATGTCTAGAAAGTTTCACTGAATGGAACGGTTTGCTTCGTCACATTGCGGCTGGCCAGAGCAGTGCGGTGGGCAATGTTCGCGATTTCCATTGATCGGCAGCGCCAGCGCTAGTAGCCTGTGATGCAACAAAAGTTTACTTAAGGTAAGCGCTGCTTTTATCCGGACATCGAGGTTCTCCATGGAATTCATCAACGGCGCGATTGTCGCCGCCTACCTGGCCGCAATGCTGGCCTTTGGCTGGTGGGGCAAATCCCGCACCAAGAACAGCAGCGACTATCTGGTGGCCGGCCGGCGCCTGGGCCCCTTCCTCTACACCGGAACCATGGCGGCGGTGGTGCTCGGCGGAGCCTCGACCGTGGGCGGCGTTGGCCTGGGCTACAAGCACGGGATCTCCGGCATGTGGCTCGTGGTGGCTATTGGCGCAGGCGTGATCCTGCTGTCGCTGGCTTTCGCCCCGACGCTGCAGAAGCTCAAGGTCTTCACCGTTTCGCAGATGCTGACCCTGCGCTACGGCAGCGCGGCGGCAACCAATACCTCCGGCATCGTCATGCTGGCCTACACGCTGATGCTCTGCGCCACCTCAACCAGCGCCTACGCCACCATTTTCGTGGTGCTCTTCGGCTGGGAGAAATGGCTGGCCATCGCCATCGGCGGCGCCATCGTAGTCATCTACTCCACTATCGGCGGCATGTGGTCCATCACCCTGGCCGACCAGGTGCAGTTCGTCATCAAGACCGTCGGCATCTTCGCCCTGATGCTGCCATTCTCCATGAATGCCGCAGGCGGCATGGATGGCATCCGCGAGCGCGTGGGCGCCGAATTCTTCAGCTTCACCGGCATGGGGCTGCAGTCGATCATCACCTACTTCGTGGTCTACACCTTGGGCTTGCTGATCGGCCAGGATATCTGGCAGCGCGTTTTCACCGCCAAAACCCCGAAGGTCGCCCGCTGGGGCGGGATGACCGCCGGCATCTACTGCATCTTCTACGGTGCTGCCGGCGCACTGATTGGCATGGCCGCGAAGGTGGCGCTGCCGAACATCGCCGGCGCGGCGGATAACAAGGACGTGGTTTATGCCGAGGTCGCCACTCAGTTGCTGCCCGTTGCGGTGGGCGGATTGGTCATGGCCGCGGCCGTGGCCGCGATGATGTCCACCGCCTCCGGTGCGCTGATCGCCGCCGCCACCGTGGCCCGCACCGACGTCACCCCATTTGTCGCCAGCTGGTTCGGCAAGCACTTGGAAGTGAATACCGATGAGAACCCGGAGCATGACGTGCGCGCAAACCGCATCTGGGTCATGGCCTTGGGCGTCGTGACGGTCGCGCTGGCGATCTTGGTGGATGACGTGGTCGCAGCATTGACCATTGCCTATGACATCCTGGTGGGCGGATTGCTGGTGGCAATCATCGGCGGCCTGCTGTGGAAGCGCGGCAACGGCCTTGGCGCTACGGCCTCCATGGCTGCCGGATCGATAGCTACTTTGGGCACCATGATCATCTTGGAGATCCAGGCCGAGAACAAGTTCGACGGCGTCTATGCCAATGAGCCGATCTACTATGGCCTGATCGCTTCGGCAGCAGCGTTCATTGCTGTTTCGCTATTGACCAAGTCGACGGACCGACAGGTGATTGAGCACTGGAACCTGCGGGTTGCGGGCAAGATCCAGGACGCTCCGATCAATGCCACGGCACAAGAGCCTACGCTCTAGTCCGCCAGGAATACCGAGTCGAGCAGATAGATTCGAGCCCTGTGCCCAGCGGTGAAAACCGCTGGGCACAGGGCTCGTTTGGTTCATCGAGCTTCAGTTCTTGGAACCGGCGCCCCATTTTGCCGCTGGCGCTTCCCACGAGGATAGGGCATCCAAAAGCGCTTCCGGTTCGCTGGCGACCACCAATGAGTCACGGAACTTCGGGGCCAGGAAACCCTGATCCGTCATGTGATCCAGCATGCTCAGCAGCGGCTGCCAGAATCCGTCGACGTCCAGGAGTGCTACCGGTTTTGCGTGGATTCCAAGCTGTTGCCAAGTCCATACTTCAAAGAGCTCTTCCAACGTTCCGGCGCCACCAGGCAGGGCGACAAAACCATCAGCCAGTTCTGACATGCGGTGCTTGCGAGCATGCATGTCGGGCACAACTTCCAAGCTCGTTAATCCTGGATGCGCCAGTTCACCATCAACCAGGACCTGCGGCATAACTCCGAAAACGTCTCCACCGGCCGCTCGGGCAGCATCAGCAATTGATCCCATCAGGCCTACCCGTCCGCCGCCGTAGACGATGGCTCGACCCGAGGCAGCAACAGTGCGCGCGAAGTTTTCTGCCGCCTGCTCATAAATAGGTGAATTGCCCGAAGCGGAGCCGGTGAAAACTGCCAGCCTTCGAATCTTTCGGTGCTGGGCGGCCAAGACTGGGAAGACCACGTCTTTGAGCAAAGGAGCGAGCTCGTCCAGTTCCGCTAATGGGTCAATCCACCGCAGCTGTTCAATTTCGGCCAGAGGTTCAGCAATCGGTACCAACGGATGTTCAAATACGGTGGCTTGAACGCTATGCCCTTCTTCGTTAGCCGCCGGGGCCGTGAAGGTTCCAATGAGACGCAGCAATGCTGAATCCAAGCTCACTCCCAGCTCTTCGCTCACTTCTCGCATCGCTGCATCAATAGCCGCTTCCCCTGGCTCTGGCTTGCCACCAGGGAACATGAATGATGCCGTACCCCGTTTGCGGACTGTCAGAACCTGCCCCGCATCGTTTCTGAAAATGACGGCGCTGACAATAATCTGTTCTGGCATTCGAGTTCCTTCTTGGTACATCCACATACTGGTTGCGCCTGTTCGGCACAACCGGCAGGCACCATTCAATCCTAGAGTTTCATCTGGGTGTGACTGGATCTCGTGGCCAACATGCTTTGGCGCTACGCAAACGAAAAAGAGCCGCCGCAGTTCATCAGCTGATGAACTGCGGCGGCTCCTTGGCTACAGGAACTAGTCCTGGATCAGATCGTGGCGCACGATGGTCTGATCGCGGTCCGGTCCCACGCCGATGGCGGAGATCCGGGTGCCGGAGATCTTCTCCAGGGCCAGGATGTAGTTCCTTGCGTTCTCCGGAAGCTCTTCCATGCTCTGCGCACCCGAGATGTCCTCGGTCCAGCCCGGGAAGTACTCGAAGATCGGCTTCGCGTGGTGGAACTCGGTCTGCGTCATCGGCATTTCGTCGTGGCGCACGCCGTCAACGTCGTAGGCCACGCATACCGGGATCTGCTCAATGTTGGTGAGCACATCCAGCTTGGTGACGAAGTAGTCGGTGAAGCCGTTCACGCGCGAAGCGTGGCGAGCCAGCACGGCGTCGTACCAACCGCAACGACGCGGGCGTCCGGTGTTTACGCCGAATTCGCCACCGGTCTTCTGCAGGTAGAGGCCCATGTCGTCGAACAGCTCGGTAGGGAACGGACCAGCACCCACGCGGGTGGTGTAGGCCTTGATGATGCCGATGGAGCGGGTGATGCGGGTCGGGCCGATGCCCGAACCCACGGACGCGCCACCAGCAGTCGGGTTGGAGGACGTCACGAATGGGTAGGTACCGTGGTCCACGTCCAGGAAGGTGGCCTGGCCGCCTTCCATCAGCACGACCTTGTCCTCGTCCAGAGCCTTGTTCAGCTCGTAGGTGGAGTCGATGACCAGCGGGCGCAGGCGCTCGGCGTAGGAGAGGAAGTACGAGACGATTTCCTCGACCTCGACGCTGCGGCGGTTGTAGATCTTGACCAGCAGCTCGTTCTTCTGGCGCAGTGCGCCTTCGACCTTCTGGCGCAGGATGGACTCGTCGAAGACGTCCTGCACGCGGATGCCCAGGCGTCCGACCTTGTCCATGTAGGCGGGGCCGATGCCGCGGCCGGTGGTGCCGATGGCCCGCTTGCCCAGGAAGCGTTCGGTGACCTTGTCCATGGTCTGGTGGTACGGGGCCACCAGGTGGGCGTTGGCCGAAACGCGCAGCTTCGAGGTGTCGGCGCCGCGCGATTCCAGGCCGTCGATTTCTTCGAAGAGGGCTTCAAGGTTCACCACGCAGCCATTGCCGATAATCGGAGTGGCGTTCGGGGAAAGGATGCCGGCAGGAAGGAGCTTGAGCTCGTACTTCTCGCCGCCTACGACCACGGTGTGCCCGGCGTTGTTGCCGCCGTTTGGCTTCACTACATAGTCGACCTTGCCACCGAGCAGGTCGGTAGCCTTTCCTTTGCCTTCATCGCCCCATTGGGCTCCGACGATCACGATTGCTGGCATGGGATCCTCCCCCTTGCTTAAAGCAGCGGTTGCGGCGTGCTTAGCGCCGTCCCGGCACGGTGCCGGACAAAAAATATGCCCCTGTCCTGCTCACTGAAACCTGAAGGTCCGTTGCAAGAGTTAGGGGCTCTTACGACCAAAGTTTACCGAAACGATTAGCGAATCTCGAGTTGCACGTCACGATGTCGCCCACGCAGGCCATAAGCGACAACCAGAAAAGCTATTCCCGCGAAGAGCACGGCAATGGAAACAACGTACAGGGCAATGACGGGGTATCCCTGATCCGGGTCGAGGAACGGGTAAGGAACCCATCCATCGGACGCTCCGCGAATCAGCACTACCCCGGTCCAGAGCAACGGGTAAATCAGCAATAGCGGCACCGCCCGGTAGGACAGGGAAGTACGGTCCCTGGCCAAGAGCCAATCGGCCAGAACCAGCAGGGGACCGAGAATATGCATTACCCAATTCGCCCAAGGAAGCGGAACCCCGCCTGCGGCCCCTAAGGGTGCCAGCAGCGTGAGGTAGATCAGCCCGACCACGACCATGCACACGCTCGCCATGGCACGCAGGCCCACAACCCAGCGGGGCATCGAAGCACCCTTGGCTAGGCCCATCAGTCCTGCGATAAGCCCGACCAGAACCACCACCAGATTCGACTGGATGGTGAAGTAGCCAAAGAAATTCAGTGGCTGCACCGGGCCCCGTGAGGCAGTGTCGGCGTAGGTCGCCACGATAGCGCCCAGGGTGGCCAGCGCCCACAGTATCCGAGCCAGGTTGAGGAAGCGCAAGGCGGTTTGACGGGTCTTCACCCTGGAAGACTATAGCCAGCTGCTGCCTCATCCAAGGATTCATGCGTAGCTGCTCGGAGATTCCGGAACTTTGCCGGCCGTCAAAACCGCCCGGGAGAACTCTCGCGATGCAACAATTATTCCAAAACCAGCCAAGGGCTTGACCCTGACACAGTGTGAGGGCGGAGAACTGAAGCATGCTATCCATCGGGGCGTTTGCGCAGATCGGCCAGGTTACCCACCGCATGCTGCGGCACTGGGATACCGCCGGGGTGCTCAAGCCCGCCCACGTAGACCCGTGCAGCGGCTACCGTTCCTACGACCCTTCCCAGCTCCAGCGCTTGCATCAGATCGTGGCCTTGCGCGAGCTGGGTTTCGGCCTGGAAGAGGTTTCCCTGATCCTGGATCAGGGAGCCACCGCGGAAAAGATTGCTGAGCACTTGCAGAACCGTGCCGCGCAGGTCGAGGCCGAACACCGGCTGGCCACGCAGCGGCTGCAGGATGTGCAACGGCGCCTGCGCTTGATCTCAAAGGAGAATCTCATGTCACGCATTGAAATCATCCACAAGCCACTGCCCGCAGTGCGCTTGGCCGCAGGCCGCTTCACGGTGTCCGAGCAACCTGAAATCGCTGGTCGCATCGGCCCGCTCTTCGACAGAATCGCGCAGTCCATTCAGGGCCAAAGCCTTGCCACGCCCATTGCGCAATACAACGGAACTGAGGATGGAGTAGAGGTCATTGCCGGATACGCCACTAACGCTCCCAACCTCGCCGATGTCGAAATCATCGAGCTCCCCGCGGTGCCCGAAGCCATCTGCGGAGTGCACCTCGGCTCCATGGACACCATCCATGAAAGCTGGCAGGCCGTGCACGAAGAAGTCCTAGCCCGCGGTTTGGTTCCGACCGGTCCGTGCCGCGAAGTCTACGTGCGTGCCATCTCCGAAGACCAAGGTGATTGGGTGACCGAACTGCAGCAGCCGGTAGGCGTTTCTCAACCCACCAGCTGATGCGGGGCCTCCAACAGGTCCCCCGCCACGCTGCGCGCGGCACCGACCAGCGCACCTGTTTGGCCCAGCGGCGAGCACAGCAGTCGAGCCTGGCCGGCGATGCTCGGCGCGTGCATCTGGAGGCTGGCTTCCATGGCAGGACGTAGCCACTGTTCCAGGGCGGCAAAGTGCCCGCCAAAGACTACCGTGGAAACGTCATACAGGCGCATGGCCGAGGCCACCGCAATTCCCAAGGATTTTCCGGCCTCGGCTACCGCGCTCAGCGCGGGTTCGGTTCCGGTTTCCAGCGCTTGGAATAGCTGGTGGATCCGCCGTTGGCGCGAGGCGCTATCGACCATCGCCCCTAGATCAGCGGCAGCCAGGATCGCTTCCTGCCCGGCAATGGTTTCCAAGCATCCACGACCGCCGCAGCTGCAGGCCCTGCCCTCGGGGGCAATCACCACATGCCCGAGTTCACCGGCGTGTCCCTGGGGACCGGCAAAAAGTTCAGCGTCGATTATCAATCCGCCACCGATGCCCACTTCCCCGGAGACAAACAGGAAGTCGCGTTCTTGGACGTCCATCAACTGCTGCTGGGCCAGCGCTGAGGCGTTGGCTTCGTTAAAGAGCCTGAAGCGGGTTTTGGCGTCGGGCAGCAATGCTGCGACATCCAGGTCTTGCCGCTCCCAGCCGAGGTTAGGGGCCTGCAGGACGGTGTACCGCTCCTCGTTGACCAAACCAGGAACAGCCAACCCGCCGCCGAGAATCATTAGCCCTTGGGCCCGGGCGGCAGCTTGGAGCCTTTGACTCAGCTCTCCCAGCGCAGCGAGCACTTCGCTGGCTGTTGAGCTGTGGTTGGCACTGGGCAGGATTTCGTGTGCCAGCAGTTTGCCGCTGAGGTCCACCAGCCCGGCGGCTATGTAGTCAACGTTGATTTCCATGCCCATGACACAGCGTGCGGGGTTCAGGATGAGCCCCACCGAGGGCCGCCCGCGTTCCCCGTCGCGGTGCACGCCAATTTCGATAACTAGTCCGGCCGCCAGCAAATCGGCGACCAGGCTGGAGACCGAGGCCTTGGTGAGCTGGCTGAGTTGGGCGATATCGGCGCGTGATAACCGCTGGTCTTCCCCTGCGCCTGCGATCACCGATAGGACCCTGGCCAGGTTGGCTTTGCGCACGTCTCCGACGTTACCCGGGGCCGAAGAGCTTGCGGCACGGGCGCTAGACGCTGGTTGGCGCATGCCTTCTCCTTGAGAATTTTTTGGGACGAATCGTTCACTGCTCGCTATTGACTCTAGCGCATCACCACCCATATAGTTCAGGACATAAACTAAATGGCATCAGCCAACCCCCGATCCAAGGATGCATCCCATGACTCTTCAGCCAACCGCCGCCGACCGCTTCACTTTTGGACTGTGGACCGTGGGATGGACCGGTGCCGATCCCTTCGGTGTCGCCACCCGCAAGAACCTGGATCCGGTGGAAGCTGTCCACAAGCTGGCCGAGCTCGGCGCCTACGGCATCACCTTCCACGACAACGACCTGATTCCTTTTGACGCCACCGCTTCCCAGCGCGAGCAGATCCTTTCGGACTTCCGTGCAGCACTCAAGGAAACCGGCCTGAAGGTCCCGATGGTGACCACCAACCTGTTCAGCCACCCGGTATTCAAGGATGGCGGCTTCACCTCCAACGACCGCTCGATCCGCCGCTTCGCGCTGGCCAAGGTCCTGCACAACATCGACCTGGCAGCCGAAATGGGCGCCGAAACCTTCGTCATGTGGGGCGGCCGCGAAGGCGCCGAGTACGACGGCTCGAAGGACCTGGCCGCGGCACTTGACCGCATGGGCGAAGGCGTGGACACCGCAGCCGGCTACATCAAGGACAAGGGCTACAGCCTGCGCATCGCGCTGGAGCCGAAGCCGAATGAGCCACGCGGCGACATCTTCCTGCCCACCGTAGGCCACGGCCTGGCCTTCATCGAGAAGCTGGAACACGGGGACATTGTCGGATTGAACCCGGAGACCGGCCACGAGCAGATGGCTGGCCTGAACTTCACCCACGGCATCGCCCAGGCGCTGTGGGCAGGCAAGCTGTTCCACATCGACCTCAACGGCCAGCGCGGCATCAAGTACGACCAGGACCTGGTCTTCGGCCACGGCGATCTGACCAGCGCCTTCTTCACCGTCGACCTGCTGGAGAACGGCTTCCCGACCGGCGGACCCAAGTACGATGGCCCCCGCCACTTCGACTACAAGCCATCGCGCACCGACGGCTACGACGGCGTGTGGGACTCCGCCAAGGCAAACATGTCCATGTACCTGATGCTCAAGGAACGCGCACAGGCATTCCGCGCAGACCCCGAGGTCCAGGAGGCGATGAAGCTCTCGGGCGTGTTCGAGCTGGGCGAGAGCACCCTGGACGCCGGCGAAACCGCGCAGCAGCTGATGGACGATGCGGCAAGCTTCGCCGACTTCGACGCCAACGCCGCAGCGCAGCGCAACTTCGCGTTCATCCGCCTGAACCAGCTGGCCATCGAGCACCTGCTCAACGCCCGCTAGACCGCTCACCCCCGCCCACCGCAGAAAGCAGCCGAAGAACAATGACGCTCGTTGCCGGCATAGATTCATCCACCCAGTCATGCAAGGTGGTCATCCGCGACGCCGCAACAGGCGCCCTGGTCCGCTCCGGCCGTGCCTCGCACCCCGATGGCACCGAAGTGGATCCGGAATCCTGGTTCAGCGCATTGCAGGAAGCGATCGCCCAGGCCGGGGGCCTGGACGACGTGGACGCCATCTCGGTGGGCGGGCAGCAGCATGGCATGGTGGTGCTCGACGCCAGCGGTGCGGTGATCCGCCCGGCACTGCTGTGGAACGACACCCGCAGCGCGCAGGCGGCCAGCCAGATCATCACCGAGGCAGGCCAGGGCGATGCCGCGGCGGGTGCCCGGTACTGGGCACAGCGCACCGGCACCGTCCCGGTCTCCTCGATCACGCTGACCAAGCTGCGCTGGCTGAGGGACAATGAGCCCCAGAACGCGGCCAAGGTCGCTGCCGTCTGCCTGCCGCACGACTGGCTGTCCTGGCGCCTGGCCGGCTACGGCCCGGGCTCCGGGGCAGCAGGGCTGGCCGCCCTGCGCACCGATCGTTCGGATGCCTCGGGCACCGGCTACTACCGTGCCGCCGAAAACGCCTATGACTACGAGGCGCTGGAGCAGCATCTGGGCCACGCCCCGATTCTGCCTACGGTCGCTGGCCCGCTGGAATCCATTGGCCGCACCGCGTCTGGCGCATTGATCGGTGCCGGCGCGGGCGATAACGCCGCAGCCGGATTGGGCGTAGGCGCCAAGGTGGGCGATGCGGTGATGTCCCTGGGCACCTCCGGCACCGTCTTCGCGGTTGCCGATTCCCCCTCGGCAGATGCTTCCGGCCTGGTGGCAAGCTTCGCCGACGCTACCGGCAACTACCTGCCGTTGGTATGCACCCTGAACGCCACCCGCATCTTCGACGCCACTGCCAGCCTGCTGCAGGCCAGCCTCGAAGAATTCAATGACCTGGCGCTGTCCGCCGCCCCGGGCTGCGACGGCCTGGCCTTGCTGCCCTACTTCGACGGCGAGCGCACCCCTAACCTGCCAGAGGCCACCGGCTCGCTGCATGGCATTACCCGAGCCAACTACACCGCCGCGAATCTGGCCCGCAGCGCGGTGGAAGCGGTAGTTTGCTCGCTGGCCGACGGCCTGCGCGCACTGGAAGCGCAAGGTGTCCAAGCCCAGCGCGTCATCCTGGTCGGCGGGGGCGCTCAGTCCCGCGCGGTCCAGCAGATCGCCGCACAGATCCTGGGCTTGCCAATCCTGGTCCCCGCCCCGGGCGAATACGTGGCCGATGGAGCCGCCCGCCAGGCGGCCGGCGTCCTGGCCGGAGAATTCCCCCACTGGGCACAGGGCACTGCCCAAGTCCCGGCGATGGAACCGGCCCCGCAGGTACTGGAACGCTACCGCGCACTGGTTTCCAGCCAGTGGCTCGACAAGTAGGGAATAGCCTTGGAACTGCGCAACAGGGAACTGAACTGGGCCGGAAATCTTGAATACCGGGCCAAAGAACTGCTCTACCCCACCAGCCTTGAACAGTTGCGGAACCTGGTGCGTGCTGCAAAATCCGTGAAGGTCTTGGGTTCGCGCCATTCATTCAATGACATCGCCGATACCGAGGAGCTGATGATCTCTCTGGCCAAGATGCCAGAAGCCATCGAGATTGATGAGCTGGCCATGGCCGTGCGCGTCAGCGCCGGCACCACCTACGGCGCCCTGGCTGATGCACTGCAACGCGCCGGCTATGCCCTGCACAATCTCGCCTCCCTGCCGCATATCTCGGTTGCCGGGGCGGTATCCACGGGAACCCACGGTTCCGGCGAAACCCATGGCAACCTCGCCACCGCCGTGCGCGCGGTGGAACTGGTGCTGGCCGATGGCTCGCAGCTGAGCGTGAAGCGCGGCGGCGAGGATTTCAATGGCATCGTGGTCGGCCTGGGTGCGTTGGGCGTGCTGACCCACCTCACCTTGGATATCGTGCCCAGCTTCGAGGTGGAGCAGACCGTCTACCAGGACCTGTCCTGGGACAAGGTGCTCGAGGACTTCGACACCATTCAGGCTTCGGCCTACAGCGTCAGCCTGTTCACTGACTGGAGCGGCGAGCAGGTAGGCCAGGCCTGGCTCAAGCGCCGCGTTGGCGACGCGCTGGCAGAGCATATTGACCAGGGCCGATTCGGCGGGTTCCCGGCGACCGCTGCGCTGCACCCGCTGCCCGGCGCCGACGGCGGGATCTGCAGCATCCAGTTGGGCCAGGCCGGTGCATGGTCGGATCGCTTGGCGCATTTCCGCATGGACTTCACCCCCAGTGCCGGCGATGAATTGCAGACCGAATACCTGGTTCCGCGCGAGCACGCAGTCGAAACGATCCAGGCTGTCCGCAGTCTTTCTCCTGCCATCACTCCCCTGCTGCTGGTCTCGGAAGTGCGCACCATTGCCGCCGATGACCTGTGGCTCAGTGGAAACTACGGCCGTGACGGCATTGCCTTGCACTTCACGTGGAAGCCCCAGCAGGAGGCTGTCGAGGCGCTCCTTCCACGGATCGAGGAAGCATTGGCACCTTTTGCGGCACGTCCGCATTGGGGCAAGCTCTTCGCAGCCACCGGCGCGCAACTGGCCGGGCTGTATCCGAAGTTCAACGACTTCATTGCCTTGGCGCAGCGCCTGGATCCGTCCGGCAAGTTCCGCAACGGCTTCCTGAACCGCACGGTGTTTGGAACCTGAACGCGCACAGGCGTTGCGACTAGACTTGTCACCATGGCATTGACTCAGTTAACGGTCGTGGACACCGCGGTCGGCATCCTGCAACAGTTCGGGTTGGCTGATTTGTCGATGCGCCGATTGGCCAAGGAACTTGATGTCCAGGTCGGTGCGCTCTACTGGCATGTGAAGAACAAGCAGGAGCTGCTGGCGCAGGTTGCCGCCCAGCTGCTGAACACCCCTGCGCTGTCGGTGGTTGCCGAGGACTACAATTCCCCATCCGAGGCAATCCTGCAGCTGGCGCGCAAGCTCTACCTCGCGTTGCTGCCGATCCAGGACAGCCCCGAGGTCATCGAAGTCGCCACCGCAATGCAGGCCACCGAGCTCCAGCCGGTGCTGCAGCTTCGCACCCTGCTGGAAGCAGCAGGGCTGCCTGCCGAAAATGCCCGCCATGGACAGCAGCTGCTGCTGAACCACGTGCTCGGCTCGGTCGCCTACCGCCAGAACCTCGTGCAGCTCGATGTCGATGCACCCCTGGCTGACGGCTTCGACTGGGGCCTGCAGCGGGCCGTTGCCGGCCTCATCGGCTAGCGCCTCGCGCCGGGGCGTCCTCAACCAAACTTGCCAGGTAGTCCTTCGCTTCCTGCACCGAGTCGACAAGCAGCCAGGCTGCTTTGCACTGGATCTCCAGTTACGCGAACTCGGCCAAGGCCATATCAGCCACCCAACGCGCAATCACTGGCGTGCCGCACATCCGAGCGGCGGCGATCCGTTCCTGCGCGAAATCCTGGTACGGTTGGGCGTCCTGCGCGCCAGGTCGTGGAGCACTGCCATGGCAACAGCTCCGGCAGTACACCCTTGCTCGATCGCATCATGCGTCAATTCCTTGTTCACGGCTCCCTCCTGGAACCGCTGGCATGTGCTTGCGGCCGGACGCAGGCCGTTCTTTCCGCCATGGGTTTTGCGCCTTCGAGGGATCCTGATGAGCCGGAGGCAAGGCCAGCGGGATGAATTTCCATTCTGCTCTTCGAGCTGGTCGTATCGTTCCCGCGCTTGTCCGATGCCGGGCATATGTTTCACTGTCCGGCACAGGAGCGCATCGATCGGTGCGCGCACGGTCTTGCCTATCGGCGCAACGCGGCACTCGACTGCTACCGGACTAGCCGCCACTGGGCAGACCGGCCGCTGGCTGCCGGTCCGAAAGGCTGCTGAGCTAGCTCAGCTTGCCGCCGGATGCTTCCAGATAGCAGGCAGCGCACAGCGACTCGTACCAGACCTCTTCACCGTCGATAGCGACCTGGTCTCCATCAAAAACAATGTGGTCACCCGATCGGCGGGTATTGAACATGGCCTTGCGCCCGCAGCGGCAGATGGTCTTCAGCTCTTCAAGCGAGTGCGCCAGTTCCATCAAGCGTGCCGAGCCCGGGAAGGCACGGGTGCGGAAGTCGGTACGGATACCGTAGGCAAGCACTGGGACATCATCGAGCACGGCAATGCGCAGAAGATCATCGACCTGGGTGCGGGAGAGGAATTGAACTTCGTCGACCAGCAGGCAGGCTACCGGCGGCGCATCCACATGCGGCAGCAAGGCATCAGGGTCATCGCCGAGGCAATGGGCCGCGAACTTCTCGCGGAGGTTCTCTTCCGGCCCCACGCTGAAGTCGACTTCGCGTTCGATTCCCAGGCGGGAAACGATTGATTTCTCGCCCTTGGTGTCAACCCCCGGCTTGGCCAGCAGGATACGCTGGCCGCGTTCCTCGTAGTTGAAGGCAGCCTGCAGCAAGCTCGTGGATTTGCCCGAGTTCATCGCTCCGTAGCGGAAATACAGCTTGGCCACCATTGCTCCTCGAAAGTTGCGGCGCCTGCCAACCGGCAGGCCCCTTAAGATCTTAGTGCCCGCGCCGCGGATCTCCAGCGAACCAGTACCGCGGACGACTGCCCTGCTACTTCGCCGCAGGCTGTTTCTTGCCGGCGAAAACCAGCCTGTAGAGCACCGACATCACGATGACGAAGGGAACACCGAAGATCAGGGTGTACTTGAATTCCGGCACGAAGAACGAGGTCACCAGCAGGCCGGCGAGCAGTACCGAGCCGAGAATCGACGCGGCCGGGTAGCCTGGCAGCTTGTACTCCAGGACGGCCCGGTCCAGGCGCACCTGGCGGCGGAAGGACACGTGGGTCACCAGGATCATGAACCACGTCGCCAGGGCACCGAAGGTAGCCAGCGACATCATGATGCCGAAGCCTCCCTCCGGAACCAGCGCGTAGACCAGTGCTGCCACGGCGATGCCTCCGGCAGACATCCACACCGCGTGGATAGGAGCGCCCGCGCTGTTGGTCCGGTGTGCCAGGCGCGGCGCGTGCCCGGAATCAGCCAGCGAATGCAGCATGCGGGTTGCCGCATAGAGCTGGGCATTCATGGCCGAGAGCGCGGCAATGATGAGCACGAAGTTCAGTACCGAATCGGCGAACGGGATACCCATCTGGGACATCACAGTGACAAATGGCGATCCGCCGGCCAGCAGTTCGCTGGTGGGCGCCACCGCGAGGATCAGGGCCATGGTGAACACGTAGAAGAGCAGCAAGCGCAGGAAGGAGACCTTGAAGGCCTTGCGTACGGCAATCTTGGGGTTCTTTGCTTCTGCGGCGGCAATGGAGATCGCCTCGATGCCCATGTAGGAGAAGATCGCCACGATGACAGCGGTCCACATGCCGAACAGGCCATTGGAGAAGAAGCCGCCTTCGGCCGAGTAGTTATGGAACCCGTATTGGTCGCTGGGGTCGTGGAACACCAGCCAGAGGGCAATGATGATGAACGCGACCACCGCGAAGACCTTGATCGCGGAGAACCAGTATTCGGTGGTTCCGAAGATCTTCACGCTGGAGAAGTTCACGCCCAAAAGCGCGGCCGAGAAGACAAGGACCCAAACCAGCCTTGGAATCTCGGGGAACCAGTACTGCATGTACTCGCCTACCGCGCTGACTTCGGTGCCCACGGCGAAGATCAGCGCAGACCAGTACAGGTACTTGGTCAGGTACCCGGCGAAACGTCCAAGATAGCGTTCGGCGTAGACCCCGAAGGAACCGGCCACCGGCTGCTTGACGGTCATTTCCGCCAATGCGCCCATGACCAGCAAGGCGACGACCCCGCCAATGAGGTAGCTGATGATCACCGAGGGACCGGCCATGGCGATGGCGAGCTTGCTGCCCGCGAAAAGGCCGGTGCCGATGGCACTGCCCAGCGCGATCATGGACATCTGCCCAGGAGTCAGCGACTTCTTCAAACCCGAACCGACTTCAGTGGCGCGTACCGGCTGCTTGCCCAACGATGCTCCCTTTAGACCTATGCGAACAGCACGGCATCGAAAATGCCGTGCTGCTCTTAAGGTTACTCTCGCGCAGATTCGCTGGCTTCGGGGCACCAAGGCCTGAAAGCGGCGGAATTTGCGTTATGTCACGGCATTACGCACGGCGTACTCTTCGCGCTGCCAGGCATTGGTGTGCAGAATTTCACGCAGTTTCTCCACGGCATCCCAGATATCGGTACGCGTCAGGTACAGCGGGGTGATGCCAAAGCGCAGGACTTCCGGTTCGCGGTAGTCCCCGATGACACCCCGGTCAATGAGCGCAGCGATGATTTCGTACCCATGCTCATGGCGGAAGCTGACGTGGCTTCCGCGAGCAGCATGTTCGCGTGGAGTCACCAGTTCCAGGCCGTAGCCGGCACAGCGGGTCTCAACCAGCTCGATGAACAGGTCCACCAGCTCCAGCGAGTTGGCACGCACCTTGTCCATGTCCGCTTCCAGCGCGATATCCAGGCCAACCTCGATCATGGCCAGCGAAGTGACCGGCTGGGTACCGCACATGAAGCGGCGAATGTCATTTGCTGGAGTGTAGCTATCAGCCATCTCGAAGGGCGACTTGTGCGACCACCAGCCGGACAGGGGCTGCCAGAAACGTTCATGGTGGCGGGCATTGACCCAGATGAAGGCCGGAGAGCCCGGGCCGCCGTTGAGGTACTTGTAGGTGCAGCCCACGGCGTAGTCGGCATCTGCTGCATTCAGGTCAATCGGCACTGCACCCGCGGCATGAGCCAAGTCCCAGACCACCAGGGCTCCGGAGCCGTGGATTGCTGCGGTGGTCTCGTCCATGTCCCACATGGAACCGGTGCGGTAGTTCACGTGCGACAGGGCAACCACGGCGACAGTCTCGTCCAGTGCAGCGCGCAGCGACGCCTCGCCATCGATGAGCTTCACTTCATAGGCCACACCTGTTTCCTGCGAGAGCGAGTTGACCAGATCAGCCAATCCCTCGGCGATATAGATATCTGTTGGGAAGTTGTCGCGTTCGGTGAGAATCACCCGGCGCTGCGGGGCATCAGCCTTCTGCGTGCGCAGTGCCGATGCCAAGGCCTTGAACAGATTCAGTGTGGTGGTATCGGTGATCGCGGTTTCGCTGGGGTTCGCGCCCAGCAGCCGCCCCAGCTTGTCGCCGAGCTTCAGCGGCATCTCGAACCAGCCGGCGGTGTTCCAGGAACGGATCAGGCCCTGGCCCCATTCTTCGGTCACCACCTGGGCGGCACGTTCGGCCGCACCCTTCGGCAACGCGCCCAATGAGTTGCCATCGAGGTAGATGACGCCTTCCGGGAGGTTGAAGCGGTCGCCAAAGGCCACCAGCGGGTCTGCCGCGTCCAACTGGGCAAGGGTCTCTCGGGTCAGTTCCGTGGTCATTGGATCTCCTGTTCAGCCAAGATCAAAGCGGGAGAACTTCCGTTCTCCATGGTGTTTCCATCGTAGAATCAGATTCGATATAGTGCGACTAAATCTGAACTTTCCCAAAGAATTGAGTTGATCAACCGTGGCAGGTTCATTATGGACAGTTCAAGGCGACGCCAAGCCGAATCCTGTTCGTGTAGACGAAGCGGATTTGTCCATTCTCGCCGAGCTGAGCAAGGATGCTCGAATTGCCAATAACGTCCTGGCTGCAAAAGTCGGCCTGGCGCCGTCCACCTGCTTGGGCCGGGTGAAAGCCCTCTCCAAGGCGGGGGTGATCACCGGCTACCATGCTGCGATCAATGAGCAACTTCTTGGCGTGGCCGTCAACGCCATGATCTCTATTGTGGTCTCGTCCACAGCCCGAGACCGCTTGCTCTCCTCGGCGCATCAGCTCAAAGAGCTCGCCGAGGTCAAGGAAGTCTTCGTTCTTGGCGGCTCGCCGGATTTGCTGGTTCGGGTGGCTACCAGAAGCATCGAAGACCTACGGGCATTCGTGGCCGCGCACTTGGGCTCCAACCGCGCGTTCTCATCCACCCAGACGGTAATTATCTTCGAGCACCTGGCTTAGCCGAGACAGGCTTTTTGTCATCTAACGGCGTCTCTCATCTATATCTCATTTATTTCAGCCACAATGAAAAACATGGGAAAGGAAGCTTTGCGCCGCGTCTTTGCGACAATCGCTGTCATCGCAGTCGTGTTTCTTGGCGCTTTCGGAATCAGCCAAGCCTTGGAAGGTCCGGCGGACCAGGACCTCGGGGAAGGGTTCATCTTCGAAGAAGCAACTCCGTCTCCGACGAGCGGCACCCCCAACAGCCCCTCCTCCTCGCCTTCTGCCCCAGCGACTGGATCCCAAAATCCGTCTTCCAGATCGAGCACCTCCGCCAAGCCGAAAACCTCGGAAAAGCCTAAGCCTAGCGCTACCCCGACACCGAAGCCCAAGCCGAAACCTCCAGCACCGGCACCGCCAAAGAAGACCGTCGTTCCGCTGCCTCCTTCGGGCACCCAGTACGACGATGATGACGACGACGATGACGATTACGACGACTACGACGATGACGACGACGATGACTAGAGCGCCAGAACGCCGCTGGTCCATCCGAGCACGGGTCCTGACCGGCATGATGCTCCTGGTAGGCCTGGCCCTGCTGACAGCGGGTACCGCGAGCTTTGCGGTTCAACGCCACGAACTGAATGAACGCCTCGACGAGTCATTGACCCGCACCGTCAAGGAATTCGAAGTTCTCACCGATACTGGTGTCGATCCGCGAACCATGGAACGCTTCAAGCACGCCGAAGACTTGCTGTATATCGCAATGCAACGCACCCTGCCCTCCCCGAAGCAGGGCATGCTCTCCCTGGTTGGTGACGAGGTGCGTTGGACCGCACCGGATATCGTCAACACCCGACTGGAAGATGATCCGGAATTCCTCGAATGGGCCAGAAGCGTCCAGGACGCCAACCATATCCGCTTGGGAACTGTCGACACGGACATCACGACCTACCGCGCCGTCGTTGTTCCGGTTAGCCTCCCTGCAGACCACGAGCATGGCGCCTTCGTGCTGGCCTATGACTACTCTGCCGAGGCTATCGCCAACGACCGCAACTTCATGATCTATGGTGCCGTCGGCGCCTCGGTCATGCTCGTGGCCGCGCTGGCCGCCTGGCTTGTGGTTGGACGAATGCTCGACCCGATTCGCCGCCTGCAAACTACCGCGCAGCAGATCTCGGAGACCGACGTATCCCAGCGCATTGAAGTTTCCGGAAACGACGAATTCGCTGAACTGACGGTCACAGTCAACGAAATGCTGGATCGCCTTGAAGGTGCGCTCAGCTCCCAGCGCCAGCTGCTTGATGACGTCGGGCACGAACTGCGCACGCCGGTGACTATCATCAACGGGCATCTGGAACTGATGGATCCCAACGATCCGGACGACGTTGCCCAGAGCCGCGATATCGCCATGGACGAGCTCGGGCGCATGTCCTTGCTCATCAATGACCTAGTCACCCTGGCAAAGTCCAACCGCACGGATTTTCTCCAGGTGGAGCCGGCAGAAGTCGGCAAGCTGCTTGACGACATCCTCGACAAGGCCCGCGGCCTGGGGCCTCGCCAGTGGCGCGTGGACTACCGCACCGAGGCCACCGTGGCTCTCGACCCGGTCCGGACCACCCAAGCCATGCTGCAGCTCTGCGCCAACGCGGTGAAGTTCTCTGCTGCGGATAGCCGCATCGGCTTGGGCAACGAGATCGTGCGCGATGGGCATGGCAACACCACCTTGCGCTGGTGGGTATCCGATGCGGGCGTGGGCATCCAGGCTGAAGATCTTGAACGTATTTTCGAGCGCTTTGGACGGGGCCAGAACTCTGTTCGTTCTTCCGGGTCCGGCCTGGGGCTGAACATCGTGCAGGCCATAGCGGAGACCCACGGCGGACGCGTGTGGGTGAACTCGGAACATGGCAAGGGTTCGACGTTCTACATTGACATGCCGTTGACGACTGGAAGCAAGGAAGCATGAGCCAGATACTGATCATTGAAGATGAACCGCGAATCAGTTCGTTCGTAGCCAAGGGGCTGCGTGCTGCGGGACTGACCTCATCCATCGCAGAAACCGGGCATGATGGCTTCACCCAGGCCATTGACGGTGACCATGAGCTGATCATCCTCGACCTCGGCCTGCCGGATGAAGACGGCTTCTCGGTATTGCGGCGTCTGCGCGCCGCGCAGATCGATACTCCGGTGATCATCCTGACCGCACGCGGCAGCGTGGAAGACACGGTAGCCGGCCTGCAGAACGGTGCCGATGACTACATGGCCAAGCCATTCCACTTCGATGAGTTGCTGGCGCGGGTGCGCTTGCGCCTGCGCGCCGAGGACAACGCACCCGAGGTTTCCTCACTGGCCCACGAGGACCTGAACATGGACCTGCTGCGCCGCCGGGTGACGGTCAATGAGCGCGAAGTCGACCTTTCCGCGCGTGAATTCGCGCTGGCCGAAGCCTTCTTGCGCAACCCCGGCCAAGTGCTCAGCCGCGAGCAGTTGCTTTCCCGGGTCTGGGGCTATGATTTCGATCCAGGGTCTAACGTGGTGGATGTGTATGTCCGCTACCTGCGCAACAAGCTCGGCTCGGAACGTTTTGAGACGGTACGCGGATTCGGCTACCGACTCGCCTCCGAGCGCTAGCCGAATCCTGCACGGAATCTAGCGCAACGTCGGGTCCGGAACGAAGCTCTGCTGGAGCAAACGGCTCCAGCGATTGGCCGGCAGCTGCGGGTTCAGCAGTGCAATGCCGATGCAATACTTGGACATCGATACCTCTCGGATGCCCAGCTCGGCCAAGGCCTGGTCCGACGCGCCCCGGCCATCAGCGGACTTGGTCTCCACGACAACCAGGTCCGGTCCGTCAACCCTCGAATCGCCGTTGGCGTATTCCAGTTCCACGTCGCAGGTCAGCCGTTCGCCATCGATGGGGTTCACGAAAGTTGCACGCCGGTAGGCACTGTCCAGCACAGGTTGCAGTTGGGGCACGTCCTGCCCGTACTCGCGGCGCAGGACCGATTCCAGGAACTCGAGATTCTCTTCGGTCAGCTCGCCGGCGCTGTCCAGATCCTGCTCGACGCGGTGCTTCACCGTCGAGCCGCGAAGCCCCTTGGTCTTGATCTCGAACATCGACAGCCCGGTGTCAGCATAAGTGCGCGAGCGCACCTTGTATCGCCGTCGCCGCCCCTGGCGGTGGGCGCGGTACTGGTCGTAGTCCTCGGTATCGAAATACACCGATTCGTAGCGGAAGGTGCGCAGGCCATCGATCTGCATGATCTTGAATTGATCGCCCAAGCGCTCGGATAATGCCGTGAACTCCTCTGGGGCCAGCAGGAACTTCTTGTCGACTCGGGTCTGCAGCGCGGCTTCGGAAATCACGTCTTCGAGACTGATCGGTTCCCGGCCGATGACGGCTTCTTCGAGAGCCGCGCGCGCCTGGGAGACGACGAGGTCCGCTCCCTTGGCCGCATATGTCGTCATCAGGACCACGTCTCCTGCTTGGCTCCGTTCTGCGCTGCCGGTGCAGACTGGCTGTTCGCCAATTCATAAGTGCCGGAGAAGCTCTCGGATGCGCTGGACTTGGCAGTGGACTTGCTGCCGGCCATGTTGGTGCGGAAGCGGACATCAACGATGGTCAGATCGCGAACCATGTCCAGCTCGACAACTACTGTTCGCAGCACCTTGGCATCCAGCAGTTCTTCCAATGCAGCCTGCAGATCCGCCTTCTTCGGGTAGGCACGTTCCAGGGTCACAGTCTGGCGCTCGGTGCGCGGAGCGAAGCTCGGGTGATCCGCCAGGAACATGACTAGCACGAGGGCTGCGGTGGCCGACGGAGCCAACCATGCCGGATCCGGGTGCAGGCCGTTGACCAAACCAATGGCCAGCGAAATGAAGTAGTAGGCGACTTCTTCCTGGGTCAGCGTGTCTGAGCGAAGGCGAATGATTGAGAGGATGCCGAAGAGCCCCAGCCCCAGCCCCATGCCTGCGCCGCTGCCTGAAAGCAGCAAGGTGACCGCGAAGATTCCCATGCTCAAGGCGATATATGCGAGCACGAGGTCGCGGCGGAAGTGACGGCGGAAGTATACGAAGTACACCAGCACCGTAATGCCGATGACGTTTGAGGCTAGTCCCGTCCAGAATGACAACATCGCTATCCCTTTCAAAAGTGTGAAGTGATGATCCCTTCTAAATGAACTTTAGGTGAACTAAATGAGTCCAAAAGTAGAACAACATGAGAACGCCCTCATGTTACTGAATAGGTCTTGACTTGCATGTTTGCCTTCTGCTGACGGAGAGTGTGCCGTCTGGCTGGTTTTACTCAGCTTCCGCGCACACGAGTTCTCTTACTTCTTGAGCATGCCCTCGAAGCGTTAAACAGCTAACGGCGGCTATTCTCTCTGCGAGAATAGCCGCCGTTAGCTGTTGGAGTATCGCTTACTTGCCAGCTTCGATTTCAGCCTTGGCCGTCGAATCCGAATCGTTCAGGAACTTGCCGATGCGGTCGACTTCTTCAGTCTCGCCGATGGCTGCGGCCGCACGGCCTAGCGCATAGAGCGAGCGAAGGAAGCCTCGGTTTGGCTCATGGCGCCAAGGCACAGGGCCCTGTCCGCGCCAGCCGGCTTTGCGCAGCGAGTCCAAGCCTCGGTGGTAGCCAACTCGTGCGAACGCGTACGACTCCACGATGCGGCCCTCACTGTGCGCTTCGTTGGCAAGCAGCGCCCAAACCAGTGACGAGGCAGGGAACTTTGCCGCCAAGTCCGTGGCTTCATCACCGGCTTCATAGCGTGCCAGCACTTCGGTTTCTTCCGGAAGCAGGGTTTCCGGGATACCCAGCAGGTTTTCTCCGACCATGGTTACTTCAGCGACTTTCCGGCCGAGCCTAGCTGCTGGGCAGCTTCAACGATGCGGGCAGCCATGGACTCTTCAGCCTTGGCGCCCCAAACGCGCGGGTCATAGGTCTTCTTGTTGCCAACTTCGCCGTCGATCTTCAGCACGCCATCGTAGTTGCCCAGCATGTGGCCTGCGACCGGACGGGTGAATGCGTACTGGGTGTCGGTGTCGATGTTCATCTTGATCACGCCGTAGGCAACAGCGTCAGCGATTTCCTGCTCGGAGGAGCCCGATCCGCCGTGGAATACGAGATCGAATGGGTTAGCCTTGCCGATTTTCGCACCAACCTGGGCCTGGATATCCTTCAAGATCTCTGGGCGCAGCTTTACGTTGCCTGGCTTGTAAACGCCGTGGACGTTGCCGAAGGTCAGCGCGGTGATGTAGCGTCCCTTTTCACCGGCGCCCAAAGCCTCGATGGTAGCCAAGGCATCTTCGACGGTGCTGTACAGCTTGTCGTTGATCGCGTTCTCGACGCCATCTTCTTCGCCGCCCACGGCACCAATTTCAACTTCGAGGATCTGCTTCGCGGCAGCGGTGCGTGGCAGCAGTTCAGCAGCAATACGCAGGTTCTCTTCGAGGGTCTCAGCCGAGCCGTCCCACATGTGGGAGTTGAAGAATGGATCGCGGCCTGCAGCGACTTCAGCCTCCGAAGCGGCCAGCAGCGGCAACACGAAACCGTCCAGCTTGTCCGCTGGGCAGTGGTCGGTATGCAAGGCGATGTTCACGCCGTAGTTCTTGGCAACCTGGCGCGCGAAGGCCGCGAAGCCCAGCGAGCCGGTAACCATATCCTTGATGGATGCACCAGACCAGTATGCGGCGCCGCCGGTGGAGACCTGGATGATGCCGTCGGATTCAGCCTCTGCGAAGCCGCGAATTGCGGCGTTCAGAGTCTGCGAGCTGGTCACGTTCACTGCTGGGAAGGCGTAGCCGCCTGCCTTGGCAGCATCGATCATTGCATTGTACTTATCGGGGGTTGCGATAGGCATGCTTCACTCCTGGTGATTAGCGAGGTTACGCGTCTCCATTGACGGCGGTTCGCCATCCATCCTATCGGCTATGTCACTAACTAAGCCCTAAATCTCGTATCGTGACACGGGGAATTCCGCGGTTTACCGCAAAGCAAACGGCCAACCCAGATGAGAGCTTGTCTCATTATGGTTGGCCGCTGGCTTTTTACGTTCTCTATTCGGTTGTTGCGCTTACAGAGGTGCTTCCCGACGGAGCTAGCTGTGTCTTGGTCGTGGTGCTGGGCACTGATGCAGAGCTCTTGGAAGCCGCCGGAGTTTCAGTTCCGGTCGAGGCCGACTTCGACGAATCCGTCTTTGGCGCAGGATCTGACTTCGTTGGAGTATCCGTAGCGACTTCTTCTTCTGGCTTCGTTGGCGCTGGAGCTGGAGCCTCCACCTCATCAGTGGCATCCGGATCTTCGGGTCCGTCCGTAGCGCCTGGACTCTTCGTAGCGTCTGGACTCTTCGAATCGTCAGGGCTCTTGGAACTATCTGGGCTCTTCGAGCTATCAGGGCTCTTCGAACCGTCCGGGCTCTGTGAACCATCTGGAGACTGCGAACCGCTCGGACTTTCACTCTCGCTCGGCGACGGGCGCTGTGACTCCGATGGGCTTGGCTTCGGCCGTGGAATGCTTGGAGTGTCATCCTCGGGGACAATGACGTCTGGATCCGGGCCGCTTGGAGCCCGATCAGGAACCCGGGAGCCGTTGCCCTTGGGAGCACTGCCCGCATTGACTGTCAGCCGCTGCGAATTAATCATCGCCTGGCGCTGGCCCGGAATGGTTGGCAGGTAGTTGCGCGGATCATGCCAACGGCCGTCGATGATGACCTCGAAGTGCACGTGGCAACCGGTCGAGTTGCCGGTAGTGCCAGCCAGGGCGATCAGTTCACCCTGCTCGACTCGCTGCCCCACCTTGGCAATCAACTTCGAATTGTGGCTGTAGCCAGTCTGGACATTGCTGCCGTGGTCGATAGTCACGCGCATGCCGGAGTGCCCAGCCCATGCCGATACGGTCACCGTTCCAGCTTCAGAAGCGTAGACCGGCGAGCCGCAGGAAATAGGGTAGTCCTGGCCAATGTGGATCTGGTTGCCAGGACCGGTAGGGTTGGCACGCCAGCCATAAGGGCTGGAAATACTGCGGGTCTTGACCGGGTGCATCAGTTGCAGGTCGCCAGGCAATTTGCCGAGCTCGCCGACCATGCCCGCAAGCAGAGCTGAGGATTCGTTGTCATTGCCGGACGCTTCTGAGCCCGCGTCAGCGCCATCAAGCATTCCAACGGGACGGCCGTCAATAGCCAGCTCCTTGCCGGAACCGCCAAATGAGTTCAGCGGCGCATCTGCACTGACGTAGACCGGTCCGTTGAACATTGATGGATCTGCCACAGCATCGATGCCTACAGGGATATCGCCCTGCCTGGAGTCACCGGCCTGAGCCATGATCGGGATCGCCAGGGCTCCCGTCAGTCCGAGCGCGGCGACGATAGAAGTGGACCATATAACCAATGGCCTTCTGCGTCGAGGCAGCCCGGGCAACAGCAAGTCACGGTTTACTTGATGACGTCGTTTCACGACCGCCCTCTCCCAGATCACGTTTTCATAACTAAAACCCAGAGTAGGCGGAAAATGATAACTAATCCAGATGCTCGACTAAACTCGTCAGTATTAAATTTCTTGTTAACCTACTTTTTGCCCAAACACGTGCCTGCGTACCCACGCATGCATGGCAATCCCGGCTGCGGATGCCGCGTTGATTGAACGAGTCGAGCCGAACTGCTCGATGGACAAGGTGTCCTTGGCCGCAGCGTGGACTTCCGGGCTGAGTCCCGGACCTTCCTGCCCGAAGACCAGCACGCAGTCCTTCGGCAGGTCGTAGGTCTCCAGTGGAACGGAGTCCGGGAAGATATCGATTCCCAGAATCGTCAACCCCTCGCCCTCAGCCCAGGCAACGAACTCCTCCACCGTTGCATGGTGCCGTACGTGCTGGTAACGATCAGTAACCATGGCGCCTCGTCGATTCCAGCGGCGACGGCCGATGATATGGACTTCTTTGGCCAGGAAAGCGTTTGCGCTGCGTACCACGGTGCCGATGTTCATATCGTGCTGCCAGTTTTCAATGGCGATATGGAAATCGTGGCGGCGTTCGTCAAGATCAGCAATGATGGCGTCCATCGTCCAGTAGCGGTACTTGTCCGCGACGTTGCGCCGGTCGCCCTCGGCAAGCAACTGGGGATCGTATTTTCCGTCGGTTGGCAGTTCCCCCTCCCAGGGGCCTAATCCGATCACATGCTGCGCGCTCGGGTCATTAACTGGTTCATGCGTTTCTTCGTTCACAGTATTAAGCCTAGTTCGTTATGTTCGTGCCCTTGTTCACGGTGCATTTGCGTGCGCCTGTGTAATCTCTTAATAGAACGGGATACTTTCAGTGCCGATAGCTCCCACCACATATTTCCCTAGGGAGGATCCACGCCTCGTGACAACTTCAATCCGCGGTACGCGAACTGTCCACGACATCAAATGCTGGCTCACGGACATGGACGGCGTATTGGTTCACGAGAACCAGGCCATCAAGGGCGCCGCCGAGATGCTGAGCTACTGGCGCGACAACAACCTGCGCTTCCTGGTCCTGACCAATAACTCCATCTACACCCCGCGCGATCTGCGTGCCCGCCTATTGGCCTCGGGCCTGGACGTCCCGGAGGAAAACATCTGGACCTCCGCGATGGCCACTGCAGAGTTCCTGGCTCGCCAGCGCCCCGGCGGCCGCACCTTCGTCATTGGCGAAGCCGGTTTGACCACTGCCCTGCATGATGCGGGGTTCATCATGACCGACCAGAACCCTGACTACGTCGTGCTGGGCGAAACCCGCACCTACTCTTTCGAAGCCATCACCAAGGCCATCCGCCTGATCGAAGGCGGGGCGAAGTTCATCGCCACCAACCCGGACGCTACCGGGCCGTCCACCGAAGGCATTATGCCAGCCACCGGTGCGATCGCGGCCTTGATCTCGCGTGCAACCAACCGCGAGCCATACGTGGTGGGCAAGCCGAACCCAATGATGTTCCGTTCTGCCCTGAACCGAATCGATGCGCACTCGGAAACCACCGCAATGATCGGCGACCGCATGGACACCGATATCGTTGCGGGCATGGAAGCCGGACTGCTGACCGCATTGGTCTACACCGGCATCACCGCCCGCGAGGACATGGACACTTTCCCGTTCCGCCCGGACCTGCAGTTCCCATCCGTGGCGAATCTGCACGCGGAACTCGCCAAGGGTGCCGCTGCAGCGGAAGCGCCTGCAGCCAAGAAGTAGCAGCTAGCGGATTCAGCAAGGCCGGGCTTTTGCCCGGCCTTGCTGCGTTGACGCAAGATTCCGGAAGTATGCTGAAACCGTGACCGAGCAAGTACCGAACGAGGTCCCGAGCGCGCGGAAGCGTGGACGGCCCAAAGGCAGCAACACGGGGACAACTAGAGCGGCGATCCTCAAAGCCGCGTCCAAGGAGTTCTCCCGTGCCGGATACGAGGCAGCCAGCCTCCGGTCGGTAGCGCGCCGAGCCGGGGTGGATCCAGCACTGGTTCACCACTATTTCAAGGACAAGAGCGACTTGTTTGTCCAGACCATGCGCATCCCCGTCAACCCAGGGGAAATCATCGCCGAGGCGGCAACAGCGCCGTTGGAGGAGATGGGCGAGGCGCTGACTCGCGCATTGCTCGCTACCTGGAGCAAGCCGGCTTTCCGCACGGCTGCAACGGCAATGATCCGGGGCTTGGTCTCCAGCAGCAGCGCGGCGAAAATCCTCCGTCCATTCCTGCAAGAGCAGATCTTCTCGCGCTTGGGTGCGCGTTTGCCGGAAGAAAGCGCCGAGCCGAGGGTAGCCCTGGTGGCCAGCCAGATTGTCGGCCTGATTGTCGCGCGCTACATCATTGGCTTGGAGCCTTTGGCCTCCATGGATGATGAGCAGGTTATCGAGCTGGTGGCCCCCACCATCCAGCGCTACCTCACCGGCCAATTGCCTGCGTTGAACCATTGACATGCTGCTGGCAGAGGTCCCTAATTCATTATGTGATGAATAAAACGGCTTGTGTCGATGTGCAGCGGCTCGACGTCAGACGCGGAAGGGCATTGGTCCTGGACCACGTGGAATTCCAGCTCGCGCCGGGACGGATCATCGGCTTGCTCGGCCCCAGCGGCAGCGGCAAGAGCACCTTGCTGCGAAGCATCGTGGGCAACCAGGTCATCAGCAGCGGAACAGTCTCCGTTCTCGGAAAGCCCGCCGGGCACAAGTCCCTGCGCAACCGGGTCGGCTATATGACCCAGGCAGCCAGCGTCTATGACGATTTGAGTGTCCGGCAGAACATCGCCTACTTCGCCAAGATCCTCGGCCACCCCCCAGCCGAAGTGGATCGAGTCCTCGAAGCCACGGACCTGGCGGACCAGGCTGGCCGGCTGGCCATGGGCCTGTCCGGCGGACAGCGCAATCGGGTGTCCTTGGCCATCGCGCTGCTCGGCTCGCCGGAAATTGTCATCCTGGATGAACCCACGGTGGGTTTGGACCCGGTGCTGCGTGCGGATCTGTGGGCGATGTTCTCGCAGTTGGCGGCCACCGGCCTGTGCCTTGTCGTCTCCAGCCATGTCATGGACGAAGCCATGCGTTGCGATGAAATCCTGCTGCTGCGCGAGGGGAAGCTGCTCGGCCAGATGAGCCCGGCTGCATTGATGGAGTCAACCGGTGCAGACAATCCCGAAAATGCCTTCGTTGCCCTGATCGCGGCAAAAGGGAACCAGCCATGAAACGGACGCTCGCCACCACCGGTCGGGTCCTGGCCCAGGTACGCCATGACCCGCGGACCATTGCCTTGATGCTCATCGTGCCCAGCCTGCTGATCGGCCTGATCGCATGGATCTTCACCGACACCCCGGCATTCGGCCGCATTGGCCCCGCAATGATCGCCTTGTTCCCATTCGTGGTCATGTTCCTGGTAACCAGCATCGCAACACTGCGCGAGCGGCGCAGCGGAACCCTTGAGCGCTTGCTGAGCATGCCGCTGGCCAAGGGCGAATTCATCTTCGGCTACGCGCTGGCGTTCACCCTGGTTGCGATCCTCCAGACCATGATCGCGGTCAGTTTCGCCATCTGGGTTTGCGGCTTGGAGATCGAAGGCAGTTTCTGGCTGCTGTTCGCGGTGGCCGCCCTCGACGCGCTGCTGGGCATCAGCCTCGGCCTGATGGCCAGCGCCTTCGCACGCACCGAATTCCAGGTGGTTCAGTTCATGCCGGCGCTGGTCATCCCGCAGTTCCTGCTGTCCGGAATCATCCTGCCCCGCGAGCAGCTGCCCGGCGCGCTGGAGGCCATCGGCGACTGGCTTCCGCTGTCCCACGCCATCGACGCCCTCTCGGATGCCGCGGCGGGAACAGTGGATTCGGCGACGGCAAGCAGCATGCTGGTCATCGCCGCCTGGATCGCCGCCGCGCTGATCGTCGGTTCCCTGACCCTGCGGCGGCGCACCGCCTAGCGGCTACGCGATGTCCACCGGGGTGTCCAGCACGCGGCCCTCGGCCACTTCGCGCACCTTCCCGGTGATCCGGAACTCGGCCTGCAGTGGCAGGTCCTCGCTGCTGGTTCCCACCAGCGCGGTGAACTTGCCCGGTTCCACAATGCGCTTCCCGGACAGCCCGGTGAACGAGGTCCGGTCCGCATGCACGGTGAAAGCCACGCGCTTCGACTCCCCTGCCTCAAGCTGCACCTTGGCGAAGCCGGCTAGCCAGCGGCGCGGGCGCACCACCTGCGACACCGCGTCAGCCAGGTACAGCTGCACCACTTCGGCGCCGGAGCGCGCTCCGGTATTGGCCACGGTGGCACTGACCCGAATGGTGCCGTCGGCAGCGATTTCAGTTTCCGGCAGTTCCAGACCGGAGATCTCGAAGCTGGTGTAGGAGCTGCCGTAGCCGAAGGGGTAGAGCGGACGCGGATCGAGGTTGGTTACGCCTTCTGAATGCCAGGCCAGCTTGGAAGCCAGGTAGGTGCCCGGCTGCCCGCCGATATGGTCGGGGATCTGCACCGGCAGCTTGCCCGAGGGGTTGACCTCGCCGGTCAGCACGCCAGCCAGTGCCGGCCCGCCTTCCACCCCGGGCATGAAGCACTGGATGATGGCCGCGGTGCGATCAGCGAATTGCCCCAGCGAATACGGGCGCCCAGTGACCAGCACCAGCACCGTCGGGGTCCCCGTGGCCAGCACGGCTTCCACCAGATCCCCCTGCCGCCCGGGCAGGCGCAGGTCGACGACGTCGCAGCCCTCCCCCGAGGTGCCACGGCCGAAGAGCCCGGCGAGGTCGCCAACGGCAACCACCGCGACTTCGGCGTTGCGGGCGGCCTGGACCGCCTGGGCGATGCCCGAATCATCCAGATCGGTGAAGTCCACGCCACGGGCATACTCGATCTGCGATCCGGCGAGCGCGGGAGCCTGCTGCAAGGCTTCGAGGATCGAGGCCATCGGCACGCCGTAGTCCTGCTGCTCGGCGAAGCGCGAGTAGACATGGTTGGTGAAGGAGTAGCAGCCCAGGTGGGTGCGCGGCTGGGAGGCGCTGGGCCCGATGACCGCCAAGCGTGCCGGGCTGGCCAAGGGCAGGATCTGCTCGTTGCGCAGCAGGATGATCGATTCCTCGGCCATTTTCCGGGCATGGGCACGGTTATCGGCCGAATCCAGTTCCACGTCATCGCCCAGCCAGGCCTGGCGCGGGTTCCAGCCCGGATCCAGCAGGCCCATCTGCAGCTTCTGGGCCAGCACGCGGCGCACCGCGGTGTCCAGGACTTCCTGCTCCAGCGCTCCGGCGCGGACCGCCTGGGCCAGGTTGGCGAAGGCGGTGGTCTCCGGGAGCTCAACGTCCATGCCGGCTTCCAGGGACAGCCGGCCCGCGGCGTCCTCGTCTTCTGCGACTTCGTGCATGCTGTGCAGGAAGCTGACGGACCAGTAGTCCGCCACGACGGTTCCCGCGAAGCCCCAGCGGCCCCGCAGCACTTCGGTGAGCAGCCGGTGGCTGCCAGCGGGCGCTTCGCCATCCACGTCCGCATAGGAGTTCATCACGGACTTCACTCCACCCTCGCGAACCGCGCGTTCGAACGGCGGGAACACCGTGTCTTCCAGCGCCCGGGGGCCCATGGAGACCGGCGCGTGGTTGCGCCCGGCTTGCGAGGCCGCGTAGCCGGCGAAGTGCTTCAAGGTGGCGTGCACCCCCGAGTCCTGCAGCCCGCGCACGTAGGCTACACCCAGCTCCCCAACCAGGTGGGGGTCTTCGCCCATGGTCTCTTCCACCCGGCCCCAGCGGTAGTCGCGGGTGACGTCCAAGACCGGGGACAGGCCCTGGTGCACTCCCATCTTCAGCATGTCGGCGCCGATGCGCCGGGCCATGCCGCCAATGAGTTCCGGGTTGAAGGTGGCGCCCCAGGCAATGGACGCCGGGTAGCAGGTCGCGCCAAGGGTGGTGAAGCCAGTCAGGCATTCCTCGTGGGCGATGGCCGGGATGCCCAAGCGGTTCGCGGCAATGACCTGTTCTTGCAGCTCGACCAGGCGTTCGCGGCCTTCGGCGGGGGCCAGCGGGATGGTGCCGAAGGCGCGGGTGATATGCCCCAAGCCGTCCTTGATGGCGGTTTCGAAGCTGGGGCCTGCGGTGAAGGTGTCGGCCATCGGCGCGACGTTGCCTTCCCCGTCCTGGTTTTCTTCCTCCGGGCGGATCCAGAACGAGCCCAGCTGCCCGGCTTTCTCTTCCAGGGTCATTTCATCCATGAGCGCGGCGACGCGCTGTTCGGCAGGAAGTGAGATGTCGTGCCAGGTTTGCTCGACGGTTTTCATGGCAGTTCCTTGTCTTCAAAGATTTCGATTGCTTGCGGGGGCGGATCAGCCCTTGACTGCGCCCTGCAGTCCATTGACGATGCGCTTCTGCATGGCCAGGAAGAAGATCAGTGCCGGGATCATCGCCAGCGCGGTGAACGCGAAGACGCCGGCGGTGTCGGCCGAGTGCTCGCTGGAGTAGTCGGCGACGCCCAGCGGCAAGGTGCGCATATCCCCTTGCAGCAGCAGCAACGGCAGCAGGTAGGCGTTCCACGAGCCGACGAAGGCCAGTACGCCGACGGTGACCATGCCCGGCCCGGACAATGGCAGCAGGATCCTCCAGAAGAAGCCGATGCGGCTGGCGCCATCGAGCTGGGCGGCTTCTTCCAGCTCCTGGGGCAGCGCCATCAGGAAGGGGCGCAGGATGACCACGGTCATGGGCAGCGCGAAGGCCGCCTGCGGCAGGGCGACGCCCCACCAGGTGTTGCCCATGTCCAGGTCCCGGGTAATCAGGATGAACAGCGGAACAATCGCCACGGTGGCCGGGAACAGCAAGCCAAGCACGAAGACCATGAAGATCGGCTCGCGCAGGCGGAACGTGTAGCGGGCCAGCGGGTAGGCAGCCATGATGCCGAAGACCACCACGACGATGGTGGTGATCACCGCGATCATCGTGGAGTTCAGCGCGTACTGCCAGAAATCCGGGTTCTTCAGCACGCCGGCGTAGTTCTCCAGCACCCACGGCTCGGGAAGGCCTGCCGGGTTCTCGGCCAGCTGCGCGTTGGTGCGGAACCCGCCGAGCACCCCGTAGAGGACCGGGCCCAGGGTGATCGCGACAACCGCCAAGGCGATGGCGTAGACCAGGACGTTTCCGCCTTGCCGGCCGTTGCGCTTCTTGGCGCGTTTTGCCTGGGCGGGGGTGTGCTGGGGCCTGGTAGCCAGGGTGGCGCTCATGCTTTGGCCTTCTTCCGCTTCGTGCGCTCATCATCGGGCTGCGAATCCCGCTTGAGGATGAACTGCTGGTAGGAGATGGCCAGAACCAGGGCGACGATGAACAAGATGACCGAGGCGGCCGCGGCGATCCCGAAGTTCTGGCGCTTGGTTCCTTCCGAAACCAGGAAGCTGGCCATCGTGGTGGTGGCGTTGGCCGGTCCGCCGCCGGTGAGGATCCAGACCATGTCGAAGAGCTGCAGCGAGCCGATCATGGACAAGAAGCCCCAGGTGCGCAGGGTGGGGCCCAGCAGCGGGATGGTGATCTTGCGCTGGATCTGCCACCAGGAGGCGCCGTCGATTTCCGCCGCTTCGTAGAGCTCGGACGGCACCCCCTGCAGCCCGGCAAGGAACAGGATCACCGCCAGGCCAAGATACTTCCAGGTCAGCACTGCCAGCACGGTCCACAAAGCGAGTTCCGGCGTGCCCAGCCAGCCCTGGGCCGGCCCCTGGATTCCCAGCTTGGACAAGATGGTGTCGATCACCCCGTACTGCGGCTGCAGCAGCTGGAACCAGACCACCCCGGCGATGACTTCGGACAGCACGTAGGGCACGAAGATGATGGTGCGCAGCAGGGACTGGATCTTCATCTTCCGGTTCAGCAGCAGGGCGATGCCCAGGCCGATCGGCAGCTGCAGGGCGATGGAGCCGCCGATGATGACCAGGTTATGGACCAGGGCATCGGTGAACACCTCGTTGCCCAGCACCCGGACGTAATTCTTGAAGCCCACGAAGTCCACCAGCGGACCGAAGCCCTTCCAGTTGTACATCGAGAAGCGCACGGCCTGGATGATGGGGACCAGCATGAAGACCGCGATCAGCAGCAATGCCGGGCTGACGAAGAACAGGATCTCCAGGTTCTTGCGCCGCTGCGCGGGCTTGCGCGTGCGCTTGGCACCGGCAGGCGGCAGTCCGCTTGGCGTGGAACGCCGCCTTTCGGAAAGCCCTGGGCCACCGCTGGCTGGCGGACTGGCTGCGTAGGTTACTTCTGGGGCCACGGCGTGGATCACTTCTCCAGGTCAGCGGCATCTTGGCTGGCGTCGACGATCTTCTGCGCGTCGGATTTGCCGGCGAAGAGCAGGGCGATCTCGTCGTTCATGGCCCCGCCAATGGAGGCGCCGAACGAGGTGTCGAAGTACAGCTGGAAATATGGCGCCTTGTCGCGCACGTCCATCAGCGAAGCCAATGCCGGATCCGAGATCGCGTCCTTGGCCGCCGGGTTGGTCGGCAGGCCCATGTCCAGCTCGGCGAAACCGCGCTGGACCTCGTCGGAGAGCATGTGCTTCACGAAGTCCACCGCCGCGTCGGGGGCGCCTTCGGAAACTGCCCAGGCGTCGCCTCCGCCAAGCTGCGCGGCCGGGTCGCCCTGGCCGCCCTCAATGGCAGGGAAGGGGAACCATCCGGCGTCTTCCCCCATGCCAGTGCCGTCTTCGGTCAGGCCCTGCATGACCCCTGGCTCCCAGTGGCCAGCCAATTCCATGGCTACCTTTCCGGTGGCCAGCAGGCCCGAAGCGGAGGTGGGGCCGGACTGCGCCGGGGTAGAGAGGAAGCCCGGGTTGAATGGCTCGGATTTGATCAGCTGGTCCACGTCTTCCCCGGCCTTGGTGAAGCACTGGTCGCTGAAATCGAGATTGGCGACCGAATCGGCCAGGGCCTGCTGGGAGCATTCGCGCACTGCCGCGTAGTACCAGTAGTGGGCTGCCGGCCATTTGTCGCCGGCGCCGATGGAAATCGGGTCGATGCCGGCCTGCTTCAGCTTCCCGGTGGCCGCAATCAGTTCATCGAAGGTCTGCGGGGCCGAGTCGATGCCCGCTTCCTTGAACAGCGCCTTGTTGTACCAGAACCCCGCACCGCCCAGCGAGAACGGCAAGGCGTAGGTCTTGCCATCGAGCTGCCAGCCGCCGGCGTTCTCGCCGAGGAAGGCGATTTCCTCGGAGGCCGCCTCGGTCAGGTCCTTGGTCAGCCCGGCGGCCACGTGGGCTGCGAGCTCCCCGCCACCACGTTCCATGTAGACATCCGGGGCGTCGCCGCTCTGGAAGGCCGCATCGAGCTTGGTGAGCATGTCCTCGTGCTGCATGGCGCTGACTTCGACCTCCACCCCTTCATGGGCGGCTTCGAAGTCGGCTGCAACCTGTTCGTAGTAGGCCTTGCCGTCGCCGTTATTGGAGTTGTGCCACCAGGTGATGGTGGTGGTTCCGTCTGCCGACGTCCCTTCCTGGCCTGCATCGGCGGCGCAGCCGGTGGCCAGCAGGGCAGTCGTGGCGGCCAGCGCCAGAATCTGCGCACCTCGGATCTTGGATAACATGCTCGTGCTCCTCAGCTGTGATGAAGACCTGCCGGCATCGGACGGCAGGCGATTGGCTCCACCAAGAATTGCACCGTGACGCAGGTCATGTCAATCGTTTTCGATAACGTTTTCGAAATCCATTGCGAAAACGTTGTCGAAAGATCCGCAATCGGTCGTCATGCCCCCGTGAAGTCACGGAATTCCGGAGTATTTTGCGCTACTGTTAGTGACGTGATGACCCCTCAGACCGGAATCCCCGGGATCGCCAATGCCCAGCAGCCGCAGATCCCCGGCGAGCCTTCCAGCGCACGCGTGACCATCAACGACGTCGCGCGCGCCGCGCAGGTCTCCGTCTCCACCGTCTCGAAGGTCGTCAACGGCCGCTACGGGGTCGCCCCGGCCACCATCGCCAAGGTCCACCAGGTCATCAGCGAACTGGGCTACGAGACCTCGCTGGTCGCCTCCTCGCTGCGCAGCACCCGGACCAACATCATCGGCATCCTGGTGGCGGAGTTCGAGCCCTTCTCGCTGGGCCTGCTCAACGGCATCTCCGCAACCCTGCGCGGAACCCAATACGATTTAATGGCCTACGCGGGCAACCTTTCCCCCGAAGGGCATGCCGGCTGGGAACGCCGCTCCCTGTCCCGCTTGGGCGGAACGCTGATCGACGGCGCCATCATCGTCACCCCCACCGTGGAAGTCCCGCACAGCTCGGTGCCGGTCGTCGCCATTGACCCGCATGCCGGTCCGGAAATGCCGATCGCCATCGACGTGGACAACCGTTCCGGGGCCTATACGGCCACCCGGCACCTGCTGGATCTGGGCCATCGCCGCATCGGGCACATCCGCGGGCGCGGGGACCTGGCTTCCGCGCACCTGCGCGAGCAGGGCTACCGCCAAGCGCTGGAAGAGGCCGGCGTGGAATTCGATGGGCAGCTGTCGCACGATGGCGATTACCAGCATGATGCCGCGGTGCAGGCCGCCCATGACCTGCTGGACCTGCCCCAGCCGCCCACGGCGATCTTCGCGGCCAATGACCTCTCGGCCCTGGCCGCCTTGCAGGTGGCCGGCGAGCGCGGGCTGCAGGTTCCCGGCGATCTTTCGATCATCGGCTTCGATGACATCCCGGCCGCGGCACAGTCCTCTCCCCCGCTGAGCACCGTGCGCCAGCCGCTGCATGAGATGGGCGCCCAGGCGGTGAGCATGCTGCTGGGCCTGCTTGCGGGCGAGGACGTCCGCTCCCCCGGCCACCTGCCTGCCGTGCTCGTCCCGCGCGAGACCACGGGCCCCGCGCGCAGCAGCTAGCCGGGAAAAGCAGAGCACCCCGCCGCGCACCGGGAATTCTCCGGTGGGCAACGAGGTGCTGTGCAGGGAATCGCTTGCCGGCTACAGGCCCAGCTCGTTCTTGCCGTAGGCGAACAGGTACGGAACGCCGGCTTCTTCTTCGATGCGTTCCTTGGCTCCGGTGTCGCGATCAACGATCACGGCCACGGCAATCACGTTGCCGCCGGCCTTGCGCACGCCCTCGACAGCGGTCAGCGCCGAACCGCCGGTGGTGGAAGTATCCTCGAGCACGATGACATCGCGGCCTTCGACGCTTGGGCCCTCGACCTGGCGGCCCATGCCGTAGGACTTCTGCGCCTTGCGGACCACGAAAGCGTCGATGGCGCGGCCCTTGGCCCGGGCGGTGTGCATGATGGCGGTGCCTACCGGGTCAGCGCCCATGGTCAAGCCGCCCACATTGCTGAATTCCAGCTTGGCCTCGTCCAGCAAGCCAAGCATGACTTCGCCAACCAAGCCCGAGGCTTCCTGGTGCAGGGTTACACGGCGCAGATCGATGTAGTAATCAGCTTCCTTGCCCGAGGACAAGGTGACCTTGCCGCGCACAATGGCTAGTTCTTGGATCAGTTCTTTTAGTCGCTCACGGGCGCTGGTTTCGCTCATACCCTCGATTCTAGTCGGCATCATGGCTAGGCTGATTCCATGAACGCAAAACGCCCCTTGGGTTACTGGCTGAAATTGGTGGATTCGCTGATTGACGAGCAGTTTGCAGCGACTTTGGAAGAGCACGGTGTGACACGCAGGCAATGGCAGGTGCTCAACCTGCTGGAGCAGCAACCTGCCACCGAGGCGCAATTGGACGCCGGGCTTTCCCCGTTCTTCGCCTCGCCGGATGAACCGCAATCATTGACAGAGCACCTTGCCGAGTTGATCGAATCCGGCTGGGTTACGGCAATCAACGGCGAGTATTCCATCACCGATCGGGGCCACACCTCGTTGCTCAAGCTCAGTGAGCTCGTGGAAAAGATCCGCACCCAGTTCGGCCAGGATCTGGACGGTTCCGAATATGACGCGGTGGTCGAAGCCTTGGAGAAGATCGCGCGCAATCTCGGCTGGGACCCGGACCAGGATTCCGAATAGCCCCTCCGGGATTTGTTGAGAACAGATTAACTTTCGTTCCCAGCCTGTGCAGCGGTACCGCACGGCGAGGGCTCATGCCTAGGATTAGAAGCATGCGTGAACTGCAAGCAAAGATCATTGAAGAGCTGGGCGTGCGCCCGGAAATCGACGCGGCCGACGAAATTCGCCGTCGTATCGACTTCCTCAAGGACTATCTGGCCGCTACCGGTGCCCGGGGTTTCGTGCTGGGCATCTCCGGCGGCATCGATTCGACGCTGGCTGGCCGCTTGGCCCAGTTGGCCGTCGAAGAGGTGCGCGAATCCGGCGGCGAGGCGCGCTTCGTGTCGGTGCGCCTGCCGCATGGCGTGCAGAAGGATGCGGCCGATGCGGAAGCGGCCATGAATTTCGTGGCTGCCGACGAGCAGTTCGAGGTGAACATCCAAAAGCCTGTCGCCGCTTTCGATGAAGCCCTGGCCGATGCGGGCCACCTGGCGCTGAGCGATTTCAACCGCGGAAACCTCAAGGCCCGCACCCGGATGATCATGCAGTACGCCATGGCCGGGGACCGCGGGATGCTGGTCCTGGGCACCGATCACGCGGCCGAATCGATCACCGGCTTCTTCACCAAGTTCGGCGATGGCGGAGCGGACCTCCTGCCCCTGGCCGGGCTGAATAAGCGCCAGAACCAGGCACTGCTGCGCGAGCTGCAGGCTCCTGAGCTGCTGTGGGCCAAGGAGCCTACCGCGGACCTGCTGGACGGCCAGCCGCTGCGCGCAGATGAAGAGGAACTTGGCCTGACCTATCCGCAGATTGATGACTACCTCGAAGGCCGCGAGATTGACCCTGCGGCAGCCGAGGTCATCGAAAGGCGCTTCGTGGGATCCCGGCACAAGCGCACCGTACCGGCCACCTACTGGGACAAATGGTGGCGCGCTTAAGGATTACCCCAAGCCGGTGATTTCCTTCAGCGCCTGGACATGTTGCGCAAAGGCCTCCTGCCCAGCTGAAGTCAGCTTCGCCCAGGTACGAGGCCTTTTGCCCACATACCCTTTCTTGATCTGCACGTAACCGCCGGCTTCCAGTGCGCTCAGATGCCGGGAAAGCACCGAATCCGAAATGCCGATGGCTTCTTTCAAGGATTTGAAATCGGCTTCGTCCACGGCTTGCAAGGAGCCCATCAGTGAAAGCCGTACCGGGTTGGAGAAGTCGTCGTTGAGCCGTTCGCGAGCATGGGCATTCACTTGCGCACCATCGCAATTCCGGTCAGGAACAACGGCGCGGCAACGATAATCCAGATCAACGCGATGGCGCCCCAGCCCATGGGTCCCGCCCCGAGCAAGGCCACTGCCACCGCGTAAAGCACCATGCTCGCAATGAACCCCCGAAGATACATCTTGGAATGCCCGCGCGGCAGCGAGCGGTAGAGCTTCCCGTAAGCCAAGGACATTGCTGCAACGGATACGCAGAACAACGCCATGATGACGATGAAGCCGATAAAATCCGCATCGGGACGAAAGACCTGCAGCAGTGCGGCCAGGCCGCCCATGAGCACTCCCAAGATGATGCAATAGGTGCCCAGCAATTTGGCTCCGTACCCGGCGGCACGCTGCATTCCCTGCCGCGCCGACCCCAGGGCGGCCAGTTGCTCTTCAGGGCTCATTTTCTTGCCGGAACTCATTTGCTGGCCGCCTTGCGAGCCTTCTGCTGGCGCTGTGCGTAGACGGACGTCATGGTCATGCAAATTGCCATGAAGAAGCCCATGCCAATGAAGATCAGGGAGTTGTTGCCCGTGGCATAGGCGGTCATGGCCATTGCCGCGAAGGCCAGACCTGCCGCAACGGTGATGATGGTGTACCAGGTGCTGAATGGCATCTTCATTGTCCTGCTCCTTTGGCTTTGATCTTCCGGGTTCCCCAACCATAACAAGTACTTTCCACTTTGGAAAGTACTTGTTATGAATTAGCTGGAAAGATTCCAACGGACGGATGCCCCGGCTACACGAAGGCACTGACTCCGGTCAGGGCACGTCCCACAATCAGCGAATTGATTTCATAGGTGCCTTCATAGGTATGGAGAATCTCGACATCGCAGAAGACCTTGGCCATTTCGAAATCGCTCACAATGCCATTGCCGCCAAGCATCGCTCGGCCCAAGGCGGCCGAATCCCGCGCCAGGCGGGTGGCAGTCGACTTCGCCATTGCCGCATCCACCATGTGCAATTCCGCGCGCTCTTGCTTGCGGGCAATATCGCCCATCATGGAAAGGCAGGCGCTCAGGTTGCCTGCAATTTCGGCCAGGGGCTGCTGAATCAACTGGAAAGCGGCCAGCGGCTGCCCGAACTGCTGGCGCTGCGCGACGTACTCGCTGCAGATGTCGAGCGTTGCCATCATCGCGCCGACAGCCTGCCACCCCACCCACGCGCGAGATTGCATCAATAGCTGGTTTGCCGCAGCGAAGCTGGTCACCCCTGGAAGCTTATTCGCGACGGGAATCCGCACATTCTCCAGCCGAATATCCGCATTCTGCATGCTGCGCAGCCCGATCTTGTGTTCGATCTTGGAGGCGCTATATCCAGGGCGGTCCGCTTCAACGAGGTAGGCCCCGACCTGCGAAGTTTCCTCGTCCTTGGCCCAGACCAGCGCGAAATCGCTGAAGGTGCCCATGCCGATCCACCGCTTGGCCCCGTTCAGAACGTACTGGTCACCGTCGCGCTGCGCGGTGCTCCGTATGCCGCCGGCGATATCCGATCCATGTTCCGGTTCGGTCAGCGCAAATGCGCCGTAGGCTTCAAAGCCGGCGAGCTTGCCCAGCCACTGCGCGCGCTGCTCTTCCGACCCCAATTCGCGGATCATCCCGAGCACCAGTTCGTTGTGGATGCCGACCACGGATGAGATTGAAATATCGGCGCGGGCGAGTTCTGCATGGATCAGCCCCCGCAGCAAATGCGAGCTGTCCCCCAGCTGCAATCCGCCCAGTCCGAGTTCGGCCAGTTTTCCGATCAGCTCGGTCGGAAATTCTTCGCGGTTCCAATAGCCAACGGACTGCTTGCGCACCTGATGCTGCGCTACCTGCCTGATTCCAAGCAGTCGCTGCCGTTCGGTTCCACTTAGTTCTCCGGCCACATTCAAGAGGTCCATCCGGGGATTCCTTCCAAACCATAGGATGTCCAAGTATATTGTTGGACTAAGTCTTCTTTTGGGGGTATGCACATGACTTCTCCGCTCTCACGCGATCCAATCGCGCAAGCCAGGGAACAATGGATTTCCCATGGATGGTCAGCCGAGGCCGACTCCATGGCCGCAATTACCGCGGTGATGCGCACGGCATCGATTTACCTGCAGCGAGCCGATGCCATCCTCAAGCCGCACGGGCTGACCTTTGCGCGATTCGAAGTACTCGCCTTGCTCGGTTTCTCCAAGCGCGGCTCCCTGCCCATGAGCCAGGCCAGCCAGCTCCTGCAGGTCCACGCCACCAGCCTGACCAACTCGGTAGACCGCCTGGAAGCCACCGGTTTGGTGCGGCGCATCCCGCACCCGACCGACGGCCGCACCCGCCTTTTGGAACTCACGGCCGCAGGCCAGCAAGTGCTGCCTGCGGCCCGCGGCGATCTGAACGAAAAGCTCTTTGCCCAGAGCGATCTCTCCGGCACCGACGCCACCGAGATTTTCGAGATCCTGGCCCGATTCCGCAAGGCCTCCGGGGACTTCCTATAGCGATCCGTCGCGGATCGCGTTGATAATCCCGGAAAAATCGGTTCCCGCATCGCCCTCATCGCTGAACTTGCGGTACAGCGCTGCGGCCAGGGAGCCGAGCTGGGCATCGGTACTCGTATGCTCCAGCGCGCTAGCTGCCAGGCCGAGGTCCTTGGCCATCAGCGCTGCGGCAAATCCTGGCTGGTAATCGCGATTGGCAGGGGAAGCAGGCACAGGTCCGGGCACCGGGCAATTGGTGGTGACCGACCAGCATTGCCCCGACGCGGAGGAAATGACATCGAAGAGCGCCTGGTGCTCCAAGCCCAGCCGTTCTCCGAGCACGAAGGCCTCGGCAGCGCCAATCATCGAGATGCCCAGCAGCATGTTGTTGCAGACCTTGGCGGCCTGGCCTGCGCCGTACCCGCCGCAGTGCACGATCCGCTTGCCCATGTGCTCCAGCAGCGGGGTGATCTCTCCGAGATCTTCGGCTTGCGCACCGAGCATGAACGTCAAAGTCCCCGCTTCTGCCCCGACCACGCCCCCGGATACCGGAGCGTCGGCGCTTCGATGCCCCGCGGCGACCGCAAGCTGCGCCGCTTCACGGGCCTGCGCTACGTCGATTGTGGAGCACTCCAGGAACAGCGTATTGGGCTTGGCGCTATCGAGCAGGTATTCGCGGTAGGCATCGAGCACGTGCTTGCCCGAAGGGAACATCGTGATGACGATGTCCACGCCGGCGGCCGCCTCGGCTCCGGTAGCCACAGTGCCGATGCCTGCCTCTTGGGCGGCCTGCACCGCGCCAGGAACCACGTCGAAGCCCTTGATCCGGTAGCCTGCCTTGTGCAGGTTGATGGCCATGGGCAATCCCATATGGCCCATGCCCAGGAATCCGATAACTGGTTTTGCGTTCATGAGTGGCTCTTTTCCGCTAGATCTTCACCGAGCAGTGCGAAAGTTAGTTCTGCCCCGAACAGGGGCTCCAAATGCCGTTGCGTGCGCTGGCCCGGGCTTAGCCCCGGGACTGCTTCCGTCCATTGCGCAGTGCGGTCCTTGTCGATGACTGCGGCGCGAATCCCCTCGGCGAAATCGGGGTCATCAAGCCGGTGAACGGCAGCCCGATACTCTCGTTGCAGGTCTGTTCTCAAATCCGATCCAGCCAGGTGGATCAGTTCTTCGGCCAAGCGCACCGAGCTCGGGCAGGCGGCGCCCAATGCCTTCAACGCCTCTTGGGCTTGCGGGCAGTCGTGCAGCTCCAGTGCACGCATGACCGCTGGGGTGCTTGCCTCGCCAAAGGCCTGTACCCATTCTTCGTGCAGGAAGCCAGGATCCGGAGTCTCGGCATAGCTGGCCAGCACCGACGCGGCCGGCTGGGCCTCGAGGTCTGCGAGCACGTCGGGGATCCGGGCCTTGGGCACATACGAGTCGGCCAGGCCCAAAGCGATGGTGTCGGCCGCGCTGAATTTCATTCCAGTCAATGCCGCCAATCGTCCGGCCGCATGCGGGGCACGCGCCAGCAAATGCGTTCCGCCTACGTCCGGGAAGAATCCGATACCGACTTCCGGCATGCCGCAACGGCTGGTTTCGGTAACTATGCGATGGCTGCCATGCGCCGAGATGCCGATGCCACCGCCTAGTACGATTCCGTCCATGAGCGCAATGTACGGCTTGGGGTACTCGTCGATCAGGACGTTGAGCTGGTATTCAATGCGCCAGAAGTCAGCCGAAGCACCGCTGCGGTCCAAGATATCCCGGTAGATCGCCACGATATCCCCGCCGGCGCACAGGCCGCGCTCCCCTGCGCCCATAACCGCTACCTGGGCGATATCCGGGTCATCGCGCCATTCCAGCAGCACGTCGAGGAAGTCGCGGCACATGTCCGCGTTGAGGGCGTTCAGGGCCTTCGGCCGGTTCAGCGTAATGAGCCCCAGGTGCCCCCGGCGTTCGGTCAGAATCTCAGGCAACAGACTCTCCTTTGAGTGATTGAGGTCACCTACTAGTGTCGAATATACTCGGACTTCCAACTAAATTGAAGTGGCACAAGACAGCAAACTTGATAGGTTGAACTAGTGAAGATTGCAACCTGGAATGTGAACTCGCTGCGAGCCCGCGCCGACCGTGTTGAGGACTGGCTGCGACGTACCGATGTAGATGTCCTGGCTATCCAGGAAACTAAGTGCAAAGACGACAATTTCCCCTGGGAACTGTTCGAGAACAACGATTATGAGGTAGCGCACTTCGGAGTCAACCAGTGGAATGGCGTTGCCATCGCTTCTCGCGTTGGCCTCGAGGATGTTGAGCGCACCTTCCCCGGGCAGCCGGAATTCGGCAAGGCCGGCAAGAATCCGATCCAGGAGCCTCGCGCCATCGCGGCAACCTGTGGCGGAGTGCGTGTCTGGAGCCTGTATGTACCCAACGGACGCGCGTTGGATGATGAGCACATGGGCTACAAGCTGAACTGGCTGGATGTGCTCAAGCAGGAATCCGCCCGATGGCTGGCGGAAAACCCCGAGGCGCAGATTGCCTTGATGGGCGATTGGAACATCGCGCCAAAGGACGAAGACGTGTGGGATATCGACTTCTTCCTCGAGAACAAGTTGACCCACGTCTCGGCGCCAGAGCGCGCCTCCTTCGCTGCCTTCGAGGAGCTGGGCTTCACCGATGTCGTGCGCCCGCACACCGAAGGCGAATACACCTACTGGGATTACACGCAGTTGCGTTTCCCGAAGGGCGAAGGCATGCGCATCGATTTCTCGCTCACCTCGCCTGCGCTCACCGCACGCGTAACCGGCGCAAGCATTGACCGCGAAGAACGCAAGGGCAAGGGCGCCAGCGACCACGCCCCGGTCATCGTGGAGCTGGCCGACTAGTCATGGCGGCAAAGATGATTGGGCCCGCCGCAGAGCTGACCGCAGCTACAGCGCACCTGCGCGTCTACGAGCCGCTGGATGCTTTCGAGGATTGGGCCCAGTCCATCATCCTGCGTACCCCGCGGCGCACCGCGGAGCAGTGGGATGACTTCGAGAACGAGCGGCTGTGGAGCCGCACCCTGCGCCATGTCTCCGACCCGTTCCCGCATAATGAGCCGGAATTCTTCCGCAGCGTGAAGTCCTTGGACTACCAAGGGGCCGAGCACACGCGCTATTGCCCGGGGCAATTGCAGGCACGCAGCCTGCTCGCTGCCGAACAAGCCGAAGAAGCCATGCGGGCCGAGGTTTTCGACCTGCTGGTACCGCCGGCAGCGCGGCAAGCTAACGCACAACGCGTTGATGCCGACCGCCTGGCCAATGACCTGACCCATCTGCACACGAGGACCTCTTCATGGGGCATCCCGCTGGGCTGGTTTGCCCTCTTCCGCGAGGACGACGAGCACGAGCTGGTTCACAGCGGTGAGCAGCTGAAGACGGTTCGCATGTACGCCACTTTCGAACAGGCCATTGACCGCCTGGCTTGGGCAGTCCAAGCGCTGGCATCCCATGCGCCGCAGTCGCAGCTCTTCGAGGAGCTGGGCAGCCTTGGCGGATGGCTGGAATCCTTCGACAACAGATCGGTCATTGAACTGGATTATGGCCTGTTGGCAGAAATTGTGTGGCCCGATGATTCCGCGAACGACTTGATGCACGGCATTCAGGCGTTGGAAGACGAGGACATGACTAGCGCCGCCGCCGCATACCGCCGGCTGAGCAATCGCTGGATTGGTCCGCGGCATCTTGGCCGCGCGAACTAACTGCCCCTGGATACAGCAAAAGCCCCGGAATCCGGAGCTTCTGTTTAGTGTGCGACCCTGACGGGACTTGAACCCGCGACCTCCGCCGTGACAGGGCGGCGCGCTAACCAACTGCGCTACAGGGCCTAGTGCTTTGAATAAATTCAAGTCACACAGTAAAACCCCCGGGATAAACCGAGGGCCTGCGTGGCTCCGACCGGCGTCGATCCGGTGACCTTTCGATTTTCAGTCGAACGCTCTACCAACTGAGCTACAGAGCCTGGTACCACTAAGTGGACACCAAATCTACTATTGAAATAGTAAATTGAGCGACCCTGACGGGACTTGAACCCGCGACCTCCGCCGTGACAGGGCGGCGCGCTAACCAACTGCGCTACAGGGCCTTGCTTTCGCAAGCCAATGGATTTCTCCATCTGACAACCACATAATGGTTGTTTGTACCCCCAACGGGATTCGAACCCGTGCCGCTGCCGTGAAAGGGCAGTGTCCTAGGCCGCTAGACGATGGGGGCCTAAGTTGTTCGCTTCGGTTTCTTGCTTCTCCGTAGCGGACTCCAATAACTATACGCAGTGTTTTTTGCTTTTGCAAAATCGGCACCTGGACGAGTTTCACCCATGCCAAATCGGGTGCGCGGGCCTAGTCTGGAAGCATGCTTTTTGAGATGGATGACGACGAATTCCAGACCCTGGTCGAGCAGGCCATCGACGCCATTCCGGAGGCTGCATTCGCCATGATGGACAACGTCATTTTCTTCATCGAAGACGAGTATGAGCCGCTTCCAGGAGAATCAGAAAACCCTGAAATTCTGGGGTTATACGAGGGCATTGCACTCACGGAACGGGACCTGGACTGGGGCACGGGCGCACTTCCCGACCGCATAACGATCTTCAAGAATCCGACGCTTCGAGCCTGCGAAACACGTGAAGATGTAGTGCGGGAAATTGGGATTACAGTGATGCACGAAGTGGCCCATCACTTCGGAATCGACGACGCGAAATTGCACGATTTAGGGTGGTCATAGCCCCAAATCCGCAGAATCTTCTTTTGAGATCTGCCTCACAAAAATACTCGAATGCAGTGGTCGAGTCGAGGTCGAAAGAGACCCAAAGCACAGGCATGGCGCTTGGAATCGCCATCCGGGTCCAGTCGACCGGCGGGCAAGCCGCCCAAAAGCCGGCTCTCAACGATTCGCGCGCCGGTCGGTTTCCCGTTGCCCCGCTGGCGGCTGCTTTATCCGGGCGTGATCAGGTGCAGCCAGCCGGAGGAACCTGGCATGCCCCTTGCCCTTGTCCACCCAGCGACTCTGGGCCCCTCCGCCACCAAGGGCAGCGAGGTGATCCCGATTGGGAGCACGGCACCGCACCCCCTCAAAAGGATTTCGCCATTGGAGCCGGCGCCTCCGAGGCAGACCCAGCGAAGCAGAGCTTTGCGCCCTCCCGGAGTACCTTTCCCTTTTAAAGGCAAACCTTCTTGCAGCCGCACATTCCCCTCCGGCACGTTACCCAAGCTTCATGACAATCGATACCTTGGTAACGAGGCGAGATATATGTCTGAGTAATTTCCCAGCCACTCTTGATCAGCCACACAGATCCCAAATGCCACTATCTTCGCAGATCACCGCCGAATACCCAGGCGAATTACACGAATGGGATTCATGTGACTGATGTGAACAGTGTTGCCAAGCGTGTCTTAATTGGCCTAATGTGCTATTTGGAGTCTTATCCGAATCGTGACCTACTCATCGGTGAAGGTCACGACTCACGCACTCCGCGTCATCCAAGTACTTAGTGAGGAACGATATGGCTACTCGCCACACGCTCGGTGTTGCTGCAAGCACCCTAGCCCTAGCGGTGTCCTGCATTGCAGGCGCTTTGCCCGCTTCCGCATCTACTTCAGCTCTGCTTCCTCAGTCTGTGGCCATCGCTGCCGCACCTAGCGCTTCCGCGCTACCTTCGGACGCAGAGGTCCAGGACGCAAAGAAGGATAAGGCTTCGACGAACGCGATGATCGCGCGCATCGAAGCTTCCCTGGCTTCCAGCCGCGCCGAACTGAAGCGCGTTGAAACTGAGGCCGCTCAGGCTCAGGAATCCCTGCTCACCGCCGGCGAAGAGCGCGATCTGCGCACCGCTGCGGCCGAGAAGGCTGTAGAACAGCTCGAGTACGCAAAGACTTACCTGGAGCAGAGCCGCAACGATCTGGGTGCTATCGCTTCGGATATCTACCGCAATGGCGCAGGCACCTCGACCCTGAGCCTGCTCCTTGATGACAACCAGGAAGGCGACCTGTTCTACAAGGCCGCTACCATCGACGCGTTGAGCGAACAGAAGGTCCAGTCCGTCAACACCGCCACCGAGGCCGAAGGCCTCGTTTCGGCTTGGCAGGAATATGCTGATGCGGCACAGAACGCCGCCGAAGAAGCTGCAGCCAACTATGACGCAGCCGCAGCGACCGCGAACAGCACCCTGTCCACCTACGAAGCAGCTATCTCACCTGAGAAGCAGCTGCGCGATGACTTGATCGGCCACCTCGCTACCTTGAAGCAGAAGGAAGAGGCCGAGGTTCGCCAGGCGGTTGAAGAGCGCGAAACGCAGGAGCAGGAAAAAGCTCTCGCGGACGCCATCGCCGAAGAGGAAACCGCCAAGGTTCCCGAAACGAAGCAAGACTCCGTTCAGCCGCTCTCGGTTGAAAAGCCACGTGAGCTGGAGCAGGCCGAACCTGAAGAGGAAACGGTCGAGTCGGAGCCTGAGAAGGTTGAAGAGGAACCGGAAGCTGTCGAGCCTCCCGTAGCGCCGAAGCCGGAGCCAACTAAAAAGGCCGAGCCAAAGCCGGAACCGACCAAAAAGGCCGAGCCAAAGCCGGAACCGACCAAAAAGGCCGAGCCGAAGCCGGAGCCAACCAAGAAGGCCGAGCCGAAGCCAGAGCCAACCAAGAAGGCCGAGCCAAAGCCAACCAAGAAGGCCGAACCGAAGCCGGAACCCACCAAAAAGGCCGAGCCGAAGCCGAAGACTACCCCGAAGCCGGCACCCAAGCCTGAGCCAAAGCCGGAGCCCAAGCCGAAGGTCACCCCGAAGCCAGCGCCTAAGCCTGAGCCAAAGCCGGAACCTAAGCCGGAGCCGAAGCCTGAAGTCGCGCCGCAGTCCGGCAGCAACTACTCAGCAGCGTTTTCCTGGGCCTTGAAGACCGCGGATGATCCCAGCAAGTACTACGTTTACGGTGCCAACGGTCCCGATGCTTTCGACTGCTCGAGCTTCTCGCAGCGAGCTTTCGGCAAATCCGGCATCAGCCTGCCACGTACTTCGTCCCAGCAGTTCGCTAGCGCCCCGCAGTACGTGTCGCTGAGCAACCTGCGCCCAGGTGACCTGGTGTTCTCGTCTTCCAACGGCGGTTCCTCGTTCTACCACGTAGCTATCTACATCGGCAACGGCCAGGTCGTCCACGCTCGCAACCCGAACGCCGGCATCTCGGTGACTCCACTGAGCTACGTCAACAACCTCTACCCGAAGGCAGCCCGCTACTAAGCGCCACCCCTCGAGCACGAAGGCCGCACACCCTTTTGGGTGTGCGGCCTTCCTGCATTCTGGCTACAGGCGTGCGGTCACTGCTCCTGCGCCCGCGTATCGAAGTCCTTGCGGTTCTCCAGGCGAGGGTCATCCGAGTCCGGCACGACCATCACCGGGCCCTTGGAGTGGTGCAAGACGCCCTGCGAGGTTGAGCCAAGCAGCATCCCGGTAAAGCCGCCGCGGCCCCGCGAGCCGGTGACGGTCAGTACCGCATGCTCGGATTCGCGGATCAGCACCTCGACGGGAGGCCCGGAGACCACATCGGTTTCCATCTTCAGCGACGGATAGTGCGACTTCAGCCATTTGGAGCCCACACTCATCTGGTAGCGCACATCTTCCAGCACGGCTTCCTGGTCAACGGTCGCCGGCATCCATGCCAGCGCCGCCCCCACCGGCGGCACCGCGCAGATCAGGCGCAGCGTCAGGTCGCTGGCGATGGCCGCGTCCGCGGCCGCCAGCACCGCTGAACGCGCGCGGTCTGAACCGTCAACGCCGACCACGATGCAGTTGCGGTTCGACGCCGCGGCGGCACCGGCCTCTTCCTGCTCCTTGGCCATGGCCAGCGGAACCACGACGGTCGGGCACTTGGAGTGCGCGGGCAGTGCCGAGGACACCGAGCCGAGCAGGCGGCCAACGAAGCCACCGCGGCCACGGGTTCCGACCACTACCAATTCGGCGTCCTGGCTCAGGTCCAGCAGCACGCCGGACGGGTCGCCGGATTCGATATAGGTGCGGATGGCCGCCGTGCTGCCTTCAAGCTCTGCGCGCGCCTGGCGCACAATGTCCTCGGCTCCCCCGCGGATCAGGTCGTCATCCAGGGTCGAGTAGCCTGCGTCCATGGAGGACGCGGCGAACACCGGGATGGTGTAGGCGGACACGATATTCAACACGCTGCCGCGGCGTACCGCTTCGCGTTCGGCCCAGCGCAAAGCGCATCTGCTCTGCTGGGATCCGTCCACGCCAACGACAATTCCTTCAATCTTCTCTGCTGCGACTGGTGCTTCGTCACTCATCAGACTCGCTCCTCAACTACCTCAGATATAACGGGATGTGATTTCCCTTACCACCAATGTACTTGCTTCCGCAGTTCTAGGTGTGAGTTGGGTCTAAAGTTTTCGCGTACAGCCTACTGGACACTCGGATCGATATGAATCAGCGCCCGAAACGTCATAGAATTTTTCCATGTCCTCCTCCACACAAACCGCGTCCGGGAATGCTATGGCCGCGCGCATCGACCGATACTTCAAGATTTCGGAACGGCGTTCAACGTTCTCCACCGAAGTTCGCGGCGGCATCGCCACCTTCTTCGCGATGAGCTACATCGTCGTCCTCAACCCGCTGGTTCTTTCCGGTGCCGATTCCTCGGGCGGCGAGTTGGGCATCCAGCGCGTTGCCGCGGTGACCGCATTTGTCGCCGGCATCCTGACCATCCTGATGGGCATCTGGGCCCGCCACCCATTCGCCATGGCTACCGGCTTGGGCGTCAACGCCTTCGTCGCTATCACCGTGGCAACCAACCCGGAACTGACCTGGGCTGATGTCATGGGCCTGGTGCTCATTGCGGGTGTGGTCATGTTCGGCCTGGTGCTCACAGGGTTCCGGACCGCGGTGTTCAATGCGGTTCCAGCCGGATTGAAAACCGCCATCGTGGTGGGCATCGGCATGTTCATCGCACTGATCGGCCTGGTCAACGCCGGCTTCGTCCAGCGCCTCCCGGATGCCGCGAACACCACCGTTCCGGTGGGCCTGGGCTTCGACGGAGAGCTGATGGGCTGGCCGATCCTGGTCTTCGTTGTCGGCCTGCTGCTGACCATGGCCCTGGTGGTGCGCAAGGTCAAGGGCGCGATCCTGATCGGCATCGTCGTTTCTGCGATCCTTGCCAACATCCTCGAAGCCGTCTTCCACATCGGCGCGATGGAGACCAATACCTGGTCGCTGGTGGTTCCGTCGCTGCCGGAGTGGACCCTTCCGGACCTGTCGCTGATCGGCCAGGTCAGCGTGTTCGGCGCCTTCAGCAAGATCGGCGCCACTGCCGCTTCGCTGCTGGCCTTCGTCATCCTGCTCTCGATCTTCTTCGATGCCATGGGCACCATGGTGGGCTTGGCTTCGGAAGCTGGTTCCATGGACGAGAACGGGCAGATCCCCAACGTGGACAAGGTCCTGCTGGTGGATGCGGCCGGCGCGATCGTCGGCGGCGGCACCTCCAGCTCCTCGGCGCAGATCTTCGTGGAGTCCGGCGCCGGCATCGGCGAGGGCGCCCGTACCGGCCTGGCCTCGGTAGTCACCGGCCTGCTGATGATCGTCGCGATGTTCCTGAGCCCGCTGATCTACCTGGTGCCTTTCGAAGCCGTGGCGCCGGCACTGGTCGTGGTCGGTTTCATGATGATCACCCAGGTCTCCAAGATCGATTGGAACGACTGGGGCATCGCGCTGCCGGCCTTCCTGACCTTCACCCTGATGCCGTTCACCTACTCGATCGCCAATGGCATCGGTGCCGGCTTCATCTCCTACGTCTTCATCCGCGCCACGCAGGGCCGCGCCAAGGAAATCCACCCGCTGATGTGGGTTGTTTCCGCGGCTTTCGTGCTGTTCTTCGGCATCGGACTGATTGAGATGTGGGCCGGGGTCAAATAGCCCCGAAGCCCTCCAGGCGCCCCGTCATTGCTCCGGCGATGGCGGGGCGTTTTTTGCCTCCGTCCCGGCGGGCACTGGCTAGGATGGGCTCTATGAGCGATCAGCAGAACACCGCTGGGCAGTGGATCCAGGTGGCCGCAGGCTTGAAGAACCCCTCGATGCGCCGGCTTCTCGGGGCCGTATTGAGCGGGCACGGGGTACCCGAGCAGGCCAATAAGTCCGAACGCAAGGACTTGGAGCGCTGGGCCAGCATCGGGCTTCTGCGCCAAGAGGGGTCCGACTGGGCGCTGAACGACGAACTGCTGGAGAAGACCTTGGCTTCGGCCTCGGCCGCGAAGGCCGACCGCGTCGGGATCCGCCGCTTCTTCGACGAACACAAGCTGCATAGCCTCCCGGCGAAACCAGCGGACCGCCATGAAGTGCTGGTCTACCTGCGCAATGCGGTGATAGGAGCCGGGGACGAACTGCGCGAAGAGCAGCTCAATGAACGGCTGCGGGTATTCCACCCGGACGTCGCGCTGCTGCGCCGCTACATGGTTGACCACGGCCTGCTGCAGCGCGCAGCAGACGGGAGCGGATACCGGATGGGCCCCGGGAGCTAGCCGGTAATCGGCACGGCCCCGGTGGCGAAGCGCTGCACTGCCGCCCCTGAAACCAGCTGCGCCGGCAACGGCGCAGTGCGCAGGCTGCGTTCGAATGCAGGGCCGAGCTTGAGCGGTTCGTCGCTGGCCAGGAACACGATGTTCCCGTAGCGCCGGCCCTTGAGCATCGGCGGGTCGGCGATCATGGCCACATGCTCGAAGACCTCCAGCAGCGTCGCGGCTTCCGCCTTGGCGCCGGACAGGTCCGCGGTATCGCCGCAATTCATGATGTAGACGCCCCCGGCATCCAGCACGCGCTGGGCTTCGCGGGCGTAGTCCGCCGTGGTCAGCACGCGCGGGGTGGTGCTCCCGGCGAAGACATCGCGGATGATCACATCGCGGCTCGCATCGCTCAAGGTGGGCAGCACCTGGGCTGCGTCTCCCACGCGCAGGCGTACCAGCGGAGCGCGCGGAACCTCGAAGTGGACGCGCACCAGCTCGGCCAGCTTGGCATCCAGTTCCACCACGACCTGCCGGGCGTTTTCATAGCTGGCCGCGACCCAGCGGGCCATGGAGCAGCCACCTCCGCCAAGGTGGAGCACGCGCAGCTTGCGGGCGCGCCCGTCGTATTGCCCGGCCGGGAAACCGATGGCGAAGACCGGTTCCATCCAGCGCATGTACTCGAAATCGAGGTAGGCCGGGTCCTCCAGGTCCACATGGGAGGAGGGCACGCCGTTGACCTTCAGGATATAGCGGCTGGCGCCGTAGGGATCAGCTTCAATGATCGCCGTTCCGGTGTCGATCGGATACTCTCCGAGCATTGATTCCTTGGCATCCCTAGCCACGCGCGCGCACCATTCGTTGTTCGATTAAGCCATCCCAGCTGCCAGTCAGGGCTTCACTGGTTCCATCAGGCGTGAATCCCTGCTTCGCGAAGAAGGCCAGGGCCCTCTCGTTGCCTTGCAGGACCCAGACCAGGGCGTCGTGCTGTCCAAGGACAACATCGAAGAGGTGCTGGCCCAGTCCGGTACCGTAGTACTCTTCCAGGACATAGAGCATGCCCAATTCGACGTCTACTCCGGCATCCTGGTCTTCTTCGATCACCGGAGTTCCACCGGCTAGCCCGATGATGCGGCCATCGCGGTCTTCCGCGATGAAGAACTGCGCTCCGGATGCCAGCCCGCGTTCCCACCAGGCTGTCTGGCCATCAAGTTGGCCTTCATGGTGGGCGAAAAAGGACTCATCGCGAAGTGTGGCGTACGCTTCTCGCCAGGCTTGCAATTTCATTTGCAGCGCTGGGCGGACGTCTTGTTCAGTAGCCAGTCGGATTCGGTAGTCGTTCATTTGCGGCACTTCTCTAGCCTACGGCAGTGACTTCGCTATTTTCTTCCAACGCACCAAGGCCCCCTCCTACTAAAGTAGTATTGCGGACTGTCCAAATGCTTGAAAAAATATTCACGTAGTCGTAAACTTTTTGGCTCAAAGGGGGGTCGGACTTGAACCGGAATACAAAATACGCTGCCTTGACTGGTGGCCTTGTCGGTTCCCTGACCCTGACCATCAGCCTTTCCTCGACCTTCTGGGTGATTTTGCTCGGTTGCGTTCTCCTAGCCGCCGGCTTCAGCATTCTGGCCAGGTTCGAACGCTTCTGGGGCCCGGCCGAACCGGACCACTACTACTACATCGTTCCCATGCTGGTTGGCCCGGTAGTTGCGGGGCTGGTGCGCAATACCGGTTATGCCCTGTGGGTCGGCCCGCCGATGGGTCTTCTCTGCGGATTGGGCGTGTACTTCTTGATCCTGAAGTCGCCGCCGTTCAAGCACGATGAAGCCGGGGAACTCGAATTCGAGCGCCCCGAGCGCTATCCAACGCGCTAGAGGACTCGCGCTAGCGCGAACCCGTCCCACCCCTTGACGCCTATAGTCTGCAGCGCCGTGGCTGATACGCGCGGGTCATCGCGCAACCACCGCAAAGAGTCCTGGATTCCGCGAACATCGGCTTCTTGCGTCCCATGCCGGGATGGGTCATCCAAGACCGCGCCGCTGCGCACCACGTTGTCGAGCACCAGCACGGTGCCTGAATGCGCCAGCTCCAGTGCGCGTTCCAGGTAGGGCACGTTGTTGCGCTTATCGGCATCTATGAAGATCAGGTCAAATGGTGCAACGCGTTTGAAAATCAGCGAATCCATGGAACCCTGAGCGGCCCCCAACCGGATTTCAACACGTTCTGAAAGCCCTGCCCGCTGCAAGTTCTCACGCGCAATCGAGGCATGCAGGGGTTCAAATTCGCAGCTGATGACGGTACCAGCTGCACCGACGCCCCGGGCGAGCCAGCTGGTGGAGTAGCCTCCGAGGGTTCCGATCTCGAGGACCCTCCGGGCACCTGTGATCTCGGTGAGCAGCTGGAGGAACTTTCCCTGGGCAGGACTGACTTCAATCCGTGGAAGCCCGGCACTATGGGAATGCTCCCGGCCTGCCTCCAAGGCATCAACGCGCAACCCCAGCGCCTGTTCCAAATATTCATCGACGGCTGCGGCATGGTGCTCTGCAGAATGGTGGATCATGACGACATGTTCTCCTCACTATCCTCAATAGCCTTCTCCAGGCGTTGGATTTTGCCATCGAGCTCACCTTCGTAACCGGGCCGAATATCGGCTTTCAACACCAGCGATACGCGCGAACCGAATCGGCCAACGGCCATGGTGGCTTGCTTGACTACCTCCATGACTTCGTCCCATTCACCTTCGATCTCGGTGAACATGGAGCTGGTGCGATTGGGGAGGCCAGAATCGCGGACGATTTTCACCGCTTCGGCCACTGCATCGTGGACCGAACCGTTGGGGTTGTCGTTACTTGGGGCTACGGAGAAAGCTACAATCATGCTTCCACTGTCCCACTACGCCTTGTGCTTGTCATCCGCCTTGCAGGCAATATCTAGGCAGCTAGTCCGCTCGCCCTCAAGACGATGGCCGCCAGAGCACCGACGACAACGACGACAAGATAGGGTGCCTTGAAAGCCAGTGCGATAATCGCCGCCGCGAGCGCACCGATACGGGCGTCAATCACCAGTTCCTGCCCGGAGGTGAAGGCGTTGACCGTCACCAACGAGGCGAGCAACGCAATGGTCAGCGTGGCCGCGACATGGGACATGGTCGGCGAGTCCAGAACCTTGCGTGGCACAAAGTAGCCGCAGAGCTTGATTGCGTAGGCCATCAGGCAGGCTCCCAGAATCCACCAGCTCAATTCGCTCAAGGCTGGTCCTCCTCAATGCTTTCCAGATCGCCGTGCTCGGTCGCAGCCGGGGTCCGGCGGCCGGTGGCCACCGCGTAGATCGCAGCGCAGGCCGCGGTTACCAGAATCGGCAAGCCCGGCGCGGTGACCGGCACAGCCAGCGCGGTGAGGATTGCGGCCGCAATCGCGATCATGACCGGTTCAACTGACTTCAAGCGCGGCCAGAGCAAACCGATGAAGGCGGCGACCGCGGCGCCATCGAGCCCCCAAGCCGCGGGGTCCCCCATGCGTTCTCCGAGCAAGGCTCCGACGAGGGTGAACAGATTCCACAGGACGTAGACGCCCATCCCGGCGGTGAAGAAACCACGGCGCTTCTCGGCCAGGTCCGATTGCCCCAAGCTGACTGCGGTGGATTCATCGATGGTCACCTGGGCCATCCAGGGCACATGCCGTCCCAAAGGCCGCAATGCCTGCTTGATCTGCATCCCGTACACGGCATTGCGGATTCCCAGCAGCGAAGCGGCGGAGAACGCTGCCGAGGCAGCACCTCCGCCTGAGATCACGCCGATAAAGGCGAACTGCGATCCGCCGGTGAACATCAAGGCGCTCAAGGCAACGGTTTGCCACAGATCCAGTCCTGCAGCAATGGACAGGGCCCCGAAGGAAATGCCGTAGAGCCCGGTGGCGATCGCGATGGAAAGGCCCATCCTGGTCGCCGGAGTGAACCAGCTAGCGGACGTGGCGTGCATCGTACCTGACCTTGTAGACACCGCGCTTGACCTTTGCGTCGCCGATCTCGACGTGCTGCAGCTGGTTCAGGTGCTTCACGTGGGTGCCACCGCAAGGTTCGGCATTCACCCCGGCGATGCTCACGGTACGGATGCCCTGAGCATCGGTGGCCGTTGTGATTTCTCCGCCGCCAGCGATGAGTTCATCGACGCGTCCTTGGAGCCAGGCCTTGGCGGCGGCCCGTTCGTTCTCATCACCCAATGGCAGGTCGAGGCTGGCCGGATCGAAGTCGAGCCGCGACTGCCCAGGGAAGTGCGAGTGGCCCTGGTGCTGCCAGCCGCGGTCTTCGCCAGCGAAGCCCAGGACGTGCCCTGCGGTGTGCAATGCGGCATGGGAAAGGCGCAGCTCGCCATCGATCTCAGCTAGGACCTGATCACCCACCTGCCGGGCGCCGGCGCCGTACAAGACCACCAGTGCATTCGCGTCGCGCTGGACTGAGACAGGCAGCCCGTCCACGGTGCCTGAGTCTTCGGGCTGGCCTCCACCACGGGGATGGAAGATATTGGGGCTCAGGGCAATCCACTGCCCGTCTTCGCCGCTTCCCGTCGCAATGACTCGGGCCTCCGCAGCAAAAATGTACGTGTCCTGCAGGTACAGGTTGACCTGTGCGATTTCTCCGGTGTTCATGTGGCCTAGCTCAGCTCCAATTCTTTGCGCAGTTCTGCCGGGCGGTTGCTCGTCAATTCCCCGACACCCAGGTCCACCAGGAATTGCGCATCCGCGGGACGGTCAACCGTCCAGATGCGCGCCTTCAGCCCTTGTTCCAGCCATCGGCGCACAAGATGCTCATTGGCTCGGGTCCAGGCGACCCCGGATCCAATGATGCCAGCTCCCCCTGCGTTGATCAGTTCGATTCCTTCAGGCACGGAGCGGTAAAGAACATCGTAGACACCTGCTCGCCCCAGGTCGCCGGAATCAATGAGCTGCCGGACATAGTCCGGGTTGACCTCGGTCATCAGTTGGCACAATAGTGAAGTGCTGACGGTGCGTGCCAGATAGCGCAGGGAATTCGGCTCAAAGCTCATCAGGGTCACCGCGATCTGCCCTTGCGAGCCGGCCGTGCCCGTCTGCGGGTCGAAGCCATGGGCTGCGAGAACCTGCAGCACACCCTTTTCGAGCAGGTGGCCATAGGGGCTTGGATGCTTGATTTCGATAGCCAGGCCAATTGGCTTGCCGCGTGCTTCAATGAGCTCGAAAAGTTCGCCGAGGCTCAGGAGCTGTTCATTCTCCGCCCCGTACTCGGCCGGGACCATGCTCGGAACGACTCCAGTGAAGTCCATGGCTTTCATCTGGGCCAAGGTAAATCCGGCAACCAGACCGGCTGAATCAGAGGTGCGGTCGACTGTTGGATCGTGGTGGCAGACGACGATTCCGTCTTTGCTCAGATGGACGTCGCATTCGATTCCATCGGCGCCTTCGTCGATGGCCTGCAGATAGGCAGCACGAGTGTTCTCCGAATATTTATGGGAGCTGCCGCGATGGGCGAAAAAAAGCGTATCCATAATTCCTACGCTACGCGATCATCGCTCCTTGGCAACGCAGATTGCCCTCTGCCAAGACGCTTATTTCTTCGACTGCTTTCGTGGCTTCGGCCTGCGGATGCAAGCACTTGCTGCCATCGTGCAAAACACGAAGTTACCCGGCAAGAAAAGGTGTCCGCTTTCCTGATTCTGCCCCGGAATTCCAAGGCAAAATCGCCATCGTCATGGGAATCAGCCTGCACGCTGATAGCTGGCTGCGATTGCCCCGCTGGCCAGTGGCTGCGCTGATATCAACTGGAGGTGACGGGAATCCTGCAATCCTGCCTCATGCAGGGTTGGTCCATGCCCGGCGATGACTGGATGGACTAGGAAGTGGTATTCGTCGATAAGTTCCATCCGGTCCAGAACCGTTGCCAATTTGCCGCTACCGAGCAGCACTCCATTGGGGTACTGGTCCTTCAGCTTCTGCACCGAGGCGCGTAGGTCGCCGCTTAGCAAGTGCGAATTCTTCCACGAGTACGCGGTGCGGGTGCTTGAGACAACGTACTTGGGCTTCTCCTCCAGCTGCTGCGCCCAGCGAAGCAGCGCTGGTGGCGCTGCGATATCTCCATGAGCGACGGCCGGCCAGTAATCTTCCATCAGCTCGTAGGTGGCACGCCCCCAGAGCATCGCTCCGTGCGCATTCATCAGTCGTGTGAAGTAGTCGTGCAATTCGTCGTCGGCGATGCCTTCGCGATGATCTACACAGCCATCCAGCGTGACGTTGATGCTGAATGTCAATTGTCCCATCGCTAGCTCCTGTAGCTATAGCCTCACCACCAGGTCCCCGGTGCCTTGACTGTAGGGTTGCCGGCCAGCCACGTCAAGCAGCGACGATGCATCATCAGGCAACCGGTGCGAAAGCAAAGACAGGCCCGTTCGCATCGGCGATGTCCGCCCAGCATCTGCGTTGGATGCAGAACCTGTAAGCGAAATACAATTTCACGCTCATCTTCCGGGAGACTAAGCGTCAAAGGTAGGCTCGCAGTATGCCGCCACCAGACTCATCCCCAAGTTTGTCCCCTGGTCCCCGCGACCTCATGCCCATTGTCCAGGGCCTGGTCCAAGGCCCCTGGCCAAAGACCGAAGTCGAGCGTGAAGTCCTGTTCGGTGCCCTTGGATTCGTTTCCGGAAACAACGTTGATGCCGAAGACCACGATTCACCACATCAAATGATGAGCCTAGACCTCGGCCTGCCAGGAAAAATGGTGAGTTTTTGGGATACTTACCGTCAGCAATTCCTCAGCGTCTGCACCCACCTCTACGGATCGCTGAACGCCCAGGACCCGGTGGCCCAGTATGGCTACGAAGCCCTGCAGGCGCAGCTTTCCCAACTGTATGGCACTCCTGAGCGCCCTTGGGACGACGAAGATCAGCCGGTGGGCATGTGGCGCTGTAATGGCCGGAGCATCACCCTGCAGCTATTTGACCGGTCGGATAGCACCGTGATGCTCACCATCGAAGACCTGGCACTCGCGTCAATAATTGAAGCCGAAGAAGCAGCCCACTAGTCTTCTCACTCCTTGGACGGCTTGAAGCGGTTCAAAGCGATTGCGATGCTTCGATAATAGGCAGGCCGCAAGCCAACAGGAACAGTGCTTAAACAAGTGCAGGGGCCAGGCTTTCATGCCTGGCCCCTGCACGGGTTAAACAGGTGAGGCCCCGGCACCAAACGGTACCAGGGCCTCAAACCATCTACTCAAGTTAAGTCCGGCGGTGACCTACTCTCCCACACCCTCACGAGTGCAGTACCATCGGCGCAGTGGGCCTTAGCTTCCGGGTTCGGTATGGGACCGGGCGTTTCCCCCACGCTATGACCGCCGTAACAATCACGAAGCACACAAACCAAAACGTTTCCTGGTCAGTGTTTTCCGGTGCTACAAAGTCTTGTATCCGTATTTGCTGGTTAGAGGTTGTTGTCTCGTAACCGCATAGTGAACGCGAACAGCATTGAAATCATCAGTTCAATATTGTTTTATTGTGTGTTGAAAGTCATCGGCCTATTAGTACAGGTCAGCTACACAAGTCTTTAGTCCTTGCTTCCACATCCTGCCTATCAACCCAGTGGTCTAGCTGGGGGCCTCTCACACTCA
>NZ_JBCPSN010000005.1:0-317889 GCF_051129975.1 Glutamicibacter sp. Je.9.36
CGGGGAGAGGATTTGAACCTCTGACCTCCGGGTTATGAGCCCGGCGAGCTACCGAACTGCTCCACCCCGCGTCGGTAAATACAACATTACCAATCAGTGAATGACTTGGCTAATCCTGGGATAGTGCGTTGCGTCACCAAGAGGCCTCTGGCTCGTGCAGCGGGGTAAACCGCCCAACTCTGCACAGGCTCTCCCAGGGGTGAAGGGACAGCTTTTCAGGTCCATCCGGCGACCTCGAAACAAAATCAACGCCACGGTCACCCATTGGAGCCGGTCCGAGAAGTCCGGTTAAACCAAAAACGGAGACCCTTCTGGATCTCCGTTTCCACTTTCGTGGCGGGGAGAGGATTTGAACCTCTGACCTCCGGGTTATGAGCCCGGCGAGCTACCGAACTGCTCCACCCCGCGTCGGTAAATACAACATTACCAACTGGTGAACTCAATAGCGAATCGAAAAGAGTGTCCTTTGTCGCACTGCACCCAAATGCCCCGCCTGAGCCGAATTATTCTTTGGCTACATCCATACGTCTCGGTCCGGCGCCACCCGGGTTTCAAAGATACTAGAGGTCTTCCGCCACATGATTGCACACTCCGGCGGGTAGTCGTCATCACAAGGTGCCTGAGAGCCTGCTGCAATCACCCTAGCCCGCTCAAGGGGAAGATTCGGGCCTTCCAGCGCCCGGGGCCCTGCGGTCGGCCTGGAACTGCGTCAGCCTTCGGCCCCAACTTACACATATGCCGGCGACCGCCCCCTTCCGTACATGGGTTGACGGTGCTTCCCGCATCAATTCACGGGTACTGATCCGGCAACGGGCAACTTGCAGCTTAACGCAAAATGGAGATCCGTTAGGATCTCCATTTCGCCATTCGTGGCGGGGGCAAGATTTGAACTTGCGACCTCCGGGTTATGAGCCCGGCGAGCTACCGAACTGCTCCACCCCGCGATGACTAGACAATTCTTGCATCATCGCGGAGTGAAAGCAAATCGGGCTGCTGGTGCTGCTGCTTAGCCTTCAGCACCGTCCTGGGGTGCTGGCGATTGGGTTGCGTCCGGATTCTGTCCGTCGTCCAGTTTCACATCCCCTTCAACCTCGGTGCCATTGATGGCCGCATCTGCGTCCATCGCACGAGTCAAGGCATCCTCCAACTGCTTCTGCGATTCGCCGTAGGCTCCGAAGTCACCCTTGGCCAGCGCTTCCTGGCCATTCTTGATGGCTTCATTCGCGTCAGCCAGAGCCTCGGAGAGCTGCTGGGTATCAGTCTTGGCCGGTTCATTCTCGTCCTCTGGATCCCCCTCTGGCGTAACGCCTTCGGTCTCGCCAGTCACTGCACCGGACTCACCGCCGAAGACCTCATCCAGCGCTTCAGCCAAGGTATCGGCGAAGCCAACCTTGTCACCGAAGGAAACCAGAACCTTACGCAAGGTCGGGTAGCTGGTCTGGCCCGAGGACTGAACATAGACCGGCTGGACGTAGAGGATTCCGCCACCAACTGGCAGCGACAGCAGGTTGCCGTTCTTGACCTCCGAAGCACCCTGACGCAGCAGGTTCAGTTCAGTGGTCACTCGAGTGTTGGTATCGAAGTTCTGCTGCGCTTGGCCTGGACCAGGTACCGCAGTATCTCGTGGCAGCTCGAGCAGGCGCAGCTTGCCGTAGTCTTCGGCCTTCGCTCCGGGCTCGGAGCCGGCATCGGCATTAGCCGAAAGGAAGCCGAAGAGCACGTTGCGCTGCTGGCCATTGGCCGCTGCCGCAGGGATAAAGGTCGAGGTCAGCGAGAACGACGCTTCATCCTGGGTCGGCATCTTCAAGGACATGAAGTACGGCGGCTGCTTCACGCCAGCGGCGGACGAGGTCGGATCATCCGGCACAGCCCACGCATCGTTGGACTCGTAGAACGCATCCGGGTTATCCACGTGATAGGTGGTTAGCACTTCGCGCTGCACCTTGAACATGTCCTCGGGGTAACGCACGTGCTCCATCAGCTCAGCCGACATGTCGTCCAACGGGTTCAATGCCGTAGGGAAGATCTTGTTCCAGGACTGCAGGATCGGATCTTCGGTGTCCCAGGCGTAGAGCTTGACCGTTCCGTCATAGGCATCGACGGTGGCCTTCACCGAGTTACGCAGGTAGTTCACCCGGCCGGTCAGCGACAGGTCCTGCGCATTAGTCAGCGAGTCGGTCACTGCCGAGTCCAATTGCTGCTGCTGCGAATACGGGAAGTCATTCGAGGTGGTGTAGCCATCGATGATCCACTGCACGCGTCCATCAATGATGGCAGGGTACGCCTGGGAATCCAGCGTCAGGTATGGAGCAACCTTGCTCACGCGATCGCGAGGATCACGATCGTAGAGGATCTGCGATTCGCTATTGACGTTCTGCGAGAGCAACAGGTCGGTGGAGGCGAACTTCAGTGCGTAGACCAAGCGGTTGAACATGTTGCCAACGTTCGGACCGCCATCCCCCTGGAAGGTATAGCGGGTGTCCTGGTTCTCGCCACCGGTACCTGGACGGTCAAGCTCCTGGTCGGTCCACCCCTCATCCGGTCCACCGACAATGGAGTAGGACGGAGAATTCTCACCGAAGTAGATCCGCGGCTCGTAATCCTCGTCGGTAATCAAATCACCGGAGGTCGGGATGCCACCAAGCATGAAGTCCGGACGACCACCGGCAGCCACACGGTTACCGTAGGCAGCCACCAGGCCGTAGCCGTGGGTGTAGTTGATGTGCTGGTTCACCCAAGTGTCGGTTGGGTCCACGTTCACTTCACGGGCGGCGATAACGGTATCTTCCACCTTGCCGTCGATCTCGTAACGGTCGACGTTAAGGGTCTCGGCGAAGGTGTAGTAGCCGCGGAACTGCTGCAACTGCGCGAAAGCAGCCGAAACCAGGTTCGGATCCAGCAGGCGGATATTCGCGGTGGTTGAGGTTTCCTCGGCCAGCGCATTCTTCTCAGTCGAGATCTTTGCGTCGTAGCCAGTAACTTCAACATCATCGAGACCGAAAGCCAAGCGCGTCATCTCGATGTTGCGCTCAATATATTCGCTCTCCAGCGCCCTTTGGGAAGGGACCACCTTGTACTGCTGGATCAGGAACGGGTAGACGCCGCTGGCAACGATCATCGTTGCCACCAGCATGGCGGTGCCAATCAATGGCAAACGCCAGCGTCCGTTGATCGCCGCAATCACGAAGGTGATGGCGATGAGGATTGCAACAATGGCCAGAATCATCTGTGCGGGGATGACAGCGTGGACATCCTTGTACAACGCACCGGCGACACGGCCGGACTGGTCGGTGAGGGTCTCGTACTGGCCAATCCAGAAGTTCACAGCCTGGAAGATCAAGAAGACTCCGACAACAACCGCGGTGTGCACCCGGGCGGCCTTGCCAACGGTTATGCCGCCGCGCTCTTCAACACGGATTCCGCCGTAGAGGTAGTGGGTCAGCAGACCAGCAACGCCGCTGAGCAGCACAATCGAGATCAAGAAGCCGTTGACCAATGCGATGAACGGAAGGGAGAAAACGAAGAAGCCCAGATCCATGTTGAACTGGGGGTCAGCGCTACCGAAGCCGACCTGGTTGAAGAACAGCAAGATGGTCTGCCACTGTCCGGCCACGGCTACGGCAGCGAAAATGCCGATCACCAATGGAATGCCGACCATCAGGAAACGGCGGACTGGTTCCAGCTGGGCCTGGTAGCGCGACATGGAATCAGGCCGGGTCGTGTTTGGTGCATAGACAGGGCGGTGCTTGTAGGCACTGCGCATCGAGAACCACATTGGAACCGCCATCAGCACCAAAGCGATCAGGAAGATCACTAATTTGGAGATCCGCTCAGTCCAGTAGACCTCGGAGAAACCCAGCTGGTTGAACCAGAGGATATCAGCGTAGAAATTCGACAAGAAAACGAAGACTGCGACGAGAATGACCACCGCGAAGATGGTCAGGGTCAGCGGCGAGGCTTTCTTGCCCGAAGGGTTGGAAGGTCGTTGTGGTTCTTGGGGCCGCGGCGGACCCCCGAACGGACTATCCGATCCGAAAGACACTATCTATTCCTTACTTTGGGTTCTTCCCGTTGTTCCCAACAAGAGAACTCGTTTACCTAATTCTTGTACGGGTGTTGTGTACTAGATTGGTTTCCTTGCATCACATTGTTCCCTTGATGCCCGGCTAAATCTATTCGCATGTCGTGAAAGTCGCCGGGTCTTCACCTTCGGCGATCTTCTCCAATGCCTGGCGAGCTTCTGACAGGGTTGCAACCTTGATGACATCCAGTCCGGCAGGAATACGCCCTATGGCTTCAGCGCAGTTATCAGCCGGGGCCAAGAAGACGGTCGCTCCGGCATTCTTCGCCGCCACCATCTTCTGGGCGATTCCACCGATTGGACCGACCTTGCCTTCGGCTGAAATCTCACCGGTGCCTGCGATGTGGTGGTCCCCTGCCAAGGAGTCTTCGGTCAGGCGGTCAATGATGGCCAAGGCAAACATCATGCCGGCGCTCGGACCGCCAACATTTTCCAACCCGAAGCTCACGTCGATAGGGAATTCGTATTCGTTGCCCAGGAAGACACCCAACTGGCGTTCGCCATTCTCGGCTTCCTTGGTGTTCACGGTGACATCTACGTCACTGTAGACACCATGCTTATCCGGTCTGCCAACGGTCAATGTTGCTGGTTCCGCACCGCGGGAATTCAAGTCTTCCTTCAGCTGCTCCAGCGAAGTGATCGTCTCTCCCTCGAATTTCAGAAGGCGGTCCTTGGGCTCAAGGACCTTTTCATTGGTGTCGGTGGAGAACTCAGCGACCGTAAGCCACTCGGTAAAGCCCTGATCCAGCTCGGTCAAAGCCGCTGCCACAGCCAAGTCCTGCGAAGAAGTCATCATGAAATCATTTTGTTCATTCTTCTCTTCCGAAGAGACGCCACGAGAAATGATGGTTTCTTCCGGGACAAGATCCTTGGTCGGATTGAACAATGCTTCAAGTACGACAGGTATGGTGATTCGGTTCTGCCCGCCACCCTGGACGTAAATAGTCAACAGATCCAAGACGCTCTCCGAAGGGTACGACGGGGCTCCTTTGATGGAGACGACATCGTGCCCGTTGTCTTCGCCAAGTGTGTTAAACACTGGGCCAGGCGACCGGATCATGAAATTCGTGGGAAGAAACATCATGACGCCGATCAGGAGCAGCGCAACGACGCCGGAGCTGGTGCGTCTCATGGTTTTGGAACCTCGCGGAGTGCGGCCGGAATCGCCTGGCTCCAAAGTCGAGTCTTGTGGTTCCTGTACGTGCACTGATCCTGCTCCCGCCAACTGTCAAAAAATACGCGGATCCGTCCTTGCAGACATCCCCACCCTTAGCCTACTGAAGCCCTGGGTTTAAAAGCATCAGCATCAAGGCGTATTCGATGTGCCGAAAGCGAACTGAAGCCCAGATTCATGGGAACTACCAGCTGCTCGCGGTAGTTTTAAAGGCATGGCACAGAACCCCCCGAATAACCGCCCTAACGGCGATGACGACGAGAACAATCCGCAGGACCCATTGTCTGCAATGTTTGGTCAGCTCTTCGGTGGCGGATTCGACCCGAATGACCTTCCGCCGCAGCTTCGTGATGCCCTTGGTGCTCAAGGCGATCCGGCTGCGATGCAGAAAATGATGCAGCAGGCCCAGGCCATGATGTCCGCGATGATGAGCAATAACGCCTCTTCCGGTCCGGTGAACTGGAAGCTTGCATCCGACACCGCTTTGCAGGCATACGCCAGCGATGATCCGGCGGTATCGGAGGCGCGCAGCAAAGCCATCAGCGATGCTTCGAACCTTTCTGAGCTGTGGCTGAACAACGCTACGGTGTTCGAGTCGAACGGCCACTCAACCGAGGCATGGACCCGTAAACGATGGTATGACAAGACCTTGGCCACCTGGAAGCAGGTCACCGAACCTGTCGCCGAGTCGGTAGCTAGCGCAATCACCACCGCGATGAAGGAACAGATTCCCGAAGAGATGAAGGGCATGCTCGGCAACTCCGATGGCATGTTCCGCAATCTCGGAGCCAGCATGTTCGGCATGCAGCTGGGCACTGCGCTGGGCGGTTTGGCAACCGATGTGCTTGGCGGCACCGACATCGGCCTGCCTTTGGCAGGAACCACTCCAGGCATTATCGCGACCAACGTCAGCAAGTTCGGCGATGGCCTTGAAATCCCTGAGCAGGAAGTCCTGCTGTATGTGATTCTGCGGGAGAACGCTCACGCACGATTGTTCAACCGGGTCCCTTGGCTAAGCTCCAAGCTGATTGGTGCCGTGGAATCCTATGCTCGGGGCATCCATATCGACATGTCGCGCATTGAAGAAGCAGTACGCGGTATCGATCCGTCCAACCCCGAAGCGCTGCAATCGATGCTGGGTGAAGGATTGTTCACCCCGCAGCGCACCCCCGCTCAGGAGAAGGCTCTAGAAAACCTAGAACTGACGTTGGCATTGATCGAGGGCTGGGTTGATCATGTGGTCTCCTTGGCCGCTCAGAACCTTCCATTTGCTGGTCACCTGCGCGAGACGATGCGTCGCCGCCGCGCTTCGGGTGGCCCAGCTGAGACTGCCTTCGCATCTCTGGTGGGACTTGAATTGCGCCCACGCAAGCTGCGCGAAGCGGCTGCCCTGTGGGAGCACTTGTACGACGAACGTGGTATCGAGGGCCGTGATGCCGTATGGGATCACCCAGATCTGATGCCTACTGCGGAAGACCTCACCGATCCCAAGGGCTTCACGCATCGCCGTGAAGTTGCCGCGACCGAGTTCGACGACTTCGACGCAGCACTGGGTAAGCTTCTGGACGGCGGCTTCGACAACGCTGAACCCGAAGCCGAAGGCGATGACGGCTCAGGGAATCCAGAGGATCCGAAGAACTGATTAGATCGAAACCAAGAAGGAGGGATGTGCACGAGTGCACATCCCTCCTTCTTGCATTGAACTACTGTTCCTCGTCATGGCCGAAACCCGAAAGTTCATCCTGGGCCCGGCCCAATTCCTTGGCGTGAGCGTTGTAGCCTGCGTGGAATGCCTCCAAGAAAATATCCGCCTGCGCTCGGCGTTCGAACCGGTTCAGCAAAGCCTGGAACCTAGGTCCGTGGCCGGCCCGCGGGGCCACCAGATGCGCCAGTTCGTGGACTAGAACATAGTCCTGCACCCAGCTGGGCATATGCTGCAACGTGACCGATAAGCGGATGCTGCGCTGCCGATATGAAGCCGAACCCCAACGCTTATTCTGGTTGGCTACCCAACGCACGGATTGCGGCGCGGCTGCGCCTGCGAAATATTGCTGGTCAAGAGATGCCGCTCGGCGCTCCAGCGCATCATCGGTATGACCCGCGGTGCGCGCTTGGCGTCCCTTGCGATACTTCGAGATCATCTCATCGACGAAAGCGCGTTCCGTTTTTTCGTCCAGCGCTGCAGGGACTTGGATAATCAGCCGGTTATCGCGCCACTGGGAGGAAATGGTCTTCTTGCGCTTGGCCGAGCGCAGAACCCGCACTGGAATCTCATCCGGCGCTACGAAGTCGACGGAGTTTGGAAAAGCTGGCATTGCATTGCCCCTCTTTCCTCATCTATGGCAGTGGCCGCGGATCTTCCCGACCGCTCACTACGTCATCTCTCTAAGCTACGTCCTAGCCTGAACAGCTTCGGGCCAATTCGCCAATTTGTGGAGAACCCTATGCTCGGCGCTCTCCAACGACCGCAAGTACCGCCTCGCCATATCGTTCAAGCTTGCTACGTCCCACCCCTGGAATCTTCGACAATCCCTGGATTGAATCCGGCTGGTGCTCCGCGATGGACATGAGGGTTGCATCGGTGAATATCACGAACGCGGGGACCGAATGGGATTGGGCAATTTCTGATCGCCATTCACGCAAAGTCTCAAACAACGCTTCATCATAGGCAGCAGGGCACGAGGCGCAACGCTTGAGCTTCCGCTCTTTCGCACTGGTCAAGAAGGATCCACAGGTCATGCAGACTGCGGGCGTGATTTTCTGTTCGCGTTTGCGGTAGGTGGTCTGCTGCCTGCTGCTGGCTTGGCGTACCGATTTAATCCCATCGAGGAATCGTGATGGGTATCGGTGCGCGCGTCCGCCCGGGGTCCTTGCCAGCGACCAGGACAGGTACAGGTGCTTCCGTGCGCGGGTAATACCCACGTACAGCAGCCGCCGTTCTTCATCGAAGCCCGCTTGGTCCTTGGCATAGGAGATCGGGACCAGGCCTTCGTTCAATCCAACCAGGAATACGGCATCCCATTCCAGCCCCTTGGCTGCGTGGAATGATGCCAAGGTGACGCCATCCAGAGTTGGCGCGTGCTGGATCGCTGCGCGGTCTTCCAATTCCTTGACCACATCGTGCAATGTGGCATCAATGTCTTGTTCTTTTTTGAGCGCAACGACTTCGTCGGCCAGGCGAACCAGTGCCGACATCGATTCCCAACGCTGGCGCACCGCACCAGTGCCGCCGCTCGGGGCATTCACCGAGTAGCCGTGCGAAGAAAGCACATCGCGCACCATCTGCGCAACCGGAGTATCTGCGGCGACGCTCAAGCCGGCCCGCAAGGCCAGCATCCCTTCCTTGACTTCACGACGGGAGAAGAACCGCTCGGCACCACGCATTACGTAGGGGATGGAATACGCCGTCAGTGCTTGCTCAAAAGCCTGGGACTGCCCGTTGGTGCGGTACAAGATGGCAATCTCGGAGATGTCCTGGCCGTTTATGAGCAGCTGCTTGATGCGCTGGGCGACTTCCTCGGCTTCATTTTCGTCATCCGTCGCTTCAAAGAATTCAGGGGCCGGACCGTGATCGCGTTGCGCGATGAGTTCCAGTGGTTCGGGCCAGGTCACGTTACGGTCAGGGACCTGGGATTCAATGCGCCGATTAGCAAGCACCTTATTCGCCAGGTTCACGACTTCAGGAGTGGAGCGGTAATCGCGTACCAGCTTCACGACCTTTGCTTCCGGGAACCGTGTGCCGAAGTTCAGCAAGAAGTCTGGGCGTGCACCGGTGAAGGAGTAGATGGTCTGGGAGGCATCGCCCACCACGCACAGTTCGTTGCGCTGGCCAAGCCAGAGATCCAGGAGCCGTTGCTGCAACGGCGAAACGTCCTGGTACTCGTCGACGACGAAGTGGCGGTACTGCTGGCGTACACTGGCTGCGACTTTTTCATTGTCTTCAAGAATTGCAATGGTCAGCAGCAGTACGTCTTCAAAGTCGATAACTCCGCGGTCATCTTTGAGCTCTTCATAGGTTTGGAAGATGCGGGCCATGCTCACTGCTTCGAGACCGTTGGGCAGTTCTCGGGAAGACGCGATCTTGGCGTAGCTTTCCGGGGTATGCATGGACACCTTGGCCCATTCGATTTCCGCAGCCAGATCACGGACCATGGCGCGGTCGCTGGAAATGCGCAGGCGACGCGCCGCCTCCGCAATGAGCGGGGCCTTGTGCTCCACCAAGTTCGGCAAGGTTCCGCCAACGGCCTGCGGCCAGAAATACTGCAGCTGGCGCAAGGCCGCTGCGTGGAAAGTACGCGTCTGCACGCCGGGTGCGCCGAGCTGACGCAAGCGGGTACGCATCTCCGCGGCTGCACGCGTGGTGAAAGTCAGCGCGAGAACACTGGTCGGATTGTAGATGCCAGTATGCACGCCGTGGGCGATCCGGTGGGTAATTGCTCTGGTCTTGCCGGTTCCTGCGCCCGCCAGAATACACAGTGGACCGCTGAGGGTTTCAGCTGCTTGCCGCTGTTCAGCATCCAGTCCCACTAGCAAATTGTCTGCTGGCGGATTGTCGTATTCGGTCACTTGCTCAGGGCCTCCGGAAGGGGTTCGCCGTACCAGGTACGGATCAATGCGTGGGCTATCGAGACTCCGCGCGGTATATCTATTGTTCCTGATTCCAGAGCTTCACGCAGTTCTGCTCGTGTGAACCAGCGAAGGTCCATGATTTCTGCACCATCCGGAACCAGCTCTTCGCTCAAGGCTTCAGCAGCGAAACCGAGCATCAGCGATCGCGGCATTGGCCAAGGCTGGGAACCGCGATAGGCAACCTCTCCAATACGCACACCGGATTCTTCAAAGATCTCGCGGCGCACGGCCGACTCCAGGGACTCCCCTGCTTCGACGAATCCCGCAAGCACCGAGTACATCCGGTGCTTGAAGGCGGCGTTGGATCCGAGCAGCAATCGATCTTGGCTGTCGATCACCGAGGCAATGATTGCCGCGTCGGTACGTGGAAAAAGCTCGTGGTCATTGTTCACGCAACGCTGGCCCCACCCGAAGGTGGCAGCCCTAACGGGTGAACCGCAGCGTGGGCAAAATATCTCTGAACGGATCCAATTGGCGATCGCCTGCGCTTCAACAAAGAGTTCTGCATGCAGTTCATTGAGCAGGTTGAAGCCTTCACGTAGCGTCGTCCAGCGCTCGATGCCGCTGGAGGCATAGTCCTCGGAATCAACGAGAGCCAGGACGTATTCCGTGCCTGATGCACGCCCCAGGTACACCTGGCGCTCGGAGTCTTTTGCGAGGTAGTCCGTGCCGTTGAGAAAGAAGAGATCAGAGCCGGTAGTTGCCGCGCCACCACCACTGATCAGCAACACCTTGGTGCTGCGCTGCTTAAATAGGCCAGGCAAAAGCATCGGGTCTTGCTTTTCGGTCAGTGGGCGCTCAATCAGAGACTGTCCGAAGTGAAGTCCGGTAAGTGGGGTTCGATAAGTTTCTGCCAGAGCCATACCTCTAACCTAATGCACGTAGCGCTCCAGAATCTTGATGCTTGCTCAATGTGGATAGCTGTTGATCAATGAGATTCGTCGCAACTCTGAATGTTGCCGGTGAATCCCGCCATATTCCGTGCGTCATTCAACGATAGAAAAGGGAATCTCGCATACGGTGGAACTTGTGAAACGCACTGCCATGGAACTCGCCGCAATTGCCACCGCCGCCGTCCCCGGATTGACTCCGGTAGGCTTCGCGGCGCTGTCCGACGATGCAGAAGACTTTGATTCAGCATTGATCGTCGACGCACTCAAGCATCGCTGGCGCGTTCGTTCACCTCGGCATGACGAGGCAAGCATGCGTCTGGAAGCAGAGCTTTCGGCCTTGCGTGCTTTCTCCGCCAAGGTCCGCGCTTCACTGCCGTTTTCCTTGCCTGCCGTAGCCGGCACCGTGCGCCAGGGCCCACTGCGCACCTTTGTCTACAAAGACATGCCTGGACACGTTCCGACCCTCGATGAATTGGTTGATGTGGGCAGCAACCTGGCCAAGTCGCTGGGCCAGTGCATGGCTGCCATCCACCAGATCCCAGATGAAGCTGTTGAAGTGGCAGGCCTGCCGACCTACACTGCCGACGAGATTCGCCAGCGCAAACTCAACGAACTGGATACCGCCGCGGCTACGGGCAAGGTGCCAAGCGGTTTGCTGCGCCGTTGGGAACACGCCATGGAGGACGTGGCACTGTGGCGTTTCAACGCTGCCGTAGTTCACGGCGACTTCGATGAAGAGCAGCTGCAGATTTCCCATTCCAGCATCACTGCAGTCAAGGGCTGGACAGATTTGCACGTCGGCGATCCCGCCGATGACTTCGCTTGGCTTTCGGCCATAGAAGACCAGAGCTTCAGCGAGCGCGTTTTCACCGCCTATGTCGAAGCCCGTGGCAAGGCTGCGGATCCGCACATCATGCGTCGCGCCGCGCTGGCCGCCGAATTCGCGCTGGCGCAGTGGCTGGTGAAGTCTTTGGATTCCAAGGACTACGAGCGCATCGCCGAGGCCGAAGAGATGCTACGCGAATTGGACCAGAACATCGCGGAGTACGGTGGCCAGCCATTGTCGGTCGTGGAAGCTCCGCGCCCTTTGGCTCCCCAGCCAGAAGCGCCGGCCCAGAAGGCTCCGGAAAAGCCGGCCGTCGTCGCCGCGCCGAGCATTAACACCGACAAGGTCACTCCCCTGGCTGCGGAATCGCCGAACTCCGTGTCGCCCCAAAGCACAGCGTCCAAGGTCCAGGCCGCGCCAGAGAAGTCTGGTGACCAGCCAAAATCTGATGCTGTTCAGGCTGATGCCAAAAACAGTTCGCCTGCGAAGGATGAACCCGCCTCCAAGGCCGCCGAACACGATACTGATGCAGCGGAAACCGAGGCAGTTGCCGCACGGCCAGTCAGCACGCCTGAGCCTGCTGAAGAGAACAACAAGCCTGTTCAGGACGCCGGGAAGTAAAGATTTCCCGGCGCCCTGTGCGGCTAGCCTTCGAGCTGTTCAAACGCGCTGCTGATCATCAGTTCCAGTTCTTGCTCATCGGAGAGATACTCCGCGTGGATCGTAATGCCCGCCGCCACATAGTAGAAGGCGGCCTTGATCTCCTCTAGCGGGATTCCGTGCAGGCGTGACCAGCCCAGACGATACACCGCGAGCTGGACCAGCTTGCTCTTCAGATCCTTGCCGCTAGGAACTCGACCGGTTTTCCAGTCCAGCATCAGCCACGTACCGTCGTCCATCCGGAAGACGGCATCAATGCGGCCACGCACAGCCACCGGACCCACACGGGTCTCCAATGGAACCTCGACATAGGCCGGCTGCAGCTTGGACCATTCGCTGGATAGGAACGCTTCCTTCATGGATTCAAGGTCCAGCGCCTCATCAAGATAGCCATCTGCCGGATCCTGCAGGTCTCCCAGATCAAGCATTGACGTCTTCTCGTAGAACTCTTCAATCCAGGCATGGAACGCGGTACCGCGCCGTGCAGCCAGTCCCGGTCGACGCGGCACCGGGCGTCGAAGGTTTTCCAGTACCCCAACCGGGTCCTCGGCCAGCTCGACAAACAACGAAGCACGCACATGCTCAGGTGCCTCGATGCTGCGTTCACGGCCAGCCAAGAACTCGCGCTGGCTTAGAAGTTTCTCCGCTTCTTCAGCCCACTGCCTCCCGAAGCTGGTCAGCGGCTCATGATCTGCTGGAACGGATTCGAGATCCTTCGCCACATCCGCAATGACATTGCGCCGTGAATACGGGTATGGAGTCTTTTGCACTCCCCCCGTGACGACGGGGCCTTCCAATGGATCGTACGGCCACAGCGCTTCAAGGGGCGTCAAAGTGCTCGGGTTTTGTTCCGGCGCTTCCTCGTCCTTCACCCAGACCCCGATCTCCGCCTGGGGTTCCTCGCCTTCGGCCAGCGGAAGCAAACAGGTGAAGAATTCTGATGGCTCGGTTGGCTTGGTACGGGTGCTCGTCCAGACGCTGCTACTGCAAATCAGCAATGACTTGGCGCGGGTCACCGCGACATAGGCCAGGCGACGCTCTTCGGCAATGTGGTGGTCCTCTACCTGGTCCTTGAAGACCGATTCGGCTTCCAGCAGTTCCTTCAAGGCCGGCTGGTCGGTGTCCCATTGGGGCAGGTCGCGGGCGTCGCCACGGATTTCCCAGGGCAGCGCTTTGTCACCGCTGGTCCACCGGTCGGATTTGGAACCCGGGAACACCCCGTCGTTCAAGGTCATCACCGCCACGATGTCCCATTCCAATCCCTTGGACGCGTGAACCGTCAGCAATTGGACTGCCGCGGGGTCAGCATCTTCGCTTGGCAGCGGTAGTCCCTTTTCCTTTTCGGCGGCCTGTTCCATCCACATCAAGAAGCCGGACAGTTCAACGCGTGGCGCATTGCGGCAGTACTCGCGCACCACATCGGCGAAGGCATCGAGGTTGGCTCGCGCCTTGTCTCGAGATATCCACGGACGGGCAGCCACCTCGATGTCCAGATTCATGGCGCGTTCGGTCTCGCGAATCAGCGTTTCAAGGTCATCATTGGCCAGCAGCCGCAGGCCTGCGAGTTCATCGCGCAGGGCCGCCAAGCGCTCGTAGCCCGCTGCGCTAATGGTCCTGCCGTCATTGCTGGTCCACCCTTCCCTGGGCAGGAAGTCCAGTGCTTCGACGAGGCTGGCCGCATCATTGAGTTCGGCGCGTGCCGCCTCGGTCACTGCTTCTTCGGGGCTCTGCGCCTCTTCGTTTTCTGCCGGGTCTGGCTGCAGGCCACGGGCTCGCCGCCGTTCCAGCTGGCGGGACCAATCGGCGAAGGCCATCAAGTCTGCGGCACCCAGCCGCCAGCGCGCTCCGGCCAATAAGCGCATGAGCTTGTCGGAGCGCAGCGGGTCAACCAGCACGTGCAGGTACGAGACCAGGTCGGTGAGCTCAGGGGTGCTCAGCAATCCGGATAGTCCCACGAGCTGGTATTTGATGCCCCGCTCAGCGAGCACCTCGCCCATGATGCTCAACTGGGTACGATTTCGCGAGAGCACCGCACTGGTCTTCAGCTCGGAAGATGCCCTATTCTCGGCAACAATCATGTCGGCTATGGCTTCTGCCTCGTCGCGAACCGTCGCGCAACGGTTGAGCACCACACGGCCTGGCTTGGCATGCGCCGAGGAATCCAAGGGCTTGACCGAGACCGGGCCTTGATGCTGCGGCCCGCCGGCAGTGATGCTATTCGCTGCCGCGAGCACGTTGACCGTATTGCGCCATGCGATGGTCAGGTGCTTCACGTGGGCGACGTCCCGGCCTGTGTCCCGAACAATCGGGAAGACTTCTGGGAATCGGAACAGCTGACCGGCACTGGCCCCGCGGAATCCGTAGATGGATTGGTTAGGGTCACCCACCGCGGTGACCGGATGGCCTTCGCCATAGAGTTGAGAGAAGAGCACCATCTGCGCGTGCGAGGTGTCCTGGAATTCATCCAGCAGCACCACCTTGTGGCTAGCCCGTTCGGCGAGCGCAGCTGCCGGCACCTCCTGGGCGATACGCGCTGCGTGGGCCACCAAGTCGCCGTAGTCCATCACCCCGAGGCGCTTCTTTTCCCGGGCGTACTCTTCAGCCAACTCAGCGATGGTGGCACGTGAAGCCAGCTTGTCGATGAGCTTGAGGGCTACTTGGGTAGTTTTCTTGGGCTTCTCTGCGTCCATCGGCAAGGTGCGCAGGCGTGCCACCAGGTCATCAATCCACTGATGGGCCTCCGGTGCGGTGACCAAGTGCTCGGATGCTTCCGAACTGAAGGAAACGATGGCATCAATCAGTGTGCTGGTGGCACTGTTCAGGTGCTCGTAGTTGCCGGTGTATCTTTCCAGCACCGAGTGGGCCACCTGCCATGATTGGGCCGCGCCCAACAAGGCACTGTCTTCTTCAAGGCCAAGCCGCAGCCCATGGTCTTGGACCAGGGTGTTGGCGTAGGAGTGGTAGGTGGATACCGCAGGGTCCAGGAAGTCCCGGGTTTCTTCTGGGCTGAGCAGACCGGTGGCCACAAGCTGCGCGATCTTGGCACGGATACGCACGGAAAGCTCTCCCGCTGCCTTGCGGGTAAAGGTCACCCCGAGGATCTCTTCCGGTCGGACCAGTTGGTTGGCTACCAGCCAGACGACTTTGTCCGCCATGGTCTTGGTCTTGCCCGAGCCGGCGCCGGCGATGACCAGCATCGGTTCCAATGGCGCAGCGACTATCTCAGCCTGCTGCGCGGTGGGCGGAAACTGCTCGCCCAGGGCTGCGGAGAGTTCTTCTGGAGTGAATCTGATATTGCTCATGGTTCGGTGACCTGTCGTCCTTGGGCGCACAAAGGGCAGATTTCAGGCAGCGTGCAGTTGCCGAGGATCCCTGCGGCTCCCGAAACGTGCCGGGTAATGAATTCACTGTTTCCCATCAGCGAGGCAGCTTCGAAGATGAGCGTGCGGGCCCAGTCCTCTTCACCAATTGATGGTTGTTCACGGACCGAGGCGCCCTTGGTGCTGGTACCGACGTAGACCAAGGATGCGCCGGCTGGCTCATCCGGGAGTCCTGCAGTTTCCTCGTGATCTTGCAATGCACCGAGCTGGATTGCGGTTTGGTAGACGCCTAGCTGCGGGTGTTCCAAGGTTGCGTCCTTGGATGGCGCAGTGGAACCGGTTTTCAGATCAACGACCCTCACCTTGCCGTTGGCGTCAGCTTCGACGCGGTCGATAATTCCGCGAAGCTGGATATGCGTGCCGTCAGGGGCTGGAACCTCGATCTGGAACGGCATCTCGCGAGCCACCAGTTCGCGTCCTTCTTGGCGCATGGTGACGCAGTAGGCGGCGAACTTCTTGAGCATGCTATTGGCACGGTCGAAGTCCCTTTGACCTTCCCAGTTCTCCAGTTTTTCCAGCTCTGGCCAGCGTTGCTCCAGGATCTGCTGGTACTCGCTTCCGCTTGCATCGGGATGCTCTTCGGCGATGGAGTGGATCAGCGTACCCAAGGAGGCAGCGAAATCGCGGGCAGCGGTTCCACCAGCGCTTTGCACAAACCAGTTCAGCGGCGATTTCACCAGGGTTTCCACCTTCGACGGTGACACCCGCCGAGGCTGGTCTTCCGGGATTACCGGTTCATGGGTAGTCAGTTCGCGCAACCCCCACCAGGAACTTGGATGCGCCCCTCGCACCGGGCGCTCTGCGTGAGCCAGGCGTCCAAGCACGTGGGTGGCGTCCTGGTACAGGCTACCTGCTTCCACATCGTCCGGCGCTGGCACTGCCCCAAGGCCAGCGGCTCTGGCTCTCTCGGCGGTGCTGCGCAGCTCTGCCACCAAGGTTGGAAGCGAACGGATGCGCGGAACCGCGGTTGGTTCCCTGCCTTCTGGCCCCGGTGGCTCGACCAGGTCCAGGAAAGAGGAAGGCTGGCTGTCCTCGTTATCGACCGCCGTGCAAATCAGCTGGTCTCCAGCACGGGAGACGGCATTGCTGAAGCTGCGCAATTCGTCGTTGCGGATTTGGCGTACCAGATGCGTTGGCGTTCGGGTGGCCAGGAATTCAATGCCATGCTCCGCGGCGTCGGCGAGCGCATTGGAACCGAGCAGCTCGCCACGGAGCCGGAGGTTGGGCCAGGAGCCTTCTTGCAGCCCGGGGATAAAGACCACTGGCCATTGCTTTCCGGCAGCGGCAGCTGTAGTGAGAACCGTGACGGTTTGCCCACCGGCAGCACGGGTTGCCAAGGAGTCCATGGGCAATTCCTGCTGCAAGATGTGCTCGATGAACTGCTGGACGCTGGCGCCGGGAAGCTGATCCACAAAACGTTCTGCGGCTTGGAAAAGCGACAGGACAGCATCCAGGTCATGATCGGCGCGGCGGGCGGCAGTGCCGGTGCCCAGGGCCTCTTCGCGCCAGGCTTTGGCCCGGCCCGAGGCCTCCCACATCACCCAGAGCGCTGTTTCCGGTGTAGCGGTTCCGCTGGCCAGTTCGTCTTGCAGCGCAGAGTACATTTTCAGCAGCCGGTTCAGTCCGTAACCCGGCTTGCCCAATTTCTCGGCCATTGCCGGTTCACGCAGGCAGGATTCAAGCAACTCCTGGCTGGAGCGGCGTCCGCCGGCTGCGGCTTCCTGCTGGCGCAGGAGCTGGCGGATCCGGCGGATTTCCAAGGCGGTGCTCATCCCATAACGCGACAGCAGCAGGTTCTGCATCAGGAGCGGGTCATCGGTGACAGAATCGCTGAACGCCAAGTTCAACAGGTCAAGCAGCGGACGGACCGCACCTTCATCCTTCAATGGAATTTCAGCCGGTGGCACCTGCACGCCGATTCCCTGGCCTTCAAGAAAACGGCTGAAGGAGCGCACCTGTGAACCGTTGCGCACCACAATCGCGATTTCAGCTAGGCTGCGGTTCTCGTAGAGGTTCAGATGCACTATCCGCTGGGCAATGAAACGTTCTTCCAAGGTGGAATTCTCGAATACCAATGCCTGGCACAGTTCGTGTTCCGGCACGTTCAACGGCTCAATAGCTCGTCCGCGCAAGCCTGCCGCCAACGGCACGCGGCTGACGATCCGTTTCCATGCCTCCGTGATCCGTCCAGACATTCGATAGCCGTGGGTCAGTTCGAGGCTCGTCGCTTCGCCAGCACTCGCGTAATTTTGTGCGAAACGATGCAATTCATCGGTGCGGGCACCGCGGAATCCCTGAACTACGCTGTCGGGTGCAGCGAAAGCGACCATGGCGCGGTCCTTGCCGAGCAGAGCCAGGAGACGGTGCTGCGACAGGGTGGCTTCTTGCAGGTCATCCACGAGGATCAGGGCCAACCGGTCCTGTTCTGCGTGCAGGAACGCTTCATTGTCTTCCAGAATTTCCGCCGCCCGGGTAATCAGCCCTGCCGGGTCAAAAGCCTCGGCGCTGCCCAGATCCAGCAGGTCGCGGTATTCCTGGTAGAACAGCGCCGCAGCGTGCCATTCGGGGCGGTCGGCTTGCTGGCCGAGGTCAGCGATGTCTGCAGGTTCCAATCCCAGCTCTGAAACACGGTCGAAGAACTCGCGGATTTCCTTGCGGAAGCCGCGAGTCCCTACTGCCAGCGCCAGTTCGCTTGGCCACTGCGGTCCTTCGGTGAGGCCTTCGGCATGGCCTTCCAGCAGGTGGCCGATGAGGGTGTCCTGTTCCGGACCGGAGAGCAAGCGGGGAACGCGTTCGAGCTGGGGCAAGAGTCCTTCAACGCGGGCACGGCGGATCAAATCAAAGGCATAAGCCGACCAGGTGCGAACCACCGGTTCGGTGAAAGTCCGTTCTGCTCGGCGGCTGAGCTCATCACGGATCGAGGCAGCGGTCAGTCGAGTTGGCCCGATGATCAAGAGGGCCTGCGGATCGAGCCCGGCGTCAAGGTGCGCAACGGCGGTGTCGATGAGCAGATGGGTCTTGCCCGTACCCGGAGCCCCGGTGACCAGGACCGGGCTTTCCACCGAATGCAACTGGCCACGGACCGAGGTGGCTTCTTCGCGGGGCTGGCTTCGGGTCTCTTCCATACTCATAGTTGATCATCCATCTCGGACATTTTGGGGTTGCCCAGCGCCGTACGCAGCGCGTCAATTTTTTCCCACGCCCAGTCGTTGGGATTCCAGCGGTATCTATTCATGTTCACGTGACGGCCAGGTGCTGCCAGTTCTTCTGCGATCCAGTGCCGTTCTGCTGCTTCGGCAAGCGCATCGGCCATGGAACCGTTGGAGCGGATAATCCGCCACCATGGTGTCCCTTCCGGCGCGCTTGCCATCGCCTTGCCCGTTTGGCGTGCTCCCCCGCTTCCGAGAAGCTCTGCCACGTCCTTGTAGCTGAGCACCGCCCCTGCCGGGACGAGTGCTGCGAGGCGATGCACCGCCTCTGAATAGTCCAGGGGCTTTTCGGCTGCGTCAGATGTCATAGCCCTATTCTGCCAATTAGCTTGCAGGACTCCACAACACGCAATTCGCAGGGCCGTCCTGTCCCACCTTGGCTGTAGCGTTGTATCCATGACTGAATGGCATAAGGGCCTGGCAATTGGCTTTGATTTGGAAACCACTGGTGTTGATACCAATACTGCACGCATCGTTACGGCATCGGTTGTCTTGCTGGATGCAGATGGCAAAGTGGTGAACAACCGCGAGTGGCTGGTAAACCCCGGGGTCGAGATTCCAGAGGCCGCGGCCGCAGTTCACGGAATCTCCACCGAGAAAGCCCGCGCCGACGGTGCCCCGGCGAAACAGTCCGTTCAGGAGATCTTGAATTTGCTGAAGTTCGCCTCGGAGCAAGCGCCAATCGTTGCTTTTAATGCTTCGTACGATTTCTCAGTGCTCTACAGCGAAGCCGTTCGCTACGACCTTGAGCCGTTTTTCCCGGGCAATGTGATCGATCCGTTCATCATCGACAAGCAGGTTGACAAGTTCCGCAAGGGGAAGCGCACCCTTGCGGCGGCTTGCGAGTTCTACGGTGTAGTCCTCGAAAATGCGCACACCTCGTTGGCTGATGCAGTTGCCTGCGTCGAGGTCGCTCGCCAGCTGGGCGAACGCTATCCGCAGTTGCAAGTAGATCCGATGGTGCTGCACGGGTGGCAGATCGGTTGGGCGAAAGAACAAGCAGAAAGTTTCCAGAAATACTTGCGCAAGACGAAGCCTGAAGCTGTTGTCGACGGCGCTTGGCCTATCACCGAGTCGTAAAGATTGAAATAATCAGCTTCTTGTGCCCCGTTTCACATGGGGTCAACAGGCCTTGCGACCACCATGCGGAAGCCAATCGTTCATTTTCTGTCACAAATCAACAAATTATATTCGAAGACTCCCCCATTAAGGCCTCATACTAAGAATCTTGACTGCAATTTCCCCTTGATTCGGGCGATTTTGTTCGATGATGATTCAATGGAGGGTACTCTCTACACCCTTTGAGAATCTGAAGGAACACGCCTAGTGATCACAGTCAGTGACCTGCGCAAGGTCTACCAGCAAGACGGCAAGGATGTTGTTGCCCTTGATGGTGTCAGCCTTGAAGTCCCTACCGGGAAAATTCATGGCATCGTCGGACATTCCGGAGCGGGTAAATCCACTCTCGTCCGATGCTTGACCTTGCTCGACCAGCCCACATCCGGAACCGTTGCCGTTAACGGCAAGGAGCTGACCAACGTCAGCACCGACGAGTTGCGGAATGCGCGACGTCGAATTGGCATGGTTTTCCAGCACGCGAACCTCTTCGACTCGCGCACCACCGAGCAGAATGTGGCATACCCGCTGGAGCTTGGTGGCATGCCCAAAGCCGAAATTAATGCCAAGGTCGCTGAACTCCTGGAGCTCGTGGGCCTGACCAGGTTCGCCAAGGGGTACCCATCCCAGCTTTCCGGTGGCCAGCGCCAGCGCGTTGGTATCGCCCGGGCGCTGGCCACCGATCCGGATGTCCTGCTCTGTGATGAGCCGACCAGTGCCTTGGATCCGAAGACCACCGATGAAATCCTCGATTTGGTCAAGAAGCTGCGCGATCGGTTGAATATCACCGTGCTGATCATTACCCACGAAATGCACGTCGTGAAGCAAGCCTGCGATTCCGTTTCGCTGCTGGAAGGCGGCAAGATCGTGGAGCACGGCAATATCGAACAGGTCATCACCAACGCCGAAGGCACATTGGCTTCCACGTTGCTTCCGCTTCCGGGCGATGCACCACGCGTCGAGGGCGAAGGACCGATCCTGGACCTGCTCTACACCGGCGGCCAGGCGACCCAGCCTGTCATCTCTTCCATTGCCCGCTTGTTCAATACCGATGTCAATGTCTTGGCTGGTTCGGTCGAGCAGCTTGGCAACCAGCAGTACGCGCACTTGCGCCTGCAGCTGGTTCCCGACGCGGATCTGGATGCAATCGTGAACCACCTGAAGTCCACCGGCATCGCCGTAACCGTGAAGGGAGCCAAGTAAGCAATGGATTTCTTTACACCCACAGTGCTCAAAGCCGTAGGCCAAGCGACCGTCGAAACCCTGCAAATGGTCTTGATCTCAGGTGTGATCACCGTGATCATCGGACTGCTGCTGGGTATCTTGCTTCATGTCACTGGCAAAGGCGGACTGGCGCCGGTCCGCTGGCTAAACGCGATTCTCTCCACGGTGATCGTGAACATCACCCGTTCCGTCCCGTTCGCCATCTTAATGGTCGCCCTGATTCCGTTCGCCGCGATGCTCATCGGCACCGCGCTGGGCCCGATCGCTGCCTCGGTCTCTTTGACCATCGGCACGGTCCCATTTTTCGCCCGCCTGGTGGAAACCGCCTTGCGCGATGTTTCCGCTGGCAAGGTCGATGCCGCGCTGGTGATGGGTTCCACCAAGCTGCAAACCATTCGCAAGGTCCTGGTGCCTGAAGCCATGCCCGGCATCATTTCGGCCGTCACCACCACTCTGGTGACCTTGATCGGCTACTCCGCGATGGCTGGCTTGGTAGGCGGTGGCGGTTTGGGTCGTCTGGCCTACAACTACGGCTACGTCCGCTACAACATGCCCATCATGCTTGCGACCATCGTGATTATCGTGATCATGGTCCAGCTGGTGCAGGTCATCGGTGATGCGATCGCCCGCAAGGTCGATCACCGCTAGTCAAAACTTCCGCCGGTCTATCCGGCGGAGCCGTGGAACCGCTGAGGACACGGCAAATCCACTCGCATCGTGCCTCACGGCTCTACCTAAGGAAAGACAAGTTATGCGCAAGAAACTCGCACTCGCCATCACCGGTGTTGCCACCGCATTCGCCCTGACCGCTTGCGGCAGCAGCGAACCAACTGCTGATGCTGCAGCGACCCTGGATCCGGCAAACCCTACGGTTATCAAGGTAGGCGCCAGCCCGGTCCCACAGGCAGACATCCTGAACTTCATCGATGAGAACTTGGCGAAGGAAGCCGGCATCGACTTGGAAGTCATGGAGATCGATGACTACGTCACCCCGAACACCGGACTTGCCGACGGCTCGCTGGATGCCAACTACTTCCAGACCGAGGCCTACCTGGCTACCGAGATGAAGGAAAAGGGCTACGAGTTCGCGCACGGCGCTGGCGTTCATGTGGAGCCAATGACCGTCTTCTCGAAGAAGTTCAAGGACGCCAAGGACGTCGCAGAAGGCACCAAGGTACTGCTGAACAACGACCCGGTGAATCAGATCCGCGGCATGCGCGTCCTAGAAGAAGCAGGGCTGCTGCAGAACCTCAGCGATGATGATTCCCTGCTGACCGTCAACGGCAACGCGGACAAGAACCCGCTAAACCTCGAAATCACTGACGCCAACGCCGAGCAGGTCGTCCAGTACTACAAGTCCGATGATTCCATCGGCTTGGCGGTCATCAACGGCAACTACATCGTCCAGGCCAAGCTGGACAAAGCAGAGATGCTTGCCCAGGAGTCGGGCGAGAACAACCCCAACGCTAACTTCCTGACCTGGCGCGACGGCGAAGAGACCCCGGCTGTTGCGAAGCTTGAAGAGCTGTTGCACTCCGATGAGGTCCGCGACTACATCGAGAAGACCTGGACCGACGGCAGCGTTATCGCCGCTTTCTAATCCGGTTTCCAGCCACGGGGCATTCCCGAACGCTTGAACCTTGACTGCCCGAGTTCCGTATACGGAACTCGGGCAGTTCCGTTTCCCGCCGTCTTTCCAGGCTTAAATAAGCCAGGGCCAGGCAAGCACCTCACGGTGCCTGCCTGGCCCTGGCTGTTGCCCTCGGGAGCCTGCGATTAGGCCGTGGCGGCCGCAGCGGCCCGGGCAGCTGCTGGGAGGGCCGCGAAGATCTTCTCCATTGCGGCATCATCATGGGCCGCCGAGACGAACCATGCTTCGAAGACGCTTGGCGGCAGGTACACCCCGGAGTCCAGCATCGAGTGGAAGAACGGTGCATAGCGGAAGGCTTCCTGCCCCTGCGCGTCAGCGTAGTTGCGCACTCCCCTTTCGGAGGTGCCGAAAGCTACCGAGAACAAGGTACCGGCGCGCTGGATCGAGTGGTCCAGGCCAGCAGCATTGAAGGATTCGGTGATTGCACCCTGCAGCGCCTCGGACTGCTTGGCCAGGTGCGCGTAGACGTCCTCGGTCGCGTGGGTCAGCTGGGCGATGCCGGCAGCCATCGCGACCGGGTTGCCCGACAGCGTGCCTGCCTGGTAGACCGGACCCAATGGTGCCAGGTAGTCCATGACCTCAGCGCGTCCACCCAGGGCTGCCGTTGGCAAACCGCCGCCGATGACCTTGCCGAAGGTGTAGAGGTCTGCGTTCCAGCCCTCCTCCTTGCCGGTCAGGCCCCAGTAGCCCGATGAGGAAGCGCGGAAGCCGGTGAGGACCTCGTCGAGGATCAGCAGCGCGCCGTGCTTGGCGGTAGTTTCCTTCAGGAACTTGTTGAAGCCGTCCTCTGGAACTACGACACCCATGTTGCACGGAGCAGATTCGGTAATCACCGCAGCGATATTCGCACCGTGCTCGGCGAAGGCGGCCTCGATGGCGGCGCGGTCGTTGTAGGGCAGCACCAGGGTCTCTGCTGCCGTGGCAGCGGTCACGCCGGCGGAACCTGGCAAGGCCAGGGTGGCAACACCCGAGCCGGCGTCGGCCAGCAGGCCGTCGAGGTGGCCGTGGTAGCAGCCGGAGAACTTGATGACCAGGTCCCGGCCGGTGTAGCCGCGAGCCAGGCGGACGGCGGTCATGGTGGCTTCGGTGCCGGTGGAGACCATGCGCACGCGTTCCACCCCGCCCATGCGGGACTTGATCAGCGTGCCGAGCTTGGCCTCATCCGGAGTGGATGCGCCGAAGGACAATCCGCGGTCCACGGCCGCGTGCACGGCAGCCTGGATCTCCGGGTGGGCGTGGCCCAGCAGTGCCGGACCCCATGAGCACACCAGGTCGACATACTCCTTGCCGTCGGCGTCGGTCAGGTATGCGCCCTTGGCGCCGACCATGAATGGAGGAACACCGCCGACCGAACCGAAGGCGCGCACCGGGGAGTTCACGCCACCTGGCATGACTTCGCGGGCTTCGGCGAAAAGCTTTTCAGAGTTCGACATGTTATTACTTGCCTTCCTTGAGCCAGCCGGCAACTTCGGCTGCATAGTAGGTGAGGATCTGCTGGGCGCCGGCGCGCTTGATCGACAGCAGCGATTCAAGCACGGAGGCCTTGCGGTCAATCCAGCCGTTGGCGGCGGCGGCCTCGATCATCGAGTACTCGCCGGAAATCTGGTAGGCGGAGACTGGAACTGGGGAAATATCGGCAATATCGCGCACGATATCCAGGTAGCTCATGGCCGGCTTGACCATGATCATGTCCGCGCCTTCGGCAATATCCAGTTCAGCTTCCAGCACCGCTTCGCTGCGGTTGGCCGAATCCATCTGGTAGGTGCGGCGGTCCCCCACCAGCTGGGAGTCCACTGCCTCGCGGAACGGGCCGTAGAAGGCGCTGGCGTACTTGGCGCTGTAGGCGAGGATGGAGACGTCCTGGCGCCCGGCAGCATCCAGTGCCTGGCGGATGACGCCGATCTGGCCGTCCATCATGCCCGACGGGCCCAGCATGTGGGCTCCGGCCTCGGCCTGGGCCACGGCCATTTGGCCGTAGATTTCCAAGGTCGCATCGTTATCCACGTTGCCCTGGGCATCGAGCACGCCGCAATGGCCGTGCGAGGTGAATTCATCCAGGCAGACATCGGACATGACTACGAGTTCATCGCCCACCTCGGCGCGCACCGCGGCAATGCCGCGGTTCAAGATGCCCTGCGGGTCCAGACCGGCCGAGCCATTCTCGTCGCGTACTTCCGGGATGCCGAAGAGCATGATGCCACCCAGCCCCAGCTCGGCCGCGTTCGCCGCGGCAGCCTTCAGCGAGTCCATGGTGTGCTGGTAGACCCCCGGCATGGAGGTGATCTCGTTGGGTTCGCCCAGTCCCTCGCGCACGAAGGCAGGCAAGATCAGTTGGCGTGCCGAAAGCTCATTTTCTGCCACCAGGCGGCGGATGGCAGGATTCTGCCGCAACCGGCGCGGGCGATGCTGAGGGAAACCCATGGCTCCTCTTTCTCCAGTTCTCATAACTTCTTATTCCGTTGTGCACACTTCCGGACCCGGAGTTACCGGTGCCGGAGCAAATCTTGGGCCGCACGGGCCAGGCCCTGCGGGGTGGGAGCGGAGGCCACGGCATGCACCGGCAGCCCGGCACGCTCCATGGCCCGGGCCGTTGGATGGCCAATCGCGATGGTCTGCAGCTTCCCGGGCAGCTGCGTCCCTGCCAGCTGCACGAAGCGGCGGACTACGCTGGGCGCCGAGAAGACCACCAAATCCTGTTCTTCCAGTCTGTCACCGATCCGGTTCGCCGGTAGGACGTTGAGTCCGGCTGCCGCTTCCGGCTCAGTCACCGGGGTGCCGGGCGCCGGGGCATCCACGGTTTCATAGGTAATGAATTCGTTGACCTGCACCGGGTATTTGCCCAGCCCATCAGCCAGCGTGGAGCTGGCCAGATCGCCGTGCGGATAGCAGATCCTGGCACCCGGCTCCGGGATCCATGCCGCAAGCATGCCGGCAGCCGATTGCTCTTCAGCTTCGAAGTCCACGCTGCGGCCCAAGTGCCGTTCGATGGCCTCGGTGGTCTTCTCCCCAACCGAGGCCAGACGCAGTTGCTCCGGCAGGAGCGCTCCAGCCAGGACCTGCTGCACCACCTTGACGGTATTCACCGAGGTGAAGACCAGCCAGGAGTAGTCTCCGGCAACCAGATCGCTGGCCATGCGCTGCAACGCGCTGCGGTCGGCGGGCCAAACAGTTTCGATCAGCTGGGCGCACCACGACGTGATGCCCAGCCGATCGAATTCCTGCACGGTGGCCGCGGCACGTGCCGGATTGCGCAGGATCAGTGCTTGATAGGCCATGGTCCGGAACTAGGCCAGCCCGGCAACTACGGCGGCGCCATCAGCGATCATCGACTGCGCCAGCGAACGGCCCAGCTGCTGTGCTGCATCCGCCGTGCTGCAGGAGATCCGCGCACTGCGGCGCATGGTCTGCGAGCCATCGGGGTTGCAGGCGACCGCTTCGAGGACCAGTTCATCGCCCTCGATATGGGCCAAGGCGCCAATCGGGGCAGCACAGCCGGCTTCCAATTCGGAGAGCAGCGCACGTTCGGCCTCCACCTGCATGCGGGTGGCGGCATCATCGAACTGCGCCAGAGCCGCATCCAATGCGCCGTGGCCGGTGCCCGCAGTACGGGTTTCCAGCGCCAAGGCGCCCTGGCCCGGGGCGGGCAGCATGATGGAAGGATCCAGGTACTCGGTGATGTGCTTGTCCAGGCCCAGGCGGCGCATCCCGGCAGCTGCCAGGATCACCGCGTCCAGGTCGCCCTGGGTGCCACGGCCCACGCTGCCGTCATCCAGCGTCTTCCCGACACCCTTGACCCGGCCTAAGCGGGTGGGGACGTTGCCGCGGATATCGACAATCTCGAAGTCGCTGCGGTAGGCCAGCAGCTGGGCTGCACGGCGCGGCGAACCGGTACCGATCTTCGCACCCTGGGGCAGCTGGTCCAAGCCCAGCGAGTCGCGCGAGCACAGGGCATCGCGGACATCCTCGCGCGGCGGGATCGAGGCCAGGACCAGGCCCTCGGGCTGCGCGGTGGGCAGGTCCTTGAGCGAGTGCACGGCCAGGTCGCAGCCGGAATCGAGCAGGTGCTGGCGCAGCGCGGCGGCGAAGACGCCGGTGCCACCGAGGGTGGCCAGCGAGCCGGTCACCACATCGCCTTCGGTCTTGACCAGCACGGTCTGCACGGCCAACCCGGAAATCCCGACCAGCTTCTGCGCGGCCCATCCGGTCTGGGTGGTCGCCAGCGCGCTGCCGCGCGTTCCTACGCGAAATGCTTCGGTCATGGCTGGGGTACACCAACTTCTGAATCGACTGCGCCGATGGTCGGACGCAAGGTTCCGTCCAGGGCGCGCTTCTCGCAGCAGCCCGGACGGCAGACATCAAACCATGGGCCGCCTTCGAGAACCGAGGTGCGGCCGGCGCGCAGGGCTTTGCCATCGGGACCGGCCAGGCGTTCTTCGACCAAGTCGACCAGGCCGGAGATGAACGCCTGGTGGGTGCCAGGGGTGGCGACGCGGTCAAAGGCCAGGCCCAGTTGGGCGCAGCTGTCCTTGGCTTCGGTATCCAGATCCCACATGACTTCCATGTGGTCCGAAATGAAGCCGATGGGCACGACCACGACGCCGGCGACACCGGCTGCGGCATCTTCTTCCAGCGCGTCGTTGATATCCGGTTCCAGCCACGGCACATGCGGCGCCCCGGAGCGGGACTGGTAGACCAGGCTGTGCTCCAGGCCCTTGGCCTCCTCTACCTGGGACAGGATGTAGTTGGCCACCGCCTGGTGCTGGCTGGTGTAGAGATTCCCGTAGCCTGCGGCCCGGATACCTTCGGGTCCTGCGGCCTCGGCGTCGGCCATCGGAATGGAGTGGGTGACGAAGACGATCTTGATCGCCCCGTCTTCCTTGCCTGCTTCGGCCAGCTGCGCACGCACATTGGCCAGCGAGGAACGCAAGGACTGCGCAAAGGGCGTCACGAAGGCAGGAGTGTCGAAGAACTGGCGCAGCTTGTCCACTTCCACCACACCGTCCAGCCCGGTGTTGACAAGGCCCATGCCCGCATCCTCGCGGTACTGGCGGCAGGCCGAGTAACCGGAGTAGGCGCCGGTGCCCATGAGCAGCACCTTGCGGTGGCCGTCGGCGGCCAGCTGCTTGAGGGTGTCGTCGATAAACGGGTGCCAGTTGCGGTTGCCCCAGTAAATGGGCAGGTCGATGCCGCGGGTAGCCAGCTCGGCCTCCAGCGCGGCCTTCAAAGCACGGTTCTGCGCGTTGATTGGCGAGACGCCGCCGTTCTTGCGGTAGTGCACCGCAACTTCTTCCAGGCGCTCGTCCGGGATGCCGCGGCCCTCGGTGACCTTGCGCAGGAACGGGATGACATCATCCTGCCCTTCCGGTCCGCCGAAGGATGCCAGCAAGATGGCATCGTAGGACTTGGGAATCATCTGGCCGTTGCGGTCATATCCCTCGCGGGGGTCAAAGGCCTGGCTCACTTCAGTACCTCTAGCGCCTCAGCTGCCGAGATGCGGCGGCCGGTGTAGAACGGAGTCTCCTCACGCACATGGTGGCGGGCTTCGGTGTAGCGCAGGTGGCGCATCATGTCGACGAGATCGATCATGTCATCGGCTTCGAGGCAGATCTGCCATTCGTAGTCGCCGAAGGAGAAGGCCGCTACGGTGTTGGCCAGCACGTTCGGGAATTCGCGGCCCAGGATGCCGTGGTCGCGCAGCATCTTGCCGCGGGCTGCTGGATCCAGGGTGTACCACTCGGTGGAGCGGACGAATGGGTAAACGGTCATCCATTCCTTCGGATCCAGGCCGCGCGCGAACGCTGGCGAGTGGTCCTTGGCGAATTCGGCTTCACGGTGCACGGCCATGGTGGAGTAGACGATTTCGGTGCCGGCCAGCAGGGCCGAACGGCGGATCTTGCGCATCGATGCCTGCAGCAGCTGGGCCGACGGCCCGTGCACCCAGAACATCACGTCAGCGTCCTCGCGCATGGCCGAAACGTCGTAGATGCCGCGCACGGTGGCGCCTTCGGCGGCCAGCTCGGCGACCAGCGCATCGAATTCAGCGGCAGCAGCCTCGGAACGCTCGACAATTTCCGAACGCTTGAAAATGGTCCAGAGAGTGTAGAAGAACGTCGGGTTTTCTCCTGCATTTTCGCGTTCACGAATTACTGGGGAATTATGCTCCGGTGCGTTGCTCACTTGATATTCTCCTTGATCTGGTTTCGGACAAAAGTCCAGGATAGTTGGCCCGGGTACGGCTAGCGGGCGCTGATCGCGACGGCACTGCGGGCTTGGGCGATAACTCGCGCCAGTCCGGTGCCGGCAATCCATGCGCCAACCACATCGAGCCCTTCGAAGCCCGACAGGCTGCGCTGCAGTTGCGCGCGGCGCGCGGTAGCGGCCTGGCCCTGCAGCGGAACCATGTCGCTGAAGCGTGAAACGGTGCTTCCCAAGACATCATCAAGATGCAATTGAACACCGAGAATCTTTGAAGCATCTTTGATTGCCTGGTCGATGAGAGCTGAATCATCTCCGGATTCGACAAGTTGCTCATGTTCGCCGATTCGTCCAAAGGACAGGCGCAGTACGTGGGTGCCAGGGCCGGCCTCTGCGGCGAGCCAGGGCCACTTGGCCGTGGAATGGGTCAGCGCCTTGGCCGTCAGCGGGGCGTTCCTGGAGACCAGCACACCCGATCCGCGCGGGGCATCATCGAGTTCCGGCTTATCGACCACCAGGATCGCCAAGGCAATGGCATTGGCACCGCTTTCGCCGGCGATCCGCTCTTCTGGTGCCAGCAGGGGGTTCAGCAGGTCCAGTGCCGGCTCGGCCGGCGTCGCGAGAACTACCCGGTCAGCGAGCAGTTCATGGCCCAGGGTCGTGACTGCATACGGAGTTGGCGACTGCGCATCGTGGCGCAAGGAGGTCACCGGCGAATTGCGCACCAGCGCAACGCCAGCCTGCTCCAGCTGGGAAACCAGGGCTTCGACCATGGTGTACATGCCGCCGTTGAGGCCAGCCACACGGGAACCAGCCGGAGCCGAAGCCTGCAGCCGGGTGACGGCGCGGGCCAGCGAACCGGTCTCCTGCATGGCTTGGCGCAGGCCAGGCGCGGCGGCGTCAATGGAAATCTTGGCAGGGTCGGTGGAATAGACGCCGTTGATGACCGGGGCCACCAGCTGGTCCAGTACCGCCTGTCCCATGCGGGAACGGACCACTTCAGCGATGGTCAGGTTCTCCGTGGCCCACTTCTTGTTCATTGGCGTGATCAGATCCGCTGCGGCACGCACGGTGGCCGGTCGGCCAATGATGCCGCGCACCTCGTCGGTGCGCACATTGCCCGGGATGCCCAGCATTGCGGTGGCAGGCATCTGGTGAGCATGAATTTCCTGCTCTTCCCCCTGGATGAGCCAGGCCCGCTCTCCGGAGGTCCTGGCGATCTGCCCGCCCAGCTCCAGCTCGTCGAGGTAGGAGGAAACAATGCCGCCACGCAGGGCGAAGGATTCCGCGCCAGCATCAATTTCCATGCCGGCAACTTCGGTGGTGCGCACGCAGCCACCGAAGTTCGAGGTTGCTTCCAGCACGGTCACTTCGTGTCCGGTCTGGCGAAGTTCACGGGCAGCGACCAGGCCTGCGATGCCGCCACCGATCACCACCGCATGCGGGGCCAATGGCTTCTGGGCCTGATCGGCCGATTCGCTCTTCGCTAGGCGTGCTTCGCTGGCGCTGCGCACCTTTTCCAGCAGGCGCAAGGCATGCGCTGCGGCATCGTTGGCAATATCGCGTCGCGGTTTGGACGCGCCGGTGGCTTCAGCTGAATCCCCTGCGCGCAGATTGCGCTGTTCCTTGCTCACGTGCCTAGCACCTTCTACCTTCACAATATGCCGATGCCCTGTTCCCTGCCCATGGCCTCGACGGCCAGTTGGAACACAGCGTTAAACCTAGCTTAGACCTGTTGAATTACAGCGAGTGAATGAGCTCCACCACACGGGTCAACACGGTTGGGTCGGTGGTTGGCGGAACGCCATGGCCCAGGTTCACCACATGTCCGCGGGCCTTCTTGCCTGCTGCAACCACTTCGCGCACGTGCGCCTCGAGAACTTCCCACGGGGCATCGAGCAACGCCGGGTCGATGTTGCCCTGGACCGAAACGTCCTGGCCCAAGCGTTCAATCGCGGTTTCCAGCGGGATGCGGTAATCCACGCCCACGGTATCCACGCCAGCATCGCGCATGGCGGTGAGCAGTTCGCCGGTGCCGGTGCCGAAGTGGATCAGCGGCACGCCCAGGTCGCGGACGTAGTCCAGGGACTTCACCGAGTACGGGGCGACGTGCTTCTGGTAGTCCGGAAGCGAGAGCGAACCAGCCCAGGAGTCGAAGAGCTGCGCGGCCGAGGCGCCGGCTTCAACCTGCGCCCGCAGGAACTTGCCCGAGGCGTCGGCAGCCCAGGTCATCAGTCCGTCCCAGACATCCGGGTCGGTGTGCATCATGGTGCGCGGACCCAGGTGGTCTCGGCTTGGCTTGCCCTCGACCATGTAGGCGGCGACGGTGAATGGCGCACCGGCGAAACCGATCAGCGGGGTCTTGCCCAGTTCGGCCACGGTCAAGCGCACGGCTTCGCGGATGGGTTCCAGCGACTCGTCCGTCAGCTCCGGAAGGGCAGCTACCTGCTCCTTGGTGCGAATCGGGGTGTCCAGCACCGGGCCAACGCCTGGCACGATGTCCACGCCAATGCCTGCAAGGCGCAGCGGGATGACGATGTCCGAGAAGAAGATGCCGGCGTCCACCTTGTGGCGGCGCACCGGCTGCAAGGTGATCTCGCTGGCCATGGCAGGGTCAAGGCAGGAGTCGAGCATGCTCACCCCTTCACGCAGCTTCAGGTATTCAGGCAGCGAACGGCCAGCCTGGCGCATGAACCACACCGGGTGATGCGACGGCTTCTTGCCGGTCAAAGCGTGGATCAAAGCGGAATCTTGGGTACGTCCATCAATCAACGGATGGTTCTGCGACAGGGTCATGCCCCAATTCTGCCAACTCTTGAGATTAAAAGCCCATTTACTGCGTTCGCCCGCAGGGGAAGGTGAGCAAACTAACCCCTTGGAACCATGCGGATTTAGGCACACCTGCGTTGTCTGCCGGTATTTTCCGGCCTATTCTGGGGTCACTGTGGTTTTCTTATCTCTTGTCGCATCGCATTCCCAGCTCGATCTGGAGACCGTCGCACAAATCAGTGCTTCGGCCGACGGGCTGGCAGCTGCCTCCGTTAACGGTTCGGCGGCTATCAATGGCGCCGTCGTGCTGGCCACCTGCAACCGCTTCGAAGTCTACGCAGACGTGGACCACGTGGAGGACGCAGCAGAACATCTGGTCAACGAGCTGGCAGCAAGCACCGACCTCTCCCCCGAATTCCTGGCCCGCCGCCTCACCACGCTGGAAGGCGACCCGGTAGTTGAGCACCTCTTCTCCGTAGGCGCCGGACTGGACTCGGCCGTTGTCGGCGAACGCGAAATCGCTGGCCAGGTGCGTCGAGCACTGACCCAGGCGCAGCAAGAGAAGACCACAACCAGCAACCTCACCCGCCTGTTCCAGAACGCCACCCGCGCGGCCAAGGATGTCGGTTCGAATACCGACCTTGGAACCCAGGGCAAGTCCGTGGTTTCGGTGGCCCTCGATCTGGCCGAAGAACTGGCCACTGAAGGCCGCGACTGGTCCGAGCAGGATGTTGTGCTCTTTGGCACCGGTTCCTACGCTGGCGCCACCATGGCATTGCTCAAGGAACGCGGCGTCCAGCGCATTTCGGTTTACTCGCATTCCGGGCGCGCCGCAGATTTCACCGCGAAGCGCGGCGGCTTCCCGCTCAGCGACGAATTGCTGCCGCAGGCCCTGCGCGAAGCTGACATCATCGTTGGCTGCTCCGGCGGCGGTCACCAGTTGGCCCGTGCAGAGCTTGAAGCGCTGCGCGTGAAGAAGCACCCGCTGATCGCCATCGACATGGCGCTCACCCACGACTTCGATCCGACCATGGTCGAACTGCCCGATGTTGAACTGATTACCTTGGAATCGGTGCGCATGGCCGCCCCGACCGAGCAGGCCATGGCCGTTCACGCGGCTAGCCGCATCGTCAAGAACGCCACCGCAGAATTTGCCGCCGCTCAGCGTGAACGCGAGGCCGACTTCGCGATTGTCGCGCTGCGCCAGCACACCAAAGCCGTTCTGGATGCCGAGATCGCCAAGGTCCGTGCCCAGCACGGCTGCAGCGCCGCGGCCGAGGAAGTCGAGCTGGCCATGCGCCGCATGGTGCGCCAGCTTTTGCATGTGCCTACCGTGCGTGCCCGCGAACTGGCAGGCGAAGGCCGCACCGGCGAATACGTCTCGGCCCTGGAAACCCTCTACGGCTTGGAGCTCTCGCAGCCGGAGCCCGGGAAATCGGAGACTACGCAGGCCCCGGGCAACTGTCCAGCCGCCCCGGAAGCCAAATCAGCGTAGAAAACCTGATTTCCCCCAGCATATTTCCACTTTCCGCACAGAAGCATGGAATACTACTTCCAAGTAGATTACCCACCCGAGAATTCCTTTGATGACTTGGGAGCTGATCACTCTGCAGCTGGAAAGGCCCCATTCGACATGACGGAACTCGAAAATATCAAAGGCACCCGCCCGCAACGGATGCCCCGTGAAGCGCGTCGTCGCCAGCTGCTGCAGGCAGCGCACCAGGTTTTCGTGGCCCATGGGTACCATGGTGCGTCCATGGACGAAATCGCTGAAGTCGCCCTGGTTTCCAAGCCGGTGCTCTACCAGCATTTCCCCGGCAAACGCGAACTCTACCTCGCCTTGCTGGATTCGCACCTGGCCGACTTCAGCCGGCAGCTGGATGAAGCGATCCGCTCCACCAGCGACAATCGCGAGCGCGTCTTCGCCACCATCAACACGTACTACAGCTACATCAAGGGCGAATCCCAGGCGTACCGCCTGATCTTTGAATCCGATGTGCTCTCGGACCCGCTGATCGCCCATCGCATCGAGCAGTTCAACAGTTCACTGGCTTCCTCCATCGCCCGCGTCGTGGTTGAAGATACCGACATGAGCGAGGAGGAAGGCCTGCTGGCAGGCCGTGCCCTGGCAGGCCTCTCCCAGGTTTCGGCGCGTTACTGGGCCACCAGCAGCTCCTCGGTGGACCAGAATGCCGCCGTGGATCTCATCTCCCGTTTAGCTTGGCGCGGAATTTCGCAGTTCCCGAAAGAAAACTAGATAAATTAGTGTTCAGAGGCCCCATACGGGACACCTATTTCGTTCGAGAGGATCTGCGACAATCATGGAAATCCGCATTGGCATTCAGAATGTAGCCCGCGAAGTTGTACTTGAATCCGAGCTCAGCAACGCCGAAGTCAATGAGCTGGTCTCGAAGGCGATCGCCGACGGCACCGTTCTGGCACTGAAGGATCCAAAGGGCCGCGAGGTCCTGGTGCCTGCTGCTGGCATCGCTTACGTTGAGGTTGGCCCGGAAGAAGTCCGTCGCGTCGGCTTCGCACAGTAGAGCTTGTTGCGCGCCGAGGCATCGCCTCGGCAGCTAGTGGCCGGTTTCGCTTAGAAGCGAAACCGGCTATTCCTTCGCCCAAATGGTGATTTGACTCACCGATTCATGGTATTGCTAAAGGGTGACTGAACGAAGAATCCGCAGCCCCCGCCCGGTTCCCGCCAACTCGCTGGCCCAGCTACTGCTTGGCCTTGAAGCAGAGTTCGAGGTACCGGCACCCTTCGACGAGCAAACCCTGAAAGCCGCGGAACTGGCGGTAGCCCAGGTCCAGCACCCGGAGGAAGACGCCACCGGCATCCCGTTCTTCACCATTGACCCGCTCGGCGCCACCGATCTCGACCAGGCGATGTTCCTTGAACGAAACGGCCAGGGCTATACCGTGCACTATGCGATCGCGGACGTCCCAGCGTTCGTCACCTTGGGCAGCCAGCTGGACCAGGTGGCCCGCCAACGCGGTCAGACCTATTACCTGCCGCACCGCAAGATCACCTTGCACCCGCCCCTGATTTCAGAAGACCAGGGCTCGCTGCTGCCAGACCAGGACCGGCCGGCCTTCCACTGGAAAATTTCCCTGGATGCCGATGGCGCCCTGGGCGAGGTCCAGCTGAACCGCGCGCGCATCCGTTCCCGCGCCCAGCTCGACTACGCCTCCGCCCAGGCCCGGCTGGATTCGGGGGAACCCGATGAGCAGCTGGAATTGCTCGCCGAAATCGGTGCTGCGCGCCTGCGGCAAGAGCAACTGCGCGGCGGCGCCTCATTGAACCTGCCGGACCAGGAAATTGAAGAAGCAGGCGACGGCTACAAGCTGGCCAGCCGCACCCCGCTGCCCCTGGAAGGGCACAACGCGCAGATTTCCCTGCTCACCGGCATAGCCGCGGCCCGCATCATGCTCGAGGCCGGTGTGGGCATCCTGCGCACCATGCCCGCACCGGATGAAGCGGACCAGCAGGAATTCCGCACCCAGACCCAGTTGCTGGGCACGCCGTGGGACGCAACGCAAAGCTATGGGCAGTACCTGCATGCATTGGATGTCAGCGACCCGAAGCAACTGGTCATCATGCATCGTGCCGCCGCCCTGTTCCGCGGTGCGGACTACCGGGTCATCGCCGGGCAGCCTGAAGAGGAACTGATCCAAGCGGCACTGGCAGCACCCTACGCGCACACCACCGCGCCGCTGCGCCGGCTCGTGGACCGCTTCGTGCTGCTCACCTGCCACCTGCTTTCCACCGGCCAGCCGATCCCCGAGCAGCTCGCCTCGGCCCTGGAAGAGCTGCCCGGGCTGATGCGTACCAGCAGCATTGCCGCCAACCGGGTGAACAATGCGGCCGTCGACCTGCTCGAAGCCTATGTGCTCAAAACACGTGTCGGGGAAGAATTCCAAGCCATCGTGCTGAAGTCAGCCGAGCATAAGGAAGATGGAAAGATTCGTCCCGGAGTGCTGCAGCTGGCCGATGAACCGGTCACCGGAGAGTTTTCCGGTTCCGCCCAGCCGGGCACCCTGGTGCGCGTAAAGCTGGTCCAAGCTGATCCCGCGGCCCGCAAGATCAGCTTCGAAATCGTGGCCTGAGACTCCTAAACCCGGGTTTCCGGGCAAAACCGGCTATGCTTGGCCTATTAGTAAATAGGATGCCCGATCGCAATGGGCTGATAGATGAAACAGTTTTATGGCGACTTCCCAGCGGCCGCCATCCCGCAGGTGCTTGACCAAGCCACCTAACGTGAAAGTAGCGATCGGCTCCGCTGGATTCGTGCGGTATCCGCATGCTCCTGGCTTGTTGCAAGCCGGAATGGAGCAGGTACCGTGCCCACATGAAACGAGAACAAAGACATCGTGACTGACACGACGCTTTCGGCCCCAGTGGCCGAACCACAAGACAATGAGCCAAGCATCGCAGAGCCGGTCAAGCAGAGCTTTGCCGATTTGAAGGTTCGCGAAGACATCGTTGCTTCGCTTTCGGAAGCCGGGATCGAGTACCCGTTCCCCATCCAGGCCCTGACCCTGCCAGTTGCCCTGGGCGGCAACGACATCATCGGCCAGGCCAAGACCGGCACCGGCAAGACCCTGGGCTTCGGCATCCCTGCCCTGCAGCGCGTGATCCGCGAGGGCGACAAGGGCTACGGGGATCTTGAATTCCCCGGTGCCCCGCAGGCACTGATCGTCGCTCCGACCCGCGAGCTGGCCATCCAGGTCGGCGCCGACCTGGCCCAGGCGTCGAAGCACTCGAACATCTCGATCACCACGATCTACGGTGGCCGCCCCTACGAAGAGCAGATCAACGCCCTGAAGGCCGGCACCGACGTGATTGTCGGCACCCCGGGCCGCTTGATCGACCTGAACCGCCAGCGCGTGCTGAACCTCAAGCAGGTTCGCACCGTGGTACTGGACGAGGCCGACGAGATGCTGGACCTGGGCTTCCTGCCCGATGTCGAGCGCATTCTGGCCGCGTTGCCGCCGGTACGCCAGGCGATGCTGTTCTCGGCCACCATGCCCGGCGCCGTGATCACCATGGCCCGCCGCTACATGACCCGTCCCACCCACATCCGCGCCCAGGATCCCGGCGATGATGACTCGCTGACCAAGCGCAACATCCGCCAGCTGGTCTACCGCGCGCACAACATGGACAAGGACGAGATGGTGGCCCGCCTGCTGCAGGCAGAAGGCCGCGGCAAGACCATCATCTTCACCCAGACCAAGCGCTCGGCTGCCAAGCTGTCCGATGAGCTGGTGGACCGCGGCTTCAACGCCGGTTCGCTGCACGGCGATCTGGGCCAGGGCGCCCGCGAGCAGGCCTTGAAGGCCTTCCGCGCCGGCAAGGTCGACATCCTGGTAGCTACCGATGTCGCGGCCCGCGGCATCGACGTGGATGACGTCACCCACGTGGTCAACCTGCAGTGCCCGGATGATGAGAACACCTATCTGCACCGCGTAGGCCGTACCGGCCGTGCCGGCAACACCGGTATTGCGGTCACCTTCGTGGACTGGGATTCGGTGCCCCGCTGGTCGCTGATCAACAAGGCGCTGGGCCTGAACGTTCCCGAGCCGGTAGAGACCTACTCGTCCTCGCCGCATTTCTTCGCCGACTTGGGAATCCCCAAGGGCACCAAGGGCCGCTTGCAGCGTGCCAAGAAGACCGCGGCAGCTGAGGGCGATGGCTCGCCACGCCGCGAGGATTCGGCGCGCACCCCGCGCCGCCGCAGCAATTCGCGTACCCGCACCCGCACCGTGAACGGCGAGCAGACCCAGCAGCGCGGTGCGCAGGACTCCGGCGCCGAGCAGGAGGGCTCACGCCACGGCCACTCCAAGGGCAAGCAGGACCGTCCGGCACGCGAAAACGAGCGCCACCGCGAAACCCATGCTTCCGGCGGGGAACAGGCGGCGACCGAGGGCGCATCCGCTGCCCGCCGACGCCGTCCGCGCCGCCGCACCCGCAGCACCGAAGCAGGCGGCCAGGACTAATCCCCAGTCCAACCGGTCAGCCAACTTTTCCGAAAGGAACCCACACCAGCGGTGCTCGCTCTACCCGAAGAACCAGCTTTGCCCGACGCTGGAACGCAGGATGCCCCGGCGTCCGTCGTTCCAGCCTCGGGTAATACCGTGTATCACGGTGATAACCTCTCCATCCTTGGCACCCTGCCCGATCAAAGCTTCACCTTGATCTATGTGGACCCGCCGTTCAACACCGGGCGCAAGCAGACCCGTGCCCAGCGCACCATGGTCCGCGCTGCCGAAGGCGAAGGCGACCGCACCGGATTCAAGGGACGCGAGTACAACACCGAGCTGGGGATCGCCCGTTCGTATCACGATACCTTCGACGACTACCTCAGCTTCATCGAGCCGCGGCTACGCGAGGCCCACCGCCTGCTGGCCGAGGACGGCACGCTCTATGTGCACCTCGATTATCGCGAGGTGCACTACGTGAAGGTGCTGCTCGATGGGATTTTCGGCCGGGACTGCTTCCTGAACGAACTGATCTGGGCCTACGACTATGGTGCCCGCGCCAAGAGCCGCTGGCCGGCCAAGCACGACACCATCCTGGTCTACGTGAAGGATCCGAAGAAGTACCACTTCGATTCGGCCGAGGTGGACCGCGAGCCGTACATGGCTCCCGGCCTGGTCACCCCGGAGAAGCGCGCCCTGGGCAAGTTGCCGACCGATGTCTGGTGGCACACCATCGTCTCGCCTACTGGCAAGGAAAAGACCGGCTACCCGACGCAGAAGCCCGAAGGCGTGCTGCGCCGGATTGTGGCCGCGTCGTCGCGCCCGGGCGATTGGGTGCTGGACTTCTTTGCCGGCTCAGGCACTACCGGTGCGGTGTCCGCGAAGCTGGGACGCCAGTATGTGCTGATTGACCAGAACCCCGAGGCCATCGAGGTGATGAAGGCTCGTTTGCCTGGAAGCACCAGCTATATCGAGGCCTGAGTTCCGGTCCCCTGGGCAATAATCCTATGCAGCATTTCCGGCTCGGTGAGATTCTCGCCGAGCCGGTTCAGCTTTCCGGTGCCGTGGTAGTCGGAAGATCCGGTGACAATCAGATCGCGATCGGCGGCCAGCTGGAGCAACCAGGCCTTTCCCTCGGCGGTATTGTCCCGGTGGTGCACTTCGACCCCCGCTAGCCCGGCATCGATCATCTCGTAGAAGGTGGAATCGGGAACTACCCGTCCGCGCGCAGAGGCCTTGGGATGCGCGAACACCGGAACGCCGCCGGCTTCCCGCACCAATTGCACCGCGGTGGCAGGATTCACCGCTGGATGCGAAACGTAGTAGCGCGAACGCGAGGAGAGGATGTTGGCGAACGCTTCATTGCGGTTGTCCACCACCCCCGCGGTCACCAGCGCATCGGCAATATGCGGGCGGCCCACGGTTGAACCCGGCAGGCAATGCTCCCCCACCAGGTCCCAGCTGATCGGATAGTCCTCGGCCAGCAGGTCGACAATGCGGCGGGCACGAACGATCCGCGAGTTCAGCGCAATATCCAGCTCATCGAGCAGCGGCTGGTAGGTGGGGTCATGCAGGTAGCTGAGCAGATGCACGCTGATGCCGTGGGTATCCTGGCAGGTGATTTCCATGCCCGGAATGAATCCCAGTCCCAGTTTCCCGGCTTGCGCCGCGGCTTCGGCCCAACCTGTGGTCTGGTCATGATCTGTCAACGCCACGACATCCAGGCCCGCAACCGAAGCTGCGCGCATGAGCTCGGCCGGAGTTTCAGTTCCGTCGGACACATTGGAGTGGGTGTGCAGGTCGATTCGCATATGCCTAGGTTATCCCCTGCGCTGATTCTTTGCTGGGATACAGCTGATGGTGACACACTTGGAACATGACCAATCAAGATTCATCTGCACCAAGCACTGATCAGCCGTTGGAAGACCGCGTGAACAACCGTTCCCAGCGTCCAACGTCCAAGGCATTCCAGGACTTCATGGCCTCCTCGTGGGCGCAAGACACTTCTGATCTGCCAGAACAAGATGCCGCGGCCAGCTACGCAGCCGCTCGCCGTGCCAAGCTCTCGGAGAATTTCCCCGGTGAGCGCATCGTCATTCCGGCAGGCCCGCTCAAGGTCCGCTCCAACGACACGGACTACCGTTTCCGCCCGCATTCTGCGTTCGCCCACCTGACCGGCCTGGGCGTCGACCACGAGCCCGATGCCGTACTGGTCATGGAACCGACCGATGACGGCGTGGGCGAGCACGGCTCCAACCACGTTTCCACCCTGTATTTCGCGCCGATGGCCGGCCGCGACACCACCGATTTCTACCTGGACTCGCGTTCCGGCGAATTCTGGGTGGGCCCGCGCCCAACCCTGTCCTCGCTGTCGGCGCGCACCGGGATGCCCACCGATTCGCTGGAACAGCTGGAAATCGCGATCACCAAGAATTCCGGCCCGCAGGCCCTGGGCGGCATCCGCATCCGCCTGGTGCGCGAGGTGGACCTGAACATCGAGGCGCTGGTGGATACCTCGCGCATCAACACCGGCCAGGACCTGGAAGCCAGCGATGCCCTGGATACCGAGCTGTCCGAGTTCGTTTCCGAGCTCCGCCTGGTCAAGGACGCGTACGAAATCGCCGAACTGCGCAAGTCGGTTGCCGCGACCATCAACGGCTTCGAAGACGTGGTGCGCAACCTGGACAAGGCCGTCGCGCACGAACGCGGCGAACGCGTTGTCGAAGGCGCGTTCTTCGCCCGCGCCCGGCTTGAGGGCAACGAGCTGGGCTACGACACCATCGCCGCCTCGGGCAACAACGCCACCATCTTGCACTGGATCCGCAACACCGGAACCGTCAAGCAGGGCGAGGTGCTGCTGCTGGATGCAGGTGTCGAGGCCGAATCCCTGTACACCGCAGACATCACCCGCTCGCTGCCGGTGTCCGGAAAGTACACCGAAGTGCAGCGCAAGGTCTACCAGGCCGTGCTGGATGCCGCCGATGCCGCCTTCGCTGCGGCTAAGCCGGGCCTGAAGTTCCGCGACCTGCATCTGGTGGCTACCCGCGTCTTGGCTGAGCGGCTCTCCGAGTGGGGCATCTTGCCGGTATCTGTGGAAGAAGCCATGGATCCAGAGGGGCAGCATCACCGCCGCTGGATGCCGCATGGCACCAGCCACCACCTGGGTCTGGACGTGCACGACTGCGCCCAGGCACGCGCCGAGCTGTACCTGGATGCCGAGCTGGAGGAGGGCATGGTCTTCACTATCGAGCCGGGCCTCTACTTCAAGGACGAGGATCTGGCGATCCCCGAGGAGTACCGCGGCCTGGGCGTGCGCATCGAGGATGACATCCTGGTCACCGCCGATGGCGCCGAGAACTTGAGCGTTGCCCTGCCACGCAAGCCTGAGGAAGTTGAAGCGTGGATGGCTAAGTTGCGCGGCTAAGACATCCCGCAGCGTTAACCAGCGAAAGGCATGGGCGCAGTTACCGAGGTAACTGCGCCCATGCCTTTCTTTGGCCTAGCTGGTCCCTATGCTTCAGGATCCTTGCGAGGCGCTGGTTCCTGGACCGGGGCCTGAGGCTGCTGCGAGGTATCCACTCGCGGCTCTACCTGCGACAGGTCCTGCGTGTCCTTGGCCTCGGCGGCCGGTGCCTGCGCTTCGTCATTGGCTGGCTGCTCGACTGGCGCAGCTGGCTTGCCCTCGTTGACGCGCACGCCATAGCGGGGACGCCCGTCTGGCAGGTCGGGGAACTGCGAGCTGCGCTCTTCCTCGGCAACCGGCTGCGCAGGCGTGGCCGGTACTGCAGCGGCTGCCTGGGCCGACGGTGCGGCAGCTGCGGCAGGCTGCTGCTGCGGGGCGGCCTGGGCAACTGGTTGCGCGGGTGCCTGCTGCGGACGCATGGGCAGCTTGGAGGCCAGCGTGCGGGCCGACTGCGCATGCTCGAAATCCACCACCACGTCAAAGCTGGTGGCAACGAACTGGCTGGAGGACGCGAAATCGCGCTTGCCGCGACGGGTCGAATAGCTGATCACGCCAGCGATCATCCAAATAGCCATGCCCAGGCCGATGGCGGAGAGAATCTGGTACAGCCCGTTGCCGCCACCGCCGAAGAGGGTCAGGAGCAGGCCGACAAACAGGCCCATCATGCCGCCCTGGGCGGCGCCAGCGAGCGCCACGCGCGGGTAGGAAAGTTTCGCGGTGACTCGCTCCACGGTGCGTACGTCATTGCCGACGATGCTTACCGCGGCGACCGGGAAATCATTATCGGCCAGGTAATCCACGAGCTTCTGCGCGTCGAGATAGCTGGTGTAACGTCCAAGCAGTTCTCCGCGCGGCAGGCCGCTGGTGCTAATCGAATTTACTCCATGAGGCGAGGTCATATCTATATTGTGCACAGGTTTACTGTGAGCCTGCCTAGTTGTGAAGCAACTATCGCTGAGGGTGAAAGAAACAGCACTGGCCCTGTGGCTTTGCACACCGGGAACGGGGCTGAAACGCGATAGTCTAGGAGGGTGAGCGCACAAGTGTCTAAAATCTTCGTCGCCCGGCTGCTCGGGCTTGATGTCTTTGACCCCTTGGGCGACCGCTTAGGCCGCTTGCGCGATGTCGTGGTGGTCTCCCGCGGCCCCAAGAAACCCGCCGCCTGCGTGGGCTTGGTCGTCGAGGTCCCCGGCAAACGGCGGGTGTTCGTTCCGATGACCCGCATCCAGTCCATGGAAGCCAACCAGGTGATCTGCAACGGCCTGGTGAACATGCGCCGTTTCCAGCAGCGCGGCCAGGAAATTCTGGTTGTCGCCGAAATGTTCGACCGGACCATCACCTTCGTTGATGGTTCCGGTCGCGGTGTCATCGAGGACATCGGTTTGGCGCAGACCCGTCGCGGGGACTGGGAAATCAACGAATACTATGTCCAGCGTGGAGAACCAACGGCCAATTTGCTGGGACTGCGTTCGCGCCGCCGCAACAAGGTGCTGGTTTCCTGGGACGAGGTCAGCCACGGTTCGAAGAATGAACCGCAGTCCGCTGACACCTTCGTGGCCGCCCACGATGAGATGAAGCCTGCCGACTTTGCTGACGCCCTGCATGAAATGAATGAGAAGCGCCGCCTGGAAATCGCGGCCCATCTGCAAGATGAGCGCCTGGCCGACGTGCTCCAGGAACTTCCGGACCGCGAGCAGGTGGAGATCCTTTCCGCCCTGGGCCTGGAACGTGCCGCGGACGTGCTTGAAGAAATGGACCCGGATGACGCGGCCGACCTTCTGGCCGAAGTCAGCGAAGAGACCAAGCACCAGCTGCTGGATCTGATGAACGAGGAAGAGGCCAAGGATGTCCGCCGCTTGCTCGCCTACCCGGAAGGTACCGCCGGGTCGATCATGACCCCGGTTCCGGTGATTCTCACCCCTGAATCCACGGTCGCTGAAGCCCTGGCCTCGGTGCGCCTGGAGGAATTGAGCCCGGCGCTTGCTTCGACCGTATATGTGGTGCGCCCGCCGCTGGAGACGCCCACGGGACGCTACCTGGGCCAAGTCCACATCCAGGCGCTGCTGCGTGCCGCTCCCCCGGAGCCGCTGGGCGATATCCTTGATACGGAGCTGGAGCCGATGTCGGACCTGTCCAACATCACCGAAGTGGTTCGCCATTTGGCCACCTACAACCTCACCAGCGTAGGCGTGACCAACAAGGAAGGCCGGCTTGTAGGGGCCATCACCGTGGATGACGTGCTGGACCACATCCTCCCGGATGACTGGCGTTCCCAAGACTAGCCAACGCCCCACCCACCCATCAGCAGCAAAGGAGTTCCAGCTATGGCTGAGCAGCGCAAGAGTAACGGCCTGGATACCCCGCTTGCAGCACGACAACGCTTCTGGCCCCGGTTCTCCCCGAACCCCGACCTCTTTGGTTCGGCCACGGAGAAGTTCGCCCGCTTCATGGGCACCCCGACCTTCCTGCTGTACATGACGGTGTTCTGCGCCTTCTGGCTGATCTGGAACTCGGTCGCCCCGATCAATTGGCGTTTTGACGATGCCACCATTGGCTTCACCGCGTTGACCTTGATGCTCTCCTTGCAGGCCTCCTACGCGGCTCCGCTGCTCCTGCTGGCGCAGAACCGCCAGGATGACCGCGACCGCGTCTCGCTGACCGAGGACCGCGCCCGCGCTGAACGCAATCTGTACGACACCGAGTACCTGACCCGCGAGCTGGCTTCCCTGCGCTTGGCACTGCGCGATGTTGCCACCCGCGACTACGTGCGTTCCGAACTGCGCAATGTGCTTGAAGAGCTGCTGGAAACCTCTGATGGCGAAGAGCTGCACCTGCGCGCGAAGAAAAAGGGCGGCAATAAGAATTCGCACCCGCAAACCGGGATGATCGAAACCGTCAAGCCCCAGCAGGGCCAGCACCGGAAGAGCAAATAAGCATTGAGCACCACGCCAGAACTCCAAGCCGCCCTCGCAAAGGTCAACGACCCGGAGCTTCGCCGGCCGATCACCGAATTGGGCATGGTGGAATCGGCTGTCTTGGCCGATGGCACCGCCAGGGTCAAGATCTTGCTGACCATCGCCGGTTGCCCGATGCGCTCGACCATCGAGGAAGAGGCCACCGCGGCCTTGCTGACCGTAGCAGCGGTGCAGCGCGTTGAGGTGAGCCTGGGCGTTATGGATCCGCAGCAGCGCGCGGAGCTGCGCGAGTCACTGGCCAGCCGCCGCACCCCGTTCTCCGATCCTGCTTCCCTGACCCGGGTGATCGCTGTGGCCAGCGGCAAGGGCGGCGTGGGCAAGTCGTCGATTACCGCGAATCTGGCCTGCCAGCTAGCCTCCCAGGGCTTGAAGGTCGGCCTGATCGACGCCGATGTCCATGGTTTCTCCATTCCCTCGCTGATGGGTATTTCGCAGAACCCCACCCGGGTTGATGACATGATCCTGCCGCCGGTGGCGCACGGCGTGAAGGTCATTTCCATTGGCATGTTCCTGGATTCCAACCAGCCGGTGATCTGGCGCGGCCCGATGCTGCACCGGGCCCTGGAGCAGTTCCTCTCGGATGTCTACTTCGGGGACCTGGACTATCTGTTCCTGGACCTGCCGCCAGGCACCGGGGACATGGCCATCTCCGTGTCCCAGCTGCTGCCCAATAGCGAGCTGCTGGTGGTCACGACCCCGCAGTCCACGGCTACCGAGGTTGCCGAACGCGCCGGCACCATCGCCTTGCAGACCCATCAGAAGGTGATCGGGGTGGTTGAGAACATGAGCTTCCTGCAGCTGCCCGACGGGTCGCGCATGGAGGTCTTCGGTTCCGGTGGCGGTGCCAAGCTCAGCGAATCGCTGAGCCAGCAGCTGGGCTACCCTGTTGGGATGCTGGCCCAGATTCCGCTGGAAGAGTCCGTACGCGTGGGTTCGGATCAGGGCCAGCCGGTAGTGCTCAGCACCCCGGGGGCACCGGCCGCGGCAGCGATGCGTGAATTGGCCGGGAAGTTGGAACAGCGACCGCGCGGGCTTGCCGGGCGATCGCTGCCGATGTCTTTCTGAGGACTTCTGGGCCTAGGTGGCTTCGGAGTCGAAGGGCGCCGGTTCATTGGCGCCCAGCTGCAACTGCTGCGTGGTAGCCGAAGGGACCGCGGTGCGCACCGGGGCTGGGGCCACAGTTTTGGCTGGAGAACCCTTTGCGGCATTCACGGCGTCGTCGAATTCATCGACAAGCGCCTCCTTGATGATTCGGCGTGGATCATACTGGCGCGGGTCCAGCTTCTTCCAGTCGATGTCGGCAACCTCGTCGCCTACTTCCTCGCGCAGCTGCTCCTTGGCGCCATTGGCCATGCGCCGCACTTCCTTGACCAGGTTCGCTAGCTTTTTGGCGTACTCGGGAAGCTTTTCGGGGCCCAGAATAACGACCGCCAGCACGGCGAGAACGATAAACTCGCCACCATTAATACCAAAAAGATCCACGTAAGAAGATTACCTTGTTCCGGTGCCACTAACGAAGTCACCGCGCCACGCCAACGGTGAACACGCGATGAACGGGGTTAGCTGGCGGCGCGCAAGCCTCGCGGGATGCGCGGCAACGACATGGTCTTGGCAGGGCGGTTGGCTGGATTGCGGTGAGCGAGCGCATCACGAAGCATGGCGCGGCCGCGGTGGATGCGAGAACGCACGGTCCCGAGCTTGACATCCAGGATGCGTGAGACTTCCTCGTAGGAGAAGCCTTCCATATCGCACAGGACAATAGCGGCACGGAACTCCGGCGACAACGCACGCAAGGCTTCTTGCACGTCGACATCCAAGTTGTTGAATTCGAAATAGCGTTCCGGGGTTACCGCGGTACCGGGCATCCGGTCTTCGGATCCCTCGGCGAAACGGTCGAAGCGGATCTTGCTCTTGCGCCGAGCCTGGTCCAGGAACAGGTTGGTGGTAATGCGGTGCAGCCACCCGCCCATGGTTCCGGGGGTGTAATTTTCCAAGGCTTTGAATGCGCGAACGAATGCCTCCTGCGAGAGGTCCTCGGCATCTTGGCGGTTACCAGTCAAACGGTAGGACAAACGGAAGACCCGTTGCCCATGTTCTTGGACCATCTGATCCCATGTCGGAGTCGTGGTTTCGGCAGTCACCGTAGAAGAAACTGTTTCACTTCGTGCATTGTTCACACTCCAAGTATGAAATGGGAAGCTGAGCTGAAGCTAAGAATACCCTGCGCGAGAACCTCCAAGTTCAACAACTTCAGGTAACGACGTAGGTACGATGGGAACTGGCCCCGCCAATTCAACCCTTGAGGACCTCCGCCGATGCCATCGATGAATCCAGAACTCTTCGCGAGCTGGACCTATACCCAGAACCACGTCAACGAACCAGAGCATGTCGCCCCGGTTCGCGAACGTGCGGAAGACCTGGGCGTGCGCTGCATCGATCAGGCCGGCCGCTCGATGCTGCAGATGCTCTGCACCCTGCGCCAGCCGCGCAATATCGTGGAGATCGGATCCGGTGTGGGTGTCGCATCGCTGGCGATGCTCGAGGTCATGGGCAACGCCATGACGTTGACTGCGATTGAATCGGATCTGGAGCACGCCAACGCGATGCGCCAGGGCCTGCGCGATTCAGGCATCCCCACGGCCCGCGCCCGCATTATCAATGAGCGCGCAGAGAACGTGCTCTCGCGCTTGGCCGACCACGCCTACGACCTGGTACTCATCGACGCCGGCGCTGAGCTGCTGCTCGAGTACGTGGCCGAGGCCAAGCGGCTGGTCGGAACCGGCGGGGTGATCATAGTGAACAACGCCTATGACGAGCATCGCCTGGCCAAGCCCGCGGTTCGCCGCCCCTCCACCGTCACGACCCGAGATGCGCTGCGCATGCTGCGCGAGGACCCGCGCTTGCAGACCCACCTGTTCCCTACCGAGCAGGGCCTGTTTGTGGCCACTGTCCTTCCTGCCAAGGCCGCGACCCGCCTCTAGCCGCTGATTTCGGGAAAGACAAAGGACCGACATTTCTGTCGGTCCTCGATTGCCGCACCAGCAACCCGTGCGGCCAAAGCTAGAACTTGGGCAGGCTTACTCAGTTACCTTGAGCAGGCACTCACGCAATTCGGTTGCCTCGTCGTTGTTCAACTCGACTACCAGTCGTCCGCCTCCGTCGATTGGCAGGCGCAAGATGAGGCTGCGGCCTTCCTTAGCGACTTCCATTGGTCCATCACCGGTGCGTGGCTTCATAGCAGCCATTAAGCTGTTCCCTTCGTCTGTGGCTAACGCATGCACTGGCGCTTGCCGTGCATACAACCGAATGCCTAGTCCATCCTCAGCAAGGATTCCCTGCTGAGTTGGGACACTTATCTTTTATTATTACTAATTTTCGCCCGTGTCGCTAATCACACGCCGTGACTCAAGGTCACGAACCGTATTCTCAAGCTCGGTAATTTCTGCCGCGAGGACATCGAGCACCTCATCCACCTGGTCGCAGCGGTAACCGCGCAAGCCCAAGGAGAAGCGAACTTTCTCCACATCTTCAGCGCGCGGATTCTTGGCCAGCAGCACCGGCGGCAACGAAGCCTGGTGCTCGACCAATCCCGTGATGGGCTCCCCAGTGGATTCGAAGTGGCGACCTGCCGGTACATTCTTCCGCTGGCTGGACAGCAGCAGCGCAACAGCACCCACCAGCAATACTGCGATGGCAACAAGGAGGAACGGCATCGCCTACTGCCCCTTCGCCAGGTCGCCGACCTTCAGGTTTTCTTCATGCGCACGCAGCACCAGATCCACCGCTTCATCAGGATCATCGGTGATAGTGAACAAGTCCAGATCACCGGGGGAAATGGTGCCTTCAGCAACGAGCGTCTTGGTCATCCAGTCCACCAAGCCGCCCCAGTATTCGGTGCCCACGAGCACAATCGGGAAGCTGGTGATCTTCTTGGTCTGGACCAAGGTCAACGCTTCGAACAGTTCGTCCAGAGTGCCAAAACCCCCGGGGAGCACGATAAAGCCCTGCGAGTACTTCACGAACATCGTCTTGCGCACGAAGAAGTAGCGGAAGTTCAGGCCCTTGTTGACCCAGGCATTCAGCCCGGTTTCAAAAGGCAGCTCAATGCCCAGGCCTACGGAAACGCCGTCCTTGTCAGCAGCTCCCTTGTTGGCCGCTTCCATGGCGCCGGGGCCGCCACCGGTGATGGTAGTGATGCCTTCCTCGGCCAAGCGGCTGCCGACACGCTGGGCGATCGCATAGTACGGGCTGCCCGGATCCGTGCGCGCGGAACCGAAAACCGCGATGGCAGGGCCGGTGCCGGCCATATTTCCAAAGCCGGAGACGAATTCCGATTGGATACGCAACACGCGCCACACGTCGCTATGCGTGACATCGACCTGCGGGCTTTCCAGAAGATGGTGGTCAAGCTGATCTTCCGGTTGCTTTCCTGGCCAGCTCGCTTCGATGTGGCGCTTTTGCCCGACCCGGGCATTTTCTTCACTCTTACGCTGATGAACCATAACTTCACTCTATCGGTTACTCCTGCGCATCTTCGGATGTGACCTACCGCTGATTGGAGAACAGTTTGATAACAACTAGGTGTGACATGGTCGACGGGTCGCGTAGTCGCCGTCACATCAAGTAATGTCTACAACATGAAAAGCGATCATCAGGCTCAAGCTTCTTCTGAAGGCCCTATCGTCCAGCTGACTGGGGTCAATAAGCACTACGGTGCGCTGCATGTGCTCAACGGCATCAATCTCGAAGTGACCAAGGGCGAGGTCGTTGTGATCCTCGGCCCGTCGGGCTCGGGCAAGTCCACGCTGTGCCGCGCCATCAACCGACTGGAAACCATCGACGAAGGCACCATCAAGATTGATGGCAAGACCCTTCCCGAAGAGGGCAAGGCACTGGCCAATCTCCGGGCCGATGTCGGCATGGTCTTCCAGTCCTTCAACCTCTTTGCCCACAAGTCGATCTTGGAGAACGTGACCCTCGGTCCGATGAAGGTCAAGGGCATGAAGAAGGAGGAGGCCAAGAAATTGGCGATGCAGCTGCTGGAGCGTGTGGGCGTGGCCAACCAGGCCGGCAAACTGCCCGCACAGCTTTCTGGCGGCCAGCAGCAGCGTGTGGCGATCGCCCGCGCACTGGCCATGAAGCCGAAGGTGATGCTCTTCGACGAGCCAACCAGTGCCCTGGACCCGGAAATGATCAACGAGGTCCTGGACACCATGGTGGGTCTTGCCAAGGAAGGCATGACCATGCTCGTGGTCACCCACGAGATGGGCTTCGCCCGCAAGGCGGCGGACCGCGTGATCTTCATGGCCGACGGCCAGATCGTCGAGCAGGCCACTCCTGAGGAATTCTTCACCAATCCCAAATCCGACCGTGCCAAGGATTTCCTTGGCAAGTTGATCACCAACCACTAATTTCATCATCACGCATCCAATAGGAGGAACAATGCGCAAGACTCGTTTCGGCACTGTAGCCGCAATGGCCGCCGTCGCAGCCCTGGCCCTGACTTCATGTGGCGGCTCCGGCGACAGCGAAGCCGACGGCGACAAGATCCGCATCGGCATCAAGTACGACCAGCCGGGACTCGGCTTCAAGGACGGCGATAACTACACCGGTTTCGACGTTGACGTCGCCAAGTACGTAGCCAGCGAACTGGGCTACACCGAGGACAAGATCGAATTCATTTCGGCACCGTCGGCCAACCGCGAGACCATGCTGCAGAACAACCAGGTTGACATGATCTTCGCAACCTACTCGATCACCGATGAGCGCAACAAGGTTGTCGACTTCGCTGGTCCATACTTTGTCGCCGGCCAGGACCTGCTGGTTCCATCCGACTCGGATATCGCCGGCCCAGAAGACCTCGATGGCAAGAACCTGTGCTCGGTCACCGGTTCCACCTCGGCCCAGAAGGTCAAGGACAACTACGCCCAGAACACCAACCTGCAGGAACTTCCGGGCTATGCAGAGTGCACCACCCAGATGAGTGGCGGCACCATTGACGCGGTTACCACCGATGACATCATCCTTGCCGGCCTGGCTGCGCAGCCTGCCTACAAGGGCAAGTTCAAGGTTGTCGGCGCGCCATTCACCGAAGAGAACTACGGCGTGGGCCTGCCTGATGGCACCGACAAGTGCGGCGACATCAATGCGGCAATCACCAAGATGATCGAGTCCGGCGAGTGGCAGAAGGCCCTGGACAAGAACACCGAAGGCACCGGTTACAAGCCGAACGCTGAAACCAACCCGCCAACCCTTTCGGATTCCTGCGCCTAGCAGCATCTGATGCGATGGGGGCCAAACGCAGCGTGTTTGGCCCCCATCTGCAATCTGCGTTTCCCAGGTACCAGCTAATGCAGGTACCGGACCCATAGCCGCTTGGCCGGTTTTCCGGCCATCGAGACAGAGGCTTGCAGTGGAGAATTACTTATCCATATTCACTGAGTACGACATTCCCGGAGCTTTCTGGGTCAATATCCAACTAACTTTCTGGGCTGCCATTGGCGCCCTCGTGCTGGGCACCATCTTGGCCTTGCTGCGCATCTCCCCCGTGGGGAGCTTCCAGGCCCTGGGCACCAGCTACGTCAACCTGATTCGCAATACCCCGCTGACCATCATCATCCTGTTCTGCGTGCTGGCCCTCTACGGCCAGCTCGGATTCGTGCTCAGCAGCGATTTCCAGGGAAACTTCTTCCGCCTCGCCGTCCTTGGCCTTGCGGTTTACCACGCGGCGTTCGTGTGCGAAGCGATCCGCTCTGGCGTGAACACGGTTCCCCTGGGACAGGCAGAAGCTGCTCGCGCCATCGGCCTGAGCTTCTTGCCCGCAGCGCGCTTGGTGATTCTGCCGCAGGCCTTCCGCGGCGCGATTGTCCCCTTGGGCAACACCTTGATCGCCTTGATCAAGAACTCCACCGTCGCAGCGGTCGGTTCGGTTGCCACGGAATCCTCCTCGGTCATGAAGACCATGATTGAGTTCCGCGCAGATATCGTGATCCCGATCTTCTTGACCTTCGCGGTGGGCTTCGTGATCATCGTCATTCCGGTGGGCCTGCTGACTACTTGGGCTTCTAAGAAACTGGCGGTGGCACGATGAGCGCGTCGATTCTTTTTGATACTCCCGGGCCAAAGGCCCGCCGCCGCATCTTGGCGGTAAACATAGTCGGCGCCTTGATTGCCTTGGGCATCGTGGCGTGGATCGTCCTCGGCCTGGCCGCCAAGGACCAGATGCAGCCTTCGCAATGGGATGACTTCATCGAAGGCAGCACCTGGAAGAACTACCTGCTTCCGGGCTTGTGGAAAACCACCAAGGCAGCAGTCCTGGGCATCATCGGCTCGGTGATCTTCGGCCTGATCTTCGGTGTCGGCCGCTTGGCGCAGAATAAGCTGATCAACGGAATCTCCACCGTGATCGTCGAATTCTTCCGCGCGGTACCAGTGCTGCTGATGATCGTGTTCTTCAACGTCTTCTTCTCCCGTTCCCTGCAGCTGTCAGGTGATACGGCGATGTGGGCCGTGGTCGCGGCGCTGATCTTCTACAACGGCTCGGTCGTAGCGGAGCTGGTCCGTTCCGGCGTGCACAATCTGCCCAAGGGACAGCGCGAGGCAGGCATAGCGATCGGCCTGACCCGTGGCATGTCGCTGCGCCACATCGAGATCCCGCAGGCGCTGGTCGCCATGCTGCCGGCGTTGATCGGCCAGTTCGTTGTGATCTTGAAGGACTCGGCTTTGGGCTACATCATCAGCTTCAACGAGTTGCTGTTCTTCGCCCGCACCTACTCCTCGCCTAACGGCAACGTCCTGCAGGCGCTGATTGTGGCGGCAGCCATCTTCATCATCATCAACTTCACCTTGAGCAAGATTGCCGTGATTGTCTCGCGCCGGCTGAGCAGCCGGGTGAAGAAGGAGAAGAATGCCCCGGCCGGCCCGGCCGCAGCCATAGTCGGCGCCCCAGCCGGCCTCGACGTGCCAGCGCCACAGGATCCTTCCGATCCCAAGGCCTAGCAGCTGAAACAAAAAAATCTCCGTACCGCATGATTCACGCGGTACGGAGATTTTTTGTCTCTTCAAAGGCTGATCATCCCAGCCTCTGCGCTAGCCCAACCAAGTGCGCAGGGTCTGCAGGCAATCGCGGATGGCCTGCTGCGGCACATGCTCATCATCGCTGTGCGCCAGCAACGCATCGCCCGGGCCGAAGTTCACGGCAGAGATGCCCAGAGCAGAGAAGCGGGAAACATCGGTCCATCCGTATTTCGGCTTCGGTTCCTGGCCCAGTACCTTGATCAGGTCTGCGGCGATCTCCTGGTCCAAACCGGGTTTGGCGCCATCAGCGCCATCGGTGCGTTCAATGTCGAAGCCGTCGAAAAGCTCAAGGACCACGGCTTCAGCTTGGGCCAGTGTCTTGTCCGGAGCGAAGCGGTAGTTCACTTCCACCTCGCAGTAATCGGGAATCACGTTGCCGGCAATGCCGCCAGCGACACGGACCGCGTTCATGCCTTCACGGTAGTCCAAGCCTTCAACAGTGATGGTCCGGGGCTGGTAGGCAGCCAACCGCTGCAGGATCTCCCCCGCATCGTGGATCGCGTTATGCCCCATCCATGCACGTCCCGAGTGGGCTGCCTTGCCGCGGGTGCGGATGACGAAGCGGCTGGTTCCGTTGCAGCCGCCTTCGACGGTGCCGTCGGTCGGTTCCAGCAGGATCGCGAAGTCGGCCTCCAGGAGTTCCGGGCTGTTCTTGGCCAGGCGGCCCAGACCGGATTTGGCTGCTTCTACTTCCTCGTGGTCGTAGAAGACGTAGGTGATATCGTATTTGGCCTCGGTCAGTTCTGCAGCCAGCGCAAGCTGCACGGCGACCCCGCCTTTCATGTCCGTGGCACCACGGCCATAGAGCACCCCGTCGATGACTTCTGCGGGCACGGTGCCCTTGGCGCCCTCGGTGCGCGGCAAAGGCACGGTATCGAGGTGCCCGGCCAGCACGACGCGGCGTTCGCGGCCGAAGTTGGTGCGCGCTACGATGGCGTCCTGGTCCCGGTGCACCTCAAGGTGCGCCAGCTTCCGCAGCGCCTGGTGCACCTTGTCGGCCAGCTCTTGCTCGTTGCCGGAAACGGATTCAATGTTCATGATCTGCTCGGTAAGCAGGGCAACGTCTTGCTGCAGGTCCAATTCGTTCACGGCTGGCTACGTCCTGAGTCTCTAGCTTCACTTTTTTGTCATTTATCAACGTTACTCCGGGCAACAAAGATACGATCAGTGTATGACTTCAGAATCTGTGACATCCAGCGAATCATCTGTCCGTTTAGCCTCAGCCCATGGCCTGGCAACGGTCGCATCCGATGGAACGATCCTTGATGTTTGGTACCCGGCTCCAGTCTTGGGCGAACTCGCCAAGGCTGAAGGGCTCTCCGGTGAACTCGCTGCCGCCGCGCAGGACGATGCAGCCCGCGGCACCACCCAGAAGGTCGTTTCACTGACCATTAATCTTGATGTAGCACCAGCTGACACCGCCGATGTGTGGCTGCGCCTGCACCTGCTCTCGCATCGTCTGGTCCAACCGAACAGCATCAACCTCGACGGCATCTTCGGCCACCTCGCCAATGTCGTGTGGACCAACTTCGGGCCTTGCCAGGTAGAGGGCTTCGAGGTGACGCGCTTGAAGCTGCGCGCCCGTGGAGCGGTCACCGTGTACGGCGTGGACAAGTTCCCGCGCATGGTCGACTACGTGGTCCCAGCCGGCGTGCGCATTGCCGACGCTGGCCGCGTGCGCCTCGGCGCCCACCTGGCCGAAGGCACCACCGTCATGCATGAAGGATTCGTCAATTTCAACGCCGGCACCTTGGGCACTTCGATGGTGGAAGGCCGCGTGTCCGCTTCGGTCGTTGTCGGCGATGGTTCGGATGTCGGCGGCGGCGCCTCGATCATGGGCACCCTCTCCGGTGGCGGCAAGGAGCGCATTGTCATTGGCGAACGCGTACTGCTGGGCGCCAACGCCGGTGTAGGCATTTCCATCGGTGACGACTCGGTAGTGGAAGCTGGCCTGTACGTGACCGCCGGCACCCGAGTGGTTCTGGGCGAGAAGCAGGTCAAGGCGCTGGAGCTTTCCGGCGTGCCGAACCTGCTCTTCCGCCGCAATTCCATCACCGGCGCCGTTGAGGCGTTGCCGCGCGCCGGCCAGACCGTAGAGCTGAACAGCGCACTGCACGCCAACTAGTTCTTGCCCTGCAATCCAACTGGCAGATCACGGAAGTGATCTGCCAGTTTTTTATTGCTCGGCTATCCGCCGGGGAAGATGATGGTCACCATCGGCTGGATGAAGCCGTGGAAGGCCTTGGAGTCGCGTAGCAGCGACGTACTGGCCACGATGGTAGCCGTGCCGGTCAGCCATGCCCTGGGCTCGTCCAGGGGCACGTCAATGAGCTGGATTTCCTGGCGGGTGGATTGCATGCCGTGCTCCACCCCGTGGTCGATGAGGATTCTTTCCAGCTCATCCATGCGGTGCGGCACGTACTTGCCACTGTTTTCTGCGAAGTCCTGGGCATGCTGCTGGGCAAAAACCGTGGCCTGGCCGTAGTGCGCGCGGGCCAGCCGGGCCAGTGCCGGGTAGCCGTCGTCTTGAAGCCGTTCAATCAGTGCATCGCTGGCCGCCGGCTCCTTGGCCGGCGCTATTGCGGTCAGCGAATCCCACCAGGAGCTCCATTCCTGCTTGAGCTGTCCATGCGAGTCATCGATCTTGTTGCGGTTCTTGATATTGGAAGCCAGCCGGCTATTGGGTCCGGCCTCCGCGGGGTGGACGCCTGACAGTTCGCGCAGGTACAACGCCATCAGCATATTCTGATTGGTATTTATGGCTAGCGACCAATTATTTCCACGACGTTGGTACATGCATACCACCTGACTCTTCGGCACACTTGTCGTTCCCTCTGCCTCATAGGATACTCCCGAAGTACCGCTTAAAACAGGGAAGGACCTGTCGCCCCACTTGCGTGGGAAGACAGGTCCTTCCGCCGGGATCCGGAAACTCGCCCTAGGCCTGGTAGCCGGGATAGTCGCGAGCGGTTTCACCCATGTACAGCTGGCGTGGGCGGCCGATCTTCAGCTCAGGGTCCTTGATCATTTCGCGCCACTGTGCGATCCAGCCTGGCAGACGGCCGATGGCGAACAGCACGGTGAACATCTTCTCCGGGAAGCCCATGGCGGTGTAGATCAAGCCGGTGTAGAAGTCCACGTTCGGGTAGAGCTTGCGCGAGATGAAGTACTCATCGTTCAGCGCAGTCTCTTCCAGCTTCATCGCGATCTCAAGCAGCTCGTTCTTGCCCTGCTTTGCCAGCAGGTCGTGAGCGGTCTTCTTGATGATCTTGGCGCGTGGATCGTAGTTCTTGTACACACGGTGGCCGAAGCCCATCAGGCGTACGCCGTCTTCCTTGTTCTTGACCTTCTGCATGAAGTCTTCTGGGGAGATGCCGGAGGACTGGATCTCGCGCAGCATCTTCAGCACGGCTTCGTTGGCGCCGCCGTGGGCTGGGCCCGACAGTGCATGGATACCTGCAGAAACCGAAGCGAACATGTTGGCTTCGGAGGAACCGACCAGGCGCACGGTGGAGGTGGAGCAGTTCTGCTCGTGGTCAGCGTGCAGGATCAGCAGCAAGTCGAGGGCCTTGACCACATCCGGATCCGCAAGGTAAGGCTCGGCAGCGGTGCCGAAGCACAGGCGCAGGAAGTTCTCGACCATGTTCATCGAGTTGTCCGGGTACAGCAATGCCTGGCCGATGGACTTCTTGTGCGCGTACGCAGCCAATACCGGCAGCTTTGCCAGCAGGCGCAGGGTCGAACGCTCAACCTGTGCGTCATCCTTCGGATCCAGCGAATCCTGGTACCAGGTCGACAGGGCCGAAACAGCCGAGGACAATACCGGCATCGGGTGCGCGTCGCGCGGGAAGCCGCCGAAGAAGCCCTTGAGCTCTTCGTGCAGCAGGGTGTGGCGGCGCAGCGAATTGTCGAACTCGGCCAGCTGGTCAGCAGTCGGCAGTTCGCCGTAGATCAGCAGGTAGGTTACCTCGATGAAGCTGGACTTCTCGGCCAGCTGCTCGATTGGGTAACCGCGGTAGCGCAGGATGCCCGCGTCGCCGTCGATGTAGGTAATCGCGGACTTGGTAGCCGCGGTGTTCATGAAGCCGGGATCGTAGGTCACGTTCCCGGTAGTCTTCAAAAGTGGGGCTACGCCAAATCCGTCATTGCCCTCTGCTGCCTGAATTACTGGCAGCTCGAGGTTGGATTCTCCAAAGTGTAGCTGTGCAGATGTGGTATCTGTCATTGCATCTCCTAACCGGAAAGCGTGTAGTTCCGAAAGGTCAGTCGTCACCGTAGAACATACCGCGATTTGACCCATTCAAGCTAATTAGGGTGTCATCTTCACCGGTTGGCGGAAGAATTCAACCGTTCAACGGCAGCAGCGATCCGCTCATCGGAGGCGGTCAAGGCCACGCGTACATGGCGTTCCCCCGCGGTGCCGTAGAAGACGCCAGGACCGGCAACGATGCCCAGTTCCGCCAGCGCCCCGATGGTTTCGAAGCTTGGCCGCCCATCGGTGCACCACAGGTACAGTCCTGCCACCGAATCATCGATGGCCAAGCCGAAGTTCTCCAGCGCTGGCCGCAGCATGGCCCGGCGTGCCCGGTACAGCTCGCGCTGCGCCGCAACATGCGCGTCGTCATTCAATGCCACCACCATGGCGTGCTGGATTGGACCGGGCACGATCATGCCCGCATGCTTTCGGCTGTTGACCAGAGTTGGCATCAGGTTCGGGGCGCCGGCAACGAAAGCGGCGCGGTATCCGGCGAGGTTCGACTGCTTGGACAGCGAGTACAGGGCGAACAGGTCATCGAGGTTTCCTCCGTTGACCGCCGGGTCCAGGATGCTTGGCACCTGGCCCTCGTATTCATCCCATCCCAGTTCGGCGTAGCACTCATCAGAGGCCACGACGGCACCCATTTCACGGGCCTGGGCCACGATGCTTGCCAGCTCGGCGGTAGCACGGACCTTGCCGGTCGGGTTGCCTGGCGAGTTGACCCAGATGAGCTTCACGCGTTCACGCTGCTCAGCAGTCAAATCCGAAAGGTCGTCGGTGGCGATGGGGGTCGCGCCGACCAGCTGGGTGCCGATGTCATAGGTGGGGTAGGCGATCTCTGGACGGACCACGATGTCGCCGGCACCCAGGCCCAGGAACAGCGGCAGCCATGCCACCATTTCCTTGGAGCCGACCGTTGGCATGACATCATCGGTGCTCAAACCGGTGACATTGCGGCGACGGGCGAACCAGTCGACGATGGCTTGGCGAACTTCAATGGTGCCGTGCGTGGTCGGGTATCCGTGCGAGTTCGCCGCCTCGGCCAGCGCCTGCTGGATCAGCTGCGGCGTGCCATCGATCGGCGTGCCGATCGACAGGTCCACGACTCCCCCCGGATACGTGGATGCTTGCTCGCGGTATGGTGCAAGCTGGTTCCAGGGGTAATCGGGGAGCTCAAGCATAAAAGTGAAAACCTAGCCTTGGTTCTGTGGTGGCAAGGCGCTGATCAGTGGGTGGTCAGTGCCGGTGTTACCAATTTTAGCGGCGCCGCCCGGGGATCCAAGTTCGTCGAAAAAGTCGACGTTTGCCTTGTAATAGTCGGCCCATTCATCCGGCACGTCATCTTCGTAGTAGATGGCTTCAACGGGGCAGACAGGTTCGCAGGCGCCGCAGTCAACGCATTCATCCGGGTGAATGTAGAGCGAGCGCTCACCTTCATAGATACAATCTACCGGGCACTCTTCGACGCACGCCTTGTCTTTAACGTCGACGCACGGCTGAGCGATGATGTAAGTCACGAGGGCCGAGACCTTTCCTTGCACTGGGTGGTTTCAACACGAGCTAGTGGTCTTCCTCAGATGCTCTTTGAATCCTTTACCAGCTCAAACTACAGTCTAGTCCTGATACCCATGCATCGGACCGCCCATTGGCTCGCTGTGACGTAATCGACCATTCACATTTCAGCTTCCCGGGGTCCAGATGAATTCTTCTTACGAAAAGATGACGTTTCCAAATGCTTAATTTCAGTGATGTGACGCCCGGTGAACGGCTTGTTGTCCGCTACCGCTTGGCCGACGGCCGGGCCGGTGAGCATTTTTCCGATGCACTGGGCGAGCTGCAGGAAGTGACGGAGGAATCGGTGAGCATCCAAACCCGGGCTGAACTGGTATGCATCCCCCGCGCGGCGATCACTCACGCCAAGCGGGTACCGCCGGCTCCGGCGCGCCGCAGGCCCCGTGCCCCTCGCGCCGAGTAGCAGCCTGCAAGCCGCGCAATTTTCCTGCTTCCATGGGTTGCTGCCGCGGGCACACCCATACCGCTTGGGACGACATGTGATTTGAAACTGCCAATCACTCAGCGCTTTTCGCGTATGCTGTTTCCATGCCCTCCGATAAACTTGTCCAATCGCGAGCACGAGCCCTCAGCTCCCCGCTGAGGCTTCGCATCTTGCGCTTGTGCCTGCATGAGTCACGAACGAACAAGGAAATTGCGGACATTCTCGATTTGAATCCCGCCACCTCCTTGCATCACGTGCGAACCCTGGTCAGCAACGGTTACCTCGCGGCAGAAGAATCACGCCGAGGCAACCGTGGCGCCAAAGAAGTGCCCTATCGCAGCACCAAGCAGTCCTGGGGCACGCGCATTCCCGACGCGGCCCCCATGCTGGTGGACACCTTCCTGCAGGAAATCGAGGGACTTGACCCCCAGGAGATACAGGTAATCCGCTTGGGCCTGAAGCTCAATGAAGAAAGCCAGAAGGATCTCATGAGCCGGCTGCGCGCTGTGATTGAGGACTACGCGATGCGAGATCCGGATCCAGATGGCGTTGCCACCTCGTTGTTCTTGGCCCACCACCTGGATATCACCGGCAATGCGCGCAAAGACCAGTAGCCTGCTTTTCGCCTAGTTAAACACAGAAGGAGCTCTTCCCGTTGGGAAGAGCTCCTTCTGTTTTCAGTTCTGGCTCTGTTTTCAGTTCTGGCGTTGTTGCTTGCGCAGCACTCGCAAGGAGCACAGCAGGGCAATCACCGATGGAATAACCATTCCATACATCCACAAGGCCGAGGCCAGCGTTGGCCCGGGCAGGTACTTGTAGTACTCCATGCCCAAGATCAGCTGGTCATCGCCCACATAGGAAATCAGGCCAACGGTCACATAGCAACCGATGAACCCCAGCGCACCGGCCCACAGCTTCGATGAAGAAACCGCAGCCCAGTACACCAGAACTCCGAGCAGGAGCCAGGCCAGACCCACACCCCAAACCAGCGGGATGTCGTTTCCGACATAGCTGATGGAGGCGTGGATTGCGGTCCCGAATAATCCTGCTGCCACGGCAGCAACAACACCGCGCCAGAGCGCGGAGAAGTTGCTGCCGAGGGATTTGCGCTTATTAGGAGCGAGCGCGTGCACGGGTAGCCTTGGCACGGTCGTTGGCGTTCAGCAGAACCTTGCGGATGCGGATGGCTTCCGGGGTAACCTCAACGCACTCGTCTTCGCGAGCGAATTCGAGCGACTCTTCCAGAGTCAAATTACGTGGTGGGGTCAGGTTCTCGAACGAGTCCGAGGAAGCAGCACGCATGTTGGTGAGCTTCTTTTCCTTGGTGATGTTCACGTCCATGTCGTCGGCGCGGGAGTTCTCGCCGACGATCATGCCCTCGTAAACCTCTTCGGTTGGCTTCACGAAGAAGTTCATGCGCTCCTGCAGGTTGATCATCGCGAATGGAGTCACAACGCCTGAACGGTCGGCAACGATCGAACCGTTGATGCGGTATTCGATTGGGCCTGCCCATGGCTCGTAGCCTTCAGCCAGCGAAGCAGCAATGCCGGCGCCGCGGGTTTCGGTCATGAAGCGGGTACGGAAGCCGATCAGGCCACGTGCTGGAACCATGAATTCCATGCGAACCCAGCCGGTGCCGTGGTTGGCCATGTCGGTCATGCGGCCCTTGCGCGATGCCATCAGCTGGGTGATAGCACCCAGGTACTCTTCAGGCACGTCGATGGTCATGCGTTCCATTGGCTCGTGAACCTTGCCGTCAACCATCTTGGTAACAACCTGTGGCTTGCCAACGGTCAGCTCAAAGCCTTCACGGCGCATCTGCTCAACGAGGATGGCCAGTGCCAATTCGCCACGGCCCTGGACTTCCCAAGCATCTGGACGCTCGGTAGGCAGGATGTTCAGCGAAACGTTGCCGATCAGTTCCTTGTCCAGGCGATCCTTGACCTGTCGTGCGGTGACCTTGGCACCCTTGACCTTGCCAGCCAGTGGCGAGGTGTTGATACCGATGGTCATCGAGATCGCAGGTGGATCAACGGTGATCAGTGGCAGCGGCTTAGGGTTCTCAAGGTCGGTGAGGGTCTCGCCGATCATGATGTCTTCGATACCGGCAACTGCAACGATCTCGCCTGGACCAGCTTCGTCAGCTGGAACGCGGGTCAGGCCCTGGGTGGCCAGCAGTTCGGTGATCTTGACCTGCTTCATGGTGCCATCCTGGCGAGCCCAGTTAACCTGCTGGCCCTTGCGCAAGGTGCCGTTGATCATGCGCAGCAGCGCCAGGCGGCCAAGGAATGGCGAAGCATCAAGGTTGGTGACGTGGGCCTGCAGGACTTCACCTTCGGTGTAGGTCGGTGCAGGAACGTGCTTGATGATGGTCTCGAACAGTGGCTCAAGATCTTCGTTGTCCGGCAGGGTGCCATCGCCAGGCTGGTTCATCGAAGCGTAGCCGGCCTTGCCCGAGGCGAAGACGACAGGAACGTTCAAGATCGCGTCCAGATCCAGATCCGGAGCTTCGTCAGCCAAGTCCGAAGCCAAGCCCAGCAGCAGGTCCATGGAGTCGGAGATGACGCCATCGATGCGGGAGTCGGGACGGTCGGTCTTGTTGACCACGATGATCACTGGCAGGTTGGCGCTCAATGCCTTGCGCAGCACGAAGCGGGTCTGCGGGAGCGGGCCCTCGGATGCGTCAACGAGCAGAACCACGCCGTCAACCATGGACAGGCCACGCTCCACCTCGCCACCGAAGTCGGCGTGGCCTGGGGTGTCAATGACGTTGATGGTCATCTTCTTGCCCTCGGCTGCTGGGCCGTTGTAGAACACGGTGGTGTTCTTAGCAAGAATGGTGATGCCCTTCTCGCGTTCCAGCTCACCTGAGTCCATCACGCGATCTTCGGTTTCACCATGGCTGTCGAATGCGCCAGTCTGCTGGAGCATGGCGTTGACGAGGGTGGTCTTGCCGTGGTCAACGTGCGCAACGATGGCTACATTGCGAAGTTCATCGCGAGTAATGGTGTTTGCTGACATGCGTGAAGGCTCACTTCCGCTCGAAAATTTGGGTCTGTGGAGTCGGGGCCAAAGTCGACCCAACAATCCAGTTTACGCGCTCGAGACTCATAGTCTGTTGATCTGTGTCAGAACATACAGGAATTTCATGTATCAGTCGCAAAGAATTCAGCGGGTTGACCGCGTTGGCATCCAAAATCGCAGCTTGCTAGGCCCAAAGTTGACTTCAATTTCCGGGAGTTCAGCGTCCAGCAAGCCGCCGCATTTTTCTATGGTGGATTTTGAACCGATGTTATCGGAATCACAGGTAACCAGCGCATGTTCAATTCCTGATTCGCGAAGTTCCTGCAACCCGAATTTGCACAGTTCCTGTGCCACACCACGGCGACGATACTCGGGAACTACACCATAGCCGATATGTCCGCCGACCTGAAACAGGCTCTCGTTGATTTCATATCTGACGGAAACCCGACCTACCAGATCCCCTTCGTCAAAGGCGGCGAACAGCGCCGAGCGAACCCAGCCTTCTGGAATGTGCTCGCCTCGGCGCCCGGCCTTCATCCGGTAGATATAGTCCTCCCAGTCCTCGGCTGCAGACCAAGTCGGCAAGAACTCGAAATCTTCGCGAAGCATCAAGTGGTGGGCGTCGATTGCCTGCTGTTCGTCCTGGCTTTCCAATTCACGGATCTCCAGCGTCTTTCCCAACGTCATAGCGCCAGTATGCCAGAGCGCCTCCACCTCCCACCGGTGAATTGCGCGCCAAAGATGCGCCTGAGCCCTAGTAGGCCACGTGCTGGCCCCGCACTTGCCTGGCCCATTCCACGGTTCCGCCGCTAAGGCTGTAGACCGCAATGCCTGCATCCCGACCGGACATGGTGATCCGCGCCGCCTGCTGCGAACGGGCACCGGTTTTGCACACGAATACGACCGCCGAAGCGCTGTGTGCGAGCTTTCCCAGTCCCCGTTCTTTGAGCTGCGCGAGCGGAAGGTGCTGGCTGTGCGGGATCGCTATGATGTCGCGTTCCCAGGATTCGCGCACATCCACCAGCAATACCGGTTCATCCGCTTCCAGCTCCGCTAGCTGCTGAACTGTGAGCTCAGGGACATGCCCGTCGGCAGCGCAGGAAACCGGCTGGTACTCCCCCAGCCCGGTCACCGGCGCACGTTGCGGATCCCTGGCGAAATCGAGGGTCCGCACACTGGCTTCCAGCGCATCATAGAGCCAGAGCTTGCCGCTCAGTGTGGTCCCGATTCCGGTAATGAGCTTCAGGGCTTCGGCGCACATCACCGAACCGATAACGCCGCACAGTGCGCCGAAGACTCCTCCTTCGGCGCAGCTGGGCACGGAGTCCGCGTCGGGGATTTCAGGAAAAAGATCACGCAGCATCGGGCCGGTGCGCGGATCGAAGACGGACACCTGCCCGGAGAACTGGAAGAGGGTTCCCCACACCAGCGGGGTGCCGGTGATTTCCGCGGCATCATTGGACAGGTACCGCGTGGCAAAGTTGTCGCTGCCGTCGATGACCAAGTCGTATTCACTGAAAAGCGCCACGGCGTTGGATTCATCCAGCTTTACATCCACGGTGATGATCTGGACGTTCCGGTTCTGCTCGTGGGCCATCCGCCGCACCGAATCCACTTTCAGGCGCCCTGCATCCTGTTGCCGGTGCATGGTTTGTCGTTGCAGATTGGACAGCTCGACGGTGTCATCGTCGATGACCCCGAGGGTGCCGATTCCCGCAGCGACCAGGTAGCTGGCAATGGGACTGCCCAGGCCCCCGGCTCCGATAACCAGCACCTTGGCGTTGGCGATGCGTCGTTGCCCTTCTTCTCCCACCCCGGGCAGGGACAAGTGCCGGGAGTAGCGCGCCAGCTCTTCCGGTTCCAGCTCCGCGCCGGGTGCTACCAGGGCTTCCCGGCTCACGAGAAGTCACCGACCAGGGTTTGCATCATGCCTTCGGCCGGCGAGGAGGCCAGTGCGGTATCGCGGCGCGGGATCCGGCCAGCGAGCCGCGCGGCGCGCCCGGCACGCACGGCATCCTTCATGGCCCTGGCCATGAGCGGCGCGTTGTGCGCCCGGGTCACCGCGCTGGCCAGCAGCACCGCGTCGCAGCCGAGCTCCATGGCCAGGGCCGCATCCGAGGCGGTGCCCACCCCGGCGTCAAGGATCACCGGTACCTGCGCGCGCGAGACGATGGTGGAAATATTGTGCGGATTCAGGATCCCCAGTCCCGAGCCGATCGGCGCTCCGGCCGGCATGATTGCCGCAACCCCGGCGTCCTGCAGGCGCTGGGCAAGTGCCGGATCATCATTGGTGTAGGCGAAGACCTGGAACCCGTCGGCCACTAGTTGCTCGGTGGCCGCATGCAGTTCCAGCGGGTCCGGCAGCAGCGTGTGCTCATCGGCAATGACTTCGAGCTTGATCCAATTGGTTTCCAGAGCTTCACGGGCCAGGTGCGCGGTGAGGATCGCATCGCGGGCGGTGAAGCATCCAGCGGTGTTGGGCAGCGCAATCACGTTGTTGCGCTGCAGCAGTTCATACACGTTGCCTGCGCCGGCCGCCGAAAAGTGGCGGATGGCCACGGTGGTCAGCTCCGTTCCGGAGGCCTGCAGGGCGCTTTCCAGGGTGGTCAGCGAACTCGCTCCCCCGGTGCCGAGGATCAAGCGCGAGGACAAGGTGCGTCCGGCGATTTGGAATGGGTCGCTGTGGATGTCCAGCTCGGTGATGTTGCGCGTTTCCATGCCTAGCCTCCCTGGGCCGCGGTAACGAGTTCAATGCTGTGCCCGTCGGCCAGCAGGTAGCTATTCCAGGCGCTGCGTGGAACGACAGCGCCATTGACGGCGGCGGCAACTCCGAGCTTGCTGCCGTCAGCGGCCACCGAGTTGGCGTCCAGTTCCTTGCCGATTTGCGTGCTGATGAATTCGCGAAGGGTGGTTCCTTCGTCCAGGTTCAGTTGCCGTGAATTGAAATTGATGCCGATGCTTGTCATGGTTGCTGCTCCGTTCGGTGAGCGGTCTAGGTTGCGTTGGCAAAGCGGTGGGGATCCACAGCCTGGTGCAAGGGGTGGGATTGGCAGCCGTGGGCGAGATCCACAGTGAGCGTTGCGCCCAGCGGAGCCAGCAGCACGCCGTGCCGGGAGTACCCGGTGCAGAGCAGCAGCCCTGGATCAAGGCGTCCCAGCAGCGGCCGGTCATCTGGCGTGGCGGGACGTGCCCGGGCCGTTGCCTCGTTCAGCGTGCAGTCGCTGATGCCGGGGACCAGCTTTCGCGCGTTGTCCAGCAGCAGGTGCATCGCGCCAATGTTCACCGCTTGTTGACGGTCTTCACGGACGCTGGCGCCAAGGACGAGGCTGCTGTCCCTTCTCGGCACCAGATACACCTGTTCCCGGTGCACGATGCCGCGGATGGTGCGGGTGATGAGCGGCGGGCCTGCTGGTCCCTGGATCCGGAGGATGTCCCCGTAGACCGGGCGCAGCGGAAGTTCGTTCAAGCCATCGAGGGTTCCAAGACCGGTGGCCACGATGGTTTGCTCCGCTTCGAGGATTCGGCCTGATGCGGTGCGCACAGCGGTGGTCCGCTTCCCGTCGGTCACCAGTGCCTGCGCCCATTCCTCGACCAGGTGCGGACGCAGATGCTCCAACAGGATCTTGACGATGGATCGAGGGTCGACCTGGTGGTCATCTTGGCACAGGACCGCGCCAGCAATATTGGCGGCCAAGGCTGGTTCGAGCTTGCGGGCTTGGCTGGGCAGCAGCTTCTGCGCTGACAGGCCGAGGGATATCTGCAGTTCGGCCAGCTCGTGCAGGACTTCGCGGTCCGCAGGCTCTGCGGCGACAACGAGCGTGGAGTTCTGCAAGTAGTCCGGGCGTTGCCCGGTGGCCGATTCGATGCGCTCGATGAACTGCGGGTAGGCGGCATTCGAGGCGGCAAGCAGCTGATGCAACGGGCCATTGCCCCAGACCGTTTCAGCTGCCGGGGCCAGCATTCCTGCTGCCGCGTAGCTTGCACCTTGGCCGGGTGCCGGATCGATGAGGGTGACCGTGTGTGCGCGTGATTCCAGCTCGAACGCGACGGCCAGGCCGATTATCCCGGCGCCAACAATGTTGACATGCACAAGGGCACGCTTCCTTCCTACGGCGGCATGACCCGCATCAGGTGTAGCGGTCGGCTCGGTGCCCTCTCAGCCTGGTCGATTCAGGCTCCCGCGGATTACAGCGATTATAAGCATGATGCAGCTCATAAAGTCGAACTTCATTGAACGCAGTTCCGTCATCTTCTGTGATGTACTAGCTGACATGGCATTCCATGACTTCCCTATCGTGCTTCCCCAAGGTTCTGCGCTATCCAGCACCATCATCTCGTTGGAGCAAGAACTCTTGGAATCCAGCCAACGCCATAGCCAGGAGCAATTGCAGCGGCGCTTGCATCCTCGGTTCGCCGAGGTGGGAGCCAGCGGGCGAGTCTATGATCGCGAGGCCATCATTGCCCAGCTGGCCCGGGAGCCGGCACGGGATGCCGGGGCGTTGAAAGTCGAAAGCCCGGTGGCTCTCCAGCTTTCAGACCAGCTGGTGCTGCTGCGCTGGAAGCTGCTCGCCGGTTCCCCCAGCGAACGCAGTTCACTGTGGATCCATGAGCAGGGCCGCTGGCAGCTGCTCTTCCACCAGGGCACGGCCGCCGCTCATCCGCAGCCATCTGCAGGACCGGAGGAAGCCGTGCATGCCGACGGTGAATTCACGGTGCGCCGGCTGCGCCTTTCGGATGCCGAAGCGGTCTTCGAGGCATTCTCCTCGAACCCCGACATGTTGCGCCAAGGCGACGCCGATTCCCCGCAAAAGGCTGAGTCGTATGTGCGCGCACTGCTGGAGGCCGGGGAACGCCAGCAGGCGATGGCCGTCGCATATCGGGATCGGCTGGTGGGCCTGGTGTGCGGTACGGTCGACCCGGCCAATCGGAACGCGTGGGTTTGGTATTGGATGAACCAGAATTACCGGGGCCGGTCGCTGGCCACCCGTGCCGTGGCAACCTTGGTGGATTACCTGTTCGACGAGCTGGGACTGTACCGCTTGGAGCTGGGCTTGCGGGCAAATAATCCCGGGTCGAAGCATGTGGCAGAAAGCAACGGCTTCCTGCACGAAGGCGTCGAGCGGGGCAAATTCCTGGTTGCCGGAGAACGCATCGATGTGCACACCTACGCACGGTTGCGTACCGATGGCGGCTCTGCGGTCATGCCCTTGCCGTGGGGCACGCAGCAGTAGCTTGGCGGGCCTCAAAAAAGTCGCGGAATCCGGTCTTGGATTCCGCGACTTCTTATCTGTCCCTCAGGTTTTGTGATGCGTGGTTAGATGCCTGGGTTCGATGCCGGTGGCGTCGAGTCCGGGCTGTTGGTGGCCTGTTGGGCCTCCATCTTTTTCAGCGTGCGGGCCGCAGCATCACGACCGCCGAGGCCAAAGGCCAGAGCCGCTGCCAATGCTGCGCCAATGACGATTGCGCCGAAGGCCATGTTGATGATCGAATCGGCGATACCCATGTACTTCAGGCCCATCGCCACGAACAGCGCAATTGCCGTGTAGCGGATGATCTTCGAAGCAGTAGTGTCACCCAAGAAGCGGCCAATGACGTTGGCGATGACGAAACCTGCGGCGATAATTGCTGCGCCGAAGAGGATCTTGCCGCCCAAGGCCAGGATCTCATTGAGGATATTGGTGATCGCTGGGAAGTTCAGCATCTGGGCCGCCATCACACCGAAGAACAGCACGATAGCAATCTTGACGATGCCAGCGATGATTCCCGAAGCGCTCTTGCCCTCGGGAACTACGCCCCACTGGGCAACAACGGTGTCGGTACCCACGCCGTGGAGGGTGGATTCAAGTAGCTGGCCGACGAACTTGGCAATCAGGATACCTACGGCCAAGAGCGCCAAGGCCATGATGACCTGCGGGATTGCGGTGAAGACCAGCTGCAGCATCTGCTGGGCAGGTACCGAAATTGCCGCGATGCCCAGAACCTGCAGGGCTGATATTGCGACGACTAGCAGGATCAAGGCGAAGACGATGTTGGCAATGATGTCAACGATCTTCGCTTGGGATTCGCGAGACTGAACTTCATCTACTGGTTCGTTGCCTGGGGTGACCTTGCGGACCAGTCCGCTAAAATCGACAGTTCCCAAACCGGTCCTCAGCAGCTGGCGAACGATATTCGCGATGACGTAGCCAATGAAGAAGATGAAGCCCGCACCGATGAGGTTGGGGATGAAGGCCATGACGCCGCCGAGCAGGCCTTGCACCGGCGATAGCACTTCGGATAGAGCGAAGACCTGCAGGATTGCCACGAGGCCGAAGAGCCAGACAATCAACCCCGCGACCTTGCCCAGGGATTGGCCTATTTGTTCTCCGTCATTGCCCTGCTTTTGCAGGAACTTCACCCTGTTCACCAGTTTGGCGGCAGCCCAACGAACTATGCGTGCAACTAGCCACGTAATGATGAGGATGATTAGCGCGATGCCAACCTTTTGTAGCATCGACGCCCAGTCGATATTGCCTAAAACGTTCTCAGACTGCATTGCTGCTCCTTCAACGTAGGGACAATCCGACCCTACGATGAAGGTTCTCCGCTGACTAGGGCAAAGACCCATGCTCCCAGCTTGAATCATTGGACTTTCACAGCTCGAATTGCGAAAAGCTGACTATATCCCAATGGATTCAACGAATTCCGAACAATAAGGTCCTACCGACAACTGATCCACGCAATATTAGAAAGTTCGCGGTTGCGTCCAAACCCGTGAATTGCCATGGAAGCTATTGCGGATTCAGCCATTGACCTTTATCAATCCGGGAATTGCCGGAAGTCCCGATACCTAGTTGATGACTTCGCTCCGCACGGAAGCACCCAGTTCAACGGTGCGGGAGACGGTGCAGTATTTGTCATGCGAAAGCTTGACGATGCGCTCCACCATGCTGGCTGCCTTGCGGCCTTCCTCGGTATCGGGGAACTTCAAATCGAAACCAAGATGGATGTCCTCCATCCGGCTCGCCGAGTTCTCAGAGACCTTGTAGCCGCCCGCTTTGACTTCGAATTTCTCAGGCTCGCTTCTCCTGGTGGTCGCCACATCAACATCAATTGCGGAACACCCTGCGATGGCAGCAAGCAGCAACTCCACCGGGGTTAGCAACCCTTCGCCCTGGCCGAATTCTAGGCTGGCTCCCGATTCGAGGCTGGTGGCCTTGTACTTGCGTGCCTCGACGCGTTCGATGCTGACTTCACGGATCTCACGGCTATTTTCACTCATGAAACTATCGTGCCACGATCCAGGCTGAAGACTACACGTGGCGCAATACGACTCGTCGCGGCGACGATGCAGATTCCCCGGGCACAGGCACGAATCCGCAATCGCCAAAGAACGCAATGGCAGGCTGGCGCTGGCAATCGAGATGAACGCTGATCCCGGGAATGCTGGCGATGATTTCATCCAGCAGGATTCGACCCACACCCTTCTGGCGATCAGTGTGCCTCACCCAGAGCAGTTCGATGCGTGCACTGCTCCATGCCGCAAAGCCAACAATGCGCCGCCCATGCTGGGCAATCCTGACTGATACCGATTGGCTATAGACAGCCTCCAAGGCGACGGCCACTGCGTCAATATCAGCAGCCGAGAGGAAGTCTCCCCGGCGTTCCACCGAACTGCGCCAAATGTCGAGCAGGTCAGGCACTTCATCCACGCTCGACAGCTCGCGCAGCAGGAGAGTCTCTTCCATGCCATATTCCTTCATGCTCAAGCGAATCCGTACTTCCTGATTCGAAATGTAGCCGGGCGCCAGCGATTCCTCAAGTTTTCATCGATCGTTGCGGCACACCAGCATGCGGTTTTTCCCCGGCTCAAGCCGGCTCGTTCATGCGGCCCGTGCGGTGGGCCCAGTCCCGCAATTCGGCCGCGGCCTGCTCGGGCTGCTCAAGGTGCACGTTATGCCCTGCAGGATCAAGCACGCGGATCCTCATCGAAGGGTACCGTCGCGATAGCCGCTCGGGATCCCGGTATCCGGTGATGTGGTCTTGTCTCCCGCACAGGATGGTTACCGGAATATCCAGCTGGCTTTTACGCTCCACGGGCAGAGGATCCAGGAAGTAGCGCTTGGATAGCTTGGCCATGGAGCGCAAGTTCGCGCAGTCCAGCCCGGGCAGCACCCACTGCGCGAAGCTCTGCCACGCCTGCTGCGATTGCACCACGGCAATATCGGAGAATTGCTGTGCTTGGCGGGGATCAATCCGGGCCAGCAGCCCGGGATCCTCCACGACTACCTGCGCTTCGGGCACAGTGCGCCGCGCGGCATCGGGAAAGACCACTGGGGCCAGGAGGAATAGCCCTTGGGCCTGGCCGGGAAACCTGTCGGCCATCTCCTGGCAGAGCAAGGCGCCAAGGGAGTTGCCCAGCAGTGCGAACGGCCCCTCTCCCGCGGTTTGCCTGATCAGTTCCTCCAACCAGTTTGCAAGTTCTGGCAGTCCCCCGGGGTTCCCTAGCGGTGGACAGGTTCCGAAGCCGGGCAAGTCGACGTAGTGCAAGTCGAAGATCTGCGCGTTGGCCAGCTCTGCTTCCAGCGGCTTGAGAATACGGTGGTCTACCCCGTTGCCATGCACCATGAACAACGGGATCCTGCTCTTTGGGGCTACTTGCATTTCACCGTGCTCTTCTCCTGTGCCTCGCGCTGGCTCGCAGCGTAGCTGATCATCCATTGGCCAGCTACGTAGGTGAGCATAATCCAGAATCCCATTCCGGGGACCTCGATATCCGCAAATGAGCGCAGCGCGATCAAGGAATCGGAGAGGAAGAATATTGCGCCACCGAAGCCTGCGATCGGACCCAGCCCGGTACTGAGGATGGCCATCATCATCAATGCCAAGCCATAGATGATCACCGGGGCGAGCAGCACTCCTGCACCGGGTGAGCAGAGGACCAGCAGCAGGGCAAATGCGGCAAGATAAGGAAGCGGCATCCACCAATGGCGCAGTATCGAGGATTTCCAGTATCTTGCCAGAGCGGCGATGTAGAAGAACTGCGCAACCAGGAATGCGCTAACCATGGCCAGGAATGCAGAATCGCCGTCCATGAACCGGGGCAAGGTGTCGCCGACCCAGGAGAAGAAAAGGGCTATGAGCACCAACCGGATCAGTGTGCCACGCGGCGAGGTGGTGAGGGCGAGAACCATTCCTGCCAACAGCGGCATCAGCAGGATCTGCGTGGCGTCCGCCAGCAGCCCCGAAGGCCAGAACAGTTGTGCCAGCAAGTGGGTGGCAGTTGCGAGCAGGAGCGCCAGAGCCGCGATCCTGCTGCGTGACTGCCCCGGGATCACCGCAACGGTGTGCTCATTGCCTAGGTGTGGTTGCACTTTCTTCCTTGGGTAGTGCCGATAATTGCGCCTGGCGGCCCCGGGGCGTTGCCGGATCCGTCACCGGTTGGAAACCGACGGGGCCAGGACGCAGAACTCATTGCCCGAGCGGTCCTGGAATACCCGCCATGGCAGCGTACCCCACGGAGGGTCCAGTTCCTTGCCGCCCAATGCGCAGATGATTCCCAACGCGTCCTCCATGCTCTCGGCCTGTTCGAGACGCAGGTCCAGATGGATCGCATTCTTCCCCGCAGTCTTGGGTGAAGCCTCCCGGACAAGGACCAGCCGCGGGCCCGCGCCTGATGGATGAGCCAGAACCACTGGAGACCGCGCAACGATGTCCCAGCCCAGCAGCTGCTTCCAGAATTCTGCATCTCCAGCCGGGTCAACGCAGGCCAGTTGCAGGGCTTCAAGCACCAAGCCGCTTGCGTCCTGGTCGTGGGCACGGAGCAGAAATTCGTTGCCTGCGGCATCGAGCCTGGACTCCATGGCATCCGGGTGCCCGTCGCCAAGGCGTTCGCTGAAATGGGTGCCGGATCCGAGGATCAGGTGCACGCGCTGTTGAGCACGGTCCGGGTCCCGGACAGCGGGGAAGCACAAATCCAGGTATCTCGGTCCGGCCAGCTGCAGCCGGGTTTCATAGCCGTCGGCGTTATCGGTCAGCATCTGGCATTTGAGCAGGACCTCCCAGAATTCCCCTTGCTGTTTCGGGCTTTCGGCATCGAAGACGATATTTTCCCAGTACATGCTTCCAGCCTACCGCCGGGGTGATGCCGGTCACTTCGCGCATTCGTTGAACCGGCCAATAATATCCGCATATGGAAATTGATTATCGTTGACTTAGGCAATGGAAACAGGAATTCTTTTCGCAGGATTCTCGCTAGAATTAGTTGCAATGCCAATTTCAAACACCATGGTGGCATGACTGAATTTGAACAAGTCGTTTATTTTAGTCGCATTAATTCCAATTCCAAGATCCTCTTGGCGGAAATTGGGGCATTTTCCGCCGGTATTATGTTGCCATGAGCAACACGGATTTTCCCCACCTGATGTCAGAAGGCCGGATCGGGCCTATGAGCACCGCCAACCGCATTGTCCTTCCCGCGATGGACATGAACGTTTCCGAAGGCGGTGAAATCGAGCAGTCGGAAATCGACCACTATGTCGCGCGTGCCGCCGGCGGAGCCGGACTTGTCATCACCGGCGCATGCGCTATCGCCTTCCCTTACGGAGCGGCCTCGATGAAGGAACCGGGACTGTCAGACGACAAGTACATCCCGGGCATCAAGGCACTGGCCGACGCCATCCACGCTGCAGGCTCCAAGCTGTGCATCCAGTCCACCCACCATGGCAAGGTAGCGCGCGTAGACACCGCCAACGGACGTCCAGTCATGGCGCCGAACAAGCCGGACTACAGCTACTCCATGAGCGCGCTGGCCGACTGCACCCCCGAGGAACTCGCGAAGATGGGTGCTGCCACCAAGGGCAAGCAAGCCAGCTACCACGAGATGGCCCAAGAGGATATCGACTGGCTGATCGCCGCATGGGCCGACGCGGCAGAACGCGTAGCCAAGGGCGGAGCAGACGCCATCGAGATCCACGCGGCGCACGGCTACATCCTTGGCGTCTTCTTGAACCAGCGCGATAATCTGCGCACCGACCAGTACGGAGGCTCGCTGGAGAACCGTGCCCGCCTGGCCTGCCAGGTCATCGCCGCCGTCAAGGAACGCGTGGGAGATTCCTTGGCGATCCTGGTGCGCGTAGCCGGAGAGGAATACGGCCAGGAAGGCGCGTTGAGCCTTGCCGAATCCATCGAGGCGTCCAAGATGTTCGAAGCCGCAGGCGCTGACGGCATCCACGTGACCGGTTGGGGACGCAACCCCTTCGACAACTTCACCGACGGGCCGCTGCCGAACAAGGTCGGGGCCTATCTGGAGAATGCCGCAGAGATCAAGAAGCATGTTTCCATTCCGGTAATCGCCGTGGGCCGCATGCTCCCGGACATTTCCGAGAAGGCGATCGCCCAGAACAAGGTGGACTTCGCTGCCATGGGACGCCAGCTGCTGGCCGACCCGGAGCTTCCCAACAAGCTGCGCGACGGAAAGCTTGACCAGGTGCGCCCATGCATCAATTGCTACCTGTGCGTGGCGGAGAACTTCTTCGATGACACCCCGTTCTGCGCAGTGAACCCGGCACTGGGTAACGAGAAGCTGCTGCCGTTGAAGCCGGCAAGCGCCTCGAAGCATGTGGTTGTCGTTGGCGCGGGCCCTGCGGGCATGGAGAGCGCACGCGTGCTCACCGAGCGCGGGCACCGGGTGACCATCGTCGACAAGGCCGACCGCTTGGGCGGAACCATGTGGTTCTCCACCATGACCACCCCGGATAACGAGCGCCTGCTGCGCTGGTTGAAATCCGAGCTCAAGCGCCTGCGGGTTGCGGTGAAGCTCAATACCCCAGCCACCGTGGAAACCATCCGCGGGCTGAACCCCGACCACGTCATTGTCGCTACCGGCGCCGTGCGCCCGAAGCCGGACATGCCAGGCGGCGACCTGCCCAACGTGCAGACCGGCGACACCCTGCGCGCCATGATGCTGGGTACCGCTACAGCCGAGGAAGCCGGACTGGTGCTGAGCACCATGGGCAAGCTCGGACGGCTCTCGGGCTTGACCAAGTCCCCGGAATTCGTCCGCCAGTTCACCAAGTTCTGGCTGCCGATGGGCAAGGACGTTGTAGTCATCGGCGGCTCGCTGGTGGGACTGGAACTGGCCGAGTTCCTGGCCGAGCGCGGCCGCAACGTCACTCTGGTCCATGAGAGCCAGCAGCTGGGCTTGCCGCTGGCCATGCCGCGCCGCTGGACCGCCGTCAAGGACAATCTCGCGCATGGCGTCAAGATCCACCGCAATGTCTCGGTCACCCGCATCACCGAGAAGACCGTGGAATGGACCGAAGGCGAAGAGCAGTTCAGCGCCCCGGCCGACATGGTCATCTACGCCGATGGCACCACCAGTGCCGCGCCGGTAGCCGATCAGCTGCGCGGTGCCGGATTCAGCGTCGATGTCATCGGCGATGCCAGTGCGGTCAACTACATCCACGGTGCCGTGCATTCGGCGTGGAAGGCCACCGCCGACCTTTAGTCCGATGCAACTTGCACGCCCATAGGCAGCGGGCCAGCAGCGTCCGCCGGATGCTGCTGGCCCGCTGCCTGTCGCGAACCCTTGTCCCATGGCATGCCCAGTGCTTGAATGGGCCAATGGGCCTTAGAATGCTTACCCCCGCCGCGGCGCAGGTTGCCGACCTCGTCGATGAGCTCGCCAGCTGGCAACGCGATGGCCTGCCCCTGCAGCTGCATCCCGGGGATGTGGGCTGGTACGCAATGCGGGGTCTGGAAATCACTGCGCAAAGCCTGCGGGTCTGGGCGGATCGCGAATCGATTTATGCCATTGGCCTGCTCGATGGCCCGGATCTCATTCGAATGGCCCTGCATCCGGACTACGTCGGCATCCAGCCTTTGGCCGAGCAGATCCACACCGACCTCCTCTCGCCGCAACAGCGGATCTTCCCTTCCTCATCCGCCAGCATCGAAGCCCGCGGCGCGACGGCCTTGGGCCAGGTCCTGCAGGCCAACGGGTGGGTTCCGGGCGAAGCATGGACTCCCTTGCGCCGTTCGCTGGACACTCCGGTGCATCTGCCGGAGCTTACCTTTCGACGGGTGGATTCCGCCCAAGCCAGCCAATGGATGGAAGTCCACCTCAATGCCTTTCGCGGCGCCGATTTCTCCGCAGAAGACTTGGCGCGTGCGGTGCAGCGCTGGCATACCATGGCCAGTACTCCCATCTATGCCCAGGGGCAATGCCTGACCGCCTATGACAACGACATGAACCCGCTGGCTGTCGCAGCGGTCTGGTCTGCTGGTCCCGGACGGCCAGGGCTGCTGGAGCCCATAGCGGTGCATCCGGCATTCCGCGGCCAGGGGTTCGGCACGGCGATCAGCCTGGCGGCCGCTGCAGAACTGCGATCCATGGGAGCATCCAGCGCCTTGGTATGCACAGCCAGCGACAACACTGCCGCCGTTGCCACCTACCTCGCCGCCGAATTCATTGCCGATAACGAATCCTGCGACTGGCATCGCGGGAAGAACGAGGAATCATGAAAGCCTCCGAGCTCCTGTCCGACTTGGCCCAGCGGACCATTGACGCGGTACGCGCGCTTCCGCAGCTGGGCAGTGAACAGCTCAACGCGCATCCGGGCAACCATCCCAACTCCATTGCATGGCTTCTATGGCATTCAGGGCGCGAAGCAGATATCCAGCTCTCGGCGCTGAGCGGTCAGCCTGAACTCTGGGAGCAGTTCCGGGACCGCTTCAATTTGGGCGAGCTCGGCGATTCGATGGGCTTCGGGCACAGCGCCGAGCAGGCTCGCTCGATCATCGTCAACGACCAGCAGCTGCTCCTGGACTATTTGGAGGCGTGCCTTTCCGCGCTCGGCGGCTACGCCTCCAGACTGCGCGAGGACGAACTCGACGAAATCATTGATCGAAACTGGGACCCGGCGGTTACCCGTGGGGTGCGCTTGGTATCGATCATTGACGACGCCTCGGTCCATGTCGGGCAGGCTGCCTATGCCGCTGGCGCCTTGGGCTAGGCTGCAGGCAGGCTTTTGGCCCTCTTGGCGATCCACCAGAAAATCACCAGCTGGAGCACCAGTAGGATAGCCGAGATGCCAGCATCGCCCCATCCCATCGAATACCCAGCCTGCAAGGTCCCGATTCCGCTGGCTACCGGGTAGAACAGCGGCCACAACACCGCGAGGTTGCGCATCATGGCAAAGGCAATCGCGAACAAGATCGCGAAAGCACCGAATCCTGCTGCCGATGCCACCGGAACCGAACCGAGGTGCTGAACCATGAAGCCGAGGCCAGTCAGCGCAATAGCCGGCAACCATCCGAAAGCGCGTTCCCACCGCAAATACAACCATCCAAAGACAAAAAACGGTTCCCACAAGGCCAAGAAGTTCGCCGCCAGATGGCTTGCGATATCGGCGCCGCTGGCGTTGGCCAAGGCGACCAGCTGGTAAGCGGACCCGGCACCCAGCACCAGGGAAATAGCGAGGGATGCCAGCAGGAGTTTTCTCGTGATCCCCACCCCTGCAAGAGTCTCTCGGCGCCGGTGCAGCACCGTCCAGAGAGGGACAAAGGTTCCGAAGACCAAGATGCCGAGCCAGAGAAAAAGGCTATTAATCGCGGTCCCCGCGTAGTAGCACAGGGAAAACGCCAGCAACGTGGCCAAGGCAATGAGCGTATCTGCTTCAGGTCGCCACGCGAATGCACTCCGACGGTGGCCCATGGCTGTTTCAGATCGAGCAGAAAAAGCATTCATGTTGACTTGCCTCGGTGCCGTGGGTTGGTTTAGCTGGCTCCGTCCGAGAATAGCAGTTCCTCAACCGTCCGATCATACAAAGCATGAACAGATACGGAATTGAAACAAAATACTACTTGCAAATATTGCAACTAGTTGCAAAGGTTGAGACATGAGCCAAGAATCCAGTTCACCCACCCCGCTATCGCCCGGCAAGGCGCAGCAACTGCTCGGTTCGGTCCCCCACCGCCCCCGCCGAGAACTCAAGGCCGTCGATCACGTGATAGCGATCTTGGTCGTCGCCGCATCATTGGCGGCAGGACTTCTGGCGCTGTCCGGATACGGATGGATCGCCATAGCGCCAGCAATTATTGCCCTTTTGTCAGCGAATCACTGGTTCTCTGCGCGGCAACGCCGCATCAATGAACCGCGTTATCGCGGTGCCCGCACGATCCTGGTCCTTTTTGCCACCTGGTTGTTCCTGCCTATTTGGCGAAGCATCGTCCATCATGAAACCGCACCTTGGCCTGAAGCACTGCTGCTGGCAGGCCTCGCACCGGTGCTGTGGCTTGGCTACTACCTCTTCCTGTTAATTCGGCGCTGAGCTCCATGAATTACCAAGAACTTGATCCCTTGCTTCTGGCGCCCAAAAGATTCGTTACGCTGGCGCATCTGAGCCAGGTCGAACGGGCGGATTTCGCTGGACTCCAAGCAGCCACGGGGCTGTCCACCGCCGACCTTTCAAAGATCCTCAAGGATCTGGAAAATCGTGAACTAATCCACCTGTCAAAGGAACGCAAAGACCGCTACGGCATCACCCTCGTGCGCCTGTCGGAGAGTGGCCAGCGCACCTTCAAGAAACTGATGAAAACTCTCAACCGTATTGCGGGAGAATAGTGCGGGGCACCTGATGCCTTCACGCTTCTAGGAAAGAACTCATGAAACTCGTTATTATCGGTGGCAACAGCGGAACCGGCGCTGCGCTGGCTGAACTCGCGCGCCAGGCATCCCATGAAGTTACCGTCGTCTCGCGAAGCGGTTCCCGCACCGCGCATGGGCAAATAAATCAGCTCAACGGCGATGCTTCTGATCCTGAATTCGCGGTGCAGGCGATTGCCGGCGCCGACGCCGTTGCTATCACCGTGGGTGGCAGCAAGGGAAAGAAAAATGCCCGCACCAGCGTGACTCGCAGTGTTGTCCACGCGATGCAGGCGAACGGTCCCCAGCGCCTGTTGATCCAGTCTTCCCTGGGCGCCGGAAACTCCGGTTCGCAACTTCCCGGCGTCATCGGTTTCCTCTCCAAAATGCTATTGGCCAAGCCTTTGGCCGACCACACCGAGCAGGAAAAGCTAGTGGAAGATTCTGGCTTGGATTGGAGCATTGTGCGCCCCACCGGATTGGGCAGCAAGCCTGCCCTCGGCAAGTGGACCGCACTGCAAGTTGGTGAACCAGGCCGGCTGGGTGGAAGCATCACGCGTGATGATCTTGCCGCGTTCATGCTCGAAACGCTTCAAAGCAACCAGAGCATCAGCAAGGCCTACGGCATCAGCAACTAGTTCGGCTGCGGAAAGCCAGGGGCCCTTTACGCCCGTTTGGTGCGGGCCAGTCCCGGCAATGCCGGAGCCTGCCGCCAAGGCGAAATGCCCTGGCGGCAGATTTTCCAAGTATTCACAGAACACAAATGTCCTGGGAGGTGCCGGGCTGTGCCCGGATTGCCGTTCCTCGATGCAACCAGCGTGCGGCCGTCGCCCGCCTGGCGCGCACTGCCTAATCCGGGGAAGGCCTAGAGCCAAGCTCCGAGCTGCTTGCCGGACATCTCCGCCAACCACATTTGCCACAGCGGTCCGAAGCTCACGCGACGAACCCCTAGCTCACGCAAGGCTCTGAGGTCACCGGCGGGGTGCGCGTTGACTGGGTGGGCCGTCACGTTCACCGGAATGCTGACTGCTTGCACGACTTGAGCAACCTGATCGGCATTGGCCAGGGCCACCGGATACACGCTACGCGCGCCAGCCTGCTCCATCAGCTTGATGCGCTCGATTGCCTCGCCCAGCGGGTCTGCGAACTTATCGGCCAGCTTCACTGCATCGGTGCGTCCGTTGATCACGAATTCGATGCCTGCTGCATCTGCTGCTTGGCGGACGCCGTTAATGTAGTCCGCATGCTCCTGGCGTTCACGGACACGGCCGCCTTCACGGTGGAGAACATCTTCGATATTCACGCCGACAGCGCCCGCTGCCGCAACGCGTTCGAAGAGTTCCTTCGGAGCCAGGCCGTAGCCGGATTCAACGTCAGCGCTGACCGGCACATCGACACTGCTGGTGATTCGCTGAACCGCGGCCAGATAGTCTGCGAAGTCCATCTTCTCGCCATCTTCACTGCCCAAGGCATCGGCGACGGGGTGGCTTCCGACAGTCAGCGAGGCGAAGCCAGCGGATGCCGCGATGTTGGCGCTGAAGGCATCCCACACGGTTGGCATGACCAGCAGTTCACCTGAAGCGTGCTGCTTGGCGAGGTTCTGGGCGAGGGCTGAAATTTCAGTCAAGGATATCTCCTAGAGTCGTGACGGAATCCACCCAGTCTACGGCTCGGAGTCCACGATGGAAACAACTGGAAGATGAACTCCCAAGATTCGGCATGAGCGCCGGAACCAGGCATCATTTCAATCCTATTGCTACTTGCCAGGTAGCGGTTTAACCATGATCAAGCAGGGCGTCCCAGCTCCCCAGAGGCTAGTTTCCTCCAGGGGAAGGAAGCCCTGCTTTTCATAGAATCGCCGAGTTTTCGCGTAGCCGGCATCCGGGTGCGAAGGACCCAGGGTCTTGACCTGCAAGAGCTGCACTCCGCCGGCGAGCGCCTCGGCTTCAATGGCTGCGCACAAAGCCGAACCGATTCCACCGCCGTGGTATCCACGGTCGACCACCATCAGATGGATCTCAACGGAGTGGGGGTAGTGCCGTTCTGCCAAGAGCACACCGAGCACTGCGCCTTGGGCATTGCGAACGGTCCAGGTTTCCTTGGTCCGCGCGGACTGGATGTACTCTGCGTTTGATTCAGGTTGGCCAAACCATTCAGGAACGGTGGCAAGCAACCGCGCAACGTCGTCTGGCACGGGATGGTCCCTGGTTGCTGCAAAGCTGGATTGTTCCACGATGGCTCCTGACCGTATAGTACTTGCGCTAGCTAGATGGGGTCATGATTTCCAGACGATTCCCGAAACCGTCGCGGGCATGGAACCGCAGATATCCTTCAAAGGTTTCGCGCTCTGCCCAAGACAGTTCATAGCCCATGGAATCGATACGGCCAGCGAGGGTTTCCCACTCCTCTACCGAGTCGCAGACCATTCCAGGATGCGCTTTCTTGGCTGGAATGAATGGATCGTCTATGCCCAGATGGATTTCCGCCACAACGGCATCTGCGTTGAAAGCGCGGAACCAGCAACCTCCCCTGCCGGCAAGGGAAGGCGGCTTGGGGACTTCGCTTAGGCCCAGGGCTTCGCCGTAGAACCGGCGGGCTTCAGCTTCCTGGCCGCGTGGCATCGGCAACTGAACGTGATGGAGTCTCATCTGGGCCTTCCTCGTCGCTGTTGCTGCCAATATACCTGCAAGGAGACTGCCCAGGGCTAGGTTCGGCCAATATTGAAGATCAGGGTTTCAGCCCGTGCTGCGTCACTGTCTGGATCTTCAACCCGGCGTCCTTCCAGCTTGAATCCGGTCTTTTCAAGGACTCGGATGGAAGCTGCGTTTCTCGCATCGCAGGTTGCACTGATCCGTTCCAAACCAAGATCCTCGAATCCCCGACGGAGCAGGAGTCCAGCGGTTTCGGTGGCGTATCCGTTTCCCCAGTATTCTCGATTCAGGGTGTAGCCGATCTCCCCTGCCTTGGCTTTCCGGTCGGTGACCCACACCGACGCTGAACCGATGAGAACATCACCGAGCATGACCGCCTGCAGGACCCTATGCGGTTGCTCGAGCAGTGCATCGGCGAGAAATTCCCGGGTGTCGGCCAGTTGGTTGGGTCCCCATGTCGAGTACTGGCACACCACTGGGTCAGCGGCAAAGGCATGGATTGCAGGCAAGTCCTGCGGTTGAAAATCAGCCAAGCGTATTCCGTGCCCAGCGGCACTCCTGCCGCTGGCTGCCTGAGCATCGCGCATTATTTCTCCTTTGCAGGGCAACGCCAGTCTATGTGTTGGGGCGGACCCTATCGGGCTGGCGGGGTTCAAGTCCAAGCATGTTGCGCAGCTGTTAAGCGGTGTTGAGATTCGTTGCGTTTTTTGGAATCGTGGCACCCACATGCCCTGAACTTGGTATGTCCTCAACCGGAAGGAGAGCCTCGTGCTCGCACTGACCGACCAAGCAGCATCGATCGTGACCGCGATCGTCACCAACCAGGCCGAGGAAGAAACCGCTGGTCTGCGCATCATGCAGGCAGACAGCACCCACCCGGAAGATGCCGCTTTCGGCCTGCAGATTGTCCCCGCTCCCGAAAGCACCGACGGCGTCGTGGCTTCCGAAGGCAGCCCAGTCTACGTGGATGAAGCGATTGCCGACGCTTTGGAGGGCAAAGTACTCGACGCGGCGGTGGATGAGCAGGGTGGCGTAAGCTTCCAGCTCCTTGAGCAGGGCTAATTCTGCACCCTGCCCTTTAACTTTGGCTGCGGGGGCCGTCCTTCGGGACGGCCCCCGCAGTTCGTTAACAATCTCCCTGCACCGGTACGCTGGACGGACCATATTTGCGGGCCAGATGCCCCGCACCCTTGTATATTGCGACGCAGTGCGTCATCGTTCAACTAAGGGAAAGGGGAAAGCAGTGGAAACGCGCGCGGTACGCAAACATGAGTGGGCGACGATTCCGAACGCCATCACGATTATTCGCTTTCTCCTGGTGGTTCCCATCGTCGGCTATTTGCTGGCCGATACCGAACCGGCACTGACAGCGGTTCTGCTTCTTGCCTTCGGCCTGAGCGACTGGGTTGACGGGTTTATTGCCCGCAAGTTCAATCAGGTTTCGCATCTGGGCGTCCTGCTGGATCCCATAGCTGATCGTTTGGGCATCGTGGCTATCGCGATCGCCCTGGTGGCCAATGGGGCGATCCCCGTATGGGTTGGCCTGGCCATTTTCATCACTGACCTGATCCTGCTGTGCACCTATTTCCTCTTGCGCCTGGGCTCCCCGCCGGCTTCCACGTGGCTGGGAAAGATCCGCACCGCCATCATGATGCTGGGGCTGGCCTGCGTGGCGTGTGGCAGGATCCCCGATTTTTCGGTGCTGGCAATCCCGGGCGTAGCCATTTTGACTGCCGGTACGGTGCTGCATTTATTTGTCGGGTTCGGCTATCTGCGCATCATGCGTGCTTCTGCCAAAGAGCAAGGGGCATCGGCCAGCTAGTCGCGGTTTTCCTGCTGCATTGCTCCGGCCAGGAGCGTCGGTTCGGGTATTCGCGGCTTCCACAAGGCTGCCCGGCAGGCAGTCAGTTCCCTGAGCTGTGTTGAGGCCAGCTCATCAAGTGCCCGGATATAGTCGGGAACAATTTCGCGTGGCAGCCGCAACCCCATGGTCAGGTGCGGGGTCCACCGCGGTCCCCGCCCATCGGGATTCAGCGCGCTGATTTCCCGGGCTGCCATTTCCAAGGCATCCGTGGTTTCCAGCAGCCACGCAACCGTCTGCTCGCGCTTCGTGCCAAAGACAATAGTGCCCACCCGTTGGAAGCTCGCGGGGATGAGCGCAGGCAGTAATTCTGCGGCCCGCTGCGTCACGATCTCGCTCATGCTGGGCGAAAAGGTAATGGTGATATGCGGAGTCTGGTGTTGCGCGGGGAAGCCTCGCTTCGCCAATTGGTCAAAGACCTCCCGCACTTGCTGTTCCTCATCTTCTGGAAGGTGCAACAAGATGTTGTCTGGGGACTTACTCATCGAGGTTTTCCTTCCTCATGCTGGTGACCGGACGCGACCACGTGCGTGCGCATGACTGCTTGTCCCCCACTGCATAGTTGCTGGCTTCTCCGGTAGGCACATAGCCAAGGCTCTTCCAGAACGGTTCCGCTTCTGCGGCATTTGTATCGACAATCGAAATCCGGCAGGCGGTGATTGACGGATGATCCTGGATCACAGTGAGCACCGCTTCATGGATCCGCTTCCCCAGGCCTTGTCCCTGCCTGGCGCCGTCGACCATGAGCAATCCGATGTGGACTGTATCTGATCTCGGCCAGCCGACAATCAGATCCGCGAATCCGGACAGTTCTTCGCCTTCCCAAAGGCCAAGATCAATTTTCTGCTCGGATTGCGCCTTCGGCGGCAGGGCGCTCAATGCCTGAATTGCGGCATCGGATGCAGGCCCGGCACCGGTGACACGTTGCGAATATCCCGGGTTGCTTTCCATCAGCCGTTGCAGGCAAGCTGAATGCTCGATGGAAAGCAGGGTAACCGGCAACTTGGAAGGTTGCCTATCCATGAGCAGTCTCCCCGGCCACTTTCCTGATCGCTTCAGCTTCGAAGATCATCAGGGGTTGTTCTCCGTTGAAGGGGTTCTTCTGCCAGTCACCCCAAATTGCGCGAACTCTGAACCCTGCGGCAACTAGATCTGCACTGATCTGCTCGACGCTGCGGAAAGCCAGGTCCAGCTCCTCAACCAGCACTTCGCATGTCTCCTCAAACCTGTTGTGGAAGCGTAGTTTGACGAGGCCAGGACTGGTTTCTTCCGCATCGCTCCACTCGGTCAGCGGACCGAATTGCGTGTCCCGGGTTGCGGCTTCTTCGTCATTCCATTGCTCCCAGGCGCGAGTCGATGGGTTCCTGCTTTCAAAGGCCAGCACGGCCCCGGTCGCCGCGGCAGCGCGTAGTTGTTCCAGAGTTTGCGCCCACTGCGGATCCGGGATGTGCTGGGCTACGTTGCCGGTCATCACCATCAGGTCAAAGGGCCCGCCGTCGATTGCCGAAGCGTCACCGTGAATCCATGTGACTCGCTCAGCGTTGGGCCGTTGCCTGGCGTAGTCCATCATTACCGGTGAGGGGTCAACCCCAACGACAGTTCTTTGCGTAATGGCAAGCGTAACCGTCAAAAGGCCGGTGCCGCAGCCCAGATCCAGTATCCGGTGCGCTTTGGTTTCAGCCGCCAAGGCACGGTAATAGTCATGATCCGGGCCGTCGGGATTATCCGTATCGTAGAGCGCAATGATTCGTGGATCATAGTCAGCGAAGCTCACTTGGGCCTGTTCCGTTCTCAGAGTTTTCCGTCAAGGTACAGCATGCTCCATCAATTCTTGCATTGCCTAGGTACAGCCCGCCCATTGGCAGCTACTTCCATCAGGCGTGTTCAATTCGCCGGACACCACGCCGAGTACTCGCGCCAACACCGAGGGCACCACGCTCCTGCTTTGACCTTCCAGGACTCCAGCCTTGGCAAAACGCGGAACCGAATTGCCTGACTTCCATGCCCTGTCTCCACCTGGCAGTCCCCGGAATCGCGCCACGAGTTGACCGCGGCCTTGGGCACCACAGGTCCAGCGGAGGCCGGATGAGTCCCGGCATCGACTGCAGGCTCCCCGAAGCAAAAACGATCAGACGGTCTTGTGCCCGTGACTCGGCGACGTTTAGCAGGTCCGGGTTGGGGTCGCTGAACCCGGACTGGGCGCTATTCCGGTCGCAGGCAATTTCCCGGCTCGCTTCGCCCGCGCATCCATTTTTCGTTCCGCATCATATTCCCCAGCCAAACCCTACTTGTCGGGAGCGGCTCCGGCGCAAGTGGCATTTTCCCAAGCCAAGCGTGGCAATTGTGACCTAGACAACCATTGATGAATTGGGCATTGTTGGTTCAGCAGACGTTTCCTGTCAAAAACTTCCTGGAGGAGCCCATGCCCGAGGCCTACATCATCGATGCGCTGCGTACACCTGTCGGACGCCGGGGAAAGTCTCTGGCGCATATGCATCCGCTGGACCTCGCCGCCGCGCCGCTGGCCGAACTGGTGAACCGCAACAACATTGATTCCGAGCAATACGACGAGATCATCCTCGGCTGCATCGACCAGCTGGGACCCCAGGCCATGGACATCGCCCGCAACGCATGGTTGACCGCCGGCCTTTCCGAACACGTCCCCGGGACAACGGTAGAACGCCAGTGCGGCTCCGGGCAGCAGGCGATCTCCTACGCGGCCCAAGCAGTCATGAGCGGAAGCAGCGACCTCGTGGTTGCCGGTGGCGTCCAGTCCATGTCGAGCATTCCCCTGTCCTATTCCAACTCCGCCGCCAAGGACTTCGGCTTCCCCGATCCCTACACCGGCTCCACGCTGTGGGCGTCCCGCTACGGCGAGCAGGAAATCTCGCAGTTCCGCGGCGCAGAGATGATGGCAGAACGCTGGAGCCTCACCCGCACCCAGCTAGAGGACTTCGCTGCGGCCTCCCATGAGCGGGCATTGAACGCCCAGGCGCAAGGATACTTCGACCGCGAGATCCTTGCTTTGGATTCCCTGGCTGCAGATGAGGGGCCACGCCCCGTGGACCGTGCCAAGATGCAGTCATTGGCACCGATTGCCGAAGGCGGCGCGCATACGGCAGCCACAGCATCGCAGATGTCTGACGGCGCCGCGATGCTGCTCATTGCTTCCGAGGCCGCGGTCAAACGCTATGGGCTGAAACCCCGCGCCCGCATCCACCACATCTCGGCCCGAGGCGATGACCCGGTCATGATGCTTTCGGCCCCGATCCGCGCCACCAAGCATGCCCTGGCACGCGCCGGGATGGGCATCGAAGACATGGACCGCATTGAAATCAATGAGGCCTTCGCCGCGGTAGTGCTTGCCTGGCAGCAGGAAACCGGCGCCGACATGTCCAAGGTCAACGTCAATGGCGGCGCCATCGCCCTGGGCCACCCCATCGGTGCCACCGGTGCACGGCTGATGACCTCCTTGCTCCATGAGCTGGAACGCAGCGATACCCGCTTCGGCCTGCAGACCATGTGCGAGGGCGGCGGCCAAGCCAACGTCACCATCATCGAACGCCTCTAGCTACCCGCACCCGCCGCAAAGGAAACTACCATGAGTGCATTGCGAGCCACCTCGGCGATGAATTCCGATGACCAGAACACCATTGGCGCGCTGCTGCGCCGCTCGGTGGCCCGCTGCCCCGCGGACAATGCTCTGGCCTTCGGGGAACGGAACTGGACCTACAGCCAGCTGGCCGACGGGGTGAATCGGGTGACTGCCCGGTTGCGGCAGGCAGGCCTGCCGGCCGGTTCGCGAGTTGCTGCCTATGCAGCGAACAGCGACGCCTATGCCATCTTGTTCCTCGCCTGCGCCAGTGCCGGGTTGGTCCACGTGCCGGTGAACTTCGCGCTCAGGGGCGACGAGTTGCGCTACCTGCTGCACGATTCCGGGGCCGCACTGGTCATCGCCGATGAGTCCCGCCTCGAACTGGTCCAGGAACTGCGCGATGCCGGCGGCCTGCAGGCAGTCAAGGATGTTTGGCCGCTGCTGCCCGGAACCGGAAACAGCACCAGCGTGCTGGAAACGGCGATGGATGAAAGCGTGGAGGCCGCGCCGCCTGGAGCTGCGGTGGCCGGCACGGATCTGGCCCAGCTGCTCTATACCTCCGGAACCACCTCGGCACCCAAGGGCGCAATGATGACCCATTCGGCGCTGGTGGCCCAGTACGTCTCAGCCATTATCGCCCTGGATCTGGAGGGCACGGACCGGCCCCTGATCGCGATGCCGCTCTACCACTCGGCGGCCATGCACGTGTTCCTGCTTCCCTATCTGTCATTGGGTGCCAGCATCCGCTTGCTCGCCAAACCCGATATCGGCGAAATCCTGGAACGCGTCGAATCCGAACGCATCGGCTCGCTGTTCTTGGCCCCCACCGTCTGGGTGCCTCTGAGCAATCACCCGGATCTGGACACCCGCGACCTGGGCTCGCTGGCCAAGGCGCAGTACGGTGCCTCGATCATGCCGGTAACCGTGCTGGCCCGCTTACGCGACCGCTATCCGCAGATCGGGTTCTACAACTGCTTTGGCCAGTCCGAGCTCGGCCCGTTGTGCACGGTGCTGCGCCCCGAGGAGCACGATGCACGCCCCGCGTCCTGCGGCCGCCCGGTGTTCTTCATCGAAGCGCGCGTGATGACCGCCGAGGGGAAGCTCGCCGATGCCGGTGAGCCCGGAGAGATCCAATACCGTTCTGCACAGGTCATGAGCGGCTACTGGAACAAGCCGGCGGAAACCGAGCAGGCATTTGCCGACGGCTGGTTCCGCTCCGGGGACCAAGTGGTCAAGGACCAGGGCGGCTACATCCAGGTGGTGGATCGCATCAAGGACGTCATCAATACCGGTGGGGTGCTGGTAGCCCCGCGCGAAGTGGAGGACTGCATCTACGAATTGCCCGAAATTGCGGAAGTCGCGGTGGTGGGCATCGATGATGAACGCTGGATCGAGGCGGTGACCGCGGTCATTGTGCTCAAGGCCGGCGCCACACTCACCGCCGAAGAGGTGCGCGAGCACGTCAAGTCCAAGCTGGCGCACTACAAGGTTCCCAAGCGGGTGGACTTTGCCGCACAGCTGCCCCGCAACCAATCGGGCAAATTGCTCAAGCGCCAGCTGCGTGCCGAACGCAACAAGACTTCGGGCGGCACCCAGTGACCCGGGACCCATGGGCACCCTACGACCTGGCCTCGGCTTTGGACATCGATTATCTATCCGCCTTCGATGCTGCCACCGACGAGGATCGCAAGCATTGGGCCCGCGCCCGGCACTACGGAGTAGAGATCCTGCCCAGCATCAACCAGCATTGGGAGAACGCGCATTATCCGCTGGATCTGGTTCGCCGCATGGGCGAACTCGATTTGTTCACCGACGGTCTTCGGATTCCAGGCCACGCCCACTTCTCCCCGCTGGCCGCGGGCCTAGTGGCCATGGAGCTTTCGCGCGCAGACGGTTCGATGGCCGCGGCCGCCGCGGTGCAGGGCGGCCTGGTGCTGCGCAGCCTGAAATTCTTCGGCAGCCCCGAACAGCAGGAGAAGTATCTGGAACCCGTGGCCTCCGGTGAGCTGCTCGGTGGTTTCGCCCTCAGCGAGCCGCATCATGGCTCGGACTCTGTTGGCCTGGATTCCAGTGCCCGGCGCGACGGGGATCACTGGATCATCAATGGACACAAGAAATGGATCGGCAATGGAGCCGCCGGAGGCATCACCATTGTGTGGGCACGCGACGTCGCCGACTCCCGGGTCAAGGGGTTCATTCTCGACCAGCAGGCCCCTGGCTACGAGGCTTCCCCGGTGCGCGGCAAGGGCGTGCTTCGCGCGATCGAACAGGCAGAGATCCGGCTCACGGACGTTCGCGTTCCTGAATCCGCCAGGCTCACCGGGGCCGGCGCATTCAAGGATGTCTCGCGGGCACTGGTTGAAACCCGGGTGAATGTTGGCTGGTCGGCGCTAGGCCATGCCCAGTTCGTCTTCGAAGCGGCCCTGCAGTACGCCAAGCAGCGCACGCAGTTCGGCAAACCCCTGGGCGCGCACCAGATGGTGCAGGAACGGCTGGCGCAGATGCTCGCCGAAATCACCAATATGCAGTTGCAGTGCGTGGCCGTGGCCGGCGCCCAGGCTGCCGGCCGGTTGAAAGACACGCAAGCTTCGCTGCTGAAGTACCACAACACCCGGGCCGCCCGCCGGGTGGCAGCCACCGCCCGCGACCTGCTCGGCGGCAATGGAATCTTGCTGGAAAATCACGTGATTCGCCATTTCGGCGATATCGAAGCCTTGCATACCTATGAGGGAACGGAGTCTGTGCAGGCGTTGATCCTCGGCAGGGATCTGACCGGCTTCAGTGCCTTCGGCTAGTTTCGCGGAGTACGATAACAACGAATTACCCAATCCACGGGGCCAACGCCCGAAGGGATGCCCATGCCATACCTTGTTGATTTCAAAGACGTATCCACCCAGGGTCTTGAGACTTCGCCTGTTGCTGACGCGCTGGCAGGCTTGCGCGCCAACGAAGCGCGCTATCTGAAGAACAAGTTCAACCACGACTTTGCCGTGGAGCAAGCAGACGACGCTAGGGAAGCCATAGCTTGGGTGCACACGATTCTGGCGCAGGAACGCGACTTGCACATCGCATCGAAGCCATTGCAGGCAGCTGTGTTCGAGGCGGATGGCGCCAAGCGCGCCTATGTCTTCTACGAGTCCGGCTTGTCCATCAATGTTCTCTACGGCCTGGATCCCGGCGAGAAGCGCGCCGTGGGCTTCAAGCTTTCCGATGGCATGGCTGTGCCCAGCGAGCTGGAAGGGAAGTTCAAGTTCGCTCGCCAGAAGTCCAAGCTTGCAGGGACCATCCGCGGCTCGTACTTCGTGATCAAGAACGAATACTGACATTTCGCCCATTCCGCCGCTGCCCTCAGTCGAGTGCCGGCCATGAGGTCATTTCGTGCTCTGGCTTCATGCGCCGCGCTTTCCTGGTTCCTTCGCATTACCCGGCAGCTGCGCGTAGGCATCTTTGGCAGCTTCGAGAAGGAAATCGGCAGGCCACAGTTCTTGCAGCTCTGCAGGGAACGCAATGTCCTTGATTGCCGCACCCTTCTCATGAGCCGAACCCAGGGTCGTGGCGAGCAGCTCGAAGCAGTGCATTTGCCGAACGACGAATTCCCGGTCGACGGGCTCTCCATGGCCTGGAACAATCACGTCTCCCGGCTGGATGCGCGCTAGCAGGGATTGGAGCACCACAGGCCACTTCATCGGATAGGCGCCCGAGCCGAACATCGGTGGACCAGACTGCTCGATGATGTCGCCAAGGAACCACGCCTTGGCATCAGGAATATGGATCGCAAGGTCGGTGTCGGTATGCCCGGCACCCAGCGGGATCAGTTCAACTTCCCGTCCGCCTAGATTTGCCGTGCAGGGTTCGGCCAGCAAGTGGCTAGGCGGCGTCAGCGTTACACCGCTCCAATTCATTTCAGGTTCGAGTTCCGGCGAGCGCTGCACCATTTCAAGCCGGGGCTTCTCGAACTGCTCGAAGTGCGCGGGGATCCGGTGATGGCCGTAAATCGGGATTCCCCGCTGGGCAAAGAGCTGGTTGCCGAAGGTGTGGTCATAATGCGCGTGGGTGTTGATCACGGCAACGATCGGCAGTCCGAATTGCGTTGTGGCTTCGTCAAGGATTTCTTGTGCTTCGGGTGCGTTGTTGCGGGTATCGATGATCGCCACGCCTTGCCCGCCGAGCACCGCGCCCACGGTAATATCCAACGGATCATATCTGCGCTGGAATACTCCCTCGGCAACGTGCTTCCAGGGTCCTTCAGCCATCTTTTCCCCTCCCGCCAGCCTTGCTTGGGCTATAGCCCTGCCTTCAGCAACTGCTTCCAGCGCTGCGGCATGGGTGCCTCGATCACCAGTTCCTGGCCATCGGGCTTGGGAATCACCAGCTTAGTCGCATGCAGGAACAGCCCGCGACCCCCAAGCTGTTCGACGCGGCGGTTGAACGTCGCGAAGCCATACCGGTCGTCTCCTGCAATCGGATGGCCTTCGCTTTGCAGGTGGACCCGGATCTGGTGCTTGCGCCCGGTCATCAGTTGCACATCCAGAATGGTGGCGCGCTGGCCTACGCGCTGTTTCACGGTGACATGTGTTTCGGCTCGCTGCCCGTTCGGATCAACTACGACCTTGTCGGCACGGCGCAGCAGCGGCGAGTGGATCGATTCGGTCTTTTCGCTCCAATGCCCGGCAACGAGCGCAAGGTAGTGGCGTTCTATCTCCTCTTCGCTCTCCCGAAGCATCTCATGCAGGTAGCGCAGCATGCTCGGGGTCTTCGCCAACACCAGCAGCCCGGAAGTATCGCGATCCAGCCGGTGGCTCAATTCCAGGTCCGGCAGCTCGGGGCGCAACTGGCGGAAAGCTTCGATAACCCCCGCAGGAATATCGGTTCCCCGGTGCACGGCGACGCCGGCAGGTTTGTCAATCACCAGGACGTCTTGGTCTTCGTGCAGGACGCAGTTGCGTAGCCGCTTGAGCAAGGGTGCCGGGACATCGAAGGCTGGTGCCACGCCCTGTTCTGCATATAGCGCCGGCAGTGTGATCTGGTCGTTTACGGCTAGCCGGTAGCCTTCTTGGACTTTCCTGCCGTTGACACGCAGTTGCCCTTTGCGCATCAGCCGGAAAAGCTGCCCGGCGGGCACCGTCTTGAGCTGGACCCGGAGGAACTTCTCGATCCGCCGGCCAGCATGCCCGCCGTCGACAAGGATGGTGCGTGTCTTGGAATCAGACTGCTGTTCTGACGCTGGCTGCTGGAGGACTCCAGACAAGAATTATCACTCCGTTTATAAGGCCACATCCAGTGGTGGATCATGGCGTCGCCGCTTTCGACGAGTCATTTGCAAGGGACTTCCGGGAGCTGCCGCCCCCGAATTGGCCAACTTTCATGGTACCCCGATGCCGTGAGCCGGTACGAGCAAAGGCGCTGTTATGAGGACTGAACTCACACCTCGCCCGGCGCTCATCGAGCCATAGCGTTCGCTCGGCGAACCAATGAACAGCCCTGGCCCTCGCGTTGCAGCAAGGGTGCAACGGGTGAAGGTACCGCACCTCCAGAACCTGCCGGGCTCTTCGAAGCCCCGGACCTGTTTTCAGCCCAGGAGTCGCTTGCCACCATCTCCATGACTAGGCTGGGTTCATGGCCACAGTAATCCTTGTGCGGCACGGACGCACTACCGCCAACGCCACCGGCGTACTGGCCGGACGCACCCCCTCAGTATTCCTCGACCAAACCGGCGAAGAACAGGCGATTCGTACCGCCGAACGCCTAGCAGCGCTCCCCTTGGCTGGCGTTGTCTCAAGCCCGCTGGAACGCTGTGTGCAGACGGCGGAGTTCGCCATGCAACGGCAAAGCCCAGCGGCGCATTTGCTGATTGAACCCGAACTCTCGGAATGCGACTACGGCCAGTGGCAAGGCCGCACGCTGCAGGACTTGGCCGCCGAAGACCTCTGGAAAACAGTGCAGTCAGCTCCGTCCTCGGTGACCTTCCCGGATGGCGAATCCATGGCCGGAATGCAATCCCGGGCAGTAGCAGCCATCAAGCGCCATGACGCGGCCATCGAGGCCGAACATGGTGCCGGAGCAGTATGGGCAGCCTTCAGCCATGGCGATATCATCAAATCGATACTGGCTGACGCGCTGGGAATGCATTTGGATCTGTTCCAGCGACTGAATGTGGGCCCGGCTTCCGCATCAATTGTGCACTACGGGACCGGTGCGCCTCGCGTGTATTCCATCAACACCGACGCCGGAGACCTCTCCTGGCTAGCCCCAGGAATCAAGACAACCGACGCCCCAGTCGGCGGCGGAGCAGGACACTAAGGAGAGCGAAATGACGGCAACAGTCAACGAATTCAATTGGCCAGACCGCATTGTCATTGGCACCATCGGCGAGCCCGGGTCCCGCACCTTCTACCTCCAGGCAAGAGCCGGCAAGGAACTGTCCAGCATCGCCTTGGAAAAACAGCAAGCCGCGGTGGTTGCCGAGATGATTGACGAGATTCTCGATCAGCTCTCCACCGTCAAGGGCAACCCCTTCAGCGTTCCCGAACATACTCCGGTGGAACTGGTTGACAACGATCCGCTGGAAGAAGTCAACGAGTCCTTCCGGGTGGGTTCCATGAATCTCGGATGGGATGCCACCGTAGCGCAGGTAGTTCTGGAAGCTTTCTCCTTGAACGAAGAAGATGAAGCCGACTTTGATCCAGATGGACCGGGCGCGCTCCTGCGCGTGCGCATGCCCGTAGGCACTGCACGCGCTTTCGCCATGCGCACCCACGAGATCGTGGCTGCTGGGCGGCCTATGTGCGCCAACTGCGGTTATCCGATTGATCCGGATGGGCACACTTGCAAAGATGAGAACGGCGAATGAGCTCTCCCGATCTGCTGACCGCGCAGCTGGAACTCACCGGCCGCATCACCACCGCCTCCAACGCAACTTTCCTGGGCAGCATCGGCGAGAACAGCGTGGTCTACAAGCCCATTGCTGGCGAGAAACCCCTCTGGGATTTTCCCCAAGGCACCCTCGCATACCGCGAAGTTGCCGCCTTCCTCGTATCTGAAGCCCTGGGCTGGAACCTCGTCCCGCGCACTTGGCTGCGCGAAGGGCAGTTTGGCGAAGGCATGGTGCAGCTATGGCAAGAAGTTGATCGAGGACAGCACCCAGTAGACATCGTAGCCGCGGACATGGTGCCAGCTGGCGGTTGGAAGACCATTCTGCATGGGCAGGATGAATCGGGGCGGCAGATGACGTTGATCCACGAGGATACACCTGCGCTGCGGCGCATGGCGGTCTTCGATGCACTGGTCAACAACGCAGACCGCAAGGGCGACCACGTTCTAGCCATGCCCGGTGGCCACCGCTACGGAGTCGATCATGGGCTCTGCTTCAACGCAGAGCACAAGCTGCGCACCGTGCTTTGGGGTTGGGTTGGCCAACCGCTGGGTGAAGAAGAACTGGCCGGCCTCCGGACGGTCAGCGAAGCCCTGCACGCAGAACTTGGCCAAGAACTGACCAACCTGCTAGACGATGAAGAAATCGCGGCGCTCGCCGAGCGCTGCGCTACCCTGTGCAGCGAAGGGCACTTCCCTGCTCATAGGGGGCAGATGCCCGCCGTGCCCTGGCCGCTCTTCTAGAACTCCGATTCCTATTGACCCCAGGACGGCAGGCAAGCCATCCTTGGATTCTGATAGCAAAGGCAGGTCGCGCATGGGAACGGTTGAAGCCAACGGTGTGGAGCTCGGTGCCGAATCCTTCGGCAGCAAAAGTGTTCCATTGGTTCTCCTCATCGGCGGAACCACCATGCTTGCTTGGCCAGATGCCCTGTGCCAGGCTCTGGCCGCTGGCGGGCGCCATGTGGTTCGCTACGACCTGCGGGATTGCGGTGAATCAACGGCCGGGAACCCGATGAAACCCGATTACAACCTGCGCGATCTGGCCTCGGATGCCGCAGCGCTGGCCAGATTACTGGATAACCGTCCAGCGCATGTAGCCGGTATCGGAGTCAGCGGCATGATCGCGCAGATTGCGGCGCTGGATCATCCCAAATCATTTGGCGCCCTGACGCTGATAGGCACACGACCAGTAGCTCCCGGTCCGGTAGACAAAGATTTGCCAGATCATGACCAGGCAACCATGGGCAAGCTGTTGTCCCGCCCTATGCCGGATTGGGCAGACCGCGCGGCCGTTGCCCAATTCTCCGCCGAGGGTTCGCAAATTCTAGGCAATGATCCAGAAGTTGCCATGGACTTGGCCTCCCGCATCTGGGACCGTACGGCAAGCGCAGAGGCAGAAGCCCATCTGGCAAACCAAATCGGGATCGTCTTTTCCAAGCTGGACTGCACTCCGCGCTGGCGCGAGCGGCTGTCCGAGCTCGATATCCCCACCTTGGTGGTTCACGGTGCAAAGGATCCGTTTTTCCCCGTCGGCAACGGCATAGTGCTAGCCGAAGAAATCCCGAACGCTTCCTTGCTCGTCCTTGAAAACGCTTCAACTGCCATTCCGTCTTCGGCGATCTCCGAGGTAGCTTCTTCGATGCTGCTGCTCTAGGAACGTAGCGATGCAATTCCTAGTCACAGGGCAATATAGGCTGTCCCCATGGATAACCGACCTAAGCGAGTCCCAGGCGGAGAACTTCGACCTGCTGAACTAGAGCTGCTGGCCTTGCTCTGCAGCGGCACAGATGCTGAATCAGCAAAAGCTCGACAGCAACTGAAGTTTGCGCGTTGGGGCGGCTACCAGTTCAAAGAATGCGAGTGCTTCTCGATTTCCTTCACAAGCAAACTCGATTGCCAAAGCGTCCGGCATGGTGGTGGCCCATTCTCCACTGTTCTCGTTTCAAAAGATGGCAAGGAGCTGGGGCATCTGGATCTCTGGGTTGTTGCCGGATACCTGCATTCAGTCGATTACATGCCGTTTGAAGACGATCCCGGGCACCTGCCAACGGCGGAGAATTACACGTTGGAATTCAGCTGACGGAACTAGGCTTCAGCACTTGCGGGCAGCCGTTCTCCACTGTCCCGAGGCATGCGTCTTTACTTGCCTGCGGGTCATTTCAACCAGCCTGGTTGCTGCTGATCAGGGCGCCATCACTGGTGGCGATTACACGCGGAAGGCCGCAAGGATGCCAGTCGTGGAGCACACCGTGGTTCTCGTGCGCTAGCCGCGTGGCATCCTCCGGCTACTACTTCTATGCGCGGCGTGGGATTAGGTCTAGTATTCGAGGCACCTATTCATGCCTTCGAGAGGTTTCTCCATGTCATTTCAAGCCTATCTGGACACCATAGAAATGAAGACCGGGCTCACTGCTCGCCAGTTGATCGAGATCGCCCGTGAGAAAGGCCTTAGCCAAGAAGGGGTCAAAGCAGCAGAGATTCTGGCATGGCTCAAGGAGGACTACCAGCTGGGCCGGGGCCACGGCATGGCGATGGTCCATGTCATTCAAAAGGGACCGACTATCGCTAGCAAGCACGTTGGATCCGGAGGCAAGCACAATGACGAATCAGATGTTCTGTGGCTCGACGGCATCGCAACTAAGCCTTCCAACTGAACCAGCCGAAAGGCAGGGGCTATAGTTCCGGCTCGGAATACTCGGTTCCAGTGTCTTGCCGTTGGTCGCGTACCGCAGTGATAGCGGATGTAGCAAGAGCAATTGCTATCGCGATCCAGAAGCTGCCAAGAGCCTCGGCGAGCGACCGGCCGGAAATCATGCAATAGCACGCAAGGAACAAGGCCAGCCCCAAAATGCAGATGCCAAGGTACACCGAGGCTCGTAGCCAGGCTACCTTGGGAAGTTTCCTCATTCGATCTGCCTCCACTTCCCTAGCGCTCGGTCCTTTTTCTTCCAAGGGTATGTTGAGCTGTGGGGATAGACAACATCGACCGTGAAAAATAGCCCGGGCTATCGCCAAGCCCGGTCATATCCTGCGCAGGATACCGCTTGGGCGTCACCACGCCCGCCCGCGAAGGTCGACTTCACCTTCTGGCCAGGAAGCAAGCTGGGACTCGATGGGCAAAATGAGCAGGGGTTGGCCCGGCGGGTCGTAAATTGCTTGTCCTCCACGGCTAATCGAACGCTCGGCAGCGGAAATCCGAGTCCATCCGCACGAGCTGTAGAAAGCGGCCACCTCCTCGCGGCAACCGAGATAGCCGAACGCAATACCGCCGGCATCAACCATCGATGAAGCCACGAGATTCATCAGGATCCCGCCTAGGCCGCGGCCCCGCGCGCGCTCGGAAACCAGAACTCCACCCACACCTGCAACGACAAGGTCGCGGCCTCCCACACCGATCGTGCGTCGCGCCCACCCGACATGGCCGACAACCTCGCCTTTGCACCGGGCCATGATGTGGAAATCATGCGGGGCATAGCCATATGGCAGATCCGGATCCCAGATGCCGGCATCCCGCAGGTACTCGGCATCGAACAGTCTGCGAAGCTCCGCGGCATCTTGCTCTGCCAGTTCTGCGTGCGCAACAATCTCCAGCGCAGTTTCAAGTATCGTGGCTTCGCTCGAATCGTCTGCTCGCGTCAACGACAGGCCTCCTTTTGGATTCCGGTAACTGCTTCAAGTATCAGGAGCATACGTGGGATATGGATTACTGTCTCCTGCCATATTTCCCTTGCCAGTATCCCGCACCTTCCGAGCTTCCGGGATGGCTGAGTCCAACGAAAAAGAGCCGGACCCGCACCAACGTGCGGATCCTGCCCTCTGTCTGGCGCAGCTCATCCAGTAATCAGCGTGGAACGCGACTATGCATTATCCCTGGACTCCACGAGGTTCCGGCACAGGCCAGCCTCTGCTCTCGCGACCTGCAATCAGACGAGCGGTGCGACCAGCGGCACCAGCACGAGCGAGTTCGCAGGCATCCGATCAGGCGTGATCACTTCAGCCATTCGCCGAGTCCGTACTGGCCGGGGACGCCGAGGTTCTCGCGCAAAGTGGTTCCCACGTAGTCCTCGGGATAGAGTCCGCGTTCGCGCAGGATCGGCACGACCTCGTCGACGAACGCGTCAACGCCGTCCTCATAGACGTCGGGCGACAGCCAGAAGCCGTCGGCAGCACCGGCCTCGAACCATTCCTGCAGGTGATCGGCGTGCACCGTTCCCGGCCCCACGGTCACGGGATGGTAGTCGATCACGCCGTGCGCGAGGATGTCGCGCGGCGACCACCCCTCGCGCGCCACCTTGAGCGCGATCCCGGAGCGCGGGTCCTGCGGCGAGGCGTGAGCGCTGGCCAGCTGTTCGGGCGTGAGCGGCTTGTCGATGCGCTCGGACAGGATCGGCACACCGATCATCGCGCTGAGGTGCGGCAGGCGCGCCTCCATGACCTCGCCTGACATCGACAGGCGCCGGTCGAGCCCTTCGCGCACCGTTGGGGACACTGTGGTCATGATGCCGACGATGAACTTCACGTCGTCGGGGTTGCGGCCAGCTTCCTCGGCGGCCCGGCGCAGCGCCCTGCGCGCAGCGCGAGCCTCGTCGATCGTCCACACCTCCGTGATGAAGCCGCTCGCATAGCGCCCCGCCAGCTCGAGCAGATGCGGGCTCGGTCCTCCCGAGGTGAAGACGACGGGCTGCCCCTGCTCCGACGGCGGCAACGCGAGCGGCCCGCGGGATGCGACGTACTCGCCGCTGAGGTTGATCGGCTGCAGCTTCGCGGGGTCGATGAAGCGGCCCGATTCCTGGTCCTTGATCCAGGCATCCATCTCCCAGCTGCCCCAAAGCGACTGCACGATCTGGATCGATTCATGGGCGCGCTGGTATCGCTCGGCCCGGTCCGCGACGGGCTTGCCGTAGTTCGACGCGACGAGCTGGTCGCTCGTCGTGACGGCGTTCCAGCCGGCGCGGCCACGGCTCATGATGTCCAGCGTCTTGAACTGCCGGGCCGTGTTGAACGGTTCCTGGAACGTTGTGGACCCCGTGAGCACGAAACCGATGTTGCTCGTCGCTTGCGAGATCGCGGCCGCCTCCATGAGCGGATCCATGATGTTGCTGACGGTCGAATGCTCGAGGCTGCCCCGCACGGCCGGGAAGTCGGGCGTGAATACGAACGAGAAGCCACCGCGCTCGGCGGCTTGGGCGTAGCGAATGTTCGCCTCGACCTTCGAGTAGTTTCCGGGGTCTACGTGCGGTGCGCGCCAGGCACCGGGCAGGGTGCCGTAGCCGTCAGTCAGCGCCAAGCCGAGAATCATCTTGCGTTGTTCCATGTTCATGGAACCATCATCGAACACTGACATCCATGTAAAGGTCAAATTACCTTGCCTGCAGGCCCGCGGACTCTGGCACCATGGCCGATTGCGCGCAGCCTGCGGGCGGATTCGATGAGAGCTGCCGTGGCCGGGAGGCGGTTCCGACCCGTATCCTTGACATGGATGTGAAGGAGAACTGGAATGCGGATCGGCGAGCTGGCCAATCGAACTGGGGTTCCCACGCGCATGCTCCGGTACTACGAGGAGCAGGGACTCATCACGCCGCTGCGGCTGGAGAACGGGTACCGCGACTACGACGAGTATCTCGTGGAGCGCGTGCTGAAGATCCGCAGGCTGCTCGACTCAGGGGTCCCCACCCGGATCATCCGCGACATGCTGCCGTGCCTGAACGACATTGGCAGCACGATCGTTGCCGATCCCGATCCTGAACTGCGCGCGATGCTCGTCGATCAGCGCGACAAGCTGGCCGAGCGCATCGTCCTGCTCCAGCAGAACCGCGACGCGCTGACGCGATACATCGACGCGATGGATCGCGCCTGACTTCCGCACGCGCAAGGCACCGGAGAAATCCTGTGCACTGCGGAGCTTGACCGGCAGGGCAGCTCCTTGCACGCCGCGGGCAGTGGCCGCAGGGAGCCCAGGCCGATACTTGAGTGCCCATGAACTCAACAGGTCCCTAATCGCGCTTCGGGGCTCCACCCAAGTAAGAGCTCTAGAGCGCACGGCGGAGTCCGACCGGACTGCCTCGCGGATCCGTCTCTGGGACCGTCGGTTAAATCGCCGCAACGCGGGGGCCTGGTCCTTCAGCCTGCTTGCGGCGTTGCCCCATAAGGGAAAAGGCCCATGTACCTTGAACGGCATCGCTAATGTGGAGGAGCTTTCCTTCCGGCGCCACTTCGTGATGAATCAAGGGCACGAGGCAAAAAATCGCCCCCGGCTCCAAAAGAAATCGAGGGCGATTGAGACATGAGAATTGCACGTTGAAGCGGAACTCCACCGAGTTCCGGCACTACCAACCGCTGGGTGCCGAACCGGTGCCACGAATCAATCCACCGACCACCTGGCACCTCGCGGGCACCAGCCCAGGTCGAGCACAGAGTTGTGCCGTCTGCGATCGAAGCATAAAATGAACAGAACTTCATTGAAAGGATCTTCGTGCCGCGGACGACGGAACAGAATGAAGCGTTGCGTTCAGCCACACGCGCTACTGTGGAGACGGCCGCCGTCCGGGTCTTCGCGCACCGTGGTTTCGCGGCCACGAACATGCGTCAGATCGCCGTCGAGGCGGGGATCAGCACTGGGTCGATCTACCGGCACTATGCGAGCAAGGAAGAACTGTTCGATGAACTAATCGATCAGGCCTCACGCGGGCTCGAGGCTGTCGCCGTTCAGCTCTCGACCGAAGGGGATCCGCTCTCCATGATCCGATCCTTCACCGAGGTATACGTGGCAGACCTCGCAGCGAACAACGGCGCGGCCGAGTTCTACATGGTGATCAACCAGGGCTTCTCGACGGACACTCCTGAGGGGACTGCGGCGCGACTGGCCGCAACGCAGGGGACGCTCTGGCGGGCCTTCGCCTTGCTCATCGGTCGAGGCCAGGCCGCAGGCCAAATCACCGCGGGAGACCCAACCCGAATGACTTCTCACTACTTCGCCATGCTTGCCGGTATAACGACGATGCACGTTGCTCTTCGGGAGGGATTTGCGGAGCCCGATGTCGAGCTGATCCTACGAATGTTCACAGGAGGACCCCGATGAAGATCGAAGTCGCGCGCGCAGACGAACTGGGTGAGGGGTATCGGCACAGGATCGCTGAAGTTCTCACGCAAGGGTTCGCCGAGGATTTCGCGTTCTTCTCCAAGGACCCCAGTGTGCTTGCCGACGCGTTCGCCCCGATGCTCATCCTGGAGCGCTTCCACGTCGCGCTCGTCGACGGCGAGCCCGCCGCGGTCGCGGTCGTCACCGAAGGCGAGCAGGAGTGCTTCGAGCCGGATCGGCGCGAGCTCCAGCGCGTGCTCGGTCCAATACACGGCATGATCAGCTATCGGATCATCCGCAGTCAATTCATGGGGGCCTATGGCGGTGCCCGCACCGGTCTGACGGAGATTGCGTTCGTCACGACAGCGCCGCAGCATCAGGGCAAAGGCGTAGCCACTGCGCTGATGCGCCGACTCCTGGAACTGCCCTCCGACGAGTTCGTGCTGCGCGACATCAAGGACACCAACACCCCCGCCCTCGGGCTGTACGCCAAGCTCGGCTTCACCGAAACACAGCGGCGACGCATCAAGTTCGCGAAGCGAGCGGGGTTCTCCGCGTATGTCTCCATGGGGCTCAACCGCGCTCAGGCTGATGCTTGAAGAGCGTCCGGGCTCGACAGGCCCGGAAGCGCGCTTCTGGGCTGTCCTCAAGTCCGCACTCTAGTTCGAAAATCTAAACTCCACCACGTCGCCGTCCTTACCAACCTCTCAGTACCCGGCGAATCCCCGAAGCGTCGACCCTCTCCTGGCCCAGCGAACACCAAACTCGCCGAGCAATTAGGCAACCCAGGTTGACATCCGGCCACTTAGCAACATAGGTTGACGACATGGAGTCTCCGCGGATCGCAGCAGTAGCAGCCGATACCAGCGACCCGAAAGCAGGATTGCGGGCCGTAGCGTCCTTGCGCGTGCTCGCTGACACCTTGGAACTCCGGCAGGTCGAGGCCGCGTTGCGTTCGGGCATGAGTTGGCAGGAGATCGCCGACGCGCTCGGAGTGACGCGACAAGCTGCCCACAAGAAGCACTCCAAAAGAATTGACCCCGCGATCTCGACACCCAGGAGGAACAGATGAACAAACTCGTCCGCGCCGCTCAGACCAGCCAATCGCTTTCCCTGGCCGCCATGGAGGAAGCATCCCGGCTCGGGCTCCGCGAAGCCGACATCGACCACCTGTTCCTCGCATTGGTCATCAACGACCAGTCTGCCGGCCGCGCACTGCGCGAGCTGGGTATCGACATTGACAGCGCCCGTCTCGCCGTCGAGGACCAACGTGATGCACAGCTGACTTCACTCGGCATCGAGGCGTCGTTCCCCGAGGCCGGGCGCATCGTGTTCCATGAGACGGATGGGTACGAGTGGACTCGTCGCGCTCGGGACCTCATCGCGAAATCCAGCAGCAAAGGCAAGTCGGGCGACGCTGCCGCCGTTCTCCGGGAACTCGTCGCAGAGCCCAGCGGCCTGATCACGGATATCCTCGGCCGCCTTGGCACGACATCCGATGCGCTCATCGAACGCCTCGATCGGGCCGTCTCGCCCTCCATGAAGTCCATGCCCCTCGCAGCGAAAGTGAAGGGACGGACCACGGGAACGATTGAGACTTTCGTATCCGCACCACTGGACGAAGTGTGGGCGTACCTCACAGATCCCGCACGTATCCCCGAGTGGGAACCGAGCATCGGCACCCTCGACCAGACCGGTCAAGAAGCGACGCCGGGTACGGTCTGGGAGGGCACGGCACCCGCAATCTATCCAGACGGCAAACCTGTGAAGATCAAGCCTCAGTTTCGTCGACGCAGTGTTGAGCTCATCGCAATTCACCAACCGGACAGGATCGCATGGAGCTTTGGCTATCCCGACGTCGCGCAGGGTAATTCGATTCTGGCTGAATTCACCTTGGCGAACGCGACCGGTGGCACACAGCTGCGGATCAGCAGGTCCTGGTCGCGACGCCAAGGATGGCGAGGACTTGTCGCATGGCCGCTGCGTCCAGTCCAGAAGTTCCTGGTGTGGATCACCCTGTTCCAGACCGGCAGCGCGATCAGCCGAACATTTCGGTAGTCCCAGGCACGGCGACTCGCCTGCTGGTCGCACATAGATCAAGTGCCCGGATCTCCACAGGGAGATCCGGGCACTCGAGCGGGACATTGAAGCGGAACGCGACTACACGTTGAAGCGGAACTCCACGACGTCGCCGTCCTTCATGATGTATTCCTTGCCTTCGATGCGGGCCTTGCCCGCAGACTTGGCATTAGCCACCGAACCAGCGGCAACGAGGTCTTCGAAGCCGATGACCTCGGCCTTGATGAAGCCGCGCTGGAAGTCGGTGTGGATGACACCGGCTGCCTCAGGCGCGGTGGCGCCCTTGGCGATGGTCCATGCGCGGGTTTCCTTCGGGCCAGCGGTCAGGTAGGTCTGCAGGCCCAGGGTGTCGAAGCCGACGCGGGCCAGCTTGCCCAGGCCGGACTCGACGATGCCGGCATCTTCCATCATTTCGGCCGCTTCGTCTTCTTCCAGTTCAGCCAGTTCGGATTCGAACTGGGCATCCAGGAAGATCGCCTCGGCAGGGGCAACCAGCTCGGAGAGCTTGGCCTGCATCTCGGTATCGGCCAGGCCAGCCTCATCGGTGTTGAACACGTAGATGAATGGCTTGGTGGTCATCAGCTGCATCGGCGCGAGCTCTTCAAGGTCCACGCCCTTGGTCTTCGCGGCGGCGAACAAGGTGATGCCTTCTTCGAGCACCTTCTGCGCGTTGAGCACTGCGTCCAGGAACGACTTCTCGATCTTCTTGGTGCGCAGTTCCTTTTCCAGGCGAGGCAGCTGGTTCTCGATGGTCTGCAGGTCCGCGAGGATCAGCTCGGTAGCGATGGTCTCGATATCCGAGGCCGGGTCCACCTTGCCGTTCACATGGATCACGTCGTCATTCACGAATGCGCGGGTGACCTGGCAGATCGCATCAGCTTCGCGGATGGTCGCCAGGAACTTATTGCCCAGGCCTTCGCCTTCCGAAGCGCCCTTGACGATGCCGGCGATATCCACGAAGGAGACGGTCGCAGGCAGGATGCGCTCGGAATTGAAGATTCCGGCGAGCACCTTCAGCCGCGAGTCAGGCAACGGCACGACACCCACATTGGGTTCGATGGTTGCGAACGGGTAGTTGGCTGCCAGCACCTGGGCACGGGTCAGCGCGTTGAACATGGTGGACTTGCCGACGTTTGGCAGTCCGACGATTCCGATAGTAAGAGCCACGGGAGGAAATTCTACCTTTTACTAGTGATGAGCGCGCAATGTTGTACTGGCGCTTGAATTCTTATGGAGAAATCAGGCCTGCGGGCGGGCGTGTCCGCCCAGGGCACGTTCCTCGTCCCCGGCTTCCTTGAGCTTTCCGCGGATTTCCTTGGGCAGCGAGAAGATGATGTCTTCCTGCGCGGTGGTAACCTCGGAAACGTCGGTGAAGCCGTACTCTGCCAGCAGCGCCACGACTTCGCGGACCAGCACCTCTGGCACCGAGGCACCGGAGGTCACGCCGACGGTGGAGACGCCCTCGAACCAGGCCTCGTCCACTTCGTTGGCGAAGTCCACGCGGTAGGAAGCCTTTGCCCCGTGGTCCAGTGCCACCTCGACCAGGCGCACCGAGTTCGAGGAGTTCGCCGAACCGACCACGATCACCAGATCCGACTGCGGCGCAATGTTCTTGATCGCGGCCTGGCGGTTGGTGGTTGCGTAGCAGATGTCATCGCTGGGTGGATCCTGCAGGTTCGGGAAGCGCTCGCGCAGCCGGCGCACGGTTTCCATGGTCTCGTCCACGCTCAGGGTGGTCTGCGAGAGCCAGATCAGCTTGTCCGGGTTCTTCACCTGGACGGTGTCGGCTTCCTCGGGGTTGTTCACGATGGTGGTGACCTCCGGGGCTTCGCCGTAGGTTCCCTCGACCTCTTCATGGCCTTCGTGGCCGATCAGCAGGATCTCGTAGTCGTTCTTGGCGAAGCGCACGGCTTCGCGGTGCACCTTCGTGACCAGCGGGCAGGTGGCATCGATGGTCTGCAGGTTGCGGTCCGCCGCGGACTGCACCACAGCCGGGGAGACGCCGTGGGCGGAGAAGACCACCAGGGCGCCCTCGGGCACTTCCTCGTTCTCCTCGACGAAAATCGCTCCGCGGGATTCCAGCTCGGAGACCACGTGCAGGTTGTGCACGATCTGCTTGCGCACGTACACCGGCGGGCCGTAGTGCTCCAGCGCCTTTTCAACGGCAACCACTGCCCGGTCCACGCCTGCGCAGTAGCCGCGAGGAGCGGCCAGCAGGACCTTGCGCTCGGTGACCGTTGGGGAGGCAGCTGCAATCTCGGCCGGGGTGCGGCGCACCCGCGGGATCCGAGGCATTGACAGCGAGACCGTAGTGGAAGTGGAAGTAGCCATACCTCTAGTCTACGAAGTGCATGCAAGTTAGCCCATGCTCATATGATGCGCGCCACCCTCCGGGGACTGTGAGATCTGCCTCCGAAGGGTGCTTGCCGGTTCAGCAGGGCAGCGAACTGGGCAGCAGCACCGGGGTGCGCACCACCGCGCCGGTGCCATCGGACCCGCGGTAGGCCCGGCACACGCCCACCGAGCGGGCGCCGAGGTTCGCCTTGATCTGGCGCAGCGCATCGGGCGAGAAGCCGTACCACTGCATGTGCATCAGCACGGTGTCCCCGGGCACCGCGGCCGAGGCCCGCGAGATGGTGATCGACTTGGATTTCACGTCCCAGTCGCGGGTGTCGCGGGACCAGGTCCAGATGGCCATCCCGCGGCTGTCGTAGCCGCAACGCACCGAACCGTCGATGGCTCCAAAAGGCGGGCGCCCGAAATTCGTGTGCACTCCGGAGCCGCCCAGTTGCGCACCGGCCTGCTGGCAGGACAGCGGGCGCAGATCCGGGTGGCTGATCGAATGGTTGATCACCCATTGGCCCTTGGCCCGGGCCAGCGCGGCCAGGTCCACGCCGTAGCGCGACTTGAACGAGCCGAGGCAATCGCCAGTGGGAGCGATCACCAGGCCGATGTTGCTGCTGGCGGCGTAATCCATCACCGAGGTGAAGGCGCTCAGCGTGCGCGGGCAGTCATCGAAGGTGAGCACCACCCTCGATGTCCGGTTGGGACCGGTGGACTGCGGGGCGGAGGGCGGCTTCGGATAGGTGGTCACGTAGCTGCCGCTGACCCAGCCGGTGTACCCTCCGTAACTGGCCTTGTACCATCCGTTGGAGGCGCGGGCGTACGCGGGCACCGTCTTCCCTTTCGGGATGCTCAGCAGGACCCGGTAGCTGGTGGATGTGCCGGTGCGCAGATTCAGGTCATCGAGCGTGCGCACCGAAGCGGCGACCACGTAGTAGCCGCTGACGTACCCGGTGTACCCGTTGTAGCTGACCTTGTACCAGCCGTTGGAGGCACGCCCGGATACAGGAACCGAGGTCCCCGTGGGTATCTGCACCAGGATCCGGTAACTGGTCGAGGCGCCGGTGCGCATATTCAGATCCGCCGTGGTGCGCACCCGGACCGGCAAGTCGATGGATATGGCACTGGCAACGTCCACCGTTGCGGCCGGCACTGCCGCAGCCGCCAGCACGGGCATCGAGGCCGCGGCGGAGAGCGGAATGGAACCGGCCAGCAAGCTGAGCGCTGCCACCCAAGTCCACCCAGAACGCGCAATATTCTTATTCCCCAATGCCCCACGCATGGCCCTGCATCCTTCTGAAGTGCTTCCCCAATGCTCAATAGTGTCCACCCGCACATTGCCCCTCGCAATGCCCGCAGGCAGGCTTGTCCCAATCGTTGGAAAACCCCGTTTCCCCGGGTCTTGCGGGGCCAATCGGGTATGAAAATCGCCCATTGCGATACCTGCGCTCCACCTGCCGCGGCCTAGCCCCAGCCCCCGGGGATCCGGCCAGCCGTCGGTGCCATGCGGTAGTCTCACAGATGCATCAGAGATTCGACTTTCCAAGGAGCGGCACCGATGGATCCCCAAGCCCCCGCCAGTTTGCCGGCGACCGCCGGGCAGACCACCGCGGACAATCCTTGGCCGCTGCGGCTGCTCTCGGAAAAGCTGAAAATCCATATCGAGAACTCTCCGGTGGTTTGGGTTGAAGGCCAATTGCTGGAAGCCAATGTGCGCAACGGCCACGCCTACCTCACCCTGCGCGATGTCGATGCGGACTTCTCTTTCTCGGTGACCATTTGGGCCTCGACGATGCGCAAACTGGATGCCACCCCGCAGGTGGGCTCCCGCGTGGTGGCCCAGGTGAAACCGAGCTTCTACGCGAAAACCGGCCGGCTTTCCTTGAATGCCACGGACCTGCGACCGGTAGGCTTGGGCGAGCTGCTGGTGCGCCTGGAACGATTGCGCCAGGCGCTGGGAGCAGAAGGCCTCTTCTCCCCTGAGCACAAGCGCCCGCTGCCTGTTCTTCCCCACCGCATCGGCCTGATTACCGGGCGTGATTCGGATGCGGAGAAGGACGTGCTGCGCAATGCCAGCCTGCGCTGGCCATCCGTGCAATTCAAGGTCATCAATACCGCCGTGCAGGGAATGGATGCCGCCAACCAGGTCATCGCAGCCCTGCAGCAGCTGGATGCGGACCCGGACATCGATGTCATCGTCATCGCCCGTGGCGGCGGAGCCCTGGAAGACCTCTTGCCCTTCTCCAATGAGGATCTGGTGCGTGCGGTCTTCGCAGCCCAGACGCCGGTGGTTTCGGCCATCGGCCACGAAGCGGACCGCCCGATCCTGGATGATGTGGCCGATCTTCGCGCGTCGACCCCCACCGATGCAGCCAAGCGCATTGTCCCGGATCTGCAAGAAGAATTCGCCGGCTTGGAAATCGCCCGCAATCGCTTGGACCGTTCCATCAACAATCTTCTCCAGCGCGAAGCCCAGCTGCTGGCCTCGGTGCGCGAACGCCCGGTGCTGGCCAACCCGCAGGTGATGGTCACCTCCCGTGCCGAAGACCTGGAGCGCTGGAAGCAGCGCTCGACGGATCTGCTGCGCCACCGCGTGATGCGCGCCAACGACGAGATCAACCATCTGAAGAACCAGATGCGTGCCCTGTCCCCGCAGCAGACCCTGGACCGCGGCTATTCGGTCACCCAGCTGGAGGACGGAAGCATCGTGCGCGAGGCAGCCCAGGCGCCAGCAGACAGCAAGGTGCTCATCCGGGTGGCTTCCGGGCAGCTGGTTGCACGAACCCTTGAATCCCTCCCTGCCGGCGACAACGCAAGCTAATCACCACGAATACCAATTTGGAGTAATCATGACTGCACAAATCCCTGAAGACATTGCCAAGCTTTCCTACGAGCAGGCTCGCGAAGAACTGCTGGCCGTGGTCAACCAGCTCGAGACCGGCGGAGTTGCGCTGGAAGCCTCGCTGGCGTTGTGGGAGCGTGGCGAAGCACTGGCAGCCCACTGCGAGAACTGGCTCAACGGTGTCTCTCAGCGTCTGGAGCAGGCCCGCGCCAAGCACGAGCAGGCCGCCGGCGAATAGCCTGTCCTCACCCGGACCTACTTCGCGGCCGCCAGCCGGGCCTTCTCCTGCTCCACATCGAAGGTGGCAACGGGCCAGTCCGGAGCGACACGCTCCAGGGTAGCCAGCAGCAGCTCAGCGACGCACAAGCGGGCCTTCCACTTCTGGTCAGCGGGAACGATATGCCATGGTGCGCCCTGGTTATCGGTGCGGTTAATCGCCACCTCGTAGGCGGACTGGAAGTCATCCCACAGCAGGCGATCATCGACATCGCCCGGCGAATACTTCCAATGCTTGTCGGCACGCTCCAGGCGTGCCGAGAGGCGCTCGAATTGTTCTTCTCGGCTGATATGCAGCATCACCTTGATCGGGTGGATGCCCTGCTCGATCAGCTGCTTCTCGAAGTCGACTATTTTCCCGTAGCGGGACTCGACCGCATCCGGGGTGGCGAAGCCCTTCACTTTGGCGACCAGAACGTCTTCATAGTGGGAACGGTCAAAGACTCCCACTAGTCCCCCGGCGGGCAATTGCCTGGTGATGCGCCAGAGGAAGTCATGGGCTGCTTCTTCCTCGGTTGGCGCCTTGAAGGCATGGTGCTTGACGCCCTGCGGATCCAGCATGCCAAGGACGTGGCGAACAGTCCCTCCCTTGCCGGACGTATCCATTCCCTGCAAAATGAGCAGGACTGCTGGGCCTTGTCCGCCAGCTACCGAGGCGGCGAAGAGCCTCTCTTGCAGATCCGAGAGCAGTTCAGCCAGCTGCACCATGCGCTTCTCGGCGGCCTTCTTATCCTGCGGGGCGTCCCCGGGCCACCAATCAGCATCCTTGGTTGCGCGCTCTGAAAGCTTCACGCCCGGTTCTGCACGTAGTGCTTCTAACAGGTTGGCAGGGTAGGCGCTCATCATTAAGTCCTCACGCGTGTGTCGAAGTGATGCGATTCGTTGTTGCCAGCCTACTTCCACTGCGGGCGCCGTGAGAAGCGGTATTCGTCAACGGCGAAGCACCCATCACGGCTCGATGCTCAGGATCGCTGAGCCCCGCGAAAACGCAATTCTTCGGCTGCAGGACACCAAATTCTCCGATCGCAGTCGCTGGCAGGCGATATCCCTGAAGTTCCGGGGACCGCATTCCCCGATAGCCGCCTTAACGCACAACCGGCCCAGAATCACGTGGGTGATTCTGGGCCGGTTCCGCATCCGGGCAGCCTATGCGCGAGCGCGCCAGTCCTCCAAGAACTGTCCGATGCGTCCAACCGCATCAGTCAGGTCGCGCACGTTGGGCAAGGTGACCAAACGGAAGTGGTCCGGACGGATCCAGTTGAAGGCAGTGCCCTGGGAGATCAGGATCTTCTGCGCCTTGAGCAGCTCAAGGGCGAAGGTCTCATCGTTGTGGATCGGGTAGACCTCGGGATCCAGCTTCGGGAACATGTAGAGCGCGCCCTTGGCCTTCTGGACGCTCACGCCAGGAATCGCGTTGAGCAGGTTGTAGGCCGCATCGCGCTGTTCAAGCAGGCGTCCGCCAGGCAGGATCAAGTCATTGATCGACTGGTAGCCGCCCAAGGCGGTCTGGATTGCGTGCTGCGCCGGCACATTGGCGCACAGGCGCATGTTGGTCAGCAGGTTGATGCCCTCGATGTAGTCGCCGGCCTGGTGCTTGGGACCGGAAATAGCCATCCACCCAGCACGGAAGCCGCACACGCGGTAGGCCTTGGACAGGCCGGAGAAGGTCAGTATCAGCACGTCATCTGCCAACGAAGCGGTGTTGATGTGCACGGCGTCTTCGTAGAGGATCTTTTCGTAGATCTCGTCCGAGAACACAATCAGGTTGTGCTTGCGCGCCAGCTCGAGGATTCCCTCCAGGGTTTCCTTGGGGTACACCGCACCGGTCGGGTTATTGGGGTTGATGATCACGATGCCCTTGGTGCGATCGGTGATCTTCGCTTCCATGTCCTGAAGATCAGGAAGCCAGCCCTCTTCCTCGGTATTCAGGTAATGCACCGGGGTGCCGCCGGCCAGTGAAACCGAAGCGGTCCACAGCGGGTAGTCAGGGGCGGGAATCAGGATCTCGTCGCCGTTATTCAGCAGCGCATTCAACGAGAGGGTGATCAGCTCGGAGACACCGTTGCCCAGGTAGACGTCATCCACGCCGATGGTCTGGATGCCACGGGTCTGGTAGTACTGCGAGACGGCGGTACGTGCCGAGAGAATGCCGCGGGAGTCCGAGTATCCTTGGGCGTTAGGCAGGTTGCGAATCATGTCAACGAGCACCGCGTCGGGCGCCTCGAAGCCGAACGGCGCGGGATTGCCGATATTCAGCTTCAGGATGCGGTGTCCTTCGGACTCCATGCGCGTGGCGTGCTCAAGCAGCGGGCCGCGGATGTCGTAGAGGACGTTGTGCAGTTTCGTTGATTGTTTGAATTCTGCCATGGTTACACTTTCTCACGTCAGGTGCGATCGACACACCTTGTTACTCGACCGCTATGGTCAGCGGTCGAAATCCTGGGAGAGCTGGCTGGGGCCTACTCTTCGATGATCCATTCCCAACGGGTGGCCGCTTGCTCTGGGCTCAGTCCGTCGGCCTGGCTGACCATCCGGTTCAGGTCCACGAGGGACTGCTGCGAGAATTCGCCGGTGATCTTGTCCAGTTCTGCCCGGGCCTTGTCATTCACGTCGCCGTTGGCCAGCACCATGTACTGCTCGGCGTTGAAGAAGGCGGCGCTTCCCGGAATGCTGTAGAAGCCTTCATCGGAGATGACTGCATCTCCCGACCCGAGCGCCACCGCGCTGTCCACCGAGGCACGCAGCTTGCTGGCCAGTTTCGCCGGCTCCTCAGCCACGACCTTCGGCTTCTCGCAGCCAGCGTCCTCCAATGATGCCTTCAAGGATGCGGCGTTGGCTTCATCGCTAATGATCGTCAGATCTGTGCAAGCCGCAATCAGGGTTTCCACCGAATCGACCTTGTGCAAGGTTGCCTGGGCCTGGCTCATGACCAAGACCTTTCCCGCATCAGCTGGGCTGAGTTCCAAGGCAGAAAGCTGCCCCCCAGCGTCATTGATGGCGCTGCGCAGGTTCTTGGATTCCTCGACGCTCAGCAATTGATCTTCACCGGTGATAGCCGCCGGGTCAGCAACCAGGGGCAGGGCCTTGGCCGCTTGGTCCACCGCCAAATCGGCTTTTCCGTCGACCACCTGCTGGTAAGGATCAGCACTGGGCTTGTTCAGCGACACCTTGTAGCCTTCGGCTTTCAGCGCATTGGCATAGACATGGGCCAAGGCCTGGTCCGCAGGCTGGGAACCGGCAGCAATCTGCAAGGTGATGGCCTTGCTTGGCTCGGCCGTCGGCGTTGCCTCTTCGGTGCAAGCAGACAGGGTTAGCAGCAGGGTTGCGCTGAGTGCGCCAACGGTGATGGTATTTCGCAAGTTCATGTCCCTATTGATTCTAGGGCAGGCCAGCGGCGATCCGCCGCTACTTGCCGGGTGCGGTCAGTCGCAAGATGCTCTCAACGCGTTCAATGCAGTTCAGCTTGGCGATCTCCTCGCGGGTAAACCAGGCGGCCTGGCTGGTAGAACCGTTGACTTCATGGCGCAGTTCTCCACCGGTCAGTTTGGCCCGATAGGTGACCGCCACCGTTTGCATGGCATGGCCTTCGCCCGAGTAGCGCTTGGAACCGGGAATAACTCCCGTGCTGACATCCAGGAGCGCCAGCTCGCCCACCGCGTAGCCGGTCTCTTCATAGACTTCACGGCGCGCGCCTTCTTCGATAGGCTCCCCCAAGTCGATGCCGCCGCCGGGAAGGGACCAGCGCGGGGTGAAGCGTGGATCGCGATGACGCATATCCCAGAGCGTAAGCAGTACCTTTCCTTCGTGTTCCACCAAGCAATAGGCCGCCAGCCTGGTATCAAAGGATTCACCGGTGTGCTCAGAACGACGTGTCATATCCCCAATATATCCGTTTGTTCACCGATTATTTACTCGTACGCGGACGGCATACACCGATTTTTCTGCCAAAGATCCCACTGATATCTCGCGAATATGATGAAATATTCTTATGGCCCAGCAATCAGAGCTTTCATCAAACGTCGATCTGGACGAAATCGATCGAATCATCATCGACGAATTGGTCGCTAATGCACGTATCTCCAATGCGACCCTCGCACAGCGTGCGGGCATCGCTCCATCCACCGCACTGCTGCGCACCCGTTCGCTGGTCGAGCGCGGCATCCTCACCGGCTACCACGCCGAGGTATCGCTGGGCGCTGTAGGCCGTACCGTGCAGGCACTGATCTCGGTCAAGCTGCGCGCCCACGACCGCGAGAAGATCGACGCTTTCGTGGCACGCATCCCGCAGCTGCCCGAGGTGCTGTCCATGTTCCATGTTTCCGGCGGCACCGATTACCTGCTGCATATCGCGGTCGGTTCCACCGATGCGCTGCGTGACTGGGTGCTGGACAACCTCGCCACCGACGAGTCGGTGGGCCATACCGAAACCACCTTGGTCTTCGCGCACCACCGCGGCAACCGCGGCCCGCTGCCATTCGATGACATGATCAGCTAGCAGCGCTTAAGCGACTTGTGGCCCGGACCTCGCGAGGTCCGGGCCACAAGTCTTTGTGCTTGGAATGCTTATGCGCGGCGGCGCTGCATGACCGCGTCCAGGTTCAGGCGAGGCTTGGTACCTGCGCCAGCCACGGGTGCGGCTTCCGGTGCGGCAGATGGCGCTGCAACGGTTTCCTTGGCAGCTGGTGCGCTCTCGGTACGCTTGGCAACTACCGAAGCGACCGCTGCGCGCTCTTCGGCCGAAACTTCGGTGGCCAGGCGCTTTGCATCTTCCGATGCCTTCAGGCTGATCTGTTTGCTCGGACGCAGCGGTTCTTCCACCGGCAGTGCTGCCTTGTGGGTCCGTTTGGCACCCTGTTCAGCTGCCAGCTCCGCGGTCTTGGCGATGCGCTCGCTGGCTTCCACGTACGTTGGCTTGGGCACGTGCGTTGGTTCCCAAGTACCTGGCTGCTTTACGCCGCCATAGCCGTGGGCCACTCGCAGCGCTTCGGCGCGCAGCTCTTCAGCGGTAATCGCTGGAGCGCGGCGGGACGAACCCGGGCGAGCGTCGAAGACCTCGTCATCCTCATGCTTGCGCGAGATGACCTGGTTAGCCGCGTCGTCAAAAGCGGGAGTCCGCAGCGCCTGCTGCCGGGTGGCTTCGAGGTGCTCGAGCAGCTTGCGGTTGCGGTCGCGGACAGCCAGCCCGCGCAGGGTGGCGAAGGATGCTACAGCAATCAGCACGAACAGGCCTACGGTGCCGAAGGTCAGAGCAGTGAAAGGAGCCAGGATGAGACCGAAGACGGTCGCGAGGACAGCCAAGGCACCGACGAGCGCGACGGACAACCGGCCATAGCGCACACGAATCTTGAGTTTGGTCGCAGCACTTTCCTGCGAAGCGCTCTGTGACGTGCCAGCCATGTGGGTCCTCCATCACCGATTGGGTCGGTCAAATCCTCGTGGAACTAAATATGGTTCCTTCGAATCAACACTATGCAACCTTGGGTGCGCGCTCATGCACATCCCTTGGCGTGTCTGCATGTTTTCAATGCAGTTCTCTCATATCAGAGCTCGATTGAACGAAATAGCACGAAATCCGCCTCAGTATTCGTAGATGCGTTCGAGCAGCGTCGTTTCCACCTCTTCACGGGTCAACGCAAAGGTGCGGTGATCCCGCCACTGCCCATCGATGTGCAGATAGCCTTTGCGCAGCCCTTCATCGCGGAACCCGAGCTTGTCCACCACCCGCAGGCTGGCCGCGTTCTCCGGACGGATGTTGATTTCCAGGCGGTGCAGCTGCAGCTGCTCGAAGCAATGGTCTATGACCAAGGCGCAGGCTTCGGGCATCAGGCCAAAGCCGGCATGGTTGCGATCCAGCCAGTAGCCGATGGACGCTGTGCGCGCGGCACCATATTGCACCGACGCCACGGAAACCTGGCCGATCAGTGGCGGGCGCCCCTTGTGCAGCTGGGGCAGAGCCAAGGCCCAGGTGAATCCGCTGCCGTCAACTGCTGATTCATCCTTGGCCCTGAGCATCTCGCGAAAAGTCATGGCTTCTGGCGGGCCCAAGGGACTGGTGGGATCCCATGGCTTGAGCCATGTGGAATTGGCGTAGCGCAGATTGATCCACTCGGCTTCGTCACTGGCAGTCAGCTGGCGCAACAACAGCCGTTCCGAGGTCAGATCCGGAACCAAGTGCTTTGCTCGACGAGAGAAGAACATGTGCACATCGTATTACTTCGTCATGCTTGCAGCTGGCAACAGCGCTAGCAGGCAGCGTTTCGTTTCTTGCACGTAAGCTGTAGGCATGAATCCCACCGCTGATCTGAATTCTGGCGCCGGCAAGAAGGCCGCGCGTGCCGCTGTGCGCACTTGGCGCAGGGCACTTGATCCGAGCAAGCGTGAGCAATTCGGCCTGGATCTGGCTCACACGGTGATTGGCTATCTGAGCCAGAGCACCGGAGTCGTCCAGAAGGTCGCGGCCTATTGCTCGGGTCCGGATGAACCGTCCACCGAGGCGCTCTTGGATGCTTTGGCCAAGGAAGGCATTGAAGTCTACCTGCCGGTGTGCGAACCGGAGTATGGGCTGTCGTGGGTTGAGTACTCCCCCGGCATGGAATTCCAGCCAAGTACCTTGGCCCCGGTGATGGAGCCGGTGGGCACGCGGATGGGCACAGAGCTCTTTGACGAGATCAATACGCTGATCATGCCTGCGCTGTCCATCGATTCGAATGGGCTGCGTTTAGGCCAAGGCGGTGGCTACTACGATCGCTTCCTGCCCTTGATCGACGATGCGCCGGTCCGTGTGGCGGCCGTGGTTTATGAGCACGAGTATGTTCCGGCCGGTTCCTTCCAAATCGATGAGCATGACCAGCCCGTGGACTTGGTGTTCACTCCGCAGCAGGTGCATCAGATCATCTGATTTACCCACAGCTCGCGGGCAGCTCGCAGTGGGCCGCTGGACCTGAAGGTTGCATGGGGTTATGAGCTTCTTCTCCAGACCGCATGCCGCCTCCCGGCCCCCGGTGATTCCCAAGCCGAAGTTCCGTCCCGTGCGCAACCGCAATGAGTTGTTGCGCCGCTACCGGAAGCCTTTGGCCATCGCCTGCGCGCTGCTGGCCTTGGCCGGCGTGCTCAATGTGTTTTCCTCCGGGCAATTAGCGCAGCGTGAGGTCGTGGTGGCGCTGAGCGACATTCCTGCCGGGTCCCGCATATCCGCCAACCAGCTGACGGTGCAAACGGTGCGGCTTGCCCCGGAAGATGCCGAAGTCTTTGAAAGCATCGATGCCATCTCGGGGCAACGGGCAGCCGTGGCACTGACTGCCGGAACGGTGCTGCGCAACTATTCCTTGGTGGGGCCACAACTTTTGACCGGTTCGCCGGAAGGCACCGTAGCCGTTCCCTTGCGCTTGAGCGATCCTGCCACCGTGACGCTGCTCCATCCAGGGCAACTGGTGGATATCGTATTGACCACCGGAGATGGCTTTGAAAAGGACATCAGCTCGCAGACCATCGCCAAGGCGGTGCCGGTGCTCTGGGTTCCGGATAATGCCAGCAGCTCCGAATTCGGCATGCTCAGCGGCGCGGCTCCGACCGGTGAAGGAATTGTGGTGGTCGCGGCGGCCAGCAGCCTCTCGGATGATCTGGCCGGGGCAGTATCGCGCGGCAAGGTTTCAGCCGTCTTGGTGAATTAGGAAATCAGCCCCAGTGCGGCGGCTTCTCGCGCTTCATCATTTCAGCCAGGTCTTCCTTGGCGTCGCCCCAATTTCTCGGGTCCTGGTCTTTGGCCAGCAACTCGGACAGCGGATCGGCGGCCGGCTGCTTGGCGCGGGACACCGTCGCCGCAGCAGAAGTCTCGGCGGGCTGGTGGCCGGCTAGTGCCCGGTTCACGGAGTCTGAATGCGGCACTGGCGCGTAGCTGCCGGTGAGTTCAACGCGAGCAGTCAGATGCTGCGGGGGTGCGACAACGCGCGGCCGCTTGCGGTGGCCGCGCGTTGGTTCTTGCTCAGAAGTCATTACTTCTTTGGCTCCGGATCCTCGTTCTTGCTGGTAGCCGGGACAGGGGCTGGAGTCAGTGGCTTATCCGCGCTGTCCTTTGCAGGTGCTTGGGCAGCTTCAGCTTTGGCACCGCTTTCAGCAGCTGGCGCTTCCTGCTTGGTCTCGGCCTTTGGTTCCAGTCGTGCCTTGGCGGACTTGAGCAGATTGGACTTTTCCTTCGGCGTTTCCGCTTCGGTGGTGACTTCACGGGCAGACACCGGCCGAGCGGCGGCCACACCGGTACGGGTCGAAGCCTGGGCTGGGGCCGCAGGCTTTTTCAACCCCAGTGCATGGGCCAGGCGATCGGTGACAGCACCCGGATCGGTGAAGACGTCAATGGTCCACAGCGGAACATAGCGCCAGCCGTGCTTCTCGAAGAATTCCGGGCGCAGTCGGCTGCGTTCACGCACGGTCAGTCCGGCATAGTGCTCGGTGCCGTCGTAGACCACAGCCAATGGGCGGATGCCGCTGTGCGCAGAGTCGTAGGCGTGAGCCGACAGGTCCAGCACACCGCGGTAGTCCTCGGAAACGATGGCACCGCTTTCGCGCAGGCGGCGGGCCAGATCGGAGACCAATGGATCGAAGCGCGGATTGCGCATCGAGCTGACTCCGGAATCCCCTGCCTGCACGCGTCCGAACAGTTCGAAGAACTGTCGGGCACCACGGTAGACGCGGTTCAGGTCCACGTCTTCGGGCAACAGGCTGGACACCAAGGTCATGCGGGTCCGCGATCGGGTCATGGCGGCGACGAACAGCTGTTCGCCGCCCTCGCGGGACAGTGCACCGAATTCGTGCAGGGTCTTGCCGTGCGGAGTACGTCCGTAGCCCCAGGCGAAGATGACCGAGTCCCGGCGCAGGCCGATCAGCCGGTCCATGGTGGTCACCACGAATGGTTCGCGCTTGGAGCGCAGGTGCTCCATCGCGTACTTGTGGTTTGGCAGCTGGACACGGATCGCTTCGGCGATGGCCGAGGCATGGCTGCGGTTCGAGGCAATGACTGCCAGCGATTCGCCCCCGTGGTTCTTGAAGTGGGCGAAGACCAGATCCACCACGCGCGCTACTTCTGCTGCGGTGGTCTGCACGCCGTCTTCGCTGCTGGACAGCGAGCCGGTGGCATCTGGCACGTATTCGCCGCGCAGCAGCGAGGAGTCGCCGGTGAGGTTCACCGCCATTGGCAGGCGCGAGAGCGCCGAATCGTAGTAGGTGGCGGACAGCTGTTCCACCAGGCCTTCGTCGATGCCGCGGTACACGGTGGACAGCGAACCGGTCACCAGGACCTTGTTCAGGGCTTCCAGCGCGGAACGGTCCACGCTCTGCTCGCGAACTCGTGCGGTCGGGTCTACGGAGACCTCGAAGCGCTTCGGACCGCCCAGCATTTCATCGCCAATGGCAATGACCTGGCCGGAGCGGCGGATCGCATCCAGGACTTCACGCAGGGTGAGGTAGTTGGCTTCCAGCAGGATGACCGCATCGAACTTCGTGTCCTCCGGCAGGGCGCTGCCCAGCAGCAGCGGAGCCGAGACGATGACCGGGGTTAGAGAATTGGCCAGCGGTGCTCCAAGATCCAGCAGCCCGGCAATGCTCGGGGTTCCGCCCTTGAGCATCTCGCGCAGCGCGCGGGAACCGGCTCGGTGGTCAGCCAGCGCTGCCTTCCAGTTGCGAGTCAGCGCCCAGCGGATGCGCTGCGGGCCGGCAGCGATGTGCGCGCCGTCAGCCAGACGGTAGTCAGCCTCGATCTTCTCCAGCTTGGAGCCATCATTCATGGCCAGGAAGTCGTCACCGGAGATCATGGCATCCAGCACGGACTGCCACCAGGCAAGCTCCAATTCGCTGTCTACCTGGTCGGCGTCGATCTCGCGTTCGGCGAAGTCGTCAAGCAGGTCGCCCAGCCCGGCTTCGGCCAGCTGCTCGGAGATCAACGTGCGCTCGGGCAGCTCGCCCAGGTCCTCGCGGCGCTCGACCAGCGCTGCAATCACCGAGAGCAGCTCCTTGATGGGCATTTCGCGCAGGCGCGAGCCCAGGGAGGACGGCATCATTTCGGCCAGCTTGTCGATGCGGGCACCGGCGTCGTGGTATCCGGCTTCAACATCCAGCAGGCCGCCTGGGACCTGCGGGTTGCGCTGGCTGGTGGCAATGGCTCGCCAGGCATCGCGCTGGACCGCCACCGCCTGCAAAGCGGACTGCAGGTCAGCTACGTGCATGCCCGGGCGGACGTATTCCTTGGCAATCTTGCGCAGCCGGGAACGGACAATGGAGCCCATCTCCACGCCGTGCTCGCGGCGCCATGCGCTGGTTGCGGTAGCGGCGATCAAATCATCGATGTCGCCCTCGAAGATGTCGGCCTCGAACTTGTCCAGCGATCCGCGGACGGCGACCAGCAACTGCAGCTGGTCTCCCCACTTGTCGTAGCTTTCTTCCAGGCGGATCTGCGAACGCTCGGCGATCTGCAGCATGTGCTCATGCAGGATGGGCAGGTCGCGGCCCAGCCCGCTGGCCAGGTTCAAGGCCTTTTCGGTGGCTTCGGTGTTGCGCAGCGGTGCACCATGCCATGGGCTGGTGGTGTGCATCTTGGAGAAAGCGCCAAGCTGTGCTGCGCGCTTGAGCTGCGCGGCAACATGTCCGCGCTGGCCCATGGAGTCCAGCACCGAACGCTTCAGGCGCACGGTGGTGGATGGCGCTGGTTCCAGTGCGGAGAGCCGTGCCAGTTCCTGCATTGCCTGGTATGGCGAGCAACCCCAACGGCTGCGCACCGAGTGCAGCGACTTCACATGCTCGTGCAGTGCGTGGCGGGATTCGCGCAGGCGCTTGAACATGGAGCCCAGCTGCGGCTCGGCAGCGCGTTCGTTGCGCAGAATTGCCTTGGTCATCATCGCGCGCAGCGCTTCTGGATCCTCGTTGGGTTCCAGCAGCATGCTGCCTGCATCCAGGTGCTCGTTGAAGCGGGTCACGAATTCTTCGGCGGCAGAACGCTGTTCCGCAACCACCAGTACGCGCTTGCCCTGGGCGGCCAGCAGCGCGGCTGCGTTCAGCGCGGTCTGGGTAGCACCGGTACCGGCAGCGGCGTTGATGGCCACCGATTCACCGGCAGCGATGTAGTCAAGCATCTTGGACTGGGACTCATCCGCGTCCAGCAAGAACAGTTCATCTTCCGGATCACGGTCATCAGAAGACTTGGCAATGGTGGTGGTTCCGGTGTGGACCTTGCGGGCAGAAGATTCTTCGGAAGCAAGGCTCTGCTTACGCGAGCGCGCGGTTTCCTTGAGAATGTTCTTCACGCGGCTCAGGCGGGAGCCGGCAGCTTCATGGCCCTTGGCATCGGCGGCCTGCGCTTCAGGCTGCTCTTCGTCCTGCTTCTTTTCAGCGGCAGACTCGTCCTTGGCTTCTTCAGGCTTTGAGCCCTCGGTTTTGGCAGCGCCCGGCTTGGAAGCGACCAGGTTGGCCAGCGCTTCGGAGGTCTTGCTGCTTTGGCTGTGCCCAGCCTGCTTTTCCGCGGAGTCGTGACGAATTAGCGCCTCGATGACCGGGTGGGACCCATTGAGCTTGGCCGGGTCAGCTGGGTCCATCAGCTCGGAGAAGGTGGAGAGCAGCAGGCGGTGGCCCACCACTACGCCGGGAACATCGGACATCTGGTGGCGCAGGGCATCCATTCCGCGGACCGGGTCGAAACGGGCGATGGAGTACGCTTCGGCGTCCACCGCGGCGACATCGACCTTGGCGTTGTGGTCGGCTTCGAATTGGCGCACGAAGGCCGGGGATACGGTGGCGCGGCCGACCAGTTGCAGGTCGTAGTCGTCAGCATCAACGTGCTTGGTCAGGGTGATGCGGCCGAGCATGATGGGAGCCGAGACAGGCTCGCTCTTGCCATCGTGGACCGCACGCCAGTTGGCGACACCGGCGGCCAGGTAGCCGACGTCGATGCCGCGTTCTTCCCACAGTTCATTGATCTTGGCCGAGAGCGCACGGGCAGTGCGGCGCGCGGTGGCGTACTGGTCCGCATCGTGCAGCAGCGTGGACAGGCGGGTACGCCGTCCGGCAAGGAACTGGGCCAATCCCGATGGATTGGCATGGGTTATGTCGATGCTATTGGAGGTCGACGGAGCAAATCGCAGGGTGGTATCCGCCCCGGCACTCTGTCCCAGGGATTTCACCCAGGCAGCTACACGCTCGGCGGCAGCATTCTGTCCACTAGTCACGACAGTCATTCCCTTCACTGAACCGACCACATTCGGGCGCACCACAGGTGCAGATACGCCTCTTTCTAACGTAGTGCACGCACCGTGCAGAACCGGTGCGCGAAACACGTTTTAACTGCGGGAAGCGGAACCGGCGTACCGGATCCGCTTCCCATTCACCCGCCAAAGCGCAGTGAATTAGCAGTCTTGGGGATTTACTCCCACTCGATGGTTCCAGGTGGCTTGGACGTAACGTCCAGCACCACGCGGTTCACCCCATCTACCTCGTTGGTGATGCGGTTGGAGATCTTCGAGAGCAGATCGTATGGCAGGTGCGACCAGTCGGCGGTCATGGCATCCTCGGAGGAAACCGGACGCAGCACGATTGGGTGGCCGTAGGTGCGGTGATCGCCCTGTACGCCTACCGAGCGTACCTCAGCGAGCAGCACTACTGGCATCTGCCAAACTTCGTCATCCAGTCCTGCAGCAGTCAGCTCGGCGCGAGCGATCGCGTCAGCCTTGCGCAGGATGGACAGGCGCTCTTCGTTGACGGCACCGATGATGCGGATACCCAGGCCTGGGCCAGGGAATGGCTGGCGGCCAACGATTTCCTCAGGCAAGCCGAGCTCGCGGCCCACTGCACGGACCTCGTCCTTGAACAGGGTGCGCAGTGGTTCCACCAGCTCGAAGTCCAGGTCCTCTGGCAAGCCGCCCACGTTGTGGTGGCTCTTGATGTTCGAGGTGCCTTCGCCACCGCCGGATTCGACGATGTCCGGGTACAAGGTGCCCTGGACCAGGAACTTCACTGGCTCGCCCTCGGAAGCGGCCTCGGCGATGATCGCCGCTTCTGCTGCTTCGAAGGCGCGAATGAATTCGCGGCCAATGATCTTGCGCTTGGTCTCCGGGTCGGTGACACCGTCCAAAGCAGTCAGGAAGCGCTCGCGCTCGTCGGCAATGTACAGCTTGGCGCCGGTGGAAGCTACGAAGTCCTTCTCAACCTGCTCGGCTTCGCCTTCGCGCAGCAGGCCGTGGTTGACGAACACGCAGGTGAGCTGGTCGCCGATGGCGCGCTGCACCAGGGCAGCTGCAACAGCGGAGTCCACGCCGCCGGACAGGCCGCAGATGGCCTTGCCGGTGCCGACCTGGGCGCGGATGCGCTCGATCTGCTCGTCAGCAATGTTGTCAGCGGTCCAGTCGCCCTTCAGGCCAGCACCGTTGTACAGGAAGTTCTCCAGGACATCCTGGCCGAACTCGCAGTGCTTCACCTCTGGGTGCCACTGCACGCCGTACAGGCGCTTTGCTTCATTTGCGAAAGCGGCAACCGGAGCACCAGCGGTGGTGGCCAGCACTTCGAAGCCTTCTGGGGCCTTGGAGACGGAGTCGCCGTGGCTCATCCAGACGGTAGGGGCCTGAGCGGCGCCTGCCAGGATGGAGCGGGCATCGCCCTCAAAGTTGGTTGCGGTGCGGCCGTACTCGCGCAGGCCGGTTTCGGCCACGGTACCGCCCAAGGCGTTAGCCATGGCCTGGAAGCCGTAGCAGATGCCCAAGACCGGCACGCCGGCTTCAAACAGGTCAGCCCCGACGGAAGGGGCGCCATCGGCATAAACGCTGGAAGGACCACCGGAGAGGATGATCGCTGCAGGGTTCTTGGCCAGGATGGCTTCGGTGGACAGGGTGTGCGGAACGATCTCCGAGTACACACGGGCCTCACGTACGCGGCGAGCGATAAGCTGCGCGTATTGGGCCCCGTAGTCGACGACCAGAACCGGCTTATGTTCTGGATTGAGGGGAGCAGTAGTCACCGTTACAGTCTACGCGGTTCACTGCGCGCGAAACAGCCAAGGTGATGTCATCAGCGTCACCTAGTGGATTTTTGGCAAAGGCAAAGGGCAGATCTGTTCATTTTCGATGAACGGATCTGCCCTTTGGCAATGAAGGCGGCCACGTGTCAGTAGCGCTTGGCGGCCTTTGGATGCGCGGCCAGCTCGCGGTCTACTTCTGCGTGCACCTTGGCTTCGGTCCAGAAGGAAAGGAACGGAACGACGCCGCCGAGCGCGATCGTAATGAAGCGCATGAATGGCCAGCGCATCAAGGTCCACAGGCGGAAGTCGGCAAAGAGGTACACCACGTATAGCCAGCCGTGGGCGATCAGGATGCCCAGCGAGAGGTTCAGTCCCCCGGCCACCTCGGCGCGGTTGTACATGCCGACGGCGTTGGAGGTGCCATCTACCAAGGTGCCACCCACGAAGAGTTCCAGGGACCAGAAGTACTTGAAAATCATTTCCAGCACGAGCAGCAGCAGCATCACGCCGGTGATGTAGGCGAAGACCTTGTAGAAGGTTGCGGCTGCACGGATCTGCTTAGGGGTGCCGCCGAATTTCCGGGGCTTCGGTGCCGGGGTGGTGCTGGACATCGTTAGTGATTCCTTCCGATTTCGGTAAGAAGTGCGGTGTGCGTGAAATGCTATTCGTTGCTGTTTCCAGCTTGGGTGGCGTTGCCGCCCTTGATATGTGTTTCGGCAGCGAGCTCAGCAATCTCGTCAAGATCCCGCTGGTAATCATCGCGCACCATGCGGTACCAGAGGAAGATGGCGAACCCTGCGAAGAGGACCCATTCCAGGCCGTAGAAAACGTTCAGCCAGTTGATCTGCGCTTCCTGGGGCTGCGGACCGACGTCGACGATATCCAGGCCCGGCTGCGCTACGGTTTCGCCCTTGGCCGTGGTGATTTCGTGGGCCGTGACGAATCCTTCAAAGAGGACCGAATCCCAGATGTTCGCCAGCTGTGCCGAGGCGAGAGTTGGCAGCGTTGAGCTGCGCAGGTCCTCGCGGAATTCCGGGCCTTCGCTAGGCAGCAGGCGCCCGGTGATCTCCAGTTCACCTTCAGGTGCCGGAGCTGGCTTGGTTGCTTCAGGCTGCCAGCCGCGTACCACCGCAATACCGGCGTCCTGGGTCGCACCCTCGACCTTGAATTGGGTGATGACCCAGACACCGCGCTGATCGCCATTCAGCCGAGGCGCAATCAGCTGATCGGTGCCGGGGACGAATTCGCCCTCCATGGTGACGATCTGGTCCGCCTTGATGCCCAGCAGTTCCTTGCCGACTTCCTGATGCTCGATCAGCGCGACCGGCTTCTCGGTCTTGTCGATCTTGACCGGCGGCTCGGTTTCGGAGGCGCCGAACTGCCATCCGGACAAGAGAACGAATCCGGTGGCGAGAGCTAGCGCGGCAAAGAGGGCGCCGATCCATTTGGGCTTCAGAGCGGTTTTAAGCACACTCTAACGGTACTTCTATTTGGCGTAGAACTCGAAATGCGATGGCGTGAGATTAGCCCTGTTGCCTTATTTTCCGCTGGTGGAACCAACTTGCTTATTCATTCGTTGAGACCAAGCGGTTAAACGACACTGGCCCCACCCTTCGAAAGAAGAGCAGGGCCAGATCAGGATCAGCTAGAAGCGATCGGATTCGTACGGGGACAGCACGACGTCGACGCGCTGGAATTCCTTGAGGGTCGAGTAGCCGGTGGTGGCCATCGAGCGGCGCAGTGCGCCAACCAGGTTCGAGGTGCCGTTGGTCTCGTGCGATGGGCCGTGCAGGACCTTCTCCAGCGAGCCGACAGTGCCGACCTTGGCGCGGTCGCCACGTGGGCTGGCCTCGTGAACTGCTTCCATGCCCCAGTGGTAGCCGGCGCCTGGTGCTTCATCGGCGCGGGCCAGTGCGGTACCGAGCATCACTGCGTCGGCGCCCATGGCGATGGCCTTGACGATGTCGCCGGAGTTCCCCATGCCGCCATCGGCGATGACGTGGACATAGCGTCCGCCGGACTCTTCGATGTAGTCGCGGCGTGCGGCTGCAACGTCGGCAATGGCGGTAGCCATCGGCGCGTGGATGCCCAGGGTGCGGCGGGTGGTGGAGGATGCGCCGCCACCGAAGCCAACGAGCACGCCGGCTGCACCGGTGCGCATCAGGTGCATGGCCGGGGTGTATCCGGCTGCGCCGCCCACGATCACTGGGACATCGAGTTCGTAGATGAACTGCTTGAGGTTCAGCGGTTCGGTGGTCTTCGAGACGTGCTCGGCCGAAACGGTGGTGCCGCGGATGACGAAGATGTCCACGCCGGCAGCGACAACGGTCTTGTAGTGCTCCTGGGTGCGCTGCGGGGTCAACGAGCCTGCAACGACAACGCCGGAGTCGCGGATCTCGGAGATGCGCGAGGTGATCAGCTCAGGCTGGATGGGAGCCGAGTACAGTTCCTGCAGCTTTGCGGTGGTCTTCGGGTCGTTGCGGGTTGCCGCCTCGGACTTCAGGCTGGCAATTTCAGCCAGCACTGCTTCCGGGTCCTCGTAGCGGGTCCACAGGCCTTCGAGGTTCAGCACGCCCAGGCCGCCGAGCTTGCCCAAGGCGATTGCAGTAGACGGGGAGGTCACCGAATCCATTGGTGCGCCCAGGATAGGGGTGTCGAACTGGAAGGCGTCGATCTGCCAGGACACCGATACGTCCTTCGGATCACGGGTACGGCGATTCGGTACGATCGCTACGTCGTCCAGGGAATATGCCTTAGTTGCCCGCTTGCCGCGGCCGATCTCAATCTCGTTACTCACCTAACTAGGTTATCAAGATTCCCGGATAATCCCGCTTTTGATAGCGCATTGGCTTTAGGCGATGTTTCTGCGCTGGCTCTGGTGCATGGGGCCGCAAGTGGCACACCGGGACAACAACGCCCTGCCGGCCGGTGAGTAAGATCACCGGATGGCAGGGCCTATGTTGAGCCAGGTTTACCTGGCTGCCTTGGATGCAAGCTTCTTGGCGGTCACGGCCAAGGAGGTGGCGGTTTGCTCTTCAGAATCGGCAATGAGCTCAATCGCGTCAGCCAATACGGCGAAGTGCTCAGCACGCTTGGCGAACTCGGTCTCTGGATCAATCAGGTCCGCGAACGCATCCCACTGGGTGGAGAGCTGCTGGTAAGCATCTACGTGAGCTGCCAGCGCCGCCAAGCCTGGAAGTTCCGCCGCTTCCGAAAGGAAGTCCGCGTACAGGCCGCGCAGCGCCCCTTCGCCGCTGAAACGCGTGTCGGAGAAGAAACCTGCGAGCTGGTCCAAGCCGTTGGCCAGTGTTTGCTGGCTTGCGAAGATCTGGGACCAACCGGTCTTGGACTCGTTATCGCGCAGTCGCGTGGCCAAGGTGCGCATGCCGGTAATGCCGAAGTTCTTGGCAAAGTGCACTGGAACCCCGGAAAGCTCGCTGGTGCCCAGCAGGCGAGCGGTGGTTTCCCCAATCGCCTCGACAGCATTGGCGGCCAGGGTCTCGGCCTTCGGCGAGCGCGAGGACGGGATCCATGCCTGCCAGTGCTTTTCCTTCTTGCGCATCGCACGGGCGATGGCCAGTTCCTTGGGGCTAATGAGGTTCAGCGCACCTGAACCGTCATCTACCATCAGGTCTTTCTTGTGCTCGCCAACGACGACGAGATCCAGGGTCTCGGCATCATCAACCGTGTTGCCGTCAATCCATGGCAGCGCGCTGATTGCCACGCGAACCACCACGGTGCGGCCTGCGTCCAGGGCAGCGTCCATGTATTCGACAGCGCGTTCGGCTGAGCCGGTGGTACGTTCGGTCACCGTAGCACCGCAACGAGCCAGCAGGTTCTGTGTATAGGGTTCCGGGTTGTGGCGGGTCACCAAGGTTACTGCAGTCCCTTCGCCGCCTTCATGGGTAAAAGCCATGAAGCCGATACCGCCGGCAAGGCCAGCGAGCAATGCCTGGCTCAGCGGTTCGCCGGTGTGCTTGTTGGTGACGCCAGCTTGGACTAGGACTCGGTGCCAGAGCGCAGCATCGTACTGGATGACATCTTTTGGCGCTGGGTACTCAGGCAGTTCGTCAGCTGGCGAAGCAGCCGGAGCGTTCTTGCCTTTCTGCTCCTGCGCCTTGGCCTTTTCGCGTGCTTCCTTGGCGTAGTCGCGTGCGGCGGCAGCGCGAGCGGCCCGAGGGCTTTCAGGCTTGCCGGCCAAGATGTTCTTGCGCGCGGTGGTGTAGCTCTCCCCCGTGCGTTCCATACGCTGTCGGGTTTGCTTCTTCAGGTTGGCTGGCTGGCCCAAATTGATGCCCTTCGTTGACGGTCACTCACTAGCGGGTGGTTCCCGCGCACCGAGAGGTATTGCCTAGTTTTCATTCTACGTGGGGCCGTGTGTGCAGGTAGCCTTGCGCACTGTGCTTCTGGACAAGTCCCCAGTAAAGATCCGGTGAATAACGAAAAGGCGTCAACGCTCGTCTTTGCCGAGTATTCGTCGCTGCGCTCCCATAGACTCGGGTGCATCACCATGCCGCCCTTCTCGAGAAAGCCACCCGTGCGCAAACTTCTAACTTGCTTGCCCCTGATTGCCATCGCAGTAGTGCCACTGGCAGCTTGCACTTCATCCGGATCGGAGGAGCCGCTGCCTTCTGAGCCTGCAGCCGCTTTCGCTCCTGAAAAGCCGGAACCAGCAGAACTGCCAGCACCGGCAGAAAAGCCGGCCCCGAAAGCAAGCAAGGATTACTCGGATGAAGAACTGCAAGAGTGGGCCAACGAAAAGATGCAGCAATGGATGGACGACATCAACAAGGGCTGGGAGGACGTTGTCATGGACATCGACGAGCCCAAGGACTTCCTGAAGTGGTACCCAACTGATCCGCACGGGCACATGCTTCCCTTCGAAGCCCCGGAATACGGTGAATTGCTCATTACTCTTGAACCATATGCTTGGGAAGTCGACGCCCACTCCGATTTGGCATATGTAGGCAGCAATACGATGCTTCGAATCGGCGAACGGGACAAGGACCTGCGCTCGGTCACGGTGGTAACCCAGGACGGTGAATTCGAGTACGTGGCAACTCGTGAAGAATGGGCATCCGCCGAGGGCTGATAACGCCCCCTGCGCCACAGCCCCGCATGGATGCATTGGCTGCGGCTTTGTTCCCCTTTGGCTCCCGGCATGCAAAAGATCCTGGCGGAATCCGCTCTGGAGCGTGGATTCCGCCAGGATCTTTTCAATGAGCCTTAGCGCGAACGGTAGTTCGGTGCCTCAACGGTCATCATGATGTCGTGCGGGTGCGATTCCTTCAGGCCTGCTGCGGTGATGCGGACGAACTTGCCGCGTGCCTTCAGCTCGGGAACGGTGCGTCCGCCCACGTAGAACATGGTCTGGCGCAGGCCGCCCACGAGCTGGTGGGTGACAGCCGACAGCGGGCCGCGGTAAGGGACCTGGCCTTCGATGCCTTCAGGGATCAGCTTCTCGTTCGATGGCGCGTCAGCCTGGAAGTAGCGGTCCTTGGAGTACGAGGTGTTCTTGCCACGGGTTTCCATTGCGCCCAGCGAGCCCATGCCGCGGTAGGCCTTGAACTGCTTGCCGCCCATGAAGACCAGATCGCCTGGGGACTCAGCGGTACCTGCCAGCAGGGAGCCGAGCATGACCGAGTCGGCGCCGGCCACCAGGGCCTTGCCGATATCGCCCGAGTGCTGCAGGCCGCCGTCAGCGATCAATGGAACGCCAGCTGGAATAGCTGCCTTGGCTGCTTCGTAGATAGCGGTAACCTGGGGAACGCCCACGCCGGCAACGATGCGGGTGGTGCAGATGGAGCCCGGGCCAACGCCGACCTTGATGGCGTCAGCGCCAGCATCGATCAGTGCCTTGGCACCGTCATAGGTGGCTGCCTGGCCGCCGATGATGTCCACGTGCGCAGCCGCTGGATCCTTCTTCAGGCGTGCAATCATCTCCAGCACGCCCTGCGAGTGGCCATTGGCGGTGTCGACAACCAGTGCGTCAACGCCGGCGTCGATCAGGGTCATGGCACGCTCGTAGCCTTCGCCGAAGAATCCAACAGCAGCTGCAACACGCAGACGGCCTTCGTCGTCCTTGGTCGCCAGAGGATACTGCTCGGCCTTGTCGAAGTCCTTGACGGTGATCAAGCCGGTGAGCTTGCCGTCGTTATCGATGAGTGGAAGCTTCTCGATGCGGTTCTTGGACAGGAGCTCGATTACCTTCTCTGGAGCTACACCGTCATGAGCGGTCACCAGCGGCATGCCGGTCATCACTTCGTAGACCTTGGTGGTCATGTAGCGTTCGCGAGGAACAAAGCGGGTGTCGCGGTTGGTGATGATGCCCAACAGCTTGCGGTTCTCATCTACCACTGGCAGACCGGAGACGCGGTACTGAGCGCACAGCTCATCCCATTCAGCCAAGGTGGCACCCGGGTGCACAGTGACTGGGTCGGTGATCATGCCCGACTCGCTGCGCTTAACCTGGTCAACCTGCTTGGCCTGGGACTCAATGGAAAGGTTGCGGTGGATCACGCCGATACCGCCCTGGCGTGCCAGCGCGATTGCCATGGGTGCTTCGGTCACCGTGTCCATTGCAGCGGAGCTGATGGGCACCTGGATGTTGATGCGCTTGGTGAAGCGGGTGGTGGTGTCCGCCTCCGAAGGAATCACATCCGTCGGGCCAGGCAACAGCAGAACGTCGTCGTAGGTGAGTCCTTCAAAGGCAAAGGGGTTGAACTCAGTCACGGGGGAACCTTTCGGGGCGACAGCGGAGGTTGATTAAATGGTAGAGCTCTTTTGGCGTTCCGGTTATTCCTTCGTGGCGCACTGTGTTCAACCTCATGCCCCATCCCGCATCAGGGGTGACTTATTCCCAGTTTGTTGCTTCCTTGAAAGAAGAAGCGAACTGGCGCTTGGCACTGAGCACGAAGGTCTTGGACAGGTGCGAATCATCCAGGTACGTCAAGACGTTGCCAATGACAGCTTTGCAGACCCCCTCGGGGCAGAGCAACCCCGTCATGTCCAGGGAAACAACCTGGTCGCCATAATCATTGGAATCCAGGAATTGCTCCACTGGATTCACGCTGTTCAATGCGTAGCCGGCCGAACCATCGCAGTTGGCAGGAAGTCCCTTGTTCGAATCCACGCATTCCGGAATGGAGTAGGTATAGCGCGGGGTATCGCGCATCGCGATGACCCGGCTTCCGGCATCGAGCAGCGGCTGGATCATCTCGGCGTAGTTGTCCACCAGGATCTCCTGCTCCCCCGGGCTGCGAAGCATGTCATCAGGGTCCGCTACGGTCTTGCTGGCCGTGGTCAGCACCATCTGCGGAGCCAGATCCGCTACGTATTCCTGCGCCGCGTCCTGGAAACCGGAGCAGGCTTCTTCCACGCGGTCAGCATCGGAGCCGTAGCGGCAACCCGGTTCGTACACCAGGATCCAGCTGCCGCCAGCTTCCTCGATCATTGCCGAAGCCGCCGCGGACCAGTGCTGCATGTGCGAATCGCCCAGCAGTACCAGGTCCGGCGCTCCCCCGTCGAAAGTGCCGCCCTGCTCGCAGAAGTGGATGCGCTCGTCATCTGGAGCGTTCGCCCCTTCGCAGACATCGCCGGGAGTCTGCCATTCGCTATCCAGTTCGGTCGCCAGCGGCAGGGTCAAAGCCGCAGGTGACGGATCCCAGTCATCTTCGGCGTTGGCCCCGGGGTTGTCGGTGGCGGTCTGCGCCGCGGCCATGGCCCTGCGGTGCTCGACGTTGTTCTCCCAGGCCATCACCGGAAGGCTGGCTACGCCAAGCCCCACAGCGACCACGGCAAACTGGGCAATGAGCTTGAACCCGGTTTGCGGAATCAGGCGCGAGAAGCTGGCACTGGCTTGCCAGGCGATGGCCGGTTTCTCGACGAACTTGGTGGTGGCCCACGAAGCGAGGATCGAGGCAAGAATCAAGACACTGCCGGCAGCGAAGGAAGCCTTCTCGTTCCCGGAGACCTCAAGGTAGAAGACCAGCAACGGCCAGTGCCACAGGTACATGCCGTAGGACAGGTCGCCCAGCTTTACCAGCGGGGGCAAGGAAAGCAGGCCCGACGAGTTGGCCCAGCTGCGCGGTGCCGGAGCCGAGATCACCAAGGCGGCGGCGACCGTGGGCACCAAAGCCATGAAGCCCGGGAACTGCCCCTGCACATCCAGTACGGCGCCACTGCCTATGACGGTGGCCAGGCCGGCCCAGCCTCCGATGCGGCGGATCTTCTCGGGCAGGCTGGAGAGCCACGGCAATGCCAAGGCGAGCAGCGAGCCGAGGGCGAATTCCCATAGGCGCGCGCCCGTGTGGAAGTAGGCCACCTGCTGGTTGGTGGCGGTGATGTGAATGGAATACGCGAGCGAGCCGAGGAAGATGGCTCCGAAGGCGCCGCCTGCTACGGCGGCGAAGCTGTGCCGGGAGAAGAACTTCTTCCAGAGCAGTGCGCTGCCGGCAAGAACCAGCGGCCAGATGATGAAGATCTGTCCCTGGACAGACAGGGACCAGAAGTGCTGCAGCGGCGAGGCGGCGGCAGTGTTGAAGGCGTAGTAGTCCACCTGGTGATCCGAGAGGTACCAGTTCTGCCAGTAGAACAGCGCGGCATTGGACTGGTCGATCAGCTCCAGCCAGCGCGTACTAGGCAGGATGATCCATGCCGCGATGACCACGCCAATGATGACTACCGCCGCTTGCGGTATCAGGCGCGAGAATCGATGCAGCCAGCCGTCGAGCAGAGGCGGGCGCTGCCCGCGGGCGATGCGCCGTGCGGTGGAAGAAGTGAGGAAGAAGGCGGAGAGCATCAAGAAGATGTCCACACCGCCGGAGACCCGGGAGAACCAGATGTGATAGCACATCACCAGCAGGACTGCGAGGGCGCGAAGTCCCTGCAAATCAACTCGGAAACCGGCACGCTGGGTGCTTGTCCGAGACTGATCCAAGGTATGGCTCACTGGCTGCGCTTTCTTCGGGGACAGGTAATTGTCCTCGGCGTTTTCTACTTGATTCACGTCAGACAACCAACCATCTTATCAATTCGCCATGGCCACACCGTGCGAGTTGACGCTGCTGCCGCTGTAAAGCAGCGTATATAGATTGACCGTATTGGCCTGACCTGCTCAGGATTAGCTGTCGAAATTCGAGAACTGGCGCAAAGTTCCACGGCGGTTTGCCGCCCAGCCATCGTCGGCACGGCGGCAAATTGTTGCTTGGCCAGGTGAGCGAAGTCAATCCGCGCATTCTGAAACAACAGCTTTCTTGATTAGACTCATGAATAACTCTGATCAGTTCTAGCCGAGGGGCTCCCGGGTGACGTCTTCAACTCCTATGCCAGGACGACGCGAACGCAACAAGCAGGCGAAGCTTGAACGGATCATCTCCGCGGCCAGCGAACTCTTCGCGGCACACGGTGTCGATGAGGTCACCACGCAGCAGATCGCCGACGCGGCGGATATCGGAACCGGAACCCTTTTCCTCTACGCCAAGTCCAAATCCGAGCTGCTGCTCATGGTGCAGAACCACCGCTACGAACGCTCCTTGGAGCAAGGCATCGAGGCCTCCAAATCAGCAAAGACCGCGCTGGAGGCAACCATGGCCCTTTTGGTACCGATCATCGACTGCAATCGGAAGCATGTCGACAACGGGCGCTTTTATCTGCGCGAAATGGTTTTTGGCGATTCGGCGGAACCGCATCATGCCGAAGCCCTGCGCATAGCGGCGTTGACCGAACAGGCGATTGCCGAGCTCCTGGGCACGCATAGGAATCTGGAGGCGCCGGAGGCAGCCAGGATTGCGCGGGCCATCACTTCCATCCAGTTCCTGGCGATGGCTACTGCTGCGGACCCGGCACTGGCCACAGCTGAAGTCGCCCGGGGCATCCGCGCTCAGATTGCTGCAATCCTCCCCCACTGACGAGCAAAGCGCGCCCACCGCCCAGGCGAACGCGCTCGCTTTACTTCTGCTGCATGGAGATGACGGTCTTGCCGCGCCGGCCACCAGCCTCCATCGATTCAAGGGCCTCTGCAGTTTGCGCAAAACCGAAGACCTGGCCCACCACGGGCGTCAGGACCCCAGAGTCCACCAGTTCGGCAATGCCTCGCAGCTGCTGGCCGCTGGGCTTCATGAAGAGGAACTCGTACCCGACACCCAGCTTCTTGGCCTTCTTGAGAACTGACCGGCTTAGCGCGCGGACCGCCAAGCCCATCACCGGATTCAGCCCTGCTTCCTTGGCGAATGCCGGAGTCGGCGGACCCGAGATGCCGATGACCTTCCCTCCAGGGCGCAGGACTCCCAGCGACTTGGCAAGCGTTTCGCCGCCCAGGCTGTCAAGCACCAGGTCATAGCCCGAGATACTTACCTGGAAATCCTCGGTCTTGTAGTCGATGACTTCATCGGCTCCGAGCTCCTGCAAGAATTCGGCGTTCGTCGCCGAGGCTGTTGTCGCGACGTAAGCGCCCAGGTGCTTGGCCAGCTGGATGGCGATGGTTCCGACGCCGCCAGCGCCAGCGTGGATGAGTACTCGCTGCCCCGGCTGCAGATTTCCCCGCTCAACTAGTGCCTGCCACGCAGTCAGTGCAACCAGGGGCAGCGAGGCCGCTTGCACCAGGTCGATGGAGACAGGCGCCTTCGCAATATCCATTTCATTCACGGCAATGCGCTGGGCGAAAGCTCCGATCCGATGATCTCGAGGGCGGGCAAAAATCTGGTCCCCTACCGTAAAGCCGCGGACTCCTGAGCCGAGCCCGATCACGGTCCCTGCGACGTCGTGGCCGAGAACCAGCGGCATCTTGTAGGGCAGGATTGCCTTGAATTCGCCTGCGCGGATCTTCTCGTCAAGCTGGTTGACGCCAGCGGCCGCAATCTCGATAAGCACCTCCCGCTCCCCCAACTCAGGTTCAGCGACCTCGGCCTGCACCAGGGCACCCTTGTAGTTTTCGAGAACGAACGCGTGCATGGAAGATCTCCTGTACGGATATGAAATGGGCATCAATCTTTGACTGAGTTCAATTATGAGCGCACTCATTTATCGTGTCAATGAGCTGGGTCACCCCGGGTGGATCGTTTTCTGAGAACAAAAAGCCGCCGCTGGATCCAGGAGATAAATCCTGGATCCAACGGCGGCTTTCGCTCACGAAGCAATGCTTCGGTGACGGGCTAAACCCTAGTGGCCGTGCGCCTCTTCAGCTTCTTCAGCCTTCTCTGCCACCAAGGTCTCGGTGGTCAGAACCAAGGCCGCGATCGATGCTGCGTTGCGCAGTGCCGAGCGGGTTACCTTGACTGGGTCGATGACGCCTGCGTGCAGCAAGTTCTCGTAGACACCGGTCTTGGCGTTGAAGCCTTCGTTGGCTGGGGACTCTGCCACCTTGGAAGCAACTACCGCACCGTCGAAGCCGGCGTTGGTAGCGATCCAGAAGAGCGGCTGCACCAGCGCGCGGCGGACAATCGCAACGCCTGCTGCTACGTCGCCTTCGGTGGCTGCGATGCGGGCATCGGTATCCAGCGAAGCCAGCGCGTCGACCAGGGCGGTACCGCCGCCGGCAACGATGCCCTCTTCCAGGGCAGCACGGGTGGAGGACACAGCATCCTCGATGCGGTGCTTGCGTTCCTTCAGCTCGACCTCGGTGGAAGCGCCCACCTTGATCACGCCGATGCCGCCGGACAGCTTGGCCAGGCGCTCGGACAGCTTCTCGCGGTCCCACTCCGAATCGGTGCGGTTCAGCTCAGCCTTCAGCTGGGCTACGCGCTCTGCGACATCTTCCTCGGTGCCAGCGCCATCAACGATGGTGGTGGAATCCTTGGTGATGGTCACGCGGCGTGCCGAGCCGAGTACCTCGGTGCCAACCTGGTCCAGGGACAGGCCCAGTTCCGGGGAGACAACCTGGGCACCGGTGAGGATAGCCAGATCCTGCATCATTGCCTTGCGGCGGTCGCCGAAGCCTGGAGCCTTGACGGCTACCACGTTCAGCAGGCCGCGCAGCTTGTTGACCACCAGGGTGGAAAGGGCTTCGCCCTCGACATCCTCGGCGATGATCAGCAGCGGCTTCTTCGCTTCCAGGACCTTTTCCAGCAGTGGCAGGAATTCTGCCACGGTGGAGATCTTGGCTGGGTTGATCAGGATCAGTGCGTCTTCCAGGACAACTTCCTGGCGCTCCTGGTCGGTGATGAACTGTGGCGAGAGGTAGCCCTTGTCGAACTGCATGCCTTCGGTCAGGACCAGCTCGGTAGCGGTAGTCGAGGACTCCTCGATGGTGATCACGCCATCGGTGCCCACGGTCTTGAAGGCCTTGGCCAGCAATTCGCCGATTTCATCCGACTGCGCGGAGATCGCGGCTACGTTAGCAACCTTGTCCTCTACGGCAACGGCGTTAGCGGCCAATGCGTCCGAGACGATCTCCACAGCCAGTTCAATGCCCTTGCGGACATCGCCCGGAGCGGCGCCTGCGGCGACGTTCTTCAGGCCTTCCTTGACCAGGGCCTGAGCGAGCACGGTGGCGGTGGTGGTGCCGTCGCCTGCTACGTCATTGGTCTTGGTGGCTACTTCCTTGGCCAGCTGCGCGCCAAGGTTCTCGTATGGATCTTCCAGATCGATCTCACGCGCAATGGTGACACCGTCATTGGTGATGGTCGGGGCGCCCCAGGTCTTGGCAAGCACCACATTGCGGCCGAGTGGGCCGAGGGTGACCTTCACCGTGTTTGCGAGCTTATCAATGCCCGCTTCGAGGGCGCGTCGCGCTTCCTCGTTGAATGCTAGCTGCTTAGCCATGCATTTTCTCCTGAAACTTTAGAGAGGTTGGCGTTACTTTACGACGACTGCCAGTACGTCGCGAGCCGAGAGCACCAGGTACTCTTCGTTGCCGACCTTGACCTCGGTTCCGCCGTACTTGGAGTACAGGACTACGTCGCCTTCTGCAACGTCCAGGGGAATGCGGTTGCCGTTGTCATCGATGCGGCCTGGGCCTACGGCGACTACGGCGCCTTCCTGTGGCTTTTCCTTAGCGGAGTCTGGGATGACCAGGCCCGAAGCGGTGGTGGTTACGGCTTCGACCTGCTTGATGACAATGCGGTCTTCGAGCGGCTTGATGGAGACAGACATGGTCTCTCCTTTTCGTGTATGAACCAATGGTTGTAGGGGTGCGCCCTATGGCATTGGACCAACCGTCGTCGCGGTGCCAGTTGGTGGTATCCAGTCAGGCGGTGTGTAACGCTGCAAGCTGCAGATGCAACTTCCATCGTGACACCCACACATGACTTTAGGACGAGCTTTAGCACTCGGTCAAGGCGAGTGCTAATCATTGCCCTACTTCTTCACACCGGTTCGCGCAGAGCGCACAGCCGCGGACTCTTCGATATCCTCCGGAGCGTCCAGATCCATCTCGGTGAGCTTGACCATCTTGGACTTGGTCACCATGCGGTGCACCAGCCACAGTCCGAGGAACAGCGGCAGCCCGATATAGGCCGAGAGCACTTCCAGCCCGTGGCCGGCCAGCACCGCTTGGTAGTTCTGACCGACGATCACGGCAATCAGCATCAGGAAGGCCACGATGGGTCCTAGCGGGAAGAGCGGGGCCAAGTAGGGCAGGTCCTTCACGCTGTAGCCCTGGGCGAGATAACCGCGGCGGAAGCGGTAGTGGGATACGGCAATACCCACCCAGACGATGAACCCGCACAGCCCCGAGACATTCAGCAGCCAGGTATAGGCCGCACCCTGGCCCACCAGGGCGGTGAGGAACCCGAAGAGGCCTACCGCAGCGGTGGCCAGCAGAGCCATGATCGGCACGCCGCGGGAGTTGGTGCGCCCGAAGATCTTCGGAGCCTTGCCATCGTGGGCCATGGAGTAGAGCATGCGGGTTGAGGCGTAGAGCCCCGAGTTGCCAGCCGAGAGGATGGCGGTGAGAATGACCGCGTTCATGGCAGCAGCGGCAAAAGCGATGCCGGCCCGCTCGAAGACCAGGGTGAAGGGCGAGGAAGCCACGTCGGCTTCGCCGCTGGCCAGCAGGCTCGGGTCGGTAAACGGAATCAGGCAGCCGATGATGAAGATGGCACCGATGTAGAAGAGCATGATGCGCCAGAACACCCGACGGATGGCCTTGGGCACTTCGCGGCGCGGATCCTTGGCTTCGCCTGCGGCGACACCCACCAGCTCGGTGCCCTGGAAGGAGAATCCGGCAATCATGAAGACCGAGACGATGGACAGCCAGCCGCCATGGAAGACATCCCTGCCTTCGCGCCAGTTGGCCAGCGGATCGGTGTGCGCGCCGAGCACCCCGAAGATCATCAGCACGCCGGCGGCCAGGAAGGCGATGACGGTGACCACCTTGATCATGGCCAGCCAGAACTCGCCTTCGCCGAAGGCCTTGGCGGACAAAGCATTCAAGGCGGTCAAGGCCACCAGGAAAGAGCCGGCCCAGACCCAACCGGGGACATCAGGCAACCAGAAGCTCATCACGATGCCAGCGGCCACCAGTTCCGCCGCGACAGTGATGGCCCAGTTGAACCAGTAGTTCCAACCGATGGCGAAGCCGAAGGAGGGGGAAACGAAGCGGGTAGCGAAGGTCTGGAAGGATCCGGCCACCGGGATCTTCGCGGTCATCTCGCCCAGGGACTGCATGAGCAGGTACACCATGAGACCCACCGCGGCGTAGGCCAGCAGCGCGCCGCCGGGACCCGCCTGGGCAATAGTGCCGCCGGAGGCCACGAACAGCCCGGTGCCGATGGAACCGCCAATGGCGATCATCTGCAGGTGGCGGCTGCTCATGCCGCGCTTAAGCTGGTTCTGCACCAGGGGTGCGGGATCCACGGCCTTTGGACCGGTTGTCGACGTCACTGTCGTTCGCTGCATAGGTTTCATCACAGGTGCCATACAACACCAGTTCCACAGGGGAATGCGACGTGGATCACTTCAGGTCTTGCTGAGGACATGCAGCCGCTTGCAGCAAGCGGGGCGAGTTGGTCCAGCGAACCGTTTCCTAGTGGCGGAGAACTGTAAAACAGCGATAGGGCTACTCGTTAGCCAGATGGTCCAATTAGCAACAAGCATTACTCTCTCTAACCAAATCAATGCCCATGAGATAGTGATACTTAGTCTTTTGGTTTCAGGGCTTCACACCTCCCGGCTTCGAACTGCTCTTGCCGCAACTGCTGGGCGGCCGGATCCCGGAGCTTGGCGAAGCCCGCTTGGCAATTCTGTGAATTCTGAATGTGACGCGTTTTTGTCACATAGATCACTGGCCCTGCGGGCTGGGCACACCGAGAGGGCCAGTCTGTTCCAAGACGCATCAACGATAGTCTTGGATCATGGCCCAGGCTTCAAATGACTCCACGCTCAATGAACAATTCGCCGCCCTGCTTTCGGAAGACGGCTGGAAGCTGCTTTCCACCATCGACCCGTCCATGGTGGCCACCAAGGATGCTGCTTGGTCGCTGAATGAGAAGCTGCGCAAGGAAGGCCACGACGCCCAGGTGGTTCGCGCCGTCATGGCGCAGGCCGAGCTGCGTTTCCGGGCGAGGGTGAAATTCGGCCCCTTTGCAGACTCGTTGATCTTGACCCCGGCCGGACTGGAGCAGGCCACGCGCCTGACCATCGCCGGGCTGCATGCCCGCCGCTACACCAATGCCGGTTCCACCCACGTCGCCGACCTCGGATGTGGCATCGGCACCGACTCCATTGCGCTGGCCAGCGCTGGCGTGCAGGTCACCGCAGTAGAGATGGATGAAACCACCGCGGCAGCCACAACACTGAACCTGATGCCCTTCGACAATGCCACTGTGATCCACGGCAGCGCCGAGGACACCGATCTGACCGGGGTTGACGGCGTCTGGCTGGATCCAGCCCGGCGTACCGACGTGAAGGGAAGCACCCGCCGACTCTTTGACCCCGAGGCGTTTTCCCCGCCCCTGTCTTTCGTGGAGAAGCTGGTGGACTCCGGGCTGGACGTCGGAGTGAAACTTGGTCCGGGCCTGCCCCATGAAGCGATTCCGGCGAACGCCGAGGCTGTCTGGATTTCGGACCACGGCTCGGTCATCGAGGCCTGCCTCTGGTTCGGCAAGCTCAAGCGCAAGGACATCGCCCGTGCCGCGCTGGTCATCGACAAGGACGGCGCCCACGAGTTGGCCAGTGCAGCTGCCGCGGCAAATGATCAGCCAGCCCCGGTAGGCGAATTGGAAGCGCACATCTACGAACCAGATGGCGCAGTGATCCGTTCCCACCTGATCTCGACCTTGCTGGAGCGCACTGGCGGCCACCTGCTCGATGAGCACATCGCCTACTTCACCCATAACCAGCAGATTTCCACGCCGTTTGCCCGCGGATACAAAGTCATGGCAGTGCATGACTACAACGTGAAGAAGCTGCGCAGCTGGGTGAAATCCAACGGCATCGGCACATTGGATATCAAGAAGCGCGGAGTCGACGTCACGCCCGAAGAATTGCGCCGCATTTTGCTGGCAGGCTCCCCCAAGAGCGCCAAGAACAAGGCAACGCTGATCCTGGCTCGCCTCGGCGACAAACGCGTAGCTTTCGAGGTCATCCCGCACTAGTCTGGGGTGACGCAGGTCCCACCGGAGCATTGTCCCGGCAGGAGCGGCGCAATACATACAATGAGTATGGAGAAACATCGAGGAATCGGTGGACGCTCCATCCACTTTGTTCGGCTCCGGAGCATTCCGTCCGAGACGTCATCAATAGGAGCGCCGTGCAGAAAATCGAGTTCGCCCACTCTTCCCAATCCACTATCGGTGTCGAATGGGAAATCGCCTTGGTCAATCGCGAAAGTGCGGACTTGTGCTCGGTTGCCGAGAGTATCCTTGACCAGCTCAAGGATGAGGCCGGTCTTGACCGCGAAGATGAGCATCCGACAGTGAAGCCGGAATTGTTGATGAATACCGTGGAGGTGGTCACCGGTGTCCATACCAACGTGGCAGACGCGGCTGAGGAACTGCGCACCAACGTGCGCATGCTCAACGAGGTCGCCGGAAACCACGGCGTGGACCTGTATTCCGCGGGCTCCCATCCTTTTGCCGCGCCGACCTTGCAGCCGGTGACGGACAAGGACCGCTATGCCAAGCTGATTGACCGCACCCAGTGGTGGGGCCGCCAGATGGTGATCTACGGCGTGCACGTGCACGTGGGCTTGGACGATCGCGAAAAAGCGCTTCCAATCACTGACGGTTTGATCAACTACCAGCCGCATTTCCAAGCACTCAGCGCCTCCTCCCCCTACTGGGGCGGGGAAGACACCGGCTACGCTTCGCAGCGTTCGCTGATGTTCCAGCAGCTGCCAGCTGCCGGGATCCCCTTCCACTTCGATTCATGGTCCGAATACGAATCCCACGTTACAGACATGCTGCACACCGGGGTTATTGATGATGTCTCCGAGATCCGCTGGGATGTGCGTCCGGTACCTCGTTTGGGCACCGTGGAAATGCGCATCTGCGATGGCGTGAGCTCTCTGGATGACATTGCCGCCTTTACCGCACTGACCCAGTGCCTGGTGCACGACATGTCGCTATCAATCGAAGCCGGCTACAAGATTCCTGTCATGCCGGCCTGGTTCCGAGTGGAGAACAAGTGGCGCGCCGCCCGCTACGGGCTGGATGCCATCATCATCCTCAACGCCCAAGGCGACGAGATGCTGGTGACCGACCACCTGCGCTCAGAGGTCAAGCGCCTGGCACCGATTGCCGAGCAGCTGGGATGCGCCGAGGAACTGCAGGGCATCATCCGTTTGATCGAACGCGGGGCGGAATACCAGTTGCAGCGCAATACCTTTGCGGCTTCGGGCGGGGATTTCAAGGCAGTGGTGCAGGAAAACGTCCGGCGCATGAAGGCTGTTTAGTCCGGGCAGAGCCCTTGAAGTCAGGAATTAAGGCATCCAGCTCATGCAGTAATCAAGATTCTTGATAACAGTTCGAGCTGCTGCTTCGGGATCGCCTGCTTCGATTGCGTCTACCAGTGATTCGTGGCCCTCGTGCAGGCAGCCATCGAATCCGTCGGAAAGCCTCTGGACCATCTTGGTTCCGTGGAAAACATCCCCGAAGCTCTCATAGATCTCATGCATCAGCGGAACACCGGAAGCCCGCGCCACTTCCAGATGGAATTTCCAGTCGGCTTTCGCCCACGCAGGATAATCCCGGTTTCCCCATGCTTCGCTTCGCTGGCCCAGCAAAGCGCGCAGCTGTTCGACTACTTTTGCATCAGCGGCTTTGGCAGCGAGCCGGGCCGACTGGGTATCCAGGGCGAATCGCACCTGGAGCACGTCCTGGTCGGAGTGGTCGCGGTACACCCGTTGGGCGGTGCCGCTGATCTCGCTGGTCGCGCGCACGTAGGTGCCATCTCCACGGCGGACCTCGAAGATCCCCGTGCTGGCCAGCGCCTTGATGGCTTCGCGCAAGGTCCCGCGGGAGACGCCCATTTCCGCCATCAGCTCGGGTTCAGCCGGAATGCGGTCCCCCACCTTCCAGCGGCCGTGCGCTACGGCGCTCTGCAGCTTCGCCACAACCTCTTCGGACAAGGGCGGACGCAATGGGGTCTTGCTCATGGCCGCTCCGCTTCAGCCGAGCCGTCCACTTCGATCAACGGATGCGAATCGGCTTCGGTACGCAGGCCGCCCAGCTTGTAGCAGAACAGAAGCTGCACCACAGCGAAGGCGAGGATGATCACCAAGCCAACCGTCCAAGATCCCAATGCGCCCTGCATGAGCCCCAGGGCGAAGGGTCCAATTGCTGCAATCAGGTAGCCGACAGATTGGGCCACCGTGGACATTGCTGTCGTTTCTTCTGCGCTGCCGCCACTGCGGCTGAGCATGAGCATCACCAGCGGGAACACCCCGAAGCCCAGGCCAATTAAGACCGAGCTGATCAAGGACAGTTCTACCGGCAAGAGCAGCAGAGCGATAAAACCGAGTACCGAGCAGCTGGTAGTCAGCACGAAGGCACTGCGCAGCAGGGCCGGCTTCGAAGCCATCCAGAGCATGATCATGACTGCCGGGATACTGACTCCCTGCACGATGCCCAGCATCAAGCCGGCATCAACTGGCTCCAGCCCGCGCGAAATGAGGATATGCGGCAACCAGCTGACCACGGTATAGACCAGCAGCGACTGGATGCCGAAAACAGTGGTGAACAGCAAGCCCTTGCGCGTGGCCAGTAGCGGCCATGGAGAAACATGCGTGCCCTTCTGAACAGCGGAACGCTTCCCGGAGATGGACAACGGCACAAATACCAGCAAAGCCAGGCCGGCGGGAATCGCCCACAAAGCCAATGCCGTCGTCGGCGAACCCGCCTTCACCGCCAGCGGGACGCTGATTGCGGAGGCCAGCGTCGCGCCGATGGACATGGTGGTCGTGTAGGCCGCGGTCATCGACGCGGCGCGGTTCCCGTGGTGCTCTTGAATAAATGAGGGCATGGCCACATTGCAGATGGCCAAGCCGCACATGCCTACCACGGTGCCGGCCAGCAAAGCCCAAGTTGAATCGACAATGCGCAAGGCCAGCCCAGCGGTGAGCAGCAGCAAGGACAGGGCGATGCCCAGTTCCAGTCCGGTCCTGCGGATCACCAAGCTCGTTGCCGCGCCAGCCACGGCAAAGCACAAAACTGGGATCGTCGGCAGCAGCGAAGCGATGAACGTGCCGTACCCCATCATCTCCTGCAGGTCATGGAAGAGCGGAGATGCCGAGGCAATGCCCATGCGCAGGTTCAGGCCCACGAGGATTACGGCGGCGATGGCTAGCGCACCAGCCAGCCACGGGGATTTGCCTGGCGCATTGGCGGTCGGCGGAAGCACTGAATCAGAGGCGTTGGTGATCACGTTTAAACATTAGACGTTTGATGTTTGCTGCGGGGAATCTTGTGACCTGACACACGCTCTGAAAGGAACATATTCGAAGCGCTAGTTCGATCGTTTTATTTATGCACAGGGACAAATACGGACTGCCAATGTTCACTATCCGGTCACTAGGCATCCCTACGCTCTAGGAGTTATCAGCCGACTGGCTAACTAGCTGGCTATCTATTAATTCGAAAGGCATTCCTGTGAGCAATTCTTCTTCTGTCCCCCGTCGTGGAGTACTGATTGGCAGCACCGCTGCCGCGATTACCGGTCTTTTCGCTGCCAGCAGCACTGCGGCGGCTGCAGCACCGGCCAAGAAGTCCCCGGCAGCCTCCCCGAAGCTCAAGTTCGCTGCCGACGGCAAGTTCAAGATCGTCCAGTTCAATGACACGCAGGATGGGCCGCGCACCGATCGCCGCACGCTGGAGCTGATGGACAAGGTCTTGGATACCGAAAAGCCTGGGTTCGCGCTTATCAACGGTGATGTCATCAATGGTTCGGCAAAGACCACCACCGAGGTCAAGCAAGCCATCAACAATGTAGTCCAGCCAATGGAATCCCGTGGTATCCCTTGGGCTCTGACCTTTGGCAACCATGACGAGGATTCGATGCCGCACGGCACGAATATGACCGATGCCAGGATTCTCGATTTCATTCGGGGCTACGAATTCAACGCCAACGCGAAAAATGACAAGATCCAGGGAGAATCGAATTCGCAGCTGCTGATCGCGTCATCCAAGAACGCCAAGCCTGCCTTCGGCATCTGGCTGCTTGATTCGAATCGCTACGCGCCAGATACCCTTGGCGGCCAGGACTTCGAAGGCCTCATGTCCTACGACTGGATCCGCCCGGAGCAAATCGCTTGGTATCGCGAAGCCTCTAAGGCAACAGAAGCACGCTACGGCAAGGTCCAGTCCTTGATGTTCTTCCATATCCCGCTGTGGGAGCACCACCACATGTGGTTCGGAGCCCAGTTCACCTCGAATGATGCCGATCATCAGAAGGCGGTCAAGAAGCACTCCATCGAGGGAGTCAAGAACGAGGGAATCTACACCGGTGCATTCAACTCCGGCATGTTCACTGCTCTGCAGGAACGTGGAGATGTTCGTGGCGTGTACTGCGGCCACGACCACATCAACACCTTCAAGGGCAACTACTACGGTATCGAGCTGGGTTACGCGCCGGGTACCGGTTTCGGCACTTATGGTTTGGGCGGCACCGAGAACCACGAGCTTCGTGGCGCTCGCGTCTTCGAGCTGGATGAGAACAAAGACGGGGTCTACACCGGAACCCGCACGGTATTTGCCAAGGATTTGGGAATCGATATGGGCACTAAGACGCAGCCGCTCGACGAGCCGCTTCCGCTGCCATAGTCAACATGGCTTGCTGCGCGCTGAATACTCGACGCGCAGCAATCCAATGGAACCGAAGATCGCAAGGATGCTGGTGATTCCGGAATTGGCATAGTTCTCATTGCGCGTGTATCAGGATTGCGCGAAGTCTCCGGCCCTGCTGGGAAACCGATTACATACCCAGCGTTAGGAACTTATGCGATTACCGCAAGGTAATCCGTGTGACGGGCTGCGAAGAATCCGTAGCGAAGTCCAACCCCGATGGGGCCACGCCATCTGCGACCAACTGGGCACCAAGCGCAGCAACCATGCCACCGTTATCCGTGCAGAGGCTGAACGGTGGAACCATAAGCTCGATTCCTGCCGAAGTGCAACGAGCCGCCAGCAGTTCGCGCAAGCGGGTATTAGCTGCAACTCCCCCGCCTAGCAGCAAGGTCTTCAGACCTTGTTCCTGCATTGCGCGCACAGCCTTGGACGTAATCACGTCTACGACAGCTTCCTGGAATGAAGCGGCAATGTCAGCAACTGGGATCTCTCCGCCGTTGGCCTCGAAGTGCTCGACGCAACGGGCTACAGCAGTCTTCAGTCCTGAGAACGAGAAGTTGTTGCGGTGCTTGCCAGGATTCTCGGTACTGCCCACGAACTTCGGCAGCGACAAGCCGCGAGGGAACCGGAATGCCTTTCGGTCTCCATCCCTGGCCGCCTTGTCGATAGCCGGACCGCCTGGATACCCAAGACCCAGCAAACGAGCAGTCTTGTCATAGGCTTCACCGGCTGCATCATCAATCGTGGAGCCCAACAGCTGCACGTCGTTAGTCAGCGAAGTGACCTTCAAGATTTCGGTATGCCCGCCTGAGACCAGCAGTGCTCCGAAAGTAGGCGGCAATACGGTTCCTTCGAGAACGCCAACACCTACGTGAGCAACCAAGTGGTTGATCCCGTACAGCGGTTTGCCGGTAGCCAGGGCCAAGGCTTTGGCCGCTGATACGCCAACCATGAGGGCGCCGGCCAGGCCGGGACCGCTGGTCACGGCGATGGCATCAATGTCCTCAAGAGTCAGCTCCGCGGTATCCAAGGCGGACTGCAGGGTAGGCACGAAGGCTTCCAAATGAGCTCGCGCAGCGATCTCGGGAATCACGCCACCAAAGCGTACATGCTCATCCATGGAGCTGGAGACAGCGTTAGCCAGAAGCTTGTTGCCGCGTACGATGCCCACGCCGGTTTCATCGCAGGAGGACTCAATGCCTAGTACTACGGGTTCGGTGATGCTCATGCGTTGCGTTCTTCCTCTTGTCCTTGCTGTGCATCCAGCGGGAGTCTCATAATTAGTGCATCAACCCCGCCTTTGTAGTACCCCTTGCGGCGGTGGATGGTAGTGAATCCGATGGATTCATACAGGCCAATAGCAGTGGGGTTATCAAAGCGGACTTCGAGCATCACATCCAGTGCATTTTTCTCACCAGCCGTCTTGATCAGCAGGGACAATAGCTTGCGTCCCAGGCCTCGACCTTGGTAATCAGGGTGCATGGCGATGGTCTGCACATCGGCAATCGGCAAAACCACGCACAGGCCGGCATAGCCGACAACTCGACCAGCGTCTTCATAGACCCAGTAGGTGCGGGTGTCGCGCTGCGCTAGCTCGGATTCGAAACCAGCCAGTGGCCATGCATCCTCGGGAAACAGCTGCTGTTCCAGCTCGTGGACGGCCAGCAGATCCTCGGCAGCCATGGGACGCAGGATGACCTGGTTCGCCTCGTTCATCAATTAGCCTGCTTCATGAACGCCGGAACCTGTGCATCGGATTCACGCAGGTACTGCGGCGAAGTGTCAGACAGATCCTTGCCCGCAGCCAGATCGCTTATGCCTCGGCGGACGAGGTAGCCAGCGTTTGCAATCCATTCAAAGGACTCAGGCATGGGCTTGGCCCCGGCTTCTTCCAGTTGCTCGGCATAGATTCCGGCGCCAATGCCGTAGACCGGCAATGCAGGAAGGGCTGAAGCAGCTGAAACGTGCGGGCCATCAACCATGGCTCCGTCCTGGTCGTAGCGAGCCCAGTACACTTCTTTGCGGCGCGCATCGGAAGCCACAATGAACTGTGCCGGAGCCTCGCCTGCATCCAGCGCCTGTTCGGCGAGCGCATGCAAGGACATCACACCATGCACGGGTACCTGCCATACGAAGCCGAAGGTACGTGCTGCAACCAAGCCAACGCGCAGGCCGGTGAACGGGCCCGGCCCTACGCCAACGATAATGCCAGCAAGGTCTTGACCTTTCTGTCCATGAGCGTCCAAGAGTTCCTTGACGTATGCCGACAGGGTTTCGGTCTGGTCATTCCCCTTGGATGAAACCCGCTGGTCGACAACTGAACCGGTGGCTTTGTCAACCAGTGCCACGGATGCGTTGGCGGAGGTGTCGATAGCTAAGTAGTTAGGCATGCTTCTCTTCCGTGTGCTGCGCAGTTACTGCAGACAGCAAAGTGTCTTTCAACTGGGCAAAGGTGTCCTCGTCCCAGCGCGGGCCGATCCCCTTCAGGCTGAACAACCGCGGCTCGTCCAGCTCTTCCTCCGATTCTTCCCACGGGTTGGCACTCGGTGCGGCCAAGGCTTCGCGGTCCAGTTGGATTTCCAGACGCGAGTCCGTGAGATGTTCCACCTTGCCCAGCCCCCACTCCACAACGGTGACTGAATCAGCCAGCGTTGATTCGAGATCCAAGGTGTCCACGTCGTCGTGGCCCTTCAAGCGGTAGGCATCCACGTGGATCAGTCCGGGGCCATCGCCTAGCGCCGGGTGCTGGCGGGCCAAAACGAATGTAGGCGAGATGATTCCCTCGCGTACATTCAGTCCCACGCCCAGTGACTGAGTCAGGGTCGTCTTACCAGCGCCCAAGGCCCCGGTAAGAATCACCAAGTCTCCGGCTTTGAGCTGGGTACCAAGAGCTTCCCCCAGCGCTTCGGTAACAGTGAGGTCATCTAGTTGGCAGGAGAATTCCCGCACCGGGTTACTCACCGGCTTCACCCCAGCTGCCTTCGATGTAGTAGCGGGGCACGCGCGGAGAAATGCGGGTTACCACTTCGTAGTTGATGGTGTTCGCCGCATAGGCCCAAGTGTTCACCGACTGCCCGCCCTTACCGAAGATAATCGCCTCGGCGCCGAGGAAGTCCTCAGGCTTGATGTCCGCGCCCAGATCAATGACGCACTGGTCCATGGCGATGCGTCCGCGTACCGGGTAGGTGCGTCCGTTAACTGTTACCGGCGCACCGGTTGCGATGCGCGGCAAACCGTCTGCATAGCCCATGGGGATCAGCCCGAGGTAGGTCTCCGCTTCAGTTTTGTAATTCAGGCCGTAGGAGACGCCCTGCCCCGGATGGACCTTCTTGACGTTAGCCACGCGGGTCTTCACTGTCATGGCTGGACGCAGGCCGAAACTTTCTGGCGAGTCGGTTTCAAAGGGGCTCAGGCCATACAGGCCCAACCCCAAGCGCACCATGTCGTGGTGTGAATCAGGTCGCGAAAGGATACCCGGCGTATTGGCGATATGGCGCACTTCAAGATCGAAGCCGGCTGCTTCTACCAGTTCTATGGCCTTGTTGAAGATTTCCAGCTGCTCGTCCGTTTCGGGCCGCTCTGGCTCATCAGCGACCGCGAGGTGGGAGAAGATGCCAACTACGCGCAGCAGTCCTTCTTCTTGGAAGTCGCTGGCGCGGTTCAACAGATCAGGCAGGGCATCCATAGTGGAACCATTGCGGCCAAGTCCTGTGTCCACCTTGATGTGGATACGTGCCGGTGTTTGCACGGCACGTGCTGCGGCGGCAACGTATTCAAGTTCCCAGCCTGAGACTCCCAGATCAAGACCGGCATCAATGGCGGCCTCGAATGGGGTGTCCTCGGTGTGCAGCCAGGCCATCATGGGAGCATCGATGCCCGCTTCACGCAGGGCGAGAGCTTCCGTGGCATGGGCACACCCGATCCAGCGGGCGCCGCCCTCCAAGGCGGCCTTGGCTACGGGGATAGCTCCGTGGCCGTAGGCGTCTGCTTTGACGACGGCCATAACTGCAGCTGGGGCTACAACATCAGAAATCTGCTTGACGTTGTTGCGGATGGCCGACAAGTCAATGACTGCACGACGTTCAAATCCGATAGCCTGTGCACCGCTGGTGCTGTTTGTCAGGTTGCTTTCTTCAAGCGCTTCAGAGTTCACCTATTCATCTTCGCACTTTTCGGTTCCGCTTGCCTTGTTCACCCGTGCGCAGTTCGGCACATAGTGCGAGTTAAAGTCGGAAGGGGCGGACCCAAGCAACTGTGTTGCTGGGTCCGCCCCTTGGAGACGGATGTTTGTCAGGGCTTAGCGCAGAGTCTTCAGCTCGTCACGGATCTGGGCGAGCAGTTCCAGCTGTGGATCTACTTCTTCCTCTGGCTCTTCTGCACCGGCAGCGCGGCGCGCAGCCAATCGCTCATTGAGCTTGTTCATTGGCAGTACCAGTGCGAAGTAGACTGCAGCTGCGATCAACAGGAAGTTGACAAGTGCGGTGAGGAAAACACCGAACTTGATGTCTACGCCCTCAATGGTCAGTACCAAGAAGCTGTCGAAGTTTGGCGAACCAACCAACGCAGCGATCAATGGCATCAGCACATTGTCAACAAGGGCAGTGATAACGGCGCCGAAGGCAGCGCCGATAACAACGGCAACGGCCAGATCGACAACGTTGCCCTTCATAATAAAATCGCGGAAACCTTTTAGCATGGTTAGAGCATACACAGGAAAATCACAGCACGACTACGAATTTGGGCTCCGATCTGCAATAGTTCGGCAAACTCACAGAAATCGTTTGCTTAAATATCAGCTGAAGAAGCCTAGATTTTCCTCAATAGCATCCTGCGCACCGAGTGATCCGCCGCCTTGCGCAGTACTAATTGCGCCCGCCCGCGCGTAGGCAAGACGTTTTCCTTGAGGTTCGGCTCGTTAATGCGCTTCCAGATACCGTGAGCAGTTTCCCGTGCCTCGACATCAGTGAGCTGGGCATAGCGGTGGAAGTAGCTGGCAGGGTCGGAGAAAGCACCGGAGCGCAGACGCATGAACCGCTTGATGTACCACTCTTCGATATCCGCGGTACGCGCATCCACATAAACGGAGAAGTCGAAGAAGTCGCTCAGGGCCAGGCCCACGGTTCCATCGGAACGGGTTCGAGCAGGCTGCAATACGTTCAGTCCCTCGACAATCAATACCTGCGGTGAGCGGATTACATTGCGCTCCCCCGGGATGATGTCGTAGGTCAGGTGCGAGTAGACCGGAGCACTTACTTCTGGGGCACCAGACTTTACCGCCGAGACAAAGCGCAGCAGCGCCCGCCGGTCATAGGATTCGGGGAACCCTTTGCGGTGCATGATCCCGCGGCGCTCAAGCTCGGCATTCGGGTACAAGAAGCCATCAGTGGTTATGAGTTGGACATCAGGAGTCTGCGGCCAGCGGCGCAGCATTTCCTGCAGGACACGGGCAGTTGTGGACTTTCCCACGGCAACCGAGCCGGCGACGCCGATGACAAAGGGCGTGCGGCTGGTCTGCTCGCCCAAGAAGGTAGTGGTTGCCTGATGCGTCGCGCCAGCACCCTCGACATAAAGCGACAGCAGGCGGCTCAGTGGCAGGTAGACGTCCCGGACCTCTTGCAAGTCCAGCTGGTCGCCGAGGCCGCGTAGCCGCTCAATGTCCGAGTAGTTCAGCGGCTGTTCCATTTGATTGGACAGGCGCGCCCATGTCTCGCGCTCCAGTTCAACGAAAGGCGAGATAGGCGTTTCAAGTGTTCCGTGTGGTTCCACGAGGGTAAATTCTGCCAAGAATATGCTCCACATCCCAATTAACAACATCGGCAAGGCAATTGGATTAGTCAAAAAACGGCCGACTGGTGATCTAAGACATAGGTAATTTTGAGTGCTCCGACACGATTATTCCCATCGATGGGCATTGAACCGGTAGGATTTTTCCCATGTGCGGAATTGTTGGATATGCAGGAACCTCGAGCCAGGTCGCCGATCATGGCGCCCTCGACGTTCTAATTGAAGGTTTGCGTCGGTTGGAATACCGCGGCTACGACTCGGCTGGTGTCGCTGTTGTTGCCGATGGCGCCATTCATTCTCGTAAGAAGGCCGGCAAGCTGGTCAATCTGGAAAATGAAATTGCCGAGTCCCCATTGCCTAAGTCGATGACCGGCATTGGGCATACCCGTTGGGCAACCCACGGTGGTCCGAGCGATCAGAACGCTCACCCACACCTGGCCGATGGTGGCAAGCTTGCCATGATCCACAACGGAATTATTGAAAACTTCGCCGGCATCAAGGCCGGCTTGGCAGCCGAGGGCGTTGAATTCCTCTCGGATACCGATACCGAGGTTGCCGCAGCTCTGCTGGGCAAGCTCTACAGCTCCGAGGCCGAAGGCGATTTGACCCGCGCCATGCAGCTTGCTGTTCAGCAGCTCGAAGGTGCTTTCACCCTCTTGGCAGTTCACCAGGACCACCCAGGTGTTGTCGTTGCGGCTCGCCGCAACTCCCCTCTGGTTCTCGGTCTGGGCGATGGCGAAAACTTCCTGGGTTCGGATGTCTCCGGCTTCATCGACTTCACCCGTCGTGCCGTAGAACTGGGCCAGGACCAGATCGTAACCATCACCCCGGATAACCATTCCATCACCGACTTCGACGGCAACCCGGCCGAAGGCAAGGAATTCACCGTTGACTGGGATGCAGCCAGCGCTGAAAAGGGTGGTTTCCCATCCTTCATGGAGAAGGAAATCTTCGACCAGCCTGCAGCTGTTGCCGACACCCTGCTGGGCCGCTCGGACGCTGATGGCCGACTGACCCTGGACGAACTGCGTATCGCTCCAGAGGAACTGGCCGAAATCTCCAAGATTGTTGTTCTTGCTTGCGGCACCTCGGCATATGCCGGCTCCGTGGCCAAGTACGCTATCGAGTCCTGGTGCCGTATCCCGGTAGAGGTTGAGCTCTCCCACGAGTTCCGCTACCGCGAGCCAATCGTGGACGAAAAGACCCTGATCGTTTCGATCTCCCAGTCCGGCGAAACCATGGACACCTTGATGGCTGTGCGTTACGCCAAGGAGCAGGGCGCCAAGACCATGTCGATCTGCAACACCAACGGATCGACCATCCCACGCGAGTCGGATGCGGTGCTGTACACCCACGCTGGTCCGGAAATTGCTGTGGCTTCCACCAAGGCATTCCTGGCACAGATCACCGCAACCTACCTGCTGGGCCTGTACCTGGCGCAGCTGCGCGGCAACCTGTTCCAGGGCCAGATCAAGGACATCCTTGCCGACCTGGGCAAGATCCCTTCCAAGATCCAGGACGTCCTGGACCGCGCGGAAGAGATCAAGGATCTGGCACGCAACATGTCAGATGCCAACTCCGTGCTGTTCCTGGGCCGCCACGTAGGCTACCCGGTAGCAATGGAAGGCGCCTTGAAGCTCAAGGAAATCGCCTACATCCATGCTGAAGGCTTCGCCGCTGGCGAGCTGAAGCACGGCCCTATCGCCCTGATCGACGATGGCCAGCCAGTGTTCGTCGTAGTTCCTTCCCCTCGTGGTCGCGACTCGCTGCACTCCAAGGTTGTCTCCAATATCCAGGAAGTGCGCGCCCGTGGCGCTAAGACCCTGGTTATTGCCGAAGATGGCGATGCTGCGGTCAAGGACTTCTCCGAGTGGGTCTTCTACGTGCCAGAAACCCCAACCCTGCTGATGCCTCTGCTGGCCACTGTGCCACTGCAGATCTTCGCTTGCGAACTGGCATCCGCCAAGGGCTTCGATGTCGACCAGCCACGCAACTTGGCCAAGTCGGTGACCGTGGAGTAATCCACCAAGCACCAGAATTGCGGGCATTCCCATTCCGGGAATGCCCGCAATTTCTATGCCCTGCAAGCACTGGATAAACTGATAGGCATGATTGCAGGAATTGGAGTGGACATCGTTGATGTGCCGCGTTTTGGCCGCCAGCTCGAGAAGACTCCACGTTTGCGTGAACGGCTCTTCACCGAAGAAGAGCGGGGCCTGCCCCTGCGATCCCTGGCGGCCCGCTTCGCGGCCAAGGAAGCCATCGCCAAGGCACTGGGAGCTCCTGCGGGCATGAACTGGCAGGACTGCACTATCCGCAAAGATGAAGCCGGTGATCCCCAGGTTCACAACACCGGTTCAGTGGCCGCTGCCAGCGAGCTGCGTGGCATCAAATCATGGCATCTGACCATGTCCCACGATGGAGATATGGCTATCGCCATGGTGGTTGCCGAGCGCTAGGCACCAACGCCACGACGAAAGAATAACGACACGTATCTCATTAAATAGGGCATCGCACAGGTGCCTTGAGTATTGTTTGTCTTATGATTCCTGTCTACAGTGTTGCGCAAATTCGTGCGGTTGAAGCCCAGGAGAACTCCAAGCGGAGCGAGACCAGCTTAATGAAGCAGGCGGCCGCCCATTTGGCTTCAACGGCAGTCGCCATGCTGACCGAAAATTCCAGCGCCGATCCGGCTTTCGTGGTGGCGCTTATCGGCCCGGGCAACAACGGTGGCGATGGCTTGTATGCACTGGCAGAGCTCCAACTGCAGAAGATTTCCACTCTGGCCCTGCAGTGCCACGAACAGATCCATGCCGAAGGTGCTGCAGCATATCAAGCTGCCGGCGGTACCGTGCTGGACCTCTCTGACGGTCAATTCGAATTAGCTAGTGCCTCGCTCATTATTGACGCCATCTACGGCCTCGGATACCGTGCCGGCTCTGATTTGCCGAAGCTTCCTGCTGGCGCACGGGTGTTGGCCTGCGACATTCCATCAGGCCTGGATCCTGAAACGGGCGTTGCGCAAGACTCTGTTCTTCGCGCAGAACGCACGGTAACTTTCGGTGCCATGAAATCCGGTCTTCTGTCTGTAGACGGACCGCTGGTTACCGGTGACATTACCGTGGCAGATCTCGAATTCGACTTTTCTTCCGTCCAAGCTGGAACGCAGCTTGTGGACGAGGTGGCCACTCGCGAGCTGCTGGTCCAGCACCGCTCTTGGCGGGATGCCGGGCGGCACAAGTACCAGCGTGGAGTACTGGGCCTCATTGCCGGTTCAGACCTTTATCCCGGAGCTGCTCAGCTGACCGCCAAGGCCGCTGTAGCCTGCGGCGTCGGATTGCTTCGCACCCATGTGCCAGAATCCATTCAGCCGCTCATGGCCGTCACCGTGCCGGAGTCCGTGCCACTGGATGATGAGCAGATCAAGGAAGCGCTCTCTTCCTCCCGCCGCCAGATTCACGGCAAGGGCGCCAAGATCAAAGCTTGGGCCATTGGCCCGGGCTTGGATGGACGCACTCCCCCGACTGGCGCCATCGCTGATGTCTTTGCCAGCCCGCAGCCGGCCGTCATTGACGCGTCCGGACTGGAAGTCGTTCCTGCCGGCCCAAGCGAGCAGCCTCGCGTTCTGACGCCCCATGCCAAGGAACTGCGCATGCTGCTCAGCCGCGCTGGAGTGAAGATCACTCCCGATGAGATTTCCCAGGACCCGATTCGCTGGACCCGTTGGGCCGCCCTGGCATACAACGCAGTGGTCCTGCTCAAGGGACCAACCAGCTACATTGTGGCCCCCAATGGCGACAGCCTGATGGTGAGCCACTCGGCACCAGAATTGGCCACTGCAGGCAGCGGCGATGTCCTGACCGGCATCTTGGGCTACATGCTCTCCGACAGCTCGCTCACGGGCACCGAAGGCCTGCGAACCGTGCCTAACCGCCGCATGATGGAACTGACCGCGTGTGCCGCTTACATTCATGGCCACCTGGGCCGGGTGACCGCTTCGGAGGGAACTGTCAATGCTTCGCGCCTGATCGAGAACCTGCCCAAGGTCATGAAGCAGTTCGGCTTCTAGGCTCTGGGTCCCTCTAGAGGCCGCCAGAAACTTTGATAACGCTGCCGGTGGTGTAGGCGGCTTCGCTAGACAATAGCCAAGCCACCGCACCGGCTACTTCTGTCGGCTTGCCTGCGCGTCCCATCGGGATCGTCTCGGCGATTTGCGCAGGGCGCTGTGGATCCTTATGGAATTCAGTCCAAAGCGTTCCCGGGCTAACCGCATTCACTCGGATGCCGTCCTTAGCCAGTTCCTTGGACAGTCCCACTGTCAAGGCTTCTACTCCGGCCTTGGCTGCAGCGTAATGCACGTACGTGAAGGGGCTTCCGGATTCAGCCGCCACCGAGGAAATGTTCACGATTGCACCACCGCCATGTGACTGGAGCAGGGGCAGCGCATATTTAATGCAGGCAATTGGGCCCAGAAGGTTCACGTTCAGATCCGCGGCAATATCGGTCAACTCGTTGTCTGCCAGATTTCCGATGGCCGTCGCTGATCCCGCGTTGTTTACCAGTCCTTCAAGTTCACCAATGTCCTTCACTCGGGCGAAGAACCTTGCCACTGATTCTTCATTGGCGCAGTCGATCTGCAGGACATGGCAAATAGCGCCGAGCTCACGGACTTTATCTGCCACTGCCTGCGCCGATTCCTCATCCTGCCTGTAGCCGATGATCAAGTTGCGGTCGGTGGCTAGACGCACCGCAATCGCGGCTCCTAACCCACGACCACCGCCGGTGACCACAGTGTATGCCATGAGGCTCGCTCTCTCTTGCAGTTGCGGTCGCGTACCGCAGCTAGCTTCAGGATGCCTGTACCGGAATCGAGGTAGTTGCCGGAGCCATGTTGCCCAGCTCGAAGTACTCACCCGGGCCGGTAACAGTCCAGCCCTGATTCCGCCATTCAGGGCGGTCCAGGACGTTGCGCCCGTCAATCAGCTGCTTGTTAGCCACTACGTCCGCCAGATCCGACGGATTCAGTTCGCGGAATTCATTCCATTCGGTCAGCACCAAGGTCAGGTCCGCATCCTTCGCCGCTTCCTTGAAGGAATCAACGTAGTTCAAGCGCGGGAAGCGGCCGGCAGCGTTGGCGTTGCCTTCTGGGTCGTAGACCGAGACTTCAGCGCCCTCGTTGTACAGGCGGACGGCGATATCCAGTGCTGGCGAGTCCCGCACATCATCGCTGTTCGGCTTGAAGGTCACGCCGAGTACGCAAACATGCTTGCCTGCCAGCTCATTGCCCAGCATGTGCGAGGCCAGCGAGACCACGCGGTCACGGCGGCGCAAATTGATCTGGTCGACTTCAGCCAAGAAGCCCATGGTCTGGCTCAGGCCAAGTTCGCTGACGCGTGCTTGGAGGGCTCGAATGTCCTTGGGCAGGCAACCGCCGCCGAAGCCCACTCCAGCGTTCAGGAAGCGGCGTCCAATGCGCTTATCGTGGCCAATGGCGTCGGCAAGGACCTTGATGTCGCCGCCTACGGTTTCAGTCACCTCGGCAAAGGCGTTGATGAACGAAATCTTGGTAGCCAGGAAGGCGTTGGCTGCAACCTTGACCAGTTCTGCAGTCTCCAGGTCCGTGGCGATCTCCGGAGTATCCAGGGAAAGGATCGGTGCATAGACTCTGCGCAGCAGTTCCAGCCCGCGTTCATGCTCCAGGCCGTAGACCAGGCGATCGGGGCGCAGGGTGTCCTGGACGGCGAAGCCTTCGCGAAGGAACTCCGGATTCCATGCCAGCGCGATGCTGCTTCCGTTCTTGGCGTCCTGGGCAATTTTCTCGCTCAGCCGGCGTGCGGTGCCTACCGGCACGGTGGACTTGCCGACAATCAGAGCTTCGCCGGTGATGTGCTCCAGCAGCGAATCCACGGCACCGTCTACGTAGGACATGTCTGCTGATTGCGAGTCGGCGCGCTGCGGGGTGCCCACGGTGATGAAGTGGATATCCGCGCCGGCAGCGACTTCTGCGTAGCTGTCGGTGAAGCGCAGGCGTCCGGAGGCCACATGCTTGCGCAGCAGTTCTGGCAGGCCTGGCTCGTGGAAGGGCAGAACGCCAGCGGCCAGTGCTTCCAGCTTGGCTTTGTCTACATCCAGTCCAATGACTTCATAGCCCAGTTCAGCCATGCAGGCGGCATGGGTTGCACCGAGGTAGCCGGTGCCGATCACGCTGATGCGTAAAGTCACGAAAGTCCTTCTCTCCGAGAACGCGAACCGATATCAGTTTCTATTAGTTAGCATGCCACACCCCCGCAGCGTGTTCCGGCGTGGAACGCGCTGCGGGGGTGTGAGTTTTCTTGATATTTACGTGTTGGTTGCTGGGAAGCTACTGGGCCTAGAGGGCCAGATGCTCCTTGACCGATCCTGCCAGGGCTTCGGCTTCGGCCAGGGCCTGCTCGTGGGTAGCTGCCTCGACCATGACGCGAACTACTGGCTCGGTCCCCGATGGACGCAGCAGCACACGGCCGGTGGTGCCCAAGCGTGCCTCAGCAGCGGCAATTGCCCGCTGCAGCGGTTCGCATTCTGGAACGCTGGCCTTGTCTACGCCGCGTACGTTGATCAGCACCTGTGGCAGGACGGTCAGCACGGCAGCAAGTTCTTTCAGGGTCTTGCCCGTAGCCTTCACGCGGGCCGCAATCATCAGGCCGGTCAGCACGCCGTCGCCGGTGGTGGCGTGCTTGGAGAAGATCACGTGGCCGGATTGCTCGCCACCCAAGGAGTAATCGCCTTCGCGCATGCCTTCGAGCACGTAGCGGTCACCCACGCCGGTCTGCTTAACAGTGATGCCTGCTGCTTCCATGGCCAGGGTCAGGCCGAGGTTGCTCATCACGGTGGCAACCAGGGTGTTGTCTTTGAGTTCGCCGCGGTCCTTCATATCCAGTGCCATCACGGCCATGATCTGGTCACCGTCGACGACGGTGCCTTCATGGTCTACTGCAAGACAGCGGTCAGCGTCGCCGTCGTGCGCGATGCCCAGGTCCGCGCCGTGCTCCAGCACAGCGGCCTGCAGCTTCTCCAGGTGGGTGGAGCCATAGCCGTCATTGATGTTGATGCCGTCTGGATCTGCGCCAATCACGACGATCTCTGCGCCGGCAGCCTTGAACACCTCTGGGGAGCAGCCCGAAGCAGCGCCGTGGGCGCAGTCCAGAACTACCTTCATGCCATCCAGCCGGTTTGGCAGTGCCTGCAGCAGGTGCATGATGTAGCGGTCCTCAGCGTCGGCGAAACGCGAGACTCGACCTACCTCACCGCCGGTTGGACGTGGCTTTGGCATCTTCAAGCAGGCTTCGATGGCATCTTCCAGCGCATCGTCCAGCTTCTTGCCGCCACGGGCCAAGAACTTAATACCGTTATCCGGAGCCGCGTTGTGCGAGGCGGAGATCATGACACCGAAATCGGCGTTCAGGTCCCCTACCAGGAATGCCGCCGCAGGAGTCGGCAGCGTGCCGGCATCCATGACGTCTACGCCGGAGGCGGCCAGGCCGGCCTCAATTGCGGCAGACAGGAAGTCACCACTAATGCGCGGGTCCTTGGCAACCACAGCGACCGGCTTGTAGCCGTCCTCTGGCTGGCTCAAGCCCAGCACCACCGATGCCGCCTGCGCCAGTTCCAGCGCGAGCTCGGGAGTTAACAGTTCGTTTGCTTTTCCTCGGACCCCATCGGTCCCAAATAACCTTGCCATCGCCTTCAATCATATGCCCTCTGCATTGATTTATACGGCTTAAAGTCCCGCATTGGCAGTGAGATGAGAAAAGATTAATGGGATCTTGCAGTCTTCGGCGTTAAAAGGCCAAAGGCCCCGGCGTCCTTTGCAGGATGCCAGGGCCTTTGGAAAGACCTTGAAGCAAGGTTTAGCGCTTCGAGAACTGCGAAGCCTTACGTGCCTTCTTCAGACCAGCCTTCTTGCGCTCGATGACGCGTGCGTCACGAGTCAAGTAGCCAGCCTTCTTCAGGGTTGCGCGGTTTGCATCGCGATCGATCTCGTTCAGCGAGCGAGCGATACCCAAACGCAGTGCACCGGCCTGGCCGGAAATGCCGCCACCGTTGATACGAGCGATAACGTCGTAAGCACCCTCAAGACCAAGGATCTTGAAAGGCTCGTTGACGTCCTGCTGGTGCAGCTTGTTAGGGAAGAAGTTCTCCAGGGTGCGACCGTTAACGGTCCACTTGCCGGTGCCTGGTACCAGGCGAACGCGGGCGATAGCCTGCTTGCGACGGCCAACTGCTGCACCTGGAACGGTCAGCGGAGCGCGCTCGGTTTCGGCAACTACAGCCGAAGCAGAGGTCTCGGTGGTGTAAGTCGAAGGGGTCTCGCCTTCGAATTCAGTGGTTTCTTCAGCGTTCTGAGCCACGATAATCTCCTATTAAGTATTTCTTCTCGGGGCCAGGACTACTGAGCGACCTGGGTGATTTCCAGTGCCTTTGGCGACTGAGCAGCGTGTGGGTGCTCGGCGCCGCGGTAGACCTTCAGCTTCGACAGCTGGGCATCGGAAAGCTTGTTCTTAGGCAGCATGCCCTTGATGGCCTTCTCGACAGCCAGTACTGGGTTCTTTTCCAGCAGGTCTGCGTAGTTGATGCTCTTCAGGCCACCTGGGAAACCGGAGTGGCGGTAAGCGCGCTTGTTCAGCAGCTTCTTACCGGTCAGTGCAACCTTGTCTGCATTGATGATGATGACATGGTCGCCCATGTCCATGTGTGCAGCATAGGTTGGCTTGTGCTTGCCGCGCAGCAGGGTTGCGGCCTGGACGGCGAGACGGCCGAGTACTACGTCGGTGGCGTCAATGACAAACCACTGACGAGTCTGGTCAGCCGGCTTTGGGGTGTACGTACGCACAGTAATTGCCTTACGTTGATTCGTTTCTGGTCAAACAGTCGCTTGGCTGAAGGCGGTGAGATCCCCCAGTGACAGGCACTGTCGTGTTGTTCTTGTGTTTAGACCAGTACGCCAGGTGAGGACTGATGATAACCGGCCGTCCATATATTGTTCGCACACCCAGCAGACCAGCGACTATGCAACTAAGCCGTCACGCTTGGGCGTGTAGTGTCGAACGTGGACATACACAACTCATAAAAGTTTAGCGGATTAAAGTGTTTCCGGCCAAAAAAGCATGTACGTCGTGAGCAACAACACCCTTAAGATCCCGGGGATTATCGGCTAGTCAGCTTTCCATGCAGGCTTCGTCAACCTCGGCTTCGGTTCGCCGTGCGCGGGTCAGGAGTGCTCGTTCTGCCAGTTCTTCGGCCTCTGGGTAGTAGACCTCTTCGAGGACCAGGGCCCGCGGGTGCGAAAGCTTGGTCTTGGAGTCGCGGACCATCAGTTCCAGCCGCTGGGCCAGGAACCCCGGTTGCTCACGCCCATCCCCCACCATCATCGCGGCACCGATTAGCGCACGGACCATGTTGTGGCAGAAGGCATCGGCCTTCAAATGGGCCAGCACCAAGCCGTCAGCTCCGCGGGTGAAGGTGAACTCCTGCAGGGTACGAATGGTCGTGGCATGCGGACGGGGCTTGCAGTAGGTCAAGAAGTCGTGGCGGCCCAGCACGCTTTGCGCCTCGCGATTCATCGCCTCGACATCCAGCTCTTCACGGTGCCACGTGGTCAGGTGCCGGGTCAGTGGATCCCAGCGCTGCTGCCCATCGGCAATCCGGTAGGAGTAGCGGCGGGCCAGCGCGGAGAAGCGGGCGTCGAAGCCTTCTGGTGCGCGTTCGGCTTCATGCACCCAAACGGCACCATCTTGACGGCCAAGGATGCCGTTGATGCGGCGTACGAGCGCAGGACCGGGAGCCAAGGGCGCCTTGCGTGGCAGTCCCGCGTATTCTTCCTCGGTCAAATCGAAGTGCACCACCTGGTGGCGGGCATGCACACCTGCATCGGTGCGTCCGGCAACAACCACGCGCGCGCGGCGCCGGATCATCATTTCCAGGGCCTCTTCAACCAGCTGTTGCACGCCCAAGACATTGGGCTGGCGAGCCCAACCGCTATAGGCGGCACCGTCGTATCCGAGCACCATGCGCATGCGGATCCATGCTGGTGCTGCAGTGGCCCCCAATGCGGTGGTGCCCATTGGATCGATGCTTTCTGGCTGAGTACTCATGTATTCAATTATGCGTAAGCAGACGCGCAACCGTCGAATCAAGTGCCCGCCTTCACGCCGTTATCCACAGGCGCCAAAACGAGAGCTGCTGCCTGGAGTAGCCTATGTGCATTCCACGGACCTGCCGCGCAGGCGGCTGGTTCACCAGCACCGCTCTAAGGACTCGCCATGTTCAGGAATGCAGTTAGCTTTATCGCGATATCCGCTGCTGTCCCGCTCTGCTTAAGCGGTTGCAGTTCGGGACAGCTGAGCACGAAGCAATCATGCGCCCTCATTAATGAACTGGCCGTAGAGCATTCCATCGAGGAAAAGTGGGCCCTGGCATATATGGGAATTCTTGCGCAGAATTCACAACCTGCGATTGAGGCTATGGAAACAGCCATCGGCATCTACCGGGAAGTCTCCGAGCAAACTGGCAATAGGCACTTGCGCACTGCATTGCGGTCCGAAATCGAAAACTACCAAGACTTCATTGACCTCATTGCCAACCGCTCCTTTGACGATCCAACGCTCGCGTCAGACGTTGAGGCAGCCGAGGGCGGACTGCAAGATCAATACACCGACTATGTGCGTGAAACGTGCCCAGCTTCCGCTTCTGAACCTGATCCGTCCGCTTCTTAGGAACCCGCTGCTTGCCGATCCCCTCATGTCATACACTGCCTGCAATAACTCCTGATTATAGAATAAACAGGTACTTATCGGTGCCTCACGTGCTGGGCCATCGGATCATCATCGTCTAAGGATCTCAATGTCGAAAAAGTTCGCGGCATCTGCCGCTGCGCTCACCCTTGCATCTGTCATGCTCACTGGTTGCAGTGCAGGCAAACTGTCCACCGAGGAAACCTGCGTTTACATCAACGACCAGGTAGCTGAACGCGGACTGCAGAAGAAGGCGGAGGACTCCAGCGCAGAGCTCCTGGCTGGCGATACATCGGCTTATGCCGAGATCATGAACGAGTTCGATTCCATCCTGGGCGAAGCCGCTGAGAACACGAAGGACAACAAGCTTGCCGCCTCCTTGAATGCGGCATCGGAGCAGACCAAGAAAATGGCTGGCCTGATGGCTGAGGGCAACAGCAGCAACATGATGGAAATTTCGCAGAAGATCGCCGAACTGGATACGGCTGAAGCTTCCGAGGCTACCGAATACCTGAATACGGCTTGCCCGGACATGGATTCATTCAGCTAGGCAATTCCAAGATGCGGATGCTGCTGCCCTCCACCTGACGGGCAAGATCACCCGCGTCTTCAAGCAAACAGGCATAAAAAAGATTCCCGTTGGTTCCTTGCGGATCCAACGGGAATCTTTTTCGCCTTCGCAGGCGAGAGAGCATTAGCTCGAAGGGGCTTAGGCCTCTTCGGTCTCAGCAGCCTTCTCGGCAGCCTTGGTGGCTTCCTTGACGACAGCCTGCTTTGGCGAAACTGGCTCCATCACGAGCTCGATAACAGCCATAGGAGCGTTGTCGCCCTTGCGGTTACCGATCTTGGTGATGCGGGTGTAGCCACCCTCGCGGTTTGCCATTGCTGGTGCGATGTTCTCGAACAGTTCGTGAACGATCGACTTGTTGGTGCGCGAACGCGAAGCGATGACGGCCTGGACGCGGCGACGCGAAGCCAGGTCTCCGCGCTTAGCGAAGGTGATCAGGCGCTCTGCGTGTGGACGCAGACGCTTGGCACGGGTCAGGGTGGTGGTGATCTTCTTGTTCTCGAAGAGCTGTGCCGACATGTTAGCGAAAATCAATCGCTCATGTGCTGCACTGCCGCCGAGACGCGGACCCTTGGTAGGGGTAGGCATTGTGGTTCTCCTAGATGAATAACCCGTACTGGACGAATATTTCGTTCAGTCGGATGAAGTAGTGTGTCGCTAGACGCGGGTCTTACAGACCTTCGTCGTATTCGTCGCCATCGTCGATGGCGCTACGAGCGGCCAGATCGAAGCCTGGAGGGGAATCCTTCAGGGCCAGACCCAGTTCAACCAGCTTGGCCTTGACTTCGTCAATGGACTTCGCACCGAAGTTGCGGATGTCCATCAAGTCGGCCTCGGAGCGGGTTACGAGTTCACCCACAGAGTGGATGCCCTCACGCTTCAAGCAGTTGTACGAACGAACGGTGAGTTCCAGATCCTCGATCGGCAGCGCCATGTCAGCAGCCATAGCTGCATCGGTTGGCGATGGACCGATTTCGATACCTTCAGCCTGAGTGTTCAGTTCGCGGAACAAACCGAACAGCTCAACCAGGGTGGTACCTGCGGATGCAACTGCATCGCGCGGGGTGATCGATTCCTTGGTCTCCACGTCAACGATCAAACGATCGAAGTCGGTGCGCTGCTCGACACGGGTTGCTTCCACGCGGAAGGTCACCTTCAACACTGGGGAGTAGATCGAATCAACTGGGATTCGACCGATCTCGCCATCAATGTTCTTGTTCTGAGCGGCAGACACATAGCCACGGCCGCGCTCAATGGTCAGTTCCATGTCGAACTTGCCATTGGCGTTGAGGGTGGCGATATGCAGATCAGGGTTGTGGAACTCCACACCTGCTGGAGGGGTGATGTCCGCTGCAGTAACGATGCCCGGGCCCTGCTTGCGCAGGTAGGCAACGACTGGCTCGTCGTGCTCGGAAGATACCGACAGGTTCTTGATGTTCAAGACCAGTTCGGTGACATCTTCCTTGACACCGGCTACGGTGGTGAACTCGTGCAGTACACCGTCAATTCGAACACTGGTGACAGAAGCACCAGGAATCGAAGAGAGCAGGGTACGGCGGAGCGAGTTACCAAGGGTGTAGCCAAAGCCTGGCTCCAGTGGTTCGATAACGAACCGGGAGCGGTTTTCGGCAACTACTTCTTCGGTCAGGGTTGGGCGCTGCGTAATGAGCACTTACATTTCCTTTCAGCGAGCGTCCGCTATATGACGCCTCACGGGGGTGGAAACGACGGTAGCCTGAGGTGGCCGTTCGTCTTTTTGCAGGCTAATAAGTCCAAGATAGTCACCGGAGCACCCACGAGGGAATGCTTCGGTGACTTCTTAGGCTAAGCCTAGCGAATCAATTAGACGCGGCGACGCTTCGATGGGCGGCAACCGTTGTGAGCGCTTGGGGAAACATCCTGGATGGATCCAACCTCAAGGCCAGCAGCCTGCAGCGAACGGATCGCGGTTTCGCGTCCCGAGCCTGGGCCCTTGACGAAAACGTCAACCTTGCGCATGCCGTGCTCCTGAGCGCGCTTTGCAGCGGACTCAGCAGCCATCTGGGCAGCGTATGGGGTCGACTTGCGCGAACCCTTCATGCCTACCTCGCCGGCCGAAGCCCACGAGATAACAGCGCCAGTCGGATCGGTGATCGATACGATGGTGTTGTTGAAGGTGCTCTTGATATGCGCCTGTCCCTGCGCAATATTCTTTTTGTCCTTGCGACGCGGCTTACGTACCGCTCCACGAGTCTTTGGGGGCATTTCTTCTCCTACGAAAAAAGTATTTGAACTAGATCGCTAAGATTTAGCGAGTCTTCTTCTTACCTGCGACGGTACGCTTCGGGCCCTTACGGGTACGTGCGTTGGTCTTGGTGCGCTGACCGCGGACCGGCAGGCCCTTACGGTGACGAATACCTTCGTAGGATCCGATCTCAACCTTGCGGCGAATGTCAGCCTGAACCTCACGGCGCAGGTCACCTTCAACCTTGTAGGTGCCTTCGACGAAGTCGCGCAGCTGCACGAGCTGGTCATCGGTGAGATCCTTGACGCGAGTGTCCGGGCTGATGCCGGTCGCTGCGATGGTCTCTTCTGCACGGGTCTTGCCCACGCCGTAGATGTAAGTCAGCGCGATAATTACGCGCTTCTCGCGTGGAATGTCCACGCCTGCTAAACGAGCCAAGTGGCTACCTTTCAACGAACGGAGGTCTGGAGCAGTACCTTCCGTGATTGCTCACGGCCCCGGCCTCCGAATCCGGGGGTACACCAGGACTTTCGTCCTAGCTGATACTGCCTAATTGACTACGCGTGGGAATCCCGTAAAAACGGAATTAGCCCTGACGCTGCTTGTGGCGTGGGTTCTCGCAGATCACCATGACCACGCCGTTACGACGGATCACCTTGCACTTGTCGCAGATCGGCTTCACGCTAGGGTTAACCTTCAAGGCTTTGTCCTTTTGCGGTTGCAGTTAAATGTGGAGCAGTAAAAAGCTTTGCCCAAGAACATCATTCAGCGGCCGTAGCACAAGATTGTGCTTCGCACGCTGGGAAAGTCTTGGATTCTGCAGATTTACTTGTAGCGGTAAACGATGCGACCTCGGTTGAGGTCGTATGGGCTCATTTCAACCTGCACTCGGTCCTCTGGGAGGATTCGAATGTAGTGCTGACGCATCTTACCCGAGATAGTGGCGAGCACTACGTGTCCATTCGGCAGCTCCACGCGGAACATCGCGTTCGGCAGTGCTTCCGAGACGGTGCCCTCTACCTGGATGACGCCTTCCTTCTTGCCCATTTTCCCCGCTAACTTTTTTTGTTGGCAATTTCCACCAACAAGTAATTGGTTCTGGTCCTTGATCCCTGTACCGAAAACCCGAGGGTTTTAGGCGCAATTAAATCAGGAACCAACAAACAACGATACGGCATTAGTCCACACAGTGCCAATCGTTCATTGACATTTAAAATGTTAGATCCAGCACGCCACAGCCATGTGGCGTACTGGATCCGATGATTTGCCGGCTGGTGCTAGCCCTGGATCGGCGATGGGGTCACGCCGAATGGGGCCAGCCCTGCCGCTCCCCCATCGTGCGCGGTCAATACCCAGATGCCGCCCATATGGAATGCCACGGTGTGCTCCCACTGCGAGGCGTTGGACTTGTCGTTGGTGACAACAGTCCAGTCGTCTTCCAGCACGGAAGTTTCGATACCACCGCGAACCAGCATTGGCTCGATGGCCAAGCACATGCCCGGCTTGATGCGTGGGCCGCGGTGCCCGGAGTTGTAGTTCAGCACATCCGGTGCCATGTGCATCTGCGAGCCGATGCCATGGCCGCAGTAGTCTTCAAGGATGCCCAGCTCGTCGCCTGGCTGGCTGCTGACGAAGTCATCGATGGCCTGGCCGATCTGGCCGATGAAGCGTGCGTTGGCCGCCGCGGCGATGCCGGCCCACATGGCCTGCTCGGTGATGTCGCTCAGGCGCTGGTCAGCTGGGTCGATGTTCTCGCCAACCAGCACGGTGCGTGCCGAGTCGGAGTGCCAGCCGTCGATGATGGCGCCGCCATCGATCTTCAGCACGTCGCCGTCCTTCAGCTCGTAGTCCGACGGGAAGCCGTGGACTACCTCGTGATTGACCGAAGCGCAGATGTTCGCTGGGAAGCCATGGTAGCCAAGGAAGTTGCTGGTCGCGTTGTGGCGTTCGAGCACCTTGCCAAAGGCCTGGTTGATCTCTTCGGTCCGCACCCCGGGCCGAGCCATCGCAACGGCTTCGTCCAGCGCTTCAGCCAGCACCAATCCGGCCTGGCGCATCTTCAGGATCTCGGAGTTGGATTTGTACTCGATTTTCGGCTGTCCTAAAGCCAATGTGATTCCCCTGCCTCAAAGTGTGATGTCCTTGCCGTGTGCCGGTGCCGGCAACCTCAAGGTCCATCAATGCAAAAAGTGCGCAGGGACCGGGCTGCAACATCCATTGTTGCCGCACGGTCCCTGCGCGTTGTAACGCTTGTGTCTAGGCGTTGACGTTCAACGCTGCAAGAACACGCTCGGTGACTTCGTCGATAGCGCCCAGGCCGTCGACCTTGCGCACGATGCCGCGTTCCTCGTAGCGCTCCACAACGACGCGGGTCTCGTCGTTGTACAGGCCCAGGCGGTGGCGGATGACCTCTTCGGTGTCATCGGCGCGGCCTTCGATCTGCGCACGCTTCAGCAGACGGGCTACCAGCTCGTCGTCATCAGCGGTCAGCTGCAGCACTGCGTCCAGGGCGATGCCCTTGTTGGCCAGCATCGCATCCAGCGCGTCCACCTGCGCGCTGGTGCGCGGGTAGCCGTCCAGCAGGAAGCCCTTGGCGACGTCGTCCTGGTTCAGGCGGTCTTCAACCATGTTGTTGGTGACCGAATCAGGTACAAAGTCTCCGTTGTCAATGTACTTGCTGGCTTCGAGACCCAGCGGGGTGCCGCCCTTGACGTTGGCACGGAAGATGTCACCGGTCGAGATGGCAACAATGTCCAAGCGCTCGGAGATCTTTACGGCCTGGGTGCCTTTGCCGGCACCGGGTGGTCCAATAATAAGCAGTCGACTCATCGCAGAAGCCCTTCATAGTTCCGTTGCTGCATTTGAGCATTGATTTGCTTGACGGTTTCCAAACCCACACCAACCATAATCAGGATCGATGTACCGCCAAATGGGAAGCTTTGGTCAGCGTTGAACAGCACGAAGGCAATCAGCGGGATCAACGCAACGAACGCAAGGTACAACGCGCCCGGGAAGGTAATACGGGAAATCACGTACTGCAAGTAATCGGCGGTCGGACGACCAGCACGAATGCCCGGAATGAATCCGCCGTACTTCTTCATGTTGTCGGCGACCTCTTCAGGGTTGAAGGTAATCGCAACATAGAAGTAGGTGAAGCCGATGATCAGCAGGGTGTACACCAGCATGTACCACGGCGATGAAGTTGCCGAATGCTCCTGCAGCCACATCGCCCACTGGGGCAAGGTGCCGTCATCGTTCTGGTTGAACTGAACGATCATCTGCGGCAAAGCCAGGATGGAGCTGGCGAAGATCACTGGGATCACGTTCGCCATATTCAGCTTCAAAGGAATATAGGTGGAGGTGCCGCCCACGGTGCGGCGTCCCACGGTGCGCTTGGCGTACTGCACCGGAACACGTCGCTGGGACTGCTCGACGAAGACCACCAGGGCTACAATCAACAAGCCCACCAGCAGCACGCCAATGAAGGTCATGATGCCCTGTGCCTGGAAGATGGCGCCCATCGAGGATGGGAAGCCCGAAGCGATGGAGATGAAGATCAGGATGGACATGCCGTTGCCGATGCCGCGCTCGGTGATCAACTCGCCCATCCACATGATCAGGCCGGTGCCTGCGGTGAGGGTGATGATCATCAGCAGGATGACAATCAATGAGTCATCCGGGACCAGCGGAAGGGTGCAGCTTGGGAACAGGCTGCCGGTACGGGCCAGGGTGACCAAGGTGGTTCCCTGAAGCAGTGCCAAGGCGATGGTCAGGTAACGCGTGTACTGCGTCATCTTGGCCTGGCCGGCCTGGCCTTCCTTGTGCAGGGCCTCGAAGTGCGGGATCACCACACGCAGCAACTGGACGATAATTGCCGCAGTAATGTACGGCATGATTCCCATTGCGAAAACCGAGACCTGCAACAGGGCGCCGCCGCTGAACAGGTTCACGAATGAATAAAGTCCACCGGTGGTTTCACCCATTGCCAGACACTGCTGAACGTTGCTGTAATCAATGCCCGGAGCGGGAATGAATACACCGACACGATAGATCGCAATGATCCCAAGCGTGAACAGCAACTTGTTGCGCAGATCAGGCGTCCGAAAAACTCGGGCTATGGCGCTGAACAAGCGTCCTCCTGAAGTAAGTGCTTGAGCCTGAGGAAGAGATTCTTCCCAGACCTAACGATTCTAGCGGTCTGTTAGGCAATCCTGCCAAATGCGCCACACGAAATGCACACAAATGTTTGCAGGAATGTTCCTAAACCGACTAATCAGCCAAGCAATTATAAGAAATCTTAGAATGTTTCGCCGAGAGAAAAAGAAAGTCCCGGTTCACGTTGATTGCTCAACGCGAACCGGGACCATTCAAAGGCTTGACCCTGTATTAGAGGGTGTTTGCCGAGCCGCCAGCAGCAGCGATCTTCTCGGAAGCGGAAGTCGAGAAGGCGTTAACCTTCACGTCAACCTTAACCGTGATGTCGCCGGTGCCCAGCACCTTGACAGGCTGGTTCTTGCGAACGGCGCCCTTGGCAACCAGTGCCTCGACGGTGACTTCGCCACCTTCTGGGAACAGTTCCGAGATCTTGTCCAGGTTTACAACCTGGAACTCGACGCGGAATGGGTTCTTGAAGCCGCGCAGCTTTGGCAGACGCATGTGCAGCGGAAGCTGACCACCTGCGAAGCCTGCCTTCACCTGGTAACGAGCCTTGGTACCCTTGGTACCGCGACCTGCGGTCTTACCCTTGGAGCCCTCACCGCGACCCACACGGGTCTTAGCGGTCTTGGCACCCTCAGCTGGGCGCAGGTGGTGAACCTTAAGTGCTTTTTCTTCAGCCATCTCTACTTCGCCTCCTCGACCTTCAGCAGGTGTGGGACCTTGTTGACCATGCCAACAGTCACAGGATCGGCGGTGCGAACAACGGTGTGACCGATGCGCTTCAGACCCAGCGAGCGAACAACGTCGCGCTGGCTCTGGTTTCCACCAATGATGGACTTGACCTGGGTGATTGCCAGCTTGGCATCGCTTGGAACAATGTTCTTAGCCATTGATTAAGCACCTGCCTTCTGGGCCTGGATGTGACGCAGCATTGCTGCTGGTGCAACCTCGTCCAGCGGAAGACCGCGGCGAGCTGCAACAGCTTCAGGCTCTTCCAGAGCCTTCAGTGCAGCAATGGTGCCCTGAACGATGTTGATCTGGTTCTGCGAACCCATCGACTTCGACAGGATGTCGTGGATGCCTGCGCACTCCAACACGGCGCGCACTGGGCCACCGGCGATAACACCGGTACCAGGAGCTGCTGGACGGAGCAAGACAACGCCAGCGGCGGCCTCACCCTTGACCAGGTGTGGAATGGTGGTGCCAACGCGTGGAACGCGGAAGAAGGACTTCTTGGCCTCTTCTACGCCCTTTGCGATAGCAGCAGGAACTTCCTTGGCCTTACCGTAGCCAACGCCGACCATACCGTTGCCGTCGCCAACGACCACAAGTGCGGTGAAGCTGAAGCGACGACCACCCTTGACGACCTTGGAGACGCGGTTGATAGCTACAACGCGCTCAAGGAACTTGTCCTTGTCTTCGTTGCGGCTATCCTTCTGGTCGCGACCACGACCGCGGCCTTCGCCACGTCCACGGCCTTCACCACGACCGCGGCCTTCGCCGCGACGGGATCCTGCGTTCTCGGTAGCGGGAGCCGATGCAGTCTCGACTGCTTCAGTAGCTTCAGACACCTGAGTTTCCTTCTTGTTAGTTGCTTCGCTCACAGTGCCAGCCCACCTTCACGTGCGCCGTCAGCAACAGCAGCCACGCGACCGTGGTACTTGTTGCCACCGCGGTCGAAGACAACTGCTTCGATGCCAGCAGCCTTGGCGCGCTCTGCAACGAGCTCACCAATGCGCTTGGACTTTGCGGTCTTGTCGGCATCGCTTGCGCGAAGATCTGCTTCCATGGTCGATGCGCTGGCCAGGGTGATACCCTGCGAGTCGTCTACGATCTGTACGAAGATGTGACGAGCCGAGCGGTTGACAACCAGGCGTGGACGAACGGAGGTACCAACGATGTGCTTGCGCAAACGCTGATGACGACGACCGCGCTGAGCGGACTTGCTCTTGCCCTTGATTCCGATAGCCATGATTACTTACCAGCCTTTCCGACCTTGCGGCGGATGATCTCGCCAGCGTAGCGAATGCCCTTGCCCTTGTAAGGCTCGGTCTTGCGCAGCTTGCGGATGTTAGCGGCAACTTCACCGACGTGCTGCTTGTCGATACCGGCAACGGTGATCTTGTTGTTGCCCTCGACCGAGAAGGTGATGCCTTCAACGGCAGCAACCTTCACTGGGTGCGAGTAGCCCAGAGCAAGCTCCAGCTCGGCACCCTTAGCCTGTACGCGGTAACCGGTACCGTGGATTTCGAGCTTCTTCTCGTAACCATCGGTTACACCAGTGATCATGTTGCTGATCAAGGTACGGGTCAGACCGTGCAGCGAACGAGCCTCGCGGGAGTCGTTCGGGCGGCTGACGGTAACAGTGTTCTCGTCCTTGGCAACGGTGATTGGAGCCTTAACGGTGATCGAAAGTTCACCCTTAGGACCCTTGACGGCGACCAGCTGGCCGTCGACGTTCAACTCAACGTTGGCAGGTACGGAAATCGGAAGACGTCCAATACGTGACATTGTATGTTTCCCCTTTCCCGTTACCAGACGTAGGCGAGGACTTCCCCACCCACGCCCTTCTTTGCAGCCTGACGGTCAGTAAGCAGACCGGAGGAGGTGGACAGGATAGCGATACCAAGACCACCGAGCACGTGAGGCAGGTTGGTGGACTTTGCGTAAACGCGAAGACCTGGCTTGGAGATACGGCGTACGCCAGCGATCGAACGCTCGCGCGATGGGCCGTACTTCAAAGTGATAGTCAGAGTCTTGCCGACTTCTGCTGCTACTTCCTCGAACGAGGCGATGTAGCCCTGGTCCTTGAGGATGTTAGCAATGCGCACTTTCAGCTTGCTCGACGGCATCGACACAGTGTCGTGGTAAGCCGAGTTGGCGTTGCGCAGACGAGTCAGCATATCTGCGACTGGATCTGTCATAGACATGTGGGCTTCAGCCCTTCCTCGTTACGGTTTCCTTAGCGGACCTGTAACGTAGTGAGATTAGTTGTTGGTCTTGAATGGGAAGCCCAGAGCCTTAAGCAAGGCACGGCCTTCGTCATCAGTCTTGGCGGTGGTAACGACAGTGATGTCCATACCACGTACGCGGTCAACCTTGTCCACATCGATTTCATGGAACATCGACTGTTCGGTCAGACCGAAAGTGTAGTTGCCATTGCCATCGAACTGGCGGTCGCTCAAGCCGCGGAAGTCGCGGATACGAGGCAGTGCCAGGGTGATCAGGCGGTCGACGAATTCCCACATGCGATCGTTACGCAGGGTGGTGTGGGTACCGATTGGCATGCCTTCGCGCAGCTTGAACTGTGCGATCGACTTGCGGGCCTTGGTAACCACTGGCTTCTGACCGGTAATTGCAGTCAGGTCGCGTACGGCGCCTTCAATGAGCTTCGAGTCCTTGGCTGCTTCGCCAACACCCATGTTCACGACAACCTTGGTCAGGGATGGTACCTGCATTGGGTTGGCGTAGTTGAACTGCTCCTGCAGGGCAGGGCGGATGTCAGCTGCGTACTTAGCCTTCAGACGTGGCTGGATCTTGGTGGCTGCTTCAGTCATTACAGATCCTTTCCGGAAGCCTTGGCGTAACGAACGCGTACAGTCTTGGACACGCCGTTCTTTTCTACGGTTTCCTCGCGGAAGCCGACGCGGGTTGGCTTCTTGGTCTCTGGGTCAACCACTGCAACGTTGGAAACGTGCACTGGAGCCTCGACAACCTCGATGCCGCCGGTGGTCGAACCGGATTCGGTCTGACCTGCCTTGGTGTGCTTGGTGACGCGGTTAACGCCTTCGACCAGCACTCGGTTGGACTCGGTAATGACCTTCAGGACCTTGCCCTGCAAGCCACGTTCCTTGCCAGCGATGACCTGAACCAGGTCACCCTTCTTGATCTTTGCGCCCATGGTTACAGCACCTCCGGAGCCAGCGAAACGATCTTCATGAACTTCTTGTCACGAAGCTCGCGGCCCACTGGGCCGAAAATACGAGTACCACGAGGATCGGCAGCGTCACCCTTGAGGATAACTGCAGCATTCTCGTCGAACTTGATGTAGGAACCGTCTGCACGACGAATTTCCTTCTTGGTGCGAACGACGACTGCCTTTACGACGTCGCCCTTCTTTACGTTGCCGCCAGGAATTGCATCCTTGACGGTAGCGACAATGGTGTCGCCAATGCTTGCGTAGCGACGCTTCGAGCCACCAAGAACACGAATGGTAAGGATTTCCTTAGCACCAGTGTTATCGGCAACCTTAAGTCGCGACTCCTGCTGAATCACTTCTTACTCCTGTCGTCTCGCTGGTTCTCATGAATGAGCCTTGCGGAACGGATATGGTCTCCACGATACGTATCGCTTACCCCCACTGGCGCGGGCGCACCGAATGCTGATCCCAAATGCCGGCAGGGCCGAGGCGTAAAATATCGAGGCTGCACTTGCGCGGCCAAACGGATTTGGACCGCACTGCATTATGTCGAAGGTGGATAGTCCCCGGGCATGATGCGCACAGATTCTTAAGTCTAGCCTAGAGTGGCGCGAATCCGAAATGGTGTGGTAAGAGAAAAGCGAGCGTCGTTCGTCACACCAAGGACACCGCAGATTCGCTGAATTTCGGGGTTTTGGTGCTGTCATCCAGCTGGGCAACTGGTCGCTTGCGACGGCATCAGGGTGCAATTCGGGGTAGCCCATGCGCCGCCGTGGATGAAAAGCGGCTGGATCGCCAAAAGTGAAATTATTTTTCGGTCAGCCTTGGACTGCGCCAGCATCTGGCCGTCACCGGCAGGAATGATTGCTCAGCGACGGAATTCGACCGTGGCGCTCACCGCAAGGTGATCCGAGCCGTCGATGATGTGAGAAGAGGAGTCCGTGATGGACAGGCCCTTCGCCACGATATGGTCAATGCCGATCAATGGCGGGAAGCTCCGGCTGGCTGGCCAGGTCGCGCGGGGCCAGATTCCATCAGCCTGCGCATACCCGTCCCCCAGGGCACGGAATCCTGGATGGGAGCGAACGGAGTTGAAGTCGCCAGCAAGGATAACGGGATGATCCCGCTGCTGATTCGACCAGTCGATGACTGCTTCCAAGCCCTGGCTCCATCGTTGCGCATCGCCAACCGGCGGATAGACGTGGATGCCGGCCACCCGTACGATCCCACCGGGTGCCTGCACATCGGCAACCGGCAAGGAGTACCAGCCGGTGTCCGCTGAATCCAGATCGGTGGAGCGTTCCTGCAATGGGTACTTTGAGAAAATCACGGTATCCCGTTCTCCCCCGGCGGGTGCCTCTTGGCTCCGATAGCCAAATCCATCCAGCGCGTCCAGCCCTGCGAGCTGCTGGTGCATTGGTTCGCTGGTTTCAACAAGGACGAGAATCTGCGGATCCGTGTCCCTGATCAGTTCAGCTAGCTGCGCCGGGTTAGCTCCTGCCTTCAGGGCATTGAACGATAGGAGAACCAGCTCGGAGCTGCCGTTTCCACTCTGGCCAGCGGGAGAACTCAATTGCACGTTGGGCAGTGCACCGCAGAGCAGGAACACCAGCACGAACCCGCTGATGAGCCATCGCTTGCGCAGTAGCCCGATAACCAGAACCACTGCCGGGAAGAGCAACAGATATGGCTGGAATGCCTGAAGCTTGGGAATCAATCCTGCACCGGGGAAACCCAGATACGGGAGAATGCCAATAGCTAGGGAAGCAACAAGAAGCGTACCCATAGGCCATCCTAGGGAAGGTTTTCGGGCACGCGTCATCGTCATCATCATCCGAGCCTATTCGAAGCAGACGACAATTCCGGCAAGGACACTTCCGCCTAGGTTCGATAACGGCTCGATGCGATTGCGACTGCCCTTGCTTTCTTCATGACTGCTGCGAGGCCCACTGCGCGACGCGCTGGGCGCTCTCTTCCAGCGACAGGTCTTCCACCCTGGACATGATGGACCAGCGCACACCAAAGGACTCCAGAATCGAAGCGAAGCGGTCACCCGAGACGAAGTTGCCCAGTGGTTCTCGGATACTGGAACCGGCAGCCTCGGCCCTGGCCACCACCTCATCTGCGTTTTCGCAGTAGAAACCCAAGTCCCCTGTTACCTATCGAAAGGGCAGAGCCTAGTCTGGCAGTACTGCCGCCACGGCACTGATTTCAACCAGCGCACCTGGCACACCGAGCTTCGCGACGAAGGCTGCAGACACCAGGGGTGGTTCAGTGGCTGCCAACTGTTCACCGATGGCTCCATAGACGCTGTTGACGTCGGTTCGTTCCACCAGCAGCACGTTCCACTGCACTACATCCTGGAATCCCGCGCTGGCCGCCGCCAGTGCGAGCTTGGCGCTTCCCAGTGCCTTGGTCGCCTGCGTTGCGGCGTCCCCGCATCCGATCAGCTGCCCTGTGCCGTCTACGGCGTTCGGCCCTCCAACATAGAAGTCGTGGCACCCGGCGGGACGATGGCTACGTGGCTGAAAGCTGGAGAGTTGACAAGGCCAGCGGGACGCAGTTTCCTGATCTGTTCCATAGTCCAGTGAGGCATTTTATTCACTGCTTTTTAAGACAGAAATGCCCCGAACTCTTCTTGCGAAGTGTTCGGGGCATTCTTCAATCACGAGATCCGTGAAATCGAAGCGAAAGCTTACTTAGCCTTCTCCACGATCTCAACGAGACGCCAGCGCTTGTCAGCAGACAGCGGGCGGGTCTCAGCGATGACAACCAAGTCGCCGATGCCGGCGTCGTTGTTCTCGTCGTGAGCCTTCACGTTCTTGTTGCGACGCATGACCTTGCCGTAAAGGGCGTGCTTAACACGGTCCTCAACGTCTACGACGATGGTCTTCTGCATCTTGTCAGATACCACGTAACCACGGAGGGTCTTGCGGTCGTTACGCTCGGTAGCGTTATCCACACCGTTCTCCTTCTCGCTCATTACTTGGAATCCTTCTTGGTTTCTTCAACCGGAACAACGACATCCTGACGAATGCCCAGCTCGCGCTCGCGCAGCACAGTGTAAATGCGTGCAATATCGCGCTTGATGGTCTTCAGGTTCCCGTGGGAATCCAGCTGGCCGGTAGCCGACTGGAAACGCAGGTTGAACAGTTCTGCCTTGGCCTTCTTCAATTCCTCGTTCAAACGAGCGGTATCGAAGCCGTCCAGGGACTCAATGCTAAGGTCTTTCGAGCCGATAGACATCCCTATTCACCACCTTCACGACGCACGATGCGTGCCTTCATTGGCAGCTTGTGGATTGCAAGACGCAATGCCTCTTTAGCTACCTCTTCACTGACGCCACCGAGTTCAAACATGACTCGTCCTGGCTTTACGTTGGCGACCCACCACTCCGGCGAACCCTTACCGGAACCCATGCGGGTTTCGGCAGGCTTCTTGGTAAGCGGACGGTCTGGGTAGATGTTGATCCAGACCTTACCGCCACGCTTGATGTAACGGGTCATGGCGATACGAGCGGCTTCGATCTGACGGTTAGTCACGTAAGCCGGGGTCAACGCCTGGATGCCGTACTCACCGAAAGCAACGGTGGTACCGCCCTTGGCAGCACCCGAACGCTTTGGGTGGTGCTGCTTGCGGAACTTCACACGACGTGGGATAAGCATTTAAGCCTGTCCTCCTTCCGCAGCCGGAGCTGCAGCGCCCTTGCGATCGTTACGACGACGGCGTTCGCCGCCACGTGGACGGTCGTTGCCGCCACCGCGGCCGCCACGAGCTGGAGCAGCAGCCTGCTGTGCAGCCAGTTCCTTGGCGGTTACGTCACCCTTGTAGATCCAGACCTTCACGCCGATACGGCCGAAGGTGGTCTTGGCTTCGAACTTGCCGAAGTCGATGTTCGCGCGCAGGGTGTGCAGTGGCACACGGCCTTCGCGGTAGAACTCCTTGCGGGACATTTCTGCGCCGCCAAGTCGACCGGAGCACTGAACGCGGATGCCCTTGGCACCAGCGCGCATTGCCGACTGCATTGCCTTCTTCATCGCACGGCGGAAAGCCACGCGGGAAGCAAGCTGCTCGGCGATGCCCTGGGCGACCAGCATGGCCTCCATGTCAGGGTTCTTGACCTCGAGGATGTTCAGCTGAACCTGCTTCTTGGTGAGCTTTTCCAGCTCGCCACGAATACGGTCAGCTTCTGCACCGCGACGACCAATGACGATACCTGGACGTGCAGTGTGGATATCCACACGTACGCGGTCACGGGTACGCTCGATCTCGACGCGTGCGATGCCAGCGCGATCCATGCCGTTAGACAGCAGGGCGCGGATCTGGACATCTTCCTTCACGTAGTCAGCGTAACGCTGGCCTGGCTTGCTGGAATCAGCGAACCAGTGGGAAACGTGATCGGTGGTGATGCCGAGACGGAAACCGTTCGGGTTAATCTTCTGTCCCATTTAGTTCTCCCCACCCTTCTGCGTGGTTGAAACAACCACAGTCACGTGGCTGGTGCGCTTCTTGATCTGGAATGCGCGACCCTGTGCACGCGGCTGGAACCGCTTCATGGTCGGACCTTCGTCAACAAACGCTTCGCTGATAAACAGCTCGTCCTCATTGAATGCTTCACCTGCGCGGTCCGCGGCGGCACGGGCGTTAGCCACTGCCGATGCGACAACCTTGTATACCGGCTCCGAAGCTGCCTGTGGGGCAAACTTCAAGATGGCCAGTGCTTCGTTGGTCTGCAGACCACGAACAAGGTTGACGACGCGCCGGGCCTTCATAGGCGTTACGCGGATGTGACGCGCAATTGCCTTGGCTTCCATTGCTATCCTTCTCTCGTCTATCGAAGAAGTGCTAAGCGATACTAGTACCCTTGCGGGGCCTAGCGGCGCTTGCCCTTCTTGTCGTCCTTCACGTGGCCACGGAACGTACGGGTTGGGGCAAACTCTCCGAGCTTGTGTCCAACCATCGATTCGGTTACGAACACAGGAATGTGCTTGCGACCGTCGTGTACGGCGATGGTGTGTCCCAGCATGTCCGGGATGATCATCGAACGGCGGGACCACGTCTTGATGACGTTCTTGGTGCCCTTATCGTTTTCAGCAACGACCTTTAGGAACAGGTGCTGATCGACGAAGGGGCCTTTCTTCAGGCTGCGTGGCATGTTTCCAGGCTCCTATCGCTTGTTCTTGCCGGTCTTGCGGCGACGCACAATGAGCTTGTCGCTTTCCTTGTTTGGACGACGGGTGCGTCCCTCACGCTTACCGTTAGGGTTGACCGGGTGACGACCACCGGAGGTCTTGCCCTCACCGCCACCATGCGGGTGGTCAACTGGGTTCATGACAACACCGCGAACGGTTGGGCGTACGCCCTTCCAGCGCATACGGCCGGCCTTGCCCCAGTTGATGTTGATCTGCTCAGCGTTGCCAACTTCGCCGATGGTTGCGCGGCAGCGCACATCAACGTTGCGGATTTCACCCGAAGGCAAACGCAGCTGGGCGTAGCGGCCCTCACGGGCTACCAGCTGGATCGATGCACCAGCGGAACGAGCCATCTTAGCGCCGCCGCCTGGGCGAAGCTCAACAGCGTGAATCACGGTACCAACCGGGATGTTACGCAGTGGCAGGTTGTTGCCTGGCTTGATGTCGGCGCTTGCGCCGGCCTCAATTGGGTCACCCTGCTTGAGGTTGTTCGGTGCGATGATGTAGCGCTTGGTGCCGTCCACGTAGTGGAGCAGTGCGATACGAGCGGTACGGTTCGGGTCGTACTCGATGTGAGCGACCTTTGCCGGAACGCCGTCCTTGTCGTGACGACGGAAGTCGATAACACGGTAGGCGCGCTTGTGTCCGCCACCCTTGTGACGGGTGGTGATCTTACCGGTGTTGTTACGGCCGCCTGACTTGGTCAGGGGACGAACCAACGACTTTTCCGGAGTCGATCGGGTGATTTCTGCGAAGTCGGCTACCGACGAGCCGCGAAGGCCCGGGGTAGTCGGCTTGTACTTACGAATTCCCATTATTAATATTCCTCGTTAAAGTGGTCTCCGCTTAGGAAAGCGGACCGCCGAAGATGTCAATCGAGCCGTCCTTCAAGGTGATGATGGCGCGCTTGGTGCTCTTGCGCGATCCCCACCCGAAGCGGGTGCGCTTGCGCTTACCAGCTCGGTTGATGGTGTTTACGGAGTCAACCTTGACGTTGAAGATCGCTTCAACGGCGTACTTGATTTCCGACTTGTTGGAGCTTGGTGCCACCTCGAAGGTGTACTGACCTTGATCGATCAGACCGTAGCTCTTTTCCGATACGACAGGTGCGATGACCACGTCGTGTGGAGCCTTTGAGAACGCGCTCACTTGGCTTCCTCCTTCTGGACCAGGGCATCGAAGGCAGCCTTGGTGAAGACTACGTCATCCGAAACCAGAACATCGTAGGTGTTCAGCTGGTCGACGTACAGAACGTGCACATTGACGAGGTTGCGAACCGAAAGGGCTGCAACATCGTTGGCGCGATCGATGACGACAAGCAGGTTCTTGCGCTCGGTGAGCGAACGCAAGGTAGCCAGAGCATCCTTGGTCGAAGGCGTTTCGCCAGCAACCAAGTTCTCAATCACGTGAACGCGATCGAAGCGTGCGCGATCAGACAGGGCGCCGCGCAGTGCAGCAGCCTTCATCTTCTTCGGGGTACGCTGCGAGTAATCACGTGGGGTTGGACCGTGGACAATGCCACCGCCGGTCATGTGCGGAGCACGGATCGAACCCTGACGGGCGCGGCCGGTACCCTTCTGCTTGAACGGCTTGCGACCTGCACCCGAAACCTCGGAGCGGTCCTTGGTCTTGTGGGTACCCTGGCGGGCAGCAGCAAGCTGTGCAACGACAACCTGGTGCAGCAGCGGGACGTTGGTCTGTACGTCGAAGATCTCTGCAGGCAGTTCGACGTTAAGTGCCTTAGTCATTTACTTATGCTCCCTTCACGGCGTTGCGTACGAGAACGACGCGGCCGCGGGCGCCTGGAACGGCACCCTTGATCAGCAGGAGGTTCTTCTCAGCGTCGATAGCGTGAATGGTCAGGTTCTGAGTGGTAACACGCTCAGCACCCATGCGACCAGCCATCTTCTGTCCACGGAAAACGCGACCTGGGGTCGATGCGCCGCCGATGGAACCTGGCTTACGGTGGTTCTTGTGAGCACCGTGCGATGCGCCAACACCGTGGAAGTTGTGACGCTTCATAACGCCGGCGAAGCCCTTACCCTTCGAGGTGCCTACGACGTCGACCTTCTGGCCGGCTTCGAAGACCTCTACGGAAAGTTCCTGGCCTGCGGTGTACTCGGCAGCGTCTGCAGTGCGCAGTTCTACCAAGTGGCGACGTGGGGTGACGCCAGCAGCCTCGAAGTGACCAGCCAGTGGCTTGGTGACCTTGCGAGGATCGATCTGGCCGTAGCCGATCTGAACTGCGGTGTAGCCATCGCGCTCTTCGTTGATGAGCTTGGTGACAACGTTGCTATCAGCCTGCACGACGGTGACAGGGATCAGGTTGTTGTTCGAATCCCAAACCTGGGTCATGCCGAGCTTCGTGCCCAGCAGGCCCTTGAAATTACGGGTTGCGGTCATAGTTTTCTCGCCACCTCCCCTTAAAGCTTGATTTCGATGTTGACATCCGCTGGCAGGTCGAGACGCATCAGCGAATCAACAGCCTTCGGGGTCGGATCGACGATGTCGATCAGACGCTTGTGCGTGCGCATTTCGAAGTGCTCACGGCTGTCCTTGTACTTGTGTGGCGAACGGATAACGCAGTACACGTTCTTCTCCGTTGGCAGCGGCACTGGGCCGACTACGGTTGCGCCTGCGCGCGTGACCGTCTCAACGATCTTCCGGGCCGAAACGTCAATGACCTCGTGGTCATACGACTTCAGCCGGATGCGGATTTTCTGTCCCGCCATGGCGTCATGCCTCTTTCTGTTAGCACTATCTAAAGTTTCTGTGCCTATATACGGGTCCTTGCAGACCGGCACGCCTTGCTCTGCGGCTGAATCCGGATCAGATCCGGGTTCCTCACCCGCAGGAGGCTCCGACCCCCGCGCTCGGGCGTGTCGTGAAATTTTCAGTCACAACACTCCCACAAAGTTTTCACTTTATCGAAGGGCCTTATAGTTTGAAGCAGTCGTATCGATCCCGAACCCCAGGCATTATCCTGCGTGAGAGTCGATCCCGGTCGTTCAAACCAGACCGGTTACCCCATAAATGGGGACCGGGTTGCATTGAAGCAACTTATCTAGTCTGACAGGTCGGCAACGATCGCGCAAATCTTTTATGCCTATCCGCGCCCGTGATCTTGACCTCACACCTCGCGTGACCCGTCCTGCCCGGACGGCTCCTGCCCCGCGGGGATCGGTGGATCAACAGGGTTTTGCGGCCTCACGGGCAGCGAATTCTGCTTGTCGACCTTCACCAGCTTGAAGACCGCGGCCGCAATCAGCCCCAAGCCAATGACCACCAGCCAGAGGAATGCCAAATCGCGCAGGAACCACAAGACGGACAAGGTGATAGCCGCCGCACCCCACCAAATGAACAACCGCTCCCCCAGCTTCAAGCCCCAGGCCACCAATCCACCGAAGAAGACCAGGCCGATCGCCTGCGCAACACCATTGGATTGGACCAGTGCGGCGAGCAAGGCCAGGCTGCCGGCCACCGAGGCGGCCAGCAGGTATGCCCTCTCCAATCGCGCGTTGGCCCTGATATTGCGCCACGCGACCAGCACTACTGCAACAATGCAGGCGTAGGCCGCCAAGTTGCTGGCCCGCGGTGTGCCAAGGATCTGGGCATAGCTGCCCAGCGCCAGCACCGCGCCCAGGAGGATGAAGCCGTCCACCGCGTAGGGCACCAGCCGCCGTGGAAGTTCAAAGAGCCGCACCAGCACCGCAACGCCGAAGACCAGCAGCGCTCCGCCGGCCACCTGCCAAATCGCACCGCCATCCAGATGGGCGATGCCACCGGCCAGCAACAGGGACAGGAGCATTGCCGCGAAATACAAGCGCGAGGCGCTGCCGGGCGGATCGGCATGGAGGTAGCCGAATTCCGGATAGCCGGGAATTGGATCCTTCATTCGCCCATGGAAGATTGCCAGCAGGTACAGCGCGAGGCCCGCGCCAACCAGCGACCATGCGGCATCCATCGGTGCTAGCACCACTGCCCCACCGGCTTGCCGCACCTCGAAGACTGCACGCAAGATCGCGACGCACAGCATGATGGCGGCTCCAGCCGCGTACCAGGCGCTCTTTCGCGTGTGCACCAGCAGGATGAAGCCGAGGGCCAGCAGCAGGTGCGCACCCACTGCCCACCACGACCCCGCCTGCCACGCGGCGGCCCACGCCGCCGGAAGGAAGATGGCCAGGCCCAGGGCTATCGAGTACGACTTGTTGGCGCGCAACCGCCATTCAAGCACGAGTGCCGCCAGGCTCAGGGCCAGCAGCATGGCGCAAGCAATCTGGGAACTCCACCACGTAGAGCGGACCCATCCGGTCGCATCTTCCATGGCCAGTGCCGGAATGCTGATCAGCAGGATCAGTGCCAGGATCGGGGCAAATAGATAGAACTGTCGCTTGGCCACCGTCAAGCTGGTCTCGGCCTTGAACGCTGCCAGCCCGTGCAGCCCGAAGAACAAGCAGGCCAAGAGGATCGTTCCCCGATCCATGCCGCCCGCGAACTGCCCGTAGGCCAGCGTCGCCAGTGGAATGCCAGCCAGCAGTCCCACCGCCATCCAGCGCAATTCCCTGCGCAGAGCTTTGCCTTCGCGGATGCTGGCCAGCAAGCGGAGCAGCTGCGGGACGGCTATCGAAACCAGCAGCAGGCAGAACCGGCCGTGGATGTCGAATTCCATGCTGTAGGCAATCCACCACACCATGGAGCTGAAGAGCACTTGGGCCAACGCTGCATAGAGGATCTTCCACCGCGTATTGGTGCTGCGGCGCAAGCTCCAGATGAAATAGCCCAAGGTTGCCGCCCCGATGAGGATTGCCAGCGGCCAGATCTCCTTGCCGAAGCTGAGCGCATAAAGCCCCATCAGCAGGCAGGCCGCAGCGACGTTGATGGGCTGTTCCAGCTCGGGGCGCTGTGCAGGAATATCGCGGAGCCGCCAACCCGAGGCAATGACCAGGCCAACTGCGAGCACAAGGCCAGTGATGAACCACGCCAGCCCGCCGATGCCCAGGAACACCACGGTGCTTTCGCTGGCGTAGGAATAGTCGCCAGCGGTTGACAGCAGGCGCAGGCTGAAGAGCAGCACCACGCCAAGCAAAGCCGAAGCGCCCACCCGTCCCAGCCGGTGCCCCTGCACCATGCCGGAATCCAGCACGGCACGGCTCGCCAGATTCGCCGCCCACAAGATGAACAGCACGAAGAGCACCGCAATCAACGGGGCTGAGCCGTCAGGATTTCCGTAGTCCCCAGCCGTGAGCTCATCAAGCGCAGCACCGAGCACGCCTGCGCCAACCAGGGTAAGAACCCAGCGCGCATGGAGCGTCATTTCCTTGCGCAGGTTCCGGGCGTTGCGCTGAGCCAGCGAAAGCCCGAGCAGGGCCAGGGCGAATACCACCAGCGGGCGCCAACTGTGGTTCTGCATATCGACCAGCGCCACCAGGGGAAGAACCGCGATGACTCCCGTTTCCAGCTTGGCGCTGCGCAGCAAGCCGGGAATGCCCAGCGCCATGAAGATGGGAACCGCGATGTAGCAGAGCACGAAGGCCTCGAAGCCCTGCGCGGAGAGAAACGCGCCGATCACCGAAGCGACCGCTAAGCACCACAGCACCGCACGTTCACCTTGCAGGTGCCTGCGCGCCAATCCCAGCCTCTGCTGGTAGCCGGTGGAGCAGAGCAATACCGCTACCGCTTGGAGCCCGAAGGCGAAGGCGAGCACCAGCCAGCTGCTCGTTGCGGAGAAACCGAGGTAGCTGCAGCCGGCCACGAGCATCGCCATGAAAGCAGCGCGGGCGGCGTAGGTGCGCAGCAGCCGCAGGTTGGGCAACAGCCTGACGCTGAGCAGCAACTGGGCGGTGAGCAACGCGAAGATCCAGAACAGATCCCGGCTGTCGAGCATCTCCAAGAGGATCACCGACAGCGCAAAAACAAACGCAGGCAGCAGCTGCGCGGTGCCGTGCAGGGCCCGGAAGAAGATTGAGTGGCGGATCCTTTCGCTGCGTACCGCCAAGAGCATCAGCGCAATAGAGAGCACCAGCAGGATCAGCATGTAGTACAGGACGCCACGCTGCATCGCGGCCGCGCCGGCCATGGCGGTGCTGACCAGAATCAGCACGGCAACCCACGCCAGAATACGGGACTTGAACGTCAGTGTTGCGTAGCCCACAGCTAATGTGCCGATGGCTGAGAAAACCAGCCAGGTCGCCGGGCCGGATATATTCACCGTGCTGTAGGTAGCGATGGCGCACAGCGGCAATAAAGCCAGCCCGGTGCCGGCAAAGGCGGCTCCTGCCGGACGCAAGGACGGTTTCACTGCGAAGGTGACCAGGCCGCCGCCGTAGAAAGCGGCTGACAGCAGGAATAAGGCGATGAGCTTTGACAGCGGCGGGAGCGCGAAGCTCAGGAAGAGTGCGCCAGCGGCAACGATCATCAGGGCCGCGACGTACAGCGTGATGTTGATGTTGCGCAGTTCGCGCTCGCGTTTGGTGAGCACCTTGATTGGCTTAGCCGGTGCAGTGGGCTGGAGGGTGGCCGTGGGGAGCGGCGCGCGGTACGCGGGGGCAGCACCGGCCGCCGCTGGCTGGAGGTATGGCTGGCTGGAAGGCGCCATCGATGCGGCCGGCGCTGCATCTTTGCGGCTTGCAGGCTGCGCTTCGAGCGGCTGTGCGGGGACCCCCGGCGCTTGGGCAGCAGCCGGTGCCGAGGCACCCGGCGGCCCGGGTTGCCCCAGGTACTTCACTGCCTCGTCGTAGCCTTGCTGCCACGCTTCGCCCAGCGCATCAAGCTGCTGCTGGCTTTGCGATTTATCCCGACTCCCTTGGCGCCGGCCGAGGCCGAAAGCCAACAGGACCAAGATGATAGAAACGATGATCCAGCCCATCATTGATGCCACTCCCCCAACTTAGCGAATTGTCGCGCCCTCCAATTAGACCACCTTCTAGATATATTCACTAGCTGGGGCTCGTATTTAACGAAAAAAATCCCCCAGCACAAAAGTGCTGGGGGATTCTTTTCAGTTCACTAGGGAACTACCTCATCAAGTAGAGACTACTTGGTGATGGTGGTTACCTTGCCCGAACCAACGGTGCGGCCGCCTTCGCGAATTGCGAAGCCGAGGCCCTCTTCCATGGCGATTGGCTGGATCAGCTCAACCGACATTTCGGTGTTGTCGCCAGGCATAACCATTTCGGTGCCCTCTGGGAGGGTGATAACGCCGGTTACGTCGGTGGTGCGGAAGTAGAACTGCGGACGGTAGTTCGAGTAGAACGGGTTGTGACGTCCGCCTTCGTCCTTCGACAGGATGTAGACGTTAGCTTCGAAGTTGGTGTGCGGGGTGATCGAGCCTGGGGCTACGATAACCTGGCCACGCTCAACATCGTCGCGCTTCAGACCGCGAAGCAGCAGACCACAGTTCTCGCCAGCCCATGCTTCGTCGAGCTGCTTGTGGAACATCTCGATACCGGTAACGGTAGTCTTCTGGATTGGGCGGATGCCAACAATCTCAACTTCCGAGTTGATAGCCAGGGTGCCACGCTCGGCGCGACCGGTAACAACGGTACCGCGGCCGGTGATGGTGAAGACGTCTTCAATTGGCATCAGGAATGGCTTGTCGCGGTCGCGAACTGGGTCTGGAATGAAGCTGTCAGCTGCTTCCATCAGTTCCTCGATAGCTGCAACCCACTTTGCGTCGCCTTCCAGAGCCTTCAGGCCCGAAACGCGGATCACTGGAGCGTCATCGCCATCGAAGCCCTGCGAGGACAGAAGTTCGCGAACTTCCATCTCCACGAGCTCGAGCAGCTCTTCGTCATCAACCATGTCCGACTTGTTCAGTGCAACCATCAGGGTTGGAACACCAACCTGGCGGGCCAGCAGAACGTGCTCGCGGGTCTGAGCCATCGGGCCATCGGTAGCGGCAACAACGAGGATTGCGCCGTCCATCTGAGCAGCACCGGTGATCATGTTCTTGACATAGTCAGCGTGACCTGGAGCGTCTACGTGTGCGTAGTGGCGCTTCTCGGTCTGGTACTCGATGTGCGAGATGTTGATGGTAATACCGCGCTGGCGCTCTTCCGGTGCCGAGTCGATGTTAGCGAAGTCGCGCTGTTCGTTCAGGTCTGGGTACTTGTCAGCCAGAACCTTGGAGATTGCCGCGGTCAGAGTGGTCTTACCGTGGTCAACGTGACCGATGGTACCAATGTTGACGTGCGGCTTGTTGCGCTCGAACTTTGCCTTTGCCACAAGTTCCTCCTAGAAACATTTACAGAAGACATTCTTCGTCTGCGCGGTTCGCAAACGAACTAGAAATAGTCTACTGGGGGCTTGGATAATTTAGGAAATTCCGGTCCTCTGCGGGGCCTGCATTGTGATGCAAATCCCTCGTTGGCCGTTTGCGGTGCCGGCTCCGTTTTTCAACGGAACCGGCCCGCGATCGGCCACTTCCCCGCTAAGGGGGTCACGGCCAGGTTTTTATACCGAGACGATTACTCGCCGCGGGACTTCTGGATGATCTCGTCGGCAACTGCCTTCGGGACCTCAGAGTAGCTGTCGAAGGTCATCGAGTAAACTGCGCGACCCTGGGTCTTCGAACGCAGGTCACCAATGTAACCGAACATTTCCGACAGTGGCACACCAGCGCGGATGACCTTGACGCCAGCAGCGTCGGACATCTCGCTGATCGAACCACGACGGGAGTTCAGGTCGCCGATAACGTCGCCCATGTACTCTTCCGGGGTACGGACTTCAACAGCCATCAGCGGTTCAAGCAAAACAGGGTTAGCGCGGCGTGCGCCTTCCTTGAATACCTGCGAACCAGCGATCTTGAAGGCCATTTCCGAGGAGTCGACATCGTGGTAAGCACCATCGATGAGGGTAGCCTTGACACCGACCAGTGGGTAGCCTGCGAGGATACCGTACTGCATTGCGTCCTGGATACCAGCGTCAACGGATGGGATGTACTCACGAGGAACACGACCACCGGTCACGGCGTTCTTGAACTCGTAGGTGACGCCGTCGACAACTTCCAGAGGCTCGAACGAGACCTGGACCTTTGCGAACTGACCCGAACCACCGGTCTGCTTCTTGTGGGTGAAGTCAACCTTCTCCACAGCCTTCTTGATGGTTTCGCGGTATGCAACCTGTGGCTTGCCAACGTTTGCTTCCACACGGAATTCGCGCTTCATGCGGTCAACCAGAATGTCCAGGTGAAGCTCACCCATACCGCCAATGACGGTCTGGCCGGTGTCTTCGTTCAGGGACACGGTGAAGGTTGGATCTTCCGCCGACAACTTCTGGATAGCGGTCGACAGCTTTTCCTGGTCACCCTTGGTCTTTGGTTCGATGGCCACAGAGATCACTGGATCCGGGAAGCTCATCGACTCGAGAACGATTGGGTGGGCTGGATCACATAGGGTGTCACCGGTGGTGGTGGCCTTCAGGCCGATCACAGCGTAGATGTGACCTGCGTGGATCTCCTCTACCGGATTCTCCTTGTTGGAGTGCATCTGGAAGAGCTTGCCTACGCGTTCCTTCTTGCCCTTGGTGGAGTTCAGCAGCTGTGCGCCGGACTCTGCCTTGCCGGAGTAAACGCGGATGAAGTTCAACTGGCCGAAGAACGGGTGAGCGGCGATCTTGAACGCAAGTGCCGAGAACGGTGCGTCCTCCGAAGGCTCGCGGGTCAGCTCAACTTCTTCGTCCTTCGGATCGTGACCGATGGTGGCGCCAACGTCCAGTGGGTTCGGCAGGAAGTCGATGACTGCATCCAGCATTGGCTGAACGCCGCGATTCTTGAAGGCGGAACCACAGAATACTGGGTAAGCTTCCGAGTTCACGGTCAGCTTGCGGATGCCAGCCTTCAGTTCCTCGATCGAGATCTCTTCGCCTTCGAGGTACTTCTCCATGAGCTCTTCGGATGCCTCAGCGACATCTTCAACCAGCTTGGCGCGGTACTCTTCAGCACGCTCAACCAAGTCGGCAGGGATTTCGCGGGTTTCGTAAGCAGCGCCCATGGTGACGTCACCCTTGGAGTCGCCTTCCCAAACGAATGCCTTCATGGACAGCAGGTCAACGACACCGGTGAACTCGGACTCGGAGCCGATTGGCAGCTGCATAACCAGCGGCTTGGCACCAAGGCGCTGGATGATGGTATCTACGGTGAAGTAGAAGTCAGCGCCCAGCTTGTCCATCTTGTTGACGAAGCAGATACGTGGAACGTCGTACTTGTCAGCCTGGCGCCAAACGGTCTCGGACTGAGGCTCAACGCCTTCCTTGCCATCGAAGACGGCAACGGCGCCATCGAGCACGCGCAGCGAGCGCTCCACCTCAACGGTGAAGTCAACGTGGCCCGGGGTGTCGATGATGTTGATCTGGTTCTTGTTCCAGAAGCAGGTAACAGCAGCGGAGGTAATGGTGATACCGCGCTCTTTTTCCTGTTCCATCCAGTCGGTGGTCGAAGCACCGTCGTGGGTTTCACCGAGCTTGTGGTTCACACCCGTGTAGAAAAGGATGCGCTCAGTAGTAGTGGTCTTACCGGCATCGATGTGAGCCATGATGCCGATATTGCGGACCTTGTTAAGGTCAGTAAGCACGTCCTGTGCCACGTTGTCTCCCTATAAGGTGAGGCCGGAATTGCTGGGCATCGGTTGATGCCCAGCTTTTTCGAGCGGTTCTTACCAGCGGTAGTGTGCGAAGGCCTTGTTGGACTCGGCCATCTTGTGAGTGTCTTCGCGACGCTTCACAGCGGCACCCAGACCGTTCGATGCGTCCAGGATCTCGTTCATCAAACGCTCGATCATGGTCTTCTCGCGGCGAGCCTTCGAGTAGCCAACCAGCCAGCGCAGAGCCAGTGCGGTTGCACGGCCTGGCTTGACCTCAACAGGAACCTGGTAGGTAGCGCCACCGACACGGCGGGAACGAACCTCGAGGGCTGGACGGATGTTGTCCATAGCCTTCTTGAGGGTCGAAACAGCGTCGGCGCCGGACTTTGCTGCGGCACCTTCGAGTGCACCGTAAACAATGCGCTCTGCAGTGGACTTCTTGCCGTCTACGAGAACCTTGTTGATCAGCTGGGTGACCAATGGGGATTCGAAGACTGGATCAGAAACTAGTGGGCGCTTTGGCGCCGGACCCTTACGAGGCATTACTTACCATCCTTCTTTGCACCGTAGCGGGAACGAGCCTGCTTACGATCCTTCACACCCTGGGTATCCAGAGCACCACGAACAATCTTGTAGCGAACACCTGGAAGGTCCTTAACACGACCACCGCGAACGAGCACGATGGAGTGTTCCTGCAGGTTGTGTCCGACACCTGGAATGTAAGCGGTCACTTCGACACCACCGGCAAGGCGCACACGTGCGACCTTACGCAGAGCCGAGTTTGGCTTCTTCGGGGTGGTGGTGTACACACGGGTGCACACGCCACGGCGCATTGGGTTGCCCTTAAGGGCAGGGGCCTTGGTCTTGACGACCTTAGGCGAGCGGCCCTTGCGGACCAGCTGCTGAATAGTAGGCACTTTCGTGTCCTTCCATTGTCTAAGTTCTTCGGCAACACGACGAAAACGCCTAAGCCTAGAAAAGTTTTAGCGCTTCGCAATGTAGCTAGCTGCTTGCTTTACCGCGCACTCAGAATCAAAAGTCCCTAGGCGTGCGAAAGTGTGGCATTCGTTGCGCAACCTACCCGCAACCCGGACGGAGTCCATTTTGCCACACATAAAACAATTGATCTCAGTCTAGCATTAATCCACCGGGCCACCATGTACAGTAAGCTATCTCACCGACCAGGCCACTCTTGGCCCCCGCTGCCATCGAGACGGTTTGGGTAGTGACTACGCTATCGACCCCAGCTGAACGCCGCGGGACCGCCAGATGAAAAGCACCTGAATCCGCGGATGGCCGCTGCCGGCTTGCCAGCGGATCCGCTTCATGGCAAATACTAGTTCCTAAATCTCCCAGTGGATTCATCGACTACTATTTTCGCCCCGTGACGGTTAAACGCCCAATGCCTGCCCGCACAGTGTGCGGGCAGGCATTGGGTCAAACTACCTTACGGTGCCAGTGCTTCCGGTTTAGCGGAAGTCCGAGCCGTGGTCGTAGTCGTCCATCGAGATGGCACGGAATTCAGGCGACAGCCCGCCTTCCAGCGCATCGTCGTACAGGCCCGAAGAGAAGGCCGAGGTGCCGGTGAACAAAGTTGCCTTTGCTTCATCGGTTGGCTCGACGTTGACCTGGGTGTAGCGATCCAGACCGGTACCGGCCGGGATCAGCTTACCGATGATCACGTTTTCCTTCAGACCGCGCAGTGGATCTTCCTTGCCTTCCATCGCAGCCTGGGTCAGCACGCGAGTGGTTTCCTGGAAGGAAGCAGCCGACAGCCACGAATCGGTGGCCAGCGATGCCTTGGTGATGCCCATCAGCTCGTCACGGCCGGCAGCTGGACGCTGGCCTTCCGAAACAGCCTTGCGGTTCGCAGCGGTGAAGCGCGAACGATCGGCCAACTCGCCTGGCAGCAAGTCGGTCTCGCCGGACTCGATGACGGTGACGCGGCGCAGCATCTGGCGGACGATGACTTCCACGTGCTTATCGTGGATGCCTACACCCTGGGACTGGTACACATCCTGGACCTCGCGGACCAGGAACTTCTGTGCCTCACGTGGGCCGAGGACTCGAAGAACCTGCTTCGGATCCAAGGTACCGCTGGTGAGCTGGGTACCGGCAACGATGCTTTCGCCCTCTTCAACCAACAGGCGAGCACGGCGCAGAACCGGGTAGGCCTGCTTCTCGTCGCCGTTGTCTGGAGTAACTACAACACGCAGCTGCTTCTCGTCGTCTTCGATCGACACGCGACCGGCAACCTCGGACATCGGAGCCACACCCTTAGGGGTACGGGCTTCGAACAGTTCCTGGATACGAGGCAGACCCTGGGTGATATCGTCAGCCGACGCTACACCACCGGTGTGGAAGGTACGCATGGTCAGCTGGGTACCAGGCTCGCCGATGGACTGCGCGGCGATAATGCCAACAGCCTCGCCGATGTCCACGGTCTTGCCGCTGGCCAGCGAACGGCCGTAGCACAGAGCACAGGTTCCAACAGCCGAGTCGCAGGTCAGCACGGAGCGAACGCGGATTTCATCCACGCCTGCAGCGTACAGCTCGTCGATCAGCACGTCGCCGACATCCGAACCGGCGGTAGCCAGCACGGTGCCTTCAGCGTTCTTGACGTCGGTAGCCAGCGTACGGGTGTACGCCGAGTTCTCCACGGTCTCGTGCTTGACGCGGATGCCGGCAGAGTTATCTGCAATGGCAACGGTCAAGCCGCGCTTGGTGCCGCAGTCCTCTTCGCGAACGATAACATCCTGCGAAACGTCCACCAGACGACGGGTCAGGTAACCCGAGTTAGCGGTCTTCAGCGCGGTATCCGCCAGGCCCTTGCGGGCACCGTGGGTCGCGATGAAGTACTCCAGAACCGACAGGCCTTCACGGTAGGAAGACTTGATCGGGCGAGGAATAATTTCACCCTTAGGGTTGGACACCAGACCACGGATACCCGCGATCTGACGCAATTGCAGGTAGTTACCACGAGCCTTGGAAGTCACCATTCGGTTAATGGTGTTCAGCTCTTCCATGCCGTTCTTCATCGCCTCGGCAACCTCGTCGGTAGCCTTGGTCCAGATGTCGATCAGGTCCTGGCGGCGCTCGGTATCTGCAATCAGGCCCTTGTCGTAGGAAGCCTGGACCTTGGCGGCCTTTACCTCGTAAGGAGCCAAGATGGCTGCCTTATCCATGTTCGAGGTAATGTCCGAGATCGCCACGGTGACACCCGAGCGGGTCGACCAGTAGAAACCGGCGTCCTTCAGGTTATCCAGGGTAGCTGCGGCAATGATCTTCGGGTAGCGCTCTGCCAGATCGTTGACGATCTCCGAGAGCGCATCCTTGCCCGCTACGGTGGCTACCCATGGGTAGTCCGCAGGCAGGGTGTCGTTGAACAGCACCTGGCCAAGCGAGGTATCCAGCAATGCCGGGGTACCTGGCTCCCAGCCCTCAGGGGCTGGCTGGTCTGCGGAAGGAACGAAGTTCTCCACGCGGACCTTGATCGGTGCGTTCAGGTGCAGTTCGCCCAGATCCTTGGCCATGATGGCCTCGGATACGGTAGCGAACACGCGGCCGGCGCCCTTTTCGGTTGCACGCTTGGTGGTCAAGTGGTGCAAGCCGATGATCATATCCTGCGAAGGCTGTGCCACTGGGCGGCCATCGGAAGGCTTCAAGATGTTGTGCGAGGACAGCATCAAGATACGGGCTTCAGCCTGTGCTTCTGGGCTCAGCGGCAGGTGGACTGCCATCTGGTCACCGTCGAAGTCAGCGTTGAACGCGCCGCAAACCAATGGGTGCAGCTGCAGGGCCTTGCCTTCGATCAGCTGTGGTTCGAAGGCCTGGATACCCAAGCGGTGCAGGGTAGGTGCACGGTTGAGCAGTACCGGGTGCTCGGTGATGATCTCTTCGAGAACATCCCAAACCTGCGGGCGGTAACGCTCGACCATGCGCTTAGCCGACTTGATGTTCTGTGCGTGGTTGAGGTCTACCAGGCGCTTCATCACGAAAGGCTTGAACAGCTCCAGGGCCATCTGCTTTGGCAGACCGCACTGGTGCAGCTTCAGCTGCGGGCCGACAACGATGACCGAACGGCCCGAGTAGTCAACGCGCTTGCCCAGCAGGTTCTGGCGGAAACGACCCTGCTTGCCCTTGAGCATGTCGCTCAGGGACTTCAGCGGGCGGTTGCCTGGACCGGTCACCGGACGGCCACGACGGCCGTTATCGAACAGCGAGTCAACAGCTTCCTGCATCATGCGCTTTTCGTTGTTCACGATGATCTCTGGCGCACCGAGATCAAGCAGGCGCTTGAGGCGGTTGTTGCGGTTGATCACGCGGCGGTACAGGTCGTTCAGATCCGAGGTAGCGAAACGGCCACCGTCGAGCTGGACCATCGGGCGCAGTTCTGGCGGGATCACCGGAACGGCGTCAAGGACCATGCCCTTAGGCGAGTTGCCGTTGACGAGGAACGCGTTGACGACCTTCAGGCGCTTGAGCGCACGAGCCTTCTTCTGGCCCTTGCCGTTTTCGATGATGGTCTTCAGCTCTTCAGCTTCAGCCGCCAGATCGAAGTTCTCAAGGCGCTTCTGGATAGCTTCTGCACCCATGGAGCCTTCGAAGAACAGTCCGTACTTCTCACGCATGGTGCGGTACAGGCCTTCGTCGCCCTCGAGGTCGGCGACCTTCAGGTTCTTGAAGCGCTCCCAGACCGCACGCAGGCGCTCGGCCTCGGCCTTGGCGCGCTTGTCGATCTGCAGAACAGTCTTCTCGGCCAAGGTGCGGGCCTTGTTCAGCTCGGCATTCTTGGCGCCGTCAGCTTCCATGCGCTCCAGCTCGGCTTCCAGGTCGGCTGCAACAGCCTTCTTGTCAGCTTCCGAGTTGTTCGCAAGGTTGCGCAGTTCCAGGTCGTGCTGGGCCTGCAGGTTAGGCATTTCGGCGTGGCGGCGTGCTTCGTCGACACCGGTGATCATGTAGGCAGCGAAGTAGATGACCTTTTCGAGGTCCTTCGGAGCCAGATCGAGCAGGTAGCCCAAGCGCGATGGAACGCCCTTGAAGTACCAGATGTGGGTCACAGGAGCTGCCAGCTCGATGTGGCCCATGCGCTCACGGCGTACGTTCGCGCGGGTCACCTCGACGCCGCAACGCTCGCAGATGATGCCCTTGAAGCGCACGCGCTTGTACTTGCCGCAGTAGCATTCCCAGTCGCGGGAAGGGCCGAAGATCTTTTCGCAGAAAAGACCGTCCTTCTCCGGCTTCAGGGTGCGGTAGTTAATGGTTTCCGGCTTCTTGACCTCGCCGTAGCTCCATCCACGGATTTCATCCGCGGTGGCAAGGTTGATTCGCATGAGGCCGAATGAGGAATCGCTGGACATATGGTCCTTTTCTCTCTTCTGTGGTGTCTGAAGTCGATACGAATGAGGGTGGGAATTTGCCGCCGCTGCCTGCAGGTCCTGCAGGCAGGGCGCCAGATTACACTTCCTCTACGGAGTTCGGCTCCGACCGTGAAAGGTCGATGCCCAGCTCTTCAGCGGCGCGGAACGATTCCTCGTCCGACTCACGCATTTCGATAGTGTTGCCGTCGGTACCGAGTACCTCGACGTTCAAGCACAGCGACTGCATTTCCTTGATGAGCACCTTGAACGATTCTGGAACACCAGGCTCTGGAACGTTCTCGCCCTTGACGATAGCTTCGTAGACCTTCACGCGGCCGTGGATATCATCCGACTTGATGGTCAGGATTTCCTGCAGCGTGTAAGCGGCACCGTATGCTTCCAGTGCCCAAACTTCCATCTCGCCGAAGCGCTGGCCACCGAACTGGGCCTTACCGCCCAGTGGCTGCTGGGTGATCATGGAGTATGGACCGGTGGAACGGGCGTGGATCTTGTCGTCCACCAGGTGGTGGAGCTTCAAGATGTACATGTAGCCCACGGAAACCGGATCCGGCAGCGGGTCGCCGGAGCGGCCGTCGAACAGCTTCGCCTTGCCGGAGTTGCCAATCAGGCGCACACCGTCACGGGTCTTGCTGGTCGAATCCAGGATGCCGCGGATTTCCTCTTCGGAAGCGCCATCGAAGACCGGGGTTGCCACGGTGGTGGAACCGGACTCGCGTGGCAGGTTCGGCAGATCGCGGACCCATTCAGGCTCGCCTTCGATCTTCCAGCCCTGCTTGGCAGCCCAGCCCAGGTGGATTTCCATAACCTGGCCGACGTTCATGCGGCCTGGCACACCCAGCGGGTTCAGGATGACATCCAGCGGGGTGCCGTCTTCCAGGAATGGCATGTCCTCCAGCGGCATGATGCGCGAGATGACACCCTTGTTACCGTGGCGACCTGCGAGCTTGTCGCCGATCGAGATCTTGCGCTTCTGGGCAACGTAGACGCGGACCAGCTGGTTGACACCAGGGGAAAGGTCATCGTCGTTGTCGCGGTCGAAGATGCGAACACCAATGACGGTGCCGGACTCGCCGTGCGGAACCTTCAGCGAGGTGTCGCGCACTTCGCGCGACTTCTCACCGAAGATGGCACGCAGCAGGCGCTCTTCCGGGGTCAGCTCGGTCTCGCCCTTAGGGGTGACACGGCCTACCAGCACGTCGCCGGCCTCGACCTCGGCACCGATGTAGACGATGCCGCGGTCATCGAGCTGGGAGAGGATGTCTTCCGAGACATTCGGGATGTCGCGGGTGATTTCCTCGGCACCGAGCTTGGTGTCGCGAGCGTCGACTTCGTGCTCTTCGATGTGAATCGAGGTGAGCACGTCGTCGAAGATCATGCGCTGGGAGAGGATGATCGCATCCTCGTAGTTGTAGCCTTCCCAGGACATGAATGCCACGAGCAGGTTCTTGCCCAGCGAGAGCTCGCCGGAGTCGGTCGAAGGACCGTCAGCGATGATCGACTGGTACTCCAGGCGGTCGCCTTCGGACACGCGAACGCGCTGGTTGTAGGCGTTGCCCTGGTTCGAGCGGGCGAACTTCATGATCGGGTACATCGACTCGGTGCCGTCATCGTTCATGACGACAACCAGGTCAGCAGATACCTCGGTGACCACGCCTGGCTTGGCGGCGACAACGGAGTCGCCGGCGTCAACCGCGGCGAACTTCTCCATGCCGGTACCCACCAGCGGACGCTCGGACTTCAGCAGCGGCACAGCCTGGCGCTGCATGTTGGCGCCCATCAGTGCGCGGTTGGCGTCGTCGTGCTCGAGGAATGGAATCAGCGCGGTTGCCACCGAAACCATCTGGCGCGGCGAAACGTCCATGAAGGTCACTTCAGCGGAGTCGACGATAACAGGCTCGCCGCCACCGCCCTTTTCGCGAACCAGAACGGTCTCTTCAACGAAGCGGCCGTTCTCATCCAGTGGCGCGTTGGCCTGTGCGATGTAGTGCTGCAGCTCGTCATCGGCGGTCAGGTAGTCGACCTCGTTGGACACGACGCCATTGGCGACGCGGCGGTACGGGGTTTCGATGAAGCCGAAGGAGTTGATGCGTCCGTAGGTAGCCAACGAACCGATCAGGCCGATGTTCGGGCCTTCCGGGGTTTCAATTGGGCACATGCGTCCGTAGTGGGACGGGTGGACGTCTCGTACTTCCATGCCTGCGCGGTCACGGGACAGGCCGCCTGGGCCCAGAGCCGACAAGCGGCGCTTGTGGGTCAGGCCGGCCAGCGGGTTGTTCTGGTCCATGAACTGCGAAAGCTGCGAGGTTCCGAAGAACTCCTTGATGGCAGCCACGACAGGGCGGATGTTGATCAGGGTCTGCGGGGTGATCGCCTCGACGTCCTGGGTGGTCATGCGCTCGCGCACAACACGCTCCATGCGGGACAGGCCGGTGCGGACCTGGTTCTCGATCAGTTCGCCCACTGCGCGGATGCGGCGGTTGCCGAAGTGGTCGATGTCGTCGACGTTGACAGGAACGTCAACGATCTCGCCCTTGCGGGTGCCCTGAACAGTCTTCTCGCCAGCGTGCAGCGCAACGAGGTAGCGGATCATCGCTACCAGGTCGTCCAGCGAGAGCACCGAAGCGTTCTCGGCGTTGACCGGAGTCTCCACGCCCAGCTTGCGGTTGATCTTGTAGCGGCCAACCTTTGCCAGGTCGTAGCGCTTGGGCTCGAAGTACATGTTCTTCAGCAGTGCCTGGGCGGCCTCAACCGTAGGAGGCTCGCCTGGACGCAGCTTGCGGTAGATGTCCAGCAAGGCTTCGTTCTGATCCTTGATGCTGTCCTTTTCCAAGGTTGCGCGCATCGAATCGTACTGGCCGAACTCGGACAGGATCTGCTCTTCGCTCCAGCCAAGGGCCTTGAGCAAAACGGTGACCGACTGCTTGCGCTTGCGATCAAGGCGTACGCCGATCTGGTCGCGCTTGTCGATTTCCAGCTCGAACCATGCACCACGCGATGGGATGATACGTGCCGAGAAGATCGTCTTGTCACTGGTCTTGTCCGGCGTGGACTCGAAGTACGCACCTGGGGAGCGAACCAGCTGGGACACAACGACACGCTCGGTGCCGTTGATGATGAAGGTGCCCTTTTCGCTCATCAGCGGGAAATCGCCCATGAACACGGTCTGCTGCTTGATTTCGCCGGTTTCATTGTTCATGAATTCGGCCTTGACATACAGCGGTGCCGCGTAGGTGGCGTCGCGGTCCTTGCACTCTGCGATCGAGTACTTAGGATCAGCGAACTCCGGATCCGAGAAGCTCAAGGACATGGTGTCCTGGAAGTCCTCGATTGGGGAGATTTCCTCGAAGATTTCTGCCAGGCCCGAGGTGTTGGGCACGCTGAAGTCACCAGCGGCTTCTGCCTTGGCCAGGCGCTCTACCCAGTTCTGGTTGCCGACGAGGCGGTCAAAGCTCTCGGTCTGCAATGCCAGCAGGTTAGGCACTTCAAGGGGTTCGTGAATCTTTGCAAAAGAAAGTCGGCCAGCGTATGCAGCATCGCGAGCCGAACTAGCGGTTTGGTTGTTAGGGTTGCTCGAGGCGACCAAGATGGATCCTTCCAAAGACCGTCAGGTTTCCGAACGCTTACCGTGCTAAGGTTCCTGCCATAGGACAGTTCCTCTTTTTTCGTCCGCACGAACCCACCGCTATATGAAGGCCGCGCGCGCAAACAGCAAGGCGCAAATTTCTACTCTACCGGAGGAAAATCCGGTTGTCGATACTCGGTGCAGAAATTCGTGCTATAGTTTTCGCCCCCACTTTGGCGCGGGCTGCCACTCAGGTTTCCAAGCACCGCGCCAGCGCGCAACCCGGTCGTACCGCGTACCGAAAAGTGCGTGCATTTTCCCAACTGATTCCCTTGTTTTCGCGGATTCTTGCGAATTGCCAAAGGTCTCGGCCCGCTGAACGCAGTCTCCGGATTCCGGGCATCAGGCAACGTTATGCTTTCTGTCACATTCTCCTCAGCGGGCATCAGAAACCCCAATTTTTCTCCGTTCCAGCCGCATGGCGAACGTTCTTGGAGATTTTTTCCGGAATATCCGGGAGGCTGGAAGCTACGCGCTCCCCCAGCAGATATAAGCCTTTGCGACCTCGTGTGTCCGGTGGCTTCTTCTTTCGCCACTAGCTATGATCGAGCAAACATCCACGGTTAGGAGACGAAGTGAATAAGCTGCAGTCAGATGAAGCACTGACCCGAGTTACCCTGGACGCCTCGCGCCGGAACATCCCGATCGAGATTGTGCCGCGCGACAAGGTCCGCTCGCTGGAAGAGGCTGCGGACGCCTTGGGAATCTCGGCCTCGGCCTTGCTCAAGACGCTGGTTATCAAACGCGCAGACGGCACCTTCGTCTTCGCGCTGATCCCGGGCGGGCGGCAACTTGACTGGGCGAAGCTGCGCGGAGTCATGGGCGTCAATAAGCTCTCCCTGCCATCTTCAGATATCGCTTGGGATGTCACGCACTACGAGAGCGGAACCATTACACCTTTCGGCTCGCACACGGTACTGCCTGTCTACATCGATGCCAGCGTCTTCGAAGAGCCCGTATCGGAACAGATAGGACTGGGCAGCGGGGACCGAGCCCATGGACTGCTGGTTCGCGCCAAGGATTTGGTTAGCGGATTTGATGCCACGATTGCTGATATTTCGATTCCGGAATAACCAGCCCTGGCTTAGCCAATGCCTTCTTGGCCCAGGCCTGCGACTTGGTCAATCCCTTGATCGTCGCGTTGCGCAGCGGCAGACCCAGCGGCTGCTCGACGAAGCGTGCCACAAGGTAGGCGATTCCTAGCATCAGCACCAGCAAACCGGCCAGCAGCACGTACTTGTTCACGAAACCGTGCAGCTGGTTGATCAGCCACCAACCCCACAACTGGTGCACCAGGTACAGCGGGTAAGTCAATGAACCGGCCACAGCCAGCCATTTGCCCTGGACGTTCTTGAGCGGAGTCAGGGTGCACACCGCCAGCAGAACTACGCACAGGACGGTCAGCAGCTGGAAATGCCAGGCCGGGATATCCATCCCGGAGAGCAAGTCCGCGTCACTGCGCCCCTTGATGCCGGTGAAAAATGCGGCGATGGCAGTATTGCCTGCGACCATGGACCACCGCAGAATGCTGTGGCCGCTTTGATAGATCAAGAAGAGCACCATGCCGGCTGCGAACAGGGCCGCATACTGCCCGGCAATCCATTCCTGCAGCTTGTCCAAGCTCGTGAAATGCAGATACAGGCCCAGAGCGGGCCAAATGGCAGAGAGCATGAGGATGTGCTTGTTCTTCACGAAGCCCATGGACAAGAGCACTGCGAGCAACACGTAAAAACGCAACTCGACCCATAGCGTCCAATAGACACCGTCCATATCGGTGACACCGAATCCAGCCTGCATCATGCTCAGGTTGGGCAGAATATCACTGGCCGAGCGTCCCTCGTTGCCGGAGGGCCAGATCCCAAGCGAGAGTACTGTTGCTGCGAGTACCGCGAGCCAGTAGGCCGGGTAGAGACGGCCCACACGCGAGCCGATGAAACCAATGACGTGCTTTCCCTGGAGGGACATCAGGATAACGAAGCCCGAGATGAGGAAGAATAGCTGCACACCCAGCTGTCCGTAGCGGGTGAATTCGGAGAGTACTGGCCAGAACTCTGCCGCCTGCCTCCCCCAGTGATCATGTCCCCATGCGGTGTAGTGGTACAGGACGACAATTAGCGCAGCTGTAATCCTCAATGCGTCTAGGAGCCCTAGCCGCGGTGCTGGTTTCTGGTTCTGGGTAGCTACGGTTTTTGACACATTTTCACTGTAAACAATGAACTTGAATAAACGCTGTTAATAGAAACGTTATAAAACAATTGCTATGGACTTCCCAGCTTAACGACCAAAGGCCCACAGACTTTCGTCTGTGGACCTTTGGCAATAAGTTGCGAGTGACCGCTGTACTTACTTAACGGTGACGGTAGCGCCGGCAGCTTCCAGAGCTTCCTTAGCCTTCTCGGCAGCGTCCTTTGCAACACCCTCAAGCAGAGCCTTTGGAGCAGCGTCAACGAGCTCCTTAGCTTCCTTCAGGCCCAGGGAAGTCAGTGCACGAACTTCCTTGATAACTGCGATCTTCTTGTCGCCAGCCGACTCGAGGACTACGTCGAATTCGGTCTTCTCTTCAGCAGCAGCTTCGCCGCCTGCAGCTGGACCAGCAACTGCAACAGCAGCAGCGGTTACGTCGAAGGTCTCTTCGAATTCCTTAACGAACTCGGACAGTTCGATGATGGTCATTTCCTTGAATGCGGAAAGCAGCTCTTCGTTGCTGAGCTTCGCCATGGTGGGCGTCCTTTCGGTTTTTGGCCTTGAGGGCCGATGAATTTGGGTTTACGTTGCGAGAGAACTCGAAAGCTTAGGCTTCTGCCGGAGCTTCCTCGGCAGCTTCGCCACCGTTCTCGTCGAGCTTTGCACGCAGAGCTTCGACAGCGCGGGCAGCAGCGGAAGCTGGAGCCAGCAGCACTGCTGCAACGCGGGCGAGCTGAGTTTCGCGGGATTCCAGCGCAGCCAAAGCAGCGATGCCGCTCTGGTCCAGTGCCTTACCTTCGAACCAACCGGTCTTGATGACCAGCTTTTCGTTAGTCTTGGCGAATTCCGTGAGGCTCTTAGCGGCAGCAACTGCATCGCCCTTAATGAAGGCGATTGCGGTTGGACCAGAAAGCTGTTCATCGAAAGCATCGATGCCAGCGTTCTTCGCTGCGATTGCGGTCAAGGTGTTCTTTACGACTGCGTACTTGGTCTCCTGACCAAGCGAGCGGCGCAGATCCTTGAGCTGTGCAACGGTAAGCCCACGGTATTCGGTCAAGACAGCCGCCGACGAATCATTGAATTCCGCGGTGATTTCTTCAATCGCTGCAGTCTTGCTTGGGGTTGCCATAACACTCCTTCCGGGGATTTGTTCGGTACCGTTTCAAAACCGGCGAGGCCATAAAAATAGCCCCGCGCAGGAGCACAGGGCGTTTCAACTTATTCAAAGTCAAAAAATCTATGTAACCTGCGTTGGTCATCCTTGCGGATCTTTAGGAGCAGTTGGAAACCAAATGCTCGACCGACGGTCTTCGGTATTTCTAGTTTATAGGAGCACTCCAGCCCACAGCAAATCGAAGCCGGAGCCAATCTCATGATCCTGGTCACTAGGGGAATTAAATTAGAATGGCGGGACTCATTTACCAACGCTTGGGGAACGCTAGTAGTAAGTCCCGCCGATACAAAAGTTTTGGGGAAACTTTCATATCTCATCCGCGTAGGGCCTTGGGGGATCCATACGCGGATGACCGAGATACTCGGTAGTCAAAGCTTATCATCGGCTACCGGCTGGTACGAAACATGAATACGCTTGCCAGGAGCCGTGGCCATCGCGCAGATTCCTCGTTTAAAAAGGAAGGGAGCATGCCGATTATCGGCATGCTCCCCCAAGCTAGTTAGCTACTAGACTTAGGCCTCAACGCGGGTTACGTTCGCGTCAACAGGAATACCTGGACCGAAGGTGGTAGCGATGGTTGCCTTCGAGATGTAGCGACCCTTCGAAGCCGAAGGCTTCAGGCGCATAACCTCTTCCAGAGCTGCTGCGTAGTTCTCGGTCAGCTGCTTTGCGTCGAACGAAACCTTGCCAATGATGAAGTGCAGGTTCGAGTGCTTGTCGACGCGGAAGTCGATCTTGCCGCCCTTGATGTCGGTTACAGCCTTGGCCACATCCATGGTCACGGTGCCGGTCTTAGGGTTTGGCATCAGGTTACGAGGACCCAGTACCTTACCCAAGCGGCCAACCTTGCCCATCAGGTCAGGGGTTGCAACTGCTGCGTCGAAGTCGGTCCAGCCGCCCTGGATCTTTTCGATCAGGTCGTCCGAGCCAACGAAGTCGGCGCCAGCTTCGCGAGCTGCTTCTGCCTTGTCACCGTTAGCGAAAACAACCACGCGGGCGGTCTTGCCGGTGCCGTGTGGAAGGTTTACGGTACCGCGAACCATCTGGTCAGCCTTACGTGGGTCAACACCCAGGCGGAAAGCAACCTCAACGGTCGAGTTGGTCTTATCGCCTGCGGTCTCCTTAGCCAGGGCAATTGCCTCGGCTGGAGCGTAGACGTTGTTGTCGGCATCGATCTTAGCCGCGGCGGCTACGTATGCTTTGCTGCGCTTTGCCATCTGCGTTTTCTCCTTATGCAGTCGTGGTCATATGGACCGCGCGGGGTCCTGCCACGGGCGAATCGATCGGATGACCGTTTCGCCTTAGATTGAATTCTTGAGTGCTATCCAGCGTGTGAACAGCGGAAGGCGGGATTAGCCTTCTACGGTCACGCCCATGGAGCGGGCGGTGCCGGCGATGATCTTGGCTGCAGCAGCCAGGTCATTTGCGTTCAGGTCAGCCATCTTGGTGGTGGCGATTTCCTCAACCTGAGCCTGGGTCAGGTTAGCAACCTTGTCGGTGTGCGGAACACCCGAACCCTTTGCAATGCCAGCTGCCTTCTTGATCAGCTCAGCTGCAGGAGGAGTCTTGGTGATGAAAGTGAACGAACGGTCTTCGTATACGGTGATCTCAACTGGAACAACGTTACCGCGCTGCGACTCGGTCGCTGCGTTGTAAGCCTTGCAGAATTCCATGATGTTGACGCCGTGCTGACCAAGGGCTGGACCGATTGGAGGAGCTGGGTTAGCAGCACCTGCCTGGATCTGCAGCTTGATGAGTCCGGTGACCTTTTTCTTTGGGGCCATGTCGGGTCCTTCTTACTCTTGCGTTTCCCGTGGCACAGGAGCGTGGCACGGGGATCTGGCTATCGTGGCGCGACAGCCAAGCGTACCCTCGCATCGATAAGCGACCGATGCGGGGCACGAAGACTTAATACTACTGGATCTTGGTGACCTGGTTGAAGTTCAGGGTCACTGGGGTTTCACGTTCGAAGATCGAAACCAGTACAACCAGCTGTGCGGCATCCAGCTTGATCTCCGAGATGGTTGCCGGCATCGTTTCGAACGGTCCGTCATTGACGATAACCGATTCGCCGACTTCGAAGTCCACGGTGACCTCAGTAATTGGAGCACGGCCTGGCTTGGACGCCGATGGCTGCTCTACTGGATCAACGATGGTGTGCTCAAGCATGGAGAACACTTCGTCAAGGCTCAGCGGGTTTGGATCGTGGGCGTTGCCAACGAATCCAGTGACACCTGGAGTGTGTCGAACAACACCCCACGACGCGTCAGTCAGCTCCATGCGGACCAGGACATAGCCCGGGATGCGCACGCGGCGAACGATCTTGCGCTGGGTGTTCTTGACCTCGACGACCTCTTCCATCGGAACCTGGATATCGAAGATGAACTCATCCATGTCCTGGGTCTGGATACGGGTCTCAAGATTGACCTTCACGCGGTTTTCGTAACCAGCGTAGGTGTGAATGACAAACCAGTCACCTGGAAGACGACGGAGCTTAGCGCGGAATTCTTCCTTGAGCTTGGCTACGTTGTCTTCGCCCTCGGCTTCTTCAGCTTCGGCTTCGTTGTCTTCGCTTTCAGCTTCTTCAGCTGCGCCTTCGATTACCTGAGCGTCTTCAGCGTCCTGTGCTGGTGCTTCGGTTGGGTCGACGTCAGCTTCTACAGCTGGCTCAACCTGATCGCCGGCGGCTTCAACGAACTCGTTTTCGACCTCGTCATTAATCTGCGGTTCGAGTTCCTTGTCGGACACTGCAGCTCCTGCTTTCTTTGACTGAATGACACTAAATTGCCTCGGGGTAATCATACCTCCGAGGCAACAAAATTACTGTTCGACCTTGTTGGTGAACAGGAGGATCGAACCCTGCCCAAAGACGAAGTCCAGGGCCGTCACGATCAGCATCACCACGACCACGAAACCGACAACAACCAGGAAATAATTCACTAGTTCACTGCGGGTCGGGGTGACGACCTTCTTAAGTTCTGCGATTACCTGGCGGAAAAACAAGAAGATCCGGGCAAAGAAACCCAACTTCTGTCCACCCTTACCGGAGCTGAGAGCAGATTCGGTCATGTTCTTCCTCGTTTCAAAAATTTGGCCAGTTGAAACAATCACGGTGTGCCATAGTCTATTCGACTGCAACACACCGTGATGAGATAATTCGCTAAGCGATAAATCGCTATTGCGCAGGGCAGACAGGACTCGAACCTGCAACCTGCGGTTTTGGAGACCGCTGCGCTACCAATTGCGCCACTACCCTTCGGAGCTTTTTACCGCTCCCACCTAGAACATCTTAGCGGATAAAACATTCAGCTTCGTCCGTTTCGATGTCTCGGCAACGAGAAATAACTTTACGCAACGAAATCGGAAATGTCGAACTGACAACCTCCGGTGTGGCGCAGAACGCATTCCCGCGCCTCGTTGCGCACCTTATTGTGTCATTTTCAAAATTGTGATGCTGAAGTGCAAGGTTGCGAACTAAACTGAGGTGTAACAGCTGTCCCCATAGACTTCAGGACGAATCCCCAATGTCTCGCATTTCTCGCCGCATCGGCGCAATTTCCGAATCCGCGACTCTCGCAGTAGATGCCAAGGCGAAGGCTCTTAAAGCAGCAGGTCGACCAGTAATCGGTTTCGGTGCCGGTGAACCTGACTTCCCAACCCCTGACTACATTGTCGAAGCAGCAGTCAAGGCGGCCCAGGATCCAAAGAACCACCGCTACTCCCCTGCAGCCGGCCTTCCCGAGCTACGCGAAGCAATCGCCGCCAAAACCATGCGCGATTCGGGCTACGAGCTCAAGGCCAACCAGGTTCTGGTCACCAATGGCGGCAAGCAGGCGGTGTACAACACCTTCGCAACCTTGCTTGATCCAGGTGACGAGGTCATCGTTCCGGCTCCGTACTGGACCACCTATCCCGAAGCCATCCAGCTCGCCGGAGGCAAGGCCGTATCGGTCTTTGCCGGCCCGGAGCAGGGCTACAAGGTCTCCGTTGAACAGCTCGAATCCGTACTGACTGAACGCACCAAGGTGCTGCTGTTCGTTTCTCCTTCGAACCCCACCGGTGCTGTATACACCCCGGAGCAGGTCCGCGAGATCGGCCAGTGGGCTGCTTCCAAGGGCCTGTGGGTTGTTACCGATGAGATATACGAGCACTTGACCTACGGCGATGCAACTTTCAGCTCCATCGCGACCTTGGTCCCAGAGCTCGAAGACCGAGTTGTCATCCTCAACGGCGTGGCAAAGACCTACGCAATGACCGGCTGGCGCGTGGGTTGGATGGCAGGTCCGCTGGATGTCATCAAGGCCGCCACCAATCTGCAGTCCCACGCCACCTCGAACGTTTCCAACGTATCGCAGCGAGCCGCCCTGGCTGCTGTTGCCGGGCCGCTGGATGCCGTGAACGACATGAAGGTTGCCTTCAACCGTCGCCGCTTGGCCATCGTCGAATCACTGAACGCGATTGACGGCCTGCACTGCCCTACTCCGGAAGGCGCGTTCTACGCGTATTCGGATGTTCGAGGCCTGCTGGGTCGCGAAATCCGCGGCGTTGTGAACAACACCAGTGCAGAACTTGCTGCTTTCATCCTGGAACAGGCAGAAGTTGCCGTCGTTCCAGGTGAAGCATTCGGGCCTTCAGGCTATATCCGCATGTCATATGCACTGGGTGATGCTGACCTTGAAGAAGGCGTCGCACGGATGGCCAAGCTGCTGGGCGAAGCCAAGTAGAAAAACCGCGCCGCCAAAGAAGCCGGGCAGTCCATGATGGACTGCCCGGCTTCTGTGCTTTTGCCGCAGTGCCGCTTAGAGGATCTTGCGGTCCACAGCCCAACGGGTAAGTTCGTGGCGGTTGGATAGCTGGAGCTTGCGCAGCACATTGGACACATGAGATTCCACGGTCTTCACCGAAATGAACAGTTCCTTGGCTACTTCCTTATAGCTGTATCCCCGGGCAATCAGACGCATGACTTGCAATTCGCGGTCAGAGAGCAAATCCAGCTCTTCATCGATTTCTGCCACCGGTCCGCTGCTGCCAAAGGCGTCCAGGACGAACCCGGCCAACCGTGGCGAGAACACGGCATCTCCCCCGGCTACGCGACGTACTGCATCGGAAATTTCGGCCCCGGAAATGCTCTTGGTGACATACCCGCGAGCACCGGAACGGATGACCGTCACTACGTCCTGTGCTGCGTCGGAAACGCTCAATGCCAGGAAACGCGTGGATCCCAGCAGCCCGGTGCACCCCTTGAGCACTTCGGCCCCGCCGCCGCCACGGCCACCGGGCAGGTGCACATCCAGGAGCACCACATCCGGTTGCTGTTCGGTGATCACCTCGATGGCTCCTTCCACGGTGCCAGCTTCCCCGACAATCTGGATGTCCTGGGCCAAATCGGCACGTAAACCGGAACGGAAGATGGCGTGGTCGTCCACCAGCACTACACGGTAGTTCTCGATGGTGTTCTCAGCGTTCATGTTTCTATTCTTCCTCCATGTTCAGTGGCATGCTCAGCTGCACCTCAGTTCCGGATTCACCGCTCCGGATATGCGCCATGCCACCTGCGCGTTCCATGCGGCCAATGATTGATTCCCTGACGCCGTGCCGGTCCGCCGGTATTCCAGCTACTTCAAAACCGGTGCCGCGGTCACGCACATACACTTCTACTTGTTCGGCCGAGCATTCGATGAATACCGAAATCTTGCCCTCGGCATGCTTCGCTGCGTTCATCATCGCCTCGCGGCTAGCGGCCACCAGTGCCTGCTGCCCGGCAAAGCCCTGAGCATTGCCTACGGATATGACTTCTACATCACGCAGTAGCAGCTGTTCGATGTGGCTGGCCTCGTGTTGGATCTCAACGATTACATCTTCGTCATCAAGGTCATGGTTGCCGTACAGCCATTGGCGCAGTTCACGCTCTTGGACGCGTGCCAAGGTTCTCACCGCCGCTGGGTCTTCACTGCGTTTTTGAATCACGGCCAAGGTCTGCAAGACCGAGTCGTGCAGGTGGGCCGCGAACTCTGCACGTTGGGCCGCCGCCTGGCGCGAGCTCCGTTCAGCGATGAAATCGCGCCAAAGCCGAGTGCCCCAGGGAAGCAAGACCACGACTGCGCCGACAATGATCGCCAAGGCCGCCCACAGGCCGCCGAGCAGTTCTGCGGCTCCGACAGTATTGCCCAGCAGGGCCAGCAGACCGCCGATGACCAGGACCAGGCCAAAAGCCAGGCGCAGCAGGAAAGGCAATGACGGGCGCTTCTTGTGCTCGGTGATACCTTCATCGAACTGGATCCAAGCCAGCACAATACCGGCAATCACGCCCAAGGTAGGCCAGATCAGATCCCAGCGGATATTCCAGCCGGTCCACTGTCCATAAGCCAGAACGGCGAGCGCCAGCAGGCCCGCACCGATCAGCGTGTCACGCCAGGTGGAGTTCCTTTCCCAACCTTCGCGAGGACGGAAGATGCCTTGCTGCACCCGGTTCATTTCCTCAGCAAGGCTGCGTGACCTGGTGCCCCAGGAGCGAAGCTCGTCAGCGTGCGCCTCTTCGGCGCTCGGGACGAATACCCAAAGCCACGCGTAGAGCAGGATGCCGATGCCGCCCAGTGCGGACAGTCCCAGGAACCCAATACGGACGTGCCCCAGCGGGATGCCCAGGTGCTCCGCGAGGCCGCCGCAGACGCCGGCAATAAGCCGATTCTCGCTGCGCACCATCAAACGCCGTTCAGGACTTTCCATAGTTCTAAGTCAAGCACGTTCTTGTCGTTTCTTCCCGGTTGATCACCGGATCTAGGGGCACCCCTAGGGGAAGTTCAGGGTATCCCCTCATAGCGCGGGACCCCTGCCACACGAGAACATTGGACTATGAACAACGAAGGCTCTCAACGTCGTCGCGGCTTTTACGACCAGCTGCGCAAATCACCGATCACTCGCCAGGACTCGCAGTGGCTCGGTGGCGTTGCAACTGGTGTTGCCGATTATTTCAAGGTCGATGTAGTACTGATCCGCGGCATCTTCGTGGTGCTCGGTGTCCTAGGCGGCTTGGGCATGGTGCTCTATGGACTGGCTTGGGCGTTGCTTCCTGATGCGGGAGGCAAAATGCATCTGGAAAGTGCCGTGAATCGGAACTGGACCAGCGGCATGACTGGCGCGGTGATCATCTTTGCGCTGGGCGTCTTCCCCGCTCCCTGGTTCTTGGATTCGCTGGCACCGGTCCTGTGGCCCCTGGCTATTGTTGCGGCCATCGCATTCATTATCTTCAGCAGGAAGAACACCCGGTTTGCGCGTCCGGACCAAGCCCGCAATCCGGCAGCGACCGGTGACAGCTCTGCTGCCTCGCCCAGGGCTGCCGACAAGAGTACCGCGTTGGAGCATCCTTGGCGTGAGGAAAAGACCCAGAGTTTCAATGCGAGCGCAGCTAGCGGGTTCGGGGCGAACTACCCGGATGCGCCGATGAAGGAGCACCCCATGAATTCAGGTGATTCTGGCCCAGCGGGCCAGTACGAAAATAGCTATTCGCCGGATCCCGCATACACGAAGGCCTACAGTGCCAAGGCGAATCGCAAGCCGATCAGCCGCCCGATTCCGAGTTGGCTTGGCACCACCGTCTTCGGCGTTACCGTGCTGGTGGTCGCCGTGGTCATGCTGGCTGACTACCTGGAGATCGTGGCCTTGCCTGGTTCGGGCTGGACCGTGGCCTTGGCTTGCGGCCTGTTGCTTGTTGGCATCACCATTGTCCTAGCAGCCCTCTCCGGGCGAACCAGTGGAGGCCTGTTGGGTTTGGCCATTCCGTTGCTGGTCCTGACGGTGATCTTCTCTGCTACGTCTTTCGAGGATTCGGCCCGCGGGTTCGTTCGATCGGCTACCGGCAGCGACAGCCAATACAGCGCTGTTTTCAGCAGCTCAACGGTTGACCTGACCCATCTGGGCAGTATCACCAAACCCACCACCGTGGAGATCGATTCGGTCTTCTCCAGAATGGATCTGCTGCTGCCGGAGAATGTTCCGGTGAAGATCGAGACCGACGGCGCGTTCCTTTCCGGAATGGATATGGAACTGCCGCAGGACCGGCGGTCCTTGCCGGGAAATGCCCCATTGCTGACCATTGAAGTAGACGGAGTTTTCTCCTCGTTCTCCACGACCGTGGATGATCCCAGCATCCTGAACCCCAGCAACACGGACTTCTAAGGACTGAGCCCCATGAATACTTCTTCTACTCCCGCTAGGAAATTCCCTACCGGAACCTTGGTCTTCGGCCTGATACTGATCGTTGTCGCCTTGGCATCGCTCAGCCGTCTGGTCTTGCAGTGGAGCTTTGACATGCCGCTGTTCTTCATCGCTATCGTCGCCTTGGCCGGCGTAGCCATGATCTTCTCCGGATTGGCATCGGCCGGCAAAGCCCGCAAATCCGAAGCCGAACCACCGGTTCCCACCGACCCCAATCTCTAAGCCTCCAAGCTTTTCCAACAATTAGGAGTTCTCTGATGGACGCATTCTTCAACTCGCTTCGTTCCATGCCGCTTCGTCGCGGTCCAGGCCGATTGGCCGGTGGCGTCGCCGGGGGCATCGCCGACAAGTTCGGGTGGGATGTCACCCTGGTGCGTATCGCGCTGCTGCTTTCGTTCTTGCTTCCGGTAATGGGTGTTGCCGCATATATCCTGGCGTGGCTCCTGATCCCAGCACAGGACAACACCATCATCTTGCAGAACTGGCTTCGCAAATTCTAAATACCGTTCCCGGCTGGCCTGCTCGGGAACGATGCTTGGCATCGCTATCCGGCTAGGGCGAGGCTCGTGCACTTCCGTGACATGAGACTCGCCCTAGTGGCTTTAAGCACGTACAATGGCACGCAGAGTAGATGCTCAATGGCGCGCGGATATTGACTGAAATCCGAATGGAACTCTTTGCTGTTACAGCGTTATCACGGGGCCTGCACGCTCCAGCTGTCGCACAAGGCTTTCCCATTACTAAGCGAGGGCCAATGCGCATTGGAATCATGACCTCAGGCGGCGACTGCCCCGGTCTGAACGCCGTCATCCGCGGTGCGGTACTGAACGGCATCAAAAGCTACGACGACGAATTCGTCGGTTTCCGCGACGGCTGGCGCGGCGTCAAGGAAGGCGACTTCTTCGACCTTCCGCGAACCGCTGTGCGCGGCATCGCCAAGCAGGGCGGCACCATTTTGGGCACCTCACGCACCAATGCGTTTGAAGGGGAACTTGGTGGCGCCGAGAACATTTCCAAGGTTCTCAAATCCAATAGCATCGATGCGCTGATTGCCATCGGCGGCGAAGGCACCTTAGCTGGCGCCCAGCGTCTATGCGAAGCCGGCCTTCCTATCGTTGGCGTTCCCAAGACCATCGATAATGACTTGGACGCCACGGATTACACCTTCGGTTTCGATACCGCTAACCAGATTGCGGTCGAAGCCATTGACCGCCTGCGCACCACCGGCGATTCCCACCACCGCTGCATGGTGGCCGAGGTAATGGGCCGCCACGTAGGCTGGATTGCACTGCACGCGGGGATGGCTTCCGGTGCGCACGCGGTGCTCATCCCGGAGGTTTCCACCACCATGGAGCAGATCTGCCAGTGGGTGAACGAAGCCCATGAGCGCGGACGCGCCCCGTTGGTGGTTGTGGCCGAAGGCTTTGTGCCCGAAGGCATGGAAGAAGCGTTCTCGGTACGTGGTCTCGATTCCTTCGGACGCGCCCGCCTTGGCGGCATCGGGGAGATGCTCGCCCCGGTCATTGAGGAACGTACCGGCATTGAAACGCGTGCAACCGTGCTGGGACATATTCAGCGCGGCGGCGTCCCCACCGCATTTGACCGTGTCCTGGCCACCCGTTTGGGAATGGCTGCGGTGGATTCCATCCATGCCGAGGCGTGGGGCACCATGGTGGCGTTGCACGGCACCAAGGTGCTGCGCGTACCGCTGCGTGCCGCATTGAACAACCTCAAGCGTGTCCCCATGGAACGCTACGAAGAGGCCGCCGTGCTCTTCGGCTAGGCCTGGAGATACACCAAGGGCGTGGGTTGGAATGCTGTTCACAGCATTCCAACCCACGCCCTTCTCTTTGGCCTTTAGCCTTGCGGCGGGGTTCTCAAAAACCCGGTAAAGCGCCCAGCGACCTGGCCGGCGTCGGTCGCCACAATGACTTCCTGCGTTGCCGGGTAGCTCGTTTCGCCGTCCACCACGGACAGGACCGCTTCCGGGTCAACGTTGCGCTTGACCACTGCCAAGGCGATTGGCCCGGCTTCATAGTGCAAAGTCGCGGAAGTGATCCGGCCAACCGTGCGCTCCCCCAGCTTCACTTCGGCGCCGGTGGCAGGCAGCGTGTGCATGGAACCGTCGAGGTCCAAGAAAACCATGCGGCGCGGAGGGTGTCCGATGTTGTGCACTCGGGCAATTGTTTCCTGGCCTTTATAGCAGCCCTTGTCCATGTGCACCGCGGTACGCAGCCAATCCAACTCGTGGGGAATGGTCTTGTCGTCTATCTCGGCACCGAAGCGCGGCTCCCACGCGGCGATACGCAAGGCCTCGACAGCCATCATGCCGGACAGCTCTTCGCCAGCTGCTGCTTCGGCAAGCTGCTCCAGCTCCACGATATGCAAGAACCACGGACGTTCCTTGCCCGGGTGATCCTCACGGGAGTAGGCCCATCCACCGTCGGTGATTCCGGGCCATGGGTTCTCCCAGACCAGGCTCCCGGCAGTGCCAATCTTGCGGGTAGCCGCCAATACGCCGTAGCTCGAGGAAAGGTCATTGACCTCAACGCGCAGCATGAAGCGCATTGAGTTCAGGAACTGCGCCAACGCTGCTCCGGCACCAGGTTCAACGATCAGCAGCAAGCGATCTGCGGTGGCCAGCACCTTCATTTCGTGCTCAATGCGTCCTTGAACCGAAAGCAGCAGTGTCTGGGTGCTGTCTCCTGGCTTCAGGCTGGAAATGCGCTGGCTGCTGAGCGTATCGAGCCAACTCTGGCGGTCTTCGCCGCGGATCTCCACGACATCGAAGTGGCTCAGATCGGCAATTGCCTGGCCCTCAGCGAGTTTGCGAGCTTCGCGGGTAGGAGCGCCGTAGTGGGCTGCGACGCCGGCATCTACGCCGCCAGCTTCCACTGCAGCAGCACGGTCCAGCAGGACCGAACGGTATTCAGTGGCCATGATTAGTGCACCGTGCCTTCCGATGTGACACGCTTGAGCGCCGCCGAGGCGTGCGCTTGGAGATCCATATTGCCCTTGGAAACATCCCAGCGCCAGAACAGCTCGCCATTGACCAGACCGTAGATCCGGGTGGAGGACGCGTAGGCTTGAGCGTTCTTGCTGCGCAGCAAGCTCTCGGTGGCCAGCTGAATGCGTGGTCCATTAATCAGGCCGTAATACAGCTCTGAGATGCCGTCTGGCCGGACAATTTGCGCCTGGATCTTGAAACCGTCTTCTGTATGCAGCTTCTGCACATCGTCGGCCGAGCGCAGTACCGGGAAGATGTCACCGGGCTCCATGCCAGGACCGGCATCGGCTTCCTGCTGTTCACGGTCCAAAGACCAGAAGCCGGTTTCAACGGCTAGGATCCGCAGCTTCGTGCCATCGGCTTCGGTCAGCCAGGCTTCACTGCGGTATTCAAGGTACGGCCCGCCAACGTCACGGAAGGTGACTTGCTGCCAGAAAAACTCGTCCTCGGCTTCGCCTTCGCCAAGACGGCCAGCACCTTCCCAGGTGCCGATGAGCCAAGCGAAAGGTACAAGTTCCGGGGTGAGGTCCGTAGGTAGGTCAAAAGCCATGGACTACTCGCTCCTAAGTCAGTTAGTGATGAAATGAAAACAGCGCACACGTTGTTGTGTGCGCTGTTTCTACTTCTGGCCCTGGAAGAGGCGCTTCACTACCAAGCCTGCGAACCCAGCCATTCCGAGACCGGCGATCACTACAAGTGCCTGGAAGAAAATTTCGATTGCAAGGTAATTTTCATTCATGGCTTCATCTTAGCGCGGGAGGCAGGAGAACTTCGACACGCGTGACGCAGCTAGCATCATATTTGAACCGCTCACCGCTAAATGAAAGCCAGCACTTCCATCGCGTACCAGCTGACCGCACCGCTCATCAGCAAGATGGCGCAGGCAAGGCCAAGGATTCCACTCATATTTCGTACGCTGCGGCTGACCAAGGCCAATGCCCGTAATGAACCCACCAGCAAGCCGGTCAGCAGTCCCAGGGTCGCCCCTTGGTACCAGAGCATATCGATTGGCAGCGCGCTGGAGGCCGCGCCCAATGCGGCAGCGACCACAGGCGCCAGAGTCATGGTCATCCGGTTTGGCAGGCGGGTGACGGCAACCGCACCAGCCCCAAGCAGAGCGACCACGGTGGTCACGGCCAGCCCAAAGCCGTAGGGCACATAAGCACTAGCGGCCCAGGCGGAACCCAGCACGCCCAGAACTATGCCGGTCACGCCAGAAACCACACCGGCCAGCCGGCCTTCGGCTTCTGCCCCGCGCAATACCTGGCTGATAAATACCAGAAGCACGCCAACGGCGATTGCTTCGACACTATGTGACATCACCGACCCGCCTGGCATGAACATGGTCGAAGCCGTAGCCGCCAATGAGCACAACGCCAAGATGATGGTGATCGGCCATGGCGCATCGGAGCGGACCATTCGTGGCCAGGTATAGGCGAAAATCAGCTGCAAGACCGCGGTGAGCACACCCATCAGCCAGCTCATCGAATCCAGACTTGCAACAACGACAAGCAGTGCCGCTGCAACGAGTCCACTGAATAAAACCTTGATTCTCAAATTCTGATTCCTGACGGTAATGTGTCCGCACTTGCGTGTTCACATGCGTGCTTCAACTGATTCATTCCTTATACTGTGACACGTAAAAGTGATTTTTTCGCAACTATCTGGCAGGAGGAAGACCGATTGGCTCACCTACTGCTATTAAGTAATCATGCCGAAAATGCCGCTGAAGTTCTTCCGGCACTCGAACTGTTATTGCACGAGATTTCCTTCTTCCCTGCAACAACGGAGTCGCTGAGCCAAATCCCTGAGTGCGACGCGGTCATCCTCGATGCCCGTACAGATCTCATTCCGGCGCGCTCCCTGGCGCAGCTATTGCACGCCAATTTGAATCTGCCCTTGCTGCTGGTTGTCAGCGAAGGCGCACTGGGCATTCTGAACTCGGATTGGTATGCGACTGATTTCTTGTTGCCTTCCGCCATCCCTGCCGAGCTTGATGCACGCATCCGCCTGATGCTCTCGGGAGCAACGGTTCCCGCCCCCGCACCGGTGGCCGCTGAAAGCACTTCGGGCCTGCGAATCGATGAGTTGAGCTACACCGCCCGTATCGATAACCGCATGCTGGACCTGACGTACAAAGAGTTTGAACTGCTCAAGTACCTGGCACAGTTCCCCGGCCGAGTCTTCACCCGCGAACAGCTGCTGCATGAAGTGTGGGGATACGACTACTACGGAGGCACCCGTACCGTAGACGTGCATGTGCGACGTTTGCGCGCGAAACTCGGCACCGATCATGAACAGCTCATCGGCACGGTGCGCAACGTCGGCTACCGCTTCCACACCGAATAATAACTTTCAGATAACTCCTACCCACTTCGCACATTTTACGACTATCGTGAAATGCATGAGCGAACTGCCACAGAACACTGTTTCCATCCAGCACGTCCCCGGTGAGCTTGATGAACGGGCGCTATCCGACGTGCGCCAGCTAGCCCTCGATGCGCAGCAAGCCGATGGCAACCCGCCGTTGAGCGACCAGACCCTGGTGGCATTGGCAGCCGATGAGCCTAGCGAAAATCTGCTTGCCCTGCTGGCTGAAGCCGGCGAAGGCGCGGAGTCGACGTTGGCCGGCGTTGCCATCGCGGTTCGGGAATCCCCGGATCAGCCTTGGGTCCTGGAACTGGTAGTCCACCCCGAGCATCGCCGCGCTGGCATTGGCCGGGCCCTGCTGGGCAAGCTCGGTGAGCTGCTGGATCTCTCGAAGATCCAAGCGTGGGCGCACGGCGACCACGATGCGGCCAAGAAGCTGGCCGCAGGTGTGGGCCTGGACCGCGTACGCGAGCTGTTCCGGATGCGCCGCGAAGGCACCGATTACCTTGAAGAGCCTGCGATTGATCGCCGGATTACGGTCCGCACCTTCCGTGTTGGCGAGGACGAGCCGCAATGGCTGGAAGCTAACGCCAAGTCCTTCGTGCATCATCCCGAGCAAGGTTCGCTGACCCTCAATGACCTCGAAGCGCGCATGTCCGAGGACTGGTTCGACCCATCCGGCTTCTTCCTGGCCTTTGACGCGGAGGAGAATCTGCTCGCCTACCACTGGACCAAAATCCATCCTGCTACCGCAGACGCGGTCCGCCCCACCGGCGAGGTTTACGTTGTCGGCGTCGTTCCCGAAGCGCAGGGACTAGGCCTGGGCCGTTCCTTGACCACCACCGGCATCAACTACCTGCTGGAACTGGGCGTCGATGCGGTGATCTTGTACGTGGATGCCGATAATGAAGCTGCAGTTAAGCTCTACCGCTCGCTGGGCTTCACACTTTGGGATGCGGACATTATGTACGGTCCGCAGAAGATAGACTAGGGGTACCGGCAGTCCCTGATTTATCGGGACTGCCGCCAGCGGTGTCTTTAGCGTCCACTTGCAGGAAAGAAGTGAGTTCAGCCGATGAATAGCTACCCCAAGGAAACTGGTACTCAGCTACGTGATGTTCCTTCCTCGAAGGTCAATGAAGATCGTATAGAGCCAGCAGATTCGCTGCCGGATCTGCATCCTGATGGCGGATTCAAAAATGAGCGTTTCCTTGACCGTGAGCTCAGCTGGCTGCATTTCAACGCCCGCGTTCTGGAGCTGGCCGAAGACACCGATCTGCCCTTGCTTGAACGGGTGAACTTCCTGTCCATCTTCGCCTCGAACCTTGATGAGTTCTTCATGGTTCGCGTTGCCGGGCTGAAGCGCCGCATCCACGCTGGACTGGCGGTGCCGGCGGCTAACGGAATGAACCCGGTAGACCAGTTGGAGTTGCTGCTCTCCTCGGCCCACGCGCTGCAGACGCGCCATGCCAAAGTCTTCGCCGACTCGGTCTACCCGGATTTGGCCGAGCAGGGTATCCGCATCACCACCTGGGAAGACCTCTCGGCATCCGAGCGTGACCTGCTTTCCAAGTGGTTCGTTTCCCAGGTATTCCCGGTACTCACTCCGCTGGCGGTTGACCCTGCTCACCCATTCCCGTACATCTCCGGGCTGTCGCTGAATCTGGCTGTGGTGGTCCGCAACCCGCTGACCGGCAAGGAACTCTTTGCCCGCTTGAAGGTGCCAGACACCATCGCCCGCCTGATCAGCATCGACGGCACCCGCGCGGCGCACTCTTCGTTGCGTACGGCCCGGTTCATCCCGCTCGAAGCACTTATTGCGGTGCACCTGGAGCTGTTGTTCCCGGGGATGGAAATCGTCGAGCACCACTTCTTCCGTGTCACCCGCAACGAGGACCTGGAAGTTGAAGAGGACGATGCAGAGAACCTGCTGCAGGCGCTGGAGAAGGAATTGCTGCGCCGCCGCTTTGGTCCTCCCGTTCGCCTGGAAGTCGCCAATGACATCAACCCTGAAATCATGGAGCTGCTCACCCGCGAGCTCGGTGTTGAAGAGGACGAAGTTTTCAAGCTTCCCACCCCATTGGACCTGCGCGGTTTGGGCGTTATTGCGTCGCTGGACCGTTCAGAGCTTCACTACACCAAGCATGTTGGCCATACCTCGAACTACCTGAACGAATCAGAAACTGCCAAAGCCGCCAATGTGTTCGCGGCCGTCCGGCGCCGCGACATCTTGCTTCACCATCCCTATGATTCCTTCTCCACCAGCGTGCAGGCCTTCCTGGAACAGGCCGCAGCTGACCCGAAGGTCATGGCCATCAAGCAGACCCTGTACCGCACCAGCGGCGACTCGCCTATCGTCGATGCGCTGATTGATGCGGCCGAAGCTGGCAAGCAGGTCCTGGCCCTGGTCGAAATCAAGGCCCGCTTCGACGAGCAGGCCAACATCTCCTGGGCGCGCAAGCTGGAACAGGCGGGCGTGCACGTGGTCTACGGCATCGTGGGCCTGAAAACCCACTCCAAGCTCTCCTTGGTGGTTCGCCGCGAAGGCGACAAGCTGCGCCGCTACTGCCACATCGGAACCGGCAACTACCACCCGCGCACCGCGCGCTACTACGAAGACTTCGGCCTGCTCACCTGCGACGACGAAGTTGGCGAGGATATCTCCAAGCTGTTCAACCAGCTCTCGGGCTACGCCCCGCGCTCGACCTACAACCGCCTGCTGGTTGCTCCGCGCTCGGTACGCACCGGGTTGCTGGCGCATATCGAGAAGGAAATGGTCAACGCCGCTGCCGGCAAGCCGGCAAAGGTCGTCATCAAGGTCAACTCCATCGTGGATGAAGCCATCATCGATGCGCTGTACCGGGCCAGCCAGGCAGGGGTCAAGGTGGAAGTCATCGTTCGCGGCATCTGCGCCCTGCGCCCGGGGGTGCCGGGACTGAGCGAGAACATCGAAGTACGTTCCATCTTGGGCCGGTTCCTTGAGCACAGCCGCGTGTTCATGTTCGAAAACGGCGGAGATCCGCTGGTGTACATCGGCTCCGCCGACATGATGCACCGCAACCTGGATCGTCGAGTGGAAGCCCTGGTCTCGCTGCGCAACCAGGAGGACATCGATCGCATGATCACCCTGCTGGCCCGCTACATGGACGACAAGACCGCTTCGTGGCACCTGAACTCCGATGGCGACTGGATTCGCCATTACCAGGACGAGGATGGCAAGGCGCTCTCGGACGTCCAGTTCTGGTTAGTTGAAGAACATGCCCGCCGACGAAACAGTGGACGTAATAGCTAGTGACCGAACCAGAGCTGCGCGATACCCGCACCAGGGCTCGTGACATCATCCGTTCTGCAGATGCCGAGGAAATCCGCCTTGGCGAATATGACATCGTGGCCGCCGGGGCAATCCCCTGGCGCGTGAAGGACGGCAAACTCCAAGTTCTCCTGATCCACCGCCCAAAGTACGATGACTGGTCCTGGCCCAAGGGCAAACTGGATCAGGGTGAATCCATCGCCGAGTGTGCGCTGCGCGAGGTCCGCGAGGAAATCGGGTTGCGCATCACCCTGGGCATCCCGCTTTCAGCCACCGCCTACTCAGTGGGCCAGAAAACCAAGGTTGTCTACTATTGGGCAGCCAAGACCGATGCGCAGACGGTAATTGAGCCTGATGGCGCGGAATGCGACGAGGCTCTTTGGACCAGTCCCAAGAAGGCTGCCAAAATGCTGTCCATTGCCACGGACAACCAGCCGCTGGCCGATCTGGTCCTGGCCTATGAAGCCGGCGTGCTCGATACGCACCCGGTGCTCATTGTCCGCCATGCCAAGGCCAAGCCTCGCGGCAACTGGACTCGTGCCGAAGGAGACCGCCCGCTGGCGGCGACGGGGCGACGCCAGGCGCAGGCAGTTTCCCGGATGCTCGAAGCCTGGAAGCCGATGCACGTGGCCTCTTCCCCGTGGATGCGATGCGTCCAGACGATCACGCCCTATGCCGCCTTGCACGCGTTGAAGCTCAAGAGCGTTAAAGCCCTGACCGAACATGCGGCGACACGCAATCCGGAGCGGGCACGCAAGGCCGTGCAGAAGCTCTTCGACAAGTATCGTTCCCAGGTGATTTGCACCCATCGCCCGGTGCTGCCCTTCGTGCTGGAGGTTCTTGCCCAGAACTCCACTGATGATCTGGCCAAGGCCCTGCCGGATAAGGATCCCTATTTGGAACCGGGGTCCCTGATTGTTGCGCAGCAGGTCCAATCCGGCAGCCCGCGAATTGTCTCCTTTGAGATTCATACGCCGTACCACGATTAGCCTGATGCGGATGAAGCCCGGCATTGCATGCCGGGCTTCAGTGTTCTCTCAGGGCGTGGCACCAGCCGTTGCATCTGCCTCCGATTAGGGATAAGACTATGAATAGGAGACACGTCACAGCCAAGAATGAGGTAATGCCATGACTGCCCAGCAACCGAACCAGCCAGTAGAGAAGATTGTGCACCATGGACTGCGTTTGGATCACGATGCCAGTCGCGGCCGCTATTCGCTGTGGCACGGTTCCACTTTTGTCGGTTTCCTCGGCTACTACGAAGAAGATGGCATCGCCACCATCCAGCACACCATAGTCAATGAGGAATTCGGCCGTCGCGGATACGCTCGCGCGCTGGTGACCTTGGTCCTGGACAAGTTCCGCGACAAGGGGCTGAAGATCATTCCGGAGTGCAGCTACGTGCAGGACTACCTGCGCCGCTACCCGGAGTATAACGACATGGTGGCTGCGAGCTAGGCTCGAGTGCGAGCAGCATCATCAATGCGCTTAGTTCCAGGAGCTTTCCGTTTGATCTAAACTGGGACGTGTGAATATGCCAGCGCCGACCACCAGCACGACAGGTATGATGACGACTCCAATCGCAACCCCTTATGAAGATCTGCTTCGAGACGTGCTGGAGAACGGCGCCTCCAAGGAAGACCGCACCGGAACTGGGACGCTGTCGGTATTCGGCCGCCAGATCCGCTTCGATCTGAAGGATTCTTTCCCGCTGGTCACCACCAAACGCGTGCACTTCAAATCCGTGGCAGCAGAACTATTATGGTTCCTGCGCGGCGAATCCAATGTGAAGTGGCTGCAGGACCAGGGCGTGCGCATCTGGAATGAATGGGCTGACGAAGCCGGCGAGCTCGGACCGGTCTACGGTGTCCAGTGGCGCAGCTGGCCAACTCCCGATGGCGGCCACATTGACCAGATTTCCCAGCTGGTCGACTCGCTGCGGAACAATCCGGACTCCCGCCGCCACATCGTCTCGGCGTGGAATGTCGCAGAGATCCAGAATATGGCGTTGCCTCCATGCCACGTGTTCTTCCAGTTCTACGTGGCCGAGGGCAAGCTCTCCTGCCAGCTCTACCAGCGCAGTGCAGACATGTTCCTGGGTGTGCCGTTCAACATCGCATCCTACGCCCTGCTCACGCGCATGCTTGCCCACCAGCTAGATCTGGAGCCAGGCGAGTTCATCTGGACTGGTGGCGACGTGCATATCTACACCAACCACTTGGAACAGGTCAAGGAGCAGCTCTCCCGCGATCCTTACCCATACCCGACGCTCAGCTTCAATTCCAAGCCCGAGTCGATCTTCGACTACACGCTGGAAGATTTCAGCATCAACGACTACCAGCACCACCCGACGATCAAGGGAGCCGTAGCCGTATGACTCCCAAGCCTCGCCACGCACACGACGTTGAACCGCTGATTGGCGCCATTTGGGCCCAAGCCGAGAACGGCATTATTGGCGCTGACGGCGCCATGCCATGGCACGTTCCCGAGGACCTGGCCCATTTCAAGCGCACGACCGCTGGCCATCCAGTGATCATGGGTCGTGCCACATGGAATTCCTTCCCGGCAAAGTTCCGCCCTTTGCCAGGACGCACCAACATCGTGCTGACCACGCAGGCTGATGCCCACGCGCAGCTGCGCAAGGATGGCGCACTCCCCGTCTCCAGCTTGGAAGAAGCCATCGCGTTGGCACAGCGCAGCGCCGGCGGCGAAGAAGTATGGATCATTGGCGGCGGAAAGGTCTATGCCCAGGCACTGGCGCTGCTGGACGTCGCGGTGATTACCAAGCTCGATGCCTCCCCTGCTGGAGATACCTCCGCACCGAAGCTCACCACTGGCTTCGCTCTGGGCGCATCCGATCCGTCCCTAGATTCGGAAGCTGCCCACTGGCACACTTCCTCCACCGGTACCCGCTACCGCTTTGAAACCTGGCTTCGCCAAAAGGACTAGAACGACCATGAAAAAATACATCGGAGAGCTCAAGCAGCACCCCGAAGCACTCTTCATTCTCGGATACATGCTCTTCCCGCTGCTGGCCTTGGTGGTGGCCGTACTCGGCTTCTTCATGGTTCTCGGCGGCCACAAGGCATTCGGCCTGATCATGCTGCTGGTCCCGACGCAGATCTTTATCTTCTCCGCCATGTGGGCGATCAAGAACCGCAAGCTGCTGCTTGAGGAAAAGTAAATCTTTCGCTGCACCGAATCACACCTGAACCCTGCTGGGGCTTGGGTGTGATTCTGCTTTAACTGGTGTAACGAACCGGGCTCTGCCGGATAAACGCCCCTACCATGGAGACATGACTTCATCTGTTGGTTTTGTAGGTTACCGAGGCATGGTTGGTTCCGTGCTGATGCAGCGCATGCTCGACGAGGGCGATTTCGCCCAAATTGACCCGGTATTTTTCTCGACTTCCAATGCCGGCGGCAACGCCCCGGCATTCGCTGAGGGTGCTGGGCCGCTGCAGGACGCGTTCGATATTGAAACGCTGTCCAAGTTGCCGATCATCGTCACTGCCCAGGGCGGGGACTACACGACCAAGGTCCACACCGAGCTTCGCAAGTCCGGCTGGGACGGCCTGTGGATCGATGCGGCGTCCTCGCTGCGCATGAATGATGATTCGGTCATCGTCCTGGACCCGGTCAACCGAGCCGTGATCGATGAATCCCTGGCCTCTGGCGTCAAGGACTACATCGGCGGCAACTGCACCGTCTCGTGCATGCTCATGGGCTTGGGCGGGCTGTTCAAGAACAACTTGGTCGAGTGGGGCACCGCGATGACCTACCAGGCCGCTTCCGGTGGCGGCGCACGCCATATGCGCGAACTGCTCACCCAGTTCGGCGACATCAATGCGTCGGTGGGCAGCGAGTTGGCTGATCCAGCCAGCGCCATCCTGGAAATCGACCGCAAGGTCCTGGAAACCCAGCGCGGAAACCTGGATGCCGCGCAATTCGGCGTACCACTGGGCGGCTCGCTGATCCCATGGATCGACGCTGATTTGGGCAACGGCCAGTCCCGCGAAGAGTGGAAGGCAGGCGTCGAGACCAACAAGATCCTGCAGACCCCCGGCGACAAGCAGATCATCATGGACGGCCTGTGCGTCCGCATTGGTGCCATGCGCTCGCACTCGCAGGCACTGACGCTGAAGCTGAAGGAAGACCTGCCGGTCTCCGAAATCGAGTCGCTGCTCTCAGCTGACAACCAGTGGGCCAAGGTCGTTCCCAACGAGAAGGAAGCCACCATGGACCAGCTGACTCCGGTCGCGGCTTCCGGTACCTTGGATATCCCGGTCGGCCGTATCCGCAAGCTGGAAATGGGTCCGGAGTACATCTCGGCCTTCACCGTTGGAGACCAGCTGCTGTGGGGCGCTGCCGAGCCGCTGCGCCGCATGCTCGCTATCGCCCAGGGCCGCCTCTAGGCACCTCCGAGGCAAAGCCATGGCCAAGTCCAGAACAGAAATTTCTGTTCTGGGCTTGGCCATTTCCCCTGCGGATGAGCTCTAGTGGGCCCACTCATCCCGGAGTACCGAATAGATCAGCTGGTCATGCCACGCACCGGCGCGCCACTGCGCTTGGCGGATGACCCCCTCGCGGGTGAACCCCAGCTTCTCCAGGCACTTCTGCTCAGCCGCATTTTCTGCGGCCGTCGTAGCCTGGATCCGATGACGGGGGTAGTGGGTGAACAAGTAGTCGACGAGCATCTTCTGCGCCTGCGTGCCATGGCCCTGGCCGCGGTACTGGGCAAAGATGCCGATGGCGACTTCCCAGCAGGCCGAGGTGTTGGCCCGGCCCCACGACGAAACGGTGAACCAATCGACTTTGCCGATTACCTGCTCCCCCAAGCAGACCGCCAGCGCGCCATCGGCGTTGCCGATCAACTGGTCCTGGCCGACACGGGCACGCAGCTTATTCGTATCCCAGAAGCCGAACCACTGGGCTTCACCGGCACCCTGCACGGATTGGAAGTTCGCTTCCAGCAGGTCGATATCCTCCAGCCCGAGCTTTCGCAATGACAAGTGCACCCTTGTTTTCCCCCCGTGTTCCGGCGATGGCTGGCATGCTGCTCGCTTAGAGAGCTACGCCGATCAGCAGCGGCTCATTGACCAGTTCAATGCCAAAACGCTGCTGCACGCCGGCACGAACTGCCCGGGCAATGGCCACAATGTCCTGGGCGGTGGCTTCCCCGCGGTTGGTGATGGCCAGTGTGTGCTTGGTGGACAGGGAAGCTCGGCCGCCAGCGAGCGCGAACCCCTCGGTCCCCTCCAAGCCGTAGCCCTTGCCGAAACCGGCCTGGTCGATGAGCCACGCGGCGGACAGCTTGAGGAAGCCAGCTTGTTCCGCCGGGTAGCTCGGAGCGTTCTCGGGAAGCTTGCCCATGACGCTGGATTCAACGATGGGGTTGGTGAAGAAGGAACCGGTGGAGTGCGAGTCGGCGTCCCTGGCATCGAAGACCATGCCCTTGGAACGACGCAAGTCCAGAACGGTCTGGCGCACTTCGAGCGCGTCGGCGCGTTCGCCAGCTTCAACTCCGAGCCGGCGGGCCAGCTCTGCATAGCGGATAGGAGCCGATTCATTTTCACGGGTCAGCAGGAAGGCCACTTCCAGGACCACGTAGCGTGGGGATCCGTTGGTGCTCGTGCGCTTGATGACCGAATCGCGGTAGGCGAAACCAAGCTCGGAGTTATCCAGCTTGAGTACCTGGTTGCTCTGGCGGTCGTAGGCACGAACCCACGCCAGGGTCTGGGAAATGTCTGCCCCGTAGGCCCCGACGTTCTGCACCGGGGTGGCACCGGTGCACCCGGGGATGCCCGAGAGCGCTTCCAGTCCGCTCAGGCCCTCAGCCAGGCTGTACTCAACGGTCGTGTCCCAGTTCTCGCCGGCAGCAGCACGCAGCAGCACCTTGCCATTAGGCTGCTCGTCCAGGTGCAGTCCGCGGGTGGCGATCTGCACTGCGACGCCCGGGTACCCCTCGTCGGAGATCACCAGGTTGGAACCCCCGCCAATGAGCAGAACGTCGTGCCCTGCGGCGTCTGCTGCCGCAACGGCTTGAGCCAGTTCAGCTTCGCTGGTAGCGGTCACCAATTGCTGGGCTGGCCCACCAACGTGGGTCGTAGTCAGATTCTTCAGCATTGCTTCAATTTACTTTCCGTATGGGAACGAATGGGTGCGGCCGGCCGGCGTTCTACGCTTTGCCTGCGCCGCCGGTACGGTTTCCGGCGGCATTAGAGGACAAGCAGAAGGCCACGACCACCAGGATGGAAATGGAACCCAAAGCAGGTAGCAGGCCGATGACTTCAGCCAGCAGTCCCAGAAGCGGCGGGCCGCCGAGGAAGGCGCCGTAGCCGATGGTGGACACTACCGAGACGCGGGTCGCGGCATGAACAGGATCATCCGATGCCGCGCTCATGGCCAGCGGGAAGGTCAGGGCCACTCCCATGCCCCAGATGGCCAGGGCCACGAAGGCCAGCGGCAGGTTGTTGCCAAAGGCGAAGAGCAGTACCCCGACCAGGGCGCTGATGGCGCTGGCCCGGATCATGACGACGCGGCCCAGGCGCAAGATCAGATCGCCGGACAGCAGCCGGGTCAGGGTCATGGCGGTAACGAAGACGCCATAGCCGATGGCTCCCACGCCTTCCTTCGTGTGGTATCCATCCACCAGTGCCATGGCCACCCAGTCGCCGGCTGCGCCTTCAGCCAGGGCCATGCCCAGAACCAGAACGCCCAAGAGGACGGTCTGCGGTTCGGTCCATGCCTTCTTCAGCGAGGTCCCGCTGCTGGTGCGCGGGGTCCGGCTGTAGTCTTCTCCGTAGAATCGGGCACTGTAGAGCACGGTGAAGACGATAACCAGGCCCATGAAGCCGTAGTGGTACTGCAACGGGATCTGCAGACGGGCACCTAGCGCACCAGCGCCGGCACCGATCACGGTGCCGATGGAGAAGAAACCGTGCAGGGCAGGCATGATGCTCTTGCCCAAGGCCCGTTCCATGGCCGCGCCTTGGACATTGGAGGCCACATTCCATGATGCGGTCCCCAGGCCCTGGGCGAAGAGGAAGATGCCGCAGATCAGGGCGCTGCCAAAGATTCCGGCGCCGACGCCTACAAGAATGAGTGAACAGCCGGCTATTGTCGCGGCGATGCGCATGACGCGGGTGGCCCCAAGGCGCAGAACCAGTTGCCCTGAGACCGAGACGGACAGGAAGGATCCTGCACTCATGCACAGCAACAGCAGTCCAACGCTGGCGTGGTCCAGCTGCAGGGCATCACGCACTGCGGGCAAGCGCGAAACCAGGGCCGAGATCAGCAGGCCACTGGCCAGGTAGGCGGCCATCAGCGCGTTGCGCCACTGGGTTACAGGCCTCTGCGCTTCACCGGGAAGTTGCATGCCTAGAGCTGCACCACGGCCTGGCACTTGAGCAGTACCTTGCTGTCATGGGCCGAGACTGCCAAATCGATGCGGGCGGTGCGGGCTTCGGAGTCCAAGGCGCCGACCTTGCCCTCCACCGAAATGGTGGTACCTTCGTGATTCGCCGGATTGGTTCCTTCGGGATCTTCGACGACTACCGGCTTGGTGAAGCGGGTCTGGTAGTCGATGATGGCCCCCGGGTTGCCGACCCACTGGGAGACCAGGTCGATGACCGATCCCATGGTGAACATGCCGTGGGCGATTACCGATGGCAGTTCCACTTCTTTGGCGAAGCGCTCATTCCAGTGAATCGGGTTGAAATCGCCCGAGGCACCTGCATAGCGGACGAGGTCCGCGCGGTTGACCTGCACCGTGTGCGAGCCAATGACCTGGCCCTTTTCGAGGCTTTCGAATTCAATCATGCTTAGTCCTCAGCTCGTACCAGTAGCGATGAAACGGTGGTTGCGATCTTCTCGCCAGCCACGGTGGTTATTTCCGCGCGGGTGGTGATCATGGCACCGGCACCCATTTCACGGACCTGGTCCACGTAGAGCTCGGCAAGCAGTTCATCGCCGGCAACGATTGGACGGTGATGGGTGAAGCGCTGGTCGGCGTGCACCACGCGGGAGAAGTCGATGCCGCTGGCCGGGTCGGCAATCAGCTGCGCGTCAGCGCGCTGGGCGATGATGATCGCGAAGGTCGGAGGGGCAACGACATCGCTATAGCCCAGCTCGCGAGCGGCCTGCACATCGTAGTGCGCCTGGTTGGCGGCCTTGGTGGCCTTGGCGAATTCGCGGATCTTTTCGCGGCCTACCTGGTAGGACTCGCCGGCAGGGTAGATGCGCCCTACCAGGTCGGGGTTGATGCCCATGGATTCTCCTGAACGTTGTTGGAAGTGGCCAGGCGAGGCTGCCGCCGGATACGGGACCCGGGCGCAGCCAAGCGGTCACACGGTGGAATTCTTGCGGAGCCCTAGTCCTGCCCGTCGGCCGGGCGCTTCTTGGCTCGTGGGGCCGCCAGGCCATTGGCAATACGCCACTGGCGCGCATCCCTGGCGCGGACAACCAGTCCGGCGATGTGGCAGAGCATGCCGATGACCATGATGCCGATTGCTGTGTAGACCGTTGGCAGCGATGGAATGTTGGCGCCGATGATGGCCAAGATGATGCCTGCGCCCATGATGCCCATGGCAGCGAAGACGAGCTTCTTATAGCGTGGTGAGGCCGATTCCCAAGGAGTGTTGGTCATGGTTCAAGTCTAGTTCAGCTCCGGCTGTGTCCGCTCATTGCAGCCGGGGCATTTCCCCGTGACTCCCCCGACAACGCTGGGCCTGCATCAGAACAGGGCGGATTGCTCTTCCTTGAAATCTGCGCGGTTCTCCACGATGGCGACCTCGCGGGTCTTCAACTCGGCGGCATCCAGCAGGCGCACGGTGGTGCCTTCGCCGCTGTCTGCGAGGATGCTTTGCCCCAGCACGCCGCGAATGCGCAGATTCACGGTGTTGCCGCCCAGCGCGGTATTCCAGGCATGCAGCGCATGGGCATCCCAGGCGTCAACGACCGGGCGGGCGAAGGCTGGTTGTTCCCACAGCTCGTCGCGCAGCTGCACACCGTAGGTCTCAAGGCCCCGCTGGGCGCCAAGGAAGGCCCGGGCCCGGCTTGCCGCTTCGGAGTTGATCAGGTCCAGCTGGGCGTAGTCCAGCTCCCAGCTGGCCAGTCCCTTGATCTTGGACTTCTGCCGGACTTGCTGGCTCAGGCCCACGTGTTCAGTGACCAGGTCTTCGAGCACTCGAATAGCGGCTCCATCAGCGGCGCGGGCAACATAGCGGGCAATGACCGCTCCCTGCTGCGCCAAGCGAGTCCATTTGCTCTGGGTCGAGGTGGTGCCGACCTTGGTCGCCCCATGGGCGAAGCTTGCGACATACAAGAAGTGCGGCTGCTCCAGGTACTTGCGCATGCCCTCCGGGGCTTCGCCGGTCTTGTGGAAATGATGCATGAACTTCGAATGATCCAGCCGCCGGCAGCGTTCGCACTGGGTTCCGGTACGCAGCGCTTTGTTCTTCGGGCAAGGCAAGGTGTTCCGGGAGCCATCGCTGTTCATCGTGATGTAGCCCAGGCAGAATTTCAATTCGCCAATGCGCAAGCTTAGTGAACGGTTGGATTCCAAGTATTCGGTGCTCCATTTTTCCGCTTGCCGAAGCCGGAGAATGGGGGCGCGTTCATGCTCTGAGAAGCTGATGCCATGGCAGAGCTGCCGGTGGTCGCTGGCGAATTCCATCGATGCCTTCCTCGAAGTTACCTCTTCAACGATAGTTCACCGGACATGGCTAGCTCCTGCAAGGCAGGTTGGCCGGAGCCTGCAGCCCGAAAGTTTGCTGGACGAATTCCCGATTCGTTCTGGCCTAATTCCTAGGAGAAGCCCTTAGGCTGGAACTGCACCGGAACCGTACCGCGGGCCGGGCCATAATCTGCTGAGGTGATCCAGGATTTCTGTCCCATTTGATGACAAGACTCGTGCAGTGGCCATCGCAGCTGCCGAGACCGCCCCTTCGCCGGCCGAGCTGCAGCGATTGACGCAGGCTTTCCGCCATGATTTCCAGCGTTTCATGATGGAGTACCAGTTTGCGGTGGACGAGGTGCTGACCAAGGTCTCGATCTTGCGTGAAGAGTTCTTGTATTTGCACAATTACAATCCAATTGAGCACGTCACTTCCCGGGTGAAAACTCCGGAGAGCATCATGCGCAAGGTCTCCCGCCGGAACATCTCCCCGTCCCTGCCTGCCATTCGCGAGAACATCAGCGACATTGCCGGCGTGCGCATTACCTGCAGTTTCGTCAAGGACATCTACAAGGTTCTGAACACGCTAACCTCGCAGAATGACCTGAAGGTCCTGCAAATCAAGGACTACATCAAGAACCCGAAGCCCAACGGCTATAAAAGTGTCCATGCGATCGTGCAGATCCCGGTCTACTTGTCCGATGGCCCGGTCGATGTCGTGGTGGAGCTGCAGATCCGTACCATTGCCCAGGATTTCTGGGCAAGCCTGGAACATAAGATCTTCTACAAGTACGAGGGCGAAGTTCCGGAACATCTCGTGCAAGAGCTTGCCGACGCGGCGGCCATGGCGACGAAACTCGACATGCAGATGCAGCGCTTGCATACCGAAGTCCACGGCCATGATGCCAATCAGGCACCGAGCCATGAGTCGGATTTCGATACGACAGCGATCCAGGGGCTGCTGTCCCTGGCTCAGCAAGCCAAGGACGGGAACCAGGAGAAGGACTTGGAGCACTAGCCGTTCATGACCTCGAAGGGCAATGCTGCTTCGGGGCCGGAAACCAAAAAAGATCCTCGGCCGAAGCCGAGGATCTTTGATTTGGTAGCGGCGCCGGGACTCGATCCCGGGACCTCACGATTATGAGTCGTGCGCTCTAACCAGCTGAGCTACGCCGCCACAAGTGAGAAGCAATCCAGTAGAAGCCAAGAAAGCTTCTCACTCAGAGCCCCCTGCCGGAATCGATCCGGCGACCTCGTTCTTACCAAGAACGCGCTCTACCACTGAGCTAAGGGGGCAACGAGTAAATACTCTACACGGATTTCCCGGCAAAGAAAAATCGGCGGATCGCCTCGGAAGAGATCCGAAAAATTCTGCAAAATCACTAGTCAATGACCATTTACCCCCTCACTCACTACCCCCGGGGACGAAGGGTGGGACAAAAAGTGCCCTGGTGACGATGCTCACGGGAGTGCTCCTCGTGGTCAATCGCGGATTTGCCCGGGTGCGCAGGATAGAATCCCGCGGATTCTTCCCGGGGGCCAAGCGTCGAATTACCCCGCTTGGAACTTCGGAACACCTCCCCCTTTTCCCGCTCCAGAACCCCGGGTCGAGCGGCACTTGGGCAACGCCCGATCCACCCAGGCGCCCAGGCGCTGCTCCGGTGCCCGGCAGCTGGATCCCAGGCCGTGAACCGAGGTGCTGGAAACCGCCCGGAAGACAACAGCTCCTTGCCGCCCATTCCGGTCTTGAGTAGGAATATTGTGACCTCAGCAACAAATCCCCGACAGATTTTGCAAACCTCAAAAACCTGTGTAAAGTATTTACCTGTTGCCCCCTTAGCTCAGTGGTAGAGCGCGTTCTTGGTAAGAACGAGGTCGCCGGATCGATTCCGGCAGGGGGCTCGAAATAAGAGAGGCAATCTGGTTCCAGATTGCCTCTCTTTTCGTTTGCCCCCAGATGCCGTGAACTCACTGCGAGCGTGGCCCAGGCCGCACCCCAGGGCGCACCCCACCCTGCAGCACCGGCTATCGGCCGCGTCTTGCGCCCCCGGATTCCAGGTACCACCGGCAAGAGTCTCCGGCCAACGAAAAGCATCCTGGCCCGCAGCAGCCGGCCCTTCCCACTTCCTTGATGTCAGGCCCTGACCACTGGGTTTGCGTTTCTTCCTCGCAAGCGTGCTAAGTTGTTCGCGACCACACGGGTGCCCTGGCAAGGGCTGAGATCGGGCTATCGCCGTCCGCGACCGTTGAACCTGTCCGGGTAATGCCGGCGAAGGAAGTGAGTTTCCCCAGTGGAACAAATTGAACAGCACCCTGCCCACACCCTTGCCTACCGCGAATCTGCGGGAATTTCTGTTCCCGTCACGCAGATCCAATTGGCAGACTCCCCCAATGGAAAGCCCAACGAGCCGCTGGCGGTATATCGCACCAGCGGACCGGGAAGCGAGCCCACCCAAGGCCTGCAGCCCTTCCGCGAGCGGTGGATTCTGGAACGCGGGGACGTGGAAACCTATGCAGGCCGCGAACGCAACCTGCACGACGACGGGCGCTCAGCGGTCCGCCGCGGCACGGCCAGCGCGGAATGGGCCGGACGCTCAGCCCCGCCACTGCGGGCCGTTGGCGGAGCCCGCGTGACGCAAATGCACTATGCGCGTGCCGGGATCATCACCCCGGAAATGCGCTATGTGGCCCTGCGCGAGGAATGCGATGTCGAGCTGGTGCGCAGCGAGCTCGCGGCCGGACGAGCCATCATCCCGGCGAACATCAACCACCCGGAATCCGAGCCGATGATCATCGGCAAGGCGTTCCTGGTCAAGATCAACGCGAATATCGGCAACTCGGCGGTGACCAGCTCCATCGCAGAAGAAGTCTCCAAGCTCCAGTGGGCGGCCAAATGGGGCGCGGACACGGTAATGGACCTGTCCACCGGAGATGACATCCACACCACCCGCGAGTGGATCATCCGCAACTCCCCGGTCCCCATCGGCACCGTGCCGATCTACCAGGCGTTGGAGAAGGTCAATGGCGAAGCCAACGAACTGACCTGGGAGATCTTCCGCGACACCGTCATTGAGCAGTGCGAGCAGGGCGTGGACTACATGACCATCCACGCCGGGGTGCTGCTGCGCTACATCCCGCTGACCGCCAACCGGGTCACCGGCATGGTCTCGCGTGGCGGGTCCATCATGGCCGGCTGGTGTCTGGCGCACCACCAGGAGAATTTCCTCTACACCCACTTCGATCAGCTGTGCGAGATCTTCGCGCAGTACGACGTGGCCTTCTCGCTGGGCGACGGCCTGCGCCCGGGCTCCATCGCAGATGCGAATGACGCCGCCCAGTTCGCCGAGCTGGACACCCTGGCCGAGCTGACCAAGCGCGCCTGGAAATACGATGTGCAGGTGATGGTCGAAGGCCCGGGGCATATCCCGTTCCATCTGGTGCGCGAGAATGTGGAACGCCAGCAGCAGCTGTGCGACGGGGCGCCGTTCTATACCCTGGGCCCGCTGGTCACCGACATCGCCCCGGGCTACGACCACATCACCAGCGCCATTGGCGCCACGGAGATCGCACGGTACGGGACCGCGATGCTCTGCTACGTCACTCCCAAGGAGCATCTGGGACTGCCCAACCGGGATGATGTGAAGACCGGGGTGATCACCTACAAGATCGCTGCGCACGCCGCCGATCTTGCCAAGGGCCACCCGGGCGCCACAGCGCGGGATGATGCGCTGAGCAAGGCGCGCTTCGAGTTCCGCTGGAATGACCAGTTCGCGTTGTCCCTTGACCCGGTCACCGCACAGGAATTCCATGATGAGACCTTGCCGGCCGAGCCGGCCAAGACCGCCCACTTCTGCTCCATGTGCGGGCCGAAGTTCTGCTCCATGCGAATCTCCCAGGATATCCGCGACGAGTACGGCTCGGCCGAGGCGCAAGCCGCATTGGCCGGGATGGCGCAGAAAAGCAGGCAGTTCCTGGAAAGCGGCGGCACGGTCTATCTCGGGGACGGGATCCCGGTGGGAACTCCTGCTCCGTAAATAGCCTGCGGCGCACGAAAAACGCCCTTGGGGCAAGCTTTCGGCTTGCCCCAAAGGCGTTATTCAATGCTGTTCAGCTGCGTGCGACAGGCTTAGTAGTCGCGACGTCCACCGCTGCGGCCCGAGTCGCTGAAGCGATCCTTGCCGCCGCGTCCGCCGCCGCCGAAGCCGCCACGGCCGCCGCCGCGTCCGCCACCGAAACCGCCACGTCCGCCACTGCGTCCGCCGCCGAAGCCACCACCACGGCCGCCACGGAAGCCACCGCGGTCGCCTTCGTCGTCACGGCGCGGGCTGCGGCCATTGTCGAGCTCGAGCTCGATGGCTTCTCCGCCGATGCGGGTCTTGGACAGTGCACGCCACTGGTCCTTGCTCAGCTCTGCTGGCAACTCGACCAGGGTGTGGTCCGAACGGATCTCGATGCCGCCGATTTCCGAAGAATCGAAGCCGCCCTCGTTGGCCAGTGCGCCAACGATCGAGCCCGGCTGCACGCGGTTGCGTCGGCCTACGGCCAGACGGTACATGGCGTTGCCTTCGGCAGCGGTCTTGCGGGCACGTGGACCGCGATCGCCACGGTCACCGCGGTCGCTACGCTCGCCGCGCTCTGGGCGATCCATGCGTGCCTTCTTCGAAGGGGACATGACTGGTTCGGTCATCAGCAGCGGGCGGCCGCCCTGGGCCATCAGAGCCAGTGCAGCTGCGATTTCCAGCTGGTCCAGGTCTTCGTGCTCGGAAGCGAACTTCTCCACGATTTCGCGGAAGGTGGTCAGGTCCTGGCCGCTGATGGTCTTGTCGATGCGATCGGTGAACTTCTGGATACGACGGTCGTTGACCGAATCCAGCGAAGGCAGCTGCATCTGGGTCACCGGCTGGCGGGTAGCCTTCTCGATGGCACGCAGCAAGTACTTCTCGCGCGGGGTCATGAACAGGATCGCGTCGCCCGAGCGGCCGGCACGGCCGGTACGGCCAATGCGGTGCACGTAGGACTCGGTGTCATGCGGGATATCGAAGTTGATAACGTGCGAAATACGCTCAACGTCCAAGCCACGAGCTGCCACGTCGGTAGCAACCAGGATGTCGATCTTGCCCGAGCGCAGGTTCTCAACGGTGCGCTCACGCTGCTGCTGAGGGATGTCGCCGTTGATGGCGGCCGCGGTGAAGCCGCGGGCCTTCAGCTTGTCGGCCAGGTCCTCGGTAGCCATCTTGGTGCGGACGAAGGTGATAACGCCTTCGAACGACTCGGATTCCAGGATGCGGGTCATGGCGTCCAGCTTGTGGGCGCCCATGACCTGCAGGTAGCGCTGGGTGATGTTGGTGCCGGTGGACTGCTTGGACTTCACGGCAACTTCCTGCGGGTTGCGCAGGTATTCCGAAGCGATGCGGCGGATGGTGCGTGGCATGGTTGCCGAGAACAGGGCAACCTGCTTGTCCTCTGGGGTAGCTTCCAAGATCTTGTCGACCTCTTCGGCGAAGCCCATGCGCAGCATTTCGTCGGCCTCATCAAGGACAACGTACTGCAGGTTCGACAGGTCCAAGGAACCCTTGTTGATGTGGTCGATAACGCGACCTGGGGTACCAACGACTACCTGGGCGCCACGGCGCAAGCCGTTGAGCTGCGGGCCGTATGGCGAGCCGCCGTACACTGGCAGAACGGTGAAGTTCGGCAGGTACTTGGCGTAGGAAGTGAAGGCTTCGGCGACCTGGAGGGCCAGCTCGCGGGTTGGAGCCAGAACCAGGATCTGCGGGGTCTTGGCTGGACCATTGGTGTCAGCCAGCTCTGCCATGCGGGACAGGGCAGGAAGCGCGAAAGCAGCGGTCTTGCCGGTACCGGTCTGGGCCAGGCCGACAACGTCGCGGCCTTCGAGAAGCAGTGGAATGGTCGCTGCCTGGATTGGCGATGGCTTTTCGTAGCCAAGGTCGGCAAGCGATGCAAGCACGCGGGCATCCAGGCCAAGTTCGGAGAAGAGCACGGTTGGCTCTTCCGGGGTCTGGTTGTCGTCGGTGTTTACGGGCATGTCAGAAGACACGAAGAATTACCTCATTCGTTAGGGGATAGGCCTTGGCCGTCCCCAAAGAAACGACGTATAGGCTGCACAGTCAGATACAAGTCACGCTCATCAAGCGCTCCCCTATGACATAAAGACCCGCACACACTTTGCGGAAAATACAACACGAGAAGGCTCCGGCCTCAAAAATTGGGCTGGATGCGAGAGGGATACCCTGATGTTCGCGAACACTTAATGCTAGCTTGAACAGGCCACTATTGTCAGTGTCGAGAGCGTGTGAGATCGGGCACCGCACCAAAGCACGTAGGGTTGAGAACGTGAAGAAACCACTTTTTCCGCGACGTCCAGATGAGCCCACCCCAGGCGGATTGTTCATCGCCCAAATGCTATGGCTCCTAGCCGGAGTGCTTTTTCTCGGCTTCGGGGGCTTCCTGGCTTACGAGCATGTCCAGGATTCCGCACTGGATTTCGGAGCCATTGCGCTGATGATCTTTTTCGCCGTCGCCGGCCTTGCCTGCTGTGTGCTGGGTTACCGCTTATTCACCGGGGACCGGGCCGCGCGCGCCCAGCTGTCCTGGTTGGGCCTGATTACCGCGCTGCCGCTGTTGCTGCGATTCGGCCGCTATTCGCTGTTGGCTGCCATCATCATGTTCAGCGTGGCCTTGATGTGGATGCCAGCGAGCAACAGGTATTTCAAGATCGTGGATCCCAAACCGGCCAAGCGCCGCCGGTAGCCGATCCGGAACTTCGTTCAAAGCACCAAGGACCTGGGTTCCGTTGCCCTTTGCGGGCAGCGGAACCCAGGTCCTTTGCGCTTGGTTCTTACAGGTTGGCGAAGGCCTTATCCAGGTCTTCAATCAAATCCGCAGGGTCTTCGATGCCAACGGACAGGCGCAGCAGGTTCACCGGAACCGCCAGCTCGGTACCCTTCACCGAAGCGTGGGTCATCTCCGACGGGTAGTTCATCAGCGATTCGATGCCGCCCAGGGATTCTGCCAAGGTGAATAGCTTGGTGCTCTCGGCAATCTTGCGGGCCGCCGATTCTCCGCCGGTGAACTGGACGGACACCATGCCGCCGAAGCCTGACATCTGCTTCTTGGCAATCTCGTGGCCCTGGTGGTCTTCGAAGCCCGGGTAGAGCACGCGCTCGACTTCGCTGCGCTCACGCAGCCACCCGGCCACCTGTGCGGCGTTCTCCGAGTGGGCGCGCATGCGAACGCCCAGGGTCTTCAGGCCGCGGGTGGTCAAGAAAGCGTCCATCGGGCCCGAGACGGCGCCCACGGCGAACTGGATGAAGCCGATCTTTTCTGCCAGCTGCGCATCCTTGACGATCACTGCACCGCCCACCACATCTGAGTGGCCGCCGATGTACTTGGTGGTCGAGTGGACCACGATGTCAGCACCAAGGGTCAGCGGCTGCTGCAGGAATGGGCTGGCGAAGGTGTTGTCCACGACCAGCAATGCGCCGGCAGCATGGGCGATTTCAGCGACCTTGGCGATGTCGGTGATGGTCATCATCGGGTTCGAAGGGGTCTCAACCCACACCAGCTTGGCCTGGTTCTTTTCGATAGCGGCAGCCAGGGCTGCTTCATCTGCCATGTTCACCGGGGTGTTGCCGATGCCCCAGTCGCCCAGCACACGGTCAATCAGGCGGAAGGTTCCACCGTAGGCGTCGTTGCCCAGCACAATGTGATCGCCCGGACGCAGGATCGCGCGGATCAGCGAATCCTCGGCGGCCAGGCCGGAGCTGAAGGAGAAGGCGTGGGTGCCGAATTCTGCGCCGGCCAGCTGCGCCTGCAGCGCGTCGCGGGTCGGGTTGGTGCCGCGGCCGTACTCGTAGCCGTTGCGCAGGCCGCCAATGCCGTCCTGCGCGTAGGTCGAGGAGAAGTGCAGCGGCGGAACTACCGCGCCGGTGACCGGTTCGAATTCCTGGCCCGCATGGACAAAGCGGGTGTTTGCTCCCTGATGGTTTTCAGTCATCGATATCAATCCTTTGAGGTGTTGTCTCTAGCGGGTGGAGTAGGCCAAGAGGTCGGCTGCGGTAGCCGCGGCGATCACTTCGCCGCCCTTGGTCAGCAGTACGGCCGGGTGGCTCTTGAGCACTTCCTGTGCATGTTCCGGGGTGTCTGCGGTGCCGATGAATGGCTTGGCCAGGTCGCCCAGGTCTGCCAGCGTACTGGTTGGTTCTGCGCCAGCCAGCAGTGCGTCGGTGATGTCCCCCGCGCCAATGACACCGCGGATCTCGCCGATACGCGCTGGCAGCGGCGACGTGGACACGACCAGTGCGTCATCGCCCTGCTCGCGCAGTGCCTTGGCCGCTTCGGCCAGGGTGGTATCCGAGGCCACCGTGGTGGTGCCCTGCTTGGCAAGTGCCGCGCCAATGAAGTCCAAGGCGGAGTATTCATCGGTGGTGAAGCCCTGGTCCAGCATCCACTGGTCGTTGAAGATCTTGGCCAGGTAGCCGCGGCCGCCATCCGGGGCGATCACGACAACTACGTCGTCTTCGCCCAGGTCCTTGGCTGCACGCAGCGCGGCGACCACTGCCATGCCCGAAGAACCGCCCAGCAGCAGGCCTTCTTCCTTGGCCAACCGGCGGGTCATTTCAAAGGCCTCAGCGTCGGTAACTGGTTCCACGGCATCCGGCACGGAGGGGTCGTAGTTTCCTGGCCACATGTCTTCGCCGACGCCCTCGACGAAGTACGGGCGTCCGGTGCCACCGGAGTAGACCGAGCCATCCGGGTCAGCGGCAATGATCTTGACCGGGCCCGAGGCGCGGCCGGCGGAAACCTGCTTGAGGTAGCGTCCGGTGCCGGTGATGGTGCCGCCGGTTCCTGCGCTGATGACCGCATGGGTCAGCTTGCCGTCGGTGTCGTTCCAGATTTCCGGTCCGGTGGTTTCGAAGTGGCTGTCGGGTGCTGCCGGGTTGGAGAACTGGTCGGGCTTGTAGGCGCCGTCGATCTCGGTAACCAGGCGGTCCGATACGCCGTAGTAGGACTGAGGCGAATCCGGGGCCACCGCGGTTGGGGTGACTACTACCTTGGCACCGTAGGCGCGCAGTACGTCGCGCTTTTCCTCGCCGACCTTATCCGGGGTGACGAAGATGGTGTTGTAGCCCTTGAGCTGGCCCACCATGGCCAAGCCGACACCGGTGTTGCCGCTGGTTGGTTCCACGATGGTTCCGCCGGGCTTGAGCTGGCCGGATTCTTCGGCGCGCTCGACCATCTTCAATGCGATGCGGTCCTTGATGGAACCACCCGGATTCAAGTATTCAAGCTTCACCAATACAGTGGCTTTGATCCCCTCGGTGACTCGATTGAGCTTCACCAAAGGGGTATTGCCGATCAGATCTAGGACTGTGGACGCATACTTCATGTCAAGAACTTTACCGGCGGTTGTCATACATGTCGTTCCGGCACGTAGCGAAACGTCACGCAGTGGACGGGCACTTTTCATCAGTGCTAGGCAAGCCTGCCGCAAGCTACCGCAGGCACGAGGCTATAGGATGCGATTCATGGAGAAGCCGTTGAGCGCCGATTACGATCCGCACCGCCCCGTGTCCTTGCTCAAGACTTTGGGAATCCTGCGCCGGGGACTGGGCGATCCGACCATCCGCCTGTCCCAGAGCGAAGCATGGCTGGCCTTTGGAACACCGTTCGGAGATGCCACGCTGCAAATCAGCAAGCCCGCACCCACCGCCCCGGCAACGTTTCGAGCATGGGGTCCCGGAGCCCAATGGGCCATCGGCTCAGCGCCGAACCTTCTAGGGGCGCTCGATGACTGGAGCGATTTCGACGCGAGGATCAAAGAAGGGCAGTTCCCCGAAATTATCGCACGCACCCGCTCGTTGCATCCGGACTTCGTTCTGCCCAGCACCGGCAGGATCTTTGAGCACGCCGCCGGGGCGATCTTGGAACAGCGGGTGACCGGGATTGAAGCGAATTATGCCTGGCGCTGGCTGATCCGCCACCTGGGACAGCGGGCTCCGGGTCCGGCTCCCGAGGGCCTGATGATTTTCCCCGGACCGCAAAAGCTAGCCTCAATGAGGCGCTGGGACTGGCAAAAGGCGCGCGTTGAAGGACAGCGGGCTAACACCATGGCACGCCTGCTGCAGGTTACCGGCAGTTTGCAGTGGTGGGCAGAGAAGCCAGTGGACCATGCACGGCCCACCGCCAAGGCTCCGGGCACTCTGGAAGCCGCCTTGGGTTCGGTGCCGGGCATTGGTCCCTGGACAATTGCCGAAACCCTGCAGCGCTCCCACGGATCCAGTGACCATATTTCGGTGGGAGATTTCCATCTGGCTGATTTCGTGGGCCAGGTGCTTACCGGTTCCCGAATCAGCGATGGGCAGATGCTGGAGCTATTGGCGCCATACGCCCCGCACCGTCAACGCGTAGTGCGCTTGCTGGTGCTTTCGGGGCAGAAAAAACAAAGCTTCGGGCCCCGTTACGCACCGCTGGATCACCGGCGGAGGTAAAGGAGCCCGAAGCCTCTAATGGTTCTTAGGAATCAGCCTGCGCGGCTTCCTCGGCGATCTGCTTGTGCACTTCGCTCATGTCAATGCCCTTGACCGCGGTGACGAGATCTTCGAGCTGGGTCTGGTTCAACGCACCAGCCTGCGAGAACACGAGGACCTGCTCGCGGAACGCCATGATGGTAGGAATCGAGGTCACGTTAGCTGCACGTGCCAGGCCCTGCTCAGCTTCGGTATCCACCTTGGCAAAAACGACGTCGCTGAACTTGTCCGAGGTCTGGTCGTAAACCGGTGCAAACTGCTTGCACGGCCCGCACCAGTCAGCCCAGAAGTCCACGAGGACGATGTCGTTGTCTTCAATCAACTTCGCGAAGTCGTCTTCGCTCACATTTTTCGTTGCCATGGTTATACGGTAGCCGATCCTTATTTGAAATACGTAGAAAGGTGATCTTGTTCGGAACCGGGAATAGGAAAGATCCGGGTTGCCATGCATTCCTTCCGCATGCAAAAAACTCCCGGATCCTGGGATCCGGGAGTTATTTTGTGGCAGATACTGGATTCGAACCAGTGAAGGCGTTGCCAGCTGATTTACAGTCAGCCCCCTTTGGCCACTCGGGTAATCTGCCGAGTACGTTCGCTTCAAGAACATTTGCTCTTGTCGGAACGAGAAATAACTCTACAGGAGTTTTTCGATGTTGTGAAATCGAGAGGGGCATTTTTGCTGTAAGCCTGATCACACCCCAAATCCAGGGGGCAAAACCGGTAGGCTATGAAGCGAATCAGACCCGTTTCAACTAGGAGTATTCACATGGCTAGTGATTCCACATTCGACGTCGTAAGCAAGGTTGATAGCCAGGAAGTCGCCAACGCGATGAACCAGGCCCAGAAGGAAATTGCCCAGCGCTACGACTTCAAGGGCGTTGGCGCTGAAGTTGATTTCAGCGGCGAGAAGATCCTGATGAAGGCCAACTCGGAAGAGCGCGTCAACGCAGTACTGGATGTTTTCCAGTCCAAGCTGGTCAAGCGCGGCATTTCCCTGAAGTCATTGGATGCCGGCGAGCCATTTGCATCCGGCAAGGAATACCGCATCGAGGCAAGCATCAAGGAGGGCATTGCCCAGGATGTCGCCAAGAAGATCAACAAGCTGATTCGCGATGAGGCGCCTAAGGGCATCAAGTCAACCATTCAGGGTGACGAGCTGCGCGTCTCTTCCAAGTCCCGCGATGACCTGCAGGCCACCATGGCTCTGCTGCGCGACTTCGAAGAAGCGGATCTGCAGTTCGTGAACTTCCGCTAGGACTGACCCAGCGTTAGAAATCACGTGATACACAGCGAGGGCTGTTTCCCATTCACCATGGGAAACAGCCCTCGCTGCCATTCTGCGCACCACTGGATCATGGACCCGGGAAGGATCAGCGCTGATCCTCGTCGCGCTTGTGACTCTTCAGCCTCTTGGCTTCTTCGCGGGCTTTCTTCGCGTAGTACTGTTCGCGAGTCCTTTCCCTGGCCCGCCGCTTGACCTCGGCCACATCATCAGCGAAGTGGTCCTTGGTCATGGCTTTGAATTCATTGAACTTCGCGGCCATCTCTTCCGGCGAAGGGCCCGGCACCCATGGTTCGATCCAGAGGATCTCAGCGGCGTTGCATGCGGCAACGAGCACTGTCACAAAACTGCTGTCACGCAATGAGCTGGTAACCGCATAGGACGCAGCAAAGCTGACCACGATGGACACCACGAATGGAAGGACGAGGTACAGCACTCCCCCGGGGTCGGGACGGCGTGCTTTCAGGACAATCGGTCGAACGATGATGGCGCCGAGGATTTCCGAGAGGAGATACGAGATCGCCAGCGCGATAGCGAATGTGCCGAAAGCAGTGTCGAGGGCAATCCATGATGAACAAATCCAGGCCGCAAGCAGGCAAGCCAATCCTTTGACCGTTCCGGTGGCCAGTTGACCGGCTATGGCATCCCCAAGCCTGGGCAGAAGTGCCGCGTCGTCGTCTCGCATCCTTGCTCCTTGCTCCATCATCAGACGGCAGAGAGCCTTCTCTTCGGTGCCGCTACGGTCAGCCTATCTTCGGTTGACTAGGGAAGACGAAGATCTTCACCTCATCCTTTAGTAGGAGGGCAGATAGCTATCAGTTCAACGGTAAAGGCCGAAAAACAAGCTAAAGGCCGCATCTCCATATGAGATGCGGTCTTAAGCCCAGGAGCTGCTTTGCACTTAGTATCCGCGTCCGCCAGCCATCGCTTCAAGCCGTGCGATGCGATCCGCCATTGGCGGGTGAGTGGAGAACATGCGCTTGAGGCGCGAGCCGAATGGATTGGCGATCATCAGGTGCGAGCTGTTGACCAGCTTCTGGTCATTGGAAGCCAGCGGAGCCTGCGTAATCCCCGATTCCAGTTTCCGAAGCGCGCTCGCCAAAGCCAGCGGATCATTGGTCAGCTTGGCTCCGTCCTCGTCTGCATCATATTCGCGGGTGCGGCTCACGGCCATCTGGATGATCGACGCTGCCAGTGGCGCCAGCAGGGAAAGGGCAATCAAGGCGATCGGATTCACCCCGCGGTTGTCATTGCTGTTGCCGCCGCCGAAGAACATCAGGAACTGGGCAACGGACGTGATGACGCCCGCAACCGCGGCGGCGACCGAAGAAGTGAGGATGTCCCGGTTGTAGACATGCATCAGCTCGTGGCCCAGCACCCCGCGCAATTCGCGTTCGTTCAGCAACTGCAGGATGCCTTCGGTGCAGCACACCGCCGAATTCTGCGGGTTGCGGCCGGTGGCAAAGGCGTTCGGCGAAGTGGTTGGCGAAACGTACAGTCGCGGCATCGGTTGCTGCGCGTTCATCGACAGCTCACGCACGATTCGGTACATTCCCGGCTGTTCCGCTTCGCTGACCGGGTAGGCGTGCATCGAGCGCAGAGCCAGCTTGTCGCTATTCCAATAGCTGTAGGCAGTAGTTCCGAGGCCGATCAAGGCAAATATCCAAATGAACATTGAACGGCCGGTGCCCGCGGATATCAGCGAGCCAATGGCCAGCAGCAGGGCAAACATTCCGCCCATCAAAAAGGCGGTTTTAAGTCCGTTGTTATGTCCATGCACGGCGATGCACTCCCTCAATGAAGCAAACCAAGTTGGTGTTCTCTAGTCTAGTCAACGACTGGAATTCCATTTATGTTCCGGTGAAAATATCACAGTGCCGTGTGGAATGGCAGTCACCGCCGGCCCAGGGGAATATCCAGACGGCGGGAACGTTGTAGTTTTAAGATGCGGTTCCACAACTTATTTCCCGGTGGGCCGCTCCCTTGATCCATTTTGTTTCTGAAAGTGTGCGCCCTGCATGTCCGTAAGTACCGCTAAACCGATCCGTTCAGAACATAGCTACGGACTGATCCAAGGTACCGCTGCGTACCTGATTTGGGGCATGCTCCCGGCTTACTTCCTATTGCTGCCTGACATCTCGGCCTTCGAATTCGTTGGCGTTCGCGTGATCTTCTCGCTGGTTTTCTGCCTGCTGCTGCTGGCGTTCACGCGCCAGGTCAAGCAGTTCCTTGCGATGTTCAAGGATTCCAAGACCATCTGGCAGTTGGGACTGGCTAGTGTTCTGATTGCAGCTAACTGGACTCTCTATGCACTGGCGGTCTTGACCGGACATGTGCTGGAAGCCTCGCTGGGCTACTTCATCAACCCAATTGTGGCAATCCTTCTGGGTGTCGTCGTCCTGAAAGAAAAATTGCGTCGGCTGCAATGGATCGCTGTTGCCATAGCCACCGTTGCTGTACTCGTCTTGACGATCGGCTTGGGACAGGTCCCTTGGATTTCCCTCGGTTTGGCTTTCTCCTTTGGCTTCTATGGCCTGGTGAAGAACAAAGTGGGCCAAAGCGGAACTGCACTGGGGTCCTTGACCATTGAAACCGTCTGGCTGACCCCGTTGGCCATCGGCTATCTGGTCTGGCTGGCCGCTGACGGGAAGTCTGCGCTGTTCTCGGCTGATGTTCCTGGCCTCTCGCTTTTGGCAGCGAGCGGCATCATCACTGCCGTTCCGCTCTTGCTCTTCGGGGGTGCGGCTCGCCGCCTGCCTTTGAGCACCCTGGGCTCATTGCAATTCCTCGCCCCGCTCTTGCAGTTCATCCTGGGCCTGCTGGTCTTTGGCGAGCACATGCCATTCGAACGCTGGGTTGGTTTCGCCTTGGTATGGGTTGCGGTGCTCTTCGTGCTCGTGGATATGATGCGAATTCCACGCATTGGCTCCATGCCCGAACCGAAAAAGCTGGTCTGAACGCCCGGTAGCAGTCACCGCCGATACAGCGGATGCCTCGAATCTCCCGTAGGAGGTTCGAGGCATTCGCCGTTTAGGGCCAGTTTTGAGCTACCTAGGCAACAGCGTTGCGGATTGCGTCTTCCAGTACATTGAACGCATCTTCGAGCAGCTCGTCGCCGATCACCAGCGGAGGCAAGAGGCGAACCACGTTGCCGTAGGTGCCGCAGGTGAGGATCAAGACGCCCTGGGCCAGGCATTCGGCTGCGATGGCCTTGGTCAACTCGGCGTCCGGCTCCTTGCCACCAGCCTTGACGAATTCCATTGCAACCATGCCGCCACGGCCACGGATGTCGCCCAGTTCCCTGATGTCCTTCTGCAGCGCACCGAAGCGGGTGAAGAACTTCTCTTCGATCTCGCGGGCGCGGCCCGCCAAGTCCTGCTCTTCCATGAACTTGATGGATTCCAGAGCCGCGGCCACAGCAACCGGGTTGCCGCCGTAGGTGCCGCCCAGGCCGCCACCGTGCACCGAGTCCAGCAGGTCGGCACGGCCGATAATGCCAGACAGCGGCATGCCGCCGGCGATGCCCTTGGCCAGGGTGATGATGTCTGGTTCAATGCCTTCGATGTCCGAGGCGAACCAGGCACCGGAGCGTGCGAAGCCTGCCTGGACTTCGTCAGCGACGAAGACAATGCCGTTTTCCTTGGCCCATTCGGCGATGCGCGGCAGGAAGCCGGTGGCCGGAACGATGAAGCCGCCCTCGCCCTGGATCGGCTCGATGATGATCGCAGCGATCTGGTCGCCGCCGATCTGCTTTTCCATGGCCAGGATCGCGCGCTCGGCTGCTTCCTTGCCGGAGATGTTCGGGTTCTCTTCGCGGTATGGGTAGCTCATTGGCATGCGGTAGATCTCCGGTGCCAGTGGGCCGAAGCCGCGCTTGTATGGGGCGGCCTTGGCGGTCAAGCCCATGGTGAGGTTGGTGCGGCCGTGGTAGGCGTGGTCGAAGGCGACGACTGCCTGGCGGCCGGTAGCAATGCGGGCTACCTTGATGGCGTTCTCGACCGCTTCGGCACCCGAGTTGAAGAAGACTGCACGCTTCTCGAAGTTGCCCGGAGTGATGGCAGCCAGCTTCTCGGCCAGCTCGATGTAGTTCTCGTACGGAGCGACCATGAAGCAGGTGTGGGTGAAGCGCGCGGCCTGTTCGGCGACGGCTTTGGCTACTGCCTGATTCGAGGCGCCAATGGTCGTGACGGCGATGCCGGAGCCCAGGTCGATGAGCTGGTTGCCATCGACATCGACAATGATGCCGCCATCAACCTCGGCCGCGTACACAGGCAGGCTGGAAGCTACACCGGCAGCAACTGCCTTGGCTCGGCGTGCGGCCAGTTCCTGCGACTTCGGGCCGGGGAACGGACCATTGATCTTGCGCTTCTGTTCAATGCGGTAGGTAACGTCCATGTGCTTGTCCTTCCAGAACTTATGAGTGAGCTCTCTGGCCCAGTTTTCTCTATAACTAGAGAGTATTCTCCTGAGCTCCAAGCCACTACGCGGATCGGCACAACACATTTCGTGTCGCATAGTGCATCTGCACAGGAAAAGGCCTCTTCGCTTCAAGCCGGAACTTGAAGCGAAGAGGCCTTCAATCTTGATGCAGTCTACAGGTTCTAATTGCCTGCCGAGCCAGCAGGCTCGATCACATCGTCATCGTGCTTTTCAGGATGGCGATTCAGGCTGATCAAGGCGATGGCCAGGCCTCCCCAAATGGTCAGCATGGAGATAATCATGAAGACAATCGCGATAGGACTCATGGCTAGTATTCCTTCCTGGACACTTCAGGGACTTCTTCTGCCTCGACGTTCGCACGATGCTGATCGAACTCGGGGTCGTTTTTCTTGGAGTTCTTGCTCCAAGGGACCAGGGACAGCAGGACCGCGCCGACAATCAATGCCCCGGCCATGCCCCAACCGAAGATCCCGAGGAACCAAACAGGGTAGTCCTCATAGGGAGTTGCAAGCTTGGTCTGGATTTCATTGATCAGCATGTAGCCCAAGACAGCTGGGCCCACGCCGCCGACCAGGACCATCCAGCCGGTACCCAGCTTGATGGAGCTGTGGCGGTTCAAGTGCTTGGCCAGCTTAGGCAGCATGCCCAGGCCTGCACCGAAGACGATCACGATCACCAGTGCGCAAGCGAGGATGCCGAACTGGTTCACGAACGCATCCATGGTGTCCAGCAAATACAATCCAGTGGTGGTTGGGAACAAGATCATGGAGATCAATGCCACTGGAACGACAACAACCAGGGTGGCCGACTGGCGCTTCCAGCCCAGCTTGTCCTGGAAGGCCGCAACAATCACCTCGAGAATCGAGATCAACGAGGTAATGCCGGCAAAGACCAGCGAACCGAAGAACAGCACGCCGATGACGCCGCCCAAGGGAGCCTGCGAAACGATGGTCGGGAAGGCGATGAAGGCCAGGCCGATTCCGCTGGTTGCCACTTCGTCGACGGAGCTGCCGGCGTTGTACGCCATGAATCCCAGGGCCGCGAAGACGCCGATGCCGGCGAGCAGCTCGAAGCTGGAGTTGGCGAAAGCTACAACGTAGCCCGAACCGGTGAGGTCGCTCTTGCGCTTCATGTAGGACGAGTAGGTCACCATGATGCCGAAGGCCACCGACAGCGAGAAGAAGATATGGCCGAATGCCGCTGCCCACACCGAAGGATTCGACAGCGCCTCGAAGTTCGGCGTGAAGAAGGTATTCAAGCCGTCCACAGCACCTGGCAGGAAGACCGACTGGATAACGAGGATCAGGAACATCACGATCAGCAAAGGCATGAAGATCGCGTTGGCCCGCGAAATGCCCTTGTTCACGCCGGCAACCATGATCACGATGGCGATCAGCCAAACGCACAGCATCGGGAAGAAGACGCTGCCGACGAAGTCGAACCCGACGGTGACATCGTCCGCGACCTGCAGGAAGTCGCCCATGAAGAATCCGGCAGCCCCGTCCGGGTTCTTATCCCACGCCTTGGTGACCGAGAACCAGCAGTACATCGCGGCCCACGCAATGATGGCCGCGTAGTAGATGGCGATGATGAAGCAGACCAGCACCTGCCACCAGCCCAGGGCCTCGGCCTTGCGGTTGGCCCGGCGGTATGCCAGCGGAGCAGAGCCGCGGTAGCGGTGGCCGATGGAGTAGTCGAGGAACAGCAACGGAATGCCGGCGCAGAGAATTGCGACCAGATATGGGATCAAGAATGCGCCGCCGCCGTTTTCGTAGGCGACGTAAGGGAAACGCCAGATGTTTCCCAGACCAACGGCCGAACCAATCGCTGAAAGGATGAACAACTTTCGGGAGCTGAAAGTTTCACGCTTCTCGGTTGCGAGTGGAGCGCCCTGTGATGAAGATGGAGTGCTCATGTGTCTAAGCTACTGCAAAATTTTCACATTGTGGTCATTTTTCGAGGTCGCGTGTCCATATTTTGAGCAATTTGCTGAATCGGGAACTTTTCGCCATCCCTCTAGAATGGCTACATGGCAATTAGTTTACGCGGTCTTCTGGAACATGACGAGCTCGACCTTCGACCGCTGACTGAACACACTCATCGCGATGGCATGGTCATCACCTGGGGTGCGGTGACCGAGCTGCTTGACCCGTCGCAGTTCCTCACCGGGCGAGAAATCGTGTTGACCACCGGGGTGCGCCAGAAGACCAAGGCCGCACAGCGGCAGTTCGTCAAAGTCCTTGCGGCCAACGATGCCGTAGCCCTGGGTTTCGGCACAGGCCTGGAACACGCCTCAGTCCCGCAAGCGACCGTTGAAGCCGCCCGCGAAGTAGGGCTTCCGGTCTTCGAGGTGCCCTATCAGATACCCTTTGCCGCAATTACCCGGCTGATCGCCGAAGCACTGAATTCCGACCACCTCAAGCGTGTTGAAAGCCTGCTGAAATCCCACCAGAAGCTGGCCCAGACACTGCTTTCCTCGGATCTGGACAGCATGCTCGAGGAACTCGAGCGAATGCTCGGCACCCAGGTAGCGCTGACCCTGCACGGCGAAGTGATCAGCGGCTACCATGATCCTGCACGTTCCTGGAATGAACGTCCGGTGGCCACGGGTCTGCGTGATAAGTGCACCCTGCATATTGCAGAACCCTATGTCCACCATCCAGTGGTCGATTACGCGCAGTCGCTGATCGGGCTGGAACTGGCTAATAAATCCCGTCTGCGCGCCTCGCAGCGCCAGGCCAACGGCCAGGTGCTGGAGGACCTCGCCACTGGAGCCCTGGTTGGCGCCGATGCCGCTGGCCGGCTGGCGGCACTCGGCTTGAATACCCAGCGTGAGCACTCGGTCATCCTGGTGCAGGCTCCAGCACAGGTCGAGCGCTTGCAAACCCTGCCGCTGCCCGCCGATCTGTCCTCGCAGGTCTCAGCCATCATAGATGGCCGCTTGGCGATCATTGTCGCGCACAGCAAACTGCAGCTGTCCATCAAGCACCTCGACGAGTATCTGCTCGCGGCCGGCCTTCCGGCTCGGGTGGGCTACGGCGGGCGCTACCCGAATACCACCGGCATCCGCTGGAGCTACTTCGAGGCCCTGGAGTCCCTGCGCCACGGAGAACGTGTCAACGAACCCACCAAGCTTTCCCTCACCTCGCTCCTGCTCGCCGCCCACGATGTTCCGCTGCAGGATTTGGCCATCGAAGCCCTGGGACCGTTGCAGGAATTCGACGCCTCCCACGATTCCGACCTATTGCTGACCTTGCGTGAATACCTCAACCGCGATGGCTCGGTGGGGGCCGTGGCCGAGTCCTTGGGCCTGCATCGCAACACAGTGCGCTACCGGATCCAGCAAATTTCAGATCTCTCAGGCTACGACCCGAATGTGACTAGCGACCGAGTCCAGCTCTGGATCGCGTTGAGTGCCCTTGAGCTGGGCTAATCTCGATAGGATAAAGACATGGCAGACATGTTTCTAGAGAAGTTCTGTTCCCTGGTTCCCAAGTACTTGGAAGACCAGTGGAACGAAGCCGATGGCTTGAGCGCCGAAGAATTGCGCGAAGGGCTGGCGCAGTCCGAGGTCTCAATTCCATTTGTCCTTGAAGAGTTCTATCGTGCTCTGGGCAACAATGAGGATTTCATGGAGGCCTACCACTACTTCTTCGACCCTGAAGAACTGGAAATCGAAGACGGCTACCTCCTGTTCCTGGAAGACGAGGAAGAGAAGTTCGTGTGGGGCTTCAAGGCATCCCAGCTCGATGTTCCGGATCCAATCGTCTACCGCCGCAGCAATGCCAAGGGAAAATGGACCAGCGAGGAAGGCACCTTCAGCGAGTTCACCCTGGACATGTACACCTGGGTGTTTGAAGAGCTGGCCGCCGAATTGGAGGACTAGTGCTCCACCGTTCCCATGAACCAGCCAACTACCAGTGTCCCTTCTGCGAGCTGGTCAACGACCAGCCTTTCAGCCAGGACAACTTGTGCGCGCCCACGGATCTGATCTACCAGACAGATCTGGTGGCAGCAATCATGGCTTGTGATGGGTTCGGTAATTACGGCGGGCACGTGATGATCATTCCGACCGCGCATCTGGAAGCGCTCTACGATCTGGATGAGCAGACCGGTGCCGCGATCATGCGGGAAACCAAGCGCGTTGCCCTGGCGATGAAGCTCGCCTGGAATCCCGAGGGCACGAGCACTCGGCAGCATAATGAGCCTGCGGGCAATCAGCATGTTTGGCATTACCATCAGCACGTTTTCCCACGCTACGCCGATGACGAGCTCTATCGGCAGCTGCGCCACCGGGTATCGATCCAGGATCGGGCCGGTAAAGCGCAGCAGCTGCGCCAAGCGCTCTTTTCCCCCGAGCATCCGCAGCCTCTGGCCCCGGAGGACATCGTCCGATAAGCACGAGTGCATGACGTTGGCGCGAGCGGGCCACGGAAACGAGAATTCGTTGCCGGGGCCTGCTTGCCACTTATGGGAGACCTCAGGCATTTTCCGCTCAGCACTACGGCCATGCTCCCGGTCTACAGAAATATCGTCACTGAGGTGGTACTGCATCTGTCAGGACCTTCATAAGATGAAGAGATGAATCCCCTGGTCCCGAATACCTACGAACTGATTATTTTCTACATCATCCCGGCGCTTGTGGCCATCGGCCTGGTCATTCTCGCCGTCAGATTCTTCATCGCCAGCAAGAATCGCCCTGGGAGTAAAGCGTCGACCGACGACGGGCAGAACTGCAACGACCAGCTCTAGCAGGGATCTAGCAGCAGCCGCGGGCAAAACAGAACCCCGGAAGACCTTTGCAGTCTTCCGGGGTTTTGCTTGTTCAAGCTTGCCTAGGCTTCGCGGGTAACAACCGCATCCGCGAAGGAAATCAGCGCCTGCTTCACGGTGCCCTCAGGCAGTGGAGCCAAGACGGCAATCGCGTCATCGGCCCACTGGCGTGCGGCCTTCCATGCATCATGGATTGCCTGGTGCGCGGTGACAGCTTCCACAGCGGCCGCCAGTGCTTCATCGGTGGCCAGATCCGCATCAACCAGTTCGACAGCCTGCTGCGCTTGCGCGTCGCCCTCGGCTGCTGCCTGGCGCAGCAGCAGAATTGGCAGAGTCGGCACGCCTTCACGCAAATCGGTGCCCGGAGTCTTGCCCGAGTCGGCTTCCGTGGATGCCAAGTCGATCACGTCATCGGCGACCTGGAAGGCAACGCCAACCTTTTCGCCATACTCGCGCAGTACCTCAATGTACTGCGGGGCGCCACCGAAACGGGCGCCGAAGGCTCCGGAAGTGGAGAGCAGCGACGCGGTCTTGTCGCTGATTACCTGGATGTGGTGCTCGATGGCATCGTCGCCCTCGCGCGGGCCGATGGATTCATGCAGCTGTCCGAGGCACAAGCGCTCGAAGGTGCGCGACTGCCACATGACTGCTTCTGGGCCCAGCTCGGATCCGAAGACCGAAGCACGGGCGAAGATCAGGTCGCCGGCGAGAATCGCCACCGAGTTGCCCCACACCTCGTGAGCAGTTGGTGCACCGCGGCGCATTGGAGCAGAGTCCATGACGTCATCGTGGTACAGGGTTGCCAGGTGGGTGAGTTCCACGACGGCAGCGGCCTTGATGACATCGTCATTCACGCCGTCGCCCAGCAGGGAAGTCAGCAGCACCAGCAGGGGACGCACTCGCTTGCCTCCGGCCTCAACGAGGTGGCGGCTGGATGCGTCGATCAAGGGGTCGGAGTTGGCCAGCGCGTCGCGCAGCAGCTTCTCCACCTTTGCCATGCCGATGGAAATAGCCGGACCGAAGTCCGGGTCCTCGGCCAGCAAAGCGAAGCCCGAGGGAAGATTGATGGCCGCAGCTAATGCAGCGGTTTCAGGATTCAGCTCAATCGAGTCGGACACGTCGTGTCCGGCTGCGGTCCAGTTGCTCTTCGAATCAGTCACTGTTCTACGGCTTACTTATCTTTCATCGGGTTGGCCATCGCGGTATGCGAAGGCAATCTGCCTGCAAGATGCACGCAAACATCTCTTCACTCTAGCCGATGCTTTCCACTGCACATTGCTGGCATGGCCAGACCGGGCATACCGGTCTGGTACCAGCGACCTAGGAGGTCGTTTTAGAGTTTACCGGGTTCCCCCGGCACTTCTCACCAGACCCGGCCGATCTCACAGGGGTGACCACGGACACCCGCAAGCCTTTTCCCCCGGCATTGCGCGGTAGGCTTAGCCTTATCATGTCTGCAGATTCGCCCGTTCTTAGCGCCAGTGCTCATCAGCCGTCGGCTCCTGTTCTCACCAGCATCACCTTTGAATACCTTGATGCCCCCGAAACACTAGTTGCCGACTCATTGCGTCACCGAAGCTTGGTCTGGACCCGCAACGGCCACGGTCTGGTTGGCTTTGGCACCGCGGCCCGCTTGCACACCCACGGCGAAGAGCGCTTTGCACGTGCCCGCGCCTGGCTTGCACAGGTCATCGAACAGGCACAGATCATTGACCCGATCGCCCGCCCCGGCAGCGGCCTGGTTTCCTTCGGTTCTTTTGCGTTCTCCTTCACCAGCGTCTTCGAATCGCGCATGGTGATCCCGCAGCTGGTGATTGGCCGCGATGAGGAAAAGTCCTGGATTACCATCACCGGCAGCGCAGAGGAACTCGACGGGCTGACCTACCAGCAGGCCTTGGCCCGCGCCGAAGCCGCGATGGCCGATGCGTCGCTGCCGGCGGGCGAACCGGGCAGCATTGAACTGACCAGCGGACAGCTGACCGCCGGTTCCTATCTTGATGCCGTGGATCAGGCGCTGGGCCGTTTCGAGGAACGCGGAATTTCCAAGCTGGTGCTGGCCCGCGACGTGTTGGCGCACAGTTCCACCCCGATCAATCTTGCCCGCGTGGTCGATGCGCTGACCGAGCACTATGGCAATTGCTGGACCTATTCAGTTGACGGCCTGGTAGGCGCTACCCCGGAGATGCTGGTGCGCGTTACCGACGGCTTGGCCGAGGCCCGCGTATTAGCTGGGACACTGGACCGAGCGGCTGCTGGCGCCGAGGACCCCGGATTCGCGCACCGCAACCTCTTTGAAGATCCGAAGCAGCGCAACGAGCACCAGCTGGCCATAGATTCGCTCACGGCTTCCCTGAATCCCATTTCGCACGGCATGAGCGCGCCGGAAGAACCTTTTATTCTGCAGCTTCCCAATGTTTGGCATTTGGCCAGCGACGTACGCGCCCAGTTGCGCGCCGATGCCGCCGGGGTTCTGCCTACCGCTCTGGATGTTGCCGAGATTTTCCATCCGACCGCTGCAGTGTGCGGCACGCCGACCAAGAAGGCTGGCGTGCTCTTGCGCGAGCTGGAAGGCATGGACCGGGGACCGTATGCCGGCCCCGTGGGCTGGGTTGACAGCCGTGGCGATGGCGAATTCGGCATCGCGCTGCGTGGCGGAATCCTGGAAGACGAAAAGCTGATGCGCCTGTACGCGGGCTGCGGCATCGTTCCGGGCTCGGTGCCCGAGGATGAACTAGCCGAATCATGGGCGAAGATGCGCCCCATGCGCCAAGCCCTCGGAGCCGAATAAGCTCATTGCCAAAGTGGACGGGCTATTGTTTCGGGGTTATGTTTCACTAGCGTAAATTTTCCTTACCCTAAACGACACTTGTGTGAAGTGCGTCTCGTGCTGGTGTTAGCGCGGTTATGATTGGGACATCGCAGTGATCCACTCGCAATAACCCGAAAGTAGGTTTTGATCCTATGCGTAGCCCCAGGAAAAAATTCGCCGCTGCCATCGCGCTCAGTTCCGTAGCACTTCTAGCTATGACCGCCTGCGGTTCCGATAGCGGCTCCAGCTCAGAGTCGGAGGGAGCAGCCTTCCCACTCAACGAGGGCAAGCTGACAGTATGCTCGGATATCCCCTACGAGCCATTTGAATTCAAGAGAGGCGACGAGATTGTTGGCTTCGATATGGACGTCGCCGCGGAAATCGCCAAGGATGCCAAGCTCGATCTGAACATCATCGACGACAGCTTCGATTCCATTGAATCTGGTCTGTTCAACACGAAGTGCGATATTGCCATCTCATCGATCTCCATCACCGATGCGCGCAAGGAGAAGATGAATTTCTCTACTCCTTACATGGATGACGACTTGGTCTTGATCGCTAAGAACGGCTCGGGCATCACCGATCTCGAAACCGCCAAGGACAAGAAGGTTGGCGTCCAGCAGGCTACGACTGGTGAAAAGTACGGCAAGGAGCAGGGCCTCGAGCAATTAGTCGGCTTCGAAGATGCTGGTCTGCAGACCCAGGCATTGCTGGCAAACCAGGTGGAAGCCGTATTGGGCAACCAGTCGGTGCTCGGTTACGCAGTGAAGGACGAGCCTGATTTCAAGGCGGTCGCCAACTTCAAGACCGGTGAACAGCTCGGTATCGCAGTCCCCAAGGACAATGCAGACACCCTGGAACTGGTCAATGGCACGTTGAAGCGATTGACCGATGCAGGAACCATGGAAGAACTGACCGTGAAGTGGTTCGGCGAAAAGTAATTTTCAGCTGAACATGGATAGATCTACCGAGCGGGGGTTCGGCACGCAAATTTTGCCGTCTGGCATTTTTGCTTCCCGAACCCCCGCTACCTTTACGAGAGGTACAAACCAATGGCAATGACTACCAGTCAGCGCGCCCGGATGAGCAAAACCATTCAGATTGCGCTCTTCTTTGTCATCATCATCGCCCTAGCTGCGCTTGTGGACTGGAAGAAAGCGTCCTACGCTTTCTTCTCCTTCGACAAACTCGGACCGATGTTCCCAGACATGATCCTGGTTGGCTTGAAGAACACCATCTTCTACACCATCATTTCCTTCGCCTTCGGCTTAGCCTTAGGTCTCTTGCTGGCGTTGATGAAGATGGCAAGCTTCGCGCCCTACCGGTGGTTCGCCACCGCGTTCATCGAATTCTTCCGCGGTATCCCCGCCATTCTTGTCCTTTTGGCATTTGGCATCGGTTTGCCACAGGCATTCGGCACCCAATGGCCTCAGTCGGTCAACGTCATGTGTGCACTGGGGCTGGTCTCCGCTGCATACATCGCGGAAACCCTGCGTGCTGGTCTTCAGGCTGTGCCTAAGGGACAGACCGAGGCTGCTCGTTCGCTGGGCATGCCAGCGTGGCGTGCCATGGTCACGATCGTCATCCCGCAGGCATTCAGAATCGTGCTTCCACCAATGACCAACGAGATCATCCTGCTCACCAAGGACACTTCGCTGGCGTTTATTCTCGGTGCAACGATTGCCCAATACGAAATGACCAAATTCGGTCGCGACGGCATTACGCAGTTGGACGCAGGCATCACCCCGCTGGTTGTTGCGGGCCTGTTCTACCTTGTCATTACCATTCCGTTGAGTTTGGTTGCCCGTAAATTCGAATCCCGCACTACGAAGACCAAGCGCTAGAAAGGCAGTGGAAAATGTCAACTGGAACTAGTGAACTTTCGGCTCATGCCGCGGGCGTGGATATCACCGGACTGCGCAAGTCCTACGGCAGCAATGAGGTGCTCAAGGGCATCGATTTGAATGTTGCTCCCGGCGAGGTTGTCTGCCTGATCGGTCCATCCGGCTCCGGAAAGTCAACGTTGTTGCGTTGCGTGAATTTGTTGGAGCAGCCAAACGGGGGAACCATTATGGTCGGTGGCTTCAACGTCACAGACCCAGAGGTAAACCTGGACAAGATGCGCCAGCAGGTAGGCATGGTCTTCCAGCAGTTCAATCTCTTCCCCCACCTGACCGTGATGGAGAACTGCACGGTATCCCCCATCAAGGTGCTCAAGCGCAAGAAAGCCGATGCGGTGCGAATCGCGCAAAGCCACTTGGAACGCGTAGGCTTGGGCGACTTCGGCGATCGCTACCCTGACCAGCTTTCCGGTGGCCAGCAGCAGCGCGTGGCCATCGCCCGGGCGCTATCCATGGAACCATCCTTGATGCTCTTCGACGAGCCAACCAGTGCCTTGGACCCAGAGACTGTTGGCGAGGTCCTGTCCATTATGAAGAATCTGGCCCAAGCGGGCATGACCATGCTGGTGGTTACCCACGAGATGGCTTTCGCCAAGGAAGTTGCTGACCGCGTGTTCTTCATGGACGGTGGCGTCGTGGTGGAAGAAGGCAAGGCCGTGGATGTCATTGGCAATCCGCAGCAGCCACGTACCCAGGACTTCCTGCGTCGCGTGCTCGATCCCACGCACGTGGATATCTGAGTTCAACTGCAAAAATTCCCCTGCGTTGCCCATCGTTGCCGATGGTCGACGCAGGGGAATTTCTTTTTCCCTATAGGTCTGGCCAGGCTAGCTGCCCGATCTGTTGATTTAATTCAAGATTCTCGGCGCGCAGGCTGCTCCGCGATGCAGGCACTTCGATCAGGCGCAGGTTCGCCGGCTGCGTTGAAGCCAAGACGGCGCTGAGCTCTTCCTTGCTTGCGGCCCTGGCGTACTGCCAGCCATAGGCTTCGGCGAGCGCAGGCAGGCTCAGCTGCTGCGGTGTGGCAAAGAGCCGTTCCACCGCATTGGCGTAGCGGCCCGAGGCGTCCACGGCACCGTGCTCCAGGGTGGAGAAGATTGCTCCTCCCCCGTCGTTGTAGACCACGATATCCACCATTGGCTGCTCTTCGCCGGGGGTCCAGGACAGCGAGCTGGCGTCATGGGCGAAGGTAATATCTCCCATCACCGCAAGCGTCCGCTTTTTGCTTCCCTGGGCGAGGCCCAAGGCGGTAGCGACGGTTCCATCAATTCCGGCAAGGCCACGATTCGCGTAGGCGGTGATGCTTCGTTCAGCCTCCGGCCACGCGGCCAGGTCGAAGTCGCGAACGATGTTGGATGAGCCCAGCAGCAGGACTTCCGGCGCGTGATCCCAAATAGCTTCGGCAACATCTACCCCGTTAATCAGCGATTCGCGGCTTAGGCGTTGCCGCACTGCCAAAGCTTGGGCATCAAGCTGCTGCCATGCTTCCAGCCACCCCTTTGCGCCGGTTCCGGCGAACTCCTGCAATTCGCTCCACGAGCTGACCGGGGTCTCGCGGCGCCGTCCCGCTTCATACCAGGCCGCTGGCGCAGGCTGCCAAATCACCGATTCGATCGCCGGGTTGGCCAGGAGCTGGCCCACCGGGCGGCTCAACGTCGGACGGCCAAAGAGCACCACTCGTTCAACGCGGTCCATGCCTGCCGCGATCAGCGGACGATAGTGGCCAATGGCATTGGCCGAGAACCGTGCGTTAGAAGATGGTTCGGCAAATAATGGCAGCTCCAAAGCCTGGGCGAAACGTTGCGCCTCTTCTCCGGCGCCATGCCCGGCGATGACAACGCTCCGGCGTGGCTCCAGCTGCTGGACCGGCAAGCTCGCCCTGTCCAGCTGGTCGTGTGCCTGCCACTGCCCCGGCTCAACTGCCGTCCAGCTTTGGCTCTCGATCCTCTCGTCCTGTGCGGGGGTGAGCGGATCCCGGAACTGCAGATTCAATTGGACCGGTCCTGCGGCAGTGTGCTGGTCACCGGCCAAGGCCAGTAATGCGCGTTGGACCTCGTGTTGCGGATCTGTCCCAGCGGGAACATTGGCGGCCAGGCGAACGTGCTCGCCAAAGAGGGTTTTCTGGCGCGTGCTCTGGCTAGCTCCGGTGCCGTGCAGTTCATCGGGACGGTCGGCAGAAAGGACCAGAAGTGGTGTCGCGGTGTGGTTGGCTTCCATGACTGCCGGCAGCATTTGCCCGATGGCCGAGCCGCTGGTGGCGGCGAGGGCGACCGGCCGCATGGTGCTTTGGGCGAGGCCCAGTGCCATGAAGGCCGCGGAGCGTTCGTCGATGCGCACATGGATATCCAGGATCCCCGCGGCTTCTGCCTCGGCTGCAGCATAGGCCAAGGGCGCGCTGCGCGAACCGGGAGAAATCACCAGATCCCTGATCCCGGCACTGATCAGGGCGGAGAGCACATGGCGAGCCGTAGTGATGGCGCGTTGCTCGCCAGGTTGCTGCATTCCCACGCCGCATGACTCCTTAGATTCCAAAGCTGAAGGCAATGATCCAAGTCTATGCCTTGACCTGCCGGTCAACCGATTTGGAACGGCAAAGGGCGCCGGCCTGATCCCGGAGAGGATCCTGCCGACGCCCTTGCAGTGCAGGCTAGTCCGACTTATTTGTCGTGACCCTTGCCCTTGTCGTGACCCTTGCCCTTGCCGTTGCCTTTGCCCGGCTTCGGCTCTTCTTTGAAGACCTGGACGACCGATGGGCGCGGGCCGTAGAACTCGCCCTTGCCGGCTCCTCCTGCGTTCTTCACGAAGTCCGGGAACAGCGAGGTAGGGCTGGCGAAACTGCCGCCTTCACCCGGGTGCTGCACCGCGACGAAGACCGAGTTGTCCTTGTCATGGATCAGCGGGCCGCAGGTCTCTGCGCCGGTTGGCACGGCCAGGAACTGCTCGACACGCCCGCGATCCTTGCCGGTCAGGGTGACCTTGTGCAGTGCATCGGAGTAGCCGATGGTGCCAGGGGCGCCGTCGGTGGAGATCCACAGGTTGCCCTTGGAATCGAATGCCAGGTTATCCGGGCAGGAAATCGGCGAGACCTTGTCCGTTGGGTAGCCGGAGAAGTAGGTCGATCCGTTCACATTTGGATCGCCGGCAACCAGCAAGATGTTCCAGGTGAACTTCGCGGCGGTGGCGTCGTTGCCGGCTTCGGTGATTTCCAGGACGTGGCCGTCGCGGTTGCGTACCCGTGGGCTGACCTCGGTTGCGCCTTCCTTGCCGTCCTTGCCGCGGTCGGTGTTGTTGGTCAGTGCCACGTAGACCTTGCCGGATACCGGGCTCGGCTCCACGTCTTCGGGACGGTCCAGCTTGGTGGCGCCGACCTTGTCAGCTGCTTGGCGGGTGTAGACCAGCACCTCGTCGACGCCCATGCCCTCCACCTTGGATTCGCCGTTCTTCACCAGTGGCAGCCAGGTTCCCATGCCGTCGAAAGCACCATCAGACGGAACTGCGCCGCTGCCGTCGATCTCGCTTGCTGGGGAGTTGCCGGCGAACTTGGCAACGTACAGGTCGCCTTCGGAGAGCAAGCCCATGTTGTGCTTGCGATCGTGCTTGGAGAAAGTGTTTTTCGAGACGAACTTGTACAGGTACTCGAAGCGCGAGTCATCGCCGGAGTAGGCAACAACCTTGCCGTTCTTGGCAATGCGAACGTTGGCGCCCTCGTGCTTGAAACGGCCCAGGTTGGTGTGCTTGACCGGGGTGGACGAAGGGTCCTGCGGGTCGATTTCGACTACCCAGCCGAAACGGTTGGCTTCGTTTTCGAAGCCTTCGTTATGCAGGCCGAAGCGCGGATCGCTTTCTTCCCAGCCACGGCCGGTCGCAGCGGTGCCAATGCCGTAGCGGGATTCCTCGGCGGTGCCCTTGCCGCGGAAGTACTGGTCGAAGTTTTCTTCACCGGAGAGTACGGTGCCCCATGGGGTGGTGCCACCGGCGCAGTTGTTCAAGGTGCCAAGAACCTTGGTACCGGTTGGATCTGCGGCGGTCTTGAGCAGGTCGCTGCCTGCGGCTGGGCCATCGACCCGGAATTCAGTACTGGCGGTGATGCGGCGGTTGCGTTCGCCGCCCTGCACGTAGCTCCACTTCTTGTCATTCTTCTTGCGCTTGACCTCGACCACGGAGAAGCCATGCGCGTTCATCGCGATCTTGCGGGCTTCTTCCTGGTTCGCTTCGAACCAAGCCGAGTCGAACATCATGTCTTCATTGGTGTATTCGTGGTTGGCAACCAGCACGCCGGTGCGTCCCGAGTACTTGTCGACAATGATGTCCAGGTAGTCGCAGTTGTAGCCGAACTGCTCAGCCTGCTTGCGGGCGGACTGCTTGGAAGCATCGAATTCCGCGGTGTTCTTGAAGAGCGGGTCGCCCCAGCGGATGATGGCATTCCAGTCATAGCCTTCTGGAACGGAAACAGTATCCACCGAACGCGACACCGGCTCAATGGCATCGAATGAAAGGTGCCCGCCCTTGCCCGGCTTCATTGGCACCAGTGGTGCCGCGGTAGCGTCGGCTGCACCGAAAAGCTGCGGGCCGATGACCAGCGCTGAAGCACCGACGGCTCCCAGGCCCAGCATGCTGCGGCGGGAGAGCGATTTGTCGGCAATGTCCTTGAAGTAGCCGTTGGACGAAGTGTTGCAATCCGGCTTGGTGCAGGCGTCGGCGCACTTGAAGTGGCAAGTAGCTGCAGAACGACCGCCGCGGGTGTGGCCCAGCATTGGCAAAAGGGTACGGGTGGGATTCATGATCCGCTCACTTCCTCAGTATGTGGCTCATTGTCAGGGGAATGACTCGAACTGAGGTTTTCACTTGGAAGTGTTCTAAATGCAACGCAAAGGTTAACGCCGGGGAAATAGATTCTTGCCTGGGGTTATCCCCTAGTCAGCTCGGCATAACAGGACTCCAGGCGTTGCAGCCACCAGCGCACGCGCGCCTCTTGCGGACGCAAGCCATCCAATTTCTGGTGATCCGGCTCAATGCGACGCACCGGCAAGTACCCGGCGGTGGCCAGCAACGGCTCGGCACATACGTCTTCGGCGAACAAAGTCCCGGTCGCAAGGCCGCAGGCATAGGGCAGTTCTGGCAGCGCGCTGGCTAAGGCAGCGGCTTGGGCCAGCCCTACCGAAGTATCCAGGGCGCTGGAGACGACAACATCCAGTTCGGCTTGCTTGGCAATTTCAAGCACCGCGCCGATGCCGCCCAGCGGTTGTGCCTTGATGACCATCAGATCTGCGGCGCCCAACCGCGAGACTTCCAAGGGGTCGGTGTGCTTCCGCACCGCTTCATCAGCGGCGATCTTCAAGGGGTTGCCGGCGTTGCGCAGTTGCTCGCGGACTTCTGCCAGCCCGGTAATGCCAGGCACGGGTTGCTCCGCGTATTGCAGGTCGTACTCGCTCAGGGCCTTCAAGGCCGGGACCGCCTGGGCAATATCCCATCCCATATTCGCGTCCACGCGCAGCGCAGCTTGCGGGTAGAGCCGACGGGCCTCCGCTACACGCGCCAGGTCCTGCTCAATCCCCTGGCCTTTTTCGGCCACTTTGATCTTGATGGTGTGCGGCGCGTCGTAGCGTTCGAGAACCGCTCCGACATCCTTTACCGCAACTGCAGGCAAGGTGGCATTGACCGGAATGCTGGTGCGCAACGGTTCCGGGAACGGTTGGTAAGCGGCCTCGATTCCGGCGGCTAGCCACCGTGAGGCTTCGGCCGGTCCGTACTCGGCAAATGCGGAGAACTCGCCCCAACCTTCCGGCCCGTTGATCAGCAGCGCTTCACGCTGGGTGACACCACGGAATTTCACACGCATCGGCAACCGGACAACATGCGAATTTGCCAGCAGATCTTCAAGGGGCGGAAGTTCAACACTCATGCTCTAAGCCTATCGAGCGTGGGCATAGTTACATGCCTGAACTGTGCCGTTCCCCGTGCCGGATATGACACCCTAGAGATATGCCTCGCAATCCAGCATCCGCGCGCCCGCACCATATCAGGTGGTGGTGGGCTCTGCTGTTGCTGATTTCGCTGTTCTGCCTCGAATACGTATTTTTCGTCCAGCAGCGTGTGGGGCAATGGGCCGATCAGGCTGGATTCATAGCGTGGTCGCAATGGTGGCCCCGAACGGACCTGATTAATCCGATCCGTGAATTCCTGAATCTCTTGCCGGCAATCTGCGGCATCATTGCGGCAGTTTTCCTGCTGTATCGCGTGATTCGCGACCGGCGCTTCCTGCGGGCCATCGTAGCGGTCATCGCGGCCGCAGCTGCAGCGGGCAGCACGCAATTGCTCAAGCACGAGATCTTGTCTCGCCCTGATTTCAACTTCGGCACCACAGGAAATTCTTTTCCCTCAGGACACACCACCGCCGCTGCCGCCGCAATGGGACTGATGTACCTGGTTTCACCACCGAAACTGCGTCCGGTAGTCCAGCCGATCGCGTGGTTGTTCGCGACGGTGACCGGGGTGGCCACTTTGATCTGCGGTTGGCACCGTCCAAGTGACATTGCAGCTGGTTTCGTGGTGGCCGGATTCTGGATGGTCTTGGCCTCGGTAGTGCTCCAGCGCATCCAGCCGCTGAGCCATGAACTGCCAAAGGGCACCTGGTCGAGGAAAATTGGGGCCGGCAGCCTGGTGGTCTGGGCTGCGGTAATCGGGCTCTCGTTCCTCCTGCCGCACCCGCATATCCAGAAGATCCCGGAGTTCCTGCAATTGGTCTACGCGGCATTGGGGATCATCCATGTCGTGGCCGCTTCACTGGTATCCGGATTGGTGCTGCGCTCGGTGGTTATCGGGCCCATGCGCACCTTCAATAAGTAGGGCGCAGACCCAGAAACGTTGTTCGCTACTGTTTCCCGCAGGCAATGCGGGCGTTAAGCAGGTCTGCGGCTTGCAGCGATTCCGGGATGGTCACGGCGAAACGCTTCTTGTTCTTGAGTTCGAAAACAAGGCCTTCGTGTTCTTTCATCACGATGGCCGAACCGCCTGGAATGATTCGCCAGCCCCAGCCTCCCCACATCATGGGAACGATCTTTTCGCTGGTCGCAGATTCAATTTCGTCGATTTTGATGGTTCGCATCGGGAACCCCAAGACCGCTGATGATACCCGGAAGCGATCGCCGCTGATCGATACCCGAATCCAGATCAAACCCAGAATCGATACGCACGCCACGGCCGACAGGGTCATGGCAACGATGAAGCCCACCCAGTCGCCATCTTGGCTGTCACCGGTCAGCATCGGCAACGCAACAGCAATGAAAAGCGCCGCGAATACCACCAGGCATAGCAGCCACATCCACCACGGGGCTGCCATCGTTTGATGGAATTCTTGCCGTGCCATGGCTGGTGTCCCCGCCGCAACAGGCCGCTGGATGCCCTGCGCCGCATCACTTCGTGCCTGGCGGGCCTCAACGGATTGCCTGGTGTATTGCTGGTAGATGCCGCTGACCCACAGTGGCGCAATGCCCAGCAGCGAGCAGGCAATCAGCACAACCATCATGCCGCCCAGCACTGCGGTTTCAGGTGTCTCGGCGAGCGCTGTAGGCACCGCCGAGCCGACGAATACGCCAGCTGCACTCCATGAGAGCAACCCGCCGGCGAAGAGCAGCACCATGAGCAGTGCCGGTTTGCTGCGCAGCGCCAAAGAAATCAATCCGGTGATGGCACCGAGAATGCATAGCCCGAAGCAGACGGGAACAAACACCGCGGTGCGGGTAAACCCGTCCGGATAGGTCGAACTCCAGTGAGTGGCGGTCATTTCCGGCAGTTTGCCGGCGAGCAGGGCGTAGGCGCCCAGCACAATGGCCGTCGGTAGCAGGAGCAGCAGGTAGATGAATGGCCGGTTCTTGATTCCGGTCCCCGCTGTTGACATCTCAATCCCCTGTTCCTGCTGCCTAGCCCGCGTCATAAGCGGCTGGAAAGCAACCCAACATATTTCCATCATAGAAATAATAATTGGTACAATTCTAGCAACCTATATTTGACATGCTGATAAATGATCGAACATAGATGAAATATCAGCAAAAAGGGTGATGCCCGTCAATCCTCGTGAGGTTCGACGGGCATCAAGATCACTCTTGAGAGCGAGCACTGCGCACAGTAGGCGCTAGAGCGAAGCCAGCGCAGTCTTTGGATCCGTCATCGCGTCGGCAACATAGCGCATGAAGCCGGCAGCGGTTCCGCCATCGCAGACCCGGTGGTCAAAGCTCAGTGTCATCTCGCAGATGGAACGGACCTTGATCTTGCCATTGACCACCCACGGCTTCTCGATGATGCGCCCCAGCCCCAGAATGGCCGCTTCCGGGTAGTTGATGATGGCCGCGGAGCCATCAACATTGAACACGCCGTAGTTGTTGATGGTGAAGGTGCTGCCGGACAGGTCGGCGACACCGGCCTTGCCCTCGCGGGCCACCGTAGCCAGTCGAGCGAACTCGGCTGACAGTTCCTTGGCGTTCAGCTTGTGGGCGTTGCGCACATTTGGCACAACCAGGCCGCGATCGGTCTGGGCTGCGAACCCGAGGTTCACGCCCTCGAAGAGGGTATGGCGCAAGCCCCCATCAGCTTCAGCCTCAATGCGGCTGTTCAGTTCAGGGAAGCGCCGCAAGCCGGCCACCGCAAAACGGGAGATCAGTGCCATGACGCTTGGAGCTTGGCCTTCGGCTTCCTTGATCTTCGATCGCAGCTTCAGCAGCTTGGTGACATCGACATCCACCCACACGGTAGCCTCGGGGATCTCGCGGCGCGAAGTGCTCATCGCGGTGGCGATGGTCTTGCGCACGCCCGAGAGCACTTGGGAAGATGCGACCGGCAGGCCGGTCTTCGAATCCGCCCCGCCAGCCTGGGCTGGTGCAGCGGGCACCGCGGCTGCGGAAGTCGGGGCCGGTGCTGCCGGGGCAGCGGCCGCCGCAGCTGCAGGCAGCCCCGCATCAGCCGACAAGGCGGCTTCCACGTCGTTGCGCAGAATTAGCCCCTCTGGACCAGAACCTCGAACCGTTCTGATATCCAAGGCGTTATCCCGCGCCAGCTTGCGTACCAGCGGGTTGATCACGCGGGCCGCTTCGGCCGGTGCCTGTGCCGATGGCGCGGCTACCCCGCCGCGCGGCTTGCGCCGACGGCTGGTCTTGCGCTGGGCAGAGGAGGTGCCGTAGCCAATGAGCACATTGCCGCTACCCTCATCGGCTTCTGCTGATTCTTCGGCAGGAGCCTGGGTGCCAGCACGCTCTTCCTCGCGGTAGGACTGCGCTCGTTCGGCTTCAGGCGCTTCAGCTTCTTCGCCGCCGGTGTTCACGGAGATGAAAGGCTCATCCACCAGCATCATCTGACCAGCGTCCCCATGCAGGGTCGAGACTACGCCTTCAAACGGGCAAGGAATCTCCACCAGCGACTTCGCGGTTTCCACCTCCGCTATGGGCTGGTCAACTGCGACAACGTCACCGGCGGCAACCATCCAGCGCACCAGCTCGGCTTCGGTCAGGCCTTCGCCAAGGTCTGGCAAGAGAAAAGTCTTGATGCTCATTTACGCCTCCCACTGAAGCTGGTCAACCGCGTCGAGAATGCGTTCGGCGCTTGGAAGATGGAACTTTTCCAGCGTTGGGGCCGGGTATGGAATGTCGAATCCGGTCACGCGAAGCACTGGAGCGGCCAACGAGTGGAAGCAGCGTTCCTGCACCCGGGCCACGATTTCACTGGCTACCGAGGCGAAGCCCTGGGCTTCGGCAACCACGATAGCGCGTCCGGTCTTGCGCACCGATGCGCAGACGGTCTCGTCGTCGAAGGGCACAATGCTCCGGATGTCGAGAACTTCCAGGCTGATGCCTTCCTCGGCTGCCAACTTGGCAGCTTCCAATGCAGTGGAAACGCTTGGACCATAGGTAATCAGCGTGGCATCGCTGCCCGGACGGGCGATGCGCGCCTGGCCCTCGGTCCTAGCGCTCTTCTTGGCCTCGTACTGCTCGGCCAGCTGCGCCAAGTCCACCTGCTCCTTGGACCAGTACAGCTTCTTCGGCTCGAAGAAGACCACCGGATCATCCGAATCGATGGCTTCGCGCAGCATCAGGTAGGCATCCTCTACGCACGAGGGCGTGAAGACCTTCAGCCCTGGAGTGTGGGCGTAGTAGGCTTCCGAGGAATCGCAGTGGTGCTCCACGCCGCCCACGCCGCCGGCGTACGGAATGCGGATGACCATCGGCAGGTTCAGCTTGCCCTGGGTTCGGTTGCGCATCTTGGCGACATGCGAAGCGATCTGCTCGAACGCCGGGTAGGCGAATGCATCGAACTGCATCTCGATAACCGGTCGCATGCCGTTGATGGCCATGCCCACGGCCATGCCGACAATGCCGGATTCGGCCAGCGGGGTGTCAAAGCAGCGTTCGGAACCAAAACGTGCGGTCAGCCCGTCGGTGATGCGGAAAACGCCGCCAAGGGTTCCCACATCCTCGCCGAAGATCACTACCGAGTTGTCGGCAACCAGCGAATCAGCCAGGGCGGTATTCAGCGCCTTGCCGAAGGTCACCGGCTGGTGCTCATTGGCGGCCTTGGCTGCGGCTCGTGCGGTGGCAGCGCTGACGTTCGGGTTCAAGCGCGAAGTAGTGGCAGTCATCCTAGGCCTCCTCACGGTCTAGTTCGTCGACGAGCATGGCTTGCTGTTCAGCCAGCTGCGGGGTCTTGGCCGAGTACACGTGCTCGAACAGCTCACGTGGATCGGTGTTGGCTTCCTGGTTCATGCCATCACGCAGGGTCTTGGCGACCGACTCGGCGTCTGCGGTGATCTTGGCGACGGTGCTCTCGGTCAAGAGCCCGGCATCGTCCAGGTACGCCTTCATGCGGGTCACTGGATCCTTGGCGATCCATTCCTGGACTTCGGAGTCCTCGCGGTAGCGCTTGTCGTCATCTGCGTTGGTGTGCGCCTGCATGCGGTAGGTGTGGGCCTCGATCAGCAGCGGGCCATTGCCTTCGCGAGCCATGCGCACCGCACGGGTCATGATTGCCATCAAGGCCATCAGGTCGTTGCCATCCACGCGCTCGCCGGCCATGCCGTAGCCAACAGCCTTGTGGGCCAGGGACGGGGCGGCACTTTGCTGCGAGAGCGGAACCGAGATGGCGTACTTGTTGTTCTGCACGAAGAAGATCACCGGCAGGTTGAAGACGGCGGCGAAGTTCAGCGCTTCGTGGAAGTCGCCCTCGCTGGTGGCGCCATCGCCGCACATGGCCACCACTACGGTGTCCTCGCCGCGCAGCTTGGCTGCGTGGGCGACACCCACTGCGTGCAGCAGCTGGGTCGTGAGCGGGGTGGACATCGGTGCGCAGTTATACGCCTTCGGGTCATAGCCGCAGTGCCATTCGCCGCGGAAGCTGGTCATGACTTCCATCGGGGCTACGCCCTTGGTCAGCACCGCTACGGTGTCGCGGTAGGTTGGGAAAAGCCAGTCGTTCTTGCCCAGGCACAGGGCTGCTGCGATTTGGCAGGCTTCCTGTCCGTGGCTTGAGGGGTAGACAGCCATGCGGCCCTGGCGGACCAGTGCGGAGTTCTGGTCGTTGACGCGGCGGCCGGTGACCAGCGCCGCATAGGCTTCCAGCAGCCGGGCCGGGCTTGGCAGCGGGTACTCGTGGCCAGGTTCAGTGCCCTGCTGGTCCTCTGGGCGCAGGGTTCCGTCCGCGTTCAACAGGTTGATCATGTGGCGTGCTGGCAGCATGTAGTCTTCGGGGGTAATCCCGAATTTCTTGCTGACATCAGAGATGCGATCTGCATGCGCTTCAGTGCTCATGTTCTCCCACCTTTCGTGGTTCTGGCTCGGTCCATGAGCACAACCGCTTGTGACTCACTTCACCTAAACATCATTTGCAATCAATTATGGGTATGCGTGGCATTCTGTATCCAGTCCGGCGTGGAATCGTGGAAAGTTGCGATTGGTATCCTTATACTCGTAGACGAAAAGTTTCGATAGATTGTGTTTGGAACAGAGACGTCCGACACGTCAACAAGGAGTACCAATGGCCGCGGAAGCGGAGTTAAAACTCGATGATGTCGACCATGCGATCCTCGCTGAGCTAACCAGCGACGGGCGCCAGTCGGTCACCACCGTGGCACAAAAGGTGCATGTATCGCGTGCCCACGCCTATTCCCGTATCGCAAAGCTCCAAGATGCCGGGGTGATCACTCGTTATACGGCGGTGATTGATCCGGTGAAGGCAGGGCTCAAGGCCAGCGCCTACGTGACCTTGAAACTCCGCCAGCATTCCTGGCGCGAACTGCGCGATCACTTGGCGTCCATTCCCGAGGTGCATCACGTGGGCCTGGTCGGAGGCAATTTCGATGTGATCCTGCTGGTGCGAGCCAAGGACAACCTGGATCTGCGCCGCGTGGTCTTCGAGCAATTGCAGTCTTTGCCAACGGTCCTGGATACGCAGACCCTGCTGATCTTCGAAGACACCGACACCCGATAGGCAGCAGTTCACCAGAAGACACGAGAAGAGCACCTGGATACCATTTCCAGGTGCTCTTCTCGTGTCTGCCGGGAAACTACTTCTGGCCGGTGAACACCGGCTTGCGCTTCTCCTGGAAGGACTTGAAACCTTCGGCGTAGTCGGCGGTGTCGCACAGGGCTGCCTGCGCCCGGTTCTCGGTACGCATCGATTCCCACAGCCCCGCACGCTGGTCACGGATTTCCTTGACCAGCTGCTTGGAAGCGATGAATGCCTGAGTTGCACCCTGGGCTACCTTGGCAATGATTTCTTCGCTGCGCTCTGCCAGTTCCTCTGCTGGGAATGCCCGGGAGAAAAGCCCCGAACGCACCGCTTCAGCACCGGAGATCAGCTCCGCGGTGTAGATCATGTCCAGCGTGCGGTGTGCCCCGAGACGCTCGGTGAACAGCCAGTGCCCGCCCGAGTCCAAGGTGGCACCGAGGTTCGCGAACGGCGAGCCGATCTTGGCGTTTTCCGCGACGTAGACTACGTCGGTAGCGATCGCCAGCCCCAATCCCACGCCCAGGCAGGCCCCCTGCACCAGCGCGAAGGTTGGCGCAGGGAAGCTGGACATCTTTTCCAGCAGCGGCTGGACCTTGCCGTCAAGATAGCCGATCACGTCATCGTCCGCGGGATCTACCCCGGAGATGTCCCGACCTGCGCAGAATCCTCGTCCCTCGCCGGTCAGTACCAGCGCGCGCACGGTGCCCGCAGCCACTGCGGCGGCCGCTTTGTCATAGGCTTCCGAGAGCTGCGCCAAGGCAGCTTCATCCAGCGAGTTCATCTTCTGCGGAGCGTTGAGCACCACCCGCGCGATGGAATCTTCAATCGTCAGTTCGATCATGGATCCGTCCTGGCCTTTCTAGGCGTCGAAGTCGACGCTCAGCTTTTCGCTGGTTGGGTGCGACTGGCAGGTCAGTACGTAGCCGGCTTCGACTTCGTCGGGTTCCAGCGCGTAGTTCTCGGCCATGGTGACCGTACCGCAGGTGACCTTGGCACGGCAGGTGCCGCACACGCCGCCAGCGCAAGCGAACGGCACATCCGGACGCACGCGCAAGGCAGCGTTCAGCACGGTTTCGTTGGCCCGCACCGGCGACTTGACCTCGCCCTTCAGGCCGTCGAGGTTGAAGCTGATCTCGTAGCTTTCCTCATTCTCGTCCGCCACCACGGGACGGCCGATATGCCCTTGCGGCTTCGTCGGCTCGCCGGTGGTGAATAGCTCGAAACGGATCTTCTCGGCGGGAACTTCCAAGCTGGCCAGCTGGTCGCGGACCAACTGGACGAGCTCGAATGGGCCGCAGAGGAACCACTCGTCAACATTCGGTGCCTGGACCACGCTGGTCAGCAGCGTGGTGAGCTTCTCTGCGTCGATGCGGCCCGAAAGCAACGGGGAAATGCGCTGTTCGCGGCTGAGCACGTGGTGCAGTGCCAGCCGGGATGTGTAGCGGTCCTTCAGGTCCGCCAGTTCCTCCAGGAACATGACGTCCATGGCGGCCTTGTTCGCGTAGATCAGGTCGAAGCGGGTGTGGTCATTGGCTTCGAGGATCGTGCGGGCAATGGCCAGCACCGGGGTAATGCCCGAGCCGGCGGCGACGGCCACGAAACGGTCCTGCGCTTTAGTGTCGATGGTCGACGGGTTATTGATCTGGGTGAGCTTGTGCTTGGAAATGAAAGCGCCGGCAGGGCTCATCACATCGATCTGGTCCCCTGCGGCCAGGGACTCGTTGGCCCAGGTGGAGAACAGGCCGCCCAGGTCGCGCTTGATCGCCACCTTGATCTCGTCGCCCTTCGGGGCGGCGCAGATCGAGTACGAACGGCGCAGTTCGACCAGCTCGCCTTCGGCGTTGGGGATTTCCTTGCGCAACGCCACGTACTGGCCTGCGACGTAGTCGTATTCCTCGCTCAAGTCGCCAGGGATGGCGAAGCTGACTTCAATTGAGTCCTTGGTCAACCGGCGCACATTCGAGACGGTGAGCCGATGGAAGGATGCTCGGCGTCGGGTGGGAGTGGTTTGTTCGGTCATGAGAGCACCTTGAAGTAGTCGAAGGGTTCCAAGCAGTCTTTGCAGGTGTAGAGCGCCTTGCAGGAAGTCGAGGCGAAGCGGGCCAGCTCCCGGGTGTTCAGCGAGTGGCACCGCGGGCATTTCACGCTCATGCCCAGGGTGACGCGGCCTGCGTGGCCCTGGCCGGTCGGTGGGGCAATCCCGTACTCTTCGAGCTTGGCCTTGCCTTCCGCGGTCATCCAGTCCGTTGACCACGCCGGGCTCAGCACCAGCTTGACGTCAACCTTTTCATATCCGGCGTCTGCGAAGGCGGTGTACAGGTCGCCATTGATGGCATCCATCGCCGGGCAACCTGAATAGGTCGGGGTGATGACTACCTGCACGGTTCCGTCCTCAGCCATGTCCACCTCGCGCAGGATTCCCAGGTCCGCGATGGATAGCACCGGAATTTCCGGGTCGGTCACCTGGGAGGCGATAGCGAACAGGTCCTTGGCGCCAGCGATCGTCTTGCTCAAGACTGCTTCCCCCTTTTCGGGCAAAAATGTTGCGTAGTTACCAGCTGGCACCGGGATGCTTGCGAGCGAGAACTTGCATCTCTGCCAGCAGGTAGCCCAGGTGCTCCGAATGCTCGCCGCGGCGTCCGTAGGCCATGGCCTGTCCGGTAGCAGGAATCTCCAGTCCGGCGTCGGCCAATACCGCAGTGATTTCTTCATCCCATGCACCGCGCAGGGTGGAGGGCAGCACGGCGATATCCGCAAGGTCCTGGTGGACTTCCTCATCACGGAACATCTCATCGACGTACGGCCAGAGGATTTCCAGGGCATGGCGCATCTTGGACGCTGATTCCTCGGTCCCCAGGCCCAGGCGGATGGTCCACTGGATGGCGTGGTCGCGGTGGTAGTCGACTTCCTTGACTGCCTTGGCCGAGATGGCGGCCAAGGTTTCGTCCTTGGACTGCGCCAGCTGCTTGTAGAGCAGGTTCTGGAAGATCGAAACGATCAGCTGGCGGATGATGGTCACGCCGAAGTGGCCGTTGGGCTGTTCGACAATCCACAGCGAAGTGAATTCTTCTTCCTCGCGCCAGTAGGCCAATTCGTCTTCGGTCTTGTCCCAGGCCAGTCCGGCGTAGGTCAGGAACGAGCGGGCGTGGCCCAGGATATCCAGGGCGATATTGCCCAGGGCAACATCTTCTTCCAGTTCCGGAGCGCGGGAAATCCAGTGCGACATGCGCTGCGCCAGGATCAGGGCATCGTCGCCCAGGGTCAGCGCGTAGCGCGCAACCTCTTCGCTTGGCTTGACGCCGTCCACGGCGATGTCCTCCGGACGCAGGGCATTGCCCGGGGTGACGCGGGTGGCCGAGGCAAGCGCGTCGCCGAAGCTATCGAGCGCATCGTCGAGTTCTTCGTGCTTCACAGGTGCTTCACTCCCTCGCTGGCCTTGTAATAGGTCGCGTGGCGGTAGTCCTTGCCCTGCGGGGATTCGAAGAAGGAATCCTTTTCACCGGGGTCGGAGCTGATGATGTCCGAGGACTCTACGACCCATAGCGAGACGCCTTCATTGCGGCGGGTGTACAGATCGCGGGCGTTGCGCAGTGCCATCTGCTGATCCGGTGCATGCAGGGATCCGGCGTGGACGTGCGAGAGTCCTCGGGACGATCGGACGAATACTTCCCACAGGGGCCAATTGCTCTGTTGGCTCATGCTAGGCGACCTCACTTCGTGCTTGTTTTGCTGCGTATGCTGCGGCGGCTTCTCGGACCCAGGCACCTTCGCGGTGCGCTTCACGGCGGCGTTCCAGCCGCTGCGCGTTGGCCGGGCCATTGCCCTTGATCACTGCCATGAATTCATCCCAGTTCAAATCCTTGTGGATCCACTGCTTCTTTTCTTCATCGAAGTGCAGCTGGGGATCCGGCAGGGTCAGGCCAAGGACCTTGACCTGCTCGGCGATCATGCCAACGAAGCGCTGGCGCAGTTCGTCATTGGAGAAACGCTTGATCTTCCAGGCCATGGACTGCTGGGAGTTCGGCGACTGGTCATCTGGCGGACCGAACATCATCAGCGACGGTTCGTAGAAGCGGTTGATGGCGTCCTGGGCCATCTTCTTCTGCGCGTCGGTGCCGCGGGAGAGCGAGAGCAGGATTTCGAAGCCCTGGCGCTGGTGGAAGGATTCTTCCTTGCACACGCGCACCATCGCACGGCCGTAAGGGCCGTAGGAGGCGCGGCACAGCGGAACCTGGTTGGCGATGGCCGCACCATCGACCAGCCAGCCGATAGCACCCATATCCGCCCAGGTGCGTGCAGGGTAGTTGAAGATCGAGGAGTACTTGGCCTTGCCGGAGAGCAGCTGCTCGTTGTACTCGTCGCGGGTGGTGCCCAGGGTCTCGGCAGCCGAGTAGAGGTAGAGCCCGTGCCCGGCTTCATCCTGCACCTTGGCCATCAGAATGGACTTGCGCTTCAGCGACGGAGCGCGGGTGATCCAGTTGGCCTCAGGCTGCATGCCGATGATTTCGGAGTGCGCGTGCTGGGAGATCTGGCGGCTGAGGGTCTTGCGGTACTTCTCAGGCATCCAGTCGCGCGGCTCGACGCGGGAGTCCTGATCGATCAAGGCGTCGAAACGCGCTTGGGACTGCTCTTCTTCGTAGCTCGGGACGGCACTCAGTCCCGGCTCCTGCGGTGTGGTCGGGGCCATGGGTTCACCTCATCGAAAACAAATTACATACTGACCGTTCGTTCAGTATGTCAGAGTGCGTTCGATCACGTCAACACCAACCCCCTCCGGGCACAACAAAACCCCGGGAAAGAATTCCCGGGGTTTCCTTGAAGCTGGGGATTAGGCGTTAGCCAGCGCCTTTTCCGACTTCTTACCCTTGAATATCAGCGCATCAAGCGAGATGCGGCCTGGGCCAGTCAAGAGCAGTGCCAGCGCGCCGGCAGCCAGTGCCAGGACAAGCTCGAAGCCGCCATTTTCCACGAACACGCCACCTGAGGCATGAACCATGAACAGGGCGGCAATCATCTGCAGGCCCAGCAGGCCAGCGAAGACGCGGGTCAGCAGGCCAAGGATGATCGCGGCGCCGCCTGCGATCTCCAGGGTTGCCGCCACTGGAGCAATCAAGCCGGCAGCAGGAACGCCCATCTGGCCAAAGGCCGCAGTGGTGCCCTCGATGGTGAACTGGAAGTACTTCTGCCAGCCATGAGCCAGGAAGAGGAAGCCGAAGGCCAAGCGAAGCAGGGTACGCGCAGCGGTCTGCAGGGCCGGGTTGTTTTCCAGAGCGGACATATTTTAACTCCTAGTGATTGGGGCACGGGAAGATCCCGTGTGGCTACTGCTCCAACCCTACAAGGGAATAAGTTGAACCTTCAAGCATATGAAGGTTTTTGTCCCGTAAGCTTCGTCACGAAAAAACCGTGCTGCCCGCAACCAGTTTCACCTGGTCGTGGACAGCACGGTTTTCCGCTGGCTTGGCGGTACGGCTCAGAGAACCTTGGACAAGAAGTCCTGGGTACGCGCCTGCTGCGGGTTGCCGAACAGCTGTTCGGGCGCACCCTGCTCGCAGACAACACCATCAGCCATGAAGACCACGCGGTCAGCGACTTCGCGCGCAAAGCCCATCTCGTGGGTCACCAGAACCATGGTCATGCCGGTGTCGGCCAGCTCCTTGATAACCTGCAGCACTTCGCCGACCATCTCCGGGTCAAGAGCGCTGGTAGCCTCGTCGAAGAGCATGATGCCAGGGGCCATGGCAAGCGCGCGGGCGATGGCCACACGCTGCTTCTGGCCGCCAGAGAGCGAGGCCGGACGGGCGTTGGCCTTCTCGCGCAAGCCCACGCGTTCCAGCAGCTCAAGTGCGCGCTCCCGGCCTTCCGCCTTGCTCATCTTCTTGAGCTCGACCGGCGCCAGCATGATGTTCTCTGCCACGCTCATATGCGGGAACAGGTTGAAGTGCTGGAACACCATGCCTACATGGCGGCGCACCTCATTGATGTCCACCTTGGGGTCGGTGACATCAAAGCCATCGACAACCACCTTGCCCGAGGTAATGTCCTCAAGCTTGTTCAGGCAACGCAGCAAGGTGGACTTGCCGGACCCCGAAGGTCCGATCACGCACACCACTTCGCCTTCGCGGACATCCATGTCGATGCCCTTGAGGACATTGTTGGAGCCAAAGGACTTGTGCAAGTCCTTGACCTGGATCTTCACGTTGGAGCTTTGCTCGGTTACGGTGCTCACTTGTTGAACCTCCGATCGGCATAATTTGCCAATTTGGTCAGCGCCATAATGGCAATGAAGTAGATAATGCCCACGATCAGCAGCGTCTCAGTGACACGGAAGTTCGCCGCGTAGATCTGCTGGCCCTGGTAGAGCAGCTCGGTGAAGCCGATAGCCAGCAGCAACGAGGAGTCCTTCAGGCTGATGATCAACTGGTTGATCAGTGACGGGGTCATCATCTTGAAAGCCTGCGGGATCACGACCTTCTGCATCGACTTGCCATAGCCCAGGCCCAGCGAACGGGACGCTTCAAGCTGCCCTGGATCCACCGACTGGATACCGCCGCGAACGATTTCGGCGACATAGGCACCGGCGTTCAGCGACAGGGTCAGCACGCCTGCAGTCCAGACGCTGATCTCCCAGCCGGTCAGCTGCGGCAGGCCGAAGTAGAACATGAAGGCCCAGAGCAGCAACGGGGTGCCGCGGAAGATGTTCACGAAGGTCGTGGCGATGCCGCGCAGCACGATGTTCCCGGAGATCTTCATGAAGCCGAAGACCAGGCCCAATGCCATGGCAATGGCGAAGGAAATCGCGGTCACCAGCAGGGTGTGCCACAGACCGGTCATCAATGCGGGAATGGACTTGACCAGCAGGTCGAAGAAGTTGCTTGGCGCCGCTGCGGTCGGGTCGGCAAGGTAGGAGTCCAGGATCTGCTGGTACTCGCCGTTGGCCTTCAGCTCGGCCAAGCCGTCGTTGAACGCTGCCAGCAGCGCGGTGTTCTCGCCCTTGTTCACGGCGAAGCCATAGGAACCGCCCGGGACCTTGTCGGTGACGGTCTTCAGGCCATTGCCCTGGGCAATGCCGTAGGCCAGCACCGGGTAGTCATCGAAGACGGCAACGGCAGAACCGGCCTTGACCGATTCGTACATGGTGGCCGACTGGTCCAAGGACTTGACCTGGAAGCCGTATTCCTCGGCGATGGACTTTGCATAGCTTTCGCCCTCGGCGCCGGTCTTGGCGACAACGGTCTTGCCTTCCAAGTCCTCGTAGCTGGTGATCTCGTCATTGCCGGCAGCGACAGCCATCTGCACGCCGGACTCGAAGTACGGCTCGGAGAAGTCGTAGATCTCCTTGCGCTCGTCGGTAATCGACATGCCGGCGATCACGCCATCCACCTGGTTGGAGGAGAGGGCGGCCAAAGCGGCGTTGAAGCCCAGGGACCTGATCTCGACTTCAAAACCCTGGTCTTCGGCAATGGCGCGCAGAAGATCCATGTCGATACCGGTCAGCTCGCCGTTCTGGCGGAACTCGAAGGGCGCGAAAGTCGTATCCGTGCCGATGACGTAGGTCTGGCCCTCGACGCTTTCACTGCCTTGGGCCACGGCCGAGGGTGCCCCGACGACCAAGGCCATCAAACCGATGGCAGCCGCGGCTATCCATCGGGCCAGGCGCCCTGTGGGGGCAGCTGTTCTTTTCTTTTCCACTGATGTATCGCTTTCTCGTACTGAAGGGCGAATGGCCCAAGGTGCAGATGATACGTTCTGCCTGCAAGCCTAGGACTTATAAAGCCTAGCCGGTACCCCGCGACTCGCCTGCACTTGCATCGTTATCGGTTTGAAACCGCTGTTCTGTCCGCGCTGAGCATAGCTGCACCCGCATAGCACGGCAGTGGGATTGAATAGGGGTATGACTCCAGAATCGTTGACCGCCAATGCACCGCGTGCCGCAAAGCTGCCCACCACCCGCAGCTTCCACGGCGATGACTTCATCGACAACTACGAGTGGCTGCGGGAGAAAGCCAACCCGGATGTCATCGCGCATCTGACCGCAGAAAACGAGTACACCGACACCATTACCGCTAGCCAGCGGCCGCTGCGCGATGCCTTGTTCAGCGAGATCAAGGCACGCACCGTTGAAACCGACTTGTCGGTTCCAGTGCGCCGCCGCGGCTGGTGGTACTTCACCCGTTCGGCCGAAGGCAAGCCCTACACCATCCAGTGCCGCGTCAAGGCATCGGACACCGGGGACCTGGTTGCCGACTGGACTCCCCCGGTCATCGACGCGGAAACTGCATTGCCAGCCGAAGAGGTGCTGCTCGATGGCAACGCCTTAGCCGAAGGGCAGCCGTTCTTCTCGCTCGGCGGCATGGCGTTGAATGAAGCAGGCAACTTGCTTGCCTACTGTGTCGATAATGCGGGCGATGAGCGATTCACCCTTTTCATCAAGGACCTGGACACCGGCCTGCTGCTGAGCGACACCATTGAAGGAGTGTTCTACGGCCTGGCCTTCTCCCCCGATTCTTCAACGGTTTTCTACACGGTGGTTGACGAAACCTGGCGGCCGCACCAGATTCGCGCTCACCTGCTGGGGACCCTCCCAACGCAGGACAAGATCATTTTCGAGGAAAATGATCCTGGCATGTGGCTCGGCTTCGATCTGAGCCCGGACCGCAACACCCTGATGATCTCCAGCGGCAACTCCGAATACGCCGAAACCAGCATGCTGGATCTGGCCGATCCTTCGGCTGCCGTGACCTTGCTGGTGCCGCGCTCCTTGCGCCTGCTGCACGGAATCGACCTGATGCCGGGCGCGGGCCAGGCATTGATCACCCACGACCACCAGGCACCGAACAACATGGTGTCGCTGGCCTCCCTGGACCAGCTGGGCGAAAACGCCGACCCGGCGCACTGGCAGACCGTGGTGGCCCACGAGGACACGGTCAAGATCGAAGGCACCGCGCTGACCGGTTCGCACGTGGTGCTCTCGGTGCGCCGAGATACCTGCGAGCGCGTGCAGCTGATCGCCTTGGACGGATTGGGCACCAGAGCCCAGCAGCCAGCCATTGAACCGGATTTCGATGATGAGCTGTTCACTGCCTCGGCGACCTTTGCCGAGCTGGATGCTCCGTTGATCCGCATCGGCTACACCGCAGACTTCACCCCGGCCCGCGTATACGACCTGTGGCTCCAGGACCAGTCGCTGGTGCTGCGCAAGCAGACCCCGGTGAACCACTTCGATCCTGCCAAGTACCTGTCCACCCGCGAGTGGGCCACCGCGGCCGATGGCGCCAAGGTCCCCTTGACCATCATGCGCCGTGCCGACCTGGATACCTCGGTTCCCCAGCCGGTGCTGATCTACGGTTACGGTTCCTACGAGGCCTCCATGGATCCTGGTTTCGGCATCCCCCGCTTGAGCGTGCTCGATCGCGGCGTGGTCTTCGTCATTGCCCACGTGCGCGGCGGCGGCGAGCTGGGCCGCGACTGGTACCTGCAAGGCAAGAAGCTGCACAAGAAGAACACCTTCACCGACTTCATTGATTCCACCCAGTACCTGCTCGATTCCGGGTGGGCCGATCCGCAGCGCATCGCCGCCCTGGGCGGTTCGGCCGGCGGACTGCTGATGGGCGCCATCGCGAACATGGCTCCGCAGCTGTATACAGCGATCATCGCCCAGGTGCCGTTCGTCGATGCCTTGACCTCCATCCTGGATCCAGAGCTTCCGCTCTCGGCACTGGAATGGGAAGAATGGGGCAACCCGATCGAGAGCAAGGAGGTCTACGACTACATGAAGTCCTACACTCCCTACGAAAACGTCACAGCACAGGATTACCCGAAGATCGCTGCGGTCACCTCGCTCAATGACACCCGTGTACTGTATGTGGAGCCAGCTAAATGGGTGGCCAAGCTGCGGGAAGTCGGTACCGGACAGGCCCCGATTGTGCTGAAGACCGAAATGGATGGCGGCCACGGCGGCGCTTCGGGACGTTACGAGTCCTGGAAGGCCCGCGCGTGGGACTACGCCTTCGCCTTGGACGCCCTGGGATGCACCGACGAAATCTAAGCAGCAAAGGAACGGCGGCCATGCACCACATCAAGATCAGCGACTACCGCAATGACCCTGCGATTCGCCGCTTGCTGGTGCTGGCCGCCGAACCTGCCAACGAGCAGGCGCTTGAAGCGCTGCTCGATGAATGCGAAGGCCTTGAGGTGCTTGCCATCGCCACTGCCGCGGGCGATATTGCGGCACTGGCCGCCTACCGGCACAGCGGCAAATACGCGGTGTGCGTTGAATACTTGGCCGTTGAAACATCCCACCAGGGCCGGGGTCTGGGCTCGAGGCTGCTCGCTGAGCTGCGCGACTGCCACGAGAAGAACATTTGGGCCACCACTGCAGAGGATGCGGTGGGTTTTTACCGCTCGCTGGGTTGCGTTGTTTCGCAGTCTTCTGCCGACCCGCGCTGGCCGGATGCCCGGCGGTACCTGTGCACCTTGCCCTTCTACCCGCTGCTCACCGGCCAGCCAGATGAAGATCCGGAATACGAGGCCGTGGGTGGAGAGCTGACGCGCGGCCTCATTGAGATTGCCGAGCCATCGAAGCAATGGGCCAGTCACTTCCACCGCCTGCACCATCGAATCGCCAGTGCCCTGGGGGCCACCGCGTTGGCCATTGAACACACCGGCTCGACATCCGTCCCGGATCTGCCCGCCAAGCCGATCATCGACATCGTCTTGCTGGTCCCCGACGCGGATCAGGAAGCGTCCTACGTTCCGGCGCTGGAATCCAGCGGCATGCTTCTTTGGCACCGTGAACCTGGCTGGTATGGCCACCGCATGCTCAAGCCCGCTGCCGGTTCGCGGCTCCCCGAGGCCAATATCCATGTCTTCAGTGCAGGAAGCCCCGAGTATCTGCGACTCGTGATTTTCCGCGAGCATCTGAAACACCATGAAGCCGACCGTTTGGCATACGCCGCGGTAAAGCGGGAAGCCGCCCGCGCACTGGCTGCAAGCGGCGGCGAGAACGGCCTGGTCATGGACTACAACCGGATCAAGGAACCTTTCATCCTTGACGTCCATCAACGAATTTTCACTGCCTGAATCCGCTGCGCTTCATCGCTGAAACAGTACCGCCAATACGGTCGCATAACTTGACTTAGCTCACATAATGTTATTACCTAATGATCGTTCGGTAAATAATTCGGCGAAGGAAGACGATGAGCCAAACGCAGGTAGGAAATTCGGTCCCGCACGCCATTCTCCGCAATGACTACGCCACCCAGTGGATGGGCATCGAAGTCGTCGAGGTCTCCGACGGCCACGCAGTCATCACCATGGCGCTCCGGCAGGAAATGCTCAACGGTTTCGGCATTGGCCACGGCGGAATGATCTTCGCTCTGGCAGACACCGCGTTCGCGCTGAGCTGCAATCCGCAGGAAGGCTCCGACGAGACCATCACGGTCGCTTCCGGCGCCGACGTCAACTTCCTCAAGCCAGCCATTCCCGGACGAGTGCTGACTGCCACCGGCAACCGGGTCTCGCAGCAAGGCCGCAGCGGGATCTACGACATCAAGGTGACCCAGCCAGCGGTCGACGGTTCAATTGAAACCGTCGCAGAGTTCCGCGGACGATCGCGCACCGTCCCGAAACCGAAGAACCGCTAAGCACCCTGCCCACTCGACACGAAAGTTTTAGCATGTCCCAGAACACCGACCGCGACAGCCTTCCGAATCCGCTTGATCCGGAAGAAACCATGAGCCGTGAGCAGATCGAAGCGATCCAGCTGACCCGCTTGAAGGAAAGTCTGCACCATGCTTACAACAACGTTCCGTACTACAAGGCGAAGTACGATGCCGCTGGCGTGCACCCGGATGACCTGGAGGAACTGAGCGACCTCGCCAAGTTCCCCTTCACCGACAAGGAAGATCTGCGCAAGAACTACCCTTTCGGCATGTTCGCCGTTCCGCAGCATGAGGTCGCCCGCATCCATGCCTCCTCGGGTACCACTGGCCAGCCCACCGTGGTGGGCTACACCAAGAAGGACCTGGAGGACTGGGCCAAGCTCGGCGCCCGCTGCCTGCGCTTGGCCGGAGTCAAGCCAGGCTGGAAGGTCCACAACGCCTACGGCTACGGGCTGTTCACCGGCGGACTGGGCGCGCATGCCGCTGCCGAGTACCTCGGGGCCACTGTGATCCCCATGTCCGGTGGCCAGACCGACAAGCAGATTTCGCTCATCCAGGATTTCGAGCCTGATGCGATCCTGTGCACTCCGACCTACCTGTTGACCATTGGCGATGCCATGCAGCGCAAGGGCCTTGATCCGCGGTCCACCTCGCTGAAGGTGGCCGTCCTCGGTGCCGAGCCATGGACCGAAGAGATGCGCCACGAACTGGAAGAGATGTTCGGCATTACCGCCTGCGACATCTACGGCCTGTCCGAGGTCATGGGCCCCGGGGTGGCCGGCGAATCCGGCGACCGCAAGGATGGAAGCCATATCTGGGAAGATCATTTCCGCCCCGAAATCATCGATGCTTTCGATGAGACCAGGATTCTGCCCGATGGCGAGCACGGAGAATTGGTCTTCACCTCGCTGACCAAGCAGGCCCTGCCGATCATCCGCTACCGCACCCACGATTTGACCCGCCTGATGCCTGGCACCAGCCGCCCCGGACACCGTCGCATGGGACGCATCACTGGCCGCAGCGATGACATGATCATCTTGCGTGGCGTGAATTTGTTCCCAAGCCAGATCGAAGAATTGATCCTTAAGGTGCCGAGCTTGTCGCCGCACTTCCAGCTGATCCTGACTCGTCCGGATCGCATGGACCAGCTGGCAGTGAAGGTGGAGCGCCGCGGTGAAGCGTCCATGGCGGATGCAACCACCGGCGCCAAGGAACTGGCCAAGCTGATCAAGATCCACGTCGGCTCTTCCTGCGCCATTGACGTCGTCGAACCAGAATCGCTGGAACGCTCCATGGGCAAGCTCAAGCGCATCTACGACATGCGCAATAACTAGCCTCCGCCGGGACATGGGATAATCAACTAATCATGGAAACTACCGATACTGCCAACCGTCCGGCCAAGCGCGGCCGCCCTGGTTATGATCAAGAAACCGTTTTGCGCATTGCTGTCGAGGCATTCAACGAATACGGCTACGATGCAACCTCCATGGGCAAGCTCGCTGACCGCCTGGGTATCAGCAAATCCGCGATTTACCACCATGTCCCGTCGAAAGAGGACCTGCTGCGCCTGGCGTTGGATGAGGCGCTGATTCCCCTGGAGGCGGTGATCGCCGAGGTCCGCTCGCATGAGGGTACCGCGGATGAGCGTCTGGAATTCTTCCTGCGCGCAACCTTCAGGATCCTGCTGGCCAAGCGTTCCTACGTGACCTTGTTGTTGCGCCTGCGTGGCAACACTGATCTGGAGCGCCAGGCGCTGGAACGCCGCCGCGCAATGGACCGCCAGCTGGCAGAATTGGTGACTGCCGCGCAGTCGGATGGCAAGTTGCGTGCTGACTTGGAACCTCGGGCTACCGCCAGGCTGCTTTTCGGCTTGATCAACTCAGTGGTGGACTGGTACCGCACTGACGGGCCAATCGACGGACCCGAGTTGGAGGACCAGGCTGTTTCGCTGCTCTTCAACGGCCTGCATACCGCCGGCGCCTGATTCCAAGGCCAGGCTCCCCGTATCGGCTCCCGCCTTCCAGGCGGGAGCCGACGTCGTTAACCAAGCTGGGCGTCCGCTGCAATGTGGCGCAGCCAACCTTGTAATCTTGCCGTCCTCACAGAAATCACCGTTAGCATCGAAGGGGTGCTTTAGCACCTGTCATTCTCGATCAACCAAGTGAAGAGCGCTGTGGATTCCATCTTAGAAACCCTTTTCATGGCTACCGCCGACAGCAGTAGTTCCTTTGTCCAGATTTTGCTCTCGGCTGCGAGCATGCTGCTCGTCTTCGTCTCCGCAGCACTGCTGGCGCACCGCAACGACCTGGGTTGGTGGACCCTGATCCTGGGTGTCTTCGTTGGCCCGGTCATTTCTTCGATGCAGTTCGACCTGCTGGGCCTGATCTACGCCGTTCCGCTGCTGCTGATCGCAATCTTCGGCCTCTGGCGCTTCTCCCGCTACGAGCTCAAGGGCAAATTCACCCGCATGGTCACTGGCACCCCGGTGACCGTGTGGTCCGCGATTGGACTGCTCGTAGGCTTGATCCTGCTGGTCGCCTTGCGCTTCGGCCCGTTCCTGTTCAATGGCGGCTTCATGAGCGCGACCCCGGAAATCTGGGTCCTGTACTTCGCTGATTCGGCCCTCTTCGCCTCATTTGTCATGGTTGCCCGCGGCGTGCGTGCCGGCTGGCTGGTGCTGGCCGTGGCGGCCATCGCCGATCTGGTCGTGTACTTCCTGATCTCCCCGATGCTGGGCATGATGGGCCTCTTCGTATTCATCGCCCTGGCAGCCTTGTACGGCTTCTTCCTATGGCGCAATCTGCCAGCCGCCGGCCAGGCCGGTCAAGGCATTGCAGAGCTCTCCGAGGCCGAGCTGGCACTGGACGCCGCCAAGGAAGCTACCTTGGCGAAGCTGAACAAGCAGCACGGAAGCAACGGCGTTTCCTAGGCTTCGCAAAAATGGCGTTGGACCACGATTTCCTCATCGTGGCCCAACGCCATTTCTTGTTTCCCGCGAAGGGGTCAGCCGGACTTAGCCGTTCCAGTTGGCATAGGTCGAGTCGGTCTTTTCAACCAAGGTCAGCACGTCGTAGGTGGCGACCAGTTCATCGTTCTGGTTGTGCAGCACCGCATCCCAAGCAACCTCGCCGTATTCGTCGGTGACGCGCGGGGTGATTTTCTTGGCCGTCAGGGTGACGCGAATCGAGTCGCCGGCAGCTACAGGGGTGATGAATCGCAGTGATTCAAGGCCGTAGTTGGCCAAGACGGGTCCCGGAGCAGGCTCCACGAACAGTCCCGCAGCCCAGGAAACCAGCAAGTAGCCGTGGGCCACGATCCCCGGGAAGAACGGGTTGGCTTCGGCGGCGGCCTGATCGGTGTGCGCATAGAAGGTATCGCCGGTTTCGTGAGCGAATTCGGTGATCTTCTCCAAGCTGACTTCACGCAGATCCGAGACGAAACCGTCACCGATCTTCAGCTCAGCCAGCGACTTGCGGAACGGGTGGACGTTCTGCGGCTTGCCGCCAAACTGCTGGCTGCCAGCAAGGGACTGCTGGGCACCGGTATGCCAGACGCCGCTCAGCGCGGTGATCATGCTGGGCGAGCCCTGCACCGCGGTGCGCTGCATGTGGTGCTTGACCGAGCGGATGCCGCCCAGTTCTTCGCCGCCTCCTGCCCGGCCTGGACCGCCATGGACCAGATGCGGAACCGGAGAGCCGTGGCCGGTGGTGGACCGTGCGGTTTCGCGGTTCAGGATGTGCACGCGCCCGTGGTGCGCGGCGATGCCCAAGGACAGGGCGCGCATGGCTTCGGCGTCATTGGTGCACACGGTTGCGACCAGCGAGCCGGCGCCCATGGCAGCCAGTTCCACGGCCTCGTCAACGCTGCTGTAGCCGATGACGGAACTGACAGGGCCGAAGGCTTCGCGCGAGTGCACCATCGGGTTGCGCGCGTCGTTCCAGCGAAGGACCACTGGGGACATGAAGGCTCCGCCTTCTGCCACGGCGTTCTTTTCGGGAGCAACACGTACCGCAGGGGCATCCAGGCGGCCGTAGGCCAGCTCGCCGCCGGCAGCGATCATGTCCTCGACGGCCCCGCGCACATCGGCCAGCTGTTCCAGCGAAGCCAGGGCACCCATGGTGACGCCCTCAACTCGAGGATCGCCGATGACCACGCGTTCATCGATGCGCTTGCCGACGGCCGAAATGACCGCATCCACCTGTGCTGCGGGCACGATGTTGCGGCGGATGGCGGTGCATTTCTGGCCGGCCTTCGACGTCATTTCATTGACGACAACCTTGACGAAAGCGTCGAATTCCGGGGTGCCTTCCACAGCGTCGGGGCCGAGGATGGCTGCATTCAGGGAATCGGTTTCAGCCGCGAAGCGCACGCCTCCGTCGATAACGTTGCGGTGCGACTTGAGCTTGCTTGCGGTGGATGCCGATCCGGTGAAGGCGAACATATCGCGGTAGTCCAGGTGGTCCATGATGTCGCGAGCAGAGCCGGAAAGCAGCTGCAGCGAACCCTCTGGAAGGATGCCCGAGTCCAGCATCATGCGCACAGCCGCTTCGGTGAGGTACCCGGTGGGGGTTGCCGGCTTGACGATTGTCGGCACACCGGCGATGAAGGCCGGTGCGAACTTCTCGAGCATCCCCCAGACAGGGAAGTTGAAGGCATTGACCTGGACGACTACGCCGGCCATCGCGGTGTAGATGTGGGTGCCAATGAAGGAACCGTCCTTGCTCAGCGGCTCGGTGGGGCCATCGAGGATCACGTTGGAATTGGGCAGTTCGCGCCGGCCCTTGGAAGAGAAGGTGAACAGCACGCCAATGCCACCGTCGATGTCCGCCATAGAGTCGATTTTGGTGGCACCGGTCTTGAAGGAAACCTCGTACAGGTCCTTGCGCCGCTCATTGAGGTACAGCGCTAGTTCCTTGAGCTTGAGCGCCCGCTCATGCAAGGAGAGCTTGGCTAGTTCGCGCTGGCCGGTCTGTCGTCCGTATGCCACGGCGCCAGCAACATCCAAGTTGTCCTTGGTGACGGTGACCAGCACTTCGCCGGTATTGGCGTCGCGGACCTCGGTTCCGCCTTGTGCCGCTGGGCTGTGCCAGTTCCCCGCGATGTAGCTGGGTACTACGGTGATCTGTTCTGTCGTCATTGACGCAATTCCTTCCTGAACGGTCGGTCAGTATTACCGTTAACCATAGCAGGAAGGGGTGATCGAGGACACTTGCGCGCCTCGCTGCTTCGCCAGCGTTCCCTGGCTCTTAGCGTGCCAGCTGGCGCAGGCGCTCCACGGCGTTCTCGCTCATTCCCTGGTCCAGCAAATACCTCCGCGTGGACCCGAGCCACCTGAGGAAATTCTCCAGTTCGCCAGCTCGGCCACGAATGATTTCCCGCAGCTGCTCTTCACTGCGGTAGCTCTCGTACGGGTGCTTGCGAGGGGAAATGCGATGCCACTCATTGATCCCCCTGACCGCGAGTTCATCATGGAGCAGGATCTGGCCATCCAAGCCAGCCAGCTGAAGCAGCATTGTGGCTATCAATCCCGATCGGTCGCGTCCAGCCGAGCAGTGGACCACCGTGCCCTGATCCGCGGTCGCGAGGCTCTCGAACACTGCCCGCAGGTGGTCGCCGAATTCCTCGCACACCAGCTGGTACATCCCGGTGTGATTCATGTACGGCACCGCCACCGACTCGAAACGTTCATTGCCTGGCGATTCCAGCGGCAGGTTCACCAGCTCGATCCCTGCGAGGCTTGCCGCGGGCACCGCTGGGTCATGCTCGCGACGGCGGATTTCATCCGGGTTGCGCAGGTCGATGACTCTATTGACGCCAGCAGCGTGCATTTGCTGCCAGCCCTCAGCCGTCAGCCACTCATGCCTGCCCATGCGGTAGAAGGCTCCGCAGATATGCCGCGCATTAACGGCTCCGCTCCAGTCCAGGTCCCCGGCTTGCTTGCGGTAGGTAAGGCTGTGGCTCATAAGCCTATTGCAACACATTGCCCGGCTGTTGTATTGTTCTAGTCATTGGCAAACGTCAATCAGTCTATTGAAGGAGGGGTAACGATGATTGCTTACCGCCTGAACAAGCCATTTCCCCCTTCTCCCAAGGACTACTTCCAATGCATTTTCCAGCTGGCCTCGAGGCCGCAAATTCGCCACTGATCGCTGCTGCCTCCACGGAGGCCGATCAACAACTGAAATTCAGCAAGCACAAGCCGGTCTGGAACGACTCCGAGACCGGTGATCCGGCAAACGGCCAACGTTATTCGACATGGCCATTTATCGAGAAGGGCTTGCGCGGCCCCAAACCGTATCCGCACTGGCTCATCGAAGAGGCCGCAGCCATCGACACCGAGCTGGGCATCTTGAAAACGGGCAAAGAAGGCGATGTCTTCCTGCTGGAACGTGCCACCGAAGATCGCAGCAGCCTTCTGGCAGCAAAGCGCTATCGTTCGCGCGAGCAAATGCAGTTCAGCCGCTCGCAGTCCTATAGCGACGGGCGCTCCGCACGGCGTTCGCGTGATAACCGCGCTATCCGCAACAACTCCGCGTACGGCAAGCAGATCGCTGCCCTGCAGTGGGCCAACGCCGAATGGAGCTATTTGCTCCGTTGCTACGAGGCGGGCATACCTGTTCCCTACCCTGTGCAAATCGATGGCACCGAAATCCTCATGGAGTTCATTGCCGATCCAGACGATCAGCACGCGGCAGCGCCTCGCCTGCAGCAGCTCTCGCGCTTTGACCCGCGCCTCCCATCGCTATGGGACCAGCTCACCGGCGCACTGGAGAAATTTGCCGGGCTCGGCATCGCCCACGGAGACCTCTCCGCGTACAACATTCTTGTCTCCGGCGAAAGGCTAGTAGTAATCGATGTCCCGCAGTGCGTAGATCTTGCCGGCAACCCGAACGGCTTGGACTTCCTGCACCGTGATTGCGTGAATCTTTGCGATTGGTTCACTTCCAAGGGCTTGCCCAATGACCCCGATGAATTGTTCTCCTCGCTGATGAGCTACCTCTTCTGAGGACAGCCAGAACTGCGCGCGCCCGCGACCAGCTTTCCGCCGCCTACTTCGCCCAGGAAGGCAGGACTTGGCGTCCCCAGGTGGCGTTCGTGACGATGGCGAAGGAGCCGTACCAGGCCAGGAATGCGGTGACCAGGCCCAACCAGCCTCCGAGTTCGTGTATCAGCGTGCTGCCGGTGAAGGCGCCGATAGTCAGGCAGATGAAGGCCGCGGTCAGCATGGTGAACACGGCAACCAGCACGCCATTGGTGCGCAGGGCGGCGACCGTCATGTAGGCGGTGAAAATGGTCCACCCTAGAAGGAATGCACCGAGGCCCGCCGGGCCCGCCGCCTGCGCTACCTCCGGGTTGGTTTCCAGCCACCAGAAGGCCATCCAGAACGCGCCATAGGAAGTGAACGCGGTGGCGCCGAAGACATTGCCTTTCGCGAATTCGATGACGCCAGCAATCAACTGGACCACGCCACCGTAGAATAGGGCAATCGCCAGGACAGCGGCGCCAGCTTCTGGAATGATCCCGGCGTTGGACAGGCTCAGCGCAAAGGTCGTCAGCGCAAAGGCGCCCAATCCCAGTGCCGCGGGGTCAGCCAGGCCCGGCTTGGCCGGTGCGGCTGGTGAGGCGATTCCAATGGGGTCTTCTCGGGTCAGCAGTGCGGTCATGGCGGATACTCCATCGTGTCAGCGGTCAATTCAATCCACGCAAGTGATGCCGATCACTTGCCTTTAGCAGGTATCCTAAATTGATGGTGAGTCGGATCACTACCATCTAAAGGAGGTAGCCGGTGACCACTGATTCTTCACACGAAATAGCCCTTTTGGACCGCACGCTCAATACTTTGGCGGCACGCACCGGCCTGCCAGTTGCCTTTGGCGGTTTCGCCCGGTCCACGGGTACGAAGCTGACTTGTTTCGCAGGAACCCGTACCGGTTCGCTGCGAGGCCTGGTGGTCAAGCCCGGTGAGGGCCTAGGCGGCTTGGCGCTATCGCGGCGTCAATTGGCAGCCACGGATTCGTACCACGAGACCCCGGAAATCATTCACAGCTATGACCGGGAAATTGGCGGCGAGGGAATACTGGCCTTGCTGGCAGTACCGGTCGTGGTTGACGACCAGGTGCGTGCGCTGATCTATGCCGGACTGAGAAACCGCCGGCAGCTGACCGATGGAATGCTGTCCGCCGCCGCAGCAGAGGCCCGCCGGCTCGCCTGGGAACTATCGGTCCATGAAGAGACCCAGAGGCGCATGGCGGTGCTCAGTGCCTCCGAACCGCAAGCCGCGCACCCCTCGGACATGGCATTGAGCCAAGAAGATTTCAATGCGCTCTACACCGAGCTGCGCGATATTGCGCGGATGGTGCAGGATCCGGAACTCGCCGCCCGGCTCAGCACGGCCAGCACGATGCTGCGCCCAGGGCAGGGGCCGGCGCCGCGGGCAATCGACGGCCCCTCGATCCTTTCGCCGCGTGAGCTGGATGTGATTTCCCATCTGGCACTGGGCAAGCGCAACGCCTTGATTGCGACGCATCTGGGATTAGCCGAAAGCACCGTCAAAAGCTATTTGGCCTCGGCCGTGCGAAAGCTGGGTGCCACGAATCGCTTTGATGTGGTGTTGCGCGCTCGCAGCCGGGGCCTGATCCCCTAGGCGGCCATTCCGGGGACCCCGGGACCCGGGCTACGAGCCTCGCAACTGGCTTCAGCCGTTTACCAGCTGTAGAAGCCCTGGCCGGTCTTGCGTCCGAGCTTGCCCTGGGCCACCAGGTCCTTGAGGATCTGCGGCGGAGCGAAACGCTCCCCCAGAGTCTCGTGCAGGTACTGGGCAATGCCCAGGCGCACATCCAAACCGACAATGTCGGTGGTCTTCAGCGGGCCGGTAGGGTGCTTGTATCCCAGGACCATCGCGTTATCGATGTCTTCGGCACTGGCTACGCCGTCCTCGACCATGCGCATGGCTTCCAAGGCGATAGCCACGCCCAAGCGGGAAGAAGCGAACCCGGGAGCGTCATTGACCACCACTGCAGTCTTGCCCAGTGCTTGAACCCATCCGCGCGATGCGTCCACCAGGGTCTTATCGGTCTGCTTGCCGATCACGACCTCGATCAGGGTGGAGGCGGGAACCGGGTTGAAGAAGTGCAAGCCCAGGAAGTTCGCGGGACGCTGCAATTCCTTGGCCAAGCCGCTAACCGACAGCGACGAGGTGTTCGAAGCGAGCACCGCCTCGGCGTTCAGCGCCTGCTCCACGGCCTGCAGGGAAGAAACCTTCAGATCCCAGATTTCCGGAACGGCTTCAACCACCAGCTGCGCGCTGGCGAACTGCTCGTAGTCGGTGCTGGTGGAGAAACGGGCCAAAACCTCTTCGCGGCTTTCGCTGATCTGGCCACGGGCAATGGACTTGTCCACGGATCCGGCTACGCGCTCATAGGCCGCCTGCGCCGCCTCGTCGTCGCGTTCAACAACGAGAACTGCGCTGCCGCTGGTCAAGAAGGCGTGGGCGATGCCTGCACCCATGCGTCCTCCGCCGAGCACGCCCATCTGCTGCGGCAACGCACCGGTGGTGAAGCTGGTTTGTGCGCTCATGGTTACTTCTTCTTTCGATCTAGGAATGCTTGCATGCGGTCGAACTTGGCTTGGGACTCGAAAAGCATGCCCTGGGCCAAGGTATCGATCACCGGATGGACTTCGCGCGGAGCATGGAAGACGGACTTGGTGATGCGCACCGCCAGCGGATCCTGGGCTGCTATGCGATCTGCCAAGGCATCGGCGGCGGCATCCAGCTCGGCAGCCGGATGCAGTTCGGTCACCAGGTTGGCGGCCAGGCATTGCTCGCCGGTGAGCACCTTGCCAGCGAGCAGGATTTCCTTGGCCAGCGGCTCGCCGACCAGTTCCTTCAGGCGCCAGGTGGCGCCTGCGGCGGCCATGATGCCCAGATTCGTTTCCGGGTTGCCCATGCGCAGCTCAGGGGTGCCGATGCGGAAGTCCGCGGCGTAGGCCAGTTCGGCGCCCCCGCCCAGGGCGAAGCCGTCCAGTGCCGCAACCACCGGCATCGGCAACTTGGCGATCCTGTCGAAGATGCCCGAGTTGATCCCGGCGAGCGCGTCATCCCGGCGGCGTTCGCGCAACTGGGAAATATCGGCTCCGGAAGCGAAGATGCCCTTGCGCCCCTTGGGATTCGCTTCGCTCGCTGCCTCTGCGGGGGTGCCAGCCATAATCAGGATCTTGGGATTCTTCTCCAGATAATCGCAGATGGTGTGCAGCTCGTCGACCATGGCCTGGTCAATGGCGTTGCGGACCGCTGGGCGGTGCAGGCGCACCCAGAGGCGGTCATCTGTTTCCGTCAGCTTGAGGGTGGTGAACCCGCTGTTCAAATCGCCCACTTCTAGACGCCTTCCAGCAAGATCGCGGTGCCTTGGCCCACGCCAACGCACATGGTGGCAATGCCCAGCTTGCGCTGCTCGGAAGCCAGCTCCCGTTCCATGCGGCCCAGCAGGGTGATGACAATGCGGGAACCGCTGGAACCCAGCGGATGGCCCAGCGAGATGGCGCCGCCGTCGCGGTTGACGATTCCTGCATCGACCCCCAGCTCGCGCATGCTGGCCAGGGACTGGCTGGCGAAGGCTTCATTGATTTCCATGGCACCGATCTGGTCAATGCCCAGTCCCGCGCGTTCAAGTACCTTGCGGGTCGCCGGGACCGGTCCCATGCCCATGATTTCTGGTTCCAGGCCCGCGGCCTGCCCATCGACGATTCGGGCGCGCGGCGCCAGCCCGTACTTCTTGATGGCCCGTTCGGAGACTACGAGGATTGCCGACGCTCCGTCGTTCAGCGTCGACGCATTGCCAGCAGTGACGACGCTTCCTCCCTTGACTACCGGGCGCAGGGCGGAAAGCACATCCATGGTGGTCCCTGGCCGTGGTCCCTCGTCGGTGTCCACGATGCTCTCTGCCTTGCGTCCCTTGACGGTGACCGGAACGATTTCATCGCGGAAATGCCCGGCCTCGATGGCGGCAATGGCCTTGGCGTGGGATTCGACGGCGAACTGGTCGCAATCCTCACGCGAGATGTTGTAGACGCGGGCGACTTCCTCGGCGGTTTCCGGCATCGAGAAGGTGGCTTTGCCATCGCGCGAGTACTGGCCGGAGAGGAATTGCGGGTTGGTGAAGCGCCAGCCGATGGAGGTGTCGAAGGTTGCCCCCGGCTTGGCGAAGGCCTTGGAAGGCTTTTCCATGACCCAAGGTGCCCGCGACATGGATTCGGTGCCGCCGGCGATCACGATGTCCGCGGCGCCGGCCTTGATCATGTGGCTGGCCATCGTGATGGCGCTCATGCCCGAGGCGCAGAGGCGGTTGACCGTGATGCCCGGGACGGTCACGGGCAGGCCGGCCAGCAGCGCAGCCATGCGGGCAACATTGCGGTTCTCTTCGCCCGCGCCGTTGGCGTTTCCGTAGATGACTTCATCAACGTCGGCCGGATCGATGCCCGCGTCTTCAATGACTCGGCGAATAGTCAGCGCGGCCAGGTCATCGGGGCGCACGGCACTGAGCGCACCTCCATAACGGCCTACCGGCGTGCGTGCTCCACCTACGAGAAATGCCTCGGTCATCTGTGCTCCTTATGCCAAAATGGTTAGTGACCCTCAACACCTAAACTTACCGACCATTCGTTCAATAATAAAGTCGCGGGTCGCCGGATTTTCACAATTGACCATTTCCAGCCCGCCGGCACCACACGGCCGGGCCACGGGCCAACCCCCGTTCTGTCCGCAATTGCGGACAATCAATTCCATGTCAGTGGTTGATTTTGAAAATTGATTCGAATAGCCTCTGGTATTTAACCGACTCCGGGGAACGCCCGGATCGTGGACCGCGGCCAAGGCCATGAATTCCTACCTGGCCTTAGGGCGATCGGTCGACGGAAAGCTGAAAACAACGGAGCAGCAATGCAACCGGAACATAGCCAGCCAAACGACAACTCGAATGCACATAATTTCACTCCCGACCTGGACCATGACATCGGGCCGGACATGAACACGCAAGAAGGCCGGCAAGAAGTTCGCAAGGCCACCGCGGCATCGGCCATGGGCAACATGACCGAGTGGTTCGACTACGGTGTCTATGCCGTGGCCGTCACCTACATCACCGCCCATTTCTTCCCCACCGAGGGCGGCACCTTCATGGCCCTAGCCACCTTCGCCCTCTCCTTCCTGGTCCGCCCGATTGGCGGCCTGGTCTGGGGCCCGCTGGGCGACAAGCTGGGGCGCAAGAAAATCCTGGCCTTGACCATCATCATGATGTCGCTGGCCACCTTCCTCATCGGCATCCTGCCAACCTTCGAAGCCATTGGCGTCGCCGCTCCAATCCTGCTGGTGCTGCTGCGCATGGTCCAGGGCTTCTCCACCGGTGGCGAGTACGGCGGCGCGGCAACCTTCATGGCCGAGTATGCGCCCGATCGCAAACGCGGCTTCTTCGGTTCCTTCTTGGAATTCGGCACCTTGGGCGGTTTCGCCCTCGGCACCGCCGTGATGCTGGGCTTGCAGGTGGTGCTCAGCGAGGAAGCCATGATGGCTTACGGCTGGCGTATCCCATTCTTCCTCGCTTTGCCCATGGGCCTGATCGGCCTGTACCTGCGTAGCAGATTGGAGGACACACCGGTCTTCCAGGAGATGGAAGAATCCGGCGAAGCCCAGCAGGGCGGGTCGCTCAAGGAACTGGTATTCACCTACTGGCGCCCCATGCTGACCATGACCGGACTGGTCATCGCGCTGAACGTCGTGAACTACACGTTGCTCAGCTACATGCCGACGTACCTGGAAACCCAGTTGGGGCTGGACCCCAACGCTTCGCTGGCCACCATCCTGATAGGCGAGGTGGCCATGATGGCCGTTATTCCGTTTGCGGGCTCGCTTTCGGACAAGGTCGGACGCAAGCCAATGTGGTACGCCTCCGTCATTGGCCTGTTCGTGCTGGCAATACCGATGTTCTGGCTGATGGGCAAGTCCTTCGCCTGGGCCATTGTCGGCTTCGCCGTGCTGGGTCTGCTCTACATTCCGCAGTTGGCCACGATTACCGCGACGTTCCCGGCGATGTTCCCTTCGCAGGTGCGCTTCGCAGGATTCGCGATTACCTACAACATCGCTACGGCGGTCTTCGGCGGCACCGCCGCGATGGTCAACGAAGCGGCCATCAATGCCACCGGTTTCCTGCTCTTCCCGGCCATCTACATGATGGCAGCGTGCGTGATTGGTGCGATCGCCATCAAGTTCATGCCGGAGACCGCCGGCGCTTCGCTGCGCGGCACCGCGATTCCCGATGCCTTGGACACCGGCATCCTCGCCACGGTGCAGCGGGATGAAAACCGAACGTCCTGAGCCATCCAGCCGCCAAGGGGGCGCATCAGTTGAACTGCTCCCCTTGGCGGCTGGCGCATTGTCGCTGGCGGCCTAGAAATCGATGCCCACCCGGGCGTGCTTGCGAGCAAAATGCCATCCGCCCCACAACAGCAAGGCGAACACCGGAATTGTGGCGATCGTGTACAGCCCCACCGGGAAGACCTCGCCATTTTCCCCGGTCAAGGTATCGAAAGAAATCAGGACGGTGATAACCAGCAAGGAAATCAATCCGACCCAACCGGTAATGGGCGACCCGGGCATGGGCAGCGAGGAAACAGAGCCCTTTTTCTTGCGCAGCATGAGCTGGCATCCGAAAATCGAGGCCCAGGTGAACAGCACGCCGATGGATGCGGTATTCAAGGCAAGGTCGAAGGCGAAGGAATCACCGAGCCAGATGTTCAGGATGACGCCGGCAAGATAGACCACGCCCACGGTGATAATGCCGGTGGACGGAACAAAGTGCTTGTTCATCTTCGCGAGCCACTGCGGTGCATGCCCGTTGCCGCTCATGGTGCGCAGGATGCGGCCGATGGAATACAGGCCCGAGTTGCACGAGGACAGCGCAGCGGTAATCACCACCAGGTTCATCGCGCTGCCAACCCAGCCCAGGCCCATCTTCTCGAAGACCGTGACAAACGGGCTGACCCCGGATTCGTATTCGTTCCATGGCAGCACCATGGCCAGCAGGGAGACGCTGCCTACGTAGAAGACCAGGATGCGAACAACCACCGCACGGATTGCCGATGGAACTTCCTTTTCCGGGTTCTCCATCTCTCCGGCGGCAATGCCCACCAGTTCAATGGCGTTATAGGCGAAGATCACCGAGTTCAGAACCAGGATGCTGACGAAGAAACCACGGGGGAACATACCGCCCTCGCCGTTCTCATCGCCGATGAAGAGGTTGGCCACCGACGCGGTGTGGTCTCCCACCTGTGCGTTGGTCACCACCATGTATGTCCCCACGGCCAGGAACAGGACGATCGCGGTCACCTTGATGCAGGCTGCCCAGAACTCGAATTCTGCGAAAGCCTTGGCGCTGAAGAGGTTGATGGCCACCAGCAGCAGCAACGCGCAGAACGCGGAAACGGTTACCGGAACATTCGGGAAGAAATACTGGAAGTACAGGCCGATGGCGATCAGCTCGGCAATGCCGGTCATGATCCAATTCAGCACGTACATCCATCCGGAGATGAAGGCGCCTTTGGGGCCGAAGAGCTCAGCCGCATACGAGACGAAGGAACCGGAAGTCTGGCGGTATCATGATCAGTTCGCCCAGTGCCCGCATCAGCAGGTAGGCCAATGCGCCAGCTACCAGATAGGACAGCACCAGCGCCGGACCGGTCGAGGCCAGGCGCCCGCCGGAGCCCATGAACAGGCCCACACCGATGGCTCCGCCGATCGCGATCATCTGGACGTGGCGGCGGCTCAGGGATTTCTTGTAGCCCTCGGCGCTGATTTCCGGGGTTGCCGGGCGATGCTGACCAGATGGCATAGATGAACTCCTGACCTACGGACGCGTTCAATGAATCCGTGCAAAAATCGTGAAATGAATCCGGTGATTCACTGGATGGTCCAAGTCGTACGGGCGGGGATTCCACGCGCAACCGCGAGTCGGGCCGTGAAAAGTCTACTCCTCCTTTCTTAGAGTTCCGGACGAAACCGACTAGCATTCATAGGGTGAGTAGCCTGAATAATTCCGCATTGCCCGAGAAGGTCTCCGATGTCTTCGATCCAACGCGCTGGCGCGTGGTCGAGGGATTCGACTTCACCGACATCACTTACCATCGCCAGGTCCAGCGAGCCGACGATGGAAGCATCGTGCGCGACCTTCCGACCGTGCGCATCGCTTTCGACCGCCCCGAGGTGCGCAACGCCTTCCGCCCGCACACCGTGGACGAGCTGTTCCGCGCCATGGACCATGCCCGCATGACCAGCGACGTGGCCACCGTCCTGCTGACCGGCAATGGCCCCTCGGAAAAGGACGGCGGACACGCATTCTGCTCCGGCGGCGACCAGCGCATCCGCGGCCGTGACGGCTACCGCTATGCCGAAGGCGAGACCCGCGAATCCATCGACCCGGCGCGTGCCGGGCGCCTGCATATCCTGGAAGTCCAGCGCCTGATGCGCACCATGCCCAAGGTTGTCCTCTGCGTTGTCAACGGCTGGGCTGCCGGTGGCGGCCATTCGCTGCACGTGGTTTCGGATCTGACCATTGCCTCGAAGCAGAACGGCAAGTTCAAGCAGACCGACGCTACCGTCGGTTCCTTCGATGCCGGATACGGTTCGGCATTGCTCGCCCGCCAGGTCGGGCAGAAGACCGCCCGCGAAATCTTCTTCCTTGCCCGCGAGTACTCGGCCGATGACATGGTCCGCATGGGCGCCGTCAACGAGTCGGTAGAGCATGAACGCCTCGAAGAGGTGGCCCTGGAGTACGCTGCCGACATCGCCCGCCAGTCCCCGCAGGCCATCCGCATGCTGAAGTTCGCTTTCAACCTGGCCGATGACGGCTTGGCCGGCCAGCAGGTCTTCGCTGGCGAAGCCACCCGCATGGCGTACATGACTGATGAGGCAGTAGAAGGACGCGACGCGTTCCTGGGCAAGCGCGACCCGGATTGGTCCAACTACCCTTACTACTTCTAATCTTCCGCGACGGAACGAGGACCGGATATGGACGAACAACTCTCTGAACTGCTCGCAGCCTTGGCTACGGCAGCCAATGACGGGGGCCCGGCTGTTGAGGTATTGCTCGATGAGGGCAACCCCAACGGCTGGCGCATCGAGTACTTGGCGCCACAGGACCTGCCAGGTTTCGAGCAGCCCATGGCAGTGGTGCGGACTTCCGGTTCCACCGGCCGGGCCAAGCGCACGGTGCTCAGCGTTTCGGCGTTGGCATCCAGTGCGCAGGCCACGGCCGAGTTCCTCGGCTTCGAAGGCCAGTGGCTGCTGGCCTTGCCGGTGCACTATGTCGCGGGGCTGAGCGTGCTGACGCGTTCATTGTTCGCCGGCACCAAGCCCGTGGTGATGGACACCGAGGGCAGTTTCTCGGCCACGGCATTCACCGAAGCCGCCAATCAAATGATCGACTCCCGCCGGATCACCTCGCTGGTTCCAACCCAGCTTGCCCGGCTGCTGGATAACCCGGCGCCAGAAACCTTGCAGGCGCTGAAGCGTTTCGACGCCATCCTCTTGGGCGGCGCGCGAGCCAGCAAGGACCTGCTGGTCAGCGCCCGCCACCATGGGCTGAAGATTTTCCAGACCTATGGGTCCTCGGAAACTTCCGGCGGCCTGGTCTACAACGGCACGGCCCTTCCCGGCGTGCAGCTGGCAGCGCATGAGGGGCGCATCTGGGTCGCCGGCCCCATGCTCGCCGACGGATACGCCAACTCCCCCGAAGCCACCGCCGAGCACTTCATTGAACGCGATGGTGTCCGCTGGTACGTCACCGATGACCTGGGCACCGTTGAAAAACAGCGCTTGAAGATCATCGGACGCATCGATGATGTGATCAATACCGGGGGCATCAAGCTTTCGGCATCGAAGATTGAAGGGCTGCTGGAAGAATTCTTCACGCAGGCAATCGTGGTCCCGGTACCCGATCCGCAATGGGGCCACAGCGTCGGCCTGGCCTATGCGGGCCCGACCAATACCGCCGATGCCTTCGAAGCGGTGCGCCGGACCTTGGGCAAGGAAGCGGTGCCCAAGCACGTGCGCCACTACCCTCTTGGCTTGCCGCAGCTGCCTAATGGCAAGTTCAATCGACAGCTGGTCATCGAAGAACTGGCCGTTCGCGACTAGTCTCGATTCGCCTTGCACGCCTAATCGCGGGAAACTAGAGGGTACGAGTTTCCGCTTGCCCTGAAAGGACAGAAAGTGGCCACACTTTCCCAGTGGGTTTCTGGGGCGCGTTTGCGCACCTTGCCTATCGTCATTGCCCCGGTTGTCATCGGTACCGCAGCCGCGCTGGGCGAAACTGGAACCGTTCATTGGTTCCGTTTCGTCTTGGCTCTGCTGGTGGGCCTGCTGCTCCAGGTCGGAGTGAACTACTCCAACGACTACTCGGACGGCATCCGAGGCACCGATGACGAACGCGTCGGCCCGCTGCGCCTGACCGGTTCCAAGCTCACCGAGCCGAAGAACGTGCGCAATGCCGCTTTCGGCTGCTTCGGGCTAGCCGCCATCTTCGGCCTCGTGCTAGTCATCATTTCTTCCTCGTGGCCGCTGCTGCTGGTAGGCGTCGCCGCGATCTTCGCCGCTTGGGGCTACACCGGCGGCAAGAACCCGTACGGCTACCGCGGCTTGGGCGATATTTACGTTTTCATCTTCTTCGGCTTGGTCGCCACCTTGGGTACCACCTTCACCCAGATCAACCAGCTGACCATGGCTTCGCTGTGGGGTGCCATCGGCACCGGCCTGATTGGCTGCGCCCTGCTGATGGCCAATAATGTGCGAGACATTCCTACCGATAAAGAGGTGGGGAAGATTACCTTGGCGGTGCGCCTTGGCGAACACAATGCCCGCTTGAGCTACGTGCTGATGCTGGCGGTAGCCATCCTGCTCCCCTTGCTGGCCACCAGCGCCTTCCCGTGGATGTGGCTGGTCCTGCTCACCTTCGTTCCTGCAGTGGCACCATCGCTGCTGATGCTTCGCGAGCAGCAGCTGCCAAAGCTGGTGCTGGTGCTCAAGCAGACCGGCATGGTCAATGTCGTGTATGCGGTGCTCTTCTCCTTGGCTATCGCCATCGAGGTTTTGGCCTAGCCACCGCTGCAGAAGGAAAAACGAGATGGGCTGGCCGGATCAATTGATCCGGCCAGCCCATCTCGTTAATTGTCCTGCCGGCCATGCGTGAATGGCTGGGCTATGCAGTTCGAGGTGAACCTGCGTGGGAAAATTTACTCGGCGCCGGGGGCCTGCTTGCGCTGTGATTCGTCGAATTCATCCTCAACGGCTTCATCAGCTAGCTGCATCCTGGTCTTGTTTGCCGAGGTCTTGTTGAAAGCGTTGCGGATATCTTCGTTCGCCTTTAGCCGAAGTTTATTGAAGAAAAGGTAGGCCACCGCGAAGGCCACGACCAGGCCAATAATTCCGGAAACGAAGATTGGCCACTTCATACCTAACCAGAGGCCCAAGAAAACGGCTAGGAATATGCCTAGGCGGATAACGGTATATTTCACAAACTGCATAGTCTCAAGTCTACCGGTGAACCTGTGAACAGGATTATCACTAGAATGGAAGCATGGTCCGCTTATTGATTTTCGCCGCAGTGGTTTCGGTTGCTTTGACGATTTATACCCTGATCGAATGCGCTCGTGCAGAACGCCGCAGCATTCGTTCATTGCCTAAGCCTGCGTGGATTGCGGTCGTCATCCTCCTTCCGCTCATCGGAGCCGGTTTGTGGTTCCTCCTAGGTCGCCCTGTTGCGTCAAATGGCGCCCCTGCACAGAAGTCCATGGCTCCGGACGACGATGAGGATTTCCTGCGCCAGCTGGAGGTCTGGCGCCGCCAGCAGCAACGTGAAGCCGACTCGAGGGCGCGTGAGCAAGACCTCACGAAACGTGAAGACGAGCAGAAGGCCGATGGCGAGAAACCAGCCAAGCCTGAGGCCAAGGAACCGAAGCCAGGTGCAGAACGCAAGAACAAGCCAGAAGGCACCGACAGCTCTTCGTCTGAAACCGAATAACCCCCTAGTTCTGCCGGGATCCCGGCAACCAGCCCAGCACGCGTGCCAGCGCCGCTGGGCTTTTTCATGCCTAGTGGGAACTTCGGGCATTCTTGCAGGCGGCCCGGGGCGCGGGGCTTCCTCTACGGGCGCTGGAGGGGCGGACGGGGGCAGGCGCCGGTCAGTGCCCCGCGCTTGAGTACCAGGGCCTGCAGCGAGCGCTTAAAGTACTGCGAGCGGCCTCCCCGCTAAGGGGAAACCGCTCGCAGTGCTGGATTCTGGGGAACTAGACTCCGGCGTAGGAGTGCAGACCGTCGAAGAAGATATTCACGATGGTGAAGTTGAAGACCACGCACAGGAAGCCGATGATCGACAACCAGGCCGAGCGTGGGCCCGTCCAGCCACCGGTGGCACGGGCGTGCAGGTAGCCTGCGTAGACAACCCAGATCACGAAGGACCAGACTTCCTTTGGATCCCAGCCCCAGTAGCGGCTCCAAGCAGCCTCAGCCCAGATCGCACCAGCGATGACAGTGAAGGTCCACATCACGAAGCCGATGGTGTTGATGCGGTAGGCGAAGTTCTCCAATGCGCCGGCACCTGGCACCACGCGCATGAAGGGCAGCTTGTCGTCCTGTCCAGCGGCCAGCCGGTTCATGCGAGCATGCTGTACCAGCTGCAGCACATTCATGGCGAAGCTGATGGCGAACAGTGCCGACGCCAGGACGGCGATGGAGACGTGAATGACGATCCATGGCGACTGCAGGGCAGGAACGAGGTGGCCAACCGGTGTCGGGAAGCCGATGGTGGCACCGCACAGCATCAAGGTGACCAGGCCGGAGATGAAGGATCCCATGAAGCGCAGGTCCTTGAAGATCAGCACCAGCAAGAAGACCAGAGCCACCAGGAATGCACCGGTGGACAGGAACTCGTACATGTTGCCCCAGGGCACTCGGTGCGCGGCTATCGCACGGGAAACCACGGCACCGCCGTGCAGGGCAGCGGCCAGCCACATCAGCACCACGGCAATGCGAGCCGTGGGGCGCTTGGCCGACAACTGCGTGTACTCCATCTTGTCGGTCACGATATGCTCGCCGACGTTGTCGGCACGCACAGCGGCACCCCGGCGCGAACGGGGCTTGGTGCCCACGGCGCCGCCGGCGCTAACCAGCAGTTCCTCGTCGCGCTTGAGCGCTTCGGAATCCATTTCGCTGATGGACTTGTTGGTCTTTGCCAGGTCCAAGGCGAAAATGATGAAGACCACTCCGTAGACCATGGCGGCCAGCAGCATGAACAACTGGCTGTATTCACCCAGCGTTTCATTGATTGGCGCTAATGCCCCAGCGTTATCCATTTACTGCTCCTTGGTTCTGCTCCTGGCTTGCCAATGGCCAAGCCTTGTCAAAGATCTTCTGTAGTTCTGCAGCTTCGCGTTCCAGACGCGGATCCTCGCCACGTGCCAGCAGTGCGTACTCGATACTACGCTTGCCGTTTTCTTGTTTCAGCTTCACCCAGACGCGGCGACGCGGGGTGAACAGCGAGACCGCAAGGCCGATCAGCGCCAGACCTGAGAAAATGCCGATTGGCAGCTTGCCCGGGTCATGATTGATGTCCAATGCGACAAAGCGCTTGAGGTCTTCAAAGGTAATCGAGCCCTTGCCGTCGGGCAGTTCGTAGGTCTGCCCCGCTTCGAGGATGATGCCGCCGGCATCCAAATCCCGGCTGTTCAGCGGTTCCATCTTCTCCGTGTCCAAAACGAACACGTTTTGCGGGTTGCCGTCGTCAAGGCCCAGATCCCCGAAGTACGAGTTCAGGTGCAGCTGGGGGTTGATGGCGTTGGGGTCGCCCGAGATGCCGAAGCCGTTCTCATCCACTAGTGCGGTTGGCAGCAAGAAGCCCTGGAAGCCCAGCTGCGATGGCTCGGCGTCCGGAACCTTCAGCACGAACATCGAGGTGTAGACCGAATCCTGCGGAATGGAAACCGCCGGGCCGGAATAGGAGACGTTGCCGTTGCCATCCTTGACGGTGATCACCGGGGCGTAGCCATTGCCGACCAGGTAAACGTCACCGCCGCTGATGCGCAGCGGATGGTTGACCTTCAGCTCCTGCTTCACTGGCTCGGCTTCGGCCGATTCGCGCACCTTGACGTGGGCGGTGAAGTCCAGCGGCTGTCCGAAATGCGATTCGGATTCGCGGTCGAAGATGATGTCGAATTTGTCCAGCGTCACAGCAAGGGGCGGCAAATTGTCGGCATTGAAGCCGGTGCCCGGGGTGAAGGAGTCGTAGGCCACCAGCGAATTCACGAAGGTCTCCCCCTCGACAACCACGCGCTGCCCGGTGTAGCCCAGGGCTCCGCCGATCGCGGCCGAAGCCAGTACACCCATCAGCGAGATGTGGAAGAGCAGGTTGCCGATTTCGCGGGTATACCCGCGCTCTGCGGCAACCGAGGCCCCGGTGGCATCCTCGCGGCGCTCGACACGGTAGCCGCGCTTCTTCAGGATCCTGAACGAATCCTCGATGACCTGCTGGTCATCGGGCGTATCCGTCTCGCCTTCCAGAATTTCATGCGAGCTGTACTGGGGCAGTCGTTCCAGGCGCACCGGGGTCCTCGGCGGCGGGGTGCGCAAGGCTTTGGCGTGCTTCTTCACACGCGGGATGATGCAGCCAATCAGCGAGACGAACAGCAAGATGTAGATCGCGGAGAACCACACCGATGAATACACTTCGAACATCTGGAAGCGATCCAGCCATGGACCAGCGGTGGTGTGCTGTTCCAGGTACTGGGCTACAGATTCGGGGTTGGCGTCGCGCTGCGGGAAGATCGATCCCGGTACCGCAGCGACGGCGAGCAGCAACAGCAGGAACAAGGCTGTTGGCATCGATGTCAGCTGGGTCCAGATCCAACGCATGGAACCCATGAATCCCAGAGCAGGCGCGTCGCCAGTTCCCTTGGAATTCCGTTGTTGTTTCGCCATTAAATTGGCAACCTCACTTCATTGGCAAACCAGTTTTGCAGTTCTGCTACCCATGTTCCCCACAGACCGGTCACCATGACCAGTCCCAAGGCAATGAGTAGTCCCCCGCCCAAACGCATGATGAAAACCTGGTGCTTGCGGAAGAACGCCAGCGCCTGCATGCCGCGCTGCAACCCCATTGCAATCAGGATGAAGGGCAAGCCCAATCCGAGGCAATAGAACACAGTCAGCAGCGTTCCACGCCCTACGTTCGCGTCCACACCGGTGGACATGATCAGTACCGCACTCAAGGTGGGGCCGATGCACGGTGCCCACCCCAGGCCGAAGGTCAGCCCCAGAACCGGGGCACCCCACAGGCCTGCAGGCGGTTTCCTGTGGATCTTGCGGTCACGCTGCATCCAGGAGAAGCCGCCCATGAACACGATGCCCATGAAGACCACGACCAGGCCCAATGCCTGGGTGACCCAGGAGCCGTTGAACCTGAGCCACGCGGAGGCCTGGCTGAAAAGCACGCCCGCTGCGATGAAGACCACGGAGAATCCCAGGACAAAGAGCAGTACGCCGGAGACCACGCGGCCGCGTCGGTGCTCCTTCAGATCCGCACCAGTCAACCCGGTGACGTAACCGAGATAGCCCGGCACCAGCGGCAGGACGCAAGGCGAAAGGAAAGAGACCAGCCCGGCCAGCAGTGCTACTGGGGCAGCCAGCAGCAACGACCCGTCCAGGACGATGTCGGCAAAGGGATTAGTGGTCACTGATCAGCTCACAACTCTTCGGTCAGAGCGGAGTCGATCAATGCCTTCAGGGTGCCAGGCTCTACGGCACCGATCACGCGGGCACGGACACGGCCCTGGCGGTCCAGCACCAAGGTGGATGGAACCGCTTGCAACGGGACGTACTTGGTCATCGCCAGCTGGATGTCCCCGGAGGTGTCCTGTACCGACTCATAGGGAATCTCGAAAGTGCGCTCGAAGGCCTTCGCCGCTTCGGCTTCATCGCGTACGTTGACGCCAATGAATTCGACTTTCTCTCCAAAGCCTTCAGCGATTTCCTTCAGATCCGGTGCCTCGATGCGGCACGGAGCGCAGGCGGCATACCAGAAGTTCATGACTACGGGCTTGCCCTGCCACTGCGTGAAGTCGATATCGGTGCCATGGTAGGTCGTGGCCTTGAGGGCAACCGGTTCGCTGCGCTTGGAGACTTCGTACTCTTCCACGGCGCCGTCGCCAGCGATGTAGTTCTTGCCGTCGCCGCTGTTTGCTTGCGCGGTCAGCGCATCTTCCTTGCCGCTGCAGGCAGCCAAGGGCACCGCGGCGGCGGCAACCATGAGCGAACGCAACATGGTGCGGCGGCTCAAGTGGCGAGGATTAGGCACAGGATCTGTCATTTTGCTTTAGGCTCCAGGGATATTCGCCGCGCCGGCAAGTAGCTCGGGGCACGGTTCGGTGTAACGCACGGAGACCAAATCGTCTCCCTCAAAATCAAAGCTGGTGATGGAAGCCAGGGTGCACTCGCGCTGGCGCGGATCGTGCCACAGCGGCTTCTTCTCGGCGGCGCGGCGCGTGACCCAGATCGGCAACTGGTGGCTGACGATAATCACTTCCGCTCCTTCACCGTGCTCGGCGAGGGCGGCCTTGCGGTGCTCATCCATGGCCAGGCGCATGCGAGCAACCTGCTGGGCATATGGTTCGCCCCATGAAGGCTTCAGCGGGTTGACCAGCAGCGGCCAGTACTTCGGCTGGCGCAGGTGCTCCGCAACCTTGGACAGCCCTTCCAGCTTGTTGCCGGCTTCGATAACCCGCTCGTCGGTGTGGACTTGCAGATCCAGAGCATTAGAGGTTGGCGCGGCTGTCTGCTGGGCGCGCAGGAGCGGTGAGGCCACCAGGCGCACGACGTTGCCGCCTTCTGCTTGGCGCTTGGCAAAATATTCTCCTGCCCCATCGGCCATCTGGAATCCGAGTTCCGAGAGCCCGAAGCCGGGGATCCTGCCGTAGAGCATACGGTCAGGATTGAAAACTTCCCCGTGGCGCAACAAATGGACTGTCGATAAAGGCATGCCTCCAGTGTCTCAAATATTCGGTGCAAATTAGCCATATTGTGGCCACCGTCAACTATTCACAGGACACGCATTGGAATCCCATATGGAAAAACCATCCTTTCGGAGGGGTTGCTCACAATCGACTGCCACTACGCTTAGTTAATAAGACAGTTCGACCCAGAAGGACGCATCATGAGCGACAACGATCCTAACCAGCCGGGCCAGCCCTACAACCCGGGCCCTTCCGGCCAGGGTTCATCGCAGAACCCGTACGGCGAAAACCCCTATGGCCAGCAGCCCTCGCCATACGGCCAGAACCCGTACGGCCAGAATCCGAATCCTTACGGGCAACCGCAGGCACCGGGCTACGACCAGTATGCCCAGCAGGGCGGTTACGCCGGCGTGCAGCCACCGACCGAGCGGCCGCGGACCTTGGCTATCGCCTTTGGCTTGATCATGCTCGCGGGCATCTTCAGTGCCCTCGCCAGCTGGCTGATGACCAACTCCAACATGATGGCCAACATGATTGGCCAGCAGTGGTCGCTGGTGCAAGAAGAGTTCCAGAACCAGATGCAGAGCACCCCGGGCATGGAGCAGGATCCACTGGTTGAACAGATGATGGCAAGCCCTGAGGCCTTCATGGCCCAGGTCAATTCCATGATGTCGACCTTCGTGATTATCTCCATGATCATCACCTTGGCCCTGTATTTCCTGGTGGGCTTCTTCGTTGGCCGCGGCGTGGGAGCCATGCGAATTATCGCCACGATCCTCGGTGCGCTTTCACTGCTGAATCTGGTGACTATCGTTCCAATGATCAGCATGTTCGCTGACACTCAAGCCGGAATTATCAACGCTGTCTACGTTGTGGGCATCTTGCTGGGCATTGCAGGCGTGGTCTTCGCCTGGTTGCGCCCTTCTTCGCAATACATTGCGCAGCGCCGCCAGGCTCGCCTGGCCGGCTTCCGCTAAACGCATGGCCGAGCCTCTTCGCGAGGCCCGGCAGGGAGAATAAAGGCGTAGCCGCTCCATCCACCCAAGGGATGACGCGGCTACGCCTTTTGTCGTCTGCGCGGCTTCAGCCTTGCACGGCGAGGTATGCCAGGATCTGCAATTCAGTGGAAAGATCAACGCGCCGCAGGTTCATGCCCGCGGGTACGCGAAGCGGCATCGGTGCGAACGAGAGCACCGAGCGGACCGAAAGTGCGGCCAGTTCGTAGACCAGGTCCTGCGCAGCATCGCCCGGAATTGCCAGAACAGCGATGTTGATTTCTTCGCGTTCAACCACTGCGGCCAAGTCCGCGATCGCTTCCACGTGCAGCTCGCCGACCGGGCTGCCGACCAGTGCGGGGTCGATATCCAGGATCGCCTTGACGTTGAAGCCACGAGTCCTGAAGCCTGCATATCCGCTGAGCGCGCGCCCCAGGTTACCGGCGCCGAGGATGGCCACACGCCAGTCCTGGTTCAGGCCGAGGGTGCGGCTGATATGTTCTGCCAGTTCGCGGACCACGTAGCCCACCCCGCGGGTTCCGTAAGAACCCAACCAGGAAAGGTCTTTGCGCAGGATGGAAGGGTTCACTCCAGCTTCCTTGGCCAGCACCCCGGAACTGGTGCGTTCCAGGCCCTGGGCTTCCAAGGCGTTCAGCGCGCGCAAGTACTGGGTCAGTCGAGCCAGCGTGGCCTCAGGCAGGACCCGGGCTTCAAGCTCTGACATCTTCGTTCTCCCGCACTTTTCGGTGCTCTTGAAGAGCACAACGCATTTTCATTTATTCGGCAGCGGCTAGCTGCTCAGTAGTCGTTCCAGACGCTGTGCGTCGATATGCCAGAAGTCGCGGACTTCTCCGTTGATCAGCAGAACCGGCACTTCCTCGTGGTGCTTGGCCAGCAATTCAGGGTGCTGGTCAATATCCAGTTCGGAAAACTCCATATTCAACCGGCCAGTCACCTCGGCCACGGTTGCGCGTGCGGCCTGGCACAGGTGGCAGCCTTCTCGAACCAACAGCTGGATCTGATTCAAAGTACTCACCTGCCTATAATCTCACGAGCCGTAACCGCCCTTAAACTTGGCAATGAAATAAACTGGATCAAATGTCTTCCATCGATCATCACCCCAGCCCGAATTCCGCCCTGGCTCCGGACACGGTCGCCGCTTTCTTCGATGTCGATAACACCCTTGTGCGCGGTGCATCGCTGTATCTGCTGGCCCGGAAACTGCATGAGCGCCGTTTCTTCCAATTCCGCGAAATCCTCTGGTTCGCGCTCAAGCAGTTGCGCTTCGCCGCGCGCGGTGAGCATCTGGGGGACATTCACCAGATTCGCGACCGTGCGTTGATGATGGTCCGAGGGATCCCGGTGTCCGAGATCGAGCAGATCGGCAACGAGATCTATGACGAATACATCGAACCCAAGCTTTGGACCGGTACGGTAGCCATTGCTCGCCAGCATCGGACGGTGGGCCGTGAAGTCTGGCTAGTCACTGCCACTCCCCTGGAAGTGGCGAATGTCATCTCGCAACGTCTCGAACTTACCGGTGCATTGGGCACCGTAGTGGCCAGCGAAGACGGTTTCTACACCGGAGCGCTGGCCAGCCCGATCCTGCACGCTGCAGAAAAAGCGCAGGCGGTGCGCACCCTGGCGAAGGCTCGTGGCATCTCGCTGTCGAAATCATGGGCGTACTCGGATTCCTACAATGATGTTCCCTTGCTTGAAGCTGTGGGACATCCCGTGTGCATCAATCCCGATGCGCGGCTTCGCGCCTACGCCAAGCGCCGCGGCTGGCAGGTCTACGACTTCCGCACCGGCCAGCGAGCTGCCAAACTAGGCCTGAAGGCCGCTGGAGTGCTTGGTGCGCTCTGGGCGGCGCGACGGTCCATTCTGCGCCGTTCCGGCTCTTAGACCGGCGCTGGGCGGCTTTGGATAAAGCAATCGCCACCGTTCAACAGTTTCACTGTGAAGCGGTGGCGATGATTGCCAAGCGGCAAATGCTCAGAAGTAGATTTACTTCTTATTACGACGCTGGTGGCGGGTCTTACGAAGCAATTTGCGGTGCTTCTTCTTCGACATACGCTTGCGGCGCTTCTTGATAACAGAGCCCATAGTGGTTCCTCACAAACTAAATAAATGCGTCAACCCCAAATGCCTGCTTGCGCGCGAGCCCAAGGACAAGGTTGACCGGACGTTAAACGTTCCTTAACAGATTACCCGCTTTTCGGTCATGCTCTGACCATCGCGCGGACTATCGACCGTAAGAACCGGTACCGTGCTGCGGATCAATGGCCGCGGCATTCAGATATGATTCCACGGCGTTTTCCGGAACGCGATAGGAGCGACCGAACTGAACAGCAGGTAAATCACCGGCGTGGATCAGCCGATAAACGGTCATTTTGGAAACGCGCATCATGTCGGCCACTTCGGCCACAGTCATGAAACGGGCTCCGGCAAAATTCTGTTTATCCGTCATGCGGGATATTCTCCTGACGCTGATCTCTTATTCGTCGCGTTAATTTAGCGAAGATGAACTTACACGACTTTGGATCAACATCGGCGGTTCAGGTTCACGTTCGCTTTGTACTAGTCTAATCGCACTTTTGTAACTTTTGCATCACGAAACACACACGTGACCATCTGAATCACATTTTTTGATGCCTGAACGAGACAATCCGCGTGATTTCACCGGGTCCCCAATGAATTCACGCGGATTGCAGCGCTGCAGATTATTAGATGACGCCCTGTGCGAGCATTGCGTCTGCGACCTTCACGAAGCCCGCGATGTTGGCACCGGCGACGTAGTTCCCCGGCATGCCGTACTCGTCTGCAGTAGCAGCACAGCTGGTGTGGATGCCGACCATGATCTCAGTCAGGCGACGCTCGGTGTGCTCGAAGCTCCATGCATCGCGGCTGGCGTTCTGCTGCATCTCCAGAGCCGAGGTAGCAACACCACCAGCGTTGGCAGCCTTGCCCGGGCCGAAGAGCACCCCTGCATCCTGGAAGATCGAGGTCGCTTCAGCGGTGGTAGGCATGTTGGCGCCTTCGGCCACGGCGACGGTGCCAGCAGCAACCATCTTCTTTGCAGCCTCAGCGCCCAATTCGTTCTGGGTGGCGCAGGGCAGTGCCACGGTGCCTGCAACGTCCCAGACGCTGCCACCGGCAACGTACTTGACCTTCTTGGTGCCACGGCGTTCGGCATACTCGGAGATGCGGCCGCGCTCAACTTCCTTGATCTGACGCAGCAGGTCCAGGTCGATCCCGCCCTCGTCAACGATGAAGCCGGCCGAGTCGGAAGCCGTAACGACCTTCGCTCCCAGTGCCTGCGCCTTCTCGATGGCGTGGATTGCCACGTTGCCCGAACCGGAAACGACCACGCGCTGGCCATCGAAAGTCTGGCCGCGGGTCTTGAGCATTTCTTCAGTGAAGATCACTGCGCCGTAGCCGGTGGCTTCCGGGCGAACCAGGGAACCGCCCCAGCTCAAGCCCTTGCCCGTCAATACGCCGGACTCGTAGCGGTTGGTGATGCGCTTGTACTGGCCGAAGAGGTAACCGATTTCGCGGCCGCCAACGCCGATATCGCCAGCTGGCACGTCGGTGTATTCGCCAATGTGGCGGTAGAGCTCAGTCATGAAGGACTGGCAGAAGCGCATGACTTCGCCATCGGACTTGCCGCGCGGGTCGAAGTCCGAGCCGCCCTTGCCGCCGCCGATGGGCATGCCGGTCAGGGAGTTCTTGAAGATCTGTTCGAAGCCCAGGAACTTGACGATGCCAAGGTAAACCGATGGGTGGAAACGCAGACCGCCCTTGTATGGGCCCAGAGCCGAGTTGAATTCAACGCGGAAGCCGCGGTTGATCTGCACGCGGCCTTCGTCGTCAACCCATGGCACCCGGAAGATGATCTGGCGTTCAGGTTCGCACAAACGCTGCAGGATTGCGGCTTCGGCGTATTCAGGATGCTTGACCGATACAGCTTCAAGGCTGTCGAATACTTCCGTGACGGCCTGGTGGAATTCTGCTTCGCCGGGATTGCGGCGGAAGACTTCGTCGCGAATCGTCGCTAAGTGCTTATCCAAGTTTTTCTCCTCATCACTTGGGGCAGGCACAGGCGCACAAGGGGCCTCGTTGCCGGCGTCACTGCCCCGCACACGAGAATGCCATGCTTGGGCATTCTGAACAAAATTTTCATGTTATAAAACAGGATTGCGGGCGTAACTTAAAAGATTGACCATATTGCACGGTTGCAGCGCCGATGACTGGACAAGAGCTAGCGCCGACGCCCGAACCGCGGAAGTTTCTCGAAAAACTCCTGCGCACGTCCAGTCACTTGTTCCAGGCCTTGGCCAACGCGCCGGCCGATCTGCTGAGCGGTTGGATTCGACACCGCGGCCAGCTGCCCCTCGGCTTCGGCCTGCGTGGCTGCCAGATCCTGGCCCGCCGGTTGGGCAGGTACCAAATCGGCGCACCAGCGCACGAGGTCTTCCAGCGCTGAGGTGTCAATGCTGTAGATGCGCCGCTGCCCGGCAGCGGCCATGCTCACGAGTTCAGCTTCGCGCAGCACCTTCAAGTGCTTGGAAACAGTCGGCTGCGAGATCTCCAGTTCAGTGACCAGGGTACCCACTGCTTTCGGCTCGTTCTTGAGCGCTTCTATAATCTTTCGTCGGGTTGGTTCAGCCAACGCCGAAAACACTTCATCAATTGCCACACACATAACCCTAACGGCATATGAACGGTTGGCCATCGATTACCATGCCTAAAATGCTGTGAAGTCTCGCCTCTGTCTCCGGTGGCCGCAGCCATGCGAGGCTAGTCGAACCATGGATCGAGCCCGAAAAGCGGGAATATCTCCTTGCGTGTAGCAATGATGGTTCGGTCCACCGGATCGGCCGGATCATAGCCGACTTCCCAATTGCGCCACCACAGCTGGGCGTCATCGCCCATGAGGTAAGGCATGGCACGGCCGTACCTTTCCAGAACGTAGCGGCGGAAGGTCTCGGGAACATAGGTACGCAACGGCACCGGCTTGCCGGCAACAATCGCCGTCAGGTGGGTCCAGGTACGCGGCACGACGGCGGTGACGTTGTATCCCCCGCCTCCGGTAGCCAGCCACCGGCCTTCGCACAGCTCATCTGCCAACTGGGATATATCCAGGGCCGCCTGTCGTTGCGCATCGACAGACAGCTTCAGGTTGGTCATGTCATCATCGCGGTGCGCATCGCAACCGTGCTGGGAGACGATGATTTCGGGCTTGAAAGCGCGTACCAGCTGCGGAACGATCGCATGGAAGGCACGCATCCATCCGGAGTCCCCGGTCATTGCCGGCAGAGCAACATTTACTGCGCTGCCTTCGGCGTTCTTGCCGCCGATTTCATTGGCGAATCCCGTGCCGGGGAACAGCGATAGCCCGGATTCATGGATGGAAATGGTCAGCACGCGTTCGTCATCCCAGAAGATCGACTCGGTGCCATCCCCATGATGCGCGTCCACGTCGATGTAGACCACGCGTTGGGCACCCTGCTCCAGCATGCGATGGATCGCGGCAGCAGCGTCGTTGTAGATGCAGAAACCGCTAGCCTTGCTTTTCGCGGCGTGGTGCATGCCGCCGGCGAAGTTCACCGCACGGACCACGTTTTGGTCCATGATGGCTTGGGCCGCTGCTACCGAACCGCCAACAATGCGTCCGGCGGCTTCATGCATCCCGGCGAATACCGGGTCGTCCTCGGTGCCCAAGCCGAATTCTTCGGCAACCAGTGTTGGATCCTGGCTCACCCGCCGCACCTGATCGATATAGCTCTGGTCATGGACGGAGCCGATGACCGCATCGTCGGCAATATCCGGAGCCTGTATCGTGACGTTCGGCGCATCGAAGATATCCAGCTCATCGCTGAGCCGATAGGTCAGTTCTAGCCGCGAAGGGTGCATGGGATGCCAGTCGCTGAATTTGTACTTCAGATACTCTTCATCCCACATCACCATGGTGGGCCGTGGGGCATGCTGCGGATCTAACACGATTTCAGGCTACCCGATAGTGACCCAACTCATGAATTCATGGCAGTTTGCGCGGCTTGTCGGGTCTTTAGCCGGGCAACACAAGCGTTTAGCGGTGGAAACGCGTAAATTACTAGAAGGACTTCAAATCCTCATGGCAAAGAACTGTTCCCCAGGAAACGGCGAGTAATAAATGAGCACAGCCAGTGCATCGGGCCCCAGCGCCCGGGCAGCTGAAATGCGCGAGCAGCGACGCAAGAAATGGCTGACCGTTCGCATCGCAGTTGCGGACTTCACCGTGCGCTCCCCCGCGCGCTTAACTCTTGGCGCCTTCTTGCTGGCAATCACGTTGTTCACCTCCCTGCTCGCGGCGCCGTTTTCCTCGGCCACAGGGGAAGCCACCGCGCTGCATGACGCATTATTCACCGCGGTGTCGGCAGTTTGCGTTACTGGCCTAACGACCGTCTCCACCGCTGTGCACTGGTCATTCGCCGGCCAGCTGATCATGCTGGTCGCAACGTTCATGGGCGGCCTGGGCATTCTGACCCTGGCCTCCATCATGTCCTTGGCGGTATCCCGCAAGCTGGGCGTGCGAGCCAAGCTGATGGCGCAGAATTCGATGAACAGTTCTGGAGCCTCAGCGCTGGGTGAAGTAAGCTCATTGCTGCGCATCGTGATCCTCACGGCGATCAGCCTGCAGGCGGTCATCGCGCTCTTTCTGATCCCGCGTTTCTACATTCTGGGTGAAAGCGTCCTGTCGTCCATCTGGCATGGAATCTTCTATGCCGTTTCGGCTTTCAACAATGCAGGCTTCACCCCGCACTCCGACGGATTGGTTCCCTACGAAACCGACCTGTGGATCCTGGGCCCATTGATGGCCGGCGTGTTCACCGGTTCCTTGGGTTTCCCGGTGATCATGGTGCTGCTGGCGCACAAGTTCAATATGAAGAAGTGGAACCTGCACACCAAGCTGACGATGCTCACCACCACTATCCTGCTCTTTGCCGGATCCTTCTTGTGGCTGATCTTCGAATGGGCCAATCCCAAGACCATCGGCGGCTTATCGATCAGCGAAAAGCTCATTCATGGGCTCTTCGCCTCGACCATGACCCGTTCGGGCGGCTTCAACCTGGTGGACCAGAACGACATCCACCAGGTGACCATCTTGTTGACCGACGCATTGATGTTTGCCGGTGGCGGTTCAGCTTCGACTGCTGGCGGCATCAAGGTCACCACCATTGCCGTGATGTTCTTGGCGATCTTGGCCGAGGTCCGTGGCGATACCGATGCGAAGGCCTTTGGCCGGCAGATTCCGCAGGGCACCATGCGCGTGGCCATCTCCGTGGTCGCCATGGGTGCTTCGCTGGTGATGGTCGCTACCGGCGCGCTTGTGACCATCGACGAATCGGTGGGCTTCTCGCGAGCACTGTTCGAGTCGATCTCGGCCTTTGCTACCGTGGGCCTGAGTAGCGGGGTTTCCCAAGAATTGCCTCCGGCCGGCAAGTATGTGCTCAGCGCGTTGATGTTTGCCGGACGCATCGGCAGTATTACGCTCGCCAGCGCATTGACCATGCGCCACCGCAATACGCTGTTCAGACTCCCAGAAGAAAGGCCGCTCATTGGCTGACAAGAACATAGACCACAATGCCCCGGTGCTGGTGATCGGCCTGGGCCGCTTCGGTGCTTCTGTCGCTGAAACGCTGGTCAAGCAGGGGCGCGAAGTGCTGGCCATTGAGCGCAGCCCGGAGCTCGTTCAGCAGTGGGCCAGCACCTTGACCCACGTGGTCGCGGCCGACGCGACCAATATTGACGCCCTGCGCCAGCTCGGCGCCCAGGAATTCTCCTCTGCCGTCGTGGGCGTGGGTACCTCCATCGAATCATCCGTGCTGATCACCGTGAACCTGGTGGATCTGGGCATCGAGCATCTGTGGGTCAAGGCCATTACGCCCTCCCATGGCAAGATTCTTACTCGCATCGGTGCCAACCACGTCATCTACCCGGAAGCCGATGCCGGTGTACGTGCCGCGCACCTGGTCGGTGGCCGCATGCTCGACTTCATCGAATTCGATGACGGATTCGCCATCGTGAAGATGTACCCGCCCAAGGAGACCCAGGGCTTCACCTTGGCCCAGTCCCAAGTCCGCTCTAAGTACGGGGTGACGATCGTTGGCGTGAAGTCCCCGGGCGAGGATTTCACCTACGCCATGCCGGATACCATGGTGACGCGCCGAGATGTCCTGATCGTCTCGGGGCACGTGGACCTGCTCGAGCGTTTCGCAGCACGCCCGTAGGACTCGAGGATCGGGAATACGGCGATGGCCGGCAACCAATTGGTTACCGGCCACCGCCGTATTGAATGCTCGTTCCTAGCCGAGCTCTTCACTCAGCTGCGCTGCACGGGCGGCTGCCGCTTGCGTGCCCGCAGCAATAATCTTTGGAATTCCCTGCTCATCGAAGGTGGCGATAGCCTGCTCGGTGGTGCCCTTCGGGCTGGTTACCGCCTTGCGCAGGCCCGCGGGATCCGCGTCAGGGTTCGAGAGCATCTTGCCAGCACCGGCCACAGTGGCACGTGCCAGCGCGATTGAAAGCTTTTCATCCAAGCCCATGGCCACACCGGCATTGGCCATGGCCTCAGCCAGGTAGAAAGCATAGGCCGGACCGGACCCGGAAATTGCCGAGAGCGCATTTTGCTGCTCTTCGTCGATGACGTGCACGTCGCCGGATCCGGAGAGCAGGTCGGTGACCAACTTGGTCTGCTCGTCGCTCACGCTCGCCGCTGGGCTGATTCCCACCACGCCGGCACCGACCATCAAAGGGGTGTTCGGCATGGAACGGATGACCGGCTGGCCAGCTGGCAGATGAGACTGCATGCTGCTCAGGGTGATAGCGGCGGCTACGGAAACAACGACCTTCTGCGCGTCCAGCGATCCGGAAATCTCCTCGCACAGTTCGGTGATGCCTACCGGCTTCACGCCCAGGAAGATAATGTCTGCGCTGGAGGCAGCCCGACGGTTGGCTTCGGGATCTTCCTCGCTGACCAAGACGTTGATGCCCAATTCGCGCAGTTCCGCTACGCGATTATCGCTTCGCACGGTAGCGGTGATGAGCTTCGGGTCATGGCCCGAGGCGATGATGCCACGCAGGATGGCGCCGTTCATGGAGCCGGCGCCGAGGAAGGACAGGGACAGATTCTTTGTTGCTTCACTCATATGGCTATTGTGTCATTGGCTTGGGGTCGCTGCCGACTGTTAAGTGCTGGCGGGCAAATTCTAGGGTCTTTCCCAGCCATTCTTCTTTTTGCCCGGTGTTGCGAGCTTTGCGTGTGGAGACCTCGACCGCTACGGTTCCGCTCCAATTGGCATCACGCAGATATTGCAGCGTTTCGGCCACCGGTTGGGTGCCCAGGCCTGGCACGAGGTGCTCGTCTTTGCCGTTATCCAAACCATCGCACAGATGAACGTGCGCCAGTCGCTGGCCCAGGTCCTCGACAGCTTGGCGCGAATCCATATTGGCAATCGCCGCATGGGAGAAATCCCAGGTCACATGCTGGTAGTGCTGCGGGACTGGGTTCCAGTGCGGAAGGTACATTTTCGCTTCACGGCCCCGGGCACGCCATGGGTACATGTTTTCCACGGCGATTTTCATCCCCGTGGTCTCAACCAATCGCTGCACGCCTTCGGCGAATTCTTCGGCGTAGGCGCCCTGCCACCTGAATGGCGGATGGGCGACAACCACATTTGCGCCGACCGCTTGGGCCAGGATGACCGAACGTTCGATCTTTGCCCAAGCAGAGCCCCACACCTGCTGGGTGAGCAGCAGTGTCGGTGCGTGAATGGCCATGATCGGCAGTTGGTACTTGTCCATCAAGGCTTTGAGCGCGGTCGCAGATTGGCTGGCTGCGTTGCCGGTGATCAGCACTTCCAGCCCGTCGTATCCCACGTCCTTGGCCATCGCGAAGGCGTCATGGACGGTCAGCGGATAAACTGACGCGCTAGAGAGGGTGACTGGCACCTTCATTGTGCTCTTCTGGTCTTCCATGCTCTTGCCTCCTGTTACCGTGTCCACTGTGCGGGCACCGCTTAGCCAAGAAGGTTAGCTGCTGGGTTTGGCGAGAAATTTGTACTTCTCGTTATCCAGAGCTACTTCCCCAACTCCAACGCTACTACTGAGCGGTGTCGCAGAGTCAAACATCACGTGATCAAAACGTCGCAGCATCAAGCCTTCGCGAATCGCCCAAGGGCAAATCCGCACAGTTTTCAGTTTCAAGGCACTCATCGCTTCATGAGCGACAATCGCCCCGGCAAGCAGTTGCGGGGCGCGAATCTCTGAGACACCGGGCAGTTCTGCCCGTTCAGCCCAGCTCATCGCGGTCAATCGGTTGGTCCACAATTTCAATGCGTCGCGATTGAGCACGCGCTTAACATAGGGGCCTTCCGTGCTCGGCGCGGCTCCGGTGATGCGAGCCAGCGAGCGGAAAGTCTTGGAAGTAGCGGTGGCCAAGGTGGGCTTGCCATACTGGCGCAGCTCGGTAGTTGGGTCCGTGAGAACGTCGCGCACGTACGTACGCAGTTCCTTGACTTCCTTAATGGACGGCAGGTCGTTTGGTAGCCATTCGCGGGTCAGCCGGCCGGCGCCCAGGGGCACGGAGAAGGCTGTTTGCGGGAACTCGTCAACGCCCAAGGCCAGCTCCAGCGAGCCTCCACCCATATCCAGGTTCAGGATGGATTCCGAAGACCAGCCAAACCAACGGCGTACGGAGTAGAAGGTCATGCCGGCTTCTTCTTCGCCGGTCAGTTCCATCAAGCTCACGCCCGTCTCAACCTCGACCCGTTCCAGGACGGCAGCACCGTTGGAGGATTCGCGAATCGCTGAAGTGCAGAAAGCCATGAAGTCCTCAACCTGGTGGTTTTCGGCGAACTTGGCGGCTTCCTTGATGAAGGAGATCAGCTCGCGCTGGCCCTCTTCAGTTATGGCGCCATACTCATTGAGGTAGCGCACCAAGGACAAGGGTCGCTTGTGCGAGGCATAGGGAACCGGGCGGGCTCCCGGATATGCATCGACGAGCAACAGGTGAACGGTATTCGAACCGATATCCAATACACCGAGTCTCATGGTGCGCTCCTCGTTAGGCCTGGCAAGAAAGACTAGTCAGTCTTTTTCGCGGTCGTCTTCTTGGCCGTAGCCTTCTTCGCCGGGGTCTTCTTGGCTGCTGGCTTCTTGGCCGGCGCCTTCTTTGCCGTGCGCTTCACCGGTCCGCGGGCACGTTTGTCTGCCAGCAGCTCGATAGCCTGCTCGCGTGTCAGTTCCTCCAGAGAGGTAGTGCGCGGAACGGTGATGTTGGTGACGCCATCGGTGATGTACGGACCGAAGCGGCCATCCTTGACCACGATGTTCTTCTCGCTGGTCGGATCCACTCCGAACTCGGCCAATGGCGGTACCGCGGCACGACGGCCACGCTGCTTCGGCTGCGCGTAGATCGCCAGCGCTTCGTCCAAGGTGATCGTGAAGATCTGCTCTTCGCTCTCGATCGAGCGCGAATCGCTGCCCTTCTTCAGGTACGGACCGAAGCGGCCGTTCTGCACGGTGATCTCTTCGCCTTCAGCGTCAGCACCCAGCACACGAGGCAGGCTCATCAGCTTCAGGGCATCTTCCAAGGTCACTGATTCGACAGTCATGGACTTGAACAGCGACGCGGTGCGCGGCTTGACCTTGGTTGGCTTCTTCGGCGGCTTCGGCTTGCCATTCTTGTAGTACTCGACCGGCTGGGCCGCCAATTCCTCTTCGGTTGGCTCCGGGATGATCTCGGTGACGTAAGCGCCGTAGCGGCCATCCTTGGCTACGATCTGGCGACCGGTTTCCGGATCAATGCCCAAGTGCATTTCGGAGACCTGCGAGTTGGCAAAGAGCTCCTCTGCCTTTTCAGCAGTCAGCTCATCCGGGGCCAGATCCTCAGGCACGTTGGCGCGCTGCGGCTCGGTGCCTTCCTCGGCGCCTTCCGGGATGGCACGTTCCAGGTACGGGCCGAACTTGCCCACACGCAAGGTGATGTCGTCGGTGACCTTGATCGAGTTGATCGCACGGGCGTCGATGTCGCCGAGGTTATCGACCACATGCTTCAAGCCTTCGGATTCGGTCTCCGCGCCCTTGCCGAAGTAGAACAGGTTCAGCCAGTCGGTGCGGGCACGATGGCCCTTGGCGATCTCATCGAGATCATCTTCCAGGCGGGCGGTGAAATCGTAGTCCACGTACTTCGCGAAGTGCTCTTCGAGCAAGCGGATCACCGAGAAGGCGATCCAGCTCGGCACCAGGGCGCCGCCCCGCTTGGTGACATAGCCGCGGTCCATGATCGTGGAGATGGTTGGCGCGTAGGTCGACGGGCGGCCGATCTCGCGCTTTTCCAGCTCGGCCACGATCGAAGCTTCGGTGTAACGAGCCGGCGGGGAGGTTTCGTGGCCCAGAGCGGTCAGCTCATCGCCAGCCAGCTGCTGGCCCACAGACAGCTGCGGCAGTCGGGCCTCGGCATTCTCTGCTGCGGCTTCCAGAGCCTGCTCGTCCTTGCCCTCCTCATAGGCGGAAAGGAAACCGCGGAAGGTGATTACGGTGCCAGAAGCCGAGAACTCGGCCACGCGCTGATCGCTGGCGGTACCCTGCAGCTTGATGGTGGCGGTGAAGCCCTTGGCATCGGCCATCTGCGAGGCGACGGTGCGCTTCCAGATCAGCTCGTACAGTGCGTACTCATCCTTGGACAGCGAGGAACGCACGTCCTTCGGGCGGCGGAACATGTCGCCGGCCGGGCGGATTGCCTCGTGGGCTTCCTGCGCGGCATCGTTCTTCGCCTTGTAAACGCGCGGCTTGGCTGGAACGGAATCCGCGCCATACAGTTCGGTTGCCTGCTTGCGCGCGGCATTCACTGCCTCGCCCGAGAGGAAGACCGAATCGGTACGCATATAGGTGATGTAGCCGTTTTCATACAGCCGCTGAGCGATCTGCATGGTGATCTTGGAGCTCCAGCGCAGCTTGCGGGATGCTTCCTGCTGCAGCGTGGAGGTGGTGAAAGGGGCCGCCGGACGACGGGTGTACGGCTTGTCCTCGACGGAGGTCACCGCAAAGCCGGTGTCCGACAGGTTCGCCACCAGCGACTGGGCCGACTCCTGATCCAGGTGGGCCAGCTTATTGCGGGTGGTCTTCAGCTGGCCGCGGTCATCGAAGTCACGGCCGGAGGCGACACGGGCGCCGTCCACTGCCGAGAGCTTGGCTGCGAAGCCTTCGCCTTCACTGGTGGCGAAGTTGCCCTTCACATCCCAGTATCCGGCGGGGATGAAGGCCATGCGTTCGCGTTCGCGCTCGACGACCAAACGGGTTGCCACGGACTGCACGCGGCCTGCGGACAGCCCGCGAGCCACCTTGCGCCAGAGCACCGGTGAAATTTCGTAACCATAGAGGCGGTCCAGGACACGGCGGGTTTCCTGGGCGTCGACGAGGTCGGTATCGAGCTCGCGCATGTTTTCCAGTGCGCGGGCGATGCCTTCCTTGGTGATTTCGGTAAATGCCAGGCGGCGTACCGGAACCTTTGGCTTCAGGACCTGCAGCAGGTGCCACGCGATGGCTTCGCCTTCGCGGTCCGCATCGGTTGCGAGGTAAAGTTCGTCAGCTTCTTTGAGCTTCGCCTTCAGTTCGGAAACGCGCTTCTTCTTGTCCGGGTAGACCATGTAGTAAGGCTCAAAGTCGTTGTCCAGATCGACAGCGAACTTGCCTACTGAGGTCTTTTTCAGCTCGGTTGGCAGTTCTGAGGGCTGCGGAAGGTCGCGGATATGGCCCACTGAGGCATCCACGTCAAAGCCTTCACCCAAATATTTGGCGATCGACTTCACCTTGGCAGGAGACTCCACGATTACGAGTTTCTTACCAGTCTTTTCCTTGGCCTTGGGGGGCACAGCACTCCTTTAGACAACACGGACCTTGGACACCCATTTCCGGGCCCTGATCGATCCGCCATCGCAGCTTCGTTCTTCATGCCTACTCTATAAGCACATTTCCCGATGATCTTACACCGAAGAATCTGCGCTCCCTGAGCCGGGCATACTTATGATGATGCCTCCCCCATGCTCTGGTATTCGGGAAGCAATGAGATTAAGTAGAACATACGCCGCGAATCAATACTGCGTTCCTCGGCTGTTGCCTGTGCCTCGTATTCGTAGACCAGATCCAGCATTCTGCGGTTGAACTCGCGTTGCTTGGCTTCCGAGAGGAAGACCAAACCGCTAGTCAGCATCGGCGGACGATCGGGGTCCGGAGCGATTCCGGTCTTCGCTTCTGCCTCGCGCCGCTGGACTTCAGCATTGAGCCGGGTGCGGAATGCGTTCAATTGCACGTTCAAGTACGCAGTTTTGGCGTTCGCCGAGTCGATCTGCGTGTTCAGCTCTAGCCGTTCACCAGCCGCTCGCCAGCGCCGCTCGCGTGCGTCTCCTTCGCTGGCAGCACGAATCACGTACCCGTACTTCTCCAGGGCCCGGAGGTGATAGCTCATGGCGCTAGGTGTCAGCGCACACAGGGATGCAAGTTCTGTAGCGGTGCGGGTGGTCTGCGAAGCAAAGAGCTCATCCAAGACGATCAGTCGAGCGTCATGGGCCAACGCTCGAATCGCCTGGGGGTCAGTGATCGAGACAACTTGTGGGATTTCCGCCTCATCGCGCGAGGCGGCCCCACCTTGTTCCTCAATTGTGTTCCGTGTCATAGGGAAAAACTTTAGCGCTTGTTTCACATTTTCTGAAGCAGGCCATGTCGCAAGAGTCGCTTCACTGCTTCATAAAGCAGGTCCGCGAAGTCTTCTTGCCCTTCTCCAATCAAGGAATCCAACGCGTTGACTAGTTGCGATACCGACAAATCACCATCGCAGGCGGAAACAAATCCTGCCTGCGCGGTATCAAGCAATTCAGTACGGCGCAGCCCTGCCCCCTGCCGCAGCAAGATCACCCCGGGGTGCTCCGCCCCCGGACGCTGATGGCGCTCCTCAGTAACATCCTCGGCCACCAGCAGGTGCCAATCCTTGAACCCTTCATTGGCGGCTGCCAGCTGGTCGGACATGGCAATGTCCCGCTGCAGGGTCGGGGCCAGCGGCTGTTCCACCTGGTGCGAGATCTGCTCGTAGCGCTGCAGTACCGGATGGCCTGCGGCTGGACGGCGGAAGTACACCAGACCGAAGCCGATGGCACCCACGCCGCGGGACTCGAAGTCATCGAGGTATGCGTTGTAGGCGGAGATGTATGAAGTGCTGTCCTCGGTCTGGGAAGAGTCGCGCAGCCATGTCTCGGCGTAGCCGCTTGGCGTTGTCTGCTCGCGCTCGATCACCCATACGTCCAGCTGGTCGCCGAACCACTGGCGCACGCGGGCATCCCACGGCTGGTTAGATTCATCATCTAGGCGAGGAATCTCCCAGTTTGACAGCATTTGCATGCAGCCACCCGGCGCCAGGAAGCCAGGAGCCTGCTCGATCAAGGTGCTCACTAGGGTATCGCCGGCCATTCCGCCATCACGGTAGGTGAACCGGTCCTTGGCGCGCTCGTTGCTGCTTCGCGGGGTAATCACGAACGGCGGGTTGCTGGCGATCAGGTTGAAAGTGGATCCAGCCACCGGATCGAACAGGCTTCCCTGGAGCAGGGTGACCCGCGATTCGAGGTTATCCGGATCCAGTTCCAAGGCCTGGTAGTTGAGCATCAGGTTGAAGCGGGTGAAGCCCAGGGCTCGGGCCGACAGGTCGGTGGCGGTAACATGCTCCGCGTGCGAAAGCAGATGGAACAGCTGGATGCCGCAGCCGGTACCCAAGTCCAGTGCGCGCTCGACCTTTTCGCGGATCGTGATCTGCGCCAGGGTCAGGGACGCCTGGCCAATGCCCAGCACATGGTCGGTGCGCAACACGCCGGGACGCTGGTGGGCACCCAGGTCGTGGGCCACCCACAATTCACCGTCAGCATCGGAGGAATGCAGCGCCAGGGCAATCTTGGCCCGGTAACCGGTAGCCCAGGACTCGATCAGGCCCAGCTTGAGCAAGCCGTCGGTCTTCAATGTCGGGAAGGCGGCATTGATGGCCGCGTCTTCCTGGGTCTGGCCCATTTGGAAGAGGCGAACCACGCAGGCAAGAGAGCTATCTGGCCTGCTACGATCCAGGTTTCGCAAGGCAGGGTGGAGCTGGTCGCGGGCAAATGCTGCCGCAGTTTCCTCACCAAGCAGCCCCGCAACATTTTCATAGTTGTACCCGACATCAGTGAGGTCTTTGGCTAGCGAGTCGATGAGCAGTTGATTGTAGCTCTGGGGAGCGTCATCAATGGAAGAAAATTCAGCAGCATTCACACCTCCAAGTCTACCGAGTAACTCAACCGGTGATAGCTAGGCCAGGCAAACTACGGCAACCTATGATGTGGGCATGACCCAAGTAACGGTGACCTATCTCCAGCAACTCGACTCCGCTGATGTCATTCGCTCGGCCAAGTCCTTGCCCGAGGACGCCCGGATCGAGCTGGCGAAGGAGATCACCCCGGAATTTTCGCGGTTCCTGTATCAGAGCGTGGGCAGCGAATTGAACTGGGCTGACCGCCTGGGATCGACCCGAGACCAGTGGGACGAAGTGCTCCGACGCCCGGGCTCTGAAACCTGGGTGCTCTACCAGCACGGTGCTCCCCAGGGGTACGTGGAGCTCGTCACGGAAGTCGCGGACGCCGGCAGCGAGGTCGAGATCTTCTACTTCGGCTTATTTCCCGAAGCTACCGGCCGCGGCCTTGGCGGGGTGCTGCTCAGCGAAGCACTGCAACAGGCCTGGACCCTGGGTTCACGATGGCCGCAGCTGCCTGCAGTCAGCCGGGTATGGCTGCATACCTGCTCATTGGACGGACCGGCGGCGCTACCGAACTACCAGGCGCGAGGGTTGAGTATCTACCGGACCGAGGTGGAACAGGTCGAAGTCAAGGATGCGTCGCGCGGAATGTGGCCGAAGGTGACCGCATAGAAAACGCGGCCTGGACTTATGGAAAGTCCAGGCCGCCTTTGGTGAAAGCTGAAGTTAGGCGTCTACGGTGCTGCAGTCTGGGCAGCGGCGCAGTGCTTCGTCCTTTGCGCAGTCCTCGCAGAACAGGCGCAGGTTGCGGCAGGCCGGGTCCGAGCAGTTCTCGAACTTGTTGGTTGGACCCTGGCAGCCCACGCATTCACCGATGGTGACAGCGTCTTCGGAGAACTCGGTGTGCATGCGCTTATCGAAAACGTAGAGAGAGCCTTCCCATAGGCCTTCATCCCCGTACTTCTCGCCATAGCGGACGATGCCGCCCTGCATCTGGTACACCTCTTGGAATCCGCGTTTGACCATCAAAGCCGAAAGCACTTCGCAGCGAATGCCGCCGGTGCAGTAGGTGACCACCGGCTGGTCCTTCAGGTGGTCGTACTTGCCCGAATCCAGCTCGGCAACGAAATCGCGGGTGGTATCCACTTCGGGGACAATCGCGTCCTTGAACTTGCCGATCTGCGCTTCGAATGCGTTGCGGCCATCGAAGAAATGGACCTTCTCGCCGGTCTTCTTCTTGTTGTCAACCAGCTCGTGAAGCTCTTCGGGGCGCAAGTGGGTGCCACCGCCGACCACACCGTTCTCGTCAACTTCTAGTTCGCCAGGAGCGCCGAAGGTCACGATCTCGTCGCGAACCTTGACGGAGATACGCGGGAAGTCTTCTGCCGAACCTTCCGACCACTTGATATCCATCTTCTTGAAAGCTGGCAGTTCTCGCGTGGCCTTGACGTAGGCCTTGACTGCGGAGATCTCGCCACCAACGGTGCCGTTGATGCCGTCTTTGGAGATGATGATGCGTCCGCGCAAGCCCCAGCGCTCCAGTAGCGAGCGCTGCCAAAGGCGGATTGCCTCCGGGTCTGGGAGCGGAGTAAAAGCGTAATACAGAACAATACGATGAATGGCCACCCTACAATGTTAGTAGCTTTTGGCCGCGAAACGCCGAGGAAAAGAGCAATGTCACATTGATCTTTCCCGAAAATATCGGGCTCTCGGCCAGTGCAATAGTTCCAAGTAGGCAACGATTAGTTCAATGTCAGCTAATTCCTAGGAAAGACAAGGTAGGGTCAAATTATGGCATCAAACGCAAGCGATGAACTGATTGGCACCTGGGTAGCAGGCTGGGCTGGGGCTCGTGGTTATGAAACCCGCAACGAAGGACGGGTCCACGCTGCGCTGCGCCACGACACCACTGAAGACTGGGAATACGTCATCTATGGTCCCTCCAAAGAGGAACTCGCAGCAGTAGCCGAGACCCTGACGAAGCACCCGAACCGTCGGCTGACGGCTTTCGACGACTCCGCCGAGAACCTGGTTGCCATTGCGGCTGAAGTAGGCCTGCAGGTCACTGCCGATGACGAAGCACTGATGGTCACCGAACTAGCCGTGCACGACGTCGAGGTCCCACTGCCTGCAGACGGCTTCGTCTTCCAGATTGAACGCGATGGCACTCATGCCTACGTTTCGCTGCATCCCGAGGACAACCAGGAAGTCGTTGCGGCATCCGGCCATGTCTCAGCAGTTGGCGGATACGCAATCTTCGACCGCATCATCACCGGCGCCGATTTCCGCCGCAAGGGCCTAGGTACCCTGATCATGCGTGCGCTGGCTTCGCTGGCCCAGGAACACGATGTTGATGAAGGCCTGTTGATCGCTTCGGTCGATGGCCAGCAGCTTTACGCTTCGCTGGGCTGGACTTCGCTGGGCAAGGTTGTCATGTTCAAGGCCTAGAGCCTCCAAGATTATCCTTATCGCCGTGCTTGACGCTTCCGCGTCAAGCA
>NZ_JBCPSN010000006.1:0-304162 GCF_051129975.1 Glutamicibacter sp. Je.9.36
CCCGGTCCCATACCGAACCCGGAAGCTAAGGCCCACTGCGCCGATGGTACTGCACTCGTGAGGGTGTGGGAGAGTAGGTCACCGCCGGACTTAACTTGAGTAGATGGTTTGAGGCCCTGGTACCGTTCGGTACCGGGGCCTCACCTGTTTAACCCGTCCCCTGGTAATCGACTTGCTACAGCCTATGGGTTCAGTTTCATGCTGGGCCCTTTTTGTCGTTAACCCCTTCTAGAAGAGTTGAATCTATCAAGAGGCTTCGATCGGCTACGCATGCGTCGATGGCTGGGGGACAACCTTAGGGCCGCCACTGAGTGTCTTGCCACATTGGACCCGTTTCCCTATGGTATGACTCGTGCCTCCCGTAGACTTGAATTTAGATGTACATGCCTCGAGGGCATGCTGAATAGTTAATAGTGAAGTGATTTGCAAAGGCAAACACGAAGGTTGCGGTATTGAGATAGCCGCTGAAGGGGACATTAGATGTCTAACGAATTCCGCCGTAACTCCGACAACGGACGAGGCGACTTCCGGAACTCAGATTCAAACCGCAACAACTCCCGCGATGGCTTCAAGCGTCGCGACGACCGTAGTGATTTCAAGCGCAGCGACGATAACCGTGGTGGCTTCCGCGGTGACCGTAATGCTGACCGCGGCGGTGACTTCAAGCGCGACGACAACCGCGGTGGCGGCTTCAAGCGTGATGACAACCGTGGCGGTGGCTTCAAGCGTGATGACAACCGCGGTGGTGGCTTCAAGCGCGATGACAACCGCGGTGGTGGCTTCAAGCGCGATGACAACCGCGGTGGTGGCTTCAAGCGCGATGACAACCGTGGTGGCGGTTTCCGCAATGATGACCGTGGCGGCTTCAAGCGTGATGACAACCGTGGTGGCGGTTTCCGCAATGACGATCGTGGCGGCTTCAAGCGTGATGACAACCGTGGCGGTGGCTTCAAGCGTGATGACAACCGTGGCGGTGGCTTCAAGCGTGATGACAACCGCGGTGGTGGCTTCAAGCGTGACGATAACCGCGGTGGTGGCTTCAAGCGTGATGACAACCGCGGTGGCGGTTTCCGCAATGACGATCGTGGCGGCTTCAAGCGTGACGACAACCGCAGTGGCGGTTTCCGCAATGATGATCGTGGTGGTTTCCGTGGCGAGCGTCGCGATGACAACCGCGGTGGTGGCTTCAAGCGCGATGACAACCGTGGCGGTGGCTTCAAGCGTGACGATAACCGCGGTGGCGGTTTCCGCAATGATGACCGTGGCGGCTTCAAGCGTGATGACAACCGTGGCGGTGGCTTCAAGCGTGATGACAACCGCGGTGGTGGCTTCAAGCGTGATGATAACCGTGGTGGCGGTTTCCGCAATGATGACCGTGGTGGCTTCCGTGGCGAGCGTCGCGATGACAACCGCGGTGGCGGTTTCCGCAATGACGATCGTGGCGGCTTCAAGCGCGATGACAACCGTGGCGGTGGCTTCAAGCGTGACGACAACCGTGGCGGTGGCTTCAAGCGTGACGATAACCGCGGTGGTGGCTTCAAGCGTGATGACAACCGTGGAGGTGGCTTCAAGCGTGCCGACGACCGTCGCTCGAAGGGTGAGTACCCAGCACGTGAAGACCGCTTTGCCGATAAGCGCGGTGACGCACCGCGTGCACATAATCCTGGCGATCTTCGCATCTCGAACCGTGCCGATCGTGAACAGTCCCCAGATATCGATGAGGATGTTACCGGTAAGGAGTTGGACCGCGTAGCACGCGCCCAGCTGCGTTACCTCGAAGAGCGCTCGGCAAGCTGGGTCGCAAAGCACCTGGTGATGGCTGGCCGCCTGCTGGAAGACGACCCAGAGCTGGCATACGAGCACACCCTGGCAGCATCGCGCCGCGGCGGCCGTGTCGCGGTAGTTCGCGAGGCCGTTGGCATCGCAGCCTACCACGCTGGCAAGTACGCCGATGCACTGCGCGAACTGCGTACCCACCGTCGTATTTCCGGTTCGGACTACAACCTGCCATTGATCGCTGACTCGCTGCGTGGCCTGGGCCGCCCAGAGAAGGCAATCGAGCTCGCCCAGTCCGAGGAATGCGCCAATCTGGAAAGCGCCGTCAAGGTTGAAATGCAGATGGTTGCTGCCGGTTCCTATGGTGACTTGGGCAAGCTGGATAAGGCTCTGGCTGAGCTGGAGTCGCTGGAACAGCTGAACTTCAACCGTGCCTTCTCCTTCAGCCCACGTTTGTTCACTGCCTACGCTGATCTGCTGTCGGCTGCCGGCCGAGCAGAAGACGCGAAGCGCTGGAACGCTCAGGTCGAGGTTGCAGAAAGCGCCCTGGGCATCGAGCGTGAAACCGAATCCTTCATCATGGACCTGGCTCCGGAGATGGATGAGGAAGAGGAAACCCCGCGCGCCAAGGATCTGATCGAGCCTTCCGAAGCTGAAGAAGCAGATGCCGACGCTGAAGAAGCAGATTCAGAAGCCGAGGCCGAAGAAGCAGAAGAGGGAGAAGCCGAGCAGACCGGCATCGACGAGGAAGATGACCTGAACGAAGTCATCGAATCCGACACGGAAGCTGGCGAAGCTGACGTGGAAGAAGAATCGGCGAAGTAAGCTTTGGCGTAGTAGCCAAATACCTCAAGTAGTAGGAACCACCACCGAATGCTGATTTCCGGATTTGATTCCGTCCTCTCCGACTTGGACGGCGTCGTCTATGCTGGCCCGAACGCCATTGACGACGCCGTGGAGTCGCTGAACACCCTCGCGGAAGTGAATGTCACCTTGGCGTTCATTACCAACAATGCTGGGCGTTCGCCGATGTCCGTCGCGGCCCACCTGCGCCAGCTGGGCGTGAAAACCAGCGCTGAGCAGGTTTTTGGTTCTGCCGACGCCGGTGCGGAGATGCTGGCCCGCGAATTGAATCCGGGATCCAAGGTTTTGGTGGTGGGTTCCCCCTACCTGCGCGAATGCATTGCCGTGCGCGGGTTGGAAGTCGTCGAATCCCATAAGGAAGAACCCGTAGCGGTGATCCAGGGGTTCGACCCGGACATCTCGTGGAAGAACCTGGCCGAGGCCAGCTACGCGATTAATCACGGCGCCACATGGGTTGCCACCAACACCGACCTGACGATTCCGCGCGCCGAGGGCCTGGCCCCGGGCAACGGATCGCTGGTCAATGCGGTGAAACTGGCCACGAGCGTGGAACCACGCGTGGCGGGAAAACCCGAATCCTTCCTGTTCGCGCGGGCCGCGGACCGACTGGATTCCCAGCGCCCGCTGGTCGTCGGCGACCGCCTGGATACCGACATCCTTGGCGGCTTCCGTGCCGGGTTCTCCACCGCACTGGTGCTGACCGGTGTGGACACGCCGCGCACCGCATTGGGCGCACCGGTCGAGCAGCGCCCCAACTACCTCATCAATTCGATGGCTGATCTGTACCGGCCGTACCCGACCATCAAGGTCCTGGGCTACGGCGTGCAGGTCGGCGACGCGGTCGCCAAGGTCGATAACGGCGCGATCGAAGTCTCGGGCAGCGACCAGGATCTGAATGCCTGGCGCGCCGCCTGCCATGCCTGGTGGCTGGCCCATCCGCGCCAGTCGGGGCACGAAGAACCGGAAATCCGGTTTACCGAACGCGGGCTCGATGCCCTCCGCAAGATCCGGGGCTAAGCATGCAGCCGCAGAATCCTCTTCCGAGCCCTGGCCCTCGCGGGCTGGATGATGCAGCAGTGGAGCAGGCGCTGTCCTCCCTGGCCGACCATGACATTACCGAGCATGCCGGAATCTATGAGCAACTGCTCGCCGGCCTGCAGCAAGAACTGAATCGTACGGAGCACGGCGCGTGAATCGCCTGGATCAAGAACTTGTCACCCGTGGGCTGGCGCGCTCGCGCACCGAAGCAGCCAAGCTGATCGATGCCCAGCGGGTGCTGCTGAACGGGCAGGCCGCCACCAAGGCCGCCAAGAAGGTTTCCGCCACCGATGAGCTGGCCCTGGTGCCCAGCGAAGGCGAAGAATACGTCTCGCGTGCCGGGCATAAGCTCGCCGGAGCCCTAGATGCTTTTACGACTATTGACCCCGCTGGCCTGCACTGCCTGGACGCTGGCGCCTCGACCGGCGGCTTCACCGACGTGCTGTTGCGACGCGGTGCGAAATCTGTGGTCGCAGCCGATGTAGGCCATGGCCAGCTGGTCGACGAGCTGCGCGAAGACCCCCGCGTCACGGTCCACGAAGGACTGAACGTCCGCTATCTGGCCCCCGAAGATATTGGGGGACCAGTCGACCTCGTAGTAGCCGACTTGTCCTTTATTTCGCTGCGCCTGGTGATCGACGCCTTGGCCGGGGCCGCCAAGGACGGCGGCTTCCTGCTGCTGATGGTCAAGCCGCAGTTCGAGGTCGGGCGCGAACACCTGAACCGCACCGGCGTGGTCACCGATCCCGCCCTGCGCCGCAGCTCCGTTGAAGCGGTGGTCGCCAGCGCGCAAGCCGCGGGACTGCACCTGCGCGGGCTGGCACGCAGCCCGCTGCCGGGACAAGACGGCAATGTCGAATTCTTCCTTTGGCTTGCCGCAGGAGCGGATCCACAGCCTGCCGATGTTCCACGCATCGGGCAGGATGTTGACTATTCTTAGTAGTGACGTGTTTTAGCCGTGGTCGATAACCACGGTCATTTTGCACCTCGCGATGCTGAGAGGGGCCGACCGCCTTGCGCCGAATCCTGATTTTCACCCATACCGGACGCCAAGAAGCGATCACCGCGGCCATAGAAACCTGCGCCCTGCTCAACGCCGCCGGAGCCATCCCGGTGATGCGCGGCAAGGATCAGCTGGCGATGACCGAAGCGATCGGCGCGGCTGTGCCTTCGGTACAGGTGCTCGGCGAGGATTGCCAGATCGAGGACGTCGACATGGGCGTGGTGCTCGGTGGCGATGGCTCGGTGCTGCGTGCCGCGGAATTGGTGCGGGAATCCCCGATGCCGCTGGTGGGGGTAAACCTCGGGCATGTGGGTTTCCTCGCCGAAGCTGAACGCAGCGAACTGGCCTCCACTGTGGAAGCGCTGGTCAATGAGACCTACACCGTGGAAGAACGCATGACCATGGAGGTCAAGGTGTGGCTGGACAACGTCTGCCTCGCCGAGACCTGGGCCTTGAACGAGGCCGCGGTGGAAAAGGCCAATCGCGAACGCATGGTCGAGGTCGTGATCGAGGTCGACGGCCGGCCGATCTCCACCTTCGGTTGCGATGGTGTCGTGATGGCCACCCCTACCGGTTCCACCGCGTACTCCTTCTCCGCCGGCGGCCCGGTGGTCTGGCCGGACGTGGCGGCGCTGATCATGGTGCCGATCTCCGCGCACGCACTGTTCGCCAAGCCCCTGGTCATTTCCCCGGATTCGATCATGGCCGTCGAAATGCTGACCCGCACCGATGCCGGGGCCGTGCTCTGGTGCGATGGACGGCGCACCATCGAGCTGCCGCCGGGAGCCCGTGTGGAAGTAACGCGCAGCGACCGCCCGGTGTACATGGCGCGATTGAACACGACGCCGTTTTCCGAGCGCCTGGTCAACAAGTTCGAGCTGCCCATTACCGGTTGGCGCGGACCAGCGAAGGAAGAGGCGCGCCGTCCGGCCACTACGGCACTGCCGGTGATCGGACCAGGCCTGCAAAGCGTCGATCCGCATTACCGCGATGAACCGGGCATTCCCATGGTGGGACGCCCAGAGGACCAGGACTGAATAGCGGCCTCGAAGAAAAACTTTCCACACGCTCGAACATAGTTACGAAAAATAGGGTTAGAACACATATACTAAAATCGCACGGTACGACTTGAACTCGACATTCGGGAGCAGGCATTGATTCAGGAAATCCAGATATCCAACCTTGGGGTGATCACCGAGGCCACGCTTCCGCTTGGCCCGGGACTCACGGTAGTCACCGGTGAAACCGGCGCTGGCAAGACCATGGTGATCACCGCCTTGTCCCTGCTGCTCGGGCGCCGGGCCGATGCCGGTGCGGTGCGCAACGGCGCCAAGCACGCCCTGGCTGAAGCCGTGGTGCACTTGCCGCCAGATCACCACGTGCTCGATGCCGCAGGCCAGGCAGGCGCATTCATCGAACCAGCGGGGGAGAACAGTGAACTGCTGCTTTCCCGCTCGCTCTCGGCCCAAGGCCGTTCACGCGCCACCATCGGCGGACGCAGCGCCCCTGTCGGCCTGCTGGCCGAGCTGGGGCACGATCTGGTGGCCGTCCATGGCCAGTCGGACCAGATTCGCCTGAAAGAGCCGGTAGCCCAACGAGATGCCCTGGACCGCTTTGCTGGCAGCTCGCTGTCGCGCACGCTAAGCAACTACCAGCGAGCCTACCGCCAGTGGCGATCGGCTTCCAAGGAGCTGGCGGGGCTCAAAACCGAATCGCGCAACCGTGTTCGCGAAGCAGAGAACTTGCGCCTGGCGCTGGACGAGATCGATTCCCTGGATCCGCAGCCGGGCGAGGACGAAGCCTTGCGCGAGCAATCCATGAAGCTGGGCAATGTCGAGTCCCTGCGCACCGCCGGCCGGCAGGCGCAAGCCGTCATCGACTCCGAGGATTTCGAGAACCCGGGCGTTACCACCTTGGCGGAGACCGCCCGCGGCGTGCTGGCCCAGGCCAGTGACGATGACACTGCGCTGGCCGCCTTCGCGGAGCGGGCAGCGGAACTGGGCATTCTCGCCTCGGAACTCTCCAGTGATCTTGCCGCCTACGTTGCCGACCTCGATGAGGAAGGCCCGGAGCGCTTGGCGCAGATCGAAGCCCGCCGTGCCGATTTGAACAAGCTTATGCGCAAGTACGCACCGAGCATTGATCAGGTGCTCGCCTGGGCTGCAGAATCCCGTACCCGTCTGGAAGAACTCGGTGGGGATGACTCGCGCATCGAGGAGCTGGAAACAGAAGTCGTTGAATTGGAGCACAAGGTGGCCTCGCTGGCCTCGGACCTCTCCGATGCGCGCCGCAAGGCTGCCAAGAAGCTCTCCGCCCAGGTTTCAGCCGAGCTCAAGGCCCTGGCGATGCCGGATGCCAAGCTCGTCATCGAGGTGAAGGAACTGGAAGAACCAGGTGCCTTCGGCCAGGACGCGATTTCCATGCTGCTGGCCCCGCATGCCGGAGCCTCGCCGCGACCGCTGGGCAAGGGTGCCAGCGGCGGCGAGCTCTCCCGCGTCATGCTGGCCATTGAAGTCGTCCTAGCGGCGGTCGACCCGGTGCCGACCTTCGTCTTTGACGAGGTGGACCAGGGCGTGGGTGGCAAAGCGGCGGTGGCCATTGGCGAGCGCCTGGCGATGCTGGCAAAGCATGTGCAGGTCATCGTCGTGACCCACCTGCCCCAGGTGGCCGCCTATGCGGATCGGCACATTCGTGTGATCAAGAATTCAGATGCCAAGTCGAAGGCGGGAGCTGGCTACACTGCCAGCGATGTCATCAGCTTGGATCAGGAAGCCCGCGTCAAGGAACTTGCGCGCATGCTCGCCGGCCAAGAGGAATCCGGCACGGCGCAGGCGCATGCTGAGGAGTTGCTTGAAGAAGCGCAGAACCTAGTGTCATCGCTCACCTCCAAGAAAATGGCGAAAGCCTAAAAGTCTTGGTGAGCCCCTGAATTACGGCAATGCTAGGGCATTGGCCGGAGGTGCACTAGAGTCTTATGAGGATGCGAAATATTGGAATGGTGATAGGATGAAATCCCGTGGTGCAGCGTAATTCAACTCGTGATTCTCGGTCGTCTGAAACGACAAAGCATATCTTCGTCACCGGCGGTGTGGCCTCTTCCCTGGGTAAGGGATTGACGGCATCCAGCCTTGGACATCTACTTCGAGCTCGTGGTCTCTCAGTGACCATGCAGAAGCTCGACCCGTACCTGAACGTCGATCCAGGTACTATGAACCCCTTCCAGCACGGTGAAGTCTTCGTTACTGACGATGGCGCAGAAACCGATCTGGATATCGGACACTATGAGCGTTTCCTGGATGAGAACCTTCCGGGTACCGCCAACGTGACCACCGGACAGGTCTACTCGACCGTTCTGGAACGCGAACGTCGCGGTGAATACCTCGGCGATACCGTTCAGGTCATCCCTCACATCACCGATGAGATCAAGCGTCGTATGCGCTTGGCAGCAACCGAACCAGGGGCCGGCAAGTCGGCACCTGACGTGATCATCACGGAAATCGGTGGCACCGTCGGCGATATCGAATCCCAGCCATTCCTCGAAGCAGCACGCCAGGTCCGCCAGGACATCGGCCGCAAGAACGCATTCTTCGTACACGTTTCCCTGGTTCCATTCATCGGCCCAAGCCATGAACTGAAGACCAAGCCTACCCAGCACTCCGTTGCCGCTTTGCGTTCGATCGGTATCCAGCCAGATTCGCTGGTAATCCGCTCGGACCGTCCAATCCCGGCAGAAATGCGCGCCAAGCTCGGCCGTACCTGCGATGTGGACACCGAAGCAGTGATCAACTGCGCCGATGCTCCAAGCATCTACGACATCCCAAAGGTCATCCACTCCCAGGGCCTGGACGCTTACATCGTCCAGACCTTGGAGATGAAGTTCCGCGACGTCGACTGGGCTTCGTGGGATCGCTTGCTCGAAGTCGTGCACAACCCCGCAACCGAGCTGACCGTAGCTTTGGTGGGCAAGTACATCGATCTGCCCGACGCCTACCTGTCGGTCACCGAAGCCCTGCGTGCCGGCGGGTTCGCAAACAACGCCAAGGTCAACATCCGCTGGGTACCAGCAGATGACTGCGCTACCGAAGCAGGGGCCGCCAAGGCGCTTGAGGGTGCAGAGGCGATCTGCGTCCCCGGTGGCTTCGGCATCCGCGGTCTGGAAGGCAAGCTGGGCGCGCTGCGCTTCGCTCGCGAAAACAAGCTGCCAACCCTGGGCCTGTGCCTGGGGCTGCAGTCGATGGTCATCGAATACGCCCGCAACATGGCTGGCCTCACCGATGCATCGTCCACCGAATTCGATCCTGAAACCTCGACCCCGGTCATCGCGACCATGGAAGAGCAGCTGGACATCGTTGAAGGCAAGGGCGACCTGGGCGGCACCATGCGTTTGGGCCTGTACGACGCAAAGCTGCTTGAGGGATCGGTTCTGGCTGAGACCTACGGCAAGACCGAGGTTGCGGAGCGCCATCGCCACCGCTACGAGGTCAACAACTCGTACCGCGCGCAGCTCGAAGAGGCTGGCCTGGTCTTCGCTGGCACCTCGCCAGATGGCAACCTGGTCGAGTTCGTTGAACTGCCAAGGGAAGTACACCCGTACTACGTTTCGACGCAGGCTCACCCTGAGCTTTCCAGCCGCCCGACTCGCCCGCACCCGCTGTTTGCAGGTCTGGTCGAGGCAGCTCTGGAGCTGCGCAAGTAAGTAATACAGCTTGCCGGAGGTAAAACTCTGAAGGCACTGCGAGCCGGTCGTTACTGACCGGCGCGTAGCTGTTTAAGCTGGAGAATACCGACCAGCTTTTTCTACCGAAGGACGATCCTCGTGCCGCTGCATCCGATAGCCGATGAATTCTCACCACGTGAATTGCTGAACCGTGAAACCGTGTACGAGGGACGGATCTGGGACGTCGTCCATGACACGGTGAAGCTCTCCGAATCCGGGGCGACCATTGAACGCTATTACATCAACCACCCCGGTGCGGTATGCGTTCTGGTCATGGATGCTGAAGAACGCATCTTGATGGTCAACCAGTACCGCCACCCGGTAGGCATGCGGCTGTGGGAAATCCCTGCCGGGCTGCTCGATGTGGCTGGAGAACCACCTTTGGAAGCTGCCAAGCGCGAATTATGGGAAGAAGCGGATCGTACCGCCGAGCACTGGTCGATCCTCACCGATGTCTTCTTGAGCCCGGGCTCCTCGGCCGAGGCAGTGCGAGTCTACCTCGCGCGCGATGCGAAACTGGTTGCCGCCGATCAGCGCCATGAGCGTACCGAGGAGGAAGCTGAAATGATCAGCACCTGGGTGCCGCTGGAGGAAGCCGTCGCAGCCGTGCTGGCAGGCAAGATCCATAATCCCACCGCGACAATCGCGATCCTTGCCGCTCATGCAGCCCGTACCAGCAAGTACTTGGACCTGCGCGATGCGAACGAGCCATTCGATGTGCACCCATACCTGCGCGAAGGATGAGCGGCCACTTCGAGACCCCGCTCAAGCGCTACCTGCAGCATCTGGCGATCGAGCGCGGGCTGGCCGAGAATACACTGGCTTCCTACCGGAGGGATCTGCTTCGCTACGTTGACGCGCTGCAGGCAGCCGGCGTCGCGCAACCTCAGCAGATTACCGAGCTGGCCATCAGCGGCTACCTTCAGGATCTATCCCGCGGGGACCAAGAGCATAAGCCGTTGAGCGCCCGCTCCGTCGCTCGCCATTCGGTAGCCATCCGCCAACTGCACAAGTACTGGGAGCTCGAAGGGATTTGCGCGCCTAACCCGGCCCGCGAGATCCAGCCTCCGGCTATCGGGCAATCCTTGCCCAAAGCGATCTCCATCGACCTTGTTATCAGGATCCTCGAATCGGTGAGCATTGAAACCCCTGCCGGGCTGAGGGATCGCGCGATTCTGGAATTCTTGTACTCCACCGGTGCGCGCATTTCCGAAGTCGTGGACCTGGACGTCGATGATCTGCACTTTGCCGACGATGCCGTGGTGCGCTTGTTCGGCAAGGGATCCAAGGAGCGGGTCGTTCCGGTGGGCGGTTATGCCCAGTGTGCGGTGAGCGATTATCTGGTGCGTGCCCGTCCCGGGCTAGCCGCCAAGGGCAAGGGAACTCCAGCGTTGTTCCTGAACCAGCGCGGGGGACGGCTTTCCCGCCAATCGGTGTGGCTGTTGCTTTCGAAGGCCGCTGAGCGCGCCGGGGTTTCCACCGAGGTCTCTCCGCATACGCTGCGCCATTCCTTCGCCACTCATTTGCTGGAGGGCGGCGCGGATGTGCGGGTGGTCCAGGAGCTGCTGGGACATGCATCGGTCACCACCACGCAGATCTACACCAAGGTCACCGTGGATTCGCTGCGTGAGGCCTACCAGCTGGCCCACCCGAGGGTGAACTAGTGGTCGCCGGCCACCAAGTGCGTTCTGCCAAGCAGGTAGCCCTCGTGGCGCTGCTGCAGGAGTGCGAAGGACGGCTGCACGTGTTGCTCGGACGCAAGCGTCGCGGATTCGGCAAGGGCAATATCGTGTTGCCCGGCGGCAAGATCGAGCAGGGAGAGAGCGTGCGGCAAGCGGCCATCCGGGAATTCTGCGAGGAAACCGGACTGCTCCTCGCTCCGGAGGAGCTGGAGCCTGCGGCGCAGGTCAATTTCCGGTTCCCGGCCCAGCCGGCAGCCGACATGGAATGCGCCACCTTCATTGCCTGGAAGGCATCGGGCCAGCTGCACATCACCGAGGAGCTCGAGCCGCTGTGGGCCGATCCGGACGCCTTGCCCTTGGAACAGATGTGGCAGGATTCCCCGTTGTGGCTGCCGCAACTCGTAGCCGGCGGGAAATTTACCGTCGAGATCGTGCTGGCGCAGGACAACACCTCGGTGCAGAGCATCAGCTTCGAGAACTGGGACTAGCCAGCGAGCTGCATCTAGTCCTGTTCGGTTTCGAAGATCAAAAGGTCGCCGGGTTGGCATTCCAATTCCCGGCAGAGGGCTTCAAGGGTGCTGAAACGTACGGCCTTGGCGCGCCCGTTCTTGAGCACCGCGAGGTTGGCCGGCGTAATGCCGATGCGTTCGGCCAACTCGCCGACGGCCATTTTGCGGCGGGCCAGCATCACGTCTATATCTACGCGGATTCCCATTAGATCACGCCGCCCAGTTCGGTACGGAGCGCATCGGCTTGGGCCTCGGTCATCGCCGCTTGTGCGAGCAACTGCCGCAGTACAAGCACGATGATGCTGATGCCGATCATCAGCACCCCGGCTCCACCAACAAGAAGCACGACTCCGGGTGCAATTTCCGTGCTGGCGGCGAAGATCGCTCCGAGGGCAAAAGTGGATAGGGCGCCGATCGTGAAGGCAATGATGATCGGTGTTACATAGCCCAGGGAAGCGGGATCGAAAACGGTGCCGCGTTTAACTCTCGTGGCTAGTTTCCACACGCTGTAGACGCAGGTTTCAATGATGAGCCCGGCGAGAAGCAAGTAGCCGAGGAAAGAGGCTTGGAAGAACTTGTCGGTGCCGTTGCTCGGCGACTCGTGGATCAAGATCATCGGGATCATGAACAGCTGCACAAAAAGCGTGCCCGCCAGGATCACGGCCAGAACTACCTTCAAACCGATAATGCTGAATTTTCCCATGGCAATAGACCTTATCGTTCTTCGGAATGTATCTATCGTTAAACGATAGGCCCATTGGCCTGGGACTGCAACTTCGGGCAACGACGGCAAGCCGATGCCGTTCCGCAGCTGGCACGGCAATGGCCACGGGCTGGCACGGCTGTGCCATACCCGCGGCCAATACCGGGAGTCGAAGTGTGTCTACAGCGAGCGCTGCTCCACGCCGTTATAAGCAGAAAGCGGGCGGATCAGCGCATTGGCTGCGCGCTGCTCGAAGATGTGGCTGGTCCAGCCGGTGATGCGTGCCGCGATGAAGATCGGGGTGAACATCTCGGTGTCGAAGCCCATCAGATGATAGGTAGGGCCGGCCGGGTAGTCGAGGTTCGGCTTGATGGACTTGGCCTCGTCCATGGCTGCCTCCAGGCCGTCGTACAAGCCCAGCATCTCATGGCGGCCGTAGTGCTCGATCATGCGATCCAGCGCGGCCTTCATGGTTGGCACGCGGGAGTCGCCGTGCTTGTAGACGCGGTGGCCGAAGCCCATGACCTTCTTCTTGGCGGCCAGCGCCTCTTCCATCCACGCCTTGGCGCGCTTGGCGGCATCCTCGCGGGATTCTTCCTTGTCGATGCCGATCTCGTTGAAGGTATGCATGACAGCTTCGTTGGCGCCGCCGTGCAAGGGGCCCTTCAGTGCGCCGATCGCCCCGGTGACAGCCGAGTGCAGGTCGGAGAGGGTCGAGGTGATCACGCGGGCGGTGAAGGTCGAAGCGTTGAAGGAGTGCTCGGCATAGAGCACCATCGATACGCGGAACGCGTCGACAACCTCGGGGGCTGCTTCTTCGCCGAAGGCCATCCACAGGAAGTTCGAGGAGTAATCCAGATCTCCGCGCGGTGCTACCGCGTCCTGGCCGCGGCGGCGGCGCTGGTCGTAGGCAACCACCGCGGGGAAGGCCGCGAACAGCTCCTTGGCCTTGAGCAGCTCTGCCTCGGGGGAGGAGTTCTCGGCCTCCGGGTGGTTGGCGCCGATTACCGAGACGGCGGTACGGCCCACATCCATGGGATGGCAGTCAGCTGGCAGCAGGTCGATGGCGGCCTTCACCCGCGGGTCCAGCGCGCGGTTGGCCCGCTCGAAAGCGCTGAACTCGGTCAGTTCGCTTTGCGTTGGCAGCTCGCCGTTCCAGAGCAGCAAGGCGACCTCTTCGAAGGACTTGTTCGCGGCCAGGTCCTGGACCGGGTAGCCGCGGTAGAGCAGCGAGTTGGTGTCTGGATTGACCTTGGAGACGGCGGTGTAGTCAACGACGACGCCTGCCAGGCCCTTCTTGATTTCCTCGGTGGCAGTCATTCTTGCTCCTCTTCATTGCCGGAGAATAATAATGCTTTGGGTCGCGCCGGCCGGCGGGTGCCGGCCAGCGCAGGGGGTAGTAGGTGCTTGCGAGCCTAGAGGTTCGCGCTGTTGGAATCAATGTCCAGGGTTGGGACCTGGAAGTTGAAGATTCCGGTGTCGAAGCGGTTGTAGGCCTCGTAGTCCACGAGCTCGTACAAACGTGACCTGGTCAACATGCTATCCACTTCGCGTGCCTGGGTGCCATCCTCGCTGATGGCATCCAGTACGCGTTCAGCCGCGCCCATGGCGCTGCGCAGCAAGGTGACCGGATAGATGATCAGCGCGACGCCTGCATCGGCCAGTTCCTGGCGGTTGAACAGCTCGGACTTGCCGAACTCGGTCATGTTCGCCAGTACCGGCACGTCGACCGCATTGCATACTGCCTCGAATTCGGCGACGTTCTTCATCGCCTCCGGGAAGATCGCGTCGGCACCAGCATCGACCATCGCCTTGGCGCGGTCGATCGCCGCATCCAGGCCATCGACCGCACGGATATCGGTGCGGGCCATGATCAGGAAGTTCTCATCGATGCGTGCATCAGCGGCAGCGGCGATGCGCTTGAGCATGGTGTCGGTATCCACCACATTCTTGCCATCCAGGTGCCCGCAGCGCTTCGGGTTGAACTGGTCCTCGATGTGGCAGCCGGCCAGGCCGGCGTATTCGAGTTCCTGGATGGTGCGGGCCACGTTCATCGGCTCGCCGAATCCGGTGTCGGCATCCACGATCGCCGGCAGGTCCGACATGCGCGCGATCTGCCCGGCGCGGGTTGCTACCTCGGTCAGCGAAGTCAGGCCGATATCCGGCAGGCCCAGGTCGTTGGCCAGCACGGCACCGGAGATGTAGATTCCGTCGAACTGCTTCTCGCTGATCAGCTTGGCCGAGAGCGGGTTGAACGCTCCGGGGAACTGGCGGGCAGCGCCCGGGGTGAGCATTTCGCGCAGCGCAAGGCGCTTTTCTGCGGGGGTCCTGGTCGAGTACAGCATGCTAGAACAGGCCCTTCGGTGCGGCCGCGGCGTCGATGACGCCCGCTGCGGCGGCGATGTTCAGCTGGTCCAATTCGCCGGCGGCCAGATTTTCCAGGTTTTCCGCGGCCGCGATGAAGCGGTCGATCTCGGCGTCGTCCACCAGGCCGGCGGCCAGGGTGCGGAACTTGTTGATGTACTGCTCGCGGGCGAAGGGGCGGGCGCCCAGCGGGTGCGCGTCGGCAACGGCGATTTCGTCGGTGATCACGGTGCCATCGTTCAAGGTGATTTCCACCGAGCCGCCGAAAGCCTTCTCGGCAATATCCAGCGAGTGGTAGCGGCGGGTCCATTCGGCATCTTCTTCGGTGGCCACCTTGTTCCACAGCTCCACGGTGTCGGCGCGGCCGGCACGCTCTGGCGCGTAGGAATCCACGTGGTGCCATGCGCCATCCTGCAGGGCCACGGTGAAGATGTACGGAATCGAGTGATCCAGGGTCTCGCGCGATGCGGTTGGATCGTACTTCTGCGGGTCGTTGGCTCCGGAGCCGATGACGTAGTGCGTGTGGTGGCTGGTCTTGATCAGCACCGACTTGACGTTCTGCGGGTCGGTGGCCTCCGGGTGCTCGCCATGCAGCTTGCGGGCCAGATCGATCCAGGCCTGCGCCTGGTACTCGGCCGAATGCTCCTTGGTGTAGGTGTCCAGGATGGCGCGCTTGGCTTCGCCGGCCTCTGGCAGTGGCACCTCGTAGGCGGCGTCCTTGCCGTCGAGCATCCAGGCGATCACGCCGTCTTCGCCTTCGTAGATTGGCACGGGGGAAGTCTGGCCGCGCATCGCGCGGTCGGCAGCCTCGACGGCCATCTTGCCGGCGAAGGCCGGGGCATGGGCCTTCCAGGTGGAGATTTCGCCCTTGCGCGACTGGCGGGTGGCGGTGGTGGTGTGCAGGCCCTGGCCAACGGCCTGGAAGATGGTCTCGACATCCAGCCCCAGCAGGGTGCCGATGCCGGCAGCGGCCGATGGGCCCAGGTGCGCTACGTGGTCGATCTTGTGCTTGTGCAGGCAGATGGCCTTGACCAGGTCCACCTGGATCTCGTAGCCGGTGGCGATGCCGCGGATCAGGTCCTTGCCCGAAGCTCCGGTGTGCTGGGCAACCGCCAGGATCGGCGGGATGTTATCGCCCGGGTGGGAGTACTCGGCAGCCAGGAAGGTGTCGTGGTAGTCCAATTCGCGCACGGCCACCCCGTTGGCCCACGCTGCCCATTCCGGGGAAACCTTCTCGGAAATGCCGAAGACGCTGGCGCCGGCACCGCCGGTGGATGGCGCGTGCGACAGTGCCTGGGCACGGGCGGCAACGATCGGGCCGCGGTTCAGCGAAGCGATCGCGACCGAAGCATTGTCGATGATGCGGTTAATGATCATGCCGGCCACTTCTGCGGTGACCTCTACCGGATCGGCAGCGACCGTGGCGATCTTATGTGCCAGCTGGTCTTCGCGAGCCAGGTTTTCCTCTGAGCGGTATACGCGTACGGGGTGGTTGATCATGGTAACTGCCTTTCTGATCCGGCCGCATGGGCCATGATGTGGGTGAAGGATTCGTGCAGGTGAACTGTGGTGGCCGCGGCCGCGACCTCTGGGTTTCCGCTGGCGATTGCCCTGGCGATGGCCGCGTGCTCGGAAGCGGAAGCCTTGAGCCTTTCGGGATTGTCCTTGGCCATGCGCCGCACCCGTTGCAGGTTCACCCGCAAGGTGCGCAGGGCGTTGGACAGGTAATTATTGCCAGCTGCTTCGTCGATGGACTCGTCCAGCAGCTGCACCAGCTGGTAGTAGGACTCCCGGGATCCGGGAAGCTCCACCTCCGTGAGAGCTGCTTCGAAGCGGCTGGCCAGCTGCGTGAAGGCCGATCGCTGCGCGGACTTGGCAGCTTCGCGTGCGCTGGCGCATTCCAATGCCACGCGCAATACGAACAGGTCTTCCACGTGGTCTTCGCTGACCTCGGAGACGACAGCGCCGCGTCCGCGATGCTGAACCGCCAAGCCGTCGGCGACCAGCCGGCCCAAGGCCTCGCGCACCGGAGTGCGGGAAACGCCCAGGCGCTCTGACTGTTCCACTTCGGCCAGGACGGTCCCTGGAGCCAGCCGCCATTCGACAATGTCGGCGCGGAGGCTCTCATAAACCTTGTCGCTTGCTCTCATGGCTCCAGTGTATACATGAAACCCGAAAATATGTGAGTTGCGCCAAATTCTTTTGGTATTTTTTCGAAATCTGTATACAAAGCGGTTGCGGTGATGTGATCGTACTCATACAGTTAACGCCAAGAGGACGACCTCAACCACCACACAGGTGCCGGGTGATGATGCCCGGAGCCAGGAGGAGAGAACCATGGTGCAGGAATACCGCCAGGCCTATGACCAAGCCACCAATGACCCCGCCGCATTCTGGCTGCAAGCTGCCCGGGATATCCACTGGGACAAGGCGCCGCGGATTGCGCTGGATGATTCGCGCAAGCCGCTGTATGGCTGGTTCCCGGATGGCATGCTGAACCTTTCGGCCAACGCGCTGGACCGCCACGTCGAAGCCGGACGCGGGGAGAGCACCGCCTTGGTCTACGATTCGGCCATGCTGGGCACCGCCACCACCTACTCGTACTCCGAACTGCTGCGCGAAGTGGAAATCTTCGCCGGCGTGCTGGCCGGACGCGGCGTGAAGGCCGGTGACCGCGTGCTGGTCTACCTGCCGATGATCCCGCAGGCGGCCATCGCGATGCTTGCTTGCGCACGCCTGGGTGCAATCCACTCGGTGGTCTTCGGCGGCTTCGCGCCCAAGGAACTGGCGGCCCGCATTACCGACTGCGCCCCGGTCGCGATCATTACCGCCTCCGGCGGCATCGAGCCAAGCCGCCGCATCGAATACCTGCCGGCAGTGGCCGAAGCGCTGGGCCTGGCCGAACCTGCGGTCAGGGACGTGATCGTTGCCCACCGCGATGGCTTCGAGCACGGCCTGGACGAGTACCAGGCACAGCCGGTCAACGGCCAGCAGATCAATTGGCTGGACTGGGATGAGCAGGCGAAGACCGCCTCGCCGGCCGGGCCGGTCTCCGTGCCATCCACCCACCCGCTCTACGTGCTCTACACCTCGGGAACCACCGGTGCCCCCAAGGGCGTGGTGCGCGACACCGGCGGCTACGCCACGGCCCTGCAGTACTCCATGAACGCGGTCTACGACGTGCATCCGGGAGACACCATGTTCACCGCCTCCGACGTGGGCTGGGTGGTCGGGCACTCCTACATCGTCTATGCGCCGCTGATCGCGGGGGCCACCACGGTGCTCTACGAGGGCAAGCCCATCGGCACTCCGGATGCCGGTGCGTTCGGCCGGATCATCGAGGACCACAAGGTCACCACGATGTTCACCGCGCCGACTGCGCTGCGCGCGGTGCGCAAGGCCGACCCGGAAGGCGCGATGATCGCCAGCCACGATCTGTCATCGCTGCGTGCGCTGTTCGTTGCCGGCGAGCGGCTGGATCCGGATACCTACCACTTCGCCTCGAAGCTGCTGGGCATCCCCGTGGTGGATAACTGGTGGCAGACCGAAACCGGCTGGCCGATCGCGTCCAACCCGCTGGGCCTGGAAGAGCTGCCTGCCAAGGCCGGTTCGCCGACCACCCCGGTACCGGGGTTCGACGTGCAGATCCGCGATGCGCTGGGCGAGCAGCTCGGCGCGAATCAGGAAGGCAACATCGTTGTCCGGCTGCCCTTGCCGCCCGGCGCCTTGACCACCCTGTGGGGCAACGACCAGCGCTTCATCGACACCTACCTCTCGCAGATCCAGGGGTGCTACCTCACCGGCGATTCCGGCTTCCTGGACGACGACGGCTACCTGTTCGTCATGGGGCGAACCGATGACGTGATCAACGTGTCCGGGCACCGCCTGTCCACCGGTGCCATGGAGCAGGTGCTGGCCAGCCATCCCGCCGTGGCCGAATGCGCGGTGATCGGCCTGGCCGACACGCTCAAGGGCCAACGGGCCAGCGGCTATGTGGTGCTCAAGTCCGGTGTGCAGATCCAGGAGGAAACGCTGAAGAAGGAAATCGTCGCGCTGGTGCGCCAGCACATCGGCGCGGTGGCCGACTTCCGCGAAGTCACCGTCGTGGCGGCGCTGCCCAAAACCCGTTCGGGCAAGATCCTGCGCAAGACCATGCGGCAGATTGCCGATGGCAAGGACTACTCGGTCCCGTCAACCATCGAGGACACCGCGGTGCTCGACGAGCTGGTGCCGCTGCTGCGTCCCGAAGCCTAGGGGAAACCAGGGCCTAGCTGCGCGAGGCTGCCCGGTATTCGTATTCCGGGCGGCCTCGTGTGCCGTGCCGGGGCTGCTTGACCACGGCCTTGACCTCGGCAAGATGCTCCAGATAGCGCCGGGCGGTGACCCGGGAGATGCCCAGCTCTTCTCCGAGCTCGGTCGCTGACAGGCAGGTATCGGGCTTGCTGCGCAGATGGTCGGTGATCTGCGCCAGCGTTTCCGGAATCAGCCCCTTGGGCAGGGATGCGGAAGCGCTGGTGGTGCGCAGGGCCGAGAACGCATTATCCAGCGCGGCCTGGCTGGTATCCGGGCCGGTGGAGCTGATCTCGGAAATGAACCGCCGGTGGTTCTCCAATTTCTCGGTGAACGCCGCGAAGGTGAAGGGCTTGATCAGGTACTGGGTGATTCCGGTGGCTACCGCCGAACGCACCACAGCCAGGTCCCGCACCGCGGTAATGGCGATGATGTCGGTGGTCAGCCCGCGGCCGCGCATGCGCTTGGCGACGTCGATGCCGTGCAGGTCGGGCAGGGTCATATCCAGCAGGACCAGGTCAAAGGGATCGTGGGCATCGCGGGCCGCGGCCAAGAGCCCGAGCGCCTGCTGGCCGTTGGCGGCAATGGCGCCGGTGGCGAATCCCGGAACGCGGTTGACGTACTTGGCGTGGGAGGCGGCAGTTTGCGGCTCGTCGTCGACCACGAGCACCTTGAAGCTGTGCGAGGCGGTGCCCGGCGGGGGCATGGCTGCAGTGGATTCGTGCACGGTACCCTCCTGGGCTAGTCGCTGATTCTCAAGGGCAAGGTGACGGTGAAGATGGCGCCGGCATCGTTATCAACACCCATTGTGCCACCTAGCCGCAGCACCGCCTGCTGCACCAGCGCCAGTCCCAGGCCGCGCGGCTGGCCGCCGGCCTTGGTGCTGGCCCCGAAGCGCAGCAGCTGATCGAGGAACTCGGGTTCGATGCCCGGGCCGGAATCGGCCACCGCGATGATCAGCTCGTCATCGGCCGCGGCCACTTCCACCCATACCGTCGCGTCCTGGGTGCCCGCCGAAGCATCCAGCGCGTTATCCAGCAGGTTGCCGACGATGGTGACGATGTCGGTGGCGGCAAAGGCATTGCCCGGAATCATGCCCTGCGCGTTGATATCGAGCTTCACGCCGCGCTCATGGGCTTGGGCGGCCTTGGCCACCAGCAGGCTGGACAGATAGACGTCGTCGATGGAATGCACGATCGCATCGGTGAGCTTCTGCGAATGCTGGCGGTCATCGACCGCGAAGGCCAGCGCCTTGTCGCTCTGGCCATTTTCGATCAGCGTGGCAATGGTGTGCAGGCGGTTGGCATGCTCATGGGTTTGCGCTCGCAGGGCGGTGGAGAAGGTCTTCAGCGATTGCACTTCGCCGGCCAGTTCCTGCACTTCGGTCAAATCGCGCAGCGTCATGACCTGGCCGGTCACCGGCTGGGAACCGAACCAGCGGGCCGGCAGCCCGCCGCGGCGGGGCAATCGCGCGTTGGTCAGGCGGGCCGGGCCCTGGGAAATGGACAGCACGGTGTGGGTGCCCAAATGGATTTCGTCCTTGCAGCTGCGTCCGGTAGCCATCAGGGTGCGCAGGGTTTCGGGGACCTGCACCTGGTCGAGGTCCAATCCGCCGGAAGGCACTTCCTCGGGGAAGCCGAGCAATCTGGAAGCTTCCTGGTTGTAGAGCACGATGCGGTGCCGCCGGTCCAGCAGGACCAGGCCCTCGCGAACCGAGTGCAGGGCCGAGAAGTAGAAGGCGTAGAGCCGGCGCAGCCCGTGCGGGCCGAAGCCGAGCGTGGCCTGGTTGACGTAGCGGGAGAAGGACCATGAGCTGAAACCCGCCAGCAGCAGGGCCAGTGCCGAAACGGTCATGATCTGCGGAAGTTCGCTGCGGTAGATCGACTCCAGGCTCTCCAGCGTGATGCCCGAAGAGACCATCCCCACCAGCTCGCCGTCGTGGTAGACCGGGGCGATGGTGCGCACCGAAAGGCCCAAGGTGCCCGCGGCCACCTCGTTGTGGGTTTGGCCGGCCAGCGCCTGGTTGATGCTGCCCGAATATCCCTTGCCCAGCTGCTCGGGTTCGGGGTGCGTGACGCGCAGGGCATCGGGGGTCATGATCGTAATGAAATCCACGCCTTGCCCGCGGTCCAGGATCTTGTCGGTGTAGGGCTGCAGCTGCTCGGTGGGGTGATCGCCGGCCAGGGCCTGGGACACGAAAGGATCGTTGGCCAGGGTGATGGAAATCGTGGCCACCGTGGCCTGCTTGTCATCCTGGATCACCTTCGCCTGGTGCTGGTAGGTGGCGACCGCCAAGCCGACGACGACGAAGATGACCACCAGCATCTGGGCGGCGAAGATGACTACCGCCAGGGACCAGCCGTCGCGGCTGAGCGGTGCGGGGGAAGCGGCCTCGCGGGTGGGGCGGGGCAGCGACAGGTCGGTGAAATGATCGGTCACTGCGCTCATCTCCTTGGGCTGCCTGGTCCTTGTACTGTTCACCGCGTGACCAATATGAACGCAATGGAGATGCGGATCACTTCGAACCGCACCATGGATACAGAACGATTCTACGTAATGCCGGCTGTGCGAGGGTGCACGGTTCGGTTCCATGCGCTCACAAGGGTAGGACTACCATGGCTGTCACAGACCAGATGCCGCCGGCAGGCAATTCGCCGCAGGCCGGAACGAAGAAAAAAGACAAGACCCACTGGCTGTACATCATGGTGATTGCCGCCGTGGTGCTCGGCGCAGCGGTTGGCCTGCTGGCCCCGGAGGTGGGCAAGGCCCTCAAGCCCCTGGGCACCGGCTTCGTCGCACTGATCAAGATGCTGATCGGTCCAGTCATCTTCTGCACCATCGTCCTGGGCGTTGGTTCTATTGCCAAGGCGGCAACCGTCGGCAAGGTCGGCGGCCTGGCGCTGCTGTACTTCATCACCATGTCCACCTTTGCGCTGGCCATCGGCCTGGTCGTCGGCAACATCATCCACCCGGGTTCGGGGCTGAAGCTCGAGCCCTACGAGTCGGGTTCCGGCGGCGGGGAGAACTCCACCGTGGCCTTCCTGCTGGAAATGATTCCGGGCGACATCCCCGTGCTGCCGACCCTGGTGCTGGCCCTGCTGGTCGGCTTCGCGCTGCAGTCCATGGGCAAGTCCGGTGAGCCTGTGCTCAACGGGGTCAAGCACATCCAGGCGGTGGTCTTCCGCCTGATGATGATGATCATGTGGGCTGCCCCGATCGGTGCCTTCGGCGCCATTGCCGCCGTGGTCGGCGCTACCGGCTGGGCCGCCATCGGCTCGATGGCGATCCTCATGGGTGCCTTCTACGTCACCTGCGCGCTCTTCATCGTCATCGTCCTCGGTTCCCTGTTGCGCCTGGTCACCGGCCTGAACATCTTCCTGCTGCTGAAGTACCTGGCTCGCGAATACCTGCTGATCTTCTCCACCTCATCCTCCGAGTCGGCACTGCCGCGCCTGATCGCCAAGATGGAGCACGCAGGGGTGTCCAAGCCCGTCGTGGGCATCACCGTGCCTACCGGCTACTCCTTCAACCTCGATGGCACCGCCATCTACCTGACCATGGCGGCACTCTTCGTCTCAACGGCCATGGGCATGCCCATGAGCCTGAGCGAGCAGATCGGCCTGCTGGTCTTCATGATCATCGCTTCCAAGGGCGCAGCCGGCGTGACCGGCGCCGGCCTGGCCACCCTGGCAGCCGGCCTGCAGTCGCACCGCCCGGAACTGCTGGATGGCATGGGCGTGATCGTGGGCATCGACAAGTTCATGTCCGAGGCCCGCGCGCTGACCAACTTCACCGGCAACGCCGTGGCAACCTTGCTGATCGGCAAGTGGACCAGGGAGATCGACATGGACCAGGCCAAGGCCGTACTGGCGGGCAGCCTTCCATTCGACGAGAGCAGCGTCGAAGGCCACTAGGACCTTGCTGGAAATCCGTTATCCGACACGTTCGGGTAACGGATTTTCTGCGTCTGGGCGCCTTTGGCAAGATTGGGCCTAGCCGGGCGCAGCAGCCAGCAGGCGGAAAGGCATCATGGGTTCAGCGGTACGAGTGTGCTTTGTCGGCGATTCCTTCGTCGCAGGAGTCGGCGATGAAACCCATCGCGGATGGGCAGGGCGGCTGGTCGCCCGGGGAATCGAACGGGGCCATGGGCTCACCGGCTACAACCTCGGTGTTCGCGGCGATACCAGCGCCATGATCCGGCAGCGATTCGAAGCTGAATGCGCCGCACGTTTTCCGCCAGGGGATTACGCGCCAGGCGTAGTGCTCTGCTTCGGGGTCAACGACGTGATCCGCTGGGACGCGAAGCCGCGGGTGCCCGCCGGAGAACGGATCCAGAACCTCGAGGCCATCCTGGATGCGGCAAAGAAACGCAGTTGGCCGGTTCTCATGATCGGTCCGCCGCCGATCGCCGATGATGCATTGAACGCGGAATTGCGCGTGCTGGATGCGCAAATGCGGGCACGGTGCGTGTCGAGGAATGTGCCTTATCTCAGCGTGCTCGGGGATCTCGCGGGACATGAGCTGTGGCGCCGCCAAGTGGCCGCCGATGATGGAGCGCACCCGCGCGCGGCAGGCTACGACCTGCTGGCGGAGATGGCCAGCCAGGCTTGGGACCCGTGGCTTGCGGAACTGGGCAGCTAGGCTGGAGCAATGAACGGGACACCGCACCGGCAGCAGTATCGTGCACTGGCAGACGCCGAAGAAGAACTGGTCGAGCTCGCCCGGCGGACCATTGAGGCAGCAACCGACGCGCCCGATGGCGGCGACGGAGTGCACACCATGGGCGCCGCGGTGCTGGCTGCCGACGGCGCCATGCACGCGGGCGTGAATTTCTACCACTTCACCGGAGGCCCGTGTGCAGAGCTGGTGGCCTTCGGTGCGGCCCGCGCCGCCGGGGCAGGGGATCCGCAGGTGGTGGTGGCGGTGGGCAACCAGGGGCGCGGCATCAAAAGCCCGTGCGGGCGCTGCCGCCAGGTGATGGCTGATAGCTATCCGTGGCTGCGGGTCATCGTCGATACCCCGCACGGGGCGCGCAGCATCGGCATTCGCGAGCTGCTGCCGTTGTCTTTCGACTGGTTGGCCGAGCAAGCCTGAGAGCCTGATGCCCGGCTCAGCGCGAGAGGCCGGGCAAGGGCGAAGCGAGCACCACCCGGTTGCCGTCGGGATCCTGCAGCTGCACGATCCGTGCTCCGCCGCCGGACTGCGGGCCGTGATGCCCGATGCCCGCATCCAGCAGGCGCGCGGCCTGCGCGTCGAGGTCGGCCACTTCCAGGACCAGCGTGCTGTACCCGGCACGGTCGGGCTCCGCGAAGACTTGGACTCCGAATCCCGGGGCCAGATGCCATTCGAGCAGCCCGTCCATGGGCCGCTGGTCCGGCGCCCGGTTGAAGAGCCGCGCGTACCAGTGCTCGGCCCGGGCCAAATTCGATACCGTGCAATTGCTGAGCATTCCCGTGAACATCTGCCTCGCCCCTTATGCCGCCGGATGCCGGCGCGTGTGGAACCATTCGACCACCGCAATGCGCCAGGATCAAGAACTTATCCGAATAGCCAGCGGATGATCGGGCTGGGCGCCAGGGCGCTGCCCGGCCGGGCACTCCACGGCAGGATCATCTTCCAGTGCCTGGCCGGTGGCTTGGGCCAGATCGCAGGGGTGGTCGAGCAGGTCGCGTACCGTCCAAGCGGTGCATGGCCCGGGAATCCTGGTTCATGATGATTCCGGGCTTCGGCCCAGAAGCACGCAGGTCAGTGGCCGGCCGCGGTGAGCAGGCGCTGCAGGCGCGGGCCGAACTGGACCTCATGATCCAGAGCCATCAGCTCGTCGATCGACGCGTGCAGCTGCTGCGCAGCGAGAATCGACTGGAGGTACCCCCAATAAGCGTGCAGCTCCTCGGCCCGTGTCCACCCCGGTGCCGGTTCATCCGGGCCCACCACAACCAACGCGGTGTCGCGGATTCCGGCCGGCGTCACCTGCGCCCATTCTTCGCTGCTGGACCATCCGCGGTCGTCGAGCACCACGATGAATTGCCCGTCGTCCAGTTGGGCCTGGAGGAGCACACGGACCCTTGCCTGCTTGCTGCCTGGCTCGGCTTCCGCCCAGCTGGCGAACTTTTCAATGGTGCGCATCGTGCCCTTCCCGCAAATGCCAGATTGCGTTCAGCTCGCATACAACATTAGAGCTAAGGTTCAAGGTAAAGGCTCGCCGTGGAAGAACCCAAAAAACCAAGATCTTTTGCTTCGACCGATAACCTTGAAATGAGCTTACAGCTCGAAGAATCAGGTTTATCGAACGGGAAGTGTGGTTTACCCATCGTGAGCGAGGAACAGGGAAACAAGCACCGCGGAGCGGGGATGCTCAAGGAGCCTCGCCCAGTGGGTCCTACTGGCAAGCCATTGACAGATTTCCCAGTGCCAGCACCGTTGCCATCGCACGGCCCGGCACGCGTGATCGCCATGGTGAACCAGAAGGGCGGCGTCGGCAAGACCACCTCCACCATCAATCTCGCCGCCGCGCTCGCCGAGTACGGCCGCAAGGTGCTGCTGGTGGACTTCGACCCGCAGGGCGCGCTGTCTGCCGGCTTCGGAACCAACCCGCATGAAATGGACATCACCGTCTACAACGTGCTGATGGACCGCAAGGTGAAGATCACCGATGCCATCGTGAAGACCGACGTCGAGAACATCGATCTGCTGCCAGCCAACATCGATTTGTCCGCAGCCGAGGTGCAGCTGGTCAACGAGGTCGCCCGCGAGCAGGTGCTGGAACGTGCGCTGCGCAATGTCATCGACGACTACGATGTGGTGCTCATCGACTGCCAGCCATCGCTGGGCCTGCTGACCATCAACGCGCTCACCGCCGCCCATGGCGTGATCATCCCGCTGACCGCAGAATTCTTTGCGCTGCGTGCGGTGGCATTGCTGATGGAAACCATCGACAAGGTCAAGGACCGGCTGAACCAGGTGCTGGAGCTGGACGGCGTGGTGGCCACCATGTACGACGCCCGCACCCTGCACAGCCGCGAGGTCATCACCCGGCTGGATGAGGCCTTCGGCGACAAGCTCTTCGAGACCGTTATCAAGCGCACCATCAAGTTCGCCGACGCGAACGTGGCCGCCGAACCGATTACTTCCTACGCCGCGAACCACCCGGGCGCTGAGGCCTACCGCAACCTCGCCCGCGAACTGATTTGGCGTGGTGGTGCCCCGTAATGAGCGCCACGCTCAGCGAAGAAGCCGCCACCGATTCCACCGCGCCAGCAGGAGCTGAGCAGGAATCGGCTGGCGGTTTTCGCCTTGCCCTGCAGAATTTCAACGGGCCCTTCGATGTGCTGCTGCACCTGATTACCAAACGCGAGCTGGATATTACCGAGGTCGCGTTGGCAGAGGTCACCGACGAATTCATCGCCTACCTGCGCGAGCTGCAGGCCACCAGTGCCGCCGAGGGGAGCGACGGGATGAAGGTGCTCGATGAAACCACCGAATTCCTCGTGGTCGCCTCCACGCTGCTGGATTTGAAGGCGGCCCGCTTGCTGCCGCGCGGCGAAATGGCCGATGAGGAGGACTTCGAGCTGCTCGAAGCCCGCGACCTGCTTTTCGCGCGGCTGCTGCAGTACAAGGCCTTCAAGCAGGCCGCCGAGTTCTTGGGCGAACGCTACGGAATCGAGGGAGCGCGCCATCCCCGCGAAGTCTCGCTGGAACCGCAGTTCGCGGCCCTGCTGCCGGAGCTGGTGTTCAGCATCGGGCCCGACGCCCTGGCCGCGATGGCGGCCAAGGCGCTGGCGCCGAAGCCGGAACCGGAAACAGAGGTCGGCATCGGGCACCTGCACGGGGCGAACGTCACCATTGCCGAGGAAGCCGATGCGATCACCGCCCTGCTCGAAGCCCGCGGCACGCTGGCATTCACCGAGCTGGTGGCAGACGCGGATGCGCAGCTGGTGGTGGTCGTGCGTTTTCTGGCATTGTTGGAGATGTTCAGGCAGAAAGCCATTAGCTTTGCGCAGGAAGATCCGCTCGGCCCGCTGCTGATCTCGCTGGTCCAGGAGTCCAGTTTCGATGCGCAGGCCGTGCAAGACGACTACGAGGGGAGTGGTGGTGAGGTGGATCATGAGTGAGATTGCACCCATTGACCAGCTGCCAGGAGGCCTGGAATCGGGCCTTGAAGCGGTGCTGATGGTCGCCGATATCCCCGTATCTTCGGCACGTTTGGCCGAAATCTTCGAAGTCCCCACCGCCAGGGTTGCCGCCGCTTTGGAGAACCTTGCTACCGAGTATGATAGTAAGGATCGCCCGCGCGGATTTGAACTGCGTCGCGTCGCCTCCGGGTGGCGCTTCTATTCGCGGGCCGATTACGCCGATTTCGTCTCCAGTTATGTGCTCGACGGGCAGACAGCACGCCTGTCACAGGCCGCCCTAGAAACCCTGGCTGTCATCGCTTACCGACAGCCGGTCTCGCGTGGACGTATTTCGGCGATTCGAGGTGTCAACGTCGATTCAGTGGTGCGCACGCTGCTCACCCGCGGATTGATCACGGAGTATCCGGAAGTTGGGGATGGCGGAGCGACGCTGTACCAAACCACCGAATACTTCCTGGAACGACTGGGACTGGGCTCGCTTGATGAGTTGCCTGCGCTGTCCCCGTATCTTCCCGGGGTGGCCGACCTCGAATCGCTCGATTCGGCAACCTACGACGACTAGGTAGCTGCCAGCCGGCAGCTACAACGGACCAACCACGCGTGAAGCCCCAAGACTGGCGGGCTCGCGCAGCGAACACGTAACAGCAAGGGACACAGGCAAGCATGAGCAGGGGACCATCCTCAGGCCGCAACGATCGCGGCAACAATTCAAACTTCGGCGGCAAGCCAGCAGGCGGCCGCGGCACTACCGGCGGCAAGTCCGGCGGCAAGTCCTACGGCAAGCCAAGCGGTGCAGGCCGCACCGGTGGCAAGTCCTTCGGCGAGAAGCCATTCGGCGAGAAGCCGTATGGCAAGTCCGCCTCGGGCAAGCCAGGGGAAAAGTCGAATTCGGCCAAGCGCAACACCGCAGCACCGCGCAAGAACTCCGAGCGTGCTTTCGGCAAGGAACGCTTCGGCAACTCCGTGCCGACCAACTATGCGCGCCCGACCCAGCGCGCCCGCGCCCAGGCTCGTGCCGAAAGCCAGGCAGCTCGCGAGATCAACGGCGAGCAGCAGGACGGCATCCGCCTGCAGAAGGCCATGGCCAACGCCGGGGTGGCCTCGCGCCGCGTCTGCGAGGAGATGATCCTCGAAGGCCGCGTCGAGGTCAACGGCAACCTGGTCGTCGAGCTGGGTTCGCGCGTGGATCCAGCCAAGGACCGCATCCACGTCGATGGCATGCGCATCCAGATGAACCAGGCAAACCGCTACTTCGTCTTCAACAAGCCGAAGCACGTGATGTGCACCATGGATGACCCGGAGGGCCGCCGCACCATCGCCGACTACTTCAAGAACGAGCACCACTCGCTGCGCTTGTTCCACGTTGGCCGCCTGGACTACAAGACCGAAGGCGTCTTGATCCTGACCAACGACGGCGAGCTGGCCAACCGCCTGCAGCACCCGAAGTACGAAGTCCCCAAGACCTACCTGGTGCAGATCCCCGGCCCGCTGCCGCGTGCGGTGAGCAACCAGCTGCGCGAGGGAATCAAGCTCGAAGACGGCTGGATCAAGGTCGATGACCTGAAGATCATCGCCACCACCCCGAAGCACGTGATGGTCGAGGTGACCCTGCACTCGGGCCGCAACCGCATCGTGCGCCGCATGTTCGACGCCGTAGGCCACCCGGTCCAGCGCCTGGTGCGCGTTGCCGTGGGTCCGGTGCTGCTGGGCGACCAGAAGCAGGGCACCATCCGCTCCCTGGGCAACCAGGAAGTCGGGCACCTCATGGCCATGGTGGGGATGTAGCCCATGGCGTCTTCTCACCTTGCAGGCCCGGTGCTGGTCATCGGCACCGGCTTGCTGGGCACCTCGGTGGGATTGGGCCTGCGCGCCAAGGGCGTGCACGTCTACCTGTCGGATATTTCGCCGACCGCTGCCGGAGTAGCCCAGGACATTGGCGCCGGGGTGCTGCTGGAGCACCAGCAGATCGCCCCGGAAGTGGTCGTGATCGGTGCTCCACCGGATGTCACCTCCGCCCTGGTGGGCGACGCGCTGCTGGCCTATCCGAACGCGGCCGTGGTGGACATCGCCAGTGTCAAGGGCTCGATCCTGGCCGGGGTGCTGGCGGACGAGCGGCTGGGCGAGGCCGAGACTTCCCGCTATGTGGGGACGCACCCGATGGCGGGCCGGGAGAAGTCCGGACCGGCCGCGGCCCGTGGCGAATTGTTCACCTCCATGCCGTGGGTCATCTGCGCCCATGAAGGCGCGCAGGCTTCGCGGGTCAAGGCCGCCGAATCCCTGGCCATCGACCTGGGTGCGACCATGTACCGGATGAGCGTGGCCGAGCACGATGAGTCCGTCGCGCTGATCAGCCACTTCCCGCAAGCGGCCAGCTCGATGATCGCCTCGCGCCTGCTGAACGCCGAAAGCCACCAGCTGGCCTTGGCGGGCAACGGGCTGCGCGACACCACGCGCATCGCGGCCAGCGACGAGAAGCTCTGGATCCAGATCTTCTCGCACAATGCCGCCGCTCTGGTGCCGATCCTGACCGGGATGAAGGAAGACCTGGACCGGCTGATCAGCACGCTGCAGAACCCGCAGGGCCCCGGCGCGCTGCTGGACCTCTCGCAGCTGATGACCGAAGGCAACGCCGGCAAGGCCCGGATTCCGGGCAAGCACGGCGCACCGCCGCAGGCGTTTGCGTTGGTCACCGTCGTGATCGATGACCGGCCGGGGCAGATCGCCCAGCTGCTGACCGAAATCGGCGACGCGCAGATCAACATCGAGGATTTGCGCATGGAGCACTCCGCAGGCCATCAGGTCGGCATGGTGGATGTTTCGGTCGTGCCCGGCCGGCGCGATGAATTGATAGATGTATTGACCAAGAACGGATGGAAGGTAGCCCAGTGAGCACCTTGAACAACGACAAGCTTGTTATTGCCATCGACGGCCCTAGCGGCTCCGGCAAGTCCTCGGTCTCCAAGGCCGTCGCCCGCAAGCTGGGCGCAGCCTACCTGGACACCGGTGCCATGTACCGTGCGATCACCTACTCGGTGCTCGCCGATGGCACCGATCTGTCCAACGCCGAGGCCATTGCCCAGGCCGTGCGCGATGCCAAGCTGTCCATCTCGGTCGATCCTGATGCTGAACTGGTTGAAATCGGCGGTGTGGACGTGACCGCGGCAATCCGCGAACCACGCATCTCCGAGCAGGTTTCCACCGTTGCCACCAACCTGGACGCGCGTGCCGAACTGGTCCGCCGCCAGCAGGAAATCATTGCGGCCAACACCCGCATCGTGGCCGAAGGCCGCGACATCACCACCGTGGTCGCCCCGGATGCCGATGCGCGCATCCTGCTGACCGCATCGGAAGAAGCCCGCCTGCGCCGTCGCGGCCTGCAGCTGGGCGGAACGCAGAACGAGTCGCAGCTGGCTACCCAGGTGCTGGCGCGCGATGCGAAGGACTCCACCGTGGTGAACTTCACCCAGGCTGCCGACGGAGTCATGACCGTAGACTCCTCGGACCTGGATTTCGAGCAGACCATCGACGCAGTGCTTGACGCAGTCGGCACTGCAACGAAAAACTAGCCTAAAGCTGGTGCCCATCCTCGGCGAGAGCCGATGAAGATTACGATCGCTGTGAAGGGAAAATCATGAGCGAGAACAACTCCACCCACGACGAGGAATACATCCCCGTTGGAGACGACGATATCGCCGAGCGCCTGGCCGAACTGAGCGAGGAAGAGGCCGCGGTTCGCGCCCAGGCCCTGCTCAGCGGACTGGAAGACTACGAACTGGACGAAGAGGACTCCGCCCTGCTTGCAGGCCTGGATAGCTTCGATGACGACGATGAAGACGTTGTCATTCCGCCGGTCCTGGCTGTTATCGGACGACCTAACGTCGGCAAGTCCACCTTGGTCAACCGCATCCTGGGCCGCCGCGAAGCGGTAGTCGAGGATACCCCGGGCGTCACCCGCGACCGCGTGTCCTATTCCGCCGAGTGGGTGGGACGCCCATTCACCATCGTCGATACCGGTGGCTGGGAGCACGATGCCAAGGGCATCCACGCCTCGGTTGCCGACCAGGCCGAAATCGCCGCCGACGTCGCTGACGCCATCCTCTTCGTGGTCGACTCCCACGTGGGCGCGACCGCAACCGACGAGGCTGTGGTGAAGATGCTGCGCAAGAAGGGCAAGCCGGTCTTCCTGGTGGCCAACAAGGTCGACGACTTCAACCAGGAAGCCGAAGCCGCCGCGCTGTGGGGACTGGGATTCGGCCAGCCATGGCCAGTCTCGGCCCTGCACGGCCGTGGCACCGCCGACCTGCTGGACGCTGTCATGGAGAAAATGCCGGCCCATTCGGCTTTCGGCGGCATGATCCCATCGGGCGGTCCGCGCCGCATTGCGCTGATCGGCCGTCCGAATGTGGGCAAGTCCTCGCTGCTGAACAAGGTGGCCGGCTCCGAGCGCGTAGTTGTCGACGATCTGGCCGGCACCACCCGCGATCCCGTGGACGAACTTGTCGAGCTGGGCGGCGAAGTCTGGCGCTTCGTGGATACCGCCGGTATCCGCCGCCGCCAGCACATGGCCGTCGGCTCGGACTACTACGCGTCGCTGCGTACCCAGACCGCGCTGGAGAAGGCCGAAGTCGCCGTCATCCTGCTGGCTGCCAATGAAACCATCTCCGAGCAGGACGTGCGCATCATCCAGCTGGCCATCGAAGCCGGCCGCGCGATGGTCATCGTCTACAACAAGTGGGATGAGGTGGATGAGGATCGCCGCTACTACCTGGACCAGGAGATCGAGCGCGACCTTGCCCATATCGAGTGGGCACCGCGCGTGAACATCTCGGCGAAGACCGGCTGGCACAAGGACAAGCTCGTTCCCGCACTGAATACCGCGCTGGAATCCTGGGACAAGCGCATTCCAACGGGCAAGCTGAACGCCTTCCTGGGTGAACTTGTCGCAGCCCACCCGCACCCGGTGCGCGGCGGCAAGCAGCCACGCATCCTGTTCGGCACCCAGGCTTCGGCCCGTCCGCCGCGCTTCGTGCTGTTCACCACCGGCTTCCTGGATCCAGGCTACCGCCGCTTCATCACCCGGCGGCTGCGCGAAACCTTCGGTTTCGAAGGAAGCCCCATCGAGGTTTCGATGCGAATCCGCGAGCGCCGCGGACGCAATCGCTAAATTTCGAATTTAGCCCTTCACTTGGTGTAGGCTAATAAAGGAGCTTTTCGCAGACGGCACCCTTGGTTCTCACGACTTGGGGATAACGGCTGCGAGGGCATCGGGCTATGGCGCAGCTTGGTAGCGCGCCTCACTGGGGGTGAGGAGGTCGCAAGTTCAAATCTTGTTAGCCCGACGATCCAATCGGAAAACCCCGTCGAGAGTTTCTCTCGGCGGGGTTTTGCCGTGCCTCCCCAGAATTCCACACCCACGGCGAAGATCCGGAAGATGGTCCAATGCAACGCAGATTCCAGCAGGTCGATGTCTTCGGCGCCACCCCGTACAAGGGCAACCCGGTAGGGGTGGTGCTCGACGGGCAGGGCCTGGATACCGAGTCGATGCAGGACTACTCGCTCTGGTCCAATCTCTCCGAGGTCACCTACGTACTGCCGGCCAGCGACGAGCGGGCCGACTACCGTTTCCGCATCTTTGCGCGCGATCGCGAATTCCCATTTGCCGGCCACCCGGCCTTGGGCACAGCGCGTGCCTGGCTGCATGCCGGGGGAATGCCACAGGATCCGAAGCAGCTGGTCGTCGAGTGCGAAGCTGGTTTGGTGCCGATCAGGATCGAAGGTGAAACGCTTTCCTTTGCTTCGCCGCCGGCTGTTCGAACCGGTGCCATTGCGCCGCACGAACTGAAGGAAATGATCCAGATCCTGGGCATTGAGCCCGAGCAGATTGTGGATTCGCAGTGGACGGATAACGGGCCGGGGTGGGCCGCGGTGCTGCTGGAAAACTCGCAGCAGGTTTTGGACATCGCACCGCGGATCCCCACTAAGCCAGGACGCTGGAAAATCGGGGTCTTCGGCGCACTGCCGCAGTCGTCGGCACCGGAAAAATTCGAAGTCCGAGCTCTGGCCATCGAAAACGGCTCGCTGCGCGAGGATCCGGTAACCGGAAGCCTGAATGGAGCGGCCACGCAATGGCTGATGGCCGCCGGGCACGCCACCGCGCCACTGGTCAACCGGCAGGGTGCGAAAGCCGGACGCGATGGGCATGTGCATCTGGACTTGGCCGACGGCCAGCTTTGGGTTGGCGGGGCAGCGAATGTCCTGATTGAGGGCAGTATCGAGCTGTAGTGCGCAAAACCTTGCCTGTTGTGATGGCTTGGGCTTAGCCTTGAATGGTGGGAACGTTAATTCATGGAGTCCATTTCCTCTAGGCGGTAACCAGTGTCGAGCATCGCTCCGCTGACGCCATCTTCATTGCACCTTTGTGGTGCCCGCCAACCACCAGAACCGCACCGGCCCTGATTACTCGGCGAACCGGTGCTAGGCAGGAAACTCCCATGACCCAGTCCCAAAGTATCCACACGTCTTCCCAGCATCAGCGCGAAACCGAACCGGACTACGTATGCTCCCTACAAAATATCGCCGTCAGTTTCGGCGAACGGGATGTGCTGACCGGCATCGACCTTGCAATTTCCGGTACCGACCGCATCGCAGTGCTTGGCGATAACGGTTCGGGAAAATCCACGCTGATGCGCGTGATTGCAGGGAATCTCGAACCCGACCACGGGCAGCGGAAGATGAACGCACCCGGTGCCGTTGCCTACGCTGCGCAGAACCCGAGCTTCGCTGCGAACATGAGCGTGCAACAGGTGATCGATTCCTATCATCGGCGCTTCCGTGAACTGGAAGGCTTGATGCGCGTCGTCTCGGCCAAGCTCGAAGATGCTGCAGAACCTGTCGCCGAACGTTTGATGAAGCAGCTGCAGCAGGTTACCGACCTGTACGAGGCGGCCGACGGCTATTCGCTGGCTCCGCGCCTGGATAGCGCCTTGGAGCAGCTGGGCCTAGGAGATCTGGATCGCCAGCGCCTTGTGTCCCAACTATCCGGTGGGCAGCGATCCCGGCTGTCGCTGGCCTGTGTCCTGTGTTCGGGTGCGCAATTGCTCCTGCTCGATGAACCAACGAACGACCTGGACGAGGCGGCCATGAACTGGCTGGAGCGCACCCTGGACAAGCATCGCGGTGCGCTGGTGCTGATCAGCCATGACCGGATGTTCCTCAAGCGTTTTGCCCGATCCATCGTGGAGGTTGCCGACGGGTCGATCGCGAATTACGGCAATGGCTATGACGGTTATCTGCATGCCAAGGAGCAGGAGCGCATCGCGATCCGCGTCGCCTACGAAAATTGGGTGCAGGAGCTTGAGCGTTCACAGAACTTGGTTGATAAGTATGCTTCACGCGTCAGCGCCATTCCGCGCAAGCAGGAGAAATCCAGTTTCGGACATGGAAATTTCCGGGCCCGCGATTCCAGCCATGGGTCGACCGCCAAGATCCGCCAGGCAAAATCCCGAATCGAAGACCTCGAAACCCACCGGGCACCCGAGCCGGCTGCTGAGCTGTCCTTCTTGATGCCCGGCAGTACCCAGGACCAGGCTGGTGGCGAAACCCTGCTGCAGGTGATGAACGCCCGGCGCGGCTCGGATCCGAAACTGTCCACGCCACGCTTCGACATCAAGCTCGGCGAGCGCTGGCTGGTCACCGGCCCCAATGGTGCTGGCAAATCCACATTGCTCAAAATGCTCGCCGGAGAATTGGAATGCACCGAGGGGAAGATCGAGCGCGCTGCCAACTTGCACTGCGGTTGGCTCCGCCAGGAAGTCGGCATTTTTCCTGGCAGCACCCTGGTTGAAGCCTTCGCCGCGGCCACCGGCCAGTATGTCCAGGACGCCGGTGCGTCCCTGGCCCAGCTGGGCCTGTTTGCGCCGCAGGATTTCCTGCGGCACCCCATGGCGCTTTCGGTAGGCCAGCGCCGCCGCCTGGAACTGGCTATTGCGGTCAGCACCAAAGCGCAGATGCTGTTCCTGGACGAGCCGACGAACCATCTCTCACCGGCCTTGGTGGAGCAGCTGGAGTCAGCGCTGGCGGAATATCCGGGCACCGTGGTCACGGTCAGCCACGACCGGCGCTGGCAGCAGAAAATGCGCGAGCATTCGGTGGTGCATCGGCTCGGGGTGGAAGCAGGACGCGTCGAGCTGATCAGGTAGCGCTGGAGTTCTGGCTTCTCAAGTTCAGTCCGCCATCAAAGAGGTGCTGCGGGTCAGTTCTCTCGGACAGGGCCCGCAGCCGGGTTCCGGTCTGCCCAGGCCAGGCGAGCTCGGCAGCCGAACGGCGAACGTCCGAAGAGTAGGCGCCGTACGCGCCGGTGCCCAGAACCTGCAGGGCAGCGAACGACTGGTCCTGCTCGGCGATGCCCAACGGGTGGATCCAGGTAGCTGCCAGCACTTCTTGATGCCGCGACCCCCAGGCGGTGGCGTGGGCCGGAACCCGGGCTACGGCACCGCCCAAGGCCCGCAATTCGCCGACCAGGCTGGCCCGATGGGCCAATGACTGCGCCATGGCATCGCCCAACTGCTCATCCGCCTGATCGACCAGGACATCACGCATTTTGATGCGCTGCTGACCGGCATGCGGCGAATTCGGGGCTGGCACGATCATCGGATAAGGCACTGGCTCGGTGCGCGAATCGTGAAGTTGGGCCAGGCCCAGGGCCTCGCGCAAGACCGGCGCTGCCTGGTCCTGGGCATCGCCAGCCCAGACATTGCGCGCCTGAATTGCGTGCTGTCCATCGCCCAATGCCTGCACCATCAGGAAGCTTTCCAGATCGTCAAGCGACTGGCGCACCCACTGGCCCCAATCAGCGGTGAACTGCGGCAGCGAATCGGTCAGGTAGGTCAGTTGCTGGTGGATGATGCTGGCGTCGCCGGCGGCAGTTCGCAGATCGGTGGCCGTGAACTCGAAAGCGGTGACTACTCCGGCATGGGTCGCACCTCCGCGCACGGCCCAGAACAATTCGGGCTCATGATCAGTGTCTACCCAGCGGATCGTTCCGTCGGCGGTGACCAATTTGGCCCGCACCATGGAGTCCAGCGTCAGTCCCTGTGAACGGGCGAAGTAGCCGATGCCGCCAGCCGTGGCCAGGCCGCCGACGCCGGTGTCGCCAAAGTTGCCGCTGCTGATGACCAGGTCTTCGGCGGCTAGCTGTCCGGCAATTTGTCCCCACGTGGCTCCGGCGCCCACCCGGACCAGGCCAAGTTGCGGATCGAGCATTTCGAAGTGCCGCAGGGCGGAAAGATCCAGGATGATGCCCCCGGTATTCGTCGAGGTGCCTGCGATGCCGTGGCCCCCTGAACGGATGCTGAATTCAACGCGGGTTCCCGATTGCTCCCGGAGCCGCGCTGCATAGAGCACCGTTTCCTGCACGTCCTGTTCGGTCCGGGCCCTGATGATCAGGGCCGGTGCGCCAACAGACATGTAGCTGGACCGTTCCATGGCATAGCCTGCCCGATGCTCGGTGATCGCGCGTGCGGCCAGCGTGCCCGGGAGTCCGGGCCAGCCGTCGGGCAGCACCAGGTCGTGCGTTCGTGCTAGGCGGTTGGTGTTCATGCTGCCAGTTCCTTAATCAGCTGCGTTGCGGCCTGCGTGGTGCGAAGCGTGTAGTGCGCCGAGGGGCGGTCGGGCCGGGCGGCCAGGGCCCCGGTGATCGAGCCGAGTTCTTCGTTGGTGATCCATTGCGGATCAACCCATGGGCGTTCGCGGGTTGCCACTGGTCCGAGCTCGTGGGCGAAGACGCGGCGCTGGGTTCCGGCTTCGGCGCTGAGCACCCGATGCATCATCAAGAGTCCCGCTTGTTCCATGTTGATGATCGATGCACCGGGAACCGGGGTCGTAGCGCTCCCGCCAAGGACCAGATGGTAGCTGCCTGCAGGCGCCAGCAGGGGGAGCCAGACACGCACATTTGCGACATGGGCGGTGGACAGATCGAGGTTGAAGCGCTGCCATTCCGATTCGGTGACTTCCCACAGCGGCTTTCCCTGCCACCAGCCGCCGATAGCAGCGATCACATCGGTAACGTCCCCGAATTCGCCGGTGATGCGCTGGGCCATGTCGGTTGCTGCGGTGAAACTGGTGTACTCGCCCACGACCAATTCCAGATTCGCGGTGTCGATGTTCTCGAGACGGGCCAGCAGTTCCTTGCCGCGGTTTTCGGTGCGGGTAGGAATGATGACTTCGGCACCGGCGGCCAGCCAGGAACGGACGATGCCCTCGCCGACCCGGCCGGTTCCGCCGAGGATCACCACGCGGTGCGCGCTCAATGCCGGCTGTTTGGTGCCCAGTTTGCTGTCGATGGTGGTCATTTCGGTTCCATGCCTTTCATCCGTGTACTAGAATCAATTACTGTAACTACAGATACTTTGATCCTATTCCCGGGAGGCATCCATGAACACGGAATTGAACGATCGGCAGGAGATCTGGCGCGGCCTGCTCTACGGGCAGCGCTCGATGATGCTGCGGCTATCGGTTGAGCTCAAACGGGATTTCGGGTTGAACAGTGCGCAATTCGAGGCGCTGCTGTACCTCTGGGAGGCGAAGGCGAACCGCTTGCCAGCCACCCAGCTTTCCAATCAGCTGCTCTACAGTTCCGGCTCGGGGTCCCATCTGATCAGCAGGCTTGAGCAACTCCACCTGGTGCGCCGGGACCGTGATTCCCAGGATGCGCGCATGGTCGTGGTGACGCTGACCGAAGCGGGCCTTGATCTCATAAGCCGAGCCCGAGCCGCGCACATTGAATCGCTGGCAAAGGAATTCGACCCGCTGATCGGGGATGCCGAGGTCCAGGTACTGCTGGACTTCGCGCGCCGGCTCTCCCGTCATGAAAGTGTCGCCTCGCAGCCCTATTCCGGATAGCCGCACCGCATCCCGCTGGCCCAATGGATCCGGGCTAGCGGGAATATCCTTGCAAATATATCTGTTATTACAGATATATTTGCGGAAAGCACTTGAAAGCAACGAAGGAAGGAAAACCATGAAGCAGCATTATCGCGTCGCTGTGGCCAGGCAGTTCGGCGCCCCGGAAGTCATCAGCATCGAAAACCATCCAGTGCAGCCGCTGGCTGCGGGCGAGGTCCGCGTGGCGGTACGTGCCGCGGGCCAAAACCCCGTGGATGCCCGTCGCCGGGCCGGCAATTTCGGCGGCCAGGTGCCTCTGGTCTTTGGCACCGAATTCTCCGGCATTGTCCATGAGTCGAACGACCCGGATTGGGCCGCGGGGGATGAGGTGGTGGGCTGGGGTGCCGTCGGTGCCGACGCCGATCTGGTCGTCACCTCGGGGAACAAGCTGGCGGCTAAGCCCAAGGAACTGCCGTGGGCCGTGGCTGGCGGGCTCAGTGGTGCCGGACAGACCTCCCTGACAGCCCTTGCCGCACTGAACCTGCAACCAGGAGATGTGATTCTGGTGCACGCAGCGGCAGGTGGCGTAGGAAGCATGCTGGTTCAGCTCGCGATGCATCAAGGCCTGGTCGTCATTGGTACCGCCGGAACAGGCAACCAGGAATATCTGCGTCAGCTGGGGGTTCTTCCTGTCGTTTACGGACCGGGTCTCAGCGAGCGCGTGGCCCAGGCCGCGGGAGGCCGGGCTATTGCCGCGTCCATCGATTTAGCCGGAAGCATGGAAGCCGGCGACCTGGCCCGTGAACTGGCAAGCGGTGGAGCGCAGTGCATCACGCTGGTTCCCGAGACCTGGCAATCCCATGGCCTGCCACTGGTGAGCGTCCGAGCCAGCGCGCAACGGTTCGCAGAGCTGGTGCGCAGCTATCGGGATGGCGGCTTGCAACTGCAGGTGAACACCCTCGATTTCAACGATGTCGTGCAGGCCCATCGCCAGATGGATGCCAAGCATTCACGCGGAAAGCTCGTCTTGGAAATGAGCGATAACCCCTACCTCGCCAACAGCGGCGACGCGGCCTAGCTGCCGCTCAAGAAAGGCATGAACATGGCTTCAATAGCACTGATCGGACCGGGGCGGCACGGAACCGCCATCGCAGAACTCTTCGCCTCCCACGGGGTGAGCGTCGTGATCTACCACCACAATGCCGCCAAGGCGGAGGCAGCGGCGCAAAAGGTTCGACAGGCCGCGGTGGACGCGCAGGTGCAGGTGGCCGCGGACCTGGCCTCAGCTGTGGAAGGCCAAGAGGTCGTTGTCTTGGCCACGCTCTGGGACCAGCCGCAACGCAAGGTCCTGGCCGAGCTGGGCTCCAGGCTGGCAGGCAAGGTGCTGCTCGATGTTTCGAACCCCTTGGACGTGACACCAGCGGGCATTGTTCCGCGCTCGCCGGCCGAAGGCTCGGCAGGCCAATTCGTGGCTTCATTGCTGCCGCACGGTGCAGGGCATGCCAAGGCGTTTTCGAACTTGGCCACTGCGTTCATCCGCGAGGGAGCGGATCGGGAACCACCGGCGATCTTGCCATTTGCCGCGGACTGCGCTGCCACGGCCAGCATCATCCGCCCTTATCTGTCGGCTACCAAGTGGAAGCCGTGGCTGGTCGGAGATATCTCGTCCTCGCGCGACTTGGAGATTGGCGGGAAGTTCAACGCGGTGCACGGAGCCTATGGGCGTTCGCAACTTAATGAAGAGCAGATGCTGGAGTATGCCGGACCCGAGTGGGAGCATCGGTAGCAGCTGGCATCAGTGATGGGCCCCGGCGCGAGGTTATTGCGCCGGGGCTTCTGCCCATCTGCGGCTTAGGGGTGGCCGGCGCAGCGTGCGTGAACTTGTGCCTGAGCTCACAGATTGTATATGATTAGTGTGCGATAAAAGATCATGCAGTTCTAATATCGAACATTATATTTATTGACTGAGGTCATCACAGGGAATTGGGGGATGAAACGGTGCAGTTTCACCACAACGGATACATTTCAGCCGATCCACGAGTGCAGCCAGCGGCTGGCGTGGGCATAAACCGTCCCATGGAGATGCCCGATGTCATGGATGTGCTGATCGTCGGTGCCGGTCCCGCAGGCATCATCACCGCCGCCCAGCTTTCCCAGTTCCCTGATGTGCACACCCGCATCATCGATCGACGCCCCGGCCGCCTGGAAATCGGCCAGGCCGACGGGATCCAGTCACGCACGGTGGAGACGTTCCAGGCTTTCGGTTTTGCCGAGCGCATCACCGCCGAGGCCTACATCATCAAGGAAACCACCTTCTGGAACCCTGATCCGCAGAACCCGGATCAGATCATCCGCACCGACCGCACCGCCGATGATCCAACCGGCGTCAGCGAATTCCCGCACCTCGTGGTCAACCAGGCGCGCGTTATCGACTATTTCGCTGATTTCGCGGCGAACTCCCCAGCTCGCACCGTCCCGGACTACGGGTGGGACTTCAAGGAACTGGTCGTTGAAGACGGCGAAGAGTACCCGGTGAAGGTCACCCTGATCGGCTGCGGCGAGAGCAATGACGGCATTGAGCGTGTAGTGCGTGCCAAGTACGTGGTCGGTTCCGATGGGGCTAGAAGCAATGTCCGCCGCTCGATCGGCGCGAAGCTCTCCGGTGACAAGGCCAATCACGCTTGGGGCGTCATGGACACCCTGGGCCTGACCAACTTCCCGGATGTGCGCACCAAGTGCGCCATCCATTCCAAGGCTGGTTCGATCCTGCTGATTCCGCGCGAAGGCGGGCAGCTCTTCCGCCTCTACGTCGACCTGGGTGAAGTTCCGGAAGGGGATAACGGCAAGGTCCGCGAGACTCCGCTGGAAGAAATCATCGAGCGCGCCAAGGCGATTTTGAATCCCTATACCCTCGAGGTCAAGGACGTCGCGTGGCACAGCGTCTACGAAGTAGGCCACCGGCTGGCTGACCGCTTCGATGATGTGCCGGTTGAAGAGATCGGTACCCGCGAGCCGCGCGTGTTCATTACCGGCGATGCCTGCCACACCCACTCGGCCAAGGCCGGCCAAGGCATGAACGTATCCATGCAGGACGGGTTCAACCTGGCCTGGAAGATCGGCTATGTGCTCTCGGGCCAAGCTCCGGAAAGCCTGCTGCGCACCTACTCGGACGAGCGCAAGGTGATCGCCAAGGACCTGATCGACTTCGACAAGAAGTGGTCCTCCATCATGGCTGCTACTGCGAAGGAGCTTGAAGGCCAAGAAGGCGTTGCCGAGTTCTATGTACGCACGGCCGAATTCCCTGCCGGCTTCATGACCGAGTACGCGGCATCTGCGCTGGTCGCCGGCAAGGAGCACCAGGAGCTGGCCGCCGGATTCCCCGTGGGCAAGCGCTTCCGCTCTTCGGAAGTCATGCGCTTGGCCGATGCCAACCCAACGCACCTGGGCCACCACCATCGTGCCGACGGCCGCTACCGCATCTACGTCTTTGCTGATCAGCAGCCGGTGGGACAGTCCCAGAAAATTGCCGCTTTGTCGAGCTGGCTGCTGGAGAATGAGCGCTCGCCACTGGTTCGCTTCACGCCGAAGGGTGCCGACGCCGACGCGCTGTTCGATGTCAAGGTGGTCTACCAGCAGGACTACACCACGATGAACGTGAATGACGCGCCGAAGGTGTTCCGTCCGGACACCGGCGTATTCGGCCTGATGGATTACGAGAAGGTCTACACCGCATTGGACGGCTCGGACATCTTCGAGGAGCGCCAGATCTCCCGCGATGGCGCGATCGTGATCGTCCGTCCGGATATGTATGTTGCCAGCATCCTGCCCTTGGATGCGGCCAACGAGCTGGCCCGTTTCTTCGAGCCGATCCTGCTGGAGCAGAACTAGGTAGCGCCCTCGCTCCACACATCACCGATGGCACCGCGAGTATCTCGCGGTGCCATCGGTTTCCCTGCGCAGGGCGTCGCGTGGAAGTGCGGAATATTTTTCGGCGCAACGCGGTTGAACCACCAAGGGACAGGACTTCGATGAAAGGTGCCACGGTGAGCCAGGAATTCAGCTTTGACCTTCAGCAGGTGGTCGATTCGGATATGGTGTGTGCCGACGGCGTGTGCTTCGTGCCGCCTACGGACCAGAGAGCTGATCGAGCAGATAGTCACGCAACACCACAGCATGATTAGCCTGCTCATTTTTTGCTCCGTAGACCAAAGTGACCACGGGATGCTGGTCCAGTACTTCCAGGAAGCCATCGACAGCAGGGTTCTGATCTAGCTCTGTGCGATAGTGCTGCGCAAATTCGCCAAAGCGGTCGGCATCGTGATCCCAGCCTTTGCGAAGCCCGGTGCTCGGTGCCAAGGCCTTGGCCCAGTGATCCAGCTGAAGGGCAGCCTTGCTCTTCCCGCGCGGCCAGAGCCTGTCAACCAGGATCCTGTAGCCGTCCTCGACGCTGGGCGCGGTGTACGCGCGTTTGAGAAGTATCTTCGTCATGATTCACCTGAAAGTTCCTGATTTCTCCTTGCATCGCCTCCATCTGTGGGAAAGGATCGAAGTGCAGGCGCTGCCAAGGCATCATCGTCTCTCTTTGCATCTTGCCACACTGGCAATCCCTTGCAGCGGAAAATATGTACTTTTCTGTTATCAGTTGGGCAGTGAGTAGGCTAATCTGTAAATAGTTTGGTATTACTGACTGTGCCAACACAGAACTCAAGGTCGTCACGCACGAACTGTTAACAGAATTTTCTGGAGGACCCCATAATGTCGGAACATCGGCCGGTTGACCCGCACAACGAGTCTGCCTCTGAGACGACCAATATCGCTCTTCCTGCGGTGCACAAGGGTGCTGAACCTTCGGTCATCTACACCCTGAGTGAGGATGAGAAAAACGCAGTTAACGCCCTGCCAGCTGGTTCTGCGCTGCTGATTGCCCATTCCGGACCAAACAAGGGCGCACGCTTCTTGCTGGACACCGACGAGAGCATCGCAGGCCGCCATCCAAACGCGGATATCTTCCTGGACGATGTGACCGTTTCGCGTCGGCATGCCAAGTTCTCCCGAACGGACGCGAGGTTCACGCTCAGCGACATCGGATCGCTGAATGGTACCTACATCAACGGCGACCGTATCGACGAGATCCCGTTGAGCACTGGTGTTCAGGTTCAGATCGGCAAATTCCGCCTGAATTTCTACCAAAGCGTTCCGAACCTTTAAACTAGTAGAGTTCGAGGTTTTGTCCGCCGGCGTCTGGCACGCCGACATATCCATACATCCGAGGTGTAGACCCTTTGCCGATCTTTGACGCAGCCCGTAGCCCACGTCTCGAGGCTCAACGCCACGAGACCGTCCGGCAGGCCGCGCTGAATATCGGCGAGGTGCTCTCGGAACTCAAGGATGAGTTCCCACGTGTCACTGCGTCCAAGATCCGCTTCCTGGAAGACAAGGGACTGATCATCCCGCAACGCACCTCCGCTGGATATCGAAAGTACTCCGCGTCGGATGTGAGCCGCTTGCGTTTCATCCTTTCGGTTCAGCGCGACCAGTACCTGCCGTTGAAGGTCATCAAGGACCATCTCGACTCGGTGGATCGCGGTGAAGCGCCAGCAGCATTGCCTGGGGGAGCCCCGGTGGCGCCACAGGCGGTCAACGATGACATGGCTGAGGCCGTGGAGCGCAAGACCCGTTCGGTGTCCTTGGCTGAACTGCAGGGGCTGACCGGTGCCAGCGAGGAGCTCGTTGGCGAATTGATAAAGTTCGGCTTGATCGAACCGGTTGCTGGCCTGTTCGACGCCAGCAGCATCAAGGTCACCAAATCGGCCGTTCAGCTGGCGGGCCATGGCGTTGAACCTCGCCACCTGCGGCAGTTCCGTACCGCGGCTGATCGCGAGTTCTCGCTGATTGAATCGATTGTCGGCAACGAACTGAAGAAGCCTGAAGTCTCCGCTCGTGCCCGCGCTGCGGAAGAGGCCCAGGAAATCTCGCGCCAGTGCCTGGAAATTCACGAGGCCCTGGTGCAACGTGCTATTTCCCAACTGGATCGCTAGGCTGAATTCGAACAGGCAACAACAACTCTAAGGGGCTAGCATGCTGGAACTGGAGTTTGCCGGAATCCGTATTCAACTGCCGGCGAATCAGCCGCTGTTGCTGCTCAAATACCCTGAGCGTAATCTCTACCTTCCGCTGTGGATAGGTGCGCCCGAAGCCTCGGCCATCGCAATGTCTGAACAAGGACTCACTCCGCCTCGGCCGATGACCCATGATCTGCTGCTCAGCGTCATCGAAAGCATGGGTGTGAAGCTTGAGCGGATCGAAATAGTCTCGGTGAACAATGCCGTGTTCGTCGCGGAGCTTGTCCTTTCCAACGGCAAACGCGTAGATTCCCGTTCCTCGGATGCCGTCGCCCTCGCCGTGCGCGCCCAGTGCCCGATCATGTGCGCCGAGCACGTCCTGGAAGAAGCTGGCGTGGCCATCGAGAATGAGACTGGCGGCGAAGAAGCACCCGAAGAGCAGTTGCGCGAATTCCGTGAATTCTTGGACAATATTGATCCAGAAGATTTTTCTTCGTAGATATCGCGCGTTTGGTTTCAGTGGAATATTGGCCTTGAATTGGGTAATTCCCCAAGCCTGCGCGACACGCCTTAAAGTTAAGCTTGAAGGTCTTTGACCATTAGTCGATATCGCCGTACCGTCTTTGCATAGGGACATTTAAAAAGAGCTGTTTTTTGATGGTCATCACTCGCATCTGCGCGGTTCTCATTCGGTCCCTGGATACTCGTTTAGGAACGTGCTGACACGCAAGGAGCAATTGGATGGAGTCTCGCCAGACTGGGCCTCACTATGGGGTCGACGGTGGCAACAAGCAATCCAGCACCCAAGGATTGCTCTTCACCGATGACCTGCCTGAGCTGGATGAACATGCCGGCTACCGCGGTCCAATTGTGTGCAAGGCAGCCGGCATTACCTACCGCCAACTCGACTACTGGGCACGTACTGGCCTGGTAGAGCCGGCAGTGCGCGGAGCCAAGGGCTCCGGCAGCCACCGCCTCTATTCATTCCGGGATATCCTCGTGCTCAAGGTTGTCAAGCGGCTGCTGGACACCGGAGTATCCCTGCAGCAGATCCGTTCGGCCGTTTTGCACCTGCGTGAACGCGGTGTTGAGGACCTTGCCCAGATCACGTTGATGAGCGATGGAGCTTCGGTCTACGAATGCACCAGCGCCGATGAGGTCATTGACCTTGTCCAGAAGGGCCAGGGCGTATTCGGCATCGCCGTAGGCCGTGTTTGGCGCGAAGTGGAAGGTTCCCTTGCCCAGCTGCCTTCAGAGAGCTCGGTGCAGCAGACCCTGCCAGAAGATGAATTGGCTGCCCGTCGGGCTGCCAAGGCGGCGCGCAACGTCGGCTAGGGCCGGCAGATAATTCAACAGCTTAAGCAATTGACCGGATCTTCTTTCAAGGAAGATCCGGTCAATTGCTTAAGCTGCTATCCGTATCCGGGCCTAGGTGTTGTTCGGGCCTGCTGCGGACATGACTTCCTTGAGCAACGCGTCGAACTGCGCCAGCATCGGAGCGGTAGCTTTGGAAGGCCACTGGTGCACCGAGTACGCGGCACCTTGGATCTGCTGCCATTCCGGGTGTTCGGGAATCTCGGGCTTGACCATGGAGTCGCCGAACATCTGGCGCATTTCGCCCAAACGGAAGGTATGCTCCGCGGAGTCCTTGCGGACGCGGTTGGCGACAACGCGTACCGGTCCCAGGGAGGGAGCGAATTCACGGCGGAAGAGTTCCAATGCGCGCTGGGTGCGCTCGGTGCCGGCCACGGAGAACAGGCTGGGTTCTGCCACTAGCACGAGCTGATCCGAAGCGCTCCATGCCATGCGGGTCAAGCCGTTCAGCGATGGCGGGCAGTCGATGAGAACCAACTGGTAACCGCTGGTGCGGCTCAGGAGCTGGGAGAGGCGGCGCAGGTCGCGGGTCCGCAGATCTGGTCGATCGTAGATGCCGGTGAAAGCGTCGCCAACGGCAACATCGAGCACTGGAATGCGGGTACGGGATTTCTTCTCTGCTGCCTTGGACTGCCAAGCGCTGGCGACAACCTGATCTTGCAGGCGGGCGCGGCGAGCGTTCTTGAGCATTTGCCCAATTGGCTGCTTCCCATTAGCCCGGACTCCAAGGCCAGTGCTGGCATCCGCATGGGGATCCAGGTCAATGACGAGAGTCGGAATGCCGGCGGCAAGTGCTGCTGAAGCCAATCCGAGTGTCACGGAGGTTTTTCCTACGCCACCCTTGAGGCTGCTGATGCTCACTACGTGCACGGACCAGACCACGCCTTTCACTGTTCGTTAGTTTAAACGTCCCACCGAATTTTTAGTCTCTCATCATCATAGTGTGCCGAGCCGTGTTTCTCCGACTTTGCAACGTCAGTTTTTGCCATTAGGCACAAGTTAGTGATTAAAACTTCAAAGATCCAATTATTTCATGTGGTCTGACCACAAGGCGAAATGTTTGGACGTTCGGGAGAATCCCCGTGTAGTGTGTTTCACAGAAGTGGCAAATGCTAGCTGCTTTTCGAGACCCGACACGCTGGGATGGCGGGCCTGCACCTGAGGGGAACAGTCCTGATTGTGCCGTTGAACCAGCGTGTACAGATTCGATGTAGGGACACTATGTTTGAAAAGATCTTGGTCGCCAACCGCGGTGAGATTGCGATTCGCGCTTTCCGCGCCGGCTACGAGCTGGGCGCAAAGACCGTTGCTGTCTACCCACATGAGGATCGCAATTCGATCCACCGCCAGAAGGCCGCAGAGGCCTACCAGATCGGCGAAGAGGGCCATCCGGTCCGCGCCTACCTGGATATCGACGAGATTATCCGCGTTGCCAAAGAAGCCGGCGCGGATGCAATCTACCCGGGCTATGGCTTCCTCTCGGAAAATCCTGACCTCGCACGAGCTGCCGAAGCAGCAGGCATCAAGTTCATCGGTCCAAAGGCGGACGTACTTGAACTGGCCGGCAATAAGGTAGCGGCGCTGAAGGCCGCTCGCGAGGCAGGCATTCCGGTACTGGAATCCTCCGAGCCAAGCGATGATGTTGATTACCTGATTGCCGAGGCCGATCGCATCGGCTTCCCGATCTTCGTCAAGGCTGTAGCCGGCGGCGGCGGTCGCGGCATGCGCCGTGTCGACAAGCGCGAAGACCTGCCGGAGCTGATGGGCGCGGCAATGCGCGAAGCAGGCACCGCCTTCGGGGACCCCACCGTTTTCCTGGAACAAGCAGTGCTGCGTCCGCGCCACATCGAGGTGCAGATCCTCGCCGACGAGCAGGGCAACATTGTCCACTTGCATGAGCGCGACTGCTCGCTGCAGCGCCGCCACCAGAAGGTTGTCGAAATCGCTCCAGCGCCGAACCTGGACGAATCGATTCGCCAGGCGCTGTTCCGGGACGCCGTGAAGTTCGCGCAGACCCTGGGCTACCAGAACGCAGGCACCGTCGAATTCCTCGTTGATACCGTGGGCGACCGCGCCGGGCAGCACGTATTCATTGAAATGAACCCGCGCATCCAGGTTGAGCACACGGTGACCGAAGAGGTTACCGACATCGACCTGGTGCAGGCGCAGATGCGCATCGCTGCTGGCGAGTCGCTGAAGGATCTGGAAATCAGCCAGGACACCATCCAGGTGCGTGGCTGGGCCTTGCAGTCCCGCATCACCACCGAAGATCCAGCCAATGGCTTCCGTCCGGATGTTGGAACCATTACCGTCTACCGCTCCGCCGGCGGCTCGGGTGTCCGCCTGGATGGCGGCACGATCTACACCGGCGCCGAGGTGTCCCCGCACTTCGACTCGATGCTGGTCAAGCTCACTTGCCGTGGCCGTGACTACCAGACGGCTGTGGCTCGCGCCCGCCGTGCGCTGGCCGAGTTCCGCGTGCGCGGTGTGGCCACCAACATCCCGTTCATCCAGAATGTGCTCAGTGATCCGCAGTTCCTGGCCGGTGATGTCGCTACCGACTTCATCGACTCCCGCCCGGATCTGCTCACCGGCAATGAATCCCAGGACCGCGGTACCAAGGCGCTGAACTTCCTGGCCCATGTCACGGTGAACCAGCCAAATGGCAGCCGTGTCGAGGGCATCGACCCGCGCAAGAAGCTTCCTGCTTTCCCGGGTGACAAGACCGACGAGCCAGAGCGTTCGCCATTCGATGGCCCCTCCAAGTCCGCCGTGCCGGCCGATGGCTGGCGCCAGAAGCTGCTGGATCTCGGTCCGGAAGGATTCGCCAAGGCCCTGCGCGAGTCGAAGGCGGTGGGTATCACCGATACCACCTTCCGCGATGCGCACCAGTCGCTGCTGGCCACCCGCGTCCGCACCCGCGACCTGCTCGCGGCAGCACCGGCCTACGCGCACAACGTCCCGCAGCTGTTCTCCATGGAAGTCTGGGGCGGTGCCACCTACGATGTGTCCCTGCGATTCCTGGGCGAAGATCCCTGGAAGCGCCTGGAGCTGCTGCGTGCGGAGCTGCCGAACATCCCGTTGCAGATGCTGCTGCGCGGCCGCAACACCGTGGGCTACACTCCATACCCAACCGAGGTCACCGACGCTTTCGTGAAGGAAGCCGCGTCCGCCGGCATCGACATCTTCCGCATCTTCGATGCGCTGAACGATGTTTCGCAGATGGCTCCGGCCATCAAGGCGGTACGCGACACCGGCACCGCTGTCGCCGAAGTGGCCCTGTGCTACACCGGCAACCTGCTGGATGCCAACGAGAAGCTGTACACGCTGGACTACTACCTGGAGCTGGCACAGCAGATCGTCGACGCTGGCGCGCATATCCTTGCAATCAAGGACATGGCCGGCCTGCTGCGCCCAGCGGCAGCAACCAAGCTGGTCACGGCCCTGCGCGAACGCTTCGATCTGCCGGTGCACCTGCACACCCACGACACCTCCGGCGGGCAGCTGGCGACGTTGATGGCTGCCATCGACGCCGGTGTGGACGCCGTCGACGTGGCCAGCGCGGCCATGGCGGGCACCACCTCGCAGCCATCGGCCTCTGCACTGGTCGCAGCACTGGAATTCACCGAGCGTGATCCCGGCCTGTCACTGGATGCCGTGGCGTCGCTGGAACCGTACTGGGAAGCAGTGCGCGCCATGTACAAGCCCTTCGAATCCGGACTGCCAGCGCCAACCGGCCGTGTCTACCAGCACGAGATTCCGGGCGGCCAGCTTTCGAACCTGCGCCAGCAGGCCATTGCCTTGGGCCTGGGCGAGCGTTTCGAAGCCATCGAGTCGATGTACGCCTCGGTCAACGATATGCTCGGCAATGTGGTCAAGGTGACTCCATCGTCCAAGGTCGTCGGCGACCTGGCCTTGCAGCTGGTGGGTTCCGGAGTCCCAGCCGCGGACTTCGAAGCGAACCCGCAGAACTACGACATCCCGGATTCGGTCATCCAGTTCCTCTCGGGCGAGCTGGGCAACCCTCCAGGCGGCTGGCCGGAACCGTTCCGCACCAAGGCGTTGCAGGGACGCAATGTCAAGGCCCATGTCGAGGACCTCTCGGCAGAGGACCTGGCAGCGCTGCAGGCGGATTCGGACACGATTCGCGGTACCCTGAACCGGTTGCTCTTCGCTGGCCCAACCCGTGACTTCGAGAAGTCGGTGGAGAACTACGGCGATTTGTCCGTCCTGCACACCCGCGACTACCTCTACGGCCTGGTTCCAGGCTTCGAGCATGTCATTTCGCTGGGTACCGGTGTTCGCCTTCTGGTCAGGCTGGTATCGGTATCGGAAGCCGACGAGAAGGGCCTGCGCACCGTCGTGGTCAACCTCAACGGCCAGTCCCGCCAGCTCAAGGTCCGCGACGAATCGGTAGAATCCACCGTGAAGTCCGCGCCGAAGGCCGATCCGAACAACAACGGCCACGTCGCTGCACCCTTCGCGGGAGCGGTGACTGTGAACGTCAAGGTCGGCGACCTGATCGAGGCCGGCCAGTCCGTGGCCACCATCGAGGCAATGAAGATGGAAGCGGGCATCACCGCCAACGCGGGCGGCGTGGTCAGCCAGGTAACCCTGAATGGCACCAGCCAGGTACAGGGTGGCGATCTGCTGCTGGTGATCGAACCCAAGTAGCATCCGCAGTACCCAGAGCACAGGGGGCTCGTGACCAAGGTTGCGGGCCCCTGCGCTCTGCCAACTAATCGTGCTAACCACAAAGCAGAAGGAGCTGTGATGCGCCCAAGCAAGATGACGCCCGGGGCTGTGCCCGCCCGGCTGAGGCAGCAGGTTGCCGAGCTGGGATCCAAGGGCCAGCCGATCACGGTACTGGTCTTCACCCTCGACACGCATCTTCCGTTCTGCGAAATCGCAGAGCACCTGGCCGAGCAATTCGGTGAATTGGATTGCAAGGCCCAGGTGGCCACGGCCGGACCGCAGCGCGTGCAATCGGTGATGGACGGCAAATTCACCGGCACCAACGTGTTGGTGGTTGTGGGCGATACCAGTGCCGACTCGGAAGACCGGCTCATGGAATTGGTCGAATGGCTGCTGGCCAATGGCCGCAAGGACCTGGCTGGGAACCTGATCTACGCGGTGCTTGGCCACGAGCACCAGAATCACGCCACCCAGGCATTCAGCCGCGTGGTATTGCCGCGCAGCTACTATGCCCGAACACAGCAAAGCGGCCTCAAGTTGCCTTGGGCCGCTTCAGCTCGCGAATCGTGGGAGCTGGCTAATGCAGTGATGGACTATGCTGTCGGCTTGGGCGCCGAGTAGATGCCTTCGATCACGGCCTCGTAGTCCTTGAGCACTACTGCACGCTTGATCTTCATCGAGGGAGTCAAATGACCGGTTTCCTCGGTGAAGTCAGCAGGCACAACGCGGAAGGACTTGATCGCCTCGGCCTTGGATACCGAGGTGTTGGCCTTGTCGATGACCGCCTGCACGGTTTCGAGCACCTTTGGATGGGTCGATAGCTCGTCCAGCGACAGGTTCTGGTCCATCTGGTGACGGGCCAGCCAACCTGGCAGGGCTTCTGGATCCAAGGTCACCAGGGCCGCAATGAACGAGCGGCCCTCGCCGATGACCACGCACTGGGAAACCAGCGCGTCGGCGCGGATCTGGTCCTCAAGCAGTGCAGGAACCACGTTCTTGCCGCTGGCGGTGACGATGATTTCCTTCTTGCGCCCGGTGATCCTCAGGAATCCGTCGGCGTCGAGTTCGCCGATATCCCCGGTGCGGAACCAGCCATCGGTGAAGGTCTCATCCTGCAGCTCTGGACGGTTGCGGTAGCCGCGCATCACGCAAATGCCCTTGGTGAGGATCTCTCCGTCCGCGGCGATGCGCACGGCGTTGCCCGGCAGCGGCTTGCCTACGGTGCCGATCTTGATCCGGTCCAGGGTGTTCACCGTGATCGGTGCGGTGGTTTCAGTCAGGCCGTAGCCTTCCAGAATGGTCACCCCGATGCCGTTGAAGAAGTGGCCCAGGCGCTCGCCCAGCGGACCTCCGCCGGAGACCGCATGGCGGATGTTGCCACCCATCGCGGTGCGCAGTTTCTGGTAGAGCAGGGCGTCGAAGAGCTTGTGCTTCAGGTTCAGCACCAGCGGAACCTTGCCCTCCTGCTTGGCGCGGGAGTATGCCACTGCAACGTCAACGCCGGCGTGGAAGATCTTGCCCTTGCCGCTATCCTCGGCCTTGAGCATTGCCGAGTTGTAGACCTTCTCGAAGACGCGTGGCACAGCGAGGATGAAGTTCGGCTTGAAGGACTGGAGGTCCTCGAGCAGGTGCTTGACATCGGGGGTGTGCCCGGTGCGGCAACCAGCGGCAATGTTGACTACCGAGATGAAGCGGGCGAAAACGTGAGCCAGCGGCAGGAACATGATGGTCGATGCGCCCGGGTAAACGGCGCCGGGCAAGGTAGCCACAGCGTTCTCCGCCAGCTCCACGAAGTTGCCGTGGGTCAGCTCGCAGCCCTTGGGGCGGCCGGTGGTGCCCGAGGTGTAGATGATCGTGGCGATGTCATCCAATGCTGCGCCCGAACGGCGGGCTTCGAGCAACTGGTCATCGACGTTCCGGCCATCTTCGGAGAGCTGTTCCAGCCCGCCATCGAACTGCCAGACGTGATCCAGTCCGTCGAGCTGTTCCTGATGGGCGGCGCGGCGCACCACGGCTTCCTGGGCGGCGGCCTCAACGACGACGGCCTTGGCACCGGAATCGGAAACGATCCAGGCAACCTGGCTAGGGGAGGACGTTTCATAGACGGGGACGGTGACGCAGCCGGCGAACCAGATGGCGAAGTCAACCAGCGTCCACTCGTAGCGGGTCTTGGCCATCAGCGCGATGCGGTCGCCAGCTTCGATGCCATTGGCGATGAACCCCTTCGCAATGGCCCGGGCGTCGGCAGCGAACTGCGATGCCGTGACATCATTCCACGTTCCCTCGGTCCCCGGCTTTGAGAACAATGCCGGGTTGGCCGCTGAATTCGCGTGGCGTAATAGCAGATCTGTAATATTCGACTGCTGTGGCGAATGAATGCGAATTGGCGAGCTGTATTCGCGCATCTGGTCTTCAACTCCTGAAACTCTGTGTGACCCCATTAGCAATAGCGGGTAATCCGCATCACATATTTATTACTATAGAGTAACCTACCGTGTGGTGTACTCAAAGCCGTTTTCTATACTTGAGCCCCATCATCTCCCGGATCGCGGTCAGTGGGAAGACGTTTGAGCAAGTAGGCGATTCCGAGCAGGGCGGCGAGTGCCAGCCCGAAATAGATGAACACCGGAGCTGAGCGGAAAAACACCACGCACAGCAGCAACCCAAGCGGACCGCCAGCGGCGCCAACCCAGGCGAGGTTCAGCATCGGATCACCCGAACCCAGCGCGGCGGGTTCTTCTGGAACGAACTCTTCCGGCGTCTGCTCAGCAACATAGTCGCGCGGTCCGCGAACCGCGGCAGGCCCGGTGTTGAAGAGCTTCTCCAGTTTCGCCGCGCGCTCGTCGGCGCTGGGTTCGCGGGGTGCCGAGGCATCAAGCTGGCGGAAATTCTCGACTAGCTCATCCCACTGCGGATCATTCTGGTTTGAAGGATGGGCATCTTCCGGATTCATGCGCGCTCCTCCTTGCGCTTCCGTTCCGTGGCGGCCAGCTGCGCGAAGAAGCGAGCGGATTCGTGGAAAATCTGCTCCGCATCGTAGTCCAGGGTGGCTACGTGCTTGGAGTGCAAGAGCATGTGGTGCTCGGCCAGGGTGCCCGAGTTCAGGCCCTCGACCAGCTCGCGCACCGACTGCTCTGAGACTACGTTGTCGACGGTGGAACGGAAGAGCTGCACCGGGGCGTTCACCAGCTCCAAGCGCCGGCGGGTCTGGGCAAAGAGCGAACGGAGTTCGGCTACGGCTGCTACCGGGGTGCGCGGGTAAGCTCCTTCATCGACGCCGCGCTTGGCGATGTCATTGCTGATTGGGGCAACGCTGCGCACTACATGCTTGAGCCAAGGAGTATAGGGGGCCAAGGGGGAGTCCACGACCAGGCCCGGATTGACCAGCGAAACACCGGCTACATTGCGACGGGTCGCCAGATGCAGGGCCAGGGCGCCGCCCATGGAAAGGCCAGCGGCGAATACCTGCTCGTGCGTGCGCGCGAGCCTGTCAAAAGCGGCTTCGGTAGCGTGGATCCACTGGCCATAACCTCGACCGACCATGTCCTGCCATTGCGTTCCGTGCCCGGGCAAAAGGGGAATGTCCGTGTCGAATCCGGCCTGCTCCAAGGAATCCGCCCATGGCTGCAGGGAAACAGCGGAGCCGGTAAAACCGTGGATCAAAAGTACTGCACATGGACGTTTGCGCTCGTCCAGCGGAGTATTGCCTGCATCAAGTTTCATCGTGAACCCTCCGGATTTCTGCCTTCACCTTCGAGCGTAGTGCACAATTGAAGGGTGCGGAGTGCGCTTCGACCAGTAAGGTCGCGGTTTCTCTTCCCGCGTAGCTGGTCAACTAGAAGAAGGAATTTTCCCGCTGTGCTGTACGACTTCCTCAAGCGTTTCGCTGTCCGGCCGCTAATACGAATTTTCTTCCGCGTCAAGATCCAGGGCATCGGCAATGTGCCTGAAACCGGTGCGGCGATCTTGGCTTCCAACCACCTGTCGGTGAGCGACTCGGTGTTCCTCCCAGCGGCGCTGGATCGTACCGTGATCTTCCTGGCTAAGGACGAGTACTTCAACGGCAAGGGCATCAAGGGCCGGATCACCGCGTGGTTCTTCCGCAATATCAACCAGCTGCCCATGGACCGTTCAGGCGGGCAGAAATCGGCTGCTTCGCTGGCCAGTGCCAAGAACGCTCTGGCGCAGGGCCAGGTGCTGGGCATCTATCCGGAAGGCACCCGTTCACCGGATGGACGGTTGTACCGGGCCAAGCTCGGCGTCGCAAAGCTCGCCCTGGAAACCGGTGCCCCGGTAATACCAATTGCAATGATTGGCACCGACAAGGTCCAGCCCATCGGCCAAAGCCTGCCGCATCCGGGCCGGATCGGGATCAAGATCGGCAAGCCGCTGACCTTCGAGCACCTGAACGGCAGGGCCGCGAATCCTGAAACGCTTCGCGCTTGTGCCGACGAAATCCGCAAGGCAATCAATGTCCTGTCAGGTCAGAGCTACGTCGACATCTATGCTCCACGCAAACCAAAGAAGTAGCAGGCCGCTATGCGCAGTGTTACGGCGACTTGTTACATTCGTCGCGGTCCTTTGAGCTGATGCCACGTAGAATGGGCAAGGTGAGCGAAGAAAACCGAACCCCATTGCCAGGCTCCTCCGTAGCCGGCCCCGCCACCGATCCGCAACTAGATTTGTGGCGTGAATTGCCAATTGCCCAGCAGCCGACTTGGCGTGAGCACAAGGACTATCAGTCCTCCATCAACGAATTGGGTTCGCGTCCGCCACTGGTATTTGCCGGCGAAGTCGACGTACTGCGCGAACGCTTGGCCGCAGCAGCCCAGGGCAAGGCCTTCTTGCTGCAGGGCGGCGACTGCGCCGAAACCTTTGCCGATGCCACCGCCGACAAGATCTCCTCGCGAGTTCGCACCATCTTGCAGATGGCTGTGGTGCTGACCTATGGCGCATCGATGCCGGTAATCAAGATGGGACGCATGGCTGGCCAGTTTGCCAAGCCGCGCTCCTCGAATGACGAAACCCGAGATGGTGTTACTTTGCCGGCATTCCGCGGCGACATCGTCAACGGCTTCGACTTCACACCCGATTCCCGTGCCCACGATCCGAAGCGCATGGTGCAGGCCTACAACACCTCATCGGCCACGCTGAACCTGATCCGGGCGTTCACCCAGGGCGGCTTCGCAGACCTGCGCAGCGTGCACTCGTGGAACAGCGGATTCATGGCCAACCCGGCGCACTCTGCCTACGAGCAGCTGGCCGGCGAGATCGACTCGGCTATCCGCTTCATGGATGCCTGCGGTGCAGACTTCGAGGCGCTCAAGCGCACCGAGTTCTTCGCCTCCCATGAAGCACTGCTGCTGGACTACGAGCGTGCGTTGACGCGTACCGATTCGCGGACCGGCTTGCCGTACGACACCTCCGGCCACTTCCTGTGGATCGGTGAACGAACCCGTCAGCTGGACCACGCACATGTGGACTTCCTCTCGCGCGTGCGCAACCCAATCGGCGTGAAGCTGGGCCCGAACTCGGATCCGGAAGACGTTCTCGCGCTGATCGAAAAGCTCGATCCGAACCGCGAACCAGGACGCCTGACCTTCATCACCCGCATGGGTGCGAAGAACATCCGCGAGAAGCTGCCAAACCTGATCGAGAAGGTCACGGCCTCCGGCGCCCAGGTGCTGTGGGTTACGGACCCAATGCACGGCAACACGGTCACCAGCCAGAACGGCTACAAGACCCGCAACTTCGAAGATGTCATGGACGAAGTCCGCGGCTTCTTCGAAGTGCACGACGCGCTGGGCACCTTCCCAGGCGGCCTGCATGTGGAGATGACCGGCGACGATGTGGCTGAGTGCCTCGGTGGAGCGGATCCGATCCGCGAGGAAGACTTCGACTCGCTGTACGAGTCGCTGTGCGACCCGCGCCTGAACCACCGCCAGTCCCTGGAGATGGCCTTCCTGGTCTCCTCGGCACTGCAGAGCCGCAGCCGAAACCGCTAGCAGCTAGAGAATAATCCGGTTCCCGACAGCGGGAACCGGATTATTTTTATGCCTGGGGAACGGAACAGGCCTCAGAAGGCGTAGATGCTGATCTCGCTGCCGCGCACGGCTTGCTGGTGCAATGGAGACTGCATGCGAACGGTCTGGCTGAAACCGCCAAAGACATTGTGCGTCCTCACGGAAAAGCCGGCGGCTTCCAGTGCAGAGATTGCTTCCTCGACGCCCATGCCGAGCACGGATGGGATCTGGACGTATTCTGGTCCTTGCGAGAGATTCACTGTCACGGTGCTGCCGTACGCAACCGTGCCCTGGGCCGGGTCCTGGACGGCGACTAGGCCTTTTTCGATCGTGGTGGAATGGACGGATTCACCGGTTTCCAGCTTCAAGCCCATGGACTCAAGCTTTTCCTTGGCCGCATCCTTGCCAAGACCAATGACCGCAGGAACAGGAACCGGAGCATGTCCCTTGGAAACAGTGAGGGTGATGATGTTCTTCCGCGGCAATTTCTTGCCGGCGGCAGGGGAGGAACTGATAATCTCGCCCTTCGTCACCGATTCCGAGTAGGCCTCGGATTCCTGGACATCTTCGAAACCGATTTCATCGAGCAACTTGGTGGCCTGATCCAGGGTTTTCCCGGTGAAATCCGGAACTGCAAAAAGCTGAGGGCCTTGCGAAACGATCAGATCGATTCCCTGGAACTTCATGATGTTCTCGCCGGTCCCCGGCTGCGAGTCGACCACCCTGCCGATGGCAATCTCATCGTTGTAGGTCGTGCCTACCCGAACTGGAACACCTTGGCCATCCATTTGCGCGACTGCCTGCGATTGAAGCATGCCGGTCAATGACGGGATGCGGATGACGGTTCCGGGGCCGCGGCCGAAGAACCATCCGGCACCTGCGACCAGAGCCACGATGAGGATCCACATCACGGTGATGACGAACTTCTGCGTGCCCGAGCGAGGCTGACGCAACCGGTGAGTGGGTACCTGTGCTTCCTTGCGCCACTTTCTTGCAGCCTGCTTCTGCGCACGCTTTTGGCCACGTACCGACAGCGGTGCTTCGGAATCGGCGTCATTCTCGTGGGCCGGTTCCAGCTCGCGGCCGCGGGTGTACACCGACGTTGCGGCTATGCCAGAATCAGCGGCAAGATCAGTGGGACGAGGCTGGGCCAGTGTGGCTTGCGCATCGCGAAGATCCAAGACTTCGGTGGCGTCAACCGCGGCAATGACGGTTGTCTGGTCAGGATCGGCGGGGGCATCATCAATAACGTAGCTGTCCTCGTGCTGAGCAGTATTCCGCTTCAGCCATAGCTGTTCACGCTCATCTTCGCGCTCGCGTTGCATCGCATCAAGACGCTGCTGCAGCGTAGTGGGCATCTGCGCCATAGTTTGCGGGGTGAGATCTTCAATCCCGCCGAGGTCCTCGGCGCCCAGGTCCAGTTGCGCATCGTTGAGCGTTGAGCGGATCTGGATGATCTCCTCCAGCAGCAGCGAAGCATCCTGCGGGCGCTTCTCTGGATCCTTCTCGGTGCACCATCGAACCAACTCATCGAGATCTTCGGCCAATCCCGGAACCAAGTCCGAGGGCATGGGCATGGGGGAGTCCAGATGATGCTTCATTAATGCAGCGGCATTGGTCTCGGTATACGGTGCTTGTCCAGTCAGCATCTGGTAGATCATGATGCCCAGTGCGTAGATGTCGCTGCGCGAATCGGCTGGTGCCCCTGAAACTAGTTCGGGGGAGACATGGGACAGCGTGGCGACGAGCGTGGCTGACTGGGTATGGGCGCTGGCAGCACGGGCCAAGCCGAAGTCGGTAACTTTCACTTCGCCGGTATCGGAGAGCAGCACATTTGCCGGTTTCATATCCCGGTGGATGATTCCCTCGCTGTGCGCGGCGCTGAGACCGTGGCAAATTTGTTCAAGGACGCTGAGCGCCTGACGCGGAGTAAAGCGGCCACGTTCTTCAATGACCTGTTCGAGGTTTCGTCCTCGAACATACTCCATCACGAGGTACACCAGATTATCGCTCACGTTGTGATCACGGATGGAGACCACATTCGGATGAGTGATATTCGCAGCGATGACAGCTTCGGATTCGAATCGCTCACGCACTGTATGCTCGCTGGCAAAGTTGTCGTTCAGGATCTTCACGACAACCGCTCGATGCAGGCGCTTGTCCATGCTGCGGTAGATGCGTGACATGCCACCCAGGGCAAGCAGATGGTCCAGTCGGTATCGACCATCCAGCGTCTTGCCCAGGTTGGGGTCAGTCAGGGCCGGGCTCATTTTGCGGTCGCACCTGCCTGAACGGTGCACGCGAAGCGGGCCAGAGTCACTAACGGATCCTTTCGAACATGAATACTACTTTTAATGTACCTAGCTGAGCTGACAATTTGTCGCTTAAACTCGAAATCCGCCAGTGGTGTTTACCTCTGGCGGATTTCGTATAGCGTCTCGGGTTGCGAGAATTACCTCGAGCGCAGCTTAATTATGAAGCGCGGCGAGCTCGTGCTGCGCGACGCTTCAAGGCACGACGCTCATCTTCGCTCATGCCACCCCAGACGCCTGCATCCTGGCCGGACTCAATAGCCCACTGCAGGCAGGTTTCGGTTACTTCACATCGACGGCAGACGCTCTTGGCCTCTTCGATCTGCAACAGGGCCGGACCGGTGTTTCCCACTGGGAAAAACAGTTCCGGGTCCTTTTCCAGACACGCCGCGCGGCTACGCCAATCCATGCTTATTGATGCTCCTTGAAATCTGAGAGGGTGTGAAACACCAACGACAATCAACACACAGGCAAAAAATAACTAGGAGTGAAATGAAATCCTGGTTGCCTAGCGGTTAACATCTGGCGTCTCGAAAGGTCGGAGAAGTCCATTCGGGCACTTCGTTTAACCGACCACATAAGGTTTTCATGTAACGCGGAAGTAAACAAGAGTCACGGTAGCGAAATGTTGCTGAATGCCTGAGTGCTTTCTCACATGGCATTTGGCACTAGGATCCGCTAGTTATCAGAGGTGTGGCGCGAGCAACAGCAAAAGTCAATTGTTGCGGTTTGAGTTCCTGCAGAAGGTCAACGAAAATTGTTGATGTGAGCAACGAAAATGCAATCTCGTCCCGCCCAACCAGTGTTTTCGTGGTTGCCGCGCTTGTCCTAATTGAGGCCCTGGCTGTTCTGGCGTACGCCATCAGCTACATGTTGAACCTCGACACCAACGGAACAGTCAATATGGGCGGGCAGTTATTCATGCTGGCCCTGTGCTTGCTTCTTGCCGTTTGGCAAGGCTCGGTAGCTGTCAACTTCTTCAAGGGAAAAGCGTTCACTCGTGCTCCGATTGTCGTTTGGCAACTATTCCAGCTCATCCTCTCTGTTTCATTCCTGAGCTCCAATATCCCGATGGTGACGGCCGCGGCGGTACTTTCCATCGTGGTCGCCGGAACCACTGTGGTGATGCTCTTCGCGCCGAAGACCACCGCATTCCTCGGAGACCGGCCAAACCGCTGAATTGCCAGCAGATAATTCGTACGGAATATGAATCATCCGCGGTTTGCCTCGTTTGGAGATGACCGCGCACCAGTAGTCTTTGGCTCCTTGATGAGGCACCTGATGGATTGGCTGCCAATTCATCGGTTGAAGATCTTGCGGATGATGGGCTTCGACAGCGACTACCTGGCGATCATCGAGCCCGTTGGCGCTCAATCCCAGGTCGAAGGCCATCCTGCTGGACGGCGGAACGAATAGCGCGACACCGATTCCCCTCGAATTCAGAGCGCTCAAGAGCGGTGGCAACCGAGAGTCATTGGTGGTTTCGAGGAAGAGGCAAAGCAAGTCCTGCCGAACACGGTACGAGCCGTCCTCGAGAGAACGTACGAACCGTTCAAAGTCCGGTAGGCCGCAAATATGCGGGGAGTTCCAACACGCAGCGAGTACGGCAGACAGCTGCAGGCGCTGTTGCGTATCGGGGCACAGCACAACAACCATCGGACCTGCTGGTCGAGGGACCGCTTCACCATCGAAGGGCGAGTATCCCAGAAAGTTTGCCGGTTGAAGGGCAGAACTTGAAGGCATCTGCCAAGCTGAAGGCACTTCGGGCCAGGTGCTTCCGGGGATTTCAGCTAATTGAACTTCGGTGAGTTGGAAGACCTGCGGAGGATGCCCCGAACTCAGCTTGACCCCTCGACCCGGCAAGAGCGAACAGGCCGGGATCTTGGGCCACATCATCTTTAATGACTCGGTAGCGTTGAATGGGAAGAACCATTGCTCTGTACAAAGACCGGTGGACTTCAACGCGTTTTGGTCGCGGTCAACTGAACAAATCACCATAGGCGATTGCGGGCCGCCGAAACGCAATAGCGTACCGAGTGCTTCGTCCAGGCGTTGGAAATGTTGCGGGTGGATATTGGACTGCAACTGGGCCAGTGAATGAACGAGAATGATCAATGCTGGATCACTGGGCATGGATTCCAGGAAGTCGACAGCATCGAAAAAGCCATAGGGATCCTCACCCGTGACAACCTTGACGTTTTCAGTGGCATCCGGGATCGGCGGCGGACCGAAGCAAAGTATTTTTCTGGGCGAACGGGCGAGGGAAGCGAACAGGGTTCGGGCACCGGCTTCTGGCAAGCCGCAGATCAATGTTGATCGTGAACGGGCAGGGTCAAGAATCAAAGGTTCAAGCCGGGCCAAATGCAGATTATCTGCAACGCCGCAGTAAATCGTTCCTCGTTCCTTCCCATCCCACGTATCTGGCGAGTGCGTTGGTTCTGCTGGCCGAGGCAACGCTGGAGCAAACCCAGATACCGGGAGCTCCGAAGTGGACCACTGTGAGGAAAGTTCTGCTGCATGGTTTTGCAAGCGATCTCCGGCGACTGACGCGATGCTCTTTTCGAATCGGCACAACGGACGAAGGCTGAGATCTTGACGATTCCGCTCGAATAGTTCGCCGTGCAGTGGCGGCTCGATGGCCAGCTGGAATTGCATGTTCCTAGTGGGCTTGGAAGCGCCCTTGATGATCGCCTGTCCGGGGTGGAGGAGTTTGGACGCCTCGGTAGAGCCCACCAGTTCCACGGACTCACCCGGGTCGTTTACCCTCAATGCGATTGTCGTGTTTAAGTTCGCCTTGGTTTGTCCCGTCAAAGCGCCAGCCGGACGTTGCGTGCTGAGAATCAGATGGATTCCTAGAGCTCGACCCACCGCAGCTAAACGATCAATTCTGGCGCTGGCTTGAGGAAGCGTTTCGACGAAAACACGGAATTCGTCAATGACTACCAGCAAGCGAGGCAGAATCGGGCCTGATTCGTCGAGATCTTGATATTCCGCAATGTCGCTGCAGCCTTGTGCTGCCAGAAGCTCCTCGCGCCGCCGCACCTCATGTTCTAGTTGTTCCAACGTGCGCTGAGCCGCTGCCTCATCGAGGTCGCTTGCGAAGAGCTGGACATGGGGCAAACCTGCATAGACGCCTAGTCCAGCTCCACCCTTGAAATCAATAAGTGCGAAGGCAAGCTGAGTCGGCGGGTAGTTCCGGGCAAAATCAGCAATCAGGCGCCTGAGCGCTTCTGACTTGCCTGACCCTGTAGTGCCGCAAATCAGTACGTGCGGACCATCCTCATGAAGATCAAGGAACACGTCCTCTTGCTGTTCATCGAGGCCCAGATGTGCCCGTACAGCTAGTGACGGGGATGCAATGGCTTCTGCGTTCTTGGTTATTGCCTGCTTTTGCAGCTGCACATACTGCTGCACCATCCTGTCGAACCGCGAAAGGCTCAGCGTGCTTAGGTTCTGCAGCACTAAGCGTTCGTCGGGCCAACGCGAGGACACGGGGCTTGGAACAATCCAATTCTCCACGGATTCGGCCAGCACCGGTGAAACGCCCAGCACCAGGGCGCCGGAAATAGGTTGAGGTTCCTGGGCAGTGACGTACAACGTCGCCAGGTTGGTTTCCTCTTTCCTGGTGAAGCTCGATTCTTCGGGAATCGACAGGTGGGCCACGGAAACGTTGCTCATCAAAAGCAGCGACGCCGGAAGACACCTGATACTGGGATCGAGCACGAGCCGTATCTGGCCGGAATGTATGGCCGGGAGATAGCGTGCAAGTACTGCGGCCAGAATAGCCCCAGCGCTTTGCCCTTGTGCAGAATTCAGCTGCCAGACGCTCGGGGTACTCGGGAAAAATACTGGACCGAACCAGGGCGCGTCCGACTTCGTCTTCCTGAGGCTACGAAATACTTTGCGGATCCCCGTGGGATCAGAACGAGAAGTGTCCTGCGGAGACCACAGTCCCTCGCCCCAAACCAGTGGTGGTATCCGGGCATGCGACAGTCCCAAAGAAGCGGAATCCAGTCCGGCTACGAACGATTCTCCGAGAGCCGGAGAATATTTACTTCTCGCGATAATGGCGGAAGCTCGTTGCACTTCCATTTCCCTTTTCCATTCGCGACGCTCCACGAACAGTTGACCGGCAGGCACCATGCCCATAAGGGCCGAAACTCCACTCAAGATCAGAAAGAGCATCGAACCGGTAACCAAGGCAAGCAAGACGCCGGAGATGATCGGAACGAATGCTGCGAGGACCAGAGCAATTAAGCGGGACAGCTCGGGCTTGGAAGGTGCTTGGATTTCCAATTGTTCGGGGGTTACCAATTGACCGGATTGGGCGGTTAATGGATCACCGACAGCGAATTCGGTGTTGCCCAGAAAGAAGCGCGATCCGTGCTCCAATTCCACGGACTCGCAGCGGCTGCCATCTGGCATGGCAAGTTGCTGCTCAGAGCAGGCTACTAGGCGCAGGCTCCGGGTTGTCACGAATAACTTCGCGTGAATCCGGGACACCAGCGGATCTTCTAACCATAATGGGGCGGTTCTGCCGATGACATGTTCTCCCTTTGTGAGCGGAATCCAGGCACCAGCGTCGGGGCCGCGAACTACATATAACTTGAGGCACGAAGCTGTGGTGCTTGTGGCGCGAACAGGTTGGGGCAATTCATTGAGCAGAAGACGTTCAGACGCATGCAGGATCCCCAACTCTTCTATCCGCGTTATTCCCGAATACCATCGTTGTCCCGGGAAATGCTGCTGCAGCAGTGCGGCGAGCTGCTCGCCCGATATTCGTCCGGACATGACAAGTTCGAATTGCCGCGGATGCTGGAATTTTCGGGAAATCAGAAGTAATTCATAGCGGACCATGAGGTCTCCTGAATGTAATGGAATGTTGTCGTTCCCATCTAAACCAGCATTGAGGGCGGCGCTGGAAGATAAGAATCTTGGTGTGGAGAAAGTACCAAGAACTATCCACAACTTCGGGAACCTCTTGAAAGCGGTCTCTGCTGCAGATAGCATCCCTTGTCATACGAATAGGTATGCTGCACCGACGACGCGCTCGCCGATAGTCCCCGAGATCGGGATCCTCCAGTAGGGAAGCAAAAGGAGTCAGTCGTGGATGCGCTGTCCATTGTCGAAGACGAAGTACGCGAGCTGGTTCGCCGGCGTGGATTGGACCCGGCAAAGCAGCCAGAGATGATCCGATCACTGATTGAAGAGGTCATTCGCGACTACGACGAACGCGCATTGCTTGGCGCCGTGCCTTCACTTGGATCGCTAGAGGCCGCCCAACGTTCAGTATTCGATAATGTGGCCGGGTTCGGAGCGCTGCAACCCTTATTGGATGATCCTTCTGTTGAAGAGATCTGGGTAAATTCTCCACATCAAGTATTTTGCGCCAGAGGTGGCCAAAGCGAACTGACCCACATACGCATGGAATCGGCAGAAATCGCGGCTCTAGTAGAACGCATGCTCAAAACGTCGGGCAGGCGTCTGGACCTTTCCCAGCCATTCGTCGACTGCCAATTGCCTGATGGGTCTCGTCTTCACGTCGTGATTCCAGACATCACCCATGAGCATTGGGCCATCAACATTCGTAAGTTCATTGCTCGCGCGGGAAAACTTGAAGATCTAGTTGAGCTGGGAGCCTTGAGTGAACAAGCAGCGAGGTTCCTTTCTACGGCAATCAGTGCCGGTCTGAATGTCATCGTTACCGGCCCTACGCAAGCCGGCAAAACGACAATGCTCAACTGTCTGGCATCAGCGATCGGCCCCAGGGAACGCATTATCACCATCGAGGAAATCTTTGAGCTGAATCTTTCACTAAGAGATGTCGTTGCAATGCAAACTCGCCTCGCCAATCTTGAAGGCACCGGTGAAATCACGATGCGCCGGCTGGTCAAGGAGGCCTTGCGCATGCGCCCGGAACGGATCATTATCGGCGAGGTCCGCGAAGCAGAGTCCTTGGATATGCTCATTGCCCTGAACTCGGGAATCGCGGGGCTATGTACCTTGCATGCGAATTCTGCCCGCGACGCCATCACAAAAATTTGCACTTTGCCGTTGCTTGCAGGACCAAATATCACCAGCGACTTCACCATCAAGACCGTGGCTGCATGCATTGACCTTGTGGTTCATTGCGTGCGGAGTCCACAGGGCCATCGCTATGTCAACGAGATTCTCAGCGTGCGCAACCGCGTGGAGGAAGGGCAAATTGAGTCCTCGACGCTATTCGAGCGGCAAGCCGATCGCCTGCTGCCGGCTCGGGGAGCCGATTGGTCCCATGAAAAGTTTGATGTCGCTGGAATCAATATTGCCGAATTGATGGCGGTGTAGCGGTGGTTGCTTTCTTTGCTCTCCTTGGCGGGCTAGGCATTGCTCTCATGGTTGACTGGTTGCTCTTCGCCCCGTGGGCAAAATCGCCCAAACGTAGCTCGGCCATCAAGAATGCTCTTTTGCATGCAGGAATGAGCAATCTGGCTCCGGCAAAATTCATCGTGATTTGCCTGGTCTGCGGGCTGGCTTCCGCGTTGGTGACGTTGGGACTCACCGCTTCGTGGCTCTTCGCCTTGGTGTTTAGCATCTTCGGTTCATTCGCACCATGGGTCTACCTGCGCCATCAAGCCACCAAGCGCCGCGCAGCATTGCAAGAACAATGGCCAGAGGTGGTTGATCACTTGCGAAGTGCCATCCGGGCGGGCCTATCTCTTCCCGAAGCATTGAGCCAATTGGCTGTCGTCGGCCCGCAGGTATTGCGTCCGCTATTTCGGGATTTCGCGTTGGACTATCGAGCCACAGCGAACTTCTCCGTGGCGCTGGACCAGCTGGGCGAACGCTTGGCAGACCCGGTAGCCGACAAGATTCTCACGACATTGCGGATTACTCGTGAAGTCGGGGGCACCGACTTGGGGCATACGCTCACAACTTTGTCGGCATTCTTGCGCGATGACGTGAGAACACGAGGGGAACTCGCGGCCCGCCAATCATGGATTGTCTCGGCAGCGCGTTTGGCAGTCGCCGCGCCATGGATTTTGCTGTTGGTCTTGGGCACCCAGGAAGCTGCGAAGGATGCATATATGACGGTCGGGGGAGTGATAGTGCTATGCCTGGGCATGGTGGTTTCCCTCGTTTGCTATCGAATCATGCTCCGGCTGGGCACCTTGCCAGTAGAAGAACGAGTCCTGGCATGAACAGCTATACGCCGTGGGCGGCGCTTTGCGGTTTGGGACTTGGCATAGGCCTTTGGCTGGTCTTTGTGAATCTGCCGGGCTGGCGAAGAATGGCCTTCGCTGATCGTATTGCGCCCCATGTTCGCGTTGGCGTTCGAAGCTCACGCATGCTGGAAGACTCATGGCACTCTGACTCCGGGCACTCGGCTTTAGGCCAACTCGCTGCCCCCATGCTGCTGCAAATCAAGAAGCTGGCTAGCCTGCACAGTCCTTCGGCAAGTACTCTTCGGAAGCGTCTGAACGCTGCCGGATTGGACATGAGCGTGATTGACTACCGGTCTCAAGAAATTGTTTATGCTCTGGCAGGCCTAGTAGCAGGTTCTGCGTTCATGGCCTTTGCCGCCGTTCAGTATCATGTCTCTTTGATCCTATCGGTGCTAGTCGTTATTGGTTTCGGGATTGTTGGCTATGCATTGCGTGGTTGGTGGCTTGGCGAACAGATCCATCTGCGGGCCAGGAAAATATTGACTCAGTTTCCAACCGTGGCCGAAGTCCTGGCGCTAACTGTCGGCGCAGGCGAATCAACCACCGGGGCCATCGAAAGAATTTCACGAATTTGCCACGGGGTGATCGGTGACGAATTCACCAAGACTTTGAACGACATTCACGCAGGCACTCCGATGGTCCAAGCGATGCAGAATATGTCCGACCGGATGCAAGTTGGGGCCATGACGCGCTTTGTCGATGCAATCGTTGTTGCAACGGAGCGAGGCACACCATTGGCTCAAGTGCTCAGAGACCAAGCACAAGACGTCCGCGATGCGTCCAAACGAGAACTTATGGAAGTTGCAGGAAAACGCGAGATTTCCATGCTGGTCCCGGTCGTGTTCGGAATTCTTCCTCTCACGATCGTTTTCGCCGTATTTCCCGGTCTGGCGTTATTGGAGATGAGTTATTGATCGGAGCATAGAAAAGCTTGAATCTCCCACTTTGAAATCCTTTAGCAAGTTAGAAGGGCCGTCATGAATCACATACAAGAAATGATGCTCAAACTGGTATTGCAAATCACTGCAACCGGTGAACTACTCTTTCGTAAGGTTTCCCCGAAACTCAGGGAAAGCAGAGGCGACGTGCCCGGATGGGTCATGATTACTCTCATGTCCGCGTTGCTGGTTGCCGCCTTGCTGGCCGTTGCAGGGCCTAGGCTGCAGGACCTGTTCAATCAAGCGATCGATCGAGTTTCCGGATTGGGATAACCGCGCATGTGGTCGAGTGCGGGGTCTCCAGGAAATTCGGAATCTGCGGAACTTGTTGATGGCGAGAACGGGTCTGCTGTAGCCGAATTTGTCATGGTCACAACGTTGCTTGTCGTCATCGCAATGGCGCTCATCCAACTCGCGTTGGTACTGCATGTGCGTAACACCCTGATTGACGCAGCATCGAACGGCGCCCATTACGGTGCTTTGGCCAATCGGTCAGTATCCGATGCTCGAAGCAGAACCCGGATGTTGATCACCGAAAGCTTGCATGGCGGATTTGCCCGAGACATTGCTGTGAGCACAACCCGCGTCGGTGATAGCCAGTTGGTAACCGTATCGGTTAACACGAGGGTGCCTTTAATCGGGTTCTTGCCCAACGGGTGGGATTTGCAGGTTCAGGGAGAAGCTGTGCGTTATGGGTAGAGCCAAGTATCTCGCTGCCGCGATGCACAAGAGAATCCGGGCCGAAGATCGCGGCAGCGCGATAGTGGAGTTTATTTTTGCTTCAACTGTCTTGCTGATTCCCATGGTGTACCTGATCCTGGCCGTCGGACAGCTGCAAGGCGGTAGCTATGCCGTGGTTGGAGCTGCTGATCATGCAGCGAAGGTTTTCGCCGCCGCCGATAACCCCGCCCAGGCAAGGTCAGATGCGCACGCAGTCGTACGAAGAACCATGAACAACTTTGGATATGCCGACGCTCGCACATCGATTAGTTGCGACAAGGAATGCTTGAGTCCGGGCAGTGTCGTCACCGTGACGGTAGCGTTGGATGTTCCCCTTCCTTTCGTTTCCGACTGGGCAGAGGTATCTGCTTTCACCGTGGATTCTTCAGCCTCGCAAAGGACTGATCGCTTTGGCTAGGACAAAACGCACTGCCCTGAATCCACGGGACGAGGATGGACAATCCTTAGTGCTGGCAATCGGCTTGTGCGCCATCACTTTGCTGACTATTTCAGTGGTGCTAGCAGTCAGCGCAGTCAACCTCAAAGCGCGTCAGCTGTTGTCAATTGCCGACGGGGCCGTCGTGGCTGCCGTGGATGAATTCGAATTTGTTGCGGACAATGGCGACCCGAGGATTCAGTTGGACCAGCAGCGCGTGCAACAAGCCGTGCAACAGTACCTTTCGGATGTGGGTGCGGCCGGCCGCGTCGACAATCTACGCATTGGCCGGGTGCAGATCACGCCTGATGGGCAAGGTGCGAATCTCGTGCTGCAGGGTTCGGTGCAACCGCCGATAGTGGGGTGGATCGTTCCAGACGGAGTACCAATATCTGTAGATTCATCAGCAAGAACTGTACTGAGCAGGTGAACACATCCGCGCAGAGCAGCATGGATGTTCCAGGGAAGCGGGAAACGCACAAGTACGGGGAAGCAAGAGAAAGAACGTGTCAGCGAGCAACGCTGCTGCATGCCCCAGGAGCGGAATCCAGGAAGGATGGATCCAGCGCAACCGGATCCATCATTTTTGCGGTAGTTCGGGCTTCATTGGAAGCTTGCGGACCCCACCTCGAAATCCCAGTTCAGAAAACACTGTTCGAGAACTGACTGGCCGGCTTCCCGATCGACCCGTGGATGCAAGCCTTGCACGTTGGCTAGGGGTTCCACAGCGTGATTTTCAGTGAATACCTCTATTGGAACTTCTTTTCGGCGATAGCACCGGACTCATTGATCAATGGCTAAATGACGTAGTCTTAGAGGACCATGGCAAAAACTGACTTCTCCGCTGAAATCCGCTCACTGCGTTCTACATTCTCCGCAATTGAAGACGTGAGCGATGTCGAGCAGATCAAAGCTGACATCGCAGTCCTCTCGGAGGAAGCTGGCGTTCCGAACCTCTGGGATGATCCGGCCGCCGCGCAGATCGTTACCAGCAAGCTATCGCATCGCCAGTCTGAGCTGGAACGGCTGACCCGGCTGAAGACCCGCATCGACGATTTGGAAGTCTTGGTTGAGCTTGCTGAACTTGAAGACGACGATGATACGTTGCACGAAGCGGACAGAGAGCTCGTCAGCGTCCAGAAGTCCCTTGCCGAACTCGAAATTGTTACCCTTCTCAACGGTGAATTCGATGCTCGCGGAGCGGTTGTCACGATTCGCTCCGGTGCCGGCGGCGTTGATGCCGCCGATTTCGCAGAGATGCTTTTGCGCATGTACCTGCGCTGGGCTGAACGCCGTGGTTACAAGGCCACCGTTATGGATACCTCGTATGCCGAGGAAGCCGGCCTCAAATCGGCAACCTTCGAAATCGACGCACCATATGCCTTCGGCACACTCTCGGTAGAAGCCGGCACGCACCGTCTGGTTCGCATTTCACCATTCGATAATCAGGGACGTCGCCAGACGTCGTTTGCCGCGGTGGAGGTCGTGCCGCTGATTGAGCAGACTGACACCATCGAAATCCCTGAATCTGAAATTCGCGTGGACGTCTTCCGTTCCTCTGGCCCTGGCGGACAGAGCGTTAACACCACCGACTCTGCAGTACGCATGACGCATATTCCTACCGGAGTTGTCGTCTCGATGCAGAACGAAAAGTCGCAGATCCAGAACCGTGCTGCCGCACTTCGAGTTCTGCAGTCGCGGTTGCTGCTTCTGAAGAAAGAACAAGAAGACGCCCAGAAGAAGGAATTCGCCGGAGATGTGAAGGCATCTTGGGGCGATCAGATGCGTTCCTATGTGCTTAATCCGTACCAAATGGTCAAGGACCTGCGTACCGAACATGAAGTCGGCAATACCCAGGCAGTACTTGATGGTGAAATTGACGATTTCATTGATGCAGGCATCCGCTGGCGTGCAGGACAGCGTCGCCCTAGTAAGTAAGCGAAATCGCGAATTCCAGCTGGTCTAAACGCTTTTGCCACAGAGGGTGTAAGTATCATCACCGTTACGAACTCCGTTTCGCTAATTCCAGCTAGTCATGCCTAAGCTGGGCATTCTGCGTTAGCTGTATGTACGGCATGAATCTCGCAACACACCTTATATTTCGGCTGGTTAGCTACCTGGCACCGATAGTGTTTGGAAGACTGGCGCACCAAAAGACGTTTGATCTCGAGATTGGTATTCGTGGGTCGCGCCCCGACGAAGACTAGCGATTGAAGACATGATTAAATTCGAAAACGTCTCGATGGTTTACGAGCCAAAGCAGCAGAATGCAGCTTTGGACGATATAAACATCGAGATAGACCGTGGCGAGTTCGCCTTCTTGGTTGGCGAATCCGGTTCGGGTAAGTCGACCTTCCTCAGCTTGGTGCTGCGCGAAAAGCGCTCCACCGACGGATCCGTCTACGTGGCGGGACAGAACCTCAACCGCATTCCGAGCCGCCGTGTGCCTAAGCTGCGCCGTGACATCGGTTTCGTTTTCCAGGACTTCCGCCTGCTGCGCGAGCGCACGGTCTTCGACAACGTCGCGTTCGCCATGGAGGTCATTGGAGCTTCACGGGCCCAGATCCGCGAGCGTGTGCCAGATGCACTTAAAATGGTCGGTCTTGAAGATAAGGCGCGTCGCAAGCCAACTGAACTTTCCGGTGGCGAGCAGCAACGCGTCGGCATTGCCCGCGCCATTGTGAACAGGCCCTCGATCCTGCTTGCCGATGAGCCTACGGGTAACCTCGACCGCAAGAACAGCATCGAAGTCATGAACGTGCTCAACCGCATTAACCAGAACGGTACGACTGTCCTGATGGCTACGCACGCACATGAATTGGTGAGCGAATACCGCCACCGCGTTATTGAACTGAGTCGCGGACAGGTCATCCGCGATGAAATTGATGGACAGTACGCCCCGATGACCACCGTGGTGAACCAGGACGGTTCGCGAGAACTGCTCGTCGGCGATTCCGCCGTGGAGTACGACGAAGAGTCACAGGTTGCTGAGGACAAGAAAGACGAGGACCAGTGAGACTAGGATTTATTCTCCGCGAAGCGGCGAAGGGCCTGCGGCAGAATGTCGTCATGGTCGTCTCTGTGGTGCTGGTGACTTTCGTATCGTTGACCTTCGTCGGTGCCTCGGTATTACTGCAGCTCCAGATCAACCAGATGAAGGGCTACTGGTACGACCGCATGGAAGTTGCGGTGTACCTCTGCGATGACACGAGCACTTCGCCCAACTGCGCTGGTAGCGCGGTTTCCGAAGAGCAGCGCCAGAGCATTGAAGAGATGCTCAAATCAGAGCAGCTCGCGCCGTATATCAAGGAATTCGCCTACGAGTCGAAGGACCAGGCATACGAGAACTTCCTCGACCAATACGAGAACTCGGCGTTGGTTGACCAGGTCACTGCTGAGCAGCTGCCTGAATCATTCCGCGTCGCACTGGTAGATCCGGAGAAGTATCCGGTGATCAACGAAGCGTTCTCCACGGTACAAGGCGTTGACTCGGTCATTGACCAACGGGAACTGCTTGAAAAGGTCTTCCAGTTGGTGCGCGTGGCGTCCGCCGCCGCTGCTGTCGTTGCAATCGTGATGATTGTTTGCGCGGTGCTGCTGACCGGTACGACTATCCAGCTCTCAGCCATGCACCGGCGACTCGAAACAACGATCATGCGACTGGTTGGTGCATCGAAAGCAACGATTCAGCTGCCGTTCATTATCGAAGGAGTCATCGCGTCGCTGATTGGTGGATTGCTGGCTTCTGGCACCTTGTGGATGCTGCTGAAGTTCCTCGTCGAGGATAAGTTGGCCAATGAAAACGTCGGTGTAGCGTTCATCTCCACCGGTGAAATATGGCTTGTTGCTCCGATACTCTTGATTATTGGTATCGTTTTGGCCACAATTTCATCAGTGGTAACGTTGAAGCGTTACCTGAAGGTTTAGCTGAACGTTATCTAGGCTTGAACTGAAGTACGCAATTTCTAAAAGGAGCTTTATGCTGTCGAACGCAGTGCGACGTAAATTCTTACGCGCCTCCATCGGTGGAGCAATGGCTCTCGCGCTCACGCTGCCCGCAGGGCTGGTAGCCGCCGATGAGCTGGACGACAAGAAAGCTCAAGTCGAAAAGAACATCGATACCCTCGAGAACGACATGGAATTCTTGGATGCCGACATTCAAGAAACCGACAGGAAATTGCGTGACCAGCAAGCACAGGTTCCTGTAGCCCAGCAGGCATTGGCTGACGCGCAAAGCCGCGTAGCCAATGCACAGGCCACCCTTTCCGATCTCAACAACCGCTTAATCAGCGCGCAAGCGACTCGTGATGAAGTGGCTAAGCAGATCGAGGAAAACGCGGCTAAGCTTTCCGACGCTCAAGATGCGATGGCGCAGATCGCTTCTGAGGCTTATAAGCGCGGCGGCGTTTCTGGCGGGCTGGACATGATCCTCAACATGGATTCCGCGACCAAGATGGCCGATGGCCTGGACATGGCCAACCGCGCCATGGAATCCCAGAATGCCGCATACAATGACCTGGCCCAGGAACAAGCCAGCAATGAAAGCAACAAGCTTCGCCTGGTTGCTGTTGAAAAGGAAATTTCCTCCCTGAAAGCCCAGGCTGAGGAAGCCTTGGCGCAGGAGCAGGCGGCGCGAGATGCTGCGCAGAACGCCAAGAACGAACTGGATGCGCTGGTTGCCAGCACCGAAGAACTCAGTGCTGAACTTGAAGCGCAGAAGCCGCGTATCCAGGCGAAACTGCAATCGCAGCAGAAGGAATACGCCGCGGTCAACCAGCAGATCAAGGAACGCCAGGAGCGCTTGATCAGGGAAGCTGCCGAACGCAAGCGCAAGGCAGAAGAAAAAGCGCGCCGCGAGGCGGCAGCCGAGCGAAAGCGCATCGCTGAGGAAAAGGCGGCCTACGAAGCTGAGCAGGAGCGCAAGGCCGCGGAAGCTCGCGCAGAGAAAAAGGCCTACAAGAAGAAGGCCTATGTAGCACCGAAATCCGAGCCAAAGGCACCGACATATGCCGAGCCAAGCAGCTGGGGTTTGGTTAAGCCCACTACCAGTAACCGATTGACCTCGACCTTCGGCTGGCGCCCGACTCCAGCTGGAACAATCGACTATGGCGGCCGTGGCGGCTATGTCCACGCAGGCATTGACTGGGGATTCGGCGGCCAGTGCGGCTCGCCAATCACGGCTGCTGCCTCCGGTGAAGTGTGGATGGCCGGTTGGGGCGGATCCTCGGGTAACAAGGTCACCGTTTCTCACGGCGTCATCAAGGGCAAGGCCCTGGCCACCAACTATCACCACATGTCCCGCATCGCGGTAAGCGTCGGCCAGCATGTGAAGCAGGGCCAGGTTATAGGCTACGTTGGCACCACCGGCAATTCGACCGGCTGCCATCTGCACTTCGAAACGATCATCAATGGTTCACATGTGAACCCCTTGGGACTTCTCTAGCGCTAGACTTGTAATCTGTGCGCGGGAATCCGCCCGCGACATGCAAGGAGTAACGTGGCTAAGAAGAATCAAGAAGATCGAGTAATCGCGAGCAACCGCAAGGCGCGCCACGATTTCGAAATACTCGACACCTTCGAAGCTGGCATGGTGCTCACGGGTACTGAGGTGAAGTCGCTTCGCGAAGGCAAGGCCTCGCTGGTTGACGGTTTCGGCCAGTTCTACCGTGGCGAGCTGTACATCGAGAACGTCTACATCCCCGAGTACCTCAATGGATCGTGGACCAATCACGCGGCCCGTCGTCGCCGCAAGCTCTTGCTGCACCGCCAGGAACTGCTCAAGATCGAACGCAAAATCAGTGAAGCCGGCCTGACCGTCGTCCCGCTGAGCTTGTACTTCAAATCCGGTCGGGCGAAGCTGGAGATCGGCGTTGCCCGCGGTAAGCGCGAATACGACAAGCGGCAGACCTTGAGGGAAAAGCAGGATAACCGCGAGGCGTTGCGTGCCATGCGCGAACGCAACCGCGGAAACGCATAAGGCTAGCTTGTGGCGCATTTCGCATTGGGGGAAACCCGGGCAGTGCGCTATGATTGGTAGACACGCCCTAGGGTGTGGTTGTACCCGGGAGACCGGGACTGACAACAAAATACGGGGATGATCGGTTTCGACGGTGTGAGTCGCGACAGATGAAGCGGGCCGAGGACGCAAAGTTATCTCGTAAACGCCCTTTGCAAACCAATAAGTGCCGAATCAAAGCGCACTGACTTCGCTCTCGCTGCCTAAGCAGCCAGACGGTCCGTTAGCCAGGGGACGCTATCGCCCCTGTTCCTAACGTCATTTAGATAGCCAATGTATCCAGCGGATGTTGCCGCTTCTGGATACACATTTAGGCAACTGTGCCCGGATCAACCACATGTTTGCGTGATGGTTGGGGCAGAGAAAATCCGCAGCAAACTGCGCCCGGAGAAGACCTGGCAACACCACATCGGACGGGAGTTCAATTCTCCCCATCTCCACAATATCCAGCTCCGGAGCCAGGCCCATAGGTCTGGCTCCGGAGCTTTTTGTTTGTTTCGGAGTCCGCAGTCACATCGCGAGCCTGTTCGCGGGATGGAGAATTTACACATAGACTTGAAATGAAAGTCCAAGGCTTTCGAAACGACAGCGTGTGCAGAAACGGAGTGAGATTGAAGTCGATGGGTAAAAACAGTTCCCAGCGGGTATCGCCTTTCCTTTCAGCAAGCTATGCGGCAGTTGCCTTCCTCTTGGAAGTAGGATTGCTTTTCGCCGCGGCACTAGCCGCTATCGCTTTCATCCCATGGCCGACAATCCCAGCAATCCTTGTAGTAGTTGTCCCGCTGCTGATCCTCTGGTCGATCTTCTTCTCGCCGAAAGCCGTCATCAAGTTGAGGCTGCGAACCCGTCTGCTCCTGGTCCATATCATTTACCTCATCGGAGCCTACGTGCTGTGGCTGAGCGTCGACCATTCCTTCTACGATCAATCGCAGATTTGGGCCATCGGAATGCTTGCGTTGACCGGCATCAGCGCCATTCTGGTCATCGCCACTGGCGGATACGTGGTCCCGCACGATCGAACCAAGCAGCCACCGAAGCAAGTTCCGAGCCGGGCACGAGCGGGTGTTCCCAAGGGACGCCGGGCAGCACGCTAGAACTGATGGAATGCCAAGCCGAAAAGCTTGGCATTTTTTCGTTTGCGGCTAGAAGAGCCCAGCGACGTGGTAGCCGAGCAATGCCGCGAGCACCGCTCCAGCGAGGGTCCCCAATGCATTGGCCAGGCTGGCTGCGAGGCGGCCGGCCTGGAGCAGCCGGACAGTTTCGAAACTGGCCGCCGAAAACGTCGTGTAGCCGCCGAGCAGTCCTGAACCTATGGCCGCAAGCCATTGCGCCGACAACAACTGCTGGGCCATCAGCCCGGTCAGCGCACCCAGCGCGAAGGAGCCGGAGAGATTGACCAGGATCGTGCCCCAGGGCAGCGGGGCTGGAAGCCACCGCTTGATCAGGGCATCGAGCACGAAACGCAGGCAGGCGCCAATGCCGCCGCAGAGCGCAACGATAAGAAATAAGCCGGGGGAGAGCACTAGTGAAGCCCTCCCGATTTCCGGGCCATGCGCCTAGCCCCAGCGGCGATTCCGCACCAGGTTGCCAATGCACCGAAGAACACCGTGAACAGTGCATAGCCCAGGGCATGGAGCGCTGCGCCGGATGCGAACATCTGCATGCTGCCGGTGGCCAGCGCGCTGTAGGTCGTGAAGCCGCCCAAGAAACCGGTGCCCAGCAGCAGCCGCAGCCGGTGATGCTTGGGCTCGTCGTGGCCGGGATGCGAAAGCGCCTCGAGCAGCAGGCCGAGCAGGAACGCCCCCAGCATGTTGGCTAGGAAAATCGCGAGCGGGAAACCGCCGGGATCTGGCAGCAGCAGGCCCAGGCCTTGGCGGCAGGCAGTACCGGCAGCGCCGCCAAGGAATACCAGCAGCAGGAAACGCGGGTTGAGGAAGGAACCCTGCGCGGTGCGCTGGGCCATGGGTGTTGGCGGACGGGTCATGAATTGCGAATCTGTTCTGCGCGGCGTGGCGGGATGAGGAGCACCGGATGGCGCTGTCGATGGGTCAGATGCACCGCTACCGAACCGTTGAGCAGTTCCCGGATGGTGTTGGCCATGGAACGCTCCCGAACCCCGAGCACAATCAGCGCCGCATCATGCTGCAGGGCTAGGTGCGACAGCTGCTGACCGGGGCCACCGGCCGCGGCATGCGCTTGCCATTGCAGTCCCGATCCGCCGAGCTGGGCTTCGAGTTGCTGCAGAAGCCGTGCCGGGAAGCGCTCAATTGCTTCGTCCCCGGATTCGGGATCCAGCGGTGCGCTGCGGATGGTGCCATCGGGAAGCTCTTCGAGCGGATAGCGGGTGGGATCCACATGGACGCAAAGCAACCGCGCTCCGAGCGCGCAGGCCAGGTCTGCGGCTGCGGCCAGAACGTGGGGATCGAGGCGATCCGGGATGCCCAGGATGATCGGTCGTGTCTCCAATGGCCCTCCCTTTTGGCAGCCGGGCGCACCTGGCAGCGCGTCGCTGCTTTTCATTCTTGCACAGCCGGCACGCCGCTAGGCTTTGCGCACCCAGATCAGCGAAGCCTCAATGAAATCCAGCTGATGCGGCAATTCGATGACCGCCCCGGGAACCAGCCCCTGGGCGGCGGCACGACGCAGGAACTGGGGGTCTTCATCGCTGATCCGGTCGATGACGGCCCGGGCACCGGAGAAGCGGTCAAGCCGGATCGCCCCGGAGACCGGCAGTTCCCCTTCCGCGCTGGGAATCGCGTCGCCATGCGGATCGTGGCGCGGGTGGCCCAGCCGGGCTTCCAGGGCGTTGATGAAGCGGTCGGTGACGGTGTGCTCCAGCGCCTCGGCCTCGTTATGCACCTCATCCCAGCCATAGCCCAGCTCATCGCGCAGGAAGGTTTCCAGCAGGCGGTGGCGGCGCACCATGCGCAAGGCCTCGCGCCGGCCGGTGCCGCTGAGCGTAATGGCTCCGCGCGGCACGTGATGGACCAGGTGCTTGGCTGCGAGCTTCTGCACCATGGCGGTGGCCGAGGCAGGGGACAAGCCCAGCTGGTCGGCCAGGGCGCCGGTGCCCACTTCGGTGTCTTCCCATTCGGTGAGCAGGTACACCGCCTTGAGGTAGTCCTCTTCGCTGGTGGTCAGCCCGGCCGGCCCGCGTCGTGCAGTTGCCATCGTCCTCGCGCTGCCTAGCTGCGGTTCAGGTAGGGAAGGATCGCCTCGTGCAGCTTGCCGTTGGTGGCCAGGGCGTTGCCGCCATGGCAGCCCTCTTCCCCGGCCACCGAGGTGAAGCGGCCCCCGGCTTCGCGTACCACCGGCACCAGGGCGGCCATGTCGTAGAGCTCCAGTTCGGGTTCGAAGGCCGCGTCGACCGCGCCTTCGGCCAGCAGCGCGTAGGACAGGAAATCCCCGTAGCCGCGGGTGCGCCACGCGGTATCCAGCAGTTCCAGGAAGCCCTCGAGCTTGCCGGCCTCCTTCCAGCCGTTCAGCGAGGCGTAGGCCAGTGAGGAGTCAGACAGCTCGCTCACCGAGGAGACCTTGATCTGGCGGGTGGCGGTGGTACCGGCCGTGGCACCCGGTTCGGTGACGAACGCGCCCAGGCCGCTCGCGGCGTGCCAGCGGCGGGTCATGGCCGGGGCGGAGATGACTCCCAGCACCGGTTCGCCGTCGATCTCCAGCGCGATCAGCGTGGCCCAGACGGGTACGCGGCGCACGAAGTTCTTGGTGCCGTCGATCGGGTCGATGACCCAGCGCCGGGAGCCGGTGCCGTGCACGCCGAATTCTTCGCCGAGCACCGAATCATCGGGACGGTGGGCGGCCAGTTCGGCCAGGATCAGCTGCTCGGCGCCGCGGTCGGCGTCGGAGACCGGGGTCATGTCCGGCTTGGATTCGACCACCAGGTCGTTGGCGCCGTAGCGGGCCAGGGTGAAGGCGTCGACCTTCCCGGCCAGGGCCAGGGCGAAGTCGAGATCTTGCTGCAGGGTGTATTCAGCCATGGTGTTGCGGGCGCCTAGAGCGCGCCGAGCTCCTTTTCGTGCGTGGTTTCCTCGGTGGTGACCAGCCGGCGGTAGGAGGCCAACCGGTCTGCGGCCTGGGTGCCTTCGGCATTTTCGGCCCAGGCTTCCAGCGCGCAGCCCGCCTCGCCGGCGGCATGGGTGCAACCGCGCGGGCAGCCGGTGGCGATTTCTGCCAGGTCCTCGAAGGCGGCCAGGATATTGTCCCGGTCCACCAGTCCCAGCCCGAAAGAACGGATGCCAGGGGTGTCGATCAGCCAGGATCCAGGGGTTTCGCCCAGGCGCAGGGCCAGGGCGTTGGAAGAGGTATGGCGTCCGCGGCCGGTGACCGCGTTGACGTGCCCGGTGGCGCGGGTCGAACCGGTCAGGGCGTTGACCAGGGTGGACTTGCCTACTCCGGAGTGGCCCAGCACTACCGAGACGCAGCCGGAGAGGATCTCTTCGAATTCGGCCAGCGCGCCGGCATCCAGCCGGGCGCTGGAACCGTCGGCGCCGCGCGCGTCCACACCGGAGGCGTCGGCAGTGGTGGTACGGGAGATGACCACGGGGAACTCCAGTCCCTCGTAGTGCTTGAGGAAGTCGGCCGGATCCTTCACATCCGCTTTGGTCACGCACAGCACCGGCTGGATGCCGGCGTCGAAGGCGGCGACCAGCGCGCGGTCCACGAAGCCGGTGCGCGGCTCGGGATTCGCGGCGGCCACGACGATGACCAGCTTGTCCACATTGGCCACGACCACGCGCTCGGTGGCGTCGGTGTCGTCGGCGCTGCGGCGCAGCAGCGTGGTGCGCTCTTCGATGCGGATCAGCCGGGCCAGGGTATCGGGCTTTCCGGAGGTGTCGCCCACCAGTCCCACCAGGTCCCCGGGCACGATCGCCTGGCGGCGCAGCTCGCGGGCCCGGGCGGCGATGACGATGCGCTCCGTGGCGGTGTCCTCATCCAGGATTGCAGTGTAGCGGCCGCGGTCCACGGTGATGATGCGGCCGATGACCGCCTGTTCGTAGGCCGGGCGGTCCTTGGTGCGCGGACGGCTGCCCTTCTTGTTGGGGCGGACGCGGACCGAGGATTCGTCGTAGTCGGAGTAGCGCATTAGCCCTGGCCCTTTGCGGTAGCCGCCATGCGGGACCATAGCTGCGGGAAATCCGGCATGGTCTTGGCGGTGGTGGCGATGTTTTCCACGCGCACCCCGTCGATGGCCAGGCCCAGCAGGGCACCGGCGGTCGCCATGCGGTGGTCCTCGTAGGAATCGATATCCGCTGCCTGCAGGGTTCCGGGAACGATTTCCAGGGCGTCCGCGGTGGCGGTGATTCTGGCGCCCACCTTGGACAATTCGGTTTCCAGCGCGGCCAGACGATCGGTTTCATGGCCGCGCAGGTGCCCGATGCCGGTCAGCTTGCTCGGCGAATCGGCCAGCACGCACAGTGCTGCCAGGGTAGGGGCCAGCTCGGAGGCATCGGCGTAGTCGATGCCGCGGATGACTCCGGTTCCGCGCACGGTGAGCACGCCATCGCCGCCGTGGCTGACTTCCGCTCCCATCGCGGCCAGTATTTCTACCCACTTGCCGCCGACCTGGGTGGTCCGGGCAGGCCAGAAGGGCACGCGCACGGTGCCGTGGCTCGCCAGCGCGGCGGCCAGGAACGGCCCGGCGTTGGACAGGTCCGGTTCCACGGTGACGGTGAAGCCCGCCAGCTGGCCCGGGGCGATGCTCCAGCCGCGCGCGTCGGCATCGACGCTTACCTCTACGCCCAAATCGCGCAGGGTCTGGACGGTCATCGCGATGTGGTCCGGGGAAGCGATAGGCCCCGGCGCGGCGCGCAGCTTCAGCCCGCCGGGCAGTGCCTGGCCAACCAGCAGCAGCGCGGAGATGAACTGGGAGCTGCCCGACGCGTCGATGACCACTTCGGCATCCTGCTTCAGCTCGCTGGCGTCAATGGTGAAGGGCAGCATGCCGGTGGTTCCGGCGTAGTCGATGCGGGCGCCCAGGGCTGCCAGCGCGTCCAGTACCGGGGCCATGGGCCGCACGCGGGCCGCGGCGTCGCCGTCGAAGGCCACCTTGGCGCCGGCGACGGCAGCCAATGGGGGAACGAAGCGCATCACCGTGCCGGCCAAGCCGCAGTCGATCGCCAGCGGTCCGGCGGCCAGCTGGCCCGGGGTGATGTCCACGGTGGTGGAGCCGTCGGCCTGCTCGGTGCGCTTGATCCCGACCCCGAATCCGGCCAGGGCGCTGAGCATCAGCTCGGTGTCGCGGCTGATCAGCGTGTTGTGGATCGTGGATGGCGAGGAGGCCAGGGCCGCAAGGATCAGATACCGGTTGGTCAGCGACTTCGAAGCTGGCACCGGGACGGTTGCATCCAGTCCGGTGGCGGCATAGGGCGCTGCCCACCAGTTCTTTTCTGCGTCGTGCAGCTGATCGAGGGGGCTCCCGGGGGCGCTTGCAGTGCTGATTGGTAGATCCTTAGGCTCGAGGCTTCAATTCGGGGCCGCTGGCAGTACCGCAAGTACTGTGCGCCCACTGCCTAATTCTAGCCGAGATCGGTGCGGGAATAAGGCTTTAGCTCCGCTGGTTATACCTACTGTGACGATACGACAGGACACTTCAAACGCCGGCGGCACCGCTTGCGCCGTCGCCGAGCAACCGCGGCCGGCCCGGGCCCGCGCTGGCACGCGCATAAAGCCGTTCGAACGCGTAGACTCGGCAGTGATGAACAACAAGAGTGTGGACGAGAATTTGCCCGATGCGGCCTCCGAGTCCGAGCAGCAGCGCCGCGAACGCTTCGAGCGTGACGCGATGCAATACGTGGACCAGCTCTATTCGGCTGCCCTGCGCATGGCGCGCAACCCGTCGGATGCCGAGGATCTGGTGCAGGAGGCCTACACCAAGGCCTATTCCGCCTTCCACCAGTACAAGCCGGGCACCAACCTGAAGGCCTGGCTGTACCGCATCCTGACCAACACGTACATCAATTTGTACCGCAAGCGCCAGCGCGAGCCGCTGCGCACTTCCACCGATACGGTCGAGGATTGGCAGATGGCCCAGGCCATGGAGCATTCGCCGACCGGCTTGCGCTCGGCCGAGGCCGAGGCGCTGGACCACCTTCCGGATTCGGATGTGAAAGCCGCGCTGCAGTCGATCGGCGAGGATTTCCGCATGGCCGTCTACTTCGTGGATGTCGAGGGCTTCAGCTACAAGGAAGCCAGCGAGATCCTGGGCGTGCCGATCGGCACCGTGATGTCCCGGTTGCATCGCGGACGCAAGAACTTGAGGGAACTGCTGGCCGATTACGCAGCAGATCGTGGGATCGCCACCGGCACCCAGAGCAAGAGTGCCGCCAAGGCTGACCGAGGAGCGAAATAAGATGGATTGCAATTCAATGGGTGATTGCGCCGATGACCGCATCGTCCGCATCTACGAGTACCTCGACGGAGCGCTGACGCTCGATGACCTCAAGGAGGTCAAGTCCCACCTGGATGGCTGCCCGGAATGCACCGAGCAGTACGATCTGGAGTGCATCATCCGCTCGGTGGTGCGCCGCAGCTGCCAGGAGCATGCCCCGCAGACCTTGAAGGCCAGCATCATCGCGCGAATCTCGCAGATCCGCGTGGAATCAGGCCACTAGCACGGCAAAGAGAAACCCCGTATCTTCCGAGTTGATCTCGAAGGGTACGGGGTTCTTTTTTTGTTCGCTTCGCTTAGCTGTTTGGGCGCTTGCCGTGGTTGGCACCGCCACGCTTGCGATCGCGACGCTTACGAGCGCGCTTCGACATGGTGACTCCTTAGAGGGAACAATATTGCTTCCCGAAAATTCGGGCCGGCTCATAGTCTTTCACACTTCCGGCCGATTTTCCTAACGGACCGGCGGTCCCTAGCCCTCGCCTGGCTCAGGCAACTCCAGCCAGGAATACCAGCCGCGGTGCAGCACCAGCCAGGCCATCAGCCCGTAGCCTGCCTGGCCGGGCACCCCGCCGGAAGCGTTCAGATCGGCACGCCACTGGGCATGGGAACGCAGGGGCGTGAAGGTGTCGACGTAGTGGTGGTTGCGGCGCAGCGCCACATCCGAGTAGACGCGGTTCAGTTCTGCCACGCGCTGGTTGCGCGCATCATCCAGGCCCGGGGCCGGGCCGACCAGCAAGGCCTTGATGTTCATCTGCGAAGCCGAATCCAGGATGTTGGCCAGGTTCAGCCGGCTGCGCGCGGTGGTGACATCCAGATCGACGTCGCGGTCCGAGAGCGCGATGACCAGGCGGTTTTCGTATTGGTCGCTGAATCGGCGGGAGGCTTCCCCCAGCCAGCGTTCGGCCAGCGCTTCGGATCCCTCGGCCGGGGAAGCCAGGACGAAGGACTGCAGGCGCAGGGCCGGATCCTGGGTGCGGGCCATGACGCGGCCGAACCAGCCCAGGCCCCGCGGGTCGCCATGTCCGGCCAGTAGCTCATCTCCGATTGCGGTAATTCGGATTGTGCGTAACTCCAACTGGGCGACCTTTCGTTGGCTCAAAAATGATGAATCGCTCCCCACCTTAGCAGTCGGAACGCTGGCATCGGGGGAGGCGGTCATTGGTTAAACCCCACAATTCCCTGCGAAAAACCAGCACCGGGGTTAAAGCGCTGTTGCCGGCGAACCTCCGAGGTGGAACCCCCGGATAGTTCGCCGGCAACAGTTGGCCAGCAGCGTTCAGGCGATGCGGTCTAGCGGGCGAAAGCCTGCTGGATCAGCACTGCGTTTTCTGCGTCGTGGCGCTTTGCATTGCCAGCGGAGGTCGCAGCCGATGCCGGGCGGGAGATCAAGGTGATCTTCTGCTCCAGTGCCGGTGCAACGTACAAGCCGAAGAACGGCCATGGACCCTGGTTCGCAGGCTCGTCCTGGACCCAAGCCACCTCGGCGTTCGGGTACTTGGCCAGTTCGGCAGCGATCTGCTCGGCCGGAGCCGGGTAGAGCTGCTCGACGCGTACCAGTGCGGTCTTGGTGTCGTTCGCCTTGGTGCGAGCGGCCAGCAGATCGTAGTAGACGCGGCCCGAGCACAGCAGCACCTTGTCCACGGCGTTCGCATCGGTGATCGACGCATCGCCGATGACCTCGCGGAAGCCTCCGGTGGTGAAGTCCTCTACCGAGCTGGCCGCGGCCTTCAGGCGAAGCAGCTGCTTCGGGGTGAAGACGATCAGCGGCTTGCGCGGACGGGCGTAGGCCTGGCGGCGCAGCAGGTGGAAGTGGTTTGCACCGGTGGAAGGCTGGGCAACGACCATGTTGTTCTCGGCGCACAGCTGCAAGAAGCGCTCGATGCGGGCCGAGGAGTGGTCCGGGCCCTGGCCTTCGTAGCCGTGCGGCAGCAGCATGACCAGCGAGGAGGACTGCGACCACTTCTGCTCTGCGGAGGAGATGAACTCGTCGATCACGGTCTGCGCGCCATTGACGAAGTCGCCGAACTGCGCTTCCCACATGACCAGTGCATCCGGGCGTTCTACCGAGTAGCCGTACTCGAAGCCGAGCGCGGCGTATTCGGAGAGCAGGGAGTCGTAGATCCACAGCGGTGCCTGGTCTTCGGCCAGGTGGTGCAGCGGGTACCACTCGGTGTCGTTCTCGCGGTCGTGGAAGACTGCGTGGCGCTGCACGAAGGTGCCGCGGCGCGAGTCCTGGCCTGCCAGGCGGACCGGCACGCCTTCCATGGTCAAGGTGCCCAGGGCTGCCAGTTCTGCGAAGCCCCAGTCGATGCCGCCTTCGCGGGACATCTTCTCGCGGCGCTCGAGCAGCGACTTCAGCTTGGTATGCATGGTGAAGCCGGCCGGGATATCCAGGTGGGCGGCACCAATCTTCGCCAGCGTCTGGGCGGTGATGGCCGAGCCGCGTGCGCCGTCGACGGTGTTCTCGTCGGCAGCCTGGGCGAAGGGCTTCTCCAGGTCGTTGATGGTCGAGCCCGGGGTGATGATCGGGATCGGCGAAGTCTGGGCGGCATGCGTCTCGGCGAAGATGCGCTCCAGGTTCTCCTTGTACTCGGCCAGCACGTTCTCGGCTTCTTCCTGCGTGATGTCGCCGCGGCCTACCAGGGCCTCGGTGTACAGCTTGCGGGTCGAGCGCTTGGCTTCGATCAGGTTGTACATGATCGGCTGGGTCATCGAAGGGTCATCGCCCTCGTTGTGGCCGCGGCGGCGGTAGCACACCAGGTCGATGACGACGTCCTTGCCGAACTTCTGGCGGTACTCGAAGGCCAGCTGGCCCACGTGCACCACTGCCTCCGGGTCATCCCCGTTGACGTGGAAGATCGGAGCCTGCACGGTGCGTGCAACGTCGGTTGCGTACACCGAGGAGCGCGAGGAGCTCGGCGCGGTGGTGAAGCCGATCTGGTTGTTCACGATCACGTGGACGGTGCCGCCGGTCTTGTAGCCGGGCAGCTGGCTCATGGCCAGTACCTCGGAGACCACGCCCTGGCCGGCGAATGCGGCATCGCCGTGGACCAGGATCGGCAGCACGGTGTTCTTCTGGTTCAGGCGGTCCAGCTTGGCGCGGGTGATGCCCTCGAGCACTGGATCGACTGCTTCCAGGTGCGATGGGTTGGCAGCCAGGTAGATCTTGGTCTGGTTGCCCGCATCCGAGGTGTACGAACCCTCGGTGCCCAGGTGGTACTTCACATCGCCCGAACCCTGGACCGAGCCCGGGGTTGCGGTGCCTTCGAATTCGCGGAAGACCTGTGCGTAGGTCTTGCCGGCGATATTGGTCAGCACGTTCAGGCGGCCGCGGTGGGCCATGCCGATCGCGACCTCGTCCAGCTGCTCGTCGGCTGCGTCGGAGATGATCGCATCCAGCAGTGGAATCAGCGATTCGCCGCCTTCCAGCGAGAAGCGCTTCTGGCCGACGAACTTGGTCTGCAGGAAGGTCTCGAAAGCCTCGGCGGAGTTCAGCTTCGACAGGATGCGCAGCTGCTCTTCGCGGCTTGGCTTGGCGTAGCCGGATTCCAGCTTGGCCTGGAACCATTCGCGCTCTTCGGGGTTCTGCAGGTGCATGTACTCGGTGCCGATGGTGCGGCAGTAGGCATCGCGCAGCACGCCGAGGATGTCGCGCAGCAGGCCGCGGTCCTTGCCGCCCAGGCCGCCGGCCAGCCATTCGCGGTCCAGATCCCACAGGGTCAGGCCGTAGGAATTGATGTCCAGGTCCGGGTGCTTGCGCTGGACGTATTCCAGCGGGTTGGTATCGGCCATCAGGTGGCCGCGCACGCGGTAGGAGTTGATCAGGTGCTGGATGCGGGCAACCTTGTTGACCTGCAGGTCGATGTCGACCTGGTTGTCAACGGCCCAGCGAACCGGCTCGTAAGGGATGCGCAGCTGCTCGAAGATCTCGTCGTAGAAACCCTGCTCGCCCAGCAGCAGCGACTCGACCAGCTTCAGGAATTCGCCCGAACCTGCACCCTGGATGACGCGGTGGTCGTAGGTGGAGGTCAGGGTGATGTGCTTGCCGATACCCAGGGCGGCCACGGTCTTCTCCGAGGAGCCGCGGTACTCTGCCGGGTATTCCAGTGCGCCAACGCCGATGATCGCGGCCTGGCCCTTGGACAGGCGTGGAACCGAGTGAACGGTGCCGATGCCGCCTGGGTTGGTCAGCGAAACGGTGGTGCCTGCGTAGTCGTCAGCGGTCAGCTTGTTGCCGCGGGCGCGCTTGATCAGGTCTTCGTAGGTGGCCCAGAACTCGTTGAAGCTCAGGGTCTCGGCAGCCTTGATGTTCGGCACGGCCAGCATGCGGGTGCCATCCGGCTTCGGCATGTCGATCGCGATGCCGAAGTTCACGTGGGCTGGCTGGATCGCAGTTGGCTTCTTGTCGATCACGTCGTAGGTGACGTTCATCGACGGGATCTGCTTCAGCGCACGGATCACGGCGAAGCCGATCAGGTGTGTGAAGGAGATCTTGCCGCCGCGAGCGCGCTTGAGGTGGTTGTTGATGACAATGCGGTTGTCGATCATCACCTTGGCCGGTACGGCACGCACGGTGGTGGCGGTAGGCACGGTGAGGGAGGCATCCATGTTGGTTGCGATGGCCTTCATTGGTCCACGCAGCGGGGTGCGCTTTTCCTCACCGAAAAGTTCGGTGGACGGCGTAGCCTTCGGAGCCTGTGCCGGGATCGGCGCAGTCTTCGGTGCTGGCTCGGCCTTCTTGGCTTCAGCGGCCGGAGCTGGTGCTGCCTTGGCAGCCGGTGCTGGTTCGGAGGCACGGGCCTGGGCTGCGGCGCGTGGCGCGCCCTGCCCGTTGGCTGCAGACCCAGCGGCAGGTGCTGCCGCTGCTGGCGCCGGCTGCGCTGCCGGTGCTGCTGGTGCCTTCTTTTCGGCGGCGAGAGATTCGAAAATATCCCACCATTTCTTATCTACCGAGTTCTTGTCGACGAGATACTGTTCGAACAGCTCGTCAACTAGCCACTCGTTTCCACCAAACTCTTCAGTAAGTCGGTGGTGTGCTTGCTCTGGCACGTGCAACGCCTCTTCCCTGATTTCTACGTTGTTCTAGCTTGAGCCGGTGGTCTTTCGAGGACGTGATACGACCACTGCGGCCCACAAGATTTCTAGACCTGCGCACCAGTCTAGTGACTTTTCCGCCCACTTGGCCACGGCACGTATGTAATGTCACGAAAGTGTTGCGCCTAACATGCCGTTCAGCGTATCCAAAGCACCGCTGGGCGAGCATGTGTCGAAGTGGTGCGCAATGGCCCTTCGTTCGATAGACTAATTCGCACTATGGAATCCCACTCTCCAAGCCGGTGTGCCGCCCAAGGGCGCAGTGCCGGCCACAACAGTCCATGTTCAGGAAGTTCCGCCTCCCTTTTGGAGCCTTCTAGTTGCCGCCCTGTCGGCACTGGAACTGAACTTCGCACGCCAGTGAATAGGCGGCGGTAAACGCCTATGGAATGGCTCTCAATACTTTTCGGCCTGCTGCTGATTCTCGGCACCGGCTTCTTCGTGGCCGTGGAATTCTCCCTGGTTGCCCTGGATAAAAGCACCGTGCAGCGTGCCGTTAATGACGGCGAGCGTGGCGCCAAGCCGCTGCTGCAGTGCCTCACCTCCCTTTCTACCCAGCTGTCCAGCTGCCAGCTGGGCATTACGCTGACCACGCTGCTGACCGGCTACGTGCTTGAACCCGCAATGAGCGCGCTGCTCGAGCCGTTGATGGAACAATTCGGCATTCCGGCCGCAAGTTCGCTGGCCATTGCCGTGGTGATCTCGATGGTCGTTGCCACCTTGCTTTCGATGCTGATCGGCGAACTGGTCCCGAAGAACATGGCAATTGCCCAGGCGATGAAGGTTGGCAAGCTGCTGGCCCGCCCGCAGCTGGTTTTCACCGCAGTCTTCAAGCCGGCCATCATCGTGCTCAACGGCTTCTCGAATGCGGTACTGCGCAAGTTCTTCGGACTCGAAGCCAAGGAAGAAATCTCCGCGGCCCGCTCCTCGCAGGAACTGGCATCGCTGGTCCGCCGTTCGGCTCAGCTGGGCACCTTGGATGTGCAGACCGCTCGCTTCGTGGAATCCACCATTGAATTCTCCGAGCGCACCGCCGCCGACGTGATGACCCCGCGAACCTCGATGTCCACCATCGATTCCGAGGCGGCCCTTTCCGAGCTGATCGAGGTCAGCGCGGACACCGGCTTCTCGCGTTTCCCGGTCACCACCGGATCCACCGATGAAATCCAGGGCATCTGCCACGTCAAGGCAATTGTCTCGGTGCCCCGTGAACGCCGCGCAGCGCTGCAGGTGGGCGAGTTCGCCCGCGACGCGCTGTACGTTCCGGAAACCATTCACCTGGATGTGCTGCTTGAGCAGTTGCGCGCCGCCGAATTCCAGGTCGCGATCGTGATGGACGAATACGGTGGAACCGCTGGACTGGTGACCCTTGAAGACCTGGTCGAAGAAATCGTCGGCGAAGTTTCCGATGAGCACGACGAGGACGAGGAAGAAGCGGTCACCCAGCCCGACGGCAACTGGCTGTTCCCGGGCATGTACCGCCCGGACCAGATCAACGAGAACTTCGATACGGACGTCATCCCGGAAGAGTCGACCTACGAAACCATCGGCGGCTTCATGCTCGCCGAACTGGGCCGCTTGGCTGAACTCAATGACCGCGTCGCCACCGAGCATGGCGCCTTCACGGTGACCGAGCTCGATGGCCGCCGCATCTCGCAGGTTCGTTTCGAACCAGCAGTGCAGGAGGATGGCAATGAATGACTTCATGGGCCTGGTCTGGCTGATTGTGCTGCTGGCTGGCAATGCCTTCTTCGTTGCCGGCGAATTCGCGGTGATGAGTGCGCGTCGTTCGCAGATTGAACCCTTAGCCGACGAGGGCAATAAGCGGGCAAAGATCGCGCTGTACGCCATGGAGCATGTTTCGATCATGCTCGCGGTGTGCCAGTTGGGCATTACCGTTTGCTCGCTGCTGATCCTGAATATTTCGGAGCCGGCGATCCACCACCTGCTGGCCGAACCGCTGACCATGATCGGCATGGCCGAATCAGCTGCGGACACCGTAGCGTTCCTGATTGCCTTGATCGTGGTGACCTTCCTGCACGTGACCTTCGGCGAAATGGTGCCGAAGAACATTTCGGTTTCCGTTGCGGACAAGGCCGTGCTGCTGCTGGCCATGCCACTGGTCGGCCTGTCCAAGGTGCTCAAGCCGATTACGGCGTCGCTCAATGGCGTGGCGAACCTGGTGCTGCACGCCTTCGGTATCGAACCGAAGGACGAGGTGGCCAGCTCGTATACCGCCGCTGAAGTCCGATCGATCATCGATGCTTCATCCGAGGAAGGCGCGCTGGATGAGGACGATGCCGCACGCTTGACCAAAGCGCTGGAATTCTCCTCGGTTACCGCGCGCAGCTGCATGGTTCCGCTGGATGACCTGTTCACCTTGGAATACGGGCAGACCACCGCGCGCGCCTTCGAGAAGAAGGTCGGCAAGACCGGTTTCTCGCGCATGGTGATCACCAAGAACGAGGTTCCGGTGGGCTACTGGCATGTGAAGGACGTGATGCTCATCGATGATGCCCACTCCACGCAGCCACTGCTTGATTTGCCATTGCACCCGCTGGGCCGGTTGGAGCAGGACACCGAAATCGAGGCCGCCCTGGAAGCGATGCGGCAGGAAGGCAACCACCTTTCGGCGGTTGTCGACGAGTCGGGGGCAACGCTCGGCGTGCTCTTCCTGGAGGACGTGATCGAGGTGCTGGTCGGTGAAATCACCGATACCACGCGAAAACGCGTCAACCCGCCTCGCAGCGAAAAAAGGGCAAATTAGCTCAAGCTCACCCCAGAGTGCATATTGCGAATGACTCGCAACTGATACGATTGACTGCGGCGCCCATTGCGGGTGCCGCAGTTTTTCGTTGCCGGCCCATCCTCAGCCAGCGCAATCCAGAAAGCAGTCAATGACAGAAACCCCCATCGTCAGGTTTGAAGACGCGCGCCTTGCCTATGGCTCCCGCGTGCTCTGGGATGAACTCAACCTATCCATAGCGGCGGGGGAGTTCCTTGCAGTTCTAGGGCCCAACGGCTCGGGCAAGACCAGCTTCATCAACACGATGCTCGGCACCACCGCGCTTAATCGAGGCAGGGTCTCGATTGCAGGGGAGGCCGTGCGCCGGGGATCGGCTGCCGTAGGGTTGATCCCGCAGCAGCGCCCCTTCGGGGACAACGTTCCCCTGCGCGCTCGCGATCTGGTCGCACTGGGACTGGATGGAACCCGGCCCGGAATTCGCGTGGCCCGCAGGGCCGTGCGCAACAAGGTCGACGAACTGCTGGAACTGGTCGGCGCTACCGCCTACGCCAACCGTGCGGTGTCCGACCTTTCCGGAGGCGAGCAGCAGCGCCTGCGCGCAGCGCAGGCTTTGGCCAGTGATCCCCGGGTCCTGCTATGCGACGAGCCGCTGCTCTCCCTGGACCTCAATCACCAGCAGGCGATCAGCGAAGTGATACACCGCCAGGCCGCAGAGCGCGGCAGCGCGGTAGTCTTCGTGACGCACGAGATCAACCCGATCCTGCCCTATGTCGACCGCGTCTTGTACCTGGCCGAAGGCCGCTTCCATCTGGGCAGCGTGGATGAAGTCATGCAGTCTGCGGTGCTCACCGAACTTTACGGTGCTCCGGTCGAGGTGCTGCGGGTCAATGGCCGCATCGTGGTGGTCTCGGGCGATGGCAATCGGGCATTGCCAGCCGATGGGCACGACCACGTTGAAGAAATCGATCTAGAGACCGGAAAGTAGGAGCAGGACATGGACTTTTCGGATCTCATCGAGAAGGCGTTCAACTTCCAGGATTACGGACTGCTGCTTCCGCTGGTGACCAATTCCCTGATTGCCGGTGCAGTTTTGGGCGTGGTTGGCGGTCTGATCGGCATCTTCATCATGATGCGGGACATGGCTTTCGCCGTGCACGGCATCGCTGAGCTGTCCTTTGCGGGGGCGGCCTTCGCCTTGCTCATCGGCGCCGACGTGGTGACTGGCTCGGTGTTCGGGTCCATGATCGCGGCGCTGATCCTTGGCATTCTCGGAACCCGGGCCAGGGATCGGAATTCCATCACCGGCGTGCTGATGCCTTTCGGCCTTGGCCTGGGCATCTTGTTCCTGTCGCTGTATGAGGGGCGAAGCGCCAACAAGTTTGGCCTGCTGACCGGCCAGATCGTGGCCGTGGATGACGTGCAATTGACAGGAATGCTGGTCCTTTCGGCGGTGGTAGTGATCGCGCTGCTGGTTATTTGGCGTCCGCTGACCTTCGCTTCGGTGGACCCGGTGGTTGCCAATGCCCGGGGCGTGCGCACTGCTGGCCTGTCCATCGTCTTCATGATGATCCTGGCGCTGGCTGTAGCGGTGACGATTCAAGTGGTCGGTGCCTTGCTGGTGCTGGCGCTGCTGATCACGCCCGCCGCAGCCGCCATGCGCGTGAGCTCCAATCCGGTCATCACCGTCGTGCTCTCCATCGTGTTCGCGGAACTGGCTGTCGTGGGCGGCATCCTTCTTGCCCTGGCTGGTTCCTTGCCGATCAGTCCGTATGTGACCACGATTTCGTTCGTGATCTATGTGGTCTGCCGTGGAATCGAAGCGGTGCGTTCCCCTCGCCGCCACCAAGTCTAGGAGCTGCATTTCGGCCAGCACGCGTCCGCTGGTTCCGGGCTTGGTTGACTAGCCGGCAGCCGAACCTCCAAGCTGGAGCATGAGCAAAATTCCAGCCAGTGAGATCTGGCTTTTGGTGCATGCCGAACGCCTGGCCCTGATCGATGATCTGGGAACTTTGGATCCGGATCAGTGGGAAGTTCCCTCCTTGTGCGATGGGTGGAGCGTCCATGACGTGGCTGCTCATTTGGCAGATAACGCGCGTGCGACTTTCTTCCGCCTGCTTGCCGGGATGGCCAAGGCCGGATTCAGCTTGGACCGCCAGAACGACAATGGCGTGGCCGCCGAGAAGGCCGCAACTCCCGATGGGACATTGCGCCGGCTCGTCGAGGTCGCGGCTTTGCGGGCCACTCCACCGGTTCCGCTTGCCAGCAGGTTGGTGGAGGAAATTGCCCATGGGGAAGACATTCGTCGTGCTGTGGGCCTGAAACGGGCCTATCCTCCAGAATCCCTGGAGCCAGCAATCAAATACCAGGCAGCCACGCCGCAAGGTATTGGGGGTGCCAAGGAATTAGCGAGCAGGGTCCAGCTGTGCAGCGACGACGAAGGCTTCCGGCTGGGCATCGGCCCGCAGATTGCAGGACCGCGCCTTGAACTGCTGATGCTGGTTTCAGGCCGAGGCAAGCACGCGGTGGGCCTGTCGGGTCCGGGGCTGGCCCTCGTGCGGTAAATTGCAGAAAGGTGAGGGGCTGCGCGGCAGAACGCGCGCCGCTGCCTAGGTTTCAGTAGTTCCTGGTCCGTCGGGCCTGGTGAGCCGTTCCTTGAAATCAGCGAACCATTTCGAGTCGCGCATTAGTTGCGGGAATGGCTTGTGCATGGATCCAGTTGCCGGTGGCGCGGTGGATCGATAGGACATCGCCGAGCCCGGACAGATTATCATCGAGTGCCGATCGCGGAAAGCGGTGTACTCGTACCAGCCGTCGGCCTGCTTCGCCTTATTGCAGGTCGCGCAACGGCCCGAGGCATTGGCCACGGTCGTCTTGCCGCCACGTGCATACTGGAGCACGTGGTCTGTTTCTTCGACCAGCCCGTCGCAGAAGGGCGTTCGGCAATGCCGATCGCGAATCCCGATGAACCTCTTGAGCTTATCCGGGAAGATCCGGGCTTTGGAATCCATCGCGATCAGTTCCTGGTCCCCGGGAGCGGTGTAGAGACGAGTTATCTCCGTCATCACTTCGATCCGCTCAATATTCTCGGGGGTGAGTTCGGCTTCCATTTCCGCGAAGGTCAGTTCATTGGGAATCTGGTGGCCGCCAATGAGTTCCCGCGCGGTCTGCGCGGGGATGAAGCCGTAGCCTTCCAAGTAGGCCGGTTCGCGATCACCCATGAACAGTGCTCTATCGGTCATGACCAGTCCGAGCTGGACGTTGATCTTCTGCTCATTGTTTTCATCGAAGAACATGTAGCGGGCCAGCAGGTCGGCCTGGATCTGGGTGCGGGTGCGGGCATCGCCCTTGCGCTTGATCCTGCATGACTGGTTTCGCAGCGTCATCTGCAATCCGGTTCCGCCAACGATAGGCAAACGGGCCTGGAGGAAGACGCACCCTGCTTCCCGATCGGTGCGGAAGCGAACGTAGCGTTGCTGGTTGGCTTCCTTCAGCTTCTTGTCTTCCCGATCCGATGCGTACTTGATCGTGAAGCTGGTGACCGTTTCCTTGATGCGCTTGGGGCCCATGGATTCGAACATGTCTGGATTCTGCCCGTAGATCGCATCGAACTCGTTGCGGCGCAATGGCCGGACTTCCTGCAGCGGGGTGAGCATTGCATTGATCTGCGCTTCGGTGAATTCACCACGGGAAAATGCGGCAGCGATATTCGGGGTGTCCTCGAAGAGGATGCGGCAATTGGCCAGGTAGTTCCTGGAACCGCGTTGAGTCTGCTTGCGGGCGATGGCAACGCGGCTGGCCGCTCCGCGGACCTGGTCATCGATGTTGGTGCCGCGCTCTTCATTCTCGCGCAGGACTTCCTTCTCCAACTGGTGAGCCAGGCCGGCTTGCTGATAGCGCAAGGATGAGACCAGTCCTTCGACGGACTCGATAACCCGGGCGCACGCAGCCTTGCCGCCGTGGTCATGGAACCATGACAGGTCGTTCTGCAGCTGGATCAGGTGGGATTCGAAATCCGGCTGATCTGCTGGGCGGGCTAGGCTGTTTCCGTGCGCCTTTGCTTGGAACATAGTACTAGTATACGCCCATTGTTCGAATATGTCTTCGAATAATTCAGCTGGGGATTACCGAATTCTTGGGGCGCCGAACAGTCCGCTGGACCCAGGTCCAGGCAGCGGAAGGGCTACGAGGCAGCGGGGGCGCCAGCCTTGGCTTTGGCACGGCAGTCGGCGCAGAGGCCGTAGATTTCCACGGTGTGCTCGGGATCGGAGAAGTCGTGCTCCGCGGCAACCCGAGCGGCCCAGCGCTCGACGGAAGGGGCTAGTACCTCGACGGTCTTGGAGCAAACGCGGCAGACCAGATGATGGTGGTGGACCTCGGTGACGCACTGGCGGAAGCGGGCTTCGCCATCTCCGCTGCGCAGCACATCGACTAGGCCATCGTCGGCCATGGACTGCAGCAGGCGGTACACGGTGGCCAGCGAAACCTTCTTCTCCGAATCCTGCAGCCAGCGATGCAACTGCTGGGCGGTGGCGAAATCATCGACCTCGCCCAGTGCCTCGGTGACGGCCAGGCGCTGCTTGGTGACCCGGGTTTCTGGCTGGGACATCGACGTGCACCATTCCTTGAGTTTGTTGCGGACCGGCGACGTGCCAGCGAACTGGGCCAATCACCTGCGGTTTCCCTCAATTTTAGCCAACTTTGCGTTGCAATGCGTGTCTGGCTCTGGCATGGGCGGGGCGCTGAGCCTACGCTAAGGATATGCGCATCAAACTTAGGGGCCATTCCTGCTTGGAAGCGAGCACGATCGACGGCAAGGTCTTGCTGGATCCGGGCGGATTTTCGCAGCTTGACGACGCGTTCGACGGCATCAGTGCCGTGCTGGTCACCCATGAGCATGCTGACCATGCCGACCAGCCGGCCATTGCCGCCGCGCTGGAGGCGAATTCCATCCTGGAGCTCTACGCGCCGGCCGCGCTGGCGCAGGCGATGCGCGACCAGCTGCCGCCAGCGGCCCAATCCCAGGTGGTGACGGTGCGAGCCGGGGCCGACTTCATTGTCGGCGGCATTCGCGTACGGACTTTCGGCGGCACCCACGCCACCATCCACCATTCCATTGCAGTGGTTGCCAACGTGGGCTACCTCCTGGGGGACCGCGCGGTAGGCCAGCTGGAGGTCTTCCACCCGGGCGACAGCTACCAGGTGCCGGTGGGGGCGCAGCCGGATGTGCTGCTGCTGCCGGTGATGGCCCCGTGGGGCAAGATGGCCGAGGCCGCCGACTTCGCGGTGGCCGTGGATGCTAAGTGCTGGATGCCGATCCACGACGGGCTGCTCAACGCCAACGGACTGGGGCTTTTCGATCGCCAGCTCGGCGCGATCGCCCAGCGGGCAGGATGCAGCTATGTGCGCTTGGAACCTGGAATCGAACATCATCTCGACGAGTTGCTGGGAGGCACCAACGAATGAACCCCTTGATAAACGCCGCGCAGCTTCGCGAAATCCTGGACGCCGGGGGCCAACCGGTGCTGCTCGATGTGCGGTGGGTCCTGGGCCGCGACGACGGGGCGCAGAGCTACGCTGCCGGGCATATCCCGGGCGCGGTGTTCGCTGACCTGGAAAAAGAGCTTTCCGGTGCGCCGGGCGAGCATACCGGCCGCCACCCGCTGCCTTTGCCGGCGGACTTCGAGCAGGCCGCGCGCGGCTGGGGCATCAATGCCCAGAGCCACGTGGTGGCGTACGACAACTCCGGAGCCCTCGCCGCGGCCCGGGCCTGGTGGCTGCTGCGCCATGCCGGATTCGACCGCGTGCAGGTGCTCGACGGCGGGCTCGGGGCCTGGACGGACGCCGGCGGAGAACTGGCGCTGGGCTACGAGCAGGCCGCCAAGGGCAGCGTTTCGCTGTCGTGGGGCCGGATGCCGGTGGTGGAGTACGAGGAGCTGGACACCTTGCCCGGCACGCTGATCGACTCGCGGGCCACCGCGCGCTACCTGGGCATCGAGGAGCCCATCGACCCGGTGGCCGGGCATATTCCCGGTGCGCTGAACCGTCCCACCACTGACAACCTCGACGCGCAGATGCGTTTCCGGGCGCCGGAGGTGCTGCATTCCAGCTTCGTGACGCTGGGTGCCCACAGGCCGGGATCGGCCGCCTACTGCGGTTCGGGGATCACCGCGGCGCACCAGGTATTGGCCGCGGCAAGTGCCGGGATCCCGCTGGGGCTCTTCCCCGGCAGCTGGTCCGAATACTGCTCCTACCCGGATGCGCCGGTCGCCACGAGCGACGAGAAGCACCGCCACTAGAATTCAGCCATCGAGCAAGAAAGGCAGCAATGAGTACGCTGTTCACCAAGATCATCAACGGGCAGATCCCGGGCCGCTTCGTGTGGGAGGACGAAACCTGCGTGGCGTTCTTGTCCATCGGGCCGCTCTCCGACGGGCACGCACTGGTGGTTCCGCGCGAGGAAATCGACGAGTTCACCGATGCCTCCGACGAGCTGGTTGCGCATCTGACCCTGGTCGCGGCCAAGATCGGGCGCACCCAGAAGCGCGTGTTCTCCGCGCAGCGCGCGGGCCTGATGATCGCCGGATTCGAGGTGCCGCACCTGCATGTGCATGTCTGGCCGACCAACTCGCTGGCGGACTTCGACCTGTCCAATGCGGCCGATAACCCGGATCCGGCGGCCATGGACAAGAACGCGCAAGCGCTTCGCGCGGGCCTGCGCGAAGATGGCCACGGGGAATTCGTGCCCGAGGCCTAGCCGGTGCAATTCATCCGCTACCAGGGCACCGAGCCCAACCACCGCGGCGTGCACCTGGGGATTTTCGCGCTGGCCAATTCCCTGGGCCGCGGCGGGAAGCTGAGCGCCGCCGAACACGCCATCTGGCGTGCGGGCAATGACTGGTACGACGCTGCCTATCCGAACCCGAGCCGCACCCATCGGGATATCTACGATCATGCGATCAACCCCGGGGCCGTGGCGTGGTTCAAGGGCAGCGCGCAGCACCTGCTGGAGCGCGTCGAGCCGTATTTGCGGTTGCTCGACGCGCACCGGATCGGCTGGGAGAAGCTGGAAAGCAGTGCTCCGGGCACCATCATCTACGAAGATGGCGTGCAGGTGATCGCCACGCCCGCAGTGCCCTAGCCCTTCACCCGGCGCATGGTCATGTGGGAGGTGACGCGGCGGACCGCCGGCAGGGCGGTCAGCTTGGGAATCAGGTCCCGGTCGTAGGCCTCGGCATCGGCCACCTGGATGCGCAGGAAGTAGTCGGGCTGGCCGTAGAGGCGGCGTATTTCGGTAACGCCGGCAACGGTGTCCACCGCCTTCTCGAATTCGTCGAGGCTGTGCTCGTTGTTCATTTCGACGTCAATGGCCACGGTGACCTCGAAGCCCCTGCCATAGGCCTTGGGATTGACGATCGCCTTGTAGCCATGGATGATTCCGTCGGCCTCCAGGCGCTGGACGCGGCGCAGGCAGGGAGCGGGGGTCAGGCCCACCCTGCGCGAGAGCTCGAGGTTGCTGATGCGGCCGTCATTTTCCAGTTCGGCAATAATTGCGCGGTCAAGATCATCCATGCATCTATTATTGCCGATCCAACCCGCCAGTTGGCTAGAATTGGCAACCATATTTGGCCCCGAATTTCCTAATATTGCTTCATGAGCGAAAAACTGGCAATTAAAGGTTCCCGGCCTTTGTCCGACGAGGGCCGATGGCAGCAGATCAGGCTGGGCGCTAAAAATGTGCTTCCCGCCAGTCTTGCAGTGATGCCATTGGGACTGGCCCTGGGCGTGCTGCTGGTGCGCTCGGGATTGCCCTGGTGGTCGGCTCCCTTGCTTGCCGGGCTGGTGTTCGCCGGTTCCCTGGAATTCCTCTTGATCGGGCTGCTTGCCGCCGTGGCGCCGCTGTCCCATATCGCCCTGACCACGCTGGTAGTCAATTTCCGCCACGTATTCTATGCGATCTCTTTCCCGCTGCACCGGGTCAAGGGCAAGGGGGCGAAGATCTACAGCATGTTTGCGCTGACCGATGAGGCCTATGCGCTGACCCTGCAGGCCGAGCGGAAGGACTATTCCTCGACGCGGATCCTGGCCATCCAGAGCCTGTTCCATGCAAGCTGGACCACCAGCGTGCTGGGCGGATCGCTGCTGGGATCGATGATCCCCGAATCCATCAGGGGCCTGGAATTCGCGGTGACCGCATTGTTTGCCGTACTGGCGATCGAAGCGTTCAAGGCCTACCGCAGTGTGCCGCTGTCCATGCTGGCGTTGATCAGCGCCGTGGCGGCCAGCTGGATCGCACCGCAGAGCATGATGGTGGTGGCCATGGCGATTTTCCTGGCCGGACTTGCGGCGGCCTACCTGCTGCGCCGGCGCACCGGCATCGCTCAGCAGGCCGGCGGGCAGCAGGCGAGAGAAGCAGCCGATGCCCGATAGCCTCTACCTCTTCTCGGCCATCGCGCTGAGCACCGCAGTGACCTTCGGGCTGCGCGCCTTGCCCTTCGCCTTCATCGCCAAATTGCGCAGCAACGCGTTCATCAACTACCTGGCGCTGCGCATGCCCTTGGGAATCATGGTGGTGCTGGTTGCTTCCACGGTGCCTGCAGGCATTGCGGATCCGGCCGTGGCGTGGCCGGTGGCCACCGCCCTGGCGTCCACCGTGGTGCTGCACCTGCTCAAGTCCAATGCGGTGCTCAGCGTGCTGGGCGGCACCGCCGTCTACGTTGGGATCCTCAGCTGGCCGCTATAGCTGCGCCAGCGAATCCCTGATCGCCTTGCGGATGCGCTTTTCGCTGACCGAATAGGCGGTGCCCAGCTCCTGGGCGAACAGCGAAATGCGCATTTCCTCCAGCATCCACTTCACCTGGGCCAAGTCCGCCGGCACCCGGGCTCCGGGCGGAACCCGATCCAGGGCGGTATCGTATTCGTCTTCCAGCTTCTGGATCACGACCAGGGCCTGGGAATCACGGGTGACCGCACCTGCGCGCAGCTTCTCCAAGCGCTTCTCGATGCCCTGCACGTAGCGCGGCAGGCGCATCAGGTTCGCTGCCCCGGTGGCCGCGATGAAGCCCGGATAGATCAGCTGCTCGAGCTGCGAGCGGATATCGGTGACTGCCGCGAACATCGCCAGGGAGTTGGTGCTCTTCAGATCCTTGTTGATCCGGGTCGAGGAGCCGAAGACCTTCGCCACGATCGCGGTGATTGTGAAGACCGTGTCGATTTGCTCGGCGCGTACCGTCTCGAACAGCGCCTCGAATTCGGCGCGGTTCATCGGCAGCTTCTCGGGCACCAGCTGGTCTACCGCGGCCATGGTGCAATCGGCAATCAGCTTCTCGATGGACCCGTGCGGGTTCTGCGTGAACACCAGCTTCTCAGCGTTCTTCAGGTGCGAAATCACGAACTTCCCGGCAGGCGGCAAGCGCAGCATCAGCAACCGGATGACACCGGTGCGGTGCGCCGCATCGCGCTCGGCCTGGGTGCGGAAAACACTCAGGTCGACCTTTTCGCCGGTGTCCATCAGCCCCGGATAGGCGGTGATCTGCTGGCCCATCACCGTGGTGGTGACCTTGGCAGGCAGCGTATCGCCCAGGGTATCGCCTGATGATTCCAGCTGCGGCCAATGATCCAGCGACTTCTGGTCCCAGGCGCCGGTGGCCGCCGCTGCGGTGGCCGCGGCGCCCTTCTTCCTGGACTGCGCCTTTGACGCGGCCGCAGGCTTGCCAGGCATGCCCGGCTTGCCGGTGGCGGCACCGGGGGAGTTGACCCCGCTGGCCAGCGCGGCGCGGTTGGCCGCGGCGAACTTGTACTGCAAGGCGGCCAGGTCATCGCCGCTGCCCAGCACCTTCCCCGATGCATCGGTGACGGTGAAGCCGAAGCGCAGATGCGCAGGCAGGGTCGAGAAGTCGAAGACCGAAGGCTCGACGACCATGCCACGCAGCCGGCGCAGCACCAAGGCCAGGGAGTCGGCCAGGTCATCGGCCGCCGGGTCGAAGTCCGCCTCCAGCATGGCCAGCGCCTTGGCCGCCACATCCGGGGCAGGCACGAAGTTCTTGCGGATGGCCTTGGGCATCGAACGGATCAGCGCGGTGAGCAGTTCGTGGCGCAACCCCGGAATCAGCCAGGCGAAGCGCGCGGGATCCAGCTGGTTCAAGAACACCACCGGGACCGTGAGCGACACGCCATCGCCTTCTCCCGGGGCGGCCGCCGGGTTGTACTCGTAGGACAGCGGCAGGTGGATGCTGCCCAGCTGCCAGGTGGTGGGGAACGCGGCCTCGTCAACCGCATCGGACTCGGCCAGCAGCGCCTCGGGGTCGAAGTCCAGCAGCGACGGATCGGTGGCGCGGGCCTTCTTCCACCAGCGGTCGAAGTGGCGCTCGGAGTAGACCTCGGCGCCCACCCGGGCATCGTAGAAGGCGAACAGGTCCTCATCGGAAATGCGCAGGTCATGGCGGCGCATGCGGGTTTCGAGCTCTTCGACTTCTTCGAGCAGCGCCCGGTTCTTGGCGAAGAACTTATGGTGGGTGCGCCAATCGCCCTCCACCAGCGCGTGGCGGATGAACAGCTCGCGAGCCAGGTCCTTATCCACCCGCCAGTAGTGGAACTGGCGGCGCGGGATGATCGGCAGCCCGAAAAGCGTGACCTTCTCGTAGCCCATGACCGAACCGGTGCGCTTGGACCAGTGCGGCTCGGAGTGGGTGCGCTTGAGCAGGTGCGGAGCCAGCTCTTCCACCCATTCGGGGGAGATGGCCGCGTTGGTGCGGGCCCACAACCGCGAGGTTTCCACCAGCTCGGCGGACATCACCCAGGTCGGGGACTTCTTGAACAGGCCCGAGCCGGGGAAGATCGCAAAACGGGTGCCGCGCGCGCCCTGATAGTCGCGCTTGCGCTCATCGTAGAGCCCGATGTGCCCCAGCAGGCCCGACAGCAGCGACTTGTGCACCTGGTCCTCATTGGCCGCCGGGTCGATCGGGGCGGCCGCCATGGTGATGCCCAGCGGCTTGGCCAGCTGGCGCAGCTGGGTGAACAGGTCCTGCCACTCGCGCACGCGCAGGTAGTTGATGAACTCGTTCTTGCACAGCCGGCGGAAAGCCGAGGAGGACAACTCCTTCTGCTGCTCCTGCAGGTAGGCCCACAAATTCAGCAGCGCAATGAAGTCGGACTTGTCATCGGCGAAGCGCTTATGCAGCTCCACCGCACGATCACGCTGCCCGGTTTCCTCGCTGGGACGCTCGCGCGGGTCCTGGATGCTCAGCCCGGCAGCCAGCACCATCACTTCCTTGGCGACCCCGCGCTGTGCGGACTCGACGATCATCCGGCCCAGGCGCACATCCAGCGGCAGCACCGCCAGCGCCCTGCCGGTTTCGGTCAGCTTCGCGGCCTTGTCCTGCTCCAGCGCACCGAGCTCGCGCAGCAGGTTCACGCCATCGGTGATGGCCTTGGCTTCGGGCGGCTGGACGAACGGGAAGCTGGCCACCTCGGCGGCCGAAGCGACCACGCCCATGGAGATCATCTGCAGGATCACGCTGGCCAGGTTGGTGCGCAGGATTTCCGGGTCGGTGAACTCGGGACGCGCCTCGTAGTCGGGCTCCGAGTACAAGCGGATGGCGATGCCCTCCGACACGCGGCCGCAACGTCCCGAACGCTGGTTGGCGCTGGCCTGCGACACGCGCTCGATGGGCAGGCGCTGCACCTTGGTGCGGTGCGAATAGCGCGAAATGCGCGCGGTACCGGTATCGATCACGTACTTGATGCCCGGCACCGTCAGCGAGGTCTCGGCGACGTTGGTGGCCAGGATGATGCGCGGGGCGCCACCGGGGTGGAAGACCCGGTGCTGCTCGGCCAGCGACAGCCGGGCGAACAGCGGGAGCACCTCATAGCGCGGCAGGCGCCTATTGGCGGTGACCATGGCGCGCAAGGCTTCGGCCGCGTCGCGGATTTCGCGCTCGCCGGAGAAGAAGATCAGGATGTCCCCGGGCGCTTCGCCGCTCAGTTCCTTGACCGCGTCGGTGACCGCATCCAGTGGGTCGCGTTCTTCCTCCAGCGAGTTCTCCGCAGCCTCATCCGCGTCGACATCGAGCTCGGCCTGCAGCGGGCGGTAGCGCAATTCGACGGGGAAGGTGCGCCCGGAAACTTCGAGGATCGGGGCAGGCTCGACGCCGCCGCCGGGCAGCGGCTTGCCGAAGTGCTCGGCGAAGCGCTGCGGGTCGATGGTGGCCGAGGTGATGATGATCTTCAGCTCGGGGCGCTTGGGCATGATCTGCTTGAGGTAGCCCAGCAGGAAGTCGATGTTCAGGGAGCGCTCGTGGGCCTCGTCGATGATGATTGCCGAGTATTTCTTGAGCAGCTTGTCGCGCTTGATCTCGGCCAGCAGGATGCCGTCGGTCATCACCTTCAGCTTGGTCTTGCGCGAGACCTCGCCGGTGAAGCGCACGTGGAAGCCGACTTCCTCACCGATTTCGGTGCCCATTTCCTCGGCGATGCGCTCGGCCACGGTGCGCGCGGCCAGGCGGCGCGGCTGGGTGTGCCCGATCATGCCCTTCTCGGCCAGGCCGAGCTCGATGAGCATCTTGGGAAGCTGGGTGGTCTTGCCCGAACCGGTTTCGCCGGCGATTACCACGACCTGGTTTTCGCGGACCGCGGCGAGGATGTCCTCGCGGCGGGCTGAAACGGGAAGGGCTTCGGGATACGTAATGCTGAGCGCCATGATGTTCCCATTCTATTCGCGCCACGCATTTTCGTGGTGGCCGCCGGGCCGAAGCCCGATTCGGGGCAGGAAATGTGCGCCCGGACGCATTGCTCCATGAGTCAAATTTTCAGATTGTCCAAGCAATTGTCGACAAGTTCGGGCCGGTAAATACAAAACTTCCAGATTCTGCTTCCCGGCGGAGCATTTGTGTCCACAAGAATCCGTATCAAGATGCAAACGTCTAGGAATAGACCTTGATTGTAGGCAAGGTGAGGTCGTTCACATGTAAGATCGAGGGTAATCATCGACGTGATGCCTGGACGGTTCCCGCATGCTGCGCACCAGTTGCGCTTCATAACCAGGCTTCCGCGCTATCGGTGGGAATCACTCGCAAGGGAACTTTGAAAGGAACTTCAATGAAGAGCTTCACCGCCATGAAATTCGCTGCCATCGCAGCAGCTGGCGCTCTGGCCCTGACCGCCTGCGGCGGCAGTGGCGAGCAGGGCACCGCGGAGGGCGGCGACGAGGCCGTCAAGATCGGCATCTCCCAGTTCGTCTCGCACCCTTCGCTGGACGCAGTGGTCACCGGCTTCAAGGCAGGCATGGAAGAAGCCGGCTACTCCGGCGAGAAGATCAGCTACGACGAGAACAACGCCGAAACCGATCAGGCTACCAACACCTCGATTGCCGGCAAGCTCGCCGCTGATTCGGATATCGACCTGGTGCTGGCAATTGCTACCCCGTCGGCCCAGGCCGCGGCGCAGGCGATCACCAAGGTTCCGGTGCTCTTCTCCGCTGTGACCGACCCGGTTGATGCCAAGCTGGTTGCCTCCAATGAAGCTCCGGGCGCGAATGTCACCGGCACGTCGGACATGAACCCGGTCGACGAGCAGCTGCAGTTGCTCAAGGACCTGGTGCCCGATGCCAAGAAGGTCGGCATTGTCTACTCCTCGGGTGAAGCCAATTCCGCAGTCCAGGTGAAGATGGCCAAGGAAGCAGCCAAGGGCCTGGGCTTGACCATTGAAGAAGCCGCTGTCTCGGCGTCCAGCGAAGTCCAGCAGGCCGCCAGCTCGCTGGATGTCGACGCGTACTACGTTCCGACGGACAACGCTGTCGTTTCCGCCCTGGAAGGCCTGCTGCAGGTTGCCGAGAAGAACGGCGTGCCGGTCATTTCGGCTGACGGCGAGTCCGTCAAGCGCGGTGCTACCGCAACCTACGGCATCAACTACGAGAAGCTGGGCGCGCAGACCGCTGCCATGGCCGTGAAGCTGCTCAAGGGCGAGGCCGAGCCGGCAACCCTGCCGGTGGAGACCATCTCCGAGGTCGATCTCTACCTGAATGAAGATGCCGCCAAGAAGGCAGGCATCGAATTCACCGACGAGATGAAGTCCGAAGCCGTAGAGGTCTACTAAGCCCCGGCAACAACTTACCGACGCAAGGCGAGGCGCATAACCTGGTGCCTCGCCTTTCGTCGTGATTACCTGCAAAACTTACAACTCAAGGATCCACACATGATCACAGCGGTTGAACTCGGCCTGATTTACGCCATCATGGCGCTCGGGGTGTACCTGACCTTCCGTATCCTGGACTTTCCCGACCTGACTGTCGACGGCAGCTTCACCACCGGTGCCGCCGTCGCCTCGGTGGGCATCGTGAACGGGATGAATCCCTGGCTGGCCACCGTGCTGGCCTTCTTCGCCGGCATGGTTGCCGGTGTCATTACCGGCCTGCTGCATACCAAGGGCAAGATCGACGGCCTGCTCGCCGGCATCCTGACCATGATCGCGCTGTACTCGATCAACCTGCGCATCATGGGCAAGGCCAACACCCCCTTGCTGGGGGAGGAGACCCTGATCAGCCCGATGCGCGTCTCGGGCCTGCTCGGCTCATGGGCGTCGGTGGCCATCCTCTTTGCCGTCTGCCTGGTCTTCGTGGCAGCGATCGTCTGGTTCCTGCACACCGAGCTGGGCATGGCCATGCGGGCCACCGGCGACAACCAGGAAATGATCCGTTCCTTCGGCGTGAGCACCGACAACCAGAAGATCCTGGGCCTGGCGCTGTCCAACGGCCTGGTGGCGCTGTCCGGTGCGGTCATCGCCCAGTACCAGGGCTTCGCCGATATCGGCATGGGCATCGGCCTGATCCTGATCGGCCTGGCCTCGGTCATCGTCGGCCAGGCGATCTTCACCCAGCGCTACATCTGGCTGGCCGCCATTGCGGTGGTCTTCGGCGCAGTGATCTACCGCCTGGTGATCCAGATGGCCCTGTCGGCAGGCCTGGAGGTCAACGACATGAAGCTGATCTCCGCGGTCCTCGTCGTCGTCGCCCTGCTGCTGCCGAAGTGGAAGGGCTTCCAGAAGATCATCAAGAACTTCAAGCGCACCCCAGCAGCAGTTGAAACCAAGGAAGAGGTTCGCACCAATGCTTGAAATCAAGAACCTGTCGCGCACGTTCTTCCCGGGAACTGTCAACGAACGCAAGGCGCTGCGCAACATCAACCTGAACCTGTCCGACGGTGAATTCGTCACCGTCATCGGCTCCAACGGTGCCGGCAAGTCCACCGTGCTGAACATGGTTGCAGGCAAGCTGCAGCCCGATGCCGGTTCGGTGTCCATCGCGGGGAAGAACGTCACCAGGATGGCCGACTACACCCGCGCCAAGTACATCGGCCGGGTATTCCAGGACCCGATGGCCGGCACTGCGCCGACCATGTCCATCGAGGAGAATATGGCTCTGGCCTACGCCCGCGGCCGTTTCCGCGGGCTGGGCCTGGGCGTAGGCTCCAAGCGGCGCGAGCTGTTCGTCGAGGAGCTCAAGAGCCTGGAACTCGGTTTGGAAGGCCGCTTGAAGACCAAGGTGGGCCTGCTCTCGGGCGGCCAGCGCCAGGCGCTGAGCTTGCTGATGGCCACCTTCTCCAAGCCCAAGATCCTGCTGCTCGATGAGCACACCGCGGCCCTGGATCCGCAGCGTGCCGCGCTGGTCTCGCGCCTGACCAAGGAAATTGTCGAACGCCACCAGCTGACCACGTTGATGGTGACGCACAATATGGAACAGGCGTTGCAGCTGGGCACCCGGCTGATCATGATGCACGACGGGCAGATCATCCTGGACCTGGACCAGGAAGAGAAGTCCAAGATGACCGTCAAGGGCCTGCTGGAGGAATTCAGCAAGATCAAGGGCGCACAGCTCGATGACAAGACCATGCTGCAGTAGCCGCTGGCCAGCATCTGCGCAGGCTCCGCACCCGATGGGTGCGGGGCCTGTCGGGTTTAAGGCAGCGGTTTGCGCAGGCGGTGCTCGACGCGTCCTGAGCTCCGGTCGATGACTTGCTGTCCTGTCCATTGGTACCCGCAACGGCGATAGGGCCCCTCGGCACGTGCATTGCCGGCGATGAGCAGACTGGACATGGCTGGGGCAGTGACCAGCAGGATGGATCAGTTCTACACCTGTCGGCCTGCCTGCGCTGTCAAGATCCTAGTTCACGAGGTACGGCATGGTGGAAGACTCGATTTCTGCCGTTTCAACTGCTGGCTCATGAGAGAGCGCGACATGCGCGGCCGTAGCTCTGACATCGTAGTTGGCATTAATGGGTTTACTCATGCAGCTGATCTTCGATACTCAATATGAATTTGAGAAATATTCATGCAGTTAAAGATGCATTGCTATAAACCTGCCTAGGATTAACACCTTCTGCGAAACGAATGGTGGACTCTTGAGAACCCAAGCGGCGCCCATAGCTGCAGCGACAGGAATCGTCGGTCTGGCTCTCATCACTGGATTGCTGTCGGGTTGCTCTTTGACTGGGAAATACTCCGATGAAACCTGCGATGGCCGCAAACCCGTCAGCTCGTTAGAGCAGGCGGGCACGGAATTGGTAGTTGCTGCGTATGCTGGCGATCGCACTGGAGTTTGCCGGGTTACTTCGCCATTTCCAGGAGGAAACCTGGATGACGAGATGGTCAGCCAGACTCGGCAGATTCTAGAGAACCACGGCATTACACCTGAAAATGTGTCGGTCGTGGTTGGAGAGCAGTTTGGAAGCGCAGTATCCGTTCACCTGACTGACGGTAACCAGTATGCTCGGCACTCACTGTGGGTCGGTGGCCATAGTATCCGTGAGGAAGGATTCACTATAGGGCTACCGGAGGAACTGTATCCTGCTGCGCCCGAGCATCCGGCGTCCCAGTCATCCACGGTTGATCCCTAAGCTTTGCAATTCTAGTGATTCAGGATTCTTGGTATCCGGGTATCTCGTAAGCGCGATACAAAGCGAAATTTCCCCGGCTATTGCTCTAAGTGGAGCTTTGGTTCCCTCTCGGCAATGCCGGTTAGGCTTTCGCCGAATCATTAGCGCGGACAGTCAGCTGCCGCGCGATGTCTTTAGGCTTTTCGCCTAGTGTCCAAATGAAACATCGGAAACGCCTGTTTAGTCTTCATTCGTGGCATAAACAGTGACCCAGACTCCCACCGGCTCTTTGAATTCGAGCTGTACCTCATTGGTGTTGATTTGATGTGCCGGGGTAGAAAGACTCGTATATATTTCTGAATTCGAATCGCAACCACTCGCACCGGTTTTTGATCCACCTAGCAGGATAATCTCCCAAGGGGACGTTGCATCACATGAAATTATGAAGCCAACTGAATCAAATCCTCCGGGAAGATCCCCGAGGCGCAGAGTGGTCGAGCCCACGGAATGAGTTTCATTGAGAATCTGGAAGGAGTCTTCGCTCTGGGCGAGGAATTCGGCATGCTTCCTTAGGGGAACTGGCGATTCCGAGGTGCTGGCCGACGTATCTGACGAAGGAATCTCTCCAAGCGCTGTCTCAGGGGAAGTCGAAGGGCTGCATGAAGACAGTGCCAAAGCAATCACAGAAGCAAGTGAAATGATTCCAAAGAGGCGTTTCGTCATGTGTCAAGATTATCTTTTAGCGGGATAAAATCAAGAGTTCATGAGAGTACTTCGATTTCCCGCGTTTTCGCTCGGGTAGTTTGCCGAGGAACTCTTGAATGGCAGCGATGCGAATTCAGTGTCGAGTGGATGGAGTATCGCTCTTTCCATCAAGCGGTGGGCAGTTAGCGGCCGCGGGCAATTTGATGCGGGTATCGCCATCTCGGATTGGTGACGAGCCCGGTCCATGCCGGCAGTAGTTCCCGAATAGGCCGGTCGGGTCGACTCCGAGATCCCCTATGTGCAGTTCTGGATTTGAAGCAAGGCCGCCGAGCGGTCCCAGAGTTGCTTCGCTAGTACCTCATCATGGATCAGCGGGTTGACCTTCGATGCGATCTTTCCCGACTCGTAGTAGGCGCCCGGTTCGAATTGCACGCCAGGCTTCGCCTCCGCAAGCCAGACGAGCTGGTCGGCACCCTTGCTCGAGTCGACCGTGAAGAAGCGCCTAAGCGGACCGTGGTAAAGGAACTTCAATAACCCCTTGGAGTCCGAGGCGAAACTGGTGCCAACGATCCCGGGGTGGAACGCCACGGCGTTAATCCCGGAACCGCCAAAGCGCCGCTGTAATTCCGAGGTGAACAGAATGTTCGCCAACTTTGCATTGCCGTAGGCGGCCCTCGGTGAGTAGCTGTTTTCGCCCTGTAGGTCCGCAATGTCGAATTTGGCCATGAGACGCGCAGCCATGCTGGCGGTCTGAATGACCGTGGCACCCGAATCGATTAGTCGTTGCAACAACAGATTCGTGAGCAGGAAGGGCGCGAGGTGATTGACTTGGAAAGTCTTTTCGAATCCATCCACGGTCAGTTCGCGCTCTGCCTTGATCCCGCCGGCATTATTAGCCAGCACATCAATTCGGGGATACTTCTGGAGCAACTGCGTGGCCAGGCCGCGTACCTGTGCGAGCTGGCTGAAGTCTGCCACGAAATAGCTGGCGCCTAGCTCATGGGCGATGGCCTGGGTTTTGGTTTGCGACCGACCGACAACGACAATCTGGTGCCCCTGTCGTGAAAGTTCTCGGGCCGATGCGGCCCCGATCCCGTCGCTGGCTCCGGTAATGAGAATGGTTTTTTTCATGGTGCCCTTAAGCGCTTGTTGGTTTATCCGAGTTTAGGGCCTAGCCGAAGCTAAAGGTTGTGGCGACGGGGAAGCTGCCAGAAAATGCTGAACGGAGAAGATTCGTGGCCTCGCGCGAGCTGCGGCGTGAGAAGAAGAGCGAAAAAAATAGCAGGCCCTGGTAACCAGGACCTGCAATTTAGGTGGTGCCCCTGAAAGGAATCGAACCTTCGGCCTTCTGCTCCGGAGGCAGACGCTCTATCCACTGAGCTACAGAGGCGTGTTGCTGGGCAACAGGAAAAATACTATCAGGTCGTCACTTGATCTGCGCAATTCCAGCACCCTGGCACGCATGTGTTGCAAAAGTCACCGGGTTGGGCCAGTCTCACAGGCGATGCAAGTCATGAATGCTGAAGAAGCACGGCAATTGCCGGTATTCTTGAACGGTGACTCCTGAAGAACTCTCCGCAGCAATATCCGCATGCCTCACCGAAGCCGTAGCCGCCGGCGAAATCTCCGTCGAGGTGCCAGAGACCGTACGCGTGGACCGCCCGAAGAGCCGTGAACACGGCGACTGGGCGACCAACATCGCGCTGCAGCTGGGCAAGAAGGCCGGCATGGCCCCGCGCGACTTCGCCCAGATCCTGGCCACCCGACTTGCTTCGGTCCCAGGAGTCGGCGCCGTGGACATCGCAGGTCCCGGCTTCCTGAACATCACCCTCGAAGCCGGCGCTGCCGGCGAGTTGGCCCGCACCATCGTCGAGGCTGGTTCCGCCTACGGCAGCAACGAGGCCCTGGCCGGCCACGTGGTCAACATGGAATTCGTTTCCGCGAACCCCACCGGCCCGCTGCACATCGGCCACACCCGCTGGGCCGCGCTGGGAGATGCCATCTCCCGCGTGCTGCGCGCTTCGGGCGCTTCGGTGACCAGCGAGTACTACATTAACGATGCCGGCAACCAGATGAACGTCTTCGCCCGTTCGGTGTACAACCGCATCCACGGCCTGCCAGTGCCAGAGGGCGGCTACCCGGGCGAATACATCAAGGAACTGGGCGACGCCGTCCTGGCCGAAGCCCCGCAGCTGCGCGAGCTGGACGAAGCAGAAGCCATTCCTGCCCTGCGCGACGCCGCCTACAAGGCGCAGCTCGAAGACATCAAGTCCACCCTGGCCGACTTCGGCGTCAGCTTCGACGTGTTCTTCTCCGAAACCACCTTGCATGAGGGCGGTGCGGTGGCTGACGCCGTGGCCCGCCTGCGCGAGCAGGGCCACATCTTCGATCTGGAGGGCGCGGTTTGGCTGCGCACCACCGACTTCGGCGATGACAAGGACCGCGTGCTGATCCGCGCCAACGGCGAGCCGACCTACTTCGCCGCGGATGCCGCCTACTACCTGTCCAAGAAAGACCGCGGCTTCGAAGAGAAGATCTACCTGCTGGGTGCCGACCACCACGGCTACGTCAACCGCCTGAAGGCGATCGCCGCCTGCGCGGGAGATGACAAGGACAAGAACATCGAGGTGCTGATCGGCCAGCTGATCTCTGTCAACGGAGCCAAGCTGTCCAAGCGCGCGGGCAACATCATCGAGCTGCGCGATTTGATCAACTGGATCGGCGCCGACGCGCTGCGCTACTCGCTGGCCCGTTTCCCGGCTGATTCGCCGATCGCGCTGGACCCCGAGCAGCTGAAGAAGAACACCAATGACAACCCGGTGTTCTACGTCCAGTACGCCCATGCCCGTTCGTGCGCCGCGGCCCGCAATGCCGCCGCCAAGGGCGTGACCCGTGACGGCTTCGATGCCGCGCTGCTGACCGACCCGACCGAAAACGAGCTGCTGGCCGTGCTCGGCCAGTTCCCGTCGGTGGTTGCCGGTGCCGCGGAATTCCGCGAACCGCACCGCATTGCCCGTTACCTGGAGCAGGTCGCCGGCGCCTACCACTCGTGGTACGCCGCAACCCGCATCACCCCGGTGGGCGAAGGTGAAGCGGTCGCGCCGGTGCACGGCACCCGCCTGTGGCTGAACGACGCCGCCACCACCGTTTTGGCAAATGGATTGGAACTGCTGGGCGTTTCCGCCCCAGAGAGGATGTAAGACCTTATGGCCGTATCGCCGCTAGCCCCGCAATGGCTGCAATTCCCGGAAAACATCAACGCACTTCGACAGATCGAGTGGGCTTCGGGGGTTTCCCGCGAGGCTGGCGGCGAACTGTCCATCCAGGGCCTTCCCGTCTCCCAGCTGGCCGCCGAGTTCGGCACCCCGCTGTTCGTGCTCGACGAGAACGACTTCCGCGCCCGCGCCCGGGGTTTCAAGACCGCCTTCGACGACGCGTTCAGGCAGCTGTGCGGGGGAGTCGACGTCTACTACGCCGGCAAGGCGTTCTTGTGCACCGAGGTGGCCCGCTGGGTGACCGACGAGGGCCTGCGCCTGGATACCTGCTCCGGGGGCGAACTGGCCGTGGCCAACGCCGCCAAGGTGCCCGCTGCCAACCTCTCGCTGCACGGGAACAACAAGTCGGCTGCTGAGATCACCCGCGCCATCGAAATGGGCGTCGGGCGCCTGGTCATCGACTCGCTGGACGAGCTGGACCGGGTGATTTCGATCGCTGACGCCATGGGCCAGAGCGCGCAGGTCATGCTGCGCATTACCCCCGGCGTGCACGCCTCCACCCATGAGGCCATTGCCACCGCGCACGAGGACCAGAAGTTCGGGCTGTCCATCCTGGATGATGCCTCCGGCACTTCTCCTGCGCTGCGTGCGGTCGCCCAGGCGATCGAGGCGCAGAACATCAACCTGCTGGGCCTGCACGCCCACATCGGTTCGCAGATCTTCGAGGCCGAGGGCTTCGCAATGGTCGCCCGCACCATGCTCGGCCTGCTGGCCAAGGTCCGCTCGATCCATGGTGTTTCCCTGCCCGAACTGGATCTGGGCGGCGGCTACGGCATTGCCTACACCTCCGAGGACCACCCCTCCACCCCGGCCAAGCTGGCCGGCCAGATGGCCGAAGTGGTCTCGGCGACCTGCGCCGAACTCGAGCTGGAATGCCCGCGCATTTCCATCGAGCCGGGCCGCGCCATCGCCGGCCCGAGCACCTTCACCCTCTACGAGGCCGGCGTGCGCAAGGACGTCCAGGTGGAAGACGAGGCCGGAGCCCTGCACCCGCGCCGCTACATTTCAGTGGACGGCGGGATGAGCGACAACCCGCGCCCGGTGCTCTACGACGCGCAATATACCGCCGTGCTGGCTAGCCGTATGACGCAAAACGACGCAATTATTTCTCGTGTAGTTGGGAAACATTGCGAGTCAGGTGACATAGTCGTGAAGGACGTTTACCTGCCCGATGACGTGGCGGCCGGCGATTTGATCGCCGTTCCGGCCACCGGCGCCTACTGCTGGGCGCTGTCGAGCAACTACAACTACCTCACCCGCCCCGCGGTGGTAGCGGTACGCGATGGCCAAGCCCGTCTGATCGTGCGCAGGGAAACGGAAACAGACTTGTTGGCCCGTGACATGGGAGTTTAATTGAGCGGCGAAAAGAACCTGAAGGTAGCCCTGCTGGGTTGCGGCACGGTCGGAGCCCAGGTGGCCCGGATCCTGCTGGAAGATGCAAACGAACTGGCTGCCCGCTCGGGCGCCGGCCTGCAACTGATCGGCATTGCCGTGCGCAACCCGGATGCCAAGCGCGATGCAGTGCTGCCCCAGGAGCTTTTCACCACCGACGCCCACGGGCTGATCGCCCAGGCCGATGTGGTCATCGAACTGCTCGGCGGCATGGAGCCGGCCGGCGAATACATCGCCGCCGCCCTTGCCAAGGGTGCCAGCGTCATCACCGGCAACAAGGCGCTGATTGCACTCAAGGGCGCCGAACTGAACGCGATCGCTGCCGGCAACGGCGCCCAGCTGCGCTACGAGGCCGCGGTGGCCGGGGCCATCCCGATCCTGCGCCCGATTGCGGACTCGCTGGCCGGGGACCACATCACCAAGGTGATGGGCATCGTCAATGGCACCACCAACTTCATCCTCGACGCCATGGACACCACCGGTGCCGCGTTCGACGACGTGCTGGCCGAAGCCCAGGCGCTGGGCTACGCGGAAGCCGATCCAACCGCCGACGTGGGCGGGCACGATGCCGCCGCGAAGGCCGCGATCCTGGCTTCGCTGGCCTTCCACACCACCGTGTCCTCGGACCAGGTCTGGACCCAGGGCATCACCGAAGTCAGCGCCGCCGATGTCGCGGCCGCGGCCGCCGCCGGCTACGTGATCAAGCTGCTGGCCATCGCCGAGCAGGCCGAAGCCGGGATTTCGGTGCGCGTCTACCCGGCGCTGGTGCGCCGCAGCCACCCGCTGGCTACCGTGCATGGCGCGTTCAACGCCGTGTTCGTCGAAGCGCAGAACGCCGGCGACCTGATGTTCTACGGGGCTGGAGCCGGCGGCAACCCGACCGCGTCGGCGGTCATGGGCGACGTCGTTGCCGTGGCCCGCCAGATCGCTGCCGGAGCCCCGCTGCCCAACGGCTCGGTCAACCAGGCGCCACGGATGCTGGACTTCGAGGCCATCGACACCCGCTACTGGATTGGCCTGTCGGTCAAGGACCAGTCCGGCGTGCTGGCAGCCATCGCCACCGTCTTCGGCGAGCACGGGGTCTCCATCGAGTCGATGAGCCAGCAGGTGGACGCCGAAGCCGGCGCGCAGCTGCGCATCCTGACCCACCAGGGCACCGAAGCGGCCCTGGCCAGCACCGTCGAGGCGCTGACCGCGCTGGACGCGGTGCACTCTGTTCTATCCGTTATGCGAGTTGAAGGAAACTAACGTGGCTCACCAGTGGCGCGGAGTGATCCGCGAATATGCCGATCGCCTGCCAGTAGACGAAAACACCAAGGTCATCACCCTGGGCGAGGGCGGCACCCCGCTGGTCTACGCCCCGGCGCTGTCGGCGCAGACCGGCAACGAGGTGTACCTGAAGGTCGAGGGCATGAACCCGACCGGTTCCTTCAAGGACCGCGGAATGACCATGGCGATGACCGCCGCGGTGGCTGCCGGCGCCAAGGCCGTGGTGTGCGCCTCCACCGGCAACACCTCCGCTTCGGCCGCCGCCTACGCAACCCAGGCCGGGCTGAAGTGCGCGGTGCTGGTTCCGGATGGCAAGATCTCCATGGGCAAGATGTCCCAGGCGATCGCCCACGGTGCGGACATCATCCAGATCGACGGCAACTTCGACAACTGCCTGGAAGTTGCGCGCAAGCTCAGCGAGAACTACCCGGTGTTCCTGGTGAATTCGGTGAACCCGGCCCGCATCCAGGGCCAGAAGACCGGCGCCTTCGAGGTCGTCGACTTCCTGGGCGACGCCCCGGATTACCACCTGCTGCCGGTAGGCAACGCGGGCAACATCACCGCGTACTGGAAGGGCTACAAGGAGTATTCCTCCAAGTGGACCAACGAAGCCGGCAAGGAACTGGAGCCGGTGTCCACCAAGAACCCGGTCATGTGGGGGTTCCAGGCTGCCGGGGCCGCCCCGATCGTGGCCGGCCACCCGATCACCGAACCGGATACCATCGCCACCGCCATCCGCATCGGCAATCCGGCATCCTGGGAACAGGCCGAAGCCGCCCGCGACGAATCCGGCGGGCAGATCGACTCGGTCACCGACGAGCAGATCCTCAAAGCCCACCGTTGGCTTTCCAGCCGCGAAGGCGTCTTCGTGGAGCCAGCTTCGGCAGCCGGCGTGGCCGGCCTGCTCAAGCACCACGCCGCCGGCACTGCGCCGACCGGCAAGAAGATCGTGATCACCGTGACCGGCCACGGCCTGAAGGACCCGGACTGGGCCCTGAAGCAGGCCGACGGCTCGGAAGTTGCGCCGAAGAAGGTGGCCTTCGACGTGGTCGAGGTCGCCGGCGCGCTGGGCCTGGCCTAGCAGCTTTTCGCCGGCCAGCCGCCGGCAGCACGACGGCCCGCCGCGTTATTGGCTCTCCCGGACCGGGGAGACAATCGCGGCGGGCCGTTGCGCACCTGATACCTATCGCACCGAATTCTTGAAGGAACCATGACGCAGCAGATCGCCCTGGGCCAGAAGTTGATCGTTTCCCCGCCGGCCACCTCAGCCAACCTCGGTCCTGGCTTCGACTCGCTGGGCCTGGCTCTGGAATACCGCGACCGCCTCGAAGTGCGCACCGCGCAGTCCAGCAGCGTCGAGATTTTCGGCGATGGGGCGCAGGAGCTGCCACGCGATGAGTCGCATCTGATCATCAAGGAAATGCACCGTTACTGGAACGACGCCGGTTTTGAACCGGTAGGCGTCCAGCTGGTCGCGCATAACAACATCCCGCACGCGCGCGGCATGGGATCCTCGGCCGCGGCGATCGTCGCGGCCTACGCCGCCGCCGATGCGCTGCTTCCGGCCCCAGCCCGTGGCGGGACCGAGCGGATCTTCCAGGCGGCTGCAGCGTGGGAAGGGCACCCGGACAATGTGGCTCCGGCGGTCTTTGGCGGACTAAGCATCTCTGCCACCGATGCCGCCGGCAGCTTCAGCTCGGTGCAGGTGCCCCTGCACCCGGACCTGCGCGCAGTGCTGGCGATCCCGTCCAATGGCTTGTCCACCGAGGTCGCGCGCGGCGCGCTGCCTGCACAGGTCGACCACGCGGTAGCCGCGGCGAACAGCGCGAGCGCCGCGCTGCTGATCCATGCGCTGAGCAACGATCCGCGCCAGCTGCTGGGCGGCACCAAGGACTACCTGCACCAGGACTATCGCGCCGCGGCCATGCCCGAAAGCGCGGCGCTGATTGCCAAGCTGCGCGGTGCAGGACTGGCCGCAGTGGTGTCCGGCGCCGGACCGACCGTGTTGACCCTGGTGGCCCGCGATGAACAGGTCGCTGCCGTGCAAGCGGCCATCGATGAATTCTCTGCAGGATCTCCAGTGTCTTGGCGTGCTGAAGTTCCCAAGCTGGCCGCCAACGGTGTTACAGTAGAAGTGCTGTAACACCATGGCAGGCCGGATAGCTGGGCAGTAGCCCGGTCCGAATCCTTTGTGGCCAGTGTTGATGCGGATAAATTCGGTTCTCGAACCCCATTTCATCCGTCCAGCCGTCCCGGATCTTCCTGCAGTTCGCAGCAACTTTGATATCCCGCATTCAGGTACGTCTTCGTGCCTAGGAGATGTCAGTCTCTCTAATCCACTGCAGTTTTGCCCCGAATTCTGGGCCATCTTGCGGGGAGAAAGTGAAGTAGCCACGAAATCTTCGGCTGCTGAACATCATTTACGGCATAGTGGGCCTGCCTTGAAGCGGCCCATCCTACGAGTCAGAAGGAACTTTCGTGACCGAAACCACGAGCCTCAACGAAGGCGTGGACACCAAGACTTCCGAAAACAAGAGCGCCGGACTGGCCTCTTTGAAAATGACCCAGCTCCAGCAGTTGGCTTCGCAGCTGGGTATCACCGGCGGTTCGCGGATGCGCAAGGCTGATCTGGTCAAGGCCATCGGCGACCACCAGCGCGGTGGCTCCGTTGCCGCCAAGGACGCCAAGGCCGCACAGGAAGCGAAGTCTGCCAAGACCGAAGCTCCCGCAGCGAAGGCTGAAGCTCCAGCCGAGCAGGCCAAGGAAACCAAGACCCGTGCACGTCGTGCGCCAAAGGCCGCGGCCCAGGCGCAGGCTGAGACCGAGAGCGCACCAGAGGCCGGCGCGACTGCTGAAGATCCGGCTGAAAAGCCAGCTCGCGCACGCCGCACCTCGCGCCGTGTGACCGACTCGGGCAAGGTTGCGGCTCCTGCCGAAGCCAACGAAGCCGCTACCGAGGCTCCAGCCGAGAACCAGGCAGCAGCCGAGGAGTCCAAGGCTCCACGCCAGCGCCGCAACTCGCGGAACAACAAGCCGGTTGACCAGCCAGCAGAGCAGGTAGCCGAGCAGGCCGAGGCACCGGCGGAGAACGCCGAGAACAACGGCGAAGCACGCGAAGAGCGCCGCGAGCGCGGCAATCGCCGTGAGCGTGGCAACCGCCGCGATCGCAACACCGAGCGCACCGAGCGCACCGAAGTTGCCGAGTCGGAGAACGCTGAAGAGCGCACCGACCGCCGCGAAGAGCGCCGCGAGCGCAACAACCGCCGCAACGAGCGCAACAACGACCGCAACGAGCGCAATAACGATCGTGCTGAGCGCAATAACGATCGCAACGATCGCAACAACGACTCGAACGACTCGGAGAACACCGAGGACCGTTCCGAGCGTGGCGACCGCAATGACCGCCGCGAACGCCGCGAGCGCAACAACGACCGCAACGATCGCAATGACCGCAGCAACCGCCGCGAGCGCAACAATGATCGCAACGATCGCAACAACGACCGTAACGATCGCAACAACCGCAACCGCCGCAACCGCCGTGATGACGACGAGCCGCAGCTGAGCGAGGACGACGTCGTATTGCCGATCGCCGGCATCCTGGACGTGCTGGAGAACTACGCCTTCGTGCGCACCTCCGGCTACCTGCCCGGCCCGAACGACGTCTACGTCACCCTGGGCCAGGTCAAGAAGTACAACCTGCGCAAGGGCGACGCCATCGTTGGCGCCATCCGCCAGCCACGCGAGGGCGAGACCCCGAACCCGCGCCAGAAGTTCAACGCCCTGGTGCAGCTGACTTCGGTCAACGGCAAGAAGCCAGAGGACAACCGCGAACGCGTCGAGTTCAACAAGCTCGTCCCGCTGTACCCGACCGAGCGCCTGCGCCTGGAAACCGATCCGAAGCTGGTCGGCCCGCGCGTCATCGACCTGGTCGCGCCAATCGGCAAGGGCCAGCGCGGCCTGATCGTTTCGCCTCCGAAGGCCGGCAAGACCTTGATCCTGCAGGCCATTGCCAACGCGATCACCATCAACAACCCGGAAGTGCACCTGATGATGGTGCTCGTTGATGAGCGTCCCGAAGAAGTCACCGACATGCAGCGCACCGTGAAGGGCGAGGTCATCGCCTCGACCTTCGACCGTCCGGCCGATGACCACACCACCGTGGCCGAGCTGGCCATCGAGCGCGCCAAGCGCCTGGTGGAAATGGGCATGGATGTCGTGGTCCTGCTGGACTCGATGACCCGCCTGGGCCGTGCCTACAACCTGGCCGCTCCGGCCTCGGGCCGCATCCTCTCCGGCGGCGTCGACTCGGCAGCGCTGTACCCGCCGAAGCGCTTCTTCGGTGCAGCCCGCAACATCGAGAATGGCGGCTCGCTGACCATCCTGGCTACCGCCCTGGTGGAGACCGGTTCCAAGATGGACGAGGTCATCTTCGAGGAATTCAAGGGCACCGGCAACATGGAGCTGCGCCTTTCGCGCCAGCTGGCCGAGAAGCGCATCTTCCCGGCAGTGGATGTCAACGCTTCCTCGACCCGCCGCGAAGAGCAGCTGATGAGTGCCGAAGAGGTGCGCATCATGTGGCGCCTGCGCCGCATGCTCTCGGGCATCGATCCGCAGCAGGCACTGGAAGTGCTCACCGGGAAGATCCGCGAAACCGGATCGAACGCGGAATTCTTGATGCTGGTCAACAAGACCACTCCAAACAAGGATTAGCACCACCCACCGCCATGGCGTCCAGCCAGCTTGCCGCACCGGCAGCTGGCTGGACGCCATCGGCGCGTAGTGACACCTCGCACGCCGGCCCCGGCCGGCGCAGCGTTTAGAATTGAATTCCAGCAGTGCCCCAGCCGCAATAGCCGGCGGCACTGCGCGGAAAACGCCAACAAGGAAGCACACCCACCATGTTCGAGTCCGTCAAGTCGCTACTAGAAGAGCATGCCGCAATCCAGGCGCAGCTCTCGGATCCAGCGGTGTACGCCGACCAGGCGCTGGCCCGCAAGCTCGGCCGCCGCTCGGCACAGCTGAACGGCATCGTCGAGGCCTACAACAAGTGGCACGCCGCCACCGAGGACCTGGAAGCAGCCAAGGAAATGGCTGACGAGGATCCGGACTTCGCAGAAGAGGTGGAAACCCTCACCGCCGCCCTGCCAGAGCTCGAGGAGAAGCTGCGCCGCCTGCTGATCCCGCGCGACGAGAACGACGGCCGCGACGTGATCCTCGAAGTCAAGGGCGGCGAGGGCGGCGACGAAGCAGCGCTGTTCGCAGCCGACCTGCTGCGCATGTACACCCGTTTCGCCGAGCACAAGGGCTGGAAGGTGGAGATGATCTCCTTCAACGAGTCCGACCTCGGCGGCTACAAGGACGCCCAGGTTGCCATCAAGGGCAAATCGAATGACCCGGCCGAAGGCGTCTACGCCCAGCTGAAGTTCGAAGGCGGCGTGCACCGCGTGCAGCGCGTGCCGGTCACCGAATCCCAGGGCCGCATCCACACCTCGGCTGCCGGCGTGCTGGTCCTGCCCGAAGTGGACGAGCCCGAAGAAGTCGACATCCACCAGAACGACCTGAAGATCGACGTCTACCGTTCCTCGGGCCCCGGCGGCCAGTCGGTGAACACCACCGACTCCGCGGTGCGCATTACCCACCTGCCCACCGGCATCGTGGTGGCCATGCAGAACGAGAAGTCGCAGATCCAGAACCGCGAAGCCGCGATGCGCGTGCTGCGTTCGCGCCTGCTGGCCCACCAGCAGGAGATCATCGACAAGGAGAATTCGGCCCAGCGTGCAAGCCAGATCCGCACCATGGACCGCTCCGAGCGCATCCGCACCTACAACTACCCGGAAAACCGCATTGCCGACCACCGCACCGGCTACAAGGCCTACAACCTTGACGCCGTGATGGACGGGGACCTGCAGCCGGTGGTTGAATCCTGCATCCAGATGGACGAGGAAGAGCGCTTGGCAGCGCTGGGCGAGTAACGACGCCTTGGAAGAACTCACTGCCGTACGCCGCCAGGCGATTGCGGCGCTGGCCGACGCCGGGGTGCCAAGCCCCGGCGTCGACGTCGACCTGCTGCTGTGCCACGTGCTGGGCATTGACCGCTCGGAACTGAAGCTGCGCGAACTGCGTGGCGAGGGCCTCGACCCTGGAAGCCGGGAGCAGTTCACCGCCCTGGTGGCCGCCCGGCGCACCCGCATCCCGCTGCAGCACCTGACTGGCGTGGCGTACTTCCGCTACCTGGAGCTGAAGGTGGGACCGGGAGTATTCACCCCGCGGCCGGAAACCGAAACCGTGGTGCAGCTCGGCCTTGATTTCCTGGCCGGCCAAGGCATCGGCACCCCGCGGTGCATTGATTTGTGCTCGGGCTCCGGCGCCATTGCAGCGTCCGTGGCCAGCGAAGTGCCAGCAGCCAGCGTCTGGGCCGTGGAGCTCTCGGACGATGCCATTGGCTACACCCGGGCCAACTGCGAGCCGCACCGGGTCACCGTGCTGCACCAGGATGCCACGCAAGTTCCCGGGGAGCTGGAAGGCACCATGGACCTGGTGATCTCCAATCCGCCGTATATTCCGCCCAACGCGGTTCCGCGCGAAGTGGAAGTGCGCGAGCACGACCCGGAAATGGCGTTATACGGGCTCGGGGAAGACGGACTGGACATTCCGCGAGCCATTACCGCCCAAGCCATGAAGCTCTTGCGTCCCGGCGGCTACTACGTGATGGAACACGCCGAAGTGCAGCGCGAAACCGCGGCAGCCATGCTGCACGCGGCCGGTTTCACGCAGGTAGCTGGCCATGAAGATTTGACCGGGCGCGCCCGCGCCACATCCGGCTACGCGCCGCAATAACCAAACCACACCCAGTGCATGAAAGAATGATCCCGTGAGCACAACATTTTCGGTAAGCAACGAGCAGGAACACGCTGAAGGCATCGCCGCAGCCAAGGCCGCGCTGGCGGACAAGCGCTGCATCGTCTTGCCTACAGATACCGTCTACGGGATCGGCGCCGATGCATTCAGCGCCCAGGGCGTGGCGATGCTGCTGGCCGCCAAAGGCCGCAACCGCACCATGCCCCCGCCGGTGCTGATCGCCCAGAGTTCCACCATGGACGGATTGGCCAGGGACATCCCCGAGGCCGCGCGCAAGCTGGCCGAAGCGTTCTGGCCAGGCGGACTGACCCTGATCCTGCAGGCCCAGCCTTCGCTGACCTGGGATCTGGGGGAGACCCGCGGCACCGTGGCGCTGCGCGTGCCCAACGACGACACCGCCTTGGAACTCCTGGGCCAGACCGGCCCGCTGGCCGTGTCCTCGGCCAACCGCACCGGCAACGCGGCGGCGCTGGATGTCGAGCAGGCTTTCGCTCAGCTCGGGGAGTCGGTGGATGTCTACCTCGACGGCGGCCCGCGCGGCGAGGCCGGGGAAGAGGTCCTGCCATCGACCATCATCGATTGCACCGGCCAGAACCTGCAGGTGGTTCGCTCGGGCGCGATTTCCATTGAGGAATTGCGCGTGGTCGTCCCTGGCATTCTCGATTTGGGACAGGACGCACCGGAAACCGGCGCATGAGAACATACGTACTGCTCATAGCATTCAGCTTTACGGTTTCGTTCCTGCTCACCCCGATCATCCGCACCCTTGGCCACCGTTTCACCGGCAACCAGCTGGTGCGCGAACGCGACCAGCACGAAAAACCGATCGTGAAGTTCGGCGGCCTGGCGATTATCGCCGCTTTCGCCGCAGGGCTATGGCTGGCCAGCAACTTCCACTTCTTCCGCGGGGTCTTCGGCAATGACGACGCCATCCGCGGAATCGCCTACGCCCTGGGCGTCATCGTGCTCATGGGCCTGGCCGATGACATGTTCGACCTCAAATGGTGGCTGAAGCTCGCCGGCCAGATCCTGATCGGCTGGCTGGTCGCCACCAACGGAATCGTCATCCAGTCCCTGCCAGTGGGTTCGTGGCAGATCGATGAGCAATGGATGCAGATTTCGGTGACGATTTTCCTGATCGTGCTGACCATGAACGCGATCAACTTCTCCGATGGATTGGATGGCCTGGCCGCGGGCCTGGCCGCCATTGGCGCGGCGACCTTCTTCGTGTACTCCTATGTACTGGCCACGCACGTGAGCGCCGATGACTACGCGAACATCGGGGCCTTGCTCTGCGCCTTGCTGCTCGGTGCCTGCCTGGGCTTCTTGCCGCACAACTTCAACCCGGCGAATATCTTCATGGGGGAGACCGGCGTTCTCGCCATCGGCATGATCCTCTCGGTGGCCGCGGTGGCGGTGACCGGTGATGTGCAGGGCCTGGAGGCCCGGCGCTTCCGCAACATCCCGGCCTACATGCCGATGCTGCTGCCGATGGTGATCGTCTTCCTACCAGTACTGGACCTTGTACTCTCGGTCTTCCGCCGGCTGGCCAACAAACGCTCACCCTTTTCCCCGGATGCCAAGCACATCCACCACCGGATGCTGGCCCAGGGCCACTCGGTGCGCCAATCGGTAGTTCTGCTCTACCTGTGGGCCGCCGTGATTGCAGTCTCAGTGGTTTCCATCGCCTTCATCCCGGTCATTCTGGTGGTCCCGATGGCCTTGCTGTTGTTCCTAGTGGCAGCGGTTGCAACGTGGCGCCCCCTGGTGATCAAGCGGGTCGAGGCCTTACGCAAGCGCATGGGCAAAGCCTAGCCCGATCAAATAGCGGGGTAACGCACAAGCAATCTGTTTCTATCTCGTGTAGAATTCAATCTGGATCTTCTTTCATCTGTTCTTTAGGGAATAGGTGGAAGTTTCAAGTTTCATCAGCATCGATGGGTGCACGATGGTTCCTCGGTGTTGACGAAGAAAGGTTGCGGACGTGAATTCTGGTTCTGCCCGCGTCAGTGCTTCGTCAGCCCCGAAATCCATCTGGTTGCCGATTCTTGGCTTGTCACTGGTGTATTCGCTGATCGCTACCGCCATATTTTTCCTGATTTCATGGTTGGTTGCCGATCTTCGCTACGCGCTTTCTGGCGCGCTGGCTGCCGGGATTGTGATTGGCTTTTTCGCGATTGGCATTCTCATTGCCGAAGCTGCAGGGCGAATTCGCCACTCGTGGGCCATGCCCGCGTTCTTGGGTGTCTTTGTCATCAAGGTTTTTGGCATCGCCTTCGTGTTGTTGAACCTGGGGTTGCCCGATTGGGTTAATCGCCAGGGATTCGTTCTTGCAGCAGCTATCTCCCTTGTTGCCTGGCAGGTTGGCGAGGTGCGTGCTTTCATGAAGGCGCGCCTGGCTATCTACAACGAGGAATAGAGTATTCCGCGCGACTTTGTGTCGGTGGGGTGCTGTGAGTTTGATAAGCTTACTTCGGGTCATTTTTGGCCGTCCGCTCAACTGCGGGCGGAATACGCAATATGCATCCGCGGGGTAACCCGCAGATGGACCTTCATCAGGGTTGATGCTTCTGGCATGGGCCATGATGGGATCCCCGTTTGATCTTTTCTTCACACGGTGAGAGGCAGTTACCGCCAGTCACCGCCTTTTGCCCGTGACCGTTACTGCAGAGAGGACAGCGCGTTGTTCGCGTTTGCGCTCCCAATGGCCTCAGAAGAAGGCGGCTTCGTACCGCCATCCGTTTCCGATACCCACCTCCCGGATCTTTTCCCGTGGATGGCTGAGTACGGCACGGGTTTCGGCAAGCAGATGCTCATGATCGTTTTGTCGATCGTGCTTATCTCTTGGTTCTTCACCGTGGCCATCAAGAACCCGAAGCTGGTTCCAGGCAAGATGCAGTACATCGCTGAGTCCGGTTACGCGTTTGTACGTAACGGAATTGGCCGCGACATCATCGGCGAGAAGAACTTCCGTCCTTGGATTCCTCTGCTGTTCGCGACCTTCTTCTTCGTACTGCTGAACAACCTCTTCGGCGCGATTCCGTTCCTGCAGCTTCCATCGTTCTCACACGCTGGTTCTGCATACGCGATGGCTATCATCATCTACGGCACCTGGATTGCTGTAGGCCTGAAGAACCACGGTATCCGCTACTTCAAGTTGGCCGTCGTCCCGTCCGGTGTTCCGGGCTGGATCATGCCACTGATGATTCCGTTGGAAATCATTTCTAACTTCATCGTTCGCCCGCTGACGCACTCGCTGCGTTTGATGGCAACGATGCTGGCCGGTCACATGATCGTGATGCTGGCAGCTGCCGGCGCTCGTCACCTGATCGTTGTCCAGGACTCCCTGGCCATGAACGGCCTTGGCATCCTGGTCATCGTTGGCTCGGTCGCCATGTACTTCCTGGAACTGCTGATCATGGTCCTGCAGGCGTTTGTTTTCGCCCTGCTGACCGCGATCTACCTCCAGGGTGCAATCGAAGCCGACGCCCACTAGGCCAACACTTCTTTTCTTCCAACCCATAAAGATCTTCCTTGAGTCGCTCAAGGAATACCTCACAACCTACCGGCAAAAGCTCGGTATCTTGAAAGGAACATAATCACATGTTGCACGGCTCCCTGAATATGATCGGCTACGGCCTGGCTGCTATCGGTTCGGCTATCGGCGTTGGCTTGATCTTCGCTGCCTACATCAACGGTGTTGCACGTCAGCCTGAGGCTCAGCGCATCCTGCAGCCAATCGCCATGCTTGGCTTCGCACTTGCTGAAGCACTGGCCATCCTGGGCCTGGTCTTCGCTTTCGTCATCGGCGCCTAGTCTTTTCGCAACTGTAGTGGCCTCGCCACTATCGCGAGGCGTACACACAAGCGGAAACTAGTAGATAAGGAATAGTGAGAATGAACAGCACTGATTTCATCCTCGCTGCGAGCGAATCGGTCAACCCGCTGTTGCCGAACCCGTGGGAAATTCTCGTCACGGGTGTTGGTTTCGCGGTCCTTCTGTTCATCGTCATCAAGGTAATTGCTCCAAAGTTCGAGCAGTCCTATGAAGATCGCGTCACCGCGATCGAAGGTGGCCTTGAGAAGGCTGAAGCAGCGCAGAAGGAAGCAGAGGAGACCTTGGCACAGTACAAGGCCCAGCTTCTGGAAGCACGCACCGAAGCAAACCGCATCCGTGAGGAAGCTCGTAGCGAAGGTGCTCAGATCCTTGCGGATCTGAAGACCAAGGCAACCGATGAGGCAGCTCGTATCACCGAGCAGTCGCACCGCCAGATCGAAGCTGAGCGCGTATCCGCTCTGGCTTCGCTCCGCACCGACGTGGGCGCATTGGCTACCGAGCTTGCAAGCAAGGTTGTTGACGAAGCTCTGCAGGACGATGCCCGTGCCCAGCGCGTGGTTGACAAGTTCCTGACCGATTTGGAAGCTCAGCAGAACGCAGGTGCATCGAACTAATGGCAAGTGTATCGAGCGAGTCACTGGCAAAGGCTTTGGCGTTCCTGGAACCCAAGCTGGCACTGGCATCTATTGAGCTGCCTAAGGAACTGTTCGCGGTCCTGGAAGTACTGGATGCAAATGCCGGTCTCCGCCGCGCAATGACTGACCCAGCCCGTGGAAATGCCGACAAGGCAGGCCTTTTGGCTCAGCTGCTGCACGGAAAGGTCTCGGCTGACGCCGAGGACGTCGTCGCACAGCTGGCTTCTACCCGCTGGAGCTCGGAACGCGACATTAGCGATGCGCTCGAATCGCTGGCTGTCACTGCGGTCACCGCAGTAGCAGAGCAGCAGGACGGCGCTTCGGGGCTGAACAAGCTGGAGCAGGATCTGTTCTCCTTCATCGAGGCAGTGCGTGGCAATCACGAACTGCAGCGTGCGTTGGATGATGCACAGGCCCCAGTCGAGGCTAAGCGCACTCTCGCGCTGAAGCTCGTGCCTAACGCGTCGCAGACCTCGCAGGTTTTGATCTCCCAGGCAGTTTCGAACCCCCGCGGTTTGAAGCCAGCAGCCTTGGTTGGACGTTTCGTAGAGCTCGTGGCCAAGCGCCAGCAGCGCTGGATTGCCTCGGTAACCAGCTCTGTAGAACTTTCCGAAGCCCAGCTTTCGCGCCTGGAGACCAGCCTGAACAAGCTATACGGTCGTCAGCTCAAGCTCAACGCCACTACCGACCCATCGCTGGTCGGTGGACTGGTAGTCAAGGTTGGCGACGAAGTTGTCGACGCTTCCGTGGCATCACGCGTGGCCGAGTTGCGCCGCGCCTTGGCCAGCTAGGACTCATTGGGCTAGGGAGTGATCCTTCGCCTGGTGTTCCTGGCTGCCAGGACCACAACAGACTTCATTCACATTCGATTCGGTCCAATGGACCGGATCACAATTTAGGAGAGCAGGGACTGCAGATGGCCGATTTGACCATCAATGCCAACGACGTCCGCGATGCCCTAAACGAGTTCGCATCTTCCTACGAACCGGGTAAGGCAGAGCGCACCGAGGTGGGACGCGTCGTCGCCGCGAGCGACGGCATCGCCAGAGTGGAAGGCCTTCCTTCCGTCATGGCCAACGAGTTGCTGAAGTTCGAAGATGGCACCCTGGGCCTGGCCCAGAACCTCGATACCCGCGAAATCGGTGTCGTTGTGCTTGGTGACTTCACCGGCATCGAAGCTGGCCAGAAGGTAGAGCGCACCGGCGAGATCCTTTCGGTTCCAGTCGGCGACGGCTACCTGGGCCGCGTGGTCGACCCGTTGGGCGAGCCACTGGACAACCTGGGCCCCATCGCTGCCGAGGGCCGCCGCGCCCTGGAGCTGCAGGCACCAGGCGTAACCCAGCGCAAGAGCGTGCACGAGCCAATGCAGACCGGTCTGAAGGCTATCGACGCCATGATCCCGATCGGCCGTGGCCAGCGTCAGCTGATCATTGGCGACCGCCAGACCGGCAAGACCGCTATCGCGGTTGACACCATCCTGAACCAGCGTGCTAACTGGGAATCCGGCGATCAGACCAAGCAGGTCCGCTGCGTCTACGTGGCAATTGGCCAGAAGGCATCGACCATCGCTGCCGTTCGCCAGACCCTCGAAGAGCAGGGCGCACTGGAGTACACCACCATCGTGGCGTCCCCGGCATCCGACCCAGCCGGCTTCAAGTACTTGGCTCCATACGCAGGCTCGGCCATCGGCCAGCACTGGATGTACGGCGGCAAGCACGTTCTGATCGTCTTCGATGATCTGTCGAAGCAGGCTGAAGCCTACCGTGCCGTGTCCCTGCTGCTGCGCCGTCCGCCAGGACGCGAAGCCTACCCAGGCGACGTCTTCTACCTGCACTCCCGCCTGCTTGAGCGTTGCGCCAAGCTGTCGGACGAGCTGGGTGCAGGCTCGATGACTGGCTTGCCAATCATCGAAACCAAGGCCAACGACGTGGGCGCGTTCATCCCGACCAACGTCATCTCGATCACCGACGGCCAGATCTTCTTGCAGTCGGATCTCTTCAACGCCAACCAGCGTCCAGCTGTCGACGTGGGTATCTCGGTATCCCGTGTTGGCGGTTCGGCACAGGTCAAGGCCATGAAGAAGGTCTCCGGTACCTTGAAGCTGGAATTGGCCCAGTACCGCGACATGCAGGCATTCGCAATGTTCGCCTCGGACCTGGATGCTGCTTCCAAGCAGCAGCTGACCCGTGGTGCGCGCCTGATGGAACTGCTCAAGCAGGGCCAGTACACCCCGTACCCGGTTGAGGACCAGGTCGTTTCGATCTGGGCCGGCACCAACGGCTACCTGGACGATGTCCCGGTTGAGGATGTACGCCGCTTCGAGGGCGAGTTCATCGACTACCTGCGCCACCGCACCGATGTACTGACCGTGATTGGCCAGACCGGCAAGCTGGAGAACGAGACTCTGGAAGCCATGAAGACCGCTGTTGCGGACTTCAAGGCCGGCTTCTTCGGCGAAGGCGACGACAAGCTTGTCGCCGCCGGGCACGAAGAGCACGACGCTCTCGATTCCGAGTCCGTTGACCAGGAAAAGATCGTCAAGCAGAAGCGCTGACAATTTCCTTGCCAAGGGGGAGCGGCGCCGGTAACGGCGCCGCCCTCCCGAGGTAGGGGATAAGGAAAGGACACACATGGGAGCCCAGATTCGGGTCTACCGCCAGAAGATCGGATCGACCAAGTCGATGCGCAAGATCTTCAAGGCGATGGAACTGATCGCTGCATCCCGCATTGGTAAGGCACGTACGCGTGTCTCGGCTTCGCTGCCGTATGCCAATGCGATTACCCGTGCAGTAACCGCCGTCGCGTCCCAGGCCGATGTCGAGCATCCACTGACCACCGAGCCGGCGCAGGTACGCCGTGCCGCGGTCTTGGTGATGACTTCGGACCGAGGACTTGCCGGGTCCTACTCCGCCAGCGTTCTGAAGCAGGCAGAGCACCTCGTGGAACTCCTGCGTGAAGAAGGCAAGGAAGTCAAGACCTACTTGGTCGGCCGCAAGGCCCAGGCTTACTTTGATTTCCGTTCACGCGAGTACGCACGAGTGTGGACCGGGGAAACTGATTCCCCGCGTTTCGAAACCGCACGCGAGCTGCGCGATGTCCTCCTGGAGGACTTCGACACCGATTTCGAGCAGGGTGGCGTGGACGAGATCCACGTCGTCTACACCCAGTTCAAGTCGATGGTCACGCAGGAACCGACGGTCATCCGTCTGTTGCCGTTGGAGGTTGTCGAGGATGAATCCGAGACTCCAACCGACGAGCTGTTGCCACTGTACGAGTTTGAGCCATCGCCGGAAGAAGTGCTTGACGCACTGCTTCCGCGCTACATCGATTCTCGACTGTTCAACTGCCAGTTGCAGTCCGCTGCTTCCGAGCTCGCTGCCCGCCAGCGCGCCATGAAGGCCGCAGGCGACAACGCTGGTGAACTGATCAAGAAGTACACCCGATTGCTCAACAATGCCCGTCAGGCTGAAATCACCCAGGAGCTTTCGGAAATTATCGCCGGCGCCGACGCGCTGAACAGCTAATTACCGATACTCCGACCAGACAAGAAGTGAGAAAGATGACTGCCCAACTCAACGAGCAGGTTACCGCAGGGGCCATCGGTCGCATCGCGCGCGTGACTGGCCCGGTCGTGGACGTCGAGTTCCCAGCCGACGCACTGCCTGCTATCTACAACGCACTGACCGCTGAGCTGACCCTCAACGGCGAAACCAAGAAGATCACCTTCGAGACCAGCCAGCACCTCGGTGAGGGCCTGGTCCGCGCAGTATCGCTGCAGGCCACCGACGGCCTGGTCCGCGGTGCTTCGGTGACCGATACCGGCGCTGCCATCTCCGTCCCAGTAGGCGACGGCGTCAAGGGCCACATCTTCAACGTTCTGGGCGACGCCCTGGACGTTGACAACTCGGAGATCCAGGTCACCGAGCGTTGGCCAATCCACCGCCAGCCTCCGAAGTTCTCGGAGCTCGAGGGCTCGACCGAAATGCTGGAAACCGGCATCAAGTCGATCGACCTCCTGACCCCGTACATCAAGGGCGGCAAGATCGGCCTGTTCGGTGGCGCCGGCGTTGGCAAGACCGTGCTGATCCAGGAAATGATCACCCGTGTTGCACGCAACTTCGGTGGTACCTCGGTATTCGCCGGTGTTGGCGAGCGCACCCGTGAAGGCAACGACCTCTGGGTCGAAATGGACGAGGCAAACGTCCTGAAGGACACCGCACTGGTGTTCGGCCAGATGGATGAGCCACCTGGAACCCGTCTGCGCGTGGCACTGTCGGCTCTGACCATGGCGGAATACTTCCGCGATGTCCAGAACCAGGACGTGCTGCTGTTCATCGACAACATCTTCCGCTTCACCCAGGCCGGTTCCGAGGTGTCGACCCTGCTGGGCCGCATGCCTTCCGCCGTGGGCTACCAGCCGAACTTGGCCGATGAAATGGGTCTGCTGCAGGAACGCATCACCTCGACGAAGGGCCGCTCGATCACCTCGATGCAGGCTGTCTACGTCCCGGCCGATGACTACACCGACCCGGCTCCAGCAGCAACCTTCGCCCACTTGGATGCAACCACCGAGCTGTCGCGTGAAATCGCGTCGCGCGGCCTGTACCCGGCGATCGACCCGCTGACCTCGACCTCGCGAATCCTGGATCCGCAGTACATTGGCCAGGATCACTACGATGTAGCCATCCGCGTGAAGGCCATTCTGCAGAAGAACAAGGAACTGCAGGACATCATCGCGATCCTCGGTATCGACGAGCTGGGCGAAGAGGACAAGATCGTCGTTGCCCGTGCACGCCGTATCCAGCAGTTCCTCTCGCAGAACACCTACACCGCAAAGCAGTTCACCGGTGTCGAGGGCTCGACCGTATCGATCAAGGACACCATCGAAGGCTTCAAGGCCATTTGCGATGGCGAATTGGACCACATTGCAGAGCAGGCGTTCTTCAACATCGGCGGTCTTGACGACGTCGAGCGCCAGTGGGCCGAAATCCAGAAGGCCAGCTAATTATGGCTGAGCTTCAGGTCGAAATCGTCGCGGCTGACCACTTCGTGTGGTCGGGCGCTGCGAAGCTGGTCAAGGCTCGTTCGGTGGACGGCGAGATCGGTGTTCTGCCCGGTCACGTTCCGATGCTGTCCGTGCTTGCCGCTGGGGACCTGGAAATCGAACCGGTTTCCGAGTCCCGCTTCTCGGTCCAGATCGACGGAGGCTTCTTCTCTGTTGATTCGGATCGCGTAGTGATCGTTGCTGACAACGCTGTGCTTGGTACCGCAGCGTAGGCGATGAATTGTTTGAGATAACCGCACCAGTTCTGATCGCGTTGCTGATCCTGATCGGCATCGCCATGTTCTTCGGGGCCATGGCAGTGCGCCGCATCCAATTGCGGCGCACGCTGGGCACCTTCGATGCATCCATCCTGGCGCCTTCGGGCAAATGGATGATGGTCATCGGCCGCTACGGCGGAGCGCATGTGGACCTGTTGCGGTTTTTCTCTGTCTCCCCGGTCCCGAGCTTCGTGATCGAGCGCCGTGGCCTGGATATCACCGGGACACGCCAGCCCACCGATGAGGAAACCTCGCGGATTCCGCCAGGATTCATCATCGTGATGCTGGTGCGCAGCGGTGATGAGCTGCTGCTGGCCATGGACTACCGCGACTACACCGGCTTCTCGGCCTGGCTCGAAGCCGGGCCGATCGCCGGGAGCTGGCAGATCTAGAACTCGATAAAGCAAAACCGCCGTTGCAGATGCAGCGGCGGTTTTTGCGTTCCGGGGCCGGGCAATGCTGGCAGGCCGCGTTGGCAGGCTGGGGAAGCCGCTGCGGATCGCCTGCGTGCTCGGCGCACTGCTCGGCTGCGCGTGTGCGATCACCGGAGCACCCATGGTTCTGAATCCGGAACTGGCCTGCAGCCGGCAGGCACTGCGCTGAGTGCGAAATGCCTGGGCGCGTGGCGCAGGACGTAGTTGACTGTTCGCATGAAACGAACATTGATCCTTGGCGGCACCGCGTGGCTCGGCCGCGAGCTGGCGCGGCAGCTGATCCGCAGTGGCCACGAAGTCACCTGCTTGGCGCGCGGCAATTCCGGCGAGGTTGCCCAGCGCGCGCAGCTGGTGCGTGCCGACCGGAGCCAGCCCGGGGCCTATGACGCCGTGCAGGGCATCGAATTCGACTCGGTCATCGAGCTGTCCTATGAGCCGCAATGGGTGCAAGAAGCGCTGGCGGCCCTGGCCGCGACTGCGCGGCACTGGACCCTGGTTTCCTCCATCTCGGTGTATGCCAGCGCGCAGCTGCCCGGTGCCGGCGAAGACGCGCAACTGCATGAACCGTCCGATCCCGGCGACTACGGGCATGCAAAGGTCCTTGCCGAACAGGCCAGCACGGCGATGGTTGCCGACCGGCTGCTCATTGCCCGTCCGGGGCTGCTTGCCGGACCTGGCGATCCCAGTGACCGCTTTTCCTACTGGGTTTCGCGCCTGGCCTTGGCCGGTGCCGGCCAGGTCCTCATCCCGCCAACCGCGGGCCGCCATGTGCAGGTCATCGACGTGCGCGATGCCGCCGCGTGGATCATCGACGCCGCCGCGCGTTCGCTCACCGGAACCTTCAACGTGGCCGGAACATCCCATGGCTTCGCCCAATTCCTCAGTACGGCCGCGCGGATCGCGGGATTCAGCGGGGAACTGGTCACCGCCCAGGACGCATGGCTGCGCGAACGCCAGGTCAATTACTGGGCCGGGGCGCGTTCGCTGCCGCTGTGGCTTGCGCTGGAGGACCACGGCTTCGCCCAGCGCAGCAACCAGCGGTACGCCTTGGCCGGTGGCCCGGAACGGGACCTGGAGGACTTGCTCGGCGACGTGCTGGCCGATGAACGGGCGCGCGGACTGGACCGGTCCCGGCGTGCTGGCCTGGACCGGGCCGAGGAGCTTGAGCTGCTCGGCCAGCTCGCGCGGATCCCGCAGGGCTAGCGCAGTCCGGGATTTTCGGTGGGCTAGAGGTATTCCCCGTTGCGGATCGTCTGGACCAGCTGCAGATTGGCATCCAGGATCAGTGCATCGGCGGCGAAGCCGTAGTGCAGGGAACCGACCTCGTCGGCCAGGCCAATGAGCGAGGCGGGGATGGACGTAGCCGAGTTGACCGCCTGGACCAGAGAGACCCCGGCCTGCACGGCGCGCTGCACGATCTCCAGCAGCGTGCAGGTGCCGCCGGCCAGGGAATCGTCGCTGGCCAGCCGCGCCTGGCCCAGGGCCACATTCACATCCTGCGGACCGAGGGTGTACTGCCCATCGGCCAAGCCGGTGGCCGCCATGGAATCGCTGACCAGCAAGATGTTCTCCGCACCGACCAAGCGGAAGACCAGGCGCACGGTATCGGGGGACAGGTGCACCCCGTCGGCGATCAGCTCCACGAACGCATTGCGGTTCACCGCCTCTTCCAGGCAGGCGGCCACCGGACCGGGTTCGCGGTGGTGCAGCGAAGGCATGCCGTTGAACAGGTGGGTGACCGTAGGGCGTTCGGTGAAGCCGTCCACCCCGGCGCTGCGCAGCTGTTCGCGGGCAAAGCGCAGGGAATCCGCGGTGATCTGGGCGCTGGCATCGGTGTGCCCCAGCGACGGGACCACGCCGTGGGAGACCAGCTGCTCAACGAGTTCCTCGCTGCCGGCCAATTCCGGCGCGTAGGTCATGGTGCGCAGCTGGCCGCGGCTGGCAGCCACCAGCTCGCTGACGAATTCCGGATCCGGATCCTGAAGGAAGCGCGGGTCCTGGGCGCCGCAGCGGGCTACGGAGAGGAACGGACCTTCGGCATGGATGCCGGCAATCTGGCCGGCCTCCGCCAGCTCGGCGAGCAGCTCGGCGGCCTCGATCATGGAAGAGGGCTCTGCGGTGACCAGCGACGCGAGCAGGGTAGTGGTGCCCGAGCGGTGCAGATATTCCACCGCTTCGGTGACGCTCGAATGGTCCGGTGCCGAGAAGTCCGCACCGAGGGCGCCATGGCAATGCAGGTCGATCAGGCCCGGGATGATGATGGAGCCGGGGGCTACCTCGCGTACCGGGTAGTCGGCAGCATCGGACAGGGCGTTGAAGTCATCGCGGTTGCCGGCAAAGCGGATGCGGTCGCCTTCCACGGCGAGCACGCCATCGGTGACCTTGAGGCCATCGGAAATCAGGGTGGCATGAAGGGCGTAGCGCGTCGTAGTCATGTTCCCAGCTTAGAAGAGAGAACGCGTCCAGTCACCGACTCGACGGATTATTTTCTCAGCGGACTTGGCATTTAGCGATTCGGGAACACAGCGGCCCCAGTGAGCCGGGCACCTGGCCACGGCAAGGCGCTAGCTGCCCTTGCCTGCAGGATCTTCGGAAGCCGGCGCGTTGCCGGTGGCCAGGGCCTGCAGCGCCTGCAGCGTGCTGGTCTTCGCGCCGGAGGCCAGCTGCGCTTCGCGCGCGGAGTGCGCGGCGGCCCGGTTCTGCCTGATGCTGCCGACCCGGTTCTTCATTGACCGGTAGACCTTGCGGAACATGCGGTAGAGGAAGAAGCCGATGGCAATGGCAACGAGTCCGAGCACGGCAGCCAGTACCGGAACCAGCACAGCCGCGAAGACGAGAACCAGCGCGCCAAGATCTTCTGCCAGGCTGCGCACCCATTGGGTGATGGGTTCGGGAACGGCATTGGTCGCCGCGGTCATCGACGATTTGCCCAGGCTCACCGACAGCGCGGAGCCCGCGCCGAGCAGTCCGGTGAGGACGGCAACCTCGACTCCCGAATTGGCGCCAAGGCCGATGCCAACCAGGGCGCCGAAAACAGGCCGCAGCCACACCGAGATGGTTTCCATGGACAGATTGAGGAAAGGGATCTTATCCAGGCCGGCCTCGCCGATGGCAAGTACGGCACAGATGGCCAGGACCCACGGATTGGTGATGCTTTCAGGAATCTGCCGTGCCGCAGAAGCGATCATGTCAGGTGCGGTATCGGGGATCACCAGTCCCGCGATGCCCAGGGCCAATACCGTGAAATACGGCCGCAGGCCCGCAGCGGAACCGCTGCCAATGGCCATGAGCGAAGCTGTCAGCGGATCCAATGGACCTCCCGAGCCTGGCGGCCCGGGCCGTGCGGCACCGAGCGCATTTGGTAGAGGAGATCAGACTAGCAGTCGGGATGCAGTTTTCTGCAGGGCCAAGCTAAGGCTGCCAGGCAGCAGCATCCGGCCGGCGGCGGATGCGCCAGGGCCAGGCAGCCCGGGGAGGATCCGCAACCCTAGAAGAGGCGTCCTGCCGAGTCGTCCACTCCGCGCATTGCGTCGTAATCCAAGGTGAGGCAGCGGATGCCGCGGTCCTCGGCCAAGGTGCGGGCCTGCGGCTTAATCTGCTGGGCGGCGAAAATGCCGGTAACCGGCTTGAGCAGCGGATCGCGGTTCAGCAGCTCCAGGTAGCGGGTCAGCTGTTCCACTCCGTCGATATCGCCACGGCGCTTGAGCTCAACGGCAACCGTGGCGCCCTTGGCATCACGGGCCAGGATATCCACCGGGCCGATGGCGGTCATGTATTCACGGCGGATCAGCTGGTGGCCGGCGCCGAGCAACTCGATCTGCTCGGCCAGCAGGCGCTGCAGGTCGGCCTCGACGCCATCCTTGATCAGCCCCGGATCGGTGCCCAGGATGTGGGCTGAGTCGTGCTCGAAGCTATGGAAGTGGATGGTCAGCTTGTCATCGGTCTTCGCGCTGGACACGGTCCAGGTAGCGGTGGCACCCAAGGCCGCGGCGTCCTCATCGGGATCTGCCTCGCGCAGGATCAACGGGGGATTCATCCAGTTCAGCGGCTTGTAGCTGCCGCCGTCCGAGTGGATGAGTACCGAGCCGTCGGCCTTGACCATGATCAAGCGGGTCGCCAACGGAAGGTGGGCTCGAAGACGGCCCTCGTAATCAACTGAACACTTCGCTACCACTAAACGCACCCCACACACTTTACTAGCTGGTTGCGACTTGTGCCGGGAGATACGGCATGATTAAAGACATGCCACGTTCCAACCGCCCGCGCCGCTCCAAGAATTCCCGACCCGCCCAAGGCCGGAACTCCGGCTCCGGCTACGGTTCCGGGGATGAAGAGCAGGGCTACGGTTCGGGCCAGGAAGAGTGGATGCAGCGTGCCCGCTTCGGCGTGGTGCTGCGCCAGGATGCCCCCGACGGCCAATGGCATGTGCGCAAGATTGCGCCGATGAACGCCAACAAGCCCTATTCCTGCCCGGGGTGCCACCGTTCCATCGGAGTTGGAGTTGCCCATGTGGTCGCCTGGCGCGCGGACCACTGGTCGGGCGATGACGCCGCGGCCAACGCGCGCCGCCACTGGCATCCGCACTGCTGGGAAACCCGGTCCTACCGCTACTAGGCCAGCTGCTTGGAGGGCAGGTGCTAGCGGCGGTCCTGCCGCGCGATGAAGACTTCGCGCAGCAGGATCATGGCGCTGGCTGCCACCGGGATGGCCATGAGTGCACCGGTGACCCCGGCCAGGGTGCCGCCGGCAATCACCGAGATCACCGCGACCGCGCCGGGCACAGCCACCGCACGGCGCATGATGCGCGGCGAAACGAAATATGCCTCGACTTGCAGGTAGCCGAAGTAGCACACCGCGTAGATCAGGGCGGTCTGCCAGCCCAGTGACAATGTCACCAAGGTGACCAGCACGCCGGCAATCACCCCGCCGACCAATGGGATGAAGGCCAGCATCGCCACCAGCAAGGTGAGCAGCGCGGTGAATGGAACACCCAGGATGCTCATCAGCACCAGCGCCACCAGGCAGTTCAGTATGGCCACGGTGGCTTGGCCCATCACGTAATTGCCCACGGAGCGGGTAATGCGCACGGTCAATTCGGCCACGCGGTCGCGTTTGGAGCGCGGTGCCAGGCGCAGCGAGAAGCCCATCATCCCTGGCAGCGAAGCCAGGAAGTAAATGGCCAGCACCAGCACGATCAGCACGCCGAACATGGACTGGGCGACGGTCTGCGATACGCCCAGGACGCCGCCGAACACATTGGTCACCGCGCCCGAATCGCCAAAGAAACGGTCGACCTCGGTAGTGATGCGCTGGGAAACCGCGTATTGCCGGTCGATTTCCCGGACCCAATCGCTATTGAGGAAATCATCCACGATTTCCGGCGCCCGCGTGATGAAGGCGGTGATCTGGTTGACCAGGGTAGGGATGATCAAGGCCATGAAGCCGCCGAAGATCGCCAGCAAGCTGACCATGGTCGCGGCCACAGCCAGCGGACGGGTCAATCCCTTGCGCATCATGAAGCGCACAATCGGATCAAGGCCCAAGGCGATGAACAGCGCAATGGCAATCCAGGTCATCAGCGAACCGACGTTGGTCAGCAGGTAGTAGCCGCCCAGGGCGATGCCCACGCCGATGGTGCCCAAGAAGCCCATGGAAATAGGGTGCAGCGCCGGAATCGGTTCCGGCGAGCCATCCAGCGGATGCTCCGGTTCCTCGCCCAGGGCCGCACTGCGCTGCGGGGTGTTGAGCATCTTGCCCACGCGTTCGGCGATCTTCTTGGTCCAGCCCTCGCGGGACGCATTAGCGCCCGTCGGCGCAGCGCCCGGATAACGGGCCTGCGCGCTGGCGGCCGCAGGTGATTCCGGTTGGGAATTGCCCTCATGAGGCTGGGAATGCGCTGTGGATTCCGGGCCGGAGGTTGCAGGCCCGGAAGAGCGATCCGACGCGTCGGAACGCTGCTCGGGTACGTGCTTATCGCGATGCGGGTGCGGCTGATCAGGCTCCATGGGTCAGAGCATATCGCGCATCGGGCACTGTTAAGTGGTTCAAGACACCGTGCTGTTGCGTTGTTGAGCCAGTTCACAGGCGCGGATCGGAACCATGATCGGCCGCAACTCGTTAGACTTGTCAAAGAACAGCTGTGAGACGTAGGCGAATAGGTGAACTTGTGCGAAAAGTAATCTCCGTGATCGCGATGCTGCTGGGGGCCGCGGCCTTGGTAGTCGGCATCGGACAGAAGACCTTTTGGGCCCCGCCCGAAACGGTGACCGCGAGCATGCCGCAACTAGCTGATGAGGCACCGCTGACCCTGATTGAATCCTCGGTCAACGACCCCAAGCTGGACCCGGTGGAACTGGTGATCAAGTCGAAGGGTGAATTCACTGCTTCCTTGGGCCGCGACTATGACGTCGAGGCGTGGATCGGCGATGCATCGCATGTATCGGTCACCGGCATCGACACCGAAAACCACAAGATGATCGCCGAGCACGCCAAGGGCAAGGCCGATGCGCCTAATCCCGCCGGTGATGACATCTTCTTCGACTCGCAGACCGCGGATCAGACCATGACCTACCGCTGGACCGCTCCGGATTCCGGCGACTGGTCCTTGCTGCTGGCCGCAGGCGGAAAGGATGCCGCTCCGGTGGATATCTCGGTAACCTACGCGAACGACGACGCCATGCCATTTGCCCTGCCGCTGATCATTGCCGGCTCGCTGCTGCTGGTCTTCGGACTGGCCCTGCTGGTCATGCGCCCGGGCAAGCCGAAGAGCGGGTCGAACACCCAGCACTCGGTCGCCGCCGTGGCCGTGGTCGCCCTGGCGATCTCCGGTGTTTCGCTGCCCATGGCGCCAAGCGACGAGTCCAGCGCCAAGCCTTCGGAATCCGAGCAGAAGTCGGAGGACGCCAAGGCGTCCGATGATGACAAGGGCTCCGAGTCCGCCTCTTCCTCGGTTGAAGAGGTATCCAGCTTCCCGGTCATCACCGAAGAACAGCTCAAGCGCGTTCTGGCCGATGCCCAGAAGCAGGTAGCCAAGGCCGATGAGAAGAGTGACGCCAAGGCCCTGGAACCACGCAGCGCCGGTGCGTTCAAGTACCTGCGCGATAAGCGCTACGACATGCTCAAGGAGAAGTTCGAGGTAGACAAGCCGCTGGCGCTCACTACCCAGGTCATCCGCTCGGCCGCTGTGCCGAATGCGAATGAAGCCAAGTTCCCCCGCGTGATCTCGGTGGTGACCGCGAAGAACAATGATGCCGACACCCTGCCGCAGGCGCTGACCCTGGTGCAGGCCAACGCCCGCGATAACTTCAAGGTGGTCTTCGCCGGCCAGATGCTGCCGAACTCCACCTTCCCGGGCATCGCCGTTGGCGACCCGTCGACCAAGCAGCTGGCTGCCAACGCCGAGGGCCTGCAGATGACCCCGGAGAAGGCCCTGGAAGCATTGGGCAAAGTGCTGACCGATGGCGATGCCAAGGACAAGGACAAGTTTGCCGAATCGGACTTCATCAAGGCGGTGCACGCAGCCCAGAAGGATGAGTCCAAGGAAGCCAACGAGGCGGACGTCAAGTACAACCGCACGGTTACCAAGGGCGACACCAAGGTGGTTTCCACCCCGGATGGCGGAGCGATTGTTACCGGCAAGCTGAACAACAAGGCGCTCTTCGTGCGCACCGAAGACGCTGACCCGCTCAAGAGCACCGACAAGCTGACCGAACAGCTGCTGGGATCCAGCTCCTCGAACGGCGACGTGGAAAGCACCTACGCCGAACCAGTGATGTTCTACCTGCCAGCCGACGGTTCCAAGGACAAGATCCAGCTGATCTCTGCAAGCCAGATCCTGCTCGATGTGAAGGAAGTTGACTAACCCCCATGACTGATCAGAACATTCCCTCAACCCGCGGTGCGGTAGATCTCTCCGCCCTGGCCAGCCAAGGCCCGGAAGCTACCGGCAGCATGCCGGCTGGTCCGGCAAGCTGGACCACCAATCTGGATGAGGCTGCGTTCCAGCAGTTCGTCGGCATGTCCCAGCAGGTACCTGCCATCGTTTCCCTCGGCTCGCCTCGCGTGCAGGTCTCGGCAGACCTGGATGCGACGCTGCGCAAGCTGGTGGATGCCAAGGGCGGCAAATTCATCCTCGGCCTGGTGGATGCAGAAACCTACCCGCAGATCGCCCAGGCCTTCCAGGCGCAGCAGATCCCGATGGTGGTTGCGCTGATCAAGGGCCAGCCGGTGCCGCTGTTCCAGGGGCCTGCCGATGAACAGCAGATTGTCCAGGTTTTCGCACAGCTTGAACAGCTCGCAGTCCAGCAGGGCATGAGCGGTACCGCCCCGGCATTCTCCGGGCAGGCCGGCGAGCCTGAGCCAGAGCTGCCGCCGCTGCACCAGAAGGCCGTGGACGCCATCGATGCCGGGGACTACGCCGCCGCCGAGGCCGCCTACTTGGAAGCGTTGAACGAGAAGCCGAACGACAAGGACGCGCAGATCGGCGTGTACCAGGTTCGACTGCTCTCGCGCACGCACAACCTGGATCTGAACAAGTCCCGCGAGCAAGCCGCGCAGAACCCTGAAGACATCGCGGCGCAGCTGGATGTAGCAGATCTGGATGTAGTGGGCGGACATGTCGAAGATGCCTTCGCCCGACTGGTTTCGCTGATCTCCCGCCTGGCTGATGAAGACCGCGAGCGGGTCCGCCGTCGCCTGATTGAGCTCTATGCGGTGATCGGCAACAGCGATCCACGCGTAGCTGCCTCGCGTCAGAAACTGGCACGCGTACTCTTCTAGGCTGACGTCCAGGGACTGGACCAAGCAGTACAACCGCCGCGACCCAGGGTTTTTCCCTGGGTCGCGGCGGTTGTCTTATCCCTGGGTTTAACTCCAAAGGATGATGCGTTCTGACTAGGGGCATTGCTAGCCTTAAGCTATGAATCAGATCGCACTGGACATTCGGGGTCTTGCCAAGCAATTCGGCGCCAAGATTGCCGTGAACAACGTCAGCCTGCAAGTTCCTGCGGGTTCCTTCTACGGTCTTGTCGGACCCAATGGTGCCGGCAAGACCACCATGCTTTCCATGGCCACTGGATTGCTGCGCCCGGATTCAGGCCAAGCGCTGGTCAACGGCGTGGATATCTGGGCTGATCCGCAAGCGGCCAAAGCCACCTTGGGAGTCCTGGCTGATGGCGTGCGCCAGTTTGACCGGCTGACCGGCCGCCAGCTGGTGACCTACTCGGGATTGCTGCGCGGCATGGAACGCGCAGAAGTTGCCCAGCGTACCGAAGACTTGCTGCGCGTGATGGATTTGCTCGATGACGGCGACAAGCTGGTGGTGGACTACTCGGCCGGCATGACCAAGAAGATTTCCTTGGCTACCGCGATGATCCACTCGCCAAAGCTGCTGGTTCTTGACGAGCCGTTCGAGGCGGTGGACCCGGTATCGGCGGCGAATATCCGCGACATCCTGAATAACTACGTTGAATTCGGCGGCACCGTCATCGTTTCCTCGCATGTGATGGACCTCGTCCAGCGCATGTGCACGCATGTCGCGGTCATTTCCGATGGCATGCTCAAGGCGCAGGGCACCGTGGATGAAGTCCGCGGCGGCATGAGCCTGGAAGATCGCTTCGTCGATCTGGTGGGCGGCCGCGCCAATAATGAGGGGCTGTCATGGTTGCGCACGTCCTAAGCCTGAAACTGCGCTTGCTCGCCAACGGCTTCAAGCGCTCCGTCGGCCAGCTCATTGGCGTCATCATCGGTGGCCTGTACGCACTGGGCATGATCACCATGCTGACCGTGGCCATGTGGTTTACCGCCGGCGATATTCCTTTCCAGGGCGAAATCTTCACCCTGATCGGCTCGGCCGTGGTGCTGGGCTGGGCCATTATCCCGCCGCTGCTGACCGGTGTTGACCTCACCCTGGAACCTTCACGCTTTGTCCACTTCGGGATTCCGGAAAAGACCTTGGGGCCAGCGCTGGTGCTGGCTGGCTTCATCTCGATTCCCGCGGTGCTGACCATTGCGGGCCTGCTCGGCGCCTCGCTGATGTGGCGCTTCGATGCGGGCGCGCTCATGCTTGCCCTGCTGGCAGCGGTGGCGACCGCGGTGATGGCGATTCTGCTTTGCCAGTATCTGGTGATCATGGCGACCGCACTGCGGGCCAAGCGCCGATTCCGTGAATTGACCTTCGTCCTGCTGTTCGTGGTGCTCATCGCCTTGGGGCCGATCGTGACCTCGGCATTGGCTGCCGCGCAGAGCATGAGCGACTGGATCCAGCCGATTGCCTCGGTCTTGGGCTACACCCCGTTGGGTGCCTTTGCCGCGATTCCCGGGGCTTTTGCTTCGGCGCACTACGGCCAGATGGCGATCCATATGGCGCTGGGCTTGCTCTACCTTGGCGGACTGTACCTCCTGCTGGCTCGGGCTACCGCCAAAGCCACGGTGACCCCGCCGCCAGAGCAGCGCGCTGCCACGGCCAAGGGGCTGGGCTTCTTCAAGTTGATGCCGGCCACGCCAACGGGCGCCGTGGCTGCCCGCGCACTGACCTACTGGTTCAAGGATCCGCGCTATGCCATTGGCGTGCTCATTGTGCCGATGCTGCCGTTGCTCTTCTGGTTCACCGGCAACCAGACCGGCAGCTACGTGATGATGTTCCTGCTGGGCCCGTTGATCGGCATCTTGATGGGCTTCTCCATCTCGGCCGACATTTCCTATGACAACACCGCCTTTGCGCTGCACGCGCTGACCGGCATTTCCGGACGTGCAGATCGGGCAGGGCGAGTGCTGTCCTGTTTCCTGATTGCCATCGTTCCGGTTCTGGCGGCAGCCATTTTGCCGGGCCTCATCTCCGGTGCGCTGTGGCGCATCCCGGGAGACCTGGGCCTGTCACTGGCTGGGCTGCTCATCGCGTTGGGCGTCGCGTCGGTCTCCTCGGCCCGCTACACCTATTCGGTGCCGCTGCCGGGTGATAACCCGATGAAGACCCCTCCGGGCAATGGCATGCGCGTTGCGCTGACCCAGCTGGGAATCATGTTTGCCATGGGCCTCCTGCTGATCCCGGTTCTCATTCCCTACATCATCGGCTGGGTGAAGCAGTCGCAGTCCTTCGGCTTCATCACCTTGGGCGCGGGCCTGGTCGTGGGTATCGGACTGATGCTCGGCGGCATTGCCCTCGGTGGCAAATGGTACGAAAAGCGCACTCCTGAGCTGATGCAGTCGGTCATCCTCAATAAGTAGGCGCAGCAGCCGAATTGCTGCCTTCGGCCGTCTAGCGGGACGCTGTTTTCCGCTAGGCGGCCTTTTGCCTGTCTTGGGTGCAAGGAGGTTCACAGGATATTGATCGGGTCGCGCCCAATTGGCGCAATATCGACTTCCAACGGCACCGCAATGCATCGCAAGAACACTTGAAAATGGTTGTTGACTTGCAGGGAGAAAGAAAACGATGGGGCGGCCTAGCGCAGCGCGGCAAAGTCAATGTGGACAAGCTCCCATGCTTTCCACGCGGACAGCAGTGGCAATCCGTATTAGACTTGGAGGCATGGTGGAACAGTCTGAAGAAACCCGCGGTGGCACTGCCACGATTGAACGTACCGAGACAACCCAGAGTGTCGAGGCCGGAGATCATGAGCGTTTTGCTCACTACGTGCAGAAGGAAAAGATCATGGAGTCGGCAATGACCGGCGACCCAGTGATCGCTCTGTGCGGCAAGGTCTGGACGCCGGGCCGAGATCCGCAGAAGTTCCCGGTATGCCCCGAGTGCAAGGAAGTCTACGACTCCATGATGGGGTAGTGCTGCGAATGAACTAGCACTACTTCACACAATGCACGCGGCCGGGAAAAGGTAAATGACCGAGACACTTTTTGATTTTGGCGACAAGCTTCCACTAGAAGACAAGCTGCCGGTAGCGTATCCGGAACGTGCGGCTTGGGGAACTGGGCCGAAGCTGCGTGCCTGGCAGGCCGAGGCCTTGGCTCTGTACTTCGACACGGAGCCCAAGGACTTCATGGCAGTGGCGACCCCTGGCGCAGGTAAGACCACCTTCGCGCTGCGCCTGGCCAAAGTGCTGATCGACTCGGGCAAGATCAACCGCATGATCGTTGTCGCGCCCACCGACCACCTGAAAAAGCAGTGGGCGGATGCGGCAGCGCGTGTGGGCATCTCACTGGACCCGAACTACAAGAACTCCGACGGCCGGCACGGCTCGCACTACATGGGCGTGGTGGTGACCTATGCCCAGGTCTCGCTGAAGCCCGCGGTGCACCGCGCGAAAACCGAAGATGCCCGCACCCTGGTGATCATGGATGAGGTCCACCACGCCGGCGATGCCCTGTCCTGGGGCGATGGCATTCGTGAAGCATTCGAACCGGCTACCCGGCGGCTTGCCCTGACCGGTACCCCGTTCCGTTCCGATGCGGCCCCGATTCCTTTCGTGCAGTATGTGGACGAGGGCGATGGCATTCGCCGTTCCAAGGCGGACTACACCTACGGCTACGGCAGCGCCCTGGCCGACCACGTGGTCCGTCCGGTGCTGTTCATGGCCTATTCGGGCAATATGCGCTGGCGTACCTCCGGCGGCGAGGAGATGGAAGCCAACCTCGGCGAAGGCTTCACCAAGGATGTCACCGCCCATGCCTGGCGCACCGCGCTGGATCCGCACGGCGACTGGATCCCGTCGGTGCTGCAGGCCGCTGACCGTCGGCTCTCGGAGGTCCGCCGCACCGTGAAGGACGCCGGCGGCCTGATCATCGCCACCGACCACGAGGACGCGCGCGGCTACGCGGCCCAGCTCGAAGCGATCTGCGGCGAGAAGGTCACCACCATTCTTTCCGATGACCCCAAGGCATCGCAGAAGATCGACGATTTCTCCGAATCCGACGCGCGCTGGATGGTTGCGGTGCGGATGGTGTCCGAAGGCGTGGACGTTCCGCGTCTTTGCGTGGGCGTTTATGCGACATCCACCTCCACTCCGTTGTTCTTCGCCCAGGCGGTCGGCCGCTTCGTGCGTAGCCGCAAGCGCGGCGAGGTAGCTTCGGTCTTCCTGCCCTCGGTGCCGATCCTGATGGCCTTGGCCAACGAGATGGAAGTCGAACGCGACCACGCCTTGGACCGCGAAGGTTCCAAGGACGAAGACGGGCTGGACGATTCGCTGCTGGAAGCGGCGAACAAGGAAGACAAGGCCAGCGACGAGCTGACGCGCAACAAGTTCGAGGCGCTGAACTCGCAGGCCTCCTTTGACCGCGTGCTCTTCGACGGCGGCGAATTCGGTACCGGTGCCGACATCGGCAGTGAAGAAGAACTCGGCTTCCTGGGGATCCCTGGCCTGCTGGATACCGAACAGGTTTCCGAACTGCTGCGCAAGCAGCAGAACAAGCAGATTTCCAAGGGCGGCACCAAGCCCGAGCCGGTCTCCGACCACCGCCGCATGATGGAACTGCGCACCAAGCTGTCGAAGAATGTCTCGGCATGGGCTGCCCGCACCGGCACCCCGCACGGGCAGATCCACAACAAGCTGCGCAGCGTCTGCGGCGGGCCTGCGGTGCCGCAGGCTACAGCTGATCAGCTGCAGGCGCGCATTGACAAGCTGCAGGACTGGTTCGTCGGGCGAAAATAGGCTCCACGAGAGAACGGCTTTGCCCCTGACCGGAAAATCCTGTCAGGAGCAAAGCCGTTTCTGGTTTCCGGGGGATCATCAACCCAGCGAAATCACCGTTACCCCGGCTGCCCTCAGTTCCTCGCGTATCGCCGGCAGATTCTCCGGCGAGACTGCTGCGGTCAACGGAGAAATGATGGTCGTGGTGAATCCTGCTTCAGCGGCATCGAAGGCGGTCGCCTTTACGCAATGATCTGCGGCGAGCCCTACGACATCGACAGAGTCAATGCCTCTGGCCTTGAGCCAGGGGCCTAGCAGTTCTCCGCTTTCATCAGCCTGGTCAGCCGATGGATCCAGCACTCTGGCTTCGAAACCCGAATAGGCTGCGGTGAAGCGCCCCTTGGCGAAGTGCGCATCCAGGGGCACCTCGGCGAGCTGCGGATGCAGGGCGGCGCCAGGTGTTCCGGCGACACAGTGCACCGGCCAGGAATCAACGAAGTCCGGGGTTTCCGAGAAATGATTCCCCGGCTCGATATGCCAATCCTGGGTGGTGACGATTGCCGAGTAGGCATCGCGGCGTTCGGCAATATCCGCGGCAATGGCCGTTGCGACGGCGTTGCCGCCGGTCACGGCCAGGGCTCCGCCTTCGCAGAAGTCGGGTTGGACATCAATGATCAACAGGGCTCTGCTCATCGCTGCCTCCTGGCTGGGGGAAGTGTAGAGATTGGAAAACTGCGGACCGCAGGATCCTTGAATCTGGATCCTACGTCCCGCAGCTGGGATTTTCGTGTGTTCGACTAGTCCTGGATCATGACGGTCGGGATGACCGGTTCGCCACGCTGCATCTTGCGGGCCACGCCTGGCAGTTCCTGGACCGATGCGAAGTGGCGCTCGGTGGCGAGCTTGACGCCAGCTGCACCCACGTAAGCCTGATCGATCTCGCCATGGCGCACCAACGGGACCACCAGATCCCGCTCGGGGCCGCCGGTGGTGTACTCGGAAGTGGAGACGATTTCAGCGACAGCGCGGTTGCGTTCATTGAGCTGGCGCACCGCGTACTTGCGCCCGCCCACGCTGGCCTTGTTCGCCGCGGCCTTGGCGACCGGAATCCATTGCCCCGAATCGTCTTGGCGGGCAACGAGCTTGTAAACCATCGACGCGGTTGGATGGCCGGAGCCGGTGACCAATGCCGTGCCGACGCCATAGGCGTCAACCGGGGCGCTGGCCAGGGCGGCGATCGCGTACTCGTCGAGGTCCGAGGTCACGGTGATCTTGGTGTTCCAGTTGCCCAGGTCATCAAGCAGCTCGCGAACCCAGCCTGCCTGCTGCACCAGGTCGCCCGAGTCCAGCCGGACGCCGCCCAGTTCCGGACCCGCAACTTCAACTGCGGTGCGTACGCCCTTCTCCACGTCGTAGGTATCCACCAGCAAGATGGTGTCCTTGCCCAGCGAGGCAACCTGCGCTTCGAAGGCGGCGCGCTCGGTGTCGTGAAGCAGGGTGAACGAGTGGGCCGAAGTGCCAACGGTCTTCAAGCCATAGCGGGCACCGGCTTCCAAATTGGATGTCGAAGTGAACCCGGCAATCATGGCGGCCCGCGCGGCAGCCACTGCTGATTCCTCATGGGTGCGGCGCGAGCCCATCTCGATGCAGGGGCGTTCGCCGGCCGAGGCGATCATTCGCGATGCCGCCGAAGCGATGGCCGAATCATGGTTCATGACCGAGAGCAGGAAAGTCTCGATAACGCAGGCTTCAGCGAAAGTCGACTCCACGGTCAGCAGCGGCGAATTCGGGAAGTACAACTCGCCCTCGGCGTAGCCGGAGATGCTGCCGGTGAAGCGGAAGTTCTCCAGGTACTTGATGGTTTCCGCGTTGACTACCTTGTTGTCGCTGAGGAAACGCAGCTGTTCGTCATCGAAGCGGAAATTTGCCAACCCTTCGAGCACGCGTCCAGTACCTGCGACCACGCCATAGCGCCGGCCCTCGGGCAAGCGGCGAGCGAATGCCTCGAAGACAGACGGGCGGTGAGCTGCACCGGATCCCAGCGCTGCTTGGAGCATGGTCAGCTCATAGTGGTCGGTGAAGAGACTGGTGCGCATGTGACGCTCCTGATGATCGGAAAAGGCCTTATACGGTGCTGCTTGGGAAAGCGGACCGGTTTTACTGTATAACGGCTCACGCTCAAGGTGATATTTGCCGTGTCCGGTGTTGCGTTCAGCTTCCAAGCGTAAAATGGAAGCCATGACCGCAATGCCCGATGTACTTTCCGAATTTGAAACCCTGGTATCCCAAGACAAGCCCTGGCGCTTGGTCGTGTGGAATGATCCAGTGAACTTGATGAGCTACGTATCCTACGTGTTCCGTTCCTACTTTGGTTTCAGCGCGGAAAAAGCCGAGAAGCTCATGCTGCAGGTGCACCATGACGGCTTCTGCACGGTGCGCAGCGGCAGCCGCGAAGCTATCGAATCCGATGTGCAGGCAATGCACGGGTTCGGCCTGAACGCAACGATGACCCAGGGAGCCTGAACGTGGCGAAGGCCTTCAAGAACGGTTCCAAGGGCATTACCGGAACACTGCACTCCGCAGAACGAAAACTGATCCGCGAACTCTTCGGCGATGTCATTGGAATGCTCGAGGAGCGCGCGCAGCTGCACCAGCTGCCCGAAGATATTGATCCGCTCTACGCCCTGACCGGCATGCGGCCCGAGTCCATGGATCTGCCGCCGGTTTCCGATCCGGCGCTGGCCAGGCTGCTGCCGGATGCCAGCGATGACGCAGTGGCCGCCGCGGAGCATCGCCGGCTGACCGAGGCTGACCTGATCGCGCAAAAGGTTGGCCGCCTGCGCGAGGCCCAGATGCTGCTTGAAACCGAAAAGCTGGTCTTGGACAAGGACACCGCGACGCGTTTTGCCCAAGCGCTGAACGACGTGCGCCTGGTGCTCGCAGAGCGCCTGGAAATCCGCAGTGAAGAGGATTCGGCGCGGGTCGCAGAGGTGCTCGATGCATCCGAGGTGAACACCCCGGAAGAATACATGTCCTTGGTGTACAACCTGATTTCATGGGTCCTCGATACCCTGATGGCTGCACTGATGGATGCGGAGTTCTAATCCATGAATTCCTACTTTGCTACCGGGCAGGTCTCGGCCCCGGAGGCCAATACCCCCATCGGCATTTTCGACTCGGGCGTTGGCGGGCTGACCGTGGCCCGCGCGATCATTGACCAGCTGCCGGGCGAATCGCTGATCTACGTGGGGGATACCGCCAACTCTCCCTATGGCCCGCTGCCCATTGCCCAGGTTCGTGCCAATGCGCTGGGGGTGATGGATGAGCTGGTCGATGGTGGCGTGAAGCTGCTGGTGATTGCCTGCAATTCGGCCTCTGCCGCGGTGCTGCGCGATGCTCGCGAGCGCTATACCGCGCGCTATGGCATCCCGGTCGTCGAGGTCATCCAGCCGGCGGTGCGCCGTGCGGTAGCCGGCACGAAGAATGGCAAGATCGGCATCATCGGCACCCAGGCGACTGTTGGTTCACGCGCCTACGAGGACGCCTTTGCGGCCGCGCCGAACTTGCAGGTCTCCACCGTGGCCTGCCCGCGCTTCGTGGAGTTCGTGGAGTCCGGCATTACCGCCGGTGCCGAGCTGCTGGAAATCGCGCAGGAATACCTGGCGCCGCTGCAGGCCGCCGAGGTAGACACGCTGGTTCTGGGATGCACGCACTATCCGTTGCTGACCGGCGTGATCTCCTATGTCATGGGCGATTCGGTCAGCTTGGTTTCGAGTGCCGAGGAAACGGCAAAGGACGTTTTCCGGGCGTTGACCTGCCATGCCCTGGTGCGCAACGACGGCGCCGCGGCGCGTCATGAGTTCCTAGCCACAGGCAACGCTGATAGCTTTGGTGTACTGGCTCGCCGATTCCTCGGACCCGAGGTGCTGCAGGTGCGCCACGTGGACCATGTAGCCGCCCACTATCCGACCGGAGCTATTTCGCGGATAACCCCGCAGATGATTGCCGCGTCGAAAGCGAGTAACGAATGAAGCTGACCATCATTGGATGCACCGGGTCATTCCCAGGGCCGGGATCGCCCGCTTCCTGCTACCTGGTGTCGGCCTTTGATGGCACGCGCGACTGGAAGATCCTGCTGGATCTGGGCTCCGGCGCATTGGGCGTGCTTCAGCGTTACACCGATTTAAAAGACATTGACGGGATCATGATTTCCCATCTGCATCCGGACCACTGCATGGACCTTTGCGGTTTGCATGTGGCGATTCGCTGGGACCCGACGGGCTGGGGCCGGGACCGGATGCTGGTGCACGGTCCGGAAGATACCGCCGAACGCATCGAAACGGCCTACTCCCTGCCCGATGGCGACACCATGGCCAAGGACTACGACTTCCAGGTCTGGAAATCCTTGCAGCCGGTGAACATCGGTCCCTTCACCATCACTCCCTACCCAGTGCGCCACCCGATCAAGGAAGCCTATGCGCTGCGCGTGGAAGCGCACGAGCCGGGCCCCGACGGCGAGCTGCTGACCAGCGTGCTGACCTATTCCGGGGACACCGACAGCTGCGATGGCCTGGTTGAAGCCGCCCGCGGCGCGGACATGTTCCTGTGCGAAGCGGCCTTCGAAGAGGGCCGCGATGACCATATCGACGGCGTGCACCTGACGGGCAAGCGTGCTGGCGAAATGGCGACCGCGGCCGGTGCCGAGCGTATGCTGCTGACGCACATTCCGGTATGGACCGACATCAACAAGGTGGTCGAAGAAGCCAAGGAAACCTACGACGGCGGGATCGCTGTTGCCGTTTCCGGGGTGACTTACGGCGTGTACTCCGGCAGCCTGAAGGAAGTCAAGGACCCGGCCCTGTTCAAGGGGGAGCGCGGTACCGACTACCTGAAGACCCGTACCGGCACCATGCCGACCATCAAATACGAGAAGACCCGCAAGTTCCCCTTGCTCAAACGCAAGAAGTAGGCACGCGGAACCGGGAAAAGCACTGGCGGACAGGAAGAAATATCCTCTCCGCCGGTGCTTTTCGCTTTCCCGGAAGAAGCCTAGCCGGCGCCGTGCTTGGTGCCCCATGGCTTGTCGTATTTGCTGGCCAGTCGGGTCAAGGCCAATGCGGCGACCAGCAGTCCCACGTCGCGCAGGGCGACATCGAGGAAGAGGCCCATCGAGACCAGATTGACGATGATGCCCAGCAGCCACAGTGACAGCACATAGCTCGCGTAGCGCGGCTTGATGATCATCGATGCGGCGGCAACCAGTTCCACCACGCCAACGAAATGCATGGCGGTTTGCGCGGAGAACGGCACGATGGCAATGATCCACGGCGCCAGGTATTCCGGCCAGTAGGTCATCACATTCGCGAACTTGTCCAGTCCCATCAGCAGGGGCAGGACGACAAATCCAATGCGCAGGATCCAGAATGCGCTCAACGACGGGTCGGTGTTGACTCGTGCAGCTGTTGTTGCCCGTATGTGCGAGACCGGATGCTTCTCGCTCCATGAGGCGCTCATGGCGATCACCCTCCAAAGGTTTGAACGTATACCCAGAATTCGCCTCTCGGGCCTATTTGTCAAGATCCATTGTTGATAGAATTCTGGCATGTCGACAGAACTGAGCTTGCAACAAGATGCGGTCCTCAAATCGCTCAACGATCCGGTTCGGCGGCGACTGTTCGAATTCATTTCGCAAAGCCCGCAACCGGCAGGACGCGACGCGGCATCCAAGGCCGCAGGAATCAGCCGGACCCTGGCCGCCTACCATCTGGACCGGCTGGCAAGCGCAGGATTGCTGGCGGTGACTTTCGCGCGGCCGGAGGGCAAAAACGGGCCGGGTGCCGGGCGCACCGCGAAACTTTACGCGCTCGCCCAAGAAGAAGTCGCCGTGAGCTTGCCAGCACGCAATTACCGCCTCTTGGGCAGCTTGCTGGCCAACGCGGCCAGTGCCGATGCCTCGGGAGTCGTGCTCCAGGCGCTGCGTCAGGCGGCACGAGGCGAGGGGCAGAATCTGGGGCAGGCCGGTGACGGGCTCGTGCCGCTGCTGGACGAGCTGGGCTATGCGCCTGAAGCAGACGAGCGAGGAGAGATCTCCATTGGGAACTGCCCCTTCCATCTGGTCGCGCAGCAGCAGACCGAACTGGTCTGCTCCATGAACTATGAACTGGTTTCAGGCGTTTTGGAGGGGTGCCAGTTGGATTGCAGCCGGGCCGAGCTGAGCCCGCGTCCCGGGCGCTGCTGCGTTGTGGTGCATCCGCAGTAGCTGCCAAGGATGCGCCACGAGGTGCATTTCACCGTAACTCGCGGGTTCACCCGTACAGATCGCGCGGTGCGCGTGGTTAGGATGGAAGCATGACTTTACGCGCTGACGGCCGAGGAGCCGCGCAACTTCGAGACATTACCATCACCCGTGGCTGGTCCGCTCAGGCCGAAGGCTCGGCGCTGATCGAATTCGGCAACACCCGCGTGCTATGCACCGCGTCCTTCACCGAGGGCGTGCCACGCTGGCTCAAGGGCGAAGGCACCGGCTGGGTCACCGCTGAATACGCGATGCTCCCACGTGCTACCAACACCCGCAACTCCCGCGAATCGGTCCGGGGCAAGCTCTCGGGCCGCACCCATGAGATTTCCCGCCTGATCGGCCGCTCGCTGCGTGCCGTCGTGGACACCAAGGCCCTGGGCGAAAACACCATCGTGCTGGACTGCGATGTCCTGCAGGCCGACGGCGGCACCCGCACTGCCGCGATCACCGGTGCCTACGTGGCACTGGCAGAAGCAATTTCCTGGGCCCGTTCGCAGGGCATCGTGAAGGCCAACGCCAAGGTGCTCACCGACTCGGTCGCCGCGATCTCGGTGGGCATCATCGATGGCACCCCGATGCTGGACCTGCCCTACGAGGAAGATGTTCGCGCCGAGACCGACATGAACGTCGTGGTCACCGGATCCGGCGACTTCGTCGAGGTCCAGGGCACCGCCGAAGGGGTTCCATTCAAGCGCGAGGAGCTGGATGCCCTGCTGGACCTGGCCCTTGGCGGTACCAACGAGCTGGCCGAGATCCAGCGTGAAACCCTGAGCAGCACCAAATGAGCCAGCCGGTACTGGTGCTTGCCTCGCGCAACCAGGGCAAGCTGCGCGAATTGCGCGAATTGCTGCGCGGGCAGGTGCCGGGCCTGGATGTTGACAGCCAGGTCATTGACGCCGCCACCGCTGGGGCTGCCGACCCGGTTGAAGACCAGGTCACCTTCCAGGGCAATGCGCTGAAGAAGGCCCGCGAGATCTCGGCATCCACCGGCCTGGTGGCACTGGCCGATGATTCCGGGTTGAGCGTGGATGTGCTCGGGGGAGCGCCGGGAATCTTCTCGGCGCGCTGGTCCGGGGTGCACGGCAATGACGAAGCGAATATCGATCTGCTGCTCGGCCAGCTCGGCGATATTGCAGCCGAGCACCGCGCAGCGCAGTTCGTCTGCGCCGCGGCACTGGCTACCCCAGAGGGTGCCGAGCACGTGGAACTGGGCAAGGTCGAGGGCGTGCTGCGCACCGAGCGTGCCGGCGAGCATGGGTTCGGCTATGACCCGATCTTCGAACCTGCCGGTGCCGGCAAGTCCATGGCCCAGCACACTCCGGAGGAGAAGAACGCGATCTCGCACCGGGCTCGCGCCTTCTCCGCATTGCTGCCCAGCATCATCGACGAGGTCACCAAGGCCTTGGCCAAGTAGCCTCCAAATCCTGGATAGAACTAGAACGCCAGCAAATCCTGAAACGGATTTGCTGGCGTTCTTGCGCTAGTGCGGGAAGTTCTCGCCGGACCGTGCCAGGGCCAGGTAGGGCCGCTCGTCGAACTCGGTCACCAGGTATTGGGTTTCGCATGCGCGGCACTGCCACTGTGCGGGAGGCCCCACAGGCATCATGCAGCCAGCGGTGACGTACTCGTCCTCATCGGGCATGAAGCTTGGCATTCCCCAGATGATCTTCAGCGGATTGCGTTCCCCGCATTCCGGGCAGGCAGGCTTCGCGAACTTCCGGAGCTGTTCCAGAGTTGGCTGGTGGGCCATGTCGTGGCAGCCACGGCAAAGCAGCACCACCTCATCGGCATGGTCCTGGATCTCCCAACGCAGCCCGTTGTGATGGCTCTGCGGCAGATGGACCTCGGGCTTGGCAGAAATATCCCGATCGCAGATTTCGCAAGCAAGCGGTTCATATGGTGAAGCCTTCTGGAGGATGGCCACAACGCCCAGCACCTCATTGGCCTTCGCGGGCTGCGAGGGAGTGCAAGGACCGGCGGTGACGAATATCGGGCGGGGGCGTTCGAGCAGATCCCCGATGCTGCCCAGAAGCGTCTGGGCAAGGGAATCCGCCAAGTACTGCGAGCGTCCTGGAAGTTCTGCGCCGATCATGGACTCGAGCTCAGCCACGGAGATCGGGTCGGTGAAGGTCGCCAAATTGGTGAAGGTGAGCCGCTCCGCCTCATCCGCTTCGGTGATTTCAAGGCTGGCAATCAACGCTGGAGTGCCCTCCAATGCCGTCAGGACGAGATCGCCTGCCCGCAGGGGTTCCTCCAAATTCCAGCGGAATGCCTCGTTCTCCTGCCCCAGAGCCGCGGCGGAAGCCAGTGCATTCGACTGGCGGCACCAATATACCGGCTGGCCCTTCGTGCCGGTGAGCAGTGCGCGATTCAATGCCGCATGGTTCGGGCGGCGCAAGGGGTAGTCCAGGATATTGCGGCCGGGGCGCTGCACGGTGCCAGCGCGCGAGTCCTGGATCCTGGCGATCAGCTCGCGCCGGGTAGCGCGGGCCATTTCTTCACCGGTGGATTCGGGGAAAAGCACCTTGTACAGCCCGAGCAGGATCTGGCGATCCAATGCTCCGAGAAGCGGATCCGGAGCCTCAAGGCGATTGAAAAGTTCTTGCATGGTCCCTCCCATAAAGGCCTGCAATCCGTGGATTGCGGTCATTGCCCAGCGTGCGATCACTATTTTCCTGGGCCAGATACTGCAAATCATTTGTAGCCATCGCCAGCCCTTCCCGGTTTCGGGTTGCGCCATGCGTTGTCTCGGTCTGCAGCACCATTTCCTTGCTCACCACGGTGAACGCATCATCGCCAGTGCCCGTTACAGGCCGCCCCGTCGACAGTTCCCAGCATAGATAGCAAGGCGGACAGTTTGGGGTACCGGTTTTTCCGTGGATATTTTGCCGCCCCGCTATTGCACAGAACCGAACTAGGTTCTATGGTTAGTTACATGAGTAACTAACCCACTAACTAACCTAGTGGAAATGAGCACGGAGAGGAGCCAGCATGATTGATGATTCAAAACCGATCTTCTTGCAGATTGCTGAGCTGATTGAGAACGACATCATCTCTGGTGTTCTTGCAGAAGAAGCGCAAGTTCCATCAACCAATGAATTCGCAGCGTTCTACCGGATCAATCCGGCCACAGCAGCCAAGGGAATCAACCGGCTCGTGGAAGACGGACTGCTCTACAAGAAGCGGGGGATCGGCATGTTCGTCACCGAAGGTGCACCGCGGCGGCTGCGAGAACAGCGCCGCGAGAAATTCCAACAGCAATTCATCACCCCATTGACCGCAGAAGCCTCCAAGCTGGGCATTGGCCTGGATGAGCTGGTCGCCATGATCAAGACCGGTTCGGATTCTTGAAACATCTCTACTAGGCAGGGAGGAACGACATGCCACGAACGACAGCAATCGCCACACGCGAGCTGAGCAAGACCTACAAGGACGTGCGAGCGCTCGACAACGTCAGCCTGGAACTGGAACCCGACCGGATCTACGGGCTGCTTGGACGCAACGGAGCCGGCAAGACCACGCTCATGTCCATCCTGACCGGGCAGAACTATGCGGACCAAGGCACCGCCGAAATCTTCGGCCACGCCCCGTTCGAGCATGATCCGACGCTCTCGCGCATCTGCTTCATCCGCGAATCACAGAAGTACCCCGATGACTTCAAGGTCCACCAGGCCTTCAAATCCGCAGCCCTGTTCTTCGAGAACTGGGATGAGGAACTGGCCCAGGATCTCGTCGAGGCGTTCGCGCTGCCCACCAGGCGCAGGATCAAGAAGCTCTCCCGCGGGCAGCTGTCCGCGGTGGGCGTGATCATCGGCATGGCCTCGCGGGCGGACATCACGTTCTTCGACGAACCCTACCTCGGCCTGGACGCGGTAGCGAGGCAGATCTTCTATGACCGCCTCGTCGAAGACTTCGCGGAATATCCACGCACCATCGTGCTCTCCAGCCACCTGATCGATGAAGTCGCCAACCTGCTCGAGCACGTCATCGTGATCGACAAGGGGCGAATCGTCATCGACTCGGATGCCGAAGAGCTGCGCGGCACCGCGGTAACGGTGACTGGCGAGGACGCCAAGGTCCAGGAATTCATCGGCTCCGCGCAGGTGATCCATCGTGATGCACTCGGCGCCCTGGCCAGCGTCACCATCAAGGCCAAGGTGGATTCGGACCAGCGCGAACAAGCGAAGCTCATGGGCCTGGACCTGAGTCCGGTGTCGCTGCAGCAACTGGTAGTCCGCAGCGCCTTGAGCAGCACCACCGAAACAGGGATCGACGAACGGACGGAGGCAAGAAAATGAACCGCATCATCAAAGTCGCCCGCATGCAACTGATCAACAAAGCCACTTTCATTGGAATCCCGCTGATGATCCTGTGCGCATCGTTCCTCTTCACACTGGCCATCTGGTGGCTGGTCCGGCGCAACGGCAGCGACGAAGGCCTGTACAGCGGCGGCGCCCAAGCGCCGATGTGGTACTTCCTGGCCCTGGGTATCCAGGCGCTGACGCTGACCTTCCCGTTCTCCATGGCCATGAGCATTTCGCGGCGTACCTTCTATCTGGGAACCGTGGCACTGTTCTCCGTCTGCGCACTGGTTCTGTCGGTGTTCTACTACCTGATTGGATTGCTGGAAGTCGCCACCGGTGGATGGGGCATGGGCGGCCAGTTCTTCGCCCTGCAATGGATTGCGGATAACAACTGGCTGGTCCAGATCCTGTTCTACTTCGTGCTGATGGTGCTGCTGTTCATGGTCGGCTTCCTGATAGCGACCATCTACATGAGGTGGCGCACCACGGGCATGGTGGTTTTCTTCACCCTGCTGGGTGTGGTGGTGCTGGGAATCATCGCCCTGTTCACCTTCGGCAATTACTGGGACCAGTTCTGGAGCTGGGCCCTGACCTGGACCGCCGCGGGGATCACGCTGTGGGGCGGCCTGGTGGCCCTGCTGATGGCAGGCGGATCCTATCTCACCTTGCGCAAGGCAACCGCCTAGCCCGGGTCGGAAATACAGGGCAAATGGGCACCGGTTCCCTTCCCCTTGGGGGAAGGGAACCGGTGCCTGCTTTTGCAAGAAGGCGCCCAGCGGCCCGGGACCGCGATTTGCTATTCTTCAATGACTGCCGGTGAAGGCGCTGGAGCCGCCCGTGCCGCGGCGGCAGGGGAGCAACCCAGGAGAGAAATCATGAGCGCCTCGCCGACCGGAATTCGAACCGCAGACGGAGCGCTGGAATTGCGCCGCGAGTTCACCCAATCCCCGAGCAGGATCTGGCGCTATCTGGCAGACTCCCAGTGCTTGGCGCTCTGGTATGGCCCATGGCACGGGGACCCGGAGCGCCGCGCGGTGGACGTAGTGATGCTGCTCGAGGACGGTTCACCCACCGAACGAGTCGAAATCCTGCGTTGCGATCCGCGCATGCACCATCTGCAGGTGCAACTTGGAACAGGCCCCACGGCCTGGCGGCTGGAGCTCGCGGTGCAGCCCTGCGGCGAGGGCAGTTCCCTGGTCTTCCGGATGCCGGGGCTTGACCCGCAGCTCGCCGGCTCCGTCGGGCCGGGCTGGGACTACTACCTGGACCGCCTGGCAGCCGTGGTGAACGGAGCCGATGCCGACAGCGTGGACTTCGAGGCCGATTACTATCCGGCGCTCAGCGAGCATTACGAGGAGCTGTTCGGGCGCTGAGTTCCCTGCGTGCGGGGTTCGACTCGCTCAATGCGGCCGGCTGATGATTGTGAGATGCCCTGCCTTGCGCCCAAGCCGGCCAGGCCGCCGATAACTTGATCGATACAGGTCAAAATCGGGTTGCAGCGAATTATTGGCACGTTATCGCCCGGCGGTCACCGCGCGGTGCACGGTGCGCGGATGTCACGCATGCTGGTGCCAGCGATTAAGCGAGTAAGCTATTGGGCGTGGCATTGGACTTCACAGCAGTAGATTTTGAGACAGCAAACGGTTTTATCGGCTCCGCCTGTTCGGTGGGCCTGGTCAAGGTACGCTCCGGGCAAATCGTCGAAACCGAACAGTGGCTCATGCAGCCGCCGGCAGGTTTCGACCACTTCGACCCGCGCAACGTCTCGATCCACCACATCACCCCCGACATGGTGAGCGCCGCGCCACGGGTGACCGACAGGATTCCGGAATTGCTGGAATTCATCGGATCCGATGTGCTGGTGGCCCACAATTCTTCGTTCGATTCCGGAGTGATCCGCGCGGCGTGCGAAGCCGGCGAACTGCCGGTACCGGAAATTGCGCACCTGTGCACCGTCAAGCTCTCCCGCAAGGCCTACGATCTGCCCAGCTACTCGCTGCCGTTCGTTGCCGAAGAAGCCGGGCACCCTATCGAAAACCACCACGAGGCCCTGGCTGACGCTGTGGCCTGTGCCTGGGCAATGATCGATATCGCCGGGCGCAGCGGACAGCAGTCCGTGTTGGAGACGGCAGACCACTATGGCGTCCGGCTGAGCCTGACCCAGCCGTGGCAGCCAGGCCACGAACTGTCCCGCGCCACCCGCGACGCCCAAGGCTGGCTGGCTGCAGGCAACCCGTTGCCGCCGCAGGATTCCTTCAACAACTGGCCGCAGGAAGGGCCGAACCCGAAGCCGAGCGACAACGCGGATCCCAGCCATCCGCTGTTCGGCCAGATCATGGTGTTCACCGGCAACCTGTCCATGCCGCGCCCCAAGGCCAAGGAACTGGCCGCCGAACACGGCGCGCAGACCGCCTCGCGGGTCACCCGCGCCACCACGGCGCTGGTCGTCGGAGACGGCTTCGTCCCGGAGGATCTGGCCAACGGGCGGCTGACCAACAAGGCCAAGCACGTACTCCGGCTGCGCGAAAAGGGCCAGCGGGTCAGCATCATCTCCGAAGGCGAGTTCATGCAGATGGTTGGCGGGTTCGGGCTGACCGCCTAGCAAACCGCAGAAGCCCGGCCGGCACAGTTCGAATCTGTGCCGGCCGGGCTTCTGCCATTTTTCTCTGGGCGCGGTTCCTAGACCAGCAGCGCCATCCAGCGGTCATGCAGCTCGGAGATGATGTCATCCAGTGCGCTCGCGGGGCGCTCGCCGACGGCTTCGGTGCCGTAGATGGCAGCCAGCAGCGCTACAGCGTAGGCATCGGCCTCGGGATCCCGGGTGGTTTCTTCTTCGGCGGTTGCCGCCGGGGCGGCCTCGATGTCCGAGTCCCCGTCCTGCTCGGCGGCATGCTCGCCGAAGTACGCCGCGTAGGCCTCTTCGGGGGACAGCGAGATGTTCTCGGCGATCCTGGTGGCCACCTCGCGCAGCGCATCGGCCGACGGGCCCTGCAGGCCAACGAGCAGCTCGGCCCATTCGCCGGCGGCGGCCTCGGAGCGTTCCATGGCCGAGCGGATGATCTTCGCCGCGGCAATGGCGGTCTTGGCCGCCTGGTCGTCGTGGGTCAGGAAGGCGGCCGAACGGGCCAGGGTCTCGGTGGTGCCCACAGGGACCCGGGCCAGCAGCGCGGCAATCGCGGCACGCGGCAGCACGCCGGTGGAGTCGGCGCCAGCGCCGGTGGGACGCCCCGGCTGTCCCATGTCGGGGCTGTCCAGGCCGGCGAGGTTCTGCGGATCGCCGTCCAGGATCTTCTCGAAGATCTCGACGTTGGCGAATTCCTTGTCGATCCAGCGGCCCAGCGGTTGCGGGGCGCGTTCCGGGAAGGAGCCGGCGATCTTGCTGTAGCCGCGCAGGGCCGCAAGCCACATGCAGGCCGCTTCGTCGCTGGCGACACCGTCGTTGGCCCATTCCAGCGCTTCCAGCAGGCCGTCGGCCAGGTAGAGCGGGAGGATTTCGGTGGCCCCGGGGTCAATTTCGTCACGGGCGTGGGTTGCGCCATCGGCTAGGCCGAGGAGGATCGCAAACACCTTGTCTGAGTAGTTCTCTGGCAGGAGTGCAGTTTCACCGGTTTCATTCACATCACCATTCTAATGTCCAAGTTGTCCGCGGCATTGCATAAGGTTGGACACATGCGATTGCTTCACACCTCGGACTGGCATTTGGGACGGACCTTCCACGGGGCCTCCCTGATCGAAGCGCAGCGCGCAGTGCTGCAGGAAATCATCGATATCACGATTAATCAGCAGGTTGATGCGGTGCTGATTTCCGGTGACATCTACGACCGCGCGCTGCCGCATGTGGATGCCGTCCAGTTGTGCAACTGGGTGCTGCGCGAGCTGCGCGCCACCGGGGCCGCCGTCGTGGTCACCAGCGGCAACCACGACTCGGCCTCCCGTCTGGGCTTCGGCGCAGAGCTCTTGGACAGCGCCGGGGTGCACATCATCGCCGACCTCCAGCGCATGCTGCTGCCGGTTATCCACGATGCCGGCGATCACCGGGTGGCCATCTACGGCATCCCGTACCTGGAACCGCGCATGGTGATGGAACGCCTGGGCGTGGAAAAGGCCAGCCACGAAGCGGTGGTCCGTGCGGCCATCGCGCAGATCGAAGAAGATCTTGCGCAACTGCGGGCAGGGGAAAAACCGGTAGTTTCCATCGCGATGGCCCACCTGTTCGCCGCCGGCGGCTACGGCAGCGACTCCGAACGCGAGCTGAGCACCGGCAACCTCGACGTGGTTCCGGCAGAGCTTTTCGAGCGCTTCGACTACTCGGCGCTGGGGCACCTGCATGGACGGCAGAAGGTCAAGGAGCACGTGCGCTATTCGGGCTCTCCGCTGGCATACTCCTTCTCCGAGGCAACGCAGCGCAAGGGCGTATGGCTGATCGACACCAACGCCCGGGGCATAGAGTCCGTGCAGGAAGTCCTGCTTCCGGTGCCGAAGAAATTGGCCATCCTCAAGGGCAAGCTCGCTGAGCTCCTGGCGGATCCGGAACTGGAATCCGCCGCCGATGCATGGTGCCAGGTCACGCTGACCGATAGCGAACGCCCCGCCGACGCGATGGCAACGATTCGAACCCGTTTCCCCGACACTGTGGTGCTGAATTTCGCCCCCGAACACGCCGGCGGGGATGCCAAGCCGGCGAGCTATGCCGAGCGCATGGCCAAGGCCGCCAGCACCGAACAAGTGGTGGGGGACTTCATGGAACATGTCCGCGAACGCGCGGCCGATGAACTGGAACGGGAAGTCATCGGCGCCGTCATCCAAGCCACCCGAGAGGCACAGGCCAGCCAGTGAGAATCCACAAACTCCAGATCCAGGCGTTCGGGCCCTTCGCAGGCACCGAAGAGATCGACTTCGATGAATTGGCCGAAGGCGGGCTGTTCCTGCTTGATGGCCCCACCGGTGCCGGCAAGTCCAGCATCCTGGATGCGATCTGCTACGCCCTGTACGGTGCGTTGCCCGGAAGCCGCGCCGGCAGCCGGCAGATCCGTTCGGACCATGCCCCGGCCGGTTTGGCTCCGGAAGTGGTCTGCGAGCTGACCATCGGCGACCGGCGCTTCGAGGTCACCCGTTCGCCGGCCTGGATGCGCCCGTCCAAGCGCGGCAAGAACAAGACCACCGAGCAGAAGGCCGCCAGCTTCCTGCGCGAGTTCACCGGTTCGGGCTGGAAGGAACTGTCCACCCGCAACGACGAGGTGGGCCACGTCCTGGGCAGCCTGCTGGGTCTGGACCGCGAGCAGTTCACCAAGGTAGTCATGCTGCCGCAGGGCGGCTTTGCGGACTTCCTGCGGGCCAAGGCCAAGGACCGCGAAGATCTCCTGGCGAATCTCTTCGATACCAGCGGCTATGCGCGGATCGAGGATGAATTCGCCGCTCGGCTGGCCGAAGAGCGCAAGAAAACCGAGAGCCTGGAAGCACGCCTGAGCGCCAGCGAAGAGGCCATCCATTCCGCTGCCCGGGCGTTCCTCGCTGGCCGCGAAGCCAGCGATGAGCCCGCCGAGGCCGACGGCGAAGCGAACGCCGACGCCGATGGCGCTGGACAGGCCGCGGCGGTGGACCTGAGCAGTGCCGAGCAGTTCGCCGGCTATCACCGCCGGATCGCGGCGGTTCACCGGGACTCGGCCCTCGAAGCGGCCAAACTGCGCACCGAGATGACCCGCACCCGCGAGCAGGCGCAGGCCCTGGAGGAACGCCGCCGGATCTTCGCGCGCCTGGCCGAGCTGCGCGGCATGCAGGCCGGCTATGCCCAGAACCATGAAGCGGCCGCAGCGGCTGCCGCGCGCTTGGACAGCGATGCCAAGGCAGGCGCGGTGCGTGCCTACCAGGCCCAGCTCCAGGAGGCATCCGTCGCCCAGGAGCAGGCCAAGGCAACCTGGCTGGACAGCAAGCTGTGGCTTGAAACCGAACAGGGGCTGGACCCCAGCGCCGACGCTGCCGGTCTGGAGCAGCTGCGCCTGCCGGCGCAGCAAGCGGCCGAAGAACTAGCGGTGGCCAAGGCGGGCCTGGACGATGAAAAGCGCCGCGGCGTCCTGGCCGGCCAGGCACGCAAGGCCGCCGAACTGGCCGCTGCGCAGGAAGAGACCCGTGCCCAGGCCGAAGCCGAAGTTGCCTTGCTCAAGGCCGAACGTGCTGCGCTGGAAGCCGCGGACCTCGACCAGGTAGCCGCCGGCGGCAAGGTCCAGCAGGCCAAGGAACACGTGAAGGGGCTGGAGACCAGGATCCAGCATGCCACCGAGCGCGACACCCTGGAGAAGCAGGCGCTGTCCGCACGGGAGCAGTCCAGCGCACAAGAGCTGGAGATTGTAGGCGTAGCCAATACCTTGCTTGACCTGCGTACCGAGCAGCTGGCCCAGAGCGCTTTGCGATTGGCTGCCGCGCTGGAAGACGGGCAACCGTGCCTGGTCTGCGGTGCGCAAGAGCATCCCGCCCCGGCCCGGGCGGATGCCGATGCGCCGCTAATCGACGATGAGCAGATCCAGGCGCTGGAAGCCGCGGTGGCTGCGGCAAGAGCTGCCGGGCAACGGGCCGCGCAGGCGCGCGACATCCTGGTGGCCAAGTTCCAGGCCGCGCAGGAAGCCGCGGGCGATGCCCCGGTCGCGGACCTGCGGACGGAGCTTGCCACGGCGCAGGCCGGGCTGGAACGGGAGCAGAAGCAGCAAGGAGAAATCGCTGCCCGCGCGGCAAAGCTGGATGCGGTGCGCCAGCGTACCGAGCAGCAGAACGCGCGGGCATCCCAGGCCGTACTCGAGCACGCCACCGCGAAGCAGCGTGCGCAGTCCCTGCAAACCCAGCTGGCAGAACTCGATGCCAAGCTGGAGCAGCTGCGCCAAGGCCGGGAGAACCTGGCTGAACTTGTGGCGCAGCTGTCCGCCACGTCCCAGGGCTTGGCCAGTGCGGTGCAGAACCTGCGCCGTTTCCTTGAGGCTAGCGAGGCGCTGGAGAAGGCCGAGGCCACCTGGAATAGCCAGCGCACGGCCGCCGGTTTCGAGAATCCGGCTGCCTTCGAGGCCGCCTTGCTGGACAGCGCCGAACGCGAGCGCCTGCGCCAGCTGCAGCGCGCCGATGCCGACCTGGCCAGTGCCATTGCCACGCTTGAAGCGTCGCAGGACTGCCGCAAGGCCCAGGAATTATCCGCGCAGGGCCTGGAAGGGCCAAGCGAAGAAGGGATTGCCGAAGCGAAGCTGCTCTCTTCCCTCGCCGAAGAACGCTTCGAAACGGCGCGGGAACAAGAAGTGCTGGCGCAGACCCAGCTCGCTCGCCACGAGCAAGCAGCCACTGATCTTGAACGCCAGCGGACCGAGGCAGGCCCGGTCATCGAAGCCTACCGCCGGTTGCGAGGACTGGCTGAAGTGATTCGTGGCGGGGGAGAGAACCTCTACAAGATGACGCTGAGCACCTATGTGCTCGCTGCCCGGCTGGAGGAAGTGGCCACCGCCGCAACGCAGCGCCTGGGCATGATGTCCGGCGGCCGCTACTCGCTGCACCATGATGATTCCAAGCAGGGCAATTCGAAGTCCGGGTTGGGGCTGCAGGTGCTCGATTCGTGGACCGGGAAGCGCCGGGAGACCCAGACGCTCTCCGGAGGCGAGACCTTCATGGCCTCCCTGGCCCTGGCACTGGGCCTGGCGGATGTCATTTCGCACCATTCCGGGGCCGTGGACATGCAGACGCTCTTCGTCGATGAAGGCTTCGGTTCCCTGGATGCCGAGACGCTGGAAGAAGTCATGCAGGCGCTGGAAAACTTGCGTGCCGGCGGACGGACCATCGGCTTGGTCTCCCACGTGGCGGAGATGAAGCAGCGCATCACCAATCGGATTTCGGTCAGCAAGACCCAGCACGGTTCCACCATAGAACGCGATGGCACTGTGATCTTGGCTGGATAGATTGGACTTGCCCCAGGGCAGTAGCTATCTTGAAAGTAGTGCCATCAGGCATGCCTGGGAAATTTTGTGCGTCGGGGGGTGTGGGACGACGCACGCTTCGTCATGGAGTTTTGTTGACTCAGCCTACTTTGTCGAAGGAAAACAGTGAGGAATCCGAGAAGATGTCCGGATACTCCGCGTTAGTTCCTTTGGTAGGAGCACCCTTCCTGCCGCTTACTTTCCTTGCACGCCTCCCGCTGGCGATGCTCACCATCGGGTCCATGACCCTGGTAACTGCTACCACCGGCTCATATGCCATGGGCGGCTTGGCCGCGGCCATGGTTGGCCTGGGGTCCGCCATTGGCGGTCCGAGCATCGGCTATCTGGCTGACCGGGTGGGCCAGCGTCCGGTATTGACCACTGTCGCGGTCATCCACACCATCCTGCTGGTTGCCCTGACGCTGTTTGCCGATTCGGGACCGGACATGTCCGCGGCCTTGCTCTCGATCATGTGCCTGGCCACCGGTGCCACCGGCCCGCAGGTCGGCCCGATGTCCCGCGTCCGCTGGATTGCAATCACCCGCCAGCAGAAGAAGAACCACAAGGTCCTTTCGGCGGCACTGAGCCTGGAGTCCATGTTCGATGAATTGGGCTTCGTCTTCGGCCCGGTTGCCGTGGGCCTGCTGGCATCCCTGGTGGATCCGGTGCTGCCGCTCTACCTTGCTGCCCTGCTGACCCTGGTGCTGGTGCCGGTGTTCGCCTCGCACCGTACCGGCAATGCGGTGAAGCCGGTCAGAACCGCCGAGCACACTCCCAAGGTCTCGATCAGCGGCGCGCAGGTTGCCGCGATCGGCGCCCTGGTCCTGGGCATGATGGCGCTGGGCACGGTCTTCGGTTCCTCGGCGGCCGGTACCCTGGCTTTCGCCGGGGCGCAGGGCGATTCCAACTCCGGCGGCCTGCTCTATGGCGCCATGGGCTTCTCCAGCGCGATTGCCGCGATTTCCGTGGCTGCTTGGCCGCAGGCCTTCAAGCAGATCAACCGCTGGATCCTGTGCGGCGCAGCACTGACCGTGCTCAGCTTCGGCCTGCACGTGGCCGGCAATGTCCCGCTGATGCTGGTTGCCCTGTTCATCGCAGGATTTGCAGTAGGGCCGGTGATCGTCACCGTCATGACCCTGGGCGGCGAAGTCGCTCCGCCGCAGCGCCTGTCCACCGTGATGACCATGCTCTCAGCCGGCATCGTTGTGGGAACCGCGATCGGAAACGGCTTGGCCGGCGTCTTCGCCGAAACCCTGGGCTACCTCGGCGCCTTCTGGGTCTCCACCGGTGGCGCACTGGTGATCTTCCTGGCCGCTGTGGCGATGAAGATCGTTGTCGCGAAGTCCCCGTCGCTGGCCCGCGTCCGCTAGGGCAAGAACTCTGCGCATCTTGCGGCCGGCCAGCAAAGCTGGATAAGAAGCATCCCGTTGCACCTCGCCCAGCAGGCGAAAGGCAGCGGGATGCTTCTTTCCCCGCCGGGAATTGCTAGTGCGCGAGCTTTTCGCTGATGCGCGCCGCTGCGTGCTTGAGTTCCTCGATCATGCGTTCGTACCCGCCGACCGTGCTGGCGGCGAAGACGACGGCCAAGGCCGCCGGGGTTTGCCCGGAATGCTGGATCGGAACGGCAATGGACGTCACGCCCTGGATGACTTCATTCTCGCTGGTGGCATAGCCGTCAACCCGGGCCGCGACGGCAGCTTCGCGGTACTCGATGCCCGTGTCCAGGGCATCCCACTCGGACTTGGCATAGCGCGACTGGATCGCGATGCCGGCTGCTCCCACATCCATGCCGTGCACCGAGCCCGGGCGGTGGACGATTGCGCGCTGGGAGTTCAACGGGGAGACCGACTGCAAGGTGGTGCACAGGTCGTGTTCCCAGACGGCCACGAAAGCAGTCATCGACAGCTCGTTGGCCAGCGCGGTGAGTTCCGGGGTGGCGGCCGCCTGCAGGTCGCGCTGGACCGAGCGGGCGAGCACGGCCAAGCCGGAAGCGGAACGGATATGCCCGGCCTCATCGCGGTTGAGCAGGTGATGCTGCTCCAGGGTGCGGATGATGCGGTAGGCAATGGAGCGGTGGACTTCCAGTTTCGCGGCGATTTCCGCGATGGATAGATTGACCGGGGAATTGGCGACGATTTCAAGGACGCGGATTCCACGCGAAAGCGTCTGGGAGGTAGGCATTGTTCTTCAATCTGGCGTGCGGCGCTGCTGGAACGTCGTCGAGGGCCTTCGTAGTGAACCGGGGGGACCTGGCGGTCGGTGATCTATATCCGATTTTAGTCGTTCTCTATTGGAACACCGAATTCCCGGCCCAGTGCGGGAGAGGGTGCCTGGCTGTAGCTGGTCACGATTTGGATAGATCTTGTGATCTGCTTCACTGTGGGCATATGATGGTGTGCGACATAAACCGTCCGAACGGTCGGTAAACAACTCGCAAAAAGGCCAACTCATGTCATCGACTGTCACTCGCACCCAGGAGGAGCGCCGGGTTCTTGCCGGCACCCTGGTGGGCACCACCATTGAGTGGTACGACTTCTTCATTTTCGCCCAGCTCACCGCGACCCTGCTGACCCCGTTGTTCCTCGAGCCCCTGGGGCAGTCGAATCCGGGTGTCGCGCAGATCCTTTCCTTCGCAATGATTGGCATCTCCTTCTTCTTCCGTCCCCTGGGCGCAGTGGTTGCCGGCCACCTGGGCGACCGCTACGGACGCAAGCGCATCCTGGTGCTCACCCTGATCCTCATGGGCGTTGCCACCGCGGCCATTGGCCTGTTGCCAACCTACGCGTCCATCGGCGTGGCCGCGCCAATCCTGCTGGTGCTCCTGCGCGTGGTCCAGGGCTTCTCGGCCGGTGGCGAATGGGGCGGTGCGGCCTTGATGGCGGTAGAGCACGCGCCAAAGGATCGCCGCGGCTACTTCGGCGCCTACCCGCAGATCGGCGTGCCCATCGGCATGATCCTGGCTACCGGCCTGCTCTACATCCTGCGCGTTGCGATGAGCCCGGAAGAGTTCGCCGCATGGGGCTGGCGCATTCCGTTCCTGCTCTCCATTGCGCTGATCTTCGTGGGCTACATGATCCGCCGTGCGGTCGAGGAATCCCCGGTCTTCAAGCAGCTCGCCCAGCGCAAGGCTTCCGAGCACACCCCGCTGCGCGAGCTGATGACCAGCCATTCCAAGCAGGTCCTGCAGGCAGCGCTGATCTTCATTTCGAACAACGCCGCCGGTTACCTGGTGATCGCGTTCTTCATTTCCTACACCACCAAGGTCCTCGAGATGCCGGTGGCGCCGATCCTCCTGGCTACCACCATCGGTTCGGTGGGCTGGCTGATCTTCACCCTGGTCGGCGGCTGGCTCTCGGACAAGATCGGGCGCCGCAATACCTTCGTGATCGGCTACGCGCTGGTGTTCATCTGGATGATCCCGATGTTCCTGATGGTCGACACCGGAAACATCGTGCTGTACACCATTGCGATCTTCGTGCTGACCGTTGGCCTGGGCTTGTCCTACGGCCCGCAGTCGGCGATGTACGCGGAGATGTTCCCGGCGCAGATCCGCTACTCGGGCATCTCCATTGGCTACGCCATTGGCGCTATTTTGGGCGGTGCCTTCGCGGCCACCGTGGCGCAGATCCTGCTGGAGACCACAGGTTCTTCGATCTCGATTGCCATCTACATCATGGTGCTGACCATCATTTCCGTGGCAGCGGTGCTCTGGGTGGGCGAGACTCGTGGACGCAACCTGCACGTGGAAGAAATCGAGGGCGAACAGGCCGACTCGCGCGTGGCGCACTAGTTTCGCGGCAGTACAATGCCCGCGCAGGCAAGCGATCAAGCGATCCTGGCCCGCGCGGGCATTTGCGCGTCTGGCGACCGGTGGTTTGCCGATCAGTGGGCGGATGCAGCGGGCAGTTTGCTGCACGGCCAAATTCCGGCCACCGCCATCCCTTGCGCCTAGGCCGCCGGCATGCGGGACCCGACTGCCTGGCCAGGTTACTGGGCGGGGCGGGTGGTGGAGGAACGCACGATCAGCCGATGGCCCAACTCGTGGGCCTGCGCCGGTTCCTGGCCACGGATAGCACGCAGCAGCATGGCGACCGCCAGCTGCCCCTGCTCATGCGGACGCTGCTCGACGGTGGTCAAGCCGAAGAGCTCGGCCAGGTCGTGATTGTCCACGCCGATGACCGACAGGTCATGGGGCAGCTGCAAACCGAGATCGCGGGCGGCCAGGATCGCGCCAATGGCCATTTCATCACTGGCTGCGAACACTGCCGTCGGTCGGGATGCCGGGTTGCCCAGCAGCTGCTTGGCCACCGCGTAGCCCTGGGCCATGGAGAAGTCCGCGCTGGCGAACAGCGACTCATCCAGTTCAAGTCCAGCCTCGGCCAGCGCCCGCTCGTAGCCGGTGCGGCGGTGGGTGGGCACCATGAAATCCACATCGGTTTCCGCGTTGCCGCCGATGAAGCCAATGCGTTCATGGCCCAGGGAGATGAGGTGCCCGGTCGCGAGGGCAGAAATCGCTTCGTCATTCACGTGCAGGGTCGGCACACCGGGAAGCGGTCCTCCCACGCCAACCAGGGGCTTGTCCATGGCCAGCAGCGCCTGGACCTCGTCCCCAGCCAACTCGACGTTGACCGCGATCACCGCATCCACGCGCTGGCGCAGCAGGAAATCGGAGAAGATCTTCTCGCGCTGGGTGCGGTCCTTGGTCAGCTGATAGAGGGTGGTGTCATAGCCCTCGTCCATCAAGCGGCTGGAAATGCCTTCCAGCACGCAGGCATAGAACCAGTGGTTGATCACCGGAACGAGCACGCCGATGTTGCGGGTGCGTCCCGAGGCCAGCCCGGACGCGGAAGATGAGACCACATAGCCCAGCTCGGTGGCGGCGCGCTGCACAGCCTCCTGCGCTGACGCGGAGACAGAACCCCGGCCAGATAATGCGCGCGAGACGGTGGCAATGGATACGCCAGCGGCTTGTGCGACGTCTTTGATCCCGGCCACTTCTCTTCCTTCCTTCATGGGCACAGCCGTGGCTAGGGGAAATTCCTTCCCCTGGCCACGGCTCCTGCCCAACATTACCCGGTGCGGCTGCATCCGGTCATCAGATGGCCGGCTACGGCAACTGGAACCAGAGCGTGGTTTCGCCCGGAATCATTTCCGGTTCCGCCGAAATCTCGCCTTGGCTGCGCACCAGTTCGGTGGCGCCCTGCGCACAGGCAGGCAAGGGCTGTGCAGTTGCAGCGTAGTTGGCCACGACCAGCACAGTGCCGTTGGTGAAAGCCAGAACATCATCCGCAGTGCCTTCGACCCAATCCAAGGTGCCGGTGCCCAGTGCGTGATCCTGGCGCAGCTGCAACAGGCGGCGGTACAGGTTCAGCGTGGAAGACTGGTCATCGACCTGCGCATCGCGGGCATAGGAATCCCAGCCTTCCGGCTGCGGCAGCCAGCTTTCACCGGTCGCGCTGAAGCCGAAAGCGGGCTTGCCGCTTTCCCAGGGCAAGGGCACCCGGCAGCCGTCACGTCCGTAGCGCTCGCCATTGGTGCGCAACCAGGTAGGATCCTGGCGCGCCTCATCTGGCAGTTCAACGGCTTCTGGCAGGCCCAGCTCTTCGCCCTGGTAGATATAGGCGCCACCTGGCAGGGCCAGCATCAACGCGCTGGAAGCACGAGCACGACGCAATCCCACGGCAGCCTCCGGCAGGTTTGGGGTGTTCAGGCCGATGCCCTCGCCTTGCGGGTTCTCATCGGTCAGCGCCAAGCGGGTCGCATGGCGCACCACGTCATGGTTGGAGAGCACCCAGGTGCTCGGGGCGCCGACCTTGCCGAACTCCTCCAGGGACTGGTCGATGGTTTCGCGGATCTGCTGGGCATCGAAGTCGCAGGAGAGGTAAGGGAAGTTGAAAGCCTGGTGCATCTCGTCCTCGCGCACCCACTTGGCCATCAGCGACAGGGGATTGACCCAAGCCTCGGCGCACAGCACGCGCTCGCCGTCGTACTCGTCCATGACCTTGCGCCAGTCGCGGTAGATCTCATGCACGCCATCCTGGCCCCACCACGGAGCCAGTTCGTCGGTGCCGCCCATGGAAGCTCCGGATGGGTCCGGGGTGAAGTCCGGCAAGCCCTCGGCCTTGATCAGCCCGTGGGCCACGTCAACGCGGAAGCCGTCGGTGCCCCGGTCCAGCCAGAAGCGCAGGACGTCGCGGAACATCGCGCGCACTTCCTCGTTGTGCCAATTGAAGTCCGGCTGCGAGGAGTCGAAGATATGCAGGTAGGACTGGCCGGCGCTGCCATCAGGATTCCTGGTTTCGGTCCACATCGGGCCGCCGAAGACCGAATCCCAATTATTCGGGCGCCCGGTTGCCGGGGTGTCCTTGAAGATGAAGCGGTCGCGTTCGGGGGAGCCGGGCGCCGCCTTGAGCGCTTCCTGGAACCACGGGTGCTGGTCCGAGCAGTGGTTCGGAACCAGGTCGATGATGACGCGCAGGCCCAATGCGTGGGCCTTGGCCACCATCGCGTCGTAGTCCTCCAGGGTTCCAAACAGCGGATCCACATCGCAGTAGTCCGATACGTCGTATCCGGCGTCCTTTTGCGGGGAAGTGAAGAATGGCGACAGCCAAATCGCGTCGACCGAAAGCTGCGCGATGCTTTCCAGGCGTTGGGTAATGCCGCGCAGATCACCCATCCCATCGCCATTGGAATCGGCGAAGGAGCGCGGGTAGATCTGGTAGATCACCGAGGAGCGCCACCACTGCGAGTCTTCGGATTGCAGAAGGGAATCAGCTGCTGAACGAATTGAAGTCATGACGGTAACGATAAATGATTCACCACAGTTTGTAAACGCTTGCAATTATGCTTCAAAGCCTTCGTTCCATGATGAGGTCTGAATTCGTGCCTCGGCCGATAAAAACTGATTTTTATCGGCGTTGTTGTCAATTTTCATGATCTGTGCCACGCTGTAAACGCTTACAATCAATGTGTTACTCGCACCACTAAAGACCCGACCGGCAGGCCCAGCGGAAATCGCGGCCGACCCGGTCCCTGATGACACAGTTGTCACGAAAGGACATCCCATGAAGGTGAATAAGCACCCTTGGCTTCTCGGCGGAGCACTGACGGCCATTGCCGCACTCTCGCTCACCGCCTGCGGCGGGTCTGGCTCCAACACGCCAGCAGTTTCCTCCAGCCCCGCAGCGGCGCAATCCTCGCCGGCAGCTGCCTCCGGCGGCAAGCTGACCGTCTGGGTCGACGCCAACCGCGAGCCAGTGCTCAAGGATGCAGCAGCTGACTTCGAGAAGCAGTCCGGGGTCAAGGTGGACCTCGTGATCAAGGACTTCTCCAAGATCCAGGAAGACTTCCTGCGCCAGGTTCCAACCGGCAAGGGCCCGGATATCACCATCGGCGCCCACGACTGGTTGGGCAACCTGGTCAACAACGGCGTAGTCCAGCCAGTTGAGCTGGGCGACAAGGCCGGCGAGTTCCAGGACGTCGCGGTCAACGCCATGAGCTACGAGGGCAACACCTACGGCGTTCCCTACGCCACCGAGAACCTGGCCCTGCTGCGCAATGCGGATCTGGTCAAGGAAGCTCCAAAGAGCTTCGATGACATGATTGCCGCCGGCGAGAAGGCCGGCACCGAATTCCCGTTCCTGGTCCAGGTCTCTGACGTCGGCGATCCATTCCACGCCTACCCGTTCCAGACCTCCTTCGGCGCACCGGTGTTCGGCACCGATGATACGGGCGCCTATGACCCGGCAGATCTGCAGATCGGCAACGAGGGCGGCATCGAATTCGCCAAGTGGCTGGCTGAAGAGGGCGAAGAAGGCAACCTGAAGACCAGCCTCGACGGGGACATTGCCAAGGAGAAGTTCGTCTCCGGCGACTCGCCATTCTTCCTGACCGGTCCATGGAACGTGGAAGCAGTAGAAGAAGCTGAAATCAACCTGGAAATCGACCCGATTCCATCGGCCGGTGGCGAGCAGGCCCAGCCATTCGTCGCCGTGCAGGGTTTCTTCGTTTCCGCGAAGACCGAGAACCTGCTGGCCGCTACCGAATTCCTGACCAACTACATCGGCACCGAAGAAGTCCAGACCGAACTGTACGAGGTGGGCAACCGCCCGCCGGCAAACAAGGCAGCATTCGAAGCGGCCAAGGCCGATGAAACCATCGCTGCCTTCGGCGAGGTCGGCGCCAACGGCGTGCCGATGCCGAACATCCCGGAAATGGCTGCCGTATGGGAGTTCTGGGGCGTAGCCGAGGCCGAGATCATCACCGGCAAGGCTGATCCGGCCAAGCGCTGGAAGCAGATGACCTCGGATATCGAAAAGGCCATCTCGAAGTAGGAACGCCTGCCACCAGGCACAACGATGGGCGCTGGGGCCGGGAGGAACTCCTCCGGGTCCCAGCGCCTGCAATTCACCAGCGCTAACTGCACTTGATCGACAGGGACATCTGGAAGATGACAAAGACCGCCCGCCAAGGGCCGCAACCCGGCACCGAGGAGACGAAGCCCAAGCTGTCACCGGCAGCCAGGCGCTTCGCCAACGCCACCAGCACCTCCACTGGCGCCATGCTCGCCAAGATCATCCTGGTGGCGATCGTCGATGCGACCGCGCTCTTCGCGGTCTTCACCGCACTGGGGCGCGAAGCCTGGGCGATCGCCGCGGTGATCGCGGCCATTACCGTGCTGATCAACGTGGTCTACTTCAAGCGCGGATGGCTGCCGGCAAAGTACCTGCTGCCGGGCACCATCTTCCTGCTGATCTTCCAGGTCTTCGTGATCGGCTACACCGGGTATATCGCCTTCACCAACTACGGTTCGGGGCACAACTCGGATAAGGATGACGCGATCAGCGCGCTGCTGCAATCCAACCAGAACCGCGTCGAGGGATCAGCCGGCTACCCGGTGTCCATCCTCGAGGGGCAAGACGGGCTGGCGATGCTCATTGAGCGCGATGGCCAGCAGCTGCTCGGCGATGCGGATGATCCTTTCGTCCCGGTAGACCCCGCTGGCCTGGGGGACTACTCCGAACTGGCTTTCGCCGATTTGCTGGGCCGCCAGCAGGAAGTCACCTCGCTGGCCGTTCCATTCACCGAGAACCCGGCAGATGGCACCGTGCGCACCAGCGATGGCCGCACCGCCTACCAGTACACTTCCTCCATCAAGCATGATGAAGCCGCGGACACCATGACCGATCAGCAGACCGGCGTGGTGTACCGGGACACCGGCGTGGGCGCGTATACCGCGCAGGACGGCTCGCAGCTGATGCCCGGCTGGTCCATCAACGTGGGCTTCGAGAACTTCACCCGTGCGGTCACCGATTCCTCGATCCGCAACGCCCTGTTCTCTGTCACCGTGTGGACCTTCGCCTTCGCCTTCCTGTCGGTGGCGACCACCTTCTTCCTCGGGCTGTTCCTGGCGATTGTCTTCAACGACCTGCGCATGAAGGGGCGGAAGGTCTACCGCGTCATCTCGATCCTGCCTTACGCATTCCCTGCGTTCCTGGGCGGGCTGGTCTGGGCCGGCATGCTCAACCGCGACTTCGGGTTCGTCAACCAGGTGCTCCTGGGCGGAGCGCAGATCCCTTGGCTGACCGACCCGTGGCTGGCGAAGTTCTCCGTGCTCTGGGTGAATCTGTGGCTCGGATTCCCGTACATGTTCCTGGTCTGCACCGGGGCGCTGCAGTCCATTCCGAATGAACTCTCCGAAGCGGCCACCATCGACGGGGCGAAGCCGTTCCAGATCTTCCGGTTGATCAAGCTGCCGCTGCTGCTGGTCTCGGTGGCTCCGCTGCTGATCAGCTCCTTCGCCTTCAACTTCAACAACTTCAACGTGATCTACATGCTCACCGAAGGCGGGCCGCGCATGCAGGATGCAGGACTGAACGTGGGATCCACCGACATCCTGATCTCCATGGTCTACAAGGTGGCGTTCGTTGGCTCCCAGCGCGACTATGGGCTGGCCAGCGCCTTCTCCATCATCATCTTCGTGATCGTCGCGATCATCTCGATTATCAGTTTCAAGCAGACCAAGGCACTGGAGGAGCTGAACTAATGAGCACCGAAATCACCGGCAGGCCGGTAGCCGGCGCACCCAAGGGACGCGCGGGGCGCCAGGGCCTGGGCAAATGGTTCGCCTCCACCGGCTGGCGCCACCTGATCGGCGTGGCCCTGTGCATCTATGCGGCCTTCCCGCTGCTCTACGTGCTCTCGGCCTCGCTGAACCCCAATGGAACCCTGCTGTCTTCCAATGGATTGTTCACCACCATCGGCTTCAACAGCTATGTGGAGCTGTTCCAGAATCAGCAGCGTCCCTTCGGCGCCTGGTTCATCAACACCTTGGTGATCGGCCTGACCACGGCGGCCGCTTCGGTGTTCCTCGGCGCCTTGGCTGCCTACAGCTTCTCGCGGATGCGCTTCACCGGCCGCCGCGTGGGCCTGGTCAGCTTGCTGATTGTGCAGATCTTCCCGCAGCTGCTGGCCGTAGTGGCGATCTTCATCCTGCTCACCTCGCTGGGAGATGTCTTCCCGGTCTTGGGCATCGATAACCAGATCGCATTGATCATGGTGTACCTGGGCGGGGCACTGGGTGTGAACACCTATCTGATGTACGGCTTCTTCAACACCATTCCGGTGGAAATCGATGAAGCGGCGAAGATCGATGGTGCTGGCCATGCCCGCATCTTCTTCACCATGATCCTGCGCCTGGTGGCACCGATCCTGGCCGTCGTGGGCCTGCTGTCCTTCATCTCCAGCACCTCGGACTTCGTGATCGCCTCGGTCATCCTGGTCTCCCCGGAGAATCAGACGCTGGCTGTGGGCCTGTACTCCTACGTCTCGGAGGAATTCACCTCCAACTGGTCGGTCTTCGCTGCCGGTGCGGTACTGTCAGCGATCCCGGTGATGGCATTGTTCCTGTTCTTGCAGAAGTACATTGTCGGCGGCCTGACCGCCGGCGCAGGCAAGTAGCCCGCAGCAACTGACCGCTTCGGGCAGATGGGGCAACGCCACTGGCGTTGCCCCATTTTGCCTGCGTCAGCCCATGGGCCGGAGCACGTAGAGTAAAAGGCATGAAGCCCTACTTGCCGCGCGCCGCCCGCAACTACCTGGAGCAACTTCGCCGTGCGCTGGATTTCTTGTCTTTGCAAGAACGCAACGAAGTCATTGAAACCACCAAGCAGGAGATTCTCCGCCTGCCTGGCGGCGGACGCCGCAAGAGCGATTTGATCCGCTTGCTCGGCGAGCCTGCCTCGCGCGCGCTCAAATTCGAACGCCATGAGCCCGAAGCCCTGGAAGTGGGCAGCGGCAAGTACTTCCTGACGCGTATTCTGGCGTGGCCAATTTTCGCCCTCGCACTGCTGACCCTGATGGTGGTGCTTTTCGCCCCGCCGCAAGCCGCCTTGGCCAACGAACAGAGCTTCGGCTTTGTTGCCGGGGGAGTCGGCGGGCTGCTGGGGCAACTCGAATTGCTGATCGGATCCCAGCTGATTTGGCTGGCGTTCATTCCGGTCATCCTCAGCCTGGTTCCCTTGTGGCTGCCCAATAGTGCCGGCACCACCATCCACATCCTCGGGGCTGTGATCATGACCGTTATCTGCGCGGCCGGTGGCGGACAGCTCTCGCTCTTCTTCATTCCGGTGACCGTGCTGCTCTGGGCACAGGTTTTCACCCCGCTGCTGATGATGCGCGGTTCCATGGCAAGCCCCGGGCCCGGCTGGCTGGTGTGCGCGGCGGTGCTGCTGATCCTGGTCCTGGGGTATGCCAGCTACCAAGGCCTGGCCAGCTTCAGCGCTGCGCCATGGCTGATCCTGGCTCCGGCCGCGCTGCTGGCCGTGCTGGCGATGCTGTTGCCCTTCCGCTGGAAGCTGGCTCATATTGCGCTGGTCGCAGCCGGCCTGCTGGTGATGGCCGCTGGATTCGTCGCTGCGCTGCCAGGAACCTACGGGGCGGTCCTGGCCTGGCCGTGGCTGGCCGGCGGCATGAGCTTCGCCGTAGGACATCTCGCGCTAGCTGCCGGCATGTGGCACGAACGAGCCAGGAAATTGCTGGCCCTGTTTTAGGAGTTTCAATACTTGTAGGCGCTTAATGGGAATTTACAGAGAAAATGCGTATATCCTCGTGACATGGCCGAGAATAAGGAAAATTCCTCTCCTGAACCGACAAAACGTGGTCGCGGGCGCCCGCGCAAGGACTCTGAATTCCAGTCCCTGAGCAAAGAGCAGCTGGCCCAGAAGGCTCTGGAAATCGCCGGTGCCGAGGGCTACGACGCGCTGACCATGCACCGTCTTGCGGCCGAATTCAATGTCACCCCGCGGGCGTTGTACAACTACGTGGCGGATCGCCAAGAAGTCATCAACCTGGCGGTGGGGCGCTTCATCTCGATCAATCCGCTGATCGAGTTCGACTGCAACGACTGGAAGCTCGGGGTGACCGAAGCGTACAACGCGACGCGCCGGGCCTACCGGGCCTACCCCCGGGCCTCCCAATTGACGCTCGACGAAAAGCTCAAGGTGGAGCCCGGCCCGTTCCGCAATGAATTGATGGAACGGATCCTCGCCTTCTTCGTGGATATCGGCCTGACGCTCAAGCAGGCAGTGGCCATGGTCCGCGCCCTGGAACGGGATGTCCTGGGTTTCGTGATGCATGTGGATTACTACTATGACCGCCGCCCGAAGGACAGCCCGGACTACGTGAGCTCGCTGGTGCCGGTCCAATTGCTTGACGCCTACCCGGAAGTTCCGACACCGCTGGCACGCCAAGCGCTCGAGCTGCCGCAGCAGGACAGCGATGACCTTTTCGGGGAAGTCGTCGAGTTGCGGTTGCTGGCTATTGCGCAGATGCTCGAGCTCAACCGGGCCGCCGAAGACCCCCAAGAGTGAAATAAGCACCTCGACAGGGAATATTAGCCAGCTGGCCAACGCTGTAGGTTGAAGGACCGCAGGATTGTGCGGCCTGGAATTCGTTTGAAAGTTGGCCCATGTCCCAGAGCAAGCCGCATCCGGTACCACTTGCTGAAGAACTCTCGGCCGGAGCGCGATGGCGATTGCTGGGCGTGCTGCTGGCAGCGATGTTCATGTCGCTGGTTTCGGTCAGCATCGTCAACGTGGTTCTTCCTGCCATCGGTTCCACCCTGCACGCCACCGAAGCGGACCTGCAGTGGGTCTTGGCAGGATATGCGCTGACCTTCGGCGTGGTGCTGGTTGCTGCCGGACGCGCCGGCGACCTGCTGGGCCGTGGCGTGATGTTCGTGGCAGGCCTGGCGATCTTCACAGCCGCCAGCATCCTCGCAGGGCTGGCCGCGGATCCACTGGTATTGAACATTGCCCGCTTCATCATGGGCGTTGGCTCGGGCCTGCTCAACCCCCAAGTGATGGGCATGATCCAGCAGCACTTCCGTGGCGCGGCCCGCGGCCGGGCCTACGGGCTGCTGGGCACCGCCGTCGGCTTCTCGGTAGCTATTGGGCCGGTGCTGGGCGGATTGCTGATCAACTGGTTTGGCGAAGACGCCGGCTGGCGCGCCACCTTCTTGATCAACGTCCCGGTCGGCGTGCTGGCCATTGTCCTGGCGCTGCTGTGGCTGCCCAAGCCGCTGTTCAACAAGCCAGCGGGCAAGGTGGATCTGGACCCCGTTGGCGGCCTCCTGCTGGCGGTTGGCATTTTCGCCCTGCTCCTGCCATTCGTCCAGGGCCGCGAAACCCCATGGCTCTGGTCGCTGCTGGCCTTGGCAGTGCTGGTCATGGTGCTCTGGGTCTGGTGGGAGAAGAAGTACAAGAAGCTCGGGCGCGAACCAATGGTGGAATTGGCCCTGTTCAAGATCCGCAGCTTCACCAACGGCACGCTCATTGCGGGCCTGTACTTCATGGGTGTTTCCAGCGTCTGGGTGCTGGTGGCCATTTACGTCCAGCAATCCCAGGGTTTCAGTGCCCTGCAGGCAGGGCTGATCTGCCTTCCCGCGGCCCTGCTCTCCGCCTTCAGCTCCGACATCGCCGGACGCTACGTCATGACCGTGGGGCGAAAAATGGTCATCGGCGGCATTCTCAGCGCCCTGTTCGGCCTGCTGGCCACCATTGCCGTGGTGGTCCTGGAGGATCGCGGGCTGCTGAACATCTGGTGGATGCTGCTTTCGCTGGCCTTCATCGGCGTAGCCCAGGGCTTCATCATTTCGCCTAACCAGGCGCTGACCCTCATGGAAGTTCCCGTGGCCAACTCCGGCAGCGCCGGCGGCTTGATGCAGACTTCCCAGCGCGTGGGCACCGCGGTGGGCATTGCGGTGATTACCGCTGTCTTCTACGGCATGAACCACGTAGCCGGGTACTCGATCGCCATGGCGCTCTCATTCGCTGCCATTTCCCTCTTGGTCCTGGCCACCTTGCTGGTCGGTATCCTTGATCTGCGCCATAGCCATGCTGCCCGCAGCAAGCCAGTTGCCGAAGAAGTCGTTCCCGTCAGCACCGGCGTGCAGCGTACGGTGACCGGGGCAATCGAGGTTGTCGGGCCGAAAGAGCCTACCCAGCCAGTAGACTCCCAGCCGTAATCCGGTACTGGCCAGCGGGTGGGCCGAAGACCTAGGCTGGGGGATATGAAGCGATTCCTCCTGCGCACCGCGGCACTGTCTTTGGCTTTTGGCGTTGCCGCCTGCGCGGCGACCCCGGGCGAGCCGGGCGCCAGCCAGCCAACTGAAAGCGAGACCAGCGTGATACTCCAGGATCCGGTCGGCTTGTGGGGCAGCAAGGAGCAAGGCCAGCCGTGGCTGGAGCTTGCCGAAGACGGCAAAGTCACCGGCAGCGATGGCTGCAACCGCCTCGCCGGTACCTGGAGTGCATCCGAAGACCTGGAATTCGCCGCGCTGGCTTCGACCAAGATGTTCTGCGAAGGCGTGGATGACTGGCTCTCGCGCGCTGCCTCCGCCAAGCTGGAGGACGGCGAAAAGATGCTTGTCCTTGACGCAGACGGGAAAGAGCTAGGAACCCTTGCCTTTGGTGGCAAGGGATCCTAGCTCTTTGCTGCTTCAGCCTGAACTATGCGCTGACGCGGTAACCGGAGATCATCGGGCACTCGAAAGGATCCCGGGCCGATAGCCCGACCTTGTTCAGGTAGGTGATCACCTGTGCGTAGGATTCGCGGACACTGGCCACGGTGTACGGCACCTGGTGCTCGTCGCAGTACTGGCGCACGATGCGCGAGACGCCGGCCAGGTTGGCGCGCGGCATGGACGGGAACAGGTGGTGCTCCACCTGGTAGTTCAATCCGCCGTAGACGTGGGAGAGCACGCGGTTTCCCCAGCTGGACTTGGCCATGACATTGCGTCCGGTCAGTACCTGGCGGGAGAAGAAGTCGATGCGAGCGTCCTGGGGAACCATCGGCATGCCCTTGTGGTTCGGGGCGAAGGAGGCACCCATGTAGACGCCGAAGACTGCCAGCTGCACGCCGAGGAAGGCGAAAGCCATGCCCACTGGCAGGAAGTAGAACACGATCGCCAGGTAGATGGCGATGCGCAGTGCAATGCCGGTCATCTCGCGCTTGCGGTTCTTGACCCGGCCGGCCTTGAACAGGTACTTGATCGAATGCATATGCAGATTCAAGCCCTCAAGGGTGAGCAGCGGGAAGAACAGGTAGCCCTGGCGGTTGGTGATCCACTTGAGCAGGCCGCGCTGGCGCTTGGCATCCTCGGTCTGGAAGGAGATGGTGTCCCACTCGATGTCCGGATCCTTGCCCACGGTATTGGGGGTGGCGTGGTGCTTGTTGTGCTTGTTCATCCACCACTGGTAGCTGATGCCCACGACGATATTGGCCAGGAACTGGCCCAGCTTGTCATTGCGCTTGTGCGAAGCCAGGATCTGGCGGTGTGCCGCCTCGTGCGCCAGGAACGCGAATTGGGTGAGCAGCAGGCCCAAGGCTGCGGCCATCAGCAACTGGAACCAGCTGTCGCCCAGGAGGATGAAACCGGTAACGGTACCGGCTAGCAGCACCGTCAGCACGATGCCCAACCCGAGATAGTGCCCGCGGCGGCGGCCGACCAGTCCAGCTTCAGTGACCAGCTTCTTGACGTGGAAGAAGCTCTTGGGGTCGCCCGGCTTGACCGTTGGCCCTTGGGGATGGAGTGTTGCAGTGCTGCTCAAGAAAATATCCTTGGGTACTAGGCGTCGACCTCGCAGTCGAAAGAACTGAAAAACTCGGCTCCCATAGTGCCAATCCTACGTTGGATAGCTGTGAACTTGCCAGTGCAATAAGTGCCCAAGTGAGGCCCTAGAAATGGGCCGTTAGTTGACCCTGTGCAACTTCCCATCGGGCGTCCAGTCGCACATTCTCCAGCAAGCGCCGATCATGGGTGACCAGCAGCAGTGCTCCGGTGTACGCTTCCAGGGCTTCTTCGAGCTGTTCGATGGCCAGTACGTCCAGGTGGTTGGTCGGCTCATCGAGCACCAGCAGGTTCACCCCGCGGGCCTGGAGCAGCGCCATGGATGCGCGGGTTCGCTCGCCGGGGGAGAGCGAATCCACCAGGGCCGAGGACTGGTCGGCCTTCAAGCCGAACTTGGCAAGCAGGGTGCGCACCTCCGCGGCGGAGTACTCGGGCACTTCCAGTTCGAAGGCTTCGCCCAGTGGCAGGTCGCCGGGCAGCTGGGTGCGCGCCTGGTCGATTTCTCCGATATTCACCGAACTGCCCAGGGATGCCGAGCCGCTGTGCGGGGCCAGCTTGCCCAGCAGCAGGTTCAGCAAGGTCGACTTGCCTGCTCCGTTCGGGCCGGTGATGCCAATCCGGTCCCCGGCGTTGACCTGCACCGAAACCGGTCCGAAAGCGTAGTCCCCGTGGGATACCGAGGCCTCGTTGAGCGTGCACATCACCGAGGACCCGCGCTCAGCCGCGGCGATGGAGAACTGCAGGACCCATTCCTTGCGCGGTTCGGCCACTTCGTCGAGCCGGGCGATGCGCGATTCCATCTGGCGCACCTTGGCGGCCTGCTTTTCCGAGGACTCGGAGTTGGCCCGGCGGCGGATCTTGTCGTTGTCCGGCGCCTTGCGCATGGCGTTGCGCACGCCTTGCGAGGACCATTCGCGCTGGGTGCGGGCGCGGGAGACCAGATCGGCTTTCTGGTTCTCGAACTGCTCGTAGGCCTCACGGGCATGGGTGCGGTTGATGGCCCGTTCGGCAAGGTACGAGTCGTAGCCGCCTTCATAGGTGGCTACCTGGTTCTGGGCCAGGTCCAATTCGATGATGCCGGTGGTGCAGCGGGAGAGGAACTCGCGGTCATGCGATACCAGGATCACCGGCGCGCGCAGGGAATTGATGAAATGCTCCAAATGCTCCAGGCCCTCGAGATCGAGATCATTGGTCGGTTCATCGAGCAGCACCGCATCGAAGCGGGAGAGCAGCAGGGCTGCCAGAGCCACGCGGGCTGCCTGGCCGCCGGACAGGGCAGTCATCTCGGTTACTACCGGGAGGGTGAAGCCGAGCTTGGCCAGCACCTCGGGGATGCGGTCTTCCAGATCCATGGCGCCACAGGCCATCCAGTGGTCGAATGCAGCGGTGTAGGCGTCATCCGCACCGGGCTTGCCGCTGCCAAGTTCTTCGGCGGTGGATTCCATGGCGGTGGTGGCGGCGGCGCAACCGGTGCGGCGGGCCAAATACGCGGTGATGGTTTCACCTGGAACGCGGTCGTGTTCCTGGGGCATCCAGCCGATGAACGCAGAATCCGGGGCGGTGCTCACCGTTCCGGCCTGCGGGGCCGCGGCCCCGGCAAGCAGCGAGAGCAATGTGGACTTGCCAGCGCCGTTGGCACCCACTACGCCGTAGACATCACCGGGTGCGGCGGTGAAGTTCAGATTCGAGAAGAGGGTTCGGTGGGCGTGGCCGCCAGTCAGGTCCTTGGCCACGAGCGTTGCAGTCATGGCTCCAATTCTAGTTCCAGTCGGACGCGGAACATTTCCGGTGTGCCCTAGGCAATACCGGGCGAGAGTATTAGTCTATTAGCATGCATGCAGATAATAAGATTTATGCTCCGGATCCTTCCTCGGATTTCGTGGAGCTGGCCGCGGAAGTCTTCGGCTTGCTGTCCGATGCCACCCGGATCCGGATTGTGCTGCATCTGCGCCGTGCCGGTGAGCTCTCGGTCAACGCGCTCGCGGAACTGGTCGAGAAGAGCCCTTCGGGGGTATCCCAGCACCTGGCCCGTTTGCGCATGGCGCGCATGGTGACCACGCGCCAGGACGGAACCAAGGTCCTGTACAGCCTCACCGATGAGCACCCGGCGCGCCTGGTCAGCGAAGCGATCAAGCAGGCGGAGCATTCGGTATCCAACGGCCAGCTGCCGCTGCACCACGAAGCCCCGCAAGGCTAGCGGCAAAAGATACGGGAGTCGGCAAAGATGCTCGCAGTACTCAGGGACCAGGCGTACGCCAAGCTTTTCAGCGCCCAGATGATTGCGCTGCTGGGCACGGGCCTGCTTACCGTTGCCCTGGGCCTGCTGGCTTTCGATATTGCCGGCAGCAACGCGGGATTAGTGCTTGGGCTGGCTTTGACTGTGAAGATGGTCGCCTATGTGGCCGTTGCTCCTGTGGCCAATGCCCTGGTTTCCCATATTCCGCGCAAACCCGTGCTCATCGGGTCCAACATCATTCGTGGACTAGTGGCGCTCTGCCTCCCATTCGCCAGCGAAGCGTGGCAGATCTATGTGCTGATTTTCGTACTGCAATCAGCATCGGCGACCTTCACCCCCGCGTTCCAAGCGGTCATTCCCTCGATCCTGCCCGATGAGCGGGATTACACCCGGGCCTTGTCGCTGTCGCGGCTGGCCTATGACATGGAGTCGTTGGCCAGCCCGATGCTGGCGGCCGCGCTGCTGACCGTCACCAGCTACCACAACCTCTTCGCCGGGACCGTGCTCGGCTTTGCCGCGTCCGCTCTGCTTGTTGCCGCGACGCGCTTCCCGGCGATCCCGCCGCCCCAGAAGTCGCTCTTCTTCCATCGCCTCACCGGGGGAACCCGGGCATTCTGGGCGGCACCGGAACTGCGCAGCCTGATGGCGCTGAATCTGGTGGTCGCCGCGATCTCCGCCATGGTCATCGTCAACACAGTGGTGCTGGTGAAGGGGGATCTGGGCCGTTCGCAGGTGGATGTGGCGCTGCTGCTCGGAGCATACGGTGCAGGTTCGATGGCGGTGGCACTGGGCATGCCGGGGTTGCTGGAGCGATTCGAAGACCGCAGCGTGATGCTCGCAGGCGCCGTGATGGTGCCGCTGCTGCTGTTCGTCGGTGCCGCTGTGATCGGCTGGGGCGAGGGTTCTGGCCAATGGGCCGGGCTCCTTGGCCTGTGGCTGGCCCTGGGTGCGGCGACCGCAACTATCCTCACGCCCTCGTCGAGGCTGCTGCGCCGTAACAGCACCGAGCAAAACCGCCCCGGTGTTTTTGCCGCGCAATTTTCCTTGTCCCATGCCTGCTTCCTGTTGGCCTATCCGGTGGCCGGCGCCCTGGGCGCTTCGATCCGCCTGTGGGGTGCGGCTCTGGTCCTGGTCGGCATCGGAGTGGTCGGTACGGTGCTGGCATTTGCCTCGTGGCGCCCGGAAACGGTTTCGGCGCACCAGGCTGATCCGATACCCAACGCCAATTCTTGAGCTGTCGTCTTCGGGATTTATGCGCGGCTGCACGGCAACAGGCCGGTGGATCGTGTTCCAAGTACCGTGCAGCGGCGGAGCGGTGCGCTCATCCTGCCACCGCCGGTCGGCCAATTACTAGCTGGCGAGGCACGGGCGCCGATGACAGGATGGTTGCCGTGTCTCGCGGGACGGTGAGATGAATCCACTTATTTCAAAAAGTTCTTGCTGTGTTGTGGCTCACTTGCTACAGTCTTACCGCTAAAAGGGATTCCGATCCCATTCAGTGGGAACACTTACCTTCAGATTAACATGAAAAGGGGTCATTCTGATGGACGATCAGCTGAACCTCGGCGAGAACAACCTTCCGTTAGCAGGCGTGCGCGTGCTGGAACTTGGAAACTTCATTGCTGCTCCCTTCGCTGCCCGGATCTTTGGCGATTTCGGCGCTGAAGTAATCAAGATCGAGCGACCTGATGGGGGAGATGAACTGCGCGACTGGCGCAAGGCCCGCGGTGAAACCTCCATGCTCTTCCGCACTATCGCGCGCAACAAGAAATCTGTCGAGCTCGATTTGCGCAGCGAGCTAGGTGCGAGGGCAATTAAGGAAATCATCAGGACCACAGATGTGCTGATCGAGAATTTCCGTCCTGGCACTTTGGAAAAGTGGGGGCTTGGCCCTGAGGTGCTCAGTGTAATCAACCCTGAACTGGTGATCGTGCGTATCTCGGGCTACGGTCAGACTGGACCCTATAAGGACCGCGCCGGATTCGGCAGTTCTGCTGAATCATTTGCCGGATTGCGCTACATCACCGGCGAACCCGACCGTCCCGCAGGACGGGCCGCCGCCTCCTTGGGTGATACCGTCGCAGGTCTCTACGGAGTCATCGGCGCCTTGATGCTGATGCTCAACAAGGCCAAGGGAGGGAGCAACCAGGAGCAGAACGTCGTCGATGTGGCACTGTACGAAGGTGTCTTCTCGCTGCTCGAATCACTGGTCCCGGACTACGATGCCTACGGCATGGTCCGCGAGCGTACCGGCGGCCGGCTTCCAGGAGTGGTGCCTACCGGCTCCTATACTTGCCAGGATGGCCTGGAGGTGGTTATCGGAGGGAACTCCAACTCGGTATTCACCAGGTTGATGCGCGCTGTCGGGCGCGAGGACCTGGCCAACGACCAGTCCCTTTTAACCACCGAGGCTCGCGGTTCCCGCGAGGCAGAGCTCAACGGAGCCATCGAGGCATTCACCGGATCCCTGCCGCTGCCGCAGGTGCTCGACGCGTTGGATGCGGCCGGGGTTCCGGCGGCTCCGGTCTACGACGCTGCCTCCATCGCCCAGGACGAGCACTACCTTGCCCGCGGCATGATCGAGACCCACGAAGTGAAGGTCGACCAGGAGCCCGAACTGATCCGCTTCCCGGGCGTGGTGCCAAGGATTCCCGGCCACCAGGGCGAGGTCAAGTGGGTCGGCCCGGACCTGGGGGAGCATACAGAGGAAGTCCTCAAGGACCTGGCTGGCTTCGATGAAGGGCAGATCCGGGCCATGGGCAACAAGGCGGTGAAATGATGCGGATCGAAATCACCGACGTGTTCTTGCGTGACGGATTGCAGGACGAACCGGTCATCGTTTCCACGGCCGACAAGGTGAAGATCGCCCGAGCCACCATGGACGCAGGTGTCGAGCGCATGGAGATCGCGTCATTCGTCAACCCGAAGCGCGTGCCGCAAATGGCCGACGCCAGCGACGTGTTGTCCGCGCTGTCCATGGAATCCAGGGTGCGTTTCACGGTCCTGGCCCTGAACGGCCAGGGCATCGCCCGGGCGGCAGCTGCCGGAGCGCGCGAAGTCCAGGTGGTGGCGTCGGCCAGCCAGGCGCACAGCAATGCCAACGCCGGTGCTGGCATCGAGAAGTCACTGGCCTCGCTCGCGGGCGATGTCGCAGCCCACCCGGAAACCGGATTCCACGCCGGGATCTCCACCGCCTTCACCTGCCCCTACGAGGGCGAGATCGACCCCTCTCGTCTCCTGCAACTGGTACGCGCCTTCAAGTCCATGGGCATCACGGACATCGGGCTGGCTGACACCCTCGGAACCACGCCACCGCAACGCCTGATCGACAGCGTGAAGCACATCCAGGACGCTGAACCCGACCTGGCCTACTCGTTGCACCTGCACAATGCCCACGGCCTGGCCCTGGACACGGTGAAATTGGCCATCGATGCGGGCATTACCCGCTTCGATGCCGCACTGGGCGGCTATGGGGGCTGCCCATTCGCTCCGGGCGCGGCAGGAAACCTGTCCACAGAAGAGCTCGTGGATTTTCTGCACGCCGAAGGGCACATCACAGGAATTGATCCTTCAGGGCTCGCAAAGGCCACCGATCTGGCCCGCGCAACGATCTCCAACGCACCACCTGTCCAAACAGATTCCCTCTCCATCCACTAGGCAACCAGGCCTGCCTTCACGGCTGGCCATGCAACGGCCTTCCGCGCAAAGACGCCGGTAGCCTTGCAAGCCACGAAACATCGGGAGAATACGATGTCAAAGACCAACCAGGAAGCCCAGCTTCCGCGTTCCATCCAGGGTGAAGACCAAGACCTTCTGCGGCGGCTGAACGAAAAGGCCCAGCTGCCCAAGGGCGCCCACCACGCCAACCCCCGGCACTTCGCCATCTCGGGCCTGCCGATCTGGCTTTACCTGACCATGGCCGCGGTAGTGCTCATCGCAGCCGTGACCGGCAAGCTTCCCGGCGGCATGTTGCCAGGCTTCGCCGTCGCGATGCTGCTGGGCGGCCTGCTGATCTGGTTCGGCAACCTGTTCCCGATAGTCCGTGACTTCGGGCTGCCGACGATCCTGTGCACCTTCGTCCCGGCGCTGGTGATGTTCTACGGGTTCATGCCGGAGGCGATCATTACCGTGGTCACTGACTTCATCACCACCCACGGGTTCCTTGACTTCTTCGTGGCTGCGGTGATCGCCGGCTCGATCCTCGGCGCGCCGCGCGCCCTGCTGCTCAAGGCAGGTCCGCGCTTCGCGATCCCGCTGGTTTCCTGCATCCTGATCTCCTTTGCTGCAATCGGACTGATCGGAGCCGTAGCAGGATTCGGTTTCTGGAACGCGATGCTCACCGTAGCGGCCCCGATCATGGCTGGCGGCCTGGGCCTGGGGGCGGTGCCGATGAGCGAAATGTACGGCGCCCAGACCGGGCAGGATTCCTCGGCATTCATGGGCGACCTGATGTCGGCTGTGGTCGTCGCCAATGTCTTCTGCATCCTCTTCGCCGGAATCCTCAACGGACTGGGCAAGCGCAAGCAGCTGTTTATCGGCTTCAGCGGCAACGGCGACCTGATGCGCGTGAAGGGAACCAGCAAGGAGCTGTCCAACCCGCCCAAGCGCACCATGGCGAGTTTCCTCACCTTGGGCAAGGGACTGGTGCTGACGGCAGGGCTCTACGTGCTGGGGGAACTGCTCGGCGGGTTCTTCGCATTCCTGCATCCCTACGCCTGGATGATCATCGTCGTGGCCGCGCTGAAGATCTTCGGGTTGCTGCCCAAGGATATCGAGGAAGCCACCACCGACTGGGGCGAGATGATCACCTCGGTGCTGGTCCCGGCGCTGCTGGTGGGCGTGAGCATTTCCTACATCGACATCAACGAGGTCTTGGCTTCGCTGGGCGACCCGATGTTCATCGTGCTGGTGGTCATTACCGTGCTGATCGCCGGACTGAGCGCCGGAATTGTGGGCTGGCTGCTGAAGTTCAACTTCGTCGAAGCGGCCATCACCCCGGGCCTGGTCATGGCCGACACCGGCGGTTCGGGCGACGTGTCGGTACTCAGCGCGTCGGAGCGCATGCACCTGATGCCGTTCGCGGCCCTTTCCAACCGCATCGGAGGGGCCTTCGTGCTCTTCTTGACTACACTGCTGGTGCCATTCATGGGCTAGCGAACCGCGGCGTGCTCGCCAAGGATCCGGTCCACGCATCGATGGCGGGGCCGGATCCTTTTGGTGATTGCCGGGGTGGCGCTACCTCTGGTCGCTGAAGGCCGCGGAGATCCTCGCTGCGGTGCCCGCTACCAGCTGGCCGTGATCGGTGCCGGGGGAGACTTCGCATCGCGAGAGCGGCATGGCCAGGCAGATCGAAGCAATGATGTGATCACTCTGGAGTACCGGTGCGCTCACCGATCCCAGCCCGGGAGTGCGCAGCCCCACGGATTCCACCCAGCCGTGGCTTTCGATCGAGGCCATGGCCTCCTGGTCGAAGGCCAGCAGCCGTCCGCTGGAACCATGCGGCAGGGCGAGGCTTGCTCCTGGGGGCAAGGTCGCCTTCAATTCGTGCCGGGAATCCACGGAGCTGATGCAAACCCGATGATCGCCGCGGCGAATCCATAGTTGCGCCGTCTCACCGGTCGCATCGCGCAGTTCGGTGAGGTGTCCGAGTCCGACCAGTTCAAGCCGGCTGCGCACGAACCGCCTCCCCAGGCTGTAGTTGCCCGACGGCTCGCGCTTGAGGAAGTCGTACTCGACTAGGCTCAGTGCCAGCCGGTGGGCGGTGGAAGTGGACAGTCCGGTTTGGCGGGCCAGCTCGCTGGCCGTTGCATCACCGAATTCGAGCGCGTCGAGGAGCTGGCAGATGCGTTCCAGCTGCCGATTGGTCGTGGGTTCAGTCATGGAGCGGGCCTTTCAGGGTAACGGGTAAACGGGCGGTGGCGTGGTCGGTGCTCGGGGATTGAATCAGTGATTCCTACTGTATGGGAAGTGGATTTCGCTGGCCAGTAATGAATACTGCCCTGGGGTCTAGTGATCCTCGATACATACTGATATTGTATTCCCGCTGAATAGCAATTGAATCCCACTACATAGGAATATCAGGAGGTTGTCATGGCCAATTACAGGATTACGGTCATTCCCGGTGACGGGATCGGGCCGGAAGTCGTCGACTCGGCGCTGAAGTTGCTCGGAGAGGTCCAGGAGCAGTTCGGGTTCACCCTTGACTACGTCACCTACGATTTCTCAGCTGACCTGTACCGGCGCACCGGGCGCAAGATCACCGCTGCCGACATGGACGAGATTGGAAAGAGCGACGCAGTGCTCTTCGGGGCCATGGGGCTGCCCGACGTGCGAGACGAAGAAGGCCTGGAACTTGGAGCGCAGGTCGAGATGCGCGCCCACTACAAGCTGTTCGCCAGCCTGCGTCCGGTCAAGCTCTTCAAGGGTGTTCCGAACGCGGTACGGGCTGAGAACATAGACATGCTGGTGATCCGTGAGACCTCCGAGGGCATGTTCGCAGGTCTGCACGACAAGCATGAACCCAGCGATGTGGAAGCCACCGACCGGATGACCATCACGCGGGCGACCTGTGAAACGCTCTTTGCTGAGGCCTTCGACCAGGCCCGGTCCCGCCGCAAGCGCGGTACCCCCGGCCGGGTGACCCTGCTGCATAAGTCCAATGCCCTGCGCAGCAACGTGCTGATGGAAAAGGTCTTCGACGAAGTCGCAGCGAAGAATACCGACATCGATAGCAGCAAGTACTATATTGACGCCGGTTCGATGTACATGGTGACTGATCCGGGGCGGTTTGACGTGATCGTCAGCGAGAACATTTTCGGCGACATCACTTCGGAAATTGCCGCCGGTCTAGTTGGCGGACTGGGCGTGGCACCTTCGGCTGATGTGAGCCGGACCCACGGGGTCTTCCAGCCGTCGCATGGCAGCGCGCCGGATATCGCCTGCACTGGCAAGGCCAATCCCACAGCAATGATCCTCTCTGCCGCCATGATGCTCGACTGGCTGGGAGAAAAACGCGAGGATGAAGCGCTCGTCTGCGCTGCACGCAGCATTAACTCCGCTGTCCAAGAGGTGCTCGCCACCGGTCCGCGCTCGGCCGATCTGGGCGGGAATGCCAGCACCGGGGAAGTGACCGACGCGGTACTCCGCGCCCTGCAAGCCTCCGCAAGTATCCCGGCCGGATCCTGAAAGGATAATCATGACCTGGAAAGTCCTATTCATCAACCCATTAAATGACTACATCGACGGCCTGAAAGCATCGACTCCCGAAGGGTTCGAGCTGGTGGTATTGCCAGCTGGCACCAGCGTGGAGGAGCTGGTAGCCGAGGCAGCTGACGCAGACTTCATCATTTCGGGCATCGAGGTCCCCGAAGAAGTCTTCCGTGCAGCCACCCGCGCGAAGTTCATCCAGTACATGAGCTCGGGTTACGGCCAGCTGCCGTTGGGGGTGCTCAACGACCTGGGCATTCCCGTGGCGCAAATGAAAACCCATTCGATCTCGGTGGCCGAGCACGCGGTGAGCCTGATCCTTAACTTGTTGCGCCGTATTCCGTCCTCGATGCAGCTTTTGCGCGAGGGCAAATGGCGCCAGGACCTGGATGAAGCCTCCTATGCGGAACTGTATGGCAAGACCGTGGGAATCGTAGGCCTGGGAAATATTGGGCGTTGGGTTGGCAAGGTGGTGCACCATGGCTTCGGTGCCAACGTCGTCTACTACGACACTGCCCAGATCCCGCTGACAGTGTCCGAGCTGATCTCGGCACGGGCGGTGTCATTGGAGACTTTGATGCGCGAATCCGATGTTGTCTGCGTAAGCCTTCCGCTGAATCAGGGGACCGGCAAGCTCATTGGACGCGAGGAACTGGCCATGATGAAGGCGTCCGCCGTGCTGGTCAATGTCGGTCGCGGCGAGGTCATCGATGAAGAGGCATTGATTGACGCCTTGCGCACCGGGAGCATTGCCGGTGCCGGGCTGGATGTCTTCGAACTGGAGCCGCTGGAACTGGGCAGCGAGCTATTGAGCCTGGACTCGGTGATCTGCACGCCCCATATGGCGGGGGTGGGCTGGGAGAATGTGCAGCGGAGGCTGGCCACAGTTTGGGACAACATCGATGCCGTTTTGCGCTCAGAAGTTCCTCTTGGGGTCGTCACCGAAACCAGGCGCGTCCCGATAAGCGGTGCCGTAGGTTGATCCGCCGGTTGGCCAGGCCTGTCTATCCTGAACAGGAAGACCGGTTTGGCTGACTAGGTCCTGGGACCTCACCGCGCGGAGCGCAGCATTTCCAGGACCTGGTCCTGGCCCACTTGCCCGAAGTCCTCGTAGAAGGCTCCGACGGCAGTGAAATTTTCCGGGGTGAGCAGTTGGCAGATGCCATTGACCCGGGGTGCCAATTCGGCAGCCGTTCCAGGCGAAGCCACCGGAACTGCCAGCGTGATGGAGGCGGGATCCAGGTCCTGGATAAGATCCAGCGCGGCCTTCATCGTGGCGCCCGTGGCCATTCCGTCATCGCAAAGCAGCAGGTCGCGCTCGGCCAGATCGGGGCAGTAGTCCTTGAAGGTGCTGGCCAGAGCCAGCAGGTCGGCACCGGTGCCGCGTTCCAGGGATTCGAGTTCGTCCTTGCCGAAATACTGCAGAGCCCGGCGGTAGATCGCCTCGTTGATGTGGCGAGCGCTGCTAATCCCGTACCTGGCAATGGCGCCGAATGCCAGTTCGGGATTGCGCGGCACCCCGAGCTTGCGCACTGCCACCGCGCCCAGTGTGGCCCCGAGGGCCTTGGCCACTTCATGGGCGATGGGCACTCCGCCGCGCAGCAAACCCAGCACGGTGTATTCGCCGGCGGGCAGCAGGGTGGACAGCTTCATGCCCAGCGCGGCGCCGGCATGGCTGCGGTTTTCGAACACTGTGCTTCTGCCTGTTGCCATAGTCCAAGTCTTGCCCAATGGCGCCCGATTGCAAGGGGGCTGCGGGAAATATCCAGCATTCCGAGTTCTGCGCGGTGATCAGGTGCCGCCACCGGATGCCGGCGAAGAAGTGCTGGCCGTGCGCGGCGGGGATCTTGAATGTTTATGGCCAGGAACTATTTCCGGGCAGACCCGGGTTGGACCCAGGATTCCGGGCGCTGCTAGAGACCCAGGAGGGACCGGGTGCGCTGGTATTTCTTGGCCAGCCGTTGCCGGGTAGCCTGATCCAGCTGGCTTGTGCGTTCCGGGTCGGTGTTATCGGCCAGGTCCGCTTCCTTGACCAGCAAGGCCAGCGCATTGCCGCGCACCCCGGCGCAATATTCTTGCAGGCTCTGCCCGGGCCGCTTGCTCAGCAGTTCCACCGCCACGATGACCGTGTCGGGAATGCCAGCGGCACGCAGGTCCGCCGCGCTCACGTCGCAATCCTCGATCACATCATGCAACCAGGCGGCCGCGATGGCTTCTGGCGAACCGCCGAGGTCGCGCGCGTGCCCGGCCACTCGTGCCGGATGCCCGATATACGCGGCGCCGAGCTTGTCGACCTGTCCTTCGTGGGCGCCGGACGCGATGTCCTTGGCCGTATCGATCATCGATTTGCGCTCGCGCATAGTCCGCCTCGCTGGGTAGTTCCTGTCGAGTCCCACTCTACGCAGGGCGGCCGGCATTTGGGGAGGTAGCCTGATCCTTGAACTTCCACGTGCCTGCAGCGTGCAGCCGGCCGGCCCGGCGAGGGCAGCCAAGCCAAGGGCCGGTCCAGCAGCCGTTGCCGGACCGGCCCGGTGTCCCAGTGCGGAACTAGCTGGAGGCTCGTCCCAAGTTCTGGAACTTTTTCTGCCGGCGCTCCAACCGATCTGCCTCGGGAATGGCAAGGGCCAAGGAGATCTCCGCAGCAATAGCCGTTCCTAGTTCCTGGCAGAACTCGCGCGGCCGGGCGGCAGCGTCGTCGAACTCGTCCACCACGTGGTCCACCAGGCCAAAGGCGCACAGCGAAGCAACGCCGATCTTCTGCTGGCGGGCCATATCCGGGGCATGGCTGGTACTGCGGTGCATGATGGCGCTGGCGCCCTCGGGCGGCAACGGCGAGAGCCAGGAATTGCGGGCTGCGATGGTCCGGTCCGCCGGCAGCAGCGCCAGTGCGGCGCCGCCGGTACCTTGGCCGAGGAGCACCGACACCGAGGGGGACCGCAAGCCGATCAATTCGCTGAGCGAACGGGCAATCTCTCCGGCCAACCCGCCTTCCTCTGCCTGCACCGAGAGCTCGGCGCCGGTGGTGTCGATGATGGTGACCAGCGGCAGGCCGAGTTCCTGGGCCAGTTGCATCCCGCGGCGGGCCTCGCGCAGCGAGGCGGGCCCGAGGCTGGCCGTGTCCGGGTGCCGCGGCCGCTGCTGGCCGAGCACCACGCAGCGCTGTCCTGCGAACCGCGCCAACGCCAGCATCAGCCCGGGGTCTTTCTCTCCCTGTCCGGTTCCGTTCAAGGGCAGCGCGTCGTCAGCTGAGGCCAGCAGCATCCGGGTGTCCGGTCGGCGCGGGTTCCGGCTGGCTTGCACAGAGCGCCAGGCGTCCTCGTCCGCACTGCACGAGATGCTGCCCACCGGTGCCGGGAAAGCGCCGGAATCTCGTACCGGCTGCAGGATCTGCAGTGCCCGGTCCACTAGCTGCGGAAGGTCCTGCGGCGGGACAACCGCGTCGATCAAGCCCTTGCGGAACAGGTTCTCCGAGACCTGGACGCCCTCCGGGAAGTCCTGTCCGTAGAGCGCCTGGTAGACCCGTGGACCCAGGAAACCCAGCAGCGCCCCTGGCTCGGCAACGGTGATGTGCCCCAAAGAGCCCCAGGAGGCCATGACACCGCCGGTGGTGGGATGGCGCAGGTAGACCAGATAGGGAAGTCCTGCCGCCTTGTGCCGGCGGACCGCATCGGTGATGGCGACCATCCCCAGGAAGGCCAAGGTGCCTTCCTGCATGCGGGTGCCCCCGGAAGCGGGCCCTGCCAGCAGCGGCAGTCCGGCCGCCGTTGCGCGCTCGATGGCCGCGACAATGCGCTTCACGGCGGCCTGCCCGATGGAACCGGCCAGGAAGTTGAATTCCGAGACGATCACCGCAACTTCGCGGCCCTGGATCAGTCCCTTGCCCGTGATCACCGATTCATCGGTGCCGCTTTTTGCGCGGGCGGCATCGAGGTCGGCCGCATAGGATTCGCTGAGCTCGGGCTGCTGCGGCTGGCTGTCCCAGGACTCGAAGGAGTCTTCATCCAAGACGATGGACAGTAGCGCCGCCGCGTCAATCCGTTGGGTTCTGGTGCTCATGACTGGTCTTCCTTCCGGTCTTCGAGCCAGCGGTCCACGTCCGCTGCATCTGCATTGAGCAGGGGCGGAGCGGTATGCGCTTTGCGGGTGGTCTCCTTGCTGGTGGCGGCATCGAAGAAGCGCAGGGGAGGGCCGGGCAGGCTGACCCTGCCCAGCACTTCGTGTTCCACCTCCACGATGAGCCCTTGGGATTGGACCTGGTCCCATTCATAGACCTCCTCGATGGAGCGCACCTTTCCCGCTGGAATGCCGGCTGTCTCAAGGGCGTTGAGCAGCTGCGCCGCATCGTATGCGCTAAAAGCCCGTTCGATCAGCTCATTGAGCGCCGCGCGGTTCTCCACGCGCTGGGAGTTGCTGGCAAAGCGGGGATCCCCGGCGGGCAAGCCGAACCGGGAGGCGAAGGCCTGCCAGAGCTTTTCGCTGCCGATGCTGATCTGCACTTTCCCATCGGCACAGGAATACAGGCCGTAGGGTGCAATGGAGGGATGGTGGTTGCCGATGGCTTTGGGATTCTCCCCGGCCACGGTCTGCCGGGTGCCCTGGAAGGCATGGACCCCGATGATCGAGGCCAGCAGGGAGGTGCGGACCACTTGGCCGCGACCGGTCCTTTCGCGTTCCAGCAGCGCTGCCAGCGCCCCGTACGCTCCATACATCCCCGAGAGCAGATCCGCGATGGGCACCCCGACCTTCTGCGGATCCTCAGGGCCGGAGCCGGTAATGGACATCAGCCCGGCCTCGCCCTGCAGGATCTGGTCGTAGCCGCTGCGGTGGGATTCGGGGCCGTCGTGCCCGAAGCCGGTAATGGACAGGATCACCAGCCGCGGATTCAATTCATGGAGCACCTCGACGCTGAAGCCGAGCCGGTCCAGCACGCCGGTGCGGAAGTTCTCCATGAGCACATCCGAGTTCCTGACCAGCTCGGCCAGCTTGGCTTGGTGCGCGGAATCCTTCAGGTTCAGCGCAACAGACTGCTTGTTGCGATTGCATGACAGGAAGTAGGTGGCCTGCCGGTTGTCTTCCGGCCCGACGAAGGGTGGGCCCCAGCCGCGGGTGTCGTCCCCGGTGCCCATCGCTTCGATCTTGATGACCTTGGCACCCAGGTCGCCCATCATCATTCCGGCATGAGGCCCGGCCAGTGCACGGGTCAGGTCAAGGACCACGTAGCCGCTCAGGGGGCCGGTGCCGGTGGCCAGGGTTTCTTCGGGTTGGACTGTAATCGAGCTCAAGAGATACCTCCTAGGAGTGGAAAGATAGGCGGTTCCGCTGGTGCCTACAGCCAGCCGGGCAAGACCAGCAGCGCCCAGGCCAGGACGGGGCCGGCCAGGACGATGATGCCGCCGTAGCCCAGGACCTGCTTGTAGAAGCGGTCCTTGTCGGTGCCTTCCGGGGCGTTGGCGAGGACCAGGGCGCCGTTGGTGGAGAAGGGCGAGACATCCACGATGGTCGAGGCGATGGCCAGCGCGCAGATCAATCCGGTAGCGCTGATCGAGCCCGAACTCAGGAACGGGATCGCCAGCGGGATGAGCGCGGCCAGGATGGCAGTGGATGATGCGAAAGCCGAGACAACGGCGCCGATGTAGCAGATGAGCAAGCCCGCAAGCAGCGGTGCTCCCAGGGTCGCCACGGCGTTCGAAGCGTATTCGATGGTGCCGGCTTCCTCCAGGACTCCGACGAAAGTGAGCATGCCGCAGATGAGCAGGACCGTGGACCAGCTGATCTTGTTGACCGCCCCCTTCTGGGCAGCGGGGTTGACCAAGGCCAGGACGACAGCGATGGTGATCGAAACGAAGCCGACGTCGACCTTGAAGCCCAATGCGATCACGGCCAGGGCGACCAGGCCGAGGATGGTCATTGCCTGGCCGAAGCGCTGGCCCGGGGCATGCGGCGCGGCGCCGTCGCCGGCAGGATCGCGGGGACCGTAGGTTCCCGAGCCGCTGCCCTTGAAATCGACATCGGCTGCCTGCGAGCCCACGGAGACCGACAGGCGGGCCTCGGCAACGCGTTCGGCGATGGCGCTGGCCCGCTGGCCCGCCAGTTTGCGCCCGCCCAGGACCAGGAACAGCACGATGGCGATCACCAGGTTGAAGGCGAAGCTGGTGAGGAACAGGGCGGTGGGGCTGAAGGCGAACCCGGCTTCCTGGATCAGCCCATTGACGATCACGCCGTAGACGGCGATCGGGGAGAAGCCGCCGGCTTGCGCGCCGTGCACGATCAGCATGCCCATCATGAGCGGGTTGATCTCGTATTTCTGCGCGAAGCGCAGGCCGATCGGGGCGATGATCGCCACCGCTGCCGGGCCCAGGGCGCCGATGGCGGTAATGGCTGCGGTGATGGCGAACATGACCCAGGGGATCAGCGAGATCCGGTTGTCGACAAGTTTCACCGCCCGGTCAACCAGGATGTCGATGGTGCCATTGTTCTGGGCTATGGCGAAGAGGTAGGTGACCCCGACCAGGGTCAAGAACAGTCCTCCGGGGAAGCTGGCGAGAATGTCCTTGGCATCCATGCCGAGGAATATCGTGCCGAGCAGGAAGGCGCCAACGAAGGCCAGGGCTCCCATGTTGATCGGGAACATCGTGGCAATTATGAACATCACCGCCAAGACGATGATGGAGACGAGTGCGACAGACATGGGAAATCCTTTTCGGGAGGCTTTGCACTGAATGGTTTTGTTGTGACGGGTGTCACTGGCTCACTGGCCTAGCCTCCTAGACTCTCGGTGTCTTGTCAAGGTAATTTTCGGTGTAAGTTTGAGGAAGAACACATTTTCAGGTGGGGAGTGGTTGTGGCTGAAGCCAAGAAGGCCAGGGCGTTCGCGAAGGTGCAGCGCCCTCGGCTCTATGAGCAGTTGATGCAGCAGATCCTGGCTTTCGTCGAGGCTGAGCAGTTGGGGCCCGGCGACCATTTGCCGGCCGAGCGCGAGCTGGCAGAGCAGCTCGGCGTCTCGCGAGCGACCCTGGCCCAGGCCCTGGTGGCGCTGGAAGTACTCGGGGTGATCGACGTGCAGCATGGAACCGGCGCGGTGCTCGTGCACCGTCCGAGCGTCGCCACGGTGCTGCGCGAACTGCGCGAGCACAAGAACCGGTTGCCGGATATCGTCGAGGCGCGCAGTACCTTGGAGGTCAAGCTGGCCGCGCTGGCTGCCGCACGCCGCACCGAGGCGGACCTGCGCAAAATCGATCACGCGTTGGAGGTGATGGCCGCGGAAATCGGCGAGGGCGGCCGCGGTGAGCGCGGTGATGAGCTTTTCCACGAGGCAATTACCGCTGCAGCCAAATCAGCGGTTTTGCAAAAACTCATGACGTTTATCGCCGAGATGGTGCTCGAAACCCGCATCGAATCGCTGGGGCAACCAGGACGCCCGGAGCGTTCGCTGGAGTCGCACCTGAAAATCGCCGATGCGATTCGCCGCGGTGATGCCACGGGTGCCGCCGCCGCGATGGGCGAGCATATAGAAATGGTCTCCGACGTGGCCCTGCTCAGGGACGGCAGGTAGCCGCAAAGCCGTTCAGCCAGTTGCTGCCGGGCGAGGCTGGCCCTTTTCCGCCGGAGCCGTTTTCTTCAATGTCCGGGCGGCACGAGGCGCTGATTGGTAACCGCTTCGATCCCGCGGTTGCGCGAACTTTGCCGCTGCTAGTGGCATCCAAGCCGATCCCGAGGCCGCGGCAGAGGCGGCTGGTGCGGCTGGTGCGGGGCGCAGCCGGCCGCTTGCTGTTGCTCTTCTCCAGCGCCGTGCGCGGAAAACCACCGTGGCCGGAGGTTGGCCTGGTGCGGCAAGTGCGCAGATATCAAAAGGCGATGGGCGATGGGCTGGAAAACCGCGCCCACTGCCGACTGTGGACCATGCTGCCGGGCTCGGGGAAGCCGGGTTGTCGATCTCGTCGCCGCATAAGGCCTTGAGTGCGCAGCTTGGAGCACGCTGCGCTGGAATCCTACGGATCTTGGCTCTCCAGTCCTGCCGCTACGCGATGCGTTGCCTGCTGGTTTGCTTGTGCCGGCTCGATGCGCCCCGCTCACTTCCGACTGCGGCGCCCAGTTCTGCAACGAATAGTATTGAACGCCTGCTCTCATCTTGTGACAGTAATGTGTGATTGACGATAGTGTGTGGCGCACGGTAATGTGAGCGGCATGGAAGAGTTCGACACCCAACTGCAAGAGCTGCGACGCGGCACCGTTGTGCTCGCTTGCCTGCAGCTGCTGCGCAGTGCAGGATACGGCTACAGCCTGCTGGAGCAGCTCGACGACCACGGTTTCTCCACCGATGCCAACACCTTGTATCCGCTGCTGCGGCGTCTGGAGAAGCAGGGTTACCTCACCAGCGAGTGGAACACCGAGGAGGCCAGGCCACGCAAGTTCTACCGAACCTCGCCTGACGGTATCCGTCTTGCCGACACGTTGACCACGGAATGGCGATCACTGGCAACGGCGATCGCCTCGCTCACCGAAGAGGAGCACTGACATGACTGCCACATTGACCGAACGCTACATCTCGGCCACGATCCGCAGCCTCGAGCCCGGCATGCGGAACGACATCCGCGCCGAGCTCGAAGCCTCCATTGCCGACGCCATCGAGGCGCGCGTAGCCCAAGGCGAAGCCGCGCAGGAGGCAGAACGCCGCGTCCTGGCCGAACTCGGCGACCCCGGCATCCTCGCCGCCGGCTACGCAGACCGGCCGCTGCACCTGCTCGGGCCGAAGTACTACCTGGCTTGGTGGCGCCTGCTGAAACTGCTGCTGTGGATCGTGCCGCTCTGCGTGGCAGGGGCAATGGCGCTGGGTTTGCTGGTCTCTGGACAGGACGTGGGCGAAAGCATCGTCCAGTCGCTTTCCGTCGGGCTGCAGGTCATCGTGCACGTGGGCTTCTGGACCACGCTCGTGTTCGTCGTGCTCGAGCGCACTGGCGCGGACACTGGCGTGAAGTGGGATGTTGACCAGCTGCCGGAAATTCCCGAGGATGGCGCGGGCCGCAGCGAGTTGATCGCGTCGCTGGTATTCCTGGGCATCGCCGCCGGCGCGGTGGTGTGGGACCTGGTCCGAGGATTCTTCCCCACAGGCGGTGAACCGATCCCGATCCTCAACCCGGGGCTGTGGCCGTGGTGGATCGGCATCCTGTTCGCACTGATCATCCTCGAGGCCGTCTTCGCCGTCGCGCTGTTCCGCCTGCGTCGTTGGACAACTGCCATGGCGGTGCTGAACACCGTGCTCGCCTTGGCCTTCGCGGCCTGGGCGCTGATCCTGCTGTTGCGCGGCGAGCTCGTCAACCCGGAATTCCTCTCGTTCGTTGCGGTTGCCGGAGGCGACGGGTTCGCCGCCGGAAACGCACAGGCCGCTGGCAATGGCGGCATCTTCCGCATTCTCGCCGTGCTGCTCGGGTGCGGAATCGCGGCCGGCATTGGCTGGGATATCGTTGACGGCTGGCGCAAGGCTGTGCGGGAACGGGGCACAGCCCGGGGCTGAACGCGCTGAATGGCAGGTGGGAGTCCGTGCCACCGTGTCCAGCGCTGAGCTGCCTGCCGGCAATGATACGAGCTCGCGGGTCACTGCCCCCGGCTTGTGTTCCGGCACGGAAGCCCCTCCATCAATTGGGCCGACAGTTGCTCGAAAGGCACCTAGGAAAGCACGTCATCACGATCAGGAAGAGCGCCGTCAACCACGACTGCTCCGAACGCTTCCGGCGCTCGCTCGGCTCCGCCTGCGCAAATACTCGCCGTTCGAATCCCGGGTGCACCCGACGAGCGAAGCCTCCGGCAATCAGCGATCCCTCGGAGGGGCCATCACGGTACATGCGACTGCCTCCGTGCCGCACCGCCACCCATTAGCTGGGGCCGCTGTTCGGCCAGTAGAATCCCATGCCGGCCCCTGCGGCGAGGCCGCCTTCTTCCCTGATCAGTATTCCTGCATCAGGGCCGTGATCTGCTGGATCAGCGCACTGACCAAGGCTGGTTGCCGGCGTCGCGGCATGGTGAGGATCTGTGCGCTGCGTTCGGCCAGAGCCGGATGGTCAATCGGGATGAACCTCAGCCCTTGGCTCAGCCCATCGCGACGAGCGAAGCGGCTGAGCAAGGTCACCCCCGCGCCGGAACGCGCGAACTCCATGGCCGGATTGATGTGATCGGTAGTTAGCGCGATCTTCGGCGTGAGTCCGGCCATGGAGGTGGCGATGTCAAAAAGCTCGCGCTGGGTGATGCCCTTGGCCGGCATGGACATCGGGTACTCGCAGAGCTCGGCCAGCGACAGCTGCGTCCGCTCAGCCAGGGGGTGGTCGGCGCAAACCACGGCATAAGCCGGAGCTGGGCAGGAATGCTCGACGGTTACATGGCGCTGCGGGCCCAAGGCAAAGATCGTCGCGAGATCCGCAGTGCCTTCGATAACCTGCCTGGTGGCCTCGGCCGAGGGCAAGACGCTCAGGTGAACCGTCACCTCGGGATGTTCCTTGCAGAACGCGGAGACGGCGCGAGGAGTCACGGAGGCAGCAAGTCCTTCCGAGCTGGCCACCTCGATGACTCGTGAAGCCCCCGAGGAGAGCTCGCTCAGATCCTGAGCCAGTTGCTCGCCTTCGGAGAGCATGCGGCGGGTATGGGCCAGCAGCAGCACCCCGGCATCGGTCAATTCCATGCCGCGGGCATGGCGGCGGAAAATTGCCGCGCCGACGTGGCGTTCGAGCTGGCTGATCTGCCGGCTGATCGCCGACGCGGAAACATGTTGCGATTCGGCGGCATCGGAAATAGATCCCGTGCTAGCCACCTCATGGAAGTAGCGCAGCGCCGTTGGCAATGTTTGCATTCTCTTGTTCCCGTTCGATTAGCATTTTGCATTTAACTCAAACCTGATGCACGAAACGGCACTGGTTCCCGTCGCGCCCATCTCCTAATGTGATCTACAGTACAACACGCCGAGCGGGGAGAAATCATGCCGAATAGAGAAGATTTGCTAGTAGCTGCGGACAAGTATGTCGACTCGGGGGAGCTGTTCGAGGACTTGTCCGAGCTGGTTGCCTGCCCGACGGTCAGCACCGACCCCAGCCAGAGGGTTGCAACGAACTCATATCTGGATAAGAACTTACGATCGAGGCTCGAAGGCATGGGCTTTACTGTGCGGCTTGATCTGGACTGGCGGGGATCGGGCAATTCTTTCCTGCGCGCGGTTCGCACAGAACATCGGGATTACACTACGGTGCTGTGCTACGGGCATGCCGATGTGGTTGACGGCCAAGCGGGGCAATGGGAGCAGGGGCGCGATCCTTTCGTGCTGGATGCCCAAGGCGAGCGCTGGTACGGACGCGGCGCGGCGGATAACAAGGGCCAGCACCTGGTGAACCTCAAGGCCTTCGAGATGCTGCTGGCCCAGCGCGGGGAATTGGGATTCAACGCGGTCTTCCTGTTCGAAGCCGGCGAGGAAATCGGGTCCCCGCAGCTGGATGAATACGCCGCGGCGCACCGCGAAGAACTCGCCGCAGATCTCTTCATCGCCTCCGACGGCCCCAGATTGTCAGCCCAGGAACCCACGATATTCCTTGGCGCACGGGGTGGGGCGACCTTCGAACTCAGCATTCCGCTGCGCGCGGGCGGCTATCATTCAGGGAATTGGGGCGGCCTGCTGCGCAACCCCGCAACCACGCTGGCTGGCGCGATCGGTGCACTGGTCGATGGGCATGGGCGTATCCAAGTACCAGGGCTGCTTCCCGACGAACTGCCCGACTCGGTGCGCCAAGCGCTCCAATCGGTGCAGGTGGGCGGAGGAGCGCAGGACCCGCAATTGGCCGACGGCTGGGGCGACACCAGGCTGAGCGCGGCAGAACGGCTCTACGCCTGGAATACCCTGGAGGTGATCGCCCTGCAATCGGCCGACGTCGCCCGGCCGGTCAATGCCATCCCGGGTGAGGCCCGGGCGGTCCTGCAACTGCGCTTCGTCGTTGGAACGGATCTGGCGGGGCTGGAAGCGGCGATCCGGCGGGCACTGGACGAGGCCGGCTACCCGATGGTGCAGCTGGCCATGGGACAGTGCTTCCCGGCCAGCAGGACCAACCCCGACAACCCTTGGGTGCGCTGGGCCAGCGAGTCCATCCAGCGGAGCACCGGCGTGCCCGCGGTGGTCTTGCCCAATATCGGCGGTTCGCTGCCCAATGCGGTCTTCGAATCGACGCTTGGCCTGCCGACCTTGTGGGTCCCGCATTCCTATCCGGGGTGCCAGCAGCACGGGCCCAACGAGCACGCCCTGGAGCCGGTGCTGCGCCAAGGACTGAAAATGATGTGCGGGCTCTTCCATGACCTGGCAACGAACACGACCTTGCCGCGCACGGTAGCGGCTAGCAGCGAGAAGATCTAGGACTCCAGCATGGAAAATCAGCAATTACCAGTTAAAGACCAGACAGCGCCGGCCCGACGCCAGTCCACCGCTCGCGGTATCGCCGCAGCCACCATTGGCAATGCGCTGGAGTGGTACGACATGGCCATCTATGCGCTGTTGGCAATCTATATCGGCCACAACTTCTTCCCCTCGGAAAATCCGGCAGTAGAGGTCATCCAGGCTTTCGCGGTCTTCGGTATCTCCTACCTGATCCGCCCTCTAGGTGGACTTGTACTCGGATCCTACGCGGACCGCAAGGGCTTGAAAAAGGGGTTGATCCTCACTATCAGGCTGATGGTAGTGGGTACGGCGATCATTGCACTGCTGCCGGGCTACGACACCATCGGCATCTTCGCTCCGCTGGGGCTCATCCTGGGGCGGCTCATCCAGGGCTTCTCCGCCGGTGGCGAGTTCGGTGCCGCCACCTCGTACCTCTTGGCGCAGGACAAGGGGCGCAAGGGATTCCTGGGCAGCTTCCAGTTCGCAAGCCAAGGCCTGGGCGCGATGATGGCTGCCATCACGGTGGTCGCTTTGACCAGTATCTTCACGACGGAGCAGATGAACGACTGGGCCTGGCGCATACCGTTCTTCATCGGTCTGCTGGTGGGCCCTGCCGGCTGGTGGATCCGTCGCCACGTCGATGAAGCGCCGCTGCCCGAAGCGGCCCCGGGGGATCGGCACAGCGCCAAGAACGCGGTGCATGCCCCGGTGCGCGAGCTGTTCCGCTCGAACAAGGCCTCGGTGCTCATCGCCGGCGGAGCGCTGGCTATTTCGACAGCGCTGAACTTCGTGCTGCAGTACATGCCGACTTTCGGCATCAGCCAATTGGGCATGAGCCCTACCGTTTCCTTCTCCTCGCTGATTATCTCCGGGGCGATCTTGACCTTCGCCACGCCAGTGGTGGGCCACCTTTCGGACCGCTTCGGACGATTGCGCATCATGATTCCCGCCGCCCTGGCGATCATGCTGCTGACCATCCCGCTGTTCCTCTGGTTGATTGCGGGCAAGACCTTCCTGGTCCTCGCGGTCGTAATGGTCATCCTGGGATTGCTCAAGGCTTTGTACTTCGGTGCGCTGCCGTCGGTGATGGCTGATGTCTTCAGCGATTCCTCGCGGGCCACGGGCCTGTCCTTCAGCTACAACACCTCTGTGGCGATTTTCGGCGGATTCACCCCGATGATTTGCGCTTTCCTGATCGAGGCCACTGGCCAGCCGATTGCCCCGGGCTACTACCTCGCGGTGCTGGCCATCGTGAGCATCGCGGCGCTGGGCTCCGCCTTCCGTTTCCGGGCGGTGCGCTGACCCCGCCACTGGTGAAGCAGCGCAGGAAGCACAAGGCCGGCAACCGCAGCGGTTGCCGGCCTTTGCGCGCTCGCGACGATCACGAACGATCCGGCTCTCGGGGCACCGGTGCGGCGGATGGATCCTGATGGCGCGAAACCAGATCGGTGGCCAGCGCGCGAATCATGTCACGTGCCGCTGGGGGACCAGTTACGTGGATATGGTCGGCAAATTGGAGCAGTTGGCGCACGTCTTGGATTTGCCGGAATACGATAGTGATCGGGTACCACCCTCCTTCGGCTGCGTCCACGTCCCGGAGACGCTCGCCCAAGATTCGCCGGGCCAAATCCAGTCGAGTTGCACGCAGGCGGGCCGTGATCATCACGTCCCCGGGTGCCTCTGTGCGTTCCTTGAGCGAGAGCCACACCGTGCGCAGGGTGGCATCGACCTGCAAGTTTGCCGGCGCCTGCAGGATTTCGAATGAGTAGAGCCGCTCCAACGAGAACATCCGCTGCTCACCTTGCTGTTCGGCGACGAGATACCAGCGACCGGACTTGGCCACGAGTCCGTAGGGATCCACGAGCAGGAACGCTGGGTGCGCCTCGGTACTGCGCCGATACTTAATGCGCAGCTGGCGCCGAAGCCGCAACGCGGTTGCCAGATCCGCGATATCGACCAGCAGCCTCCGGCCCGACAGCCAGGCAGAACTATCCACCATGACAATATCGGCCAACGTAGCCCGGGGATGGGCCGCTGGAGCTGCGTCCTGCTTCAGCGCGACCTTGCGCGCCGCCGTAGCATGTGCGTCCCGCAAGCCCAGAAGTTCCAAATGCCGTTCATCGAGCCCCGCCACGGACAAGGCTTCCAGCTCCGGCGGCTCCAGATGGGCGAGATTCAATCGGGAGCCCGGCAGCAAGGCGATTCCTCCGTGGCGCCCGCGCTCGGCGTAGACAGGGACGCCAGCCATGGACAGCGCTTCGACATCGCGCAGGATGGTCCGTCGCGAGACCTCCAGCGTCTGGGACAGTTCCGAGGAGCTGATGCGCTGACGAGTCTGCAACAGCAAGAGCAGGTGCAACAGCCTGGAAGCTTTCATGACCTCCAAGTATCCCAGAAAAGAAGACATGTTCTGTCGTGATTTTCTGGTGGACTGCTAATGTCCACTAATTCATTGATCCCAGGAGTCCCCGATGCCCCGCCCGAACCTGTTCCTCGTTTATGTCAAAGATGCCCGGAAAGCTGCCGAATTCTATGGCGATTTGTTCGATATGGATCCCGTCTTCGTCTCGCCGCGCTATGTGGCATTCGCCCTCAGCGAGCAGGTGAGTTTCGCTGTGTGGTCCGGCAAGAATGAAGATGCGGTCCCGGAAACCCCGCGCACCAGCGAGGTGGGTTTGATGGTCCCCGGCTCCGGCGGTGACGTTGACGCAACTTGCCGCCAATGGTCCGCCAAGGGAGTGCGCATTGTGAAAGAACCTTACGACGAAGTCTTTGGCAGGACCTTTGTTGCCGCGGATCCAGATGGCAACCTGATCAGGGTCTCGCCGATGGACTAGGAATTAGCGCGGCCAGCAAAAGCAGAATCCCGGGGCATCGGCGAAAAAATTCGCTGATGCCCCGGGATTCTTGTGTTGCAGCTCAGGGAAGCTGCCAAGCTCTGGGTCTAGAAGAGCTTGCCAGGCTTAGAGCTGGTTGCCCAGCTTGAAGCCCTTGGAAGCCTGGCCATGGTACGAGCCGTCTTCGTCACCGGCACGGGTGAAGGAGAAGCCGTCGGCGCCAATGGTGACTTCCAGCTCGGAGTCATCGGTGCGCTCGATGACTTCCTGCACGTTGCCATCCAAATCCAGGACCTTGGAAGCTTCGGTGTACCACGATGGAACAACCGGGTTGCCCCACCAGTCGCGGCGCTGGTTGTCGTGCACGTTCCAGGTGATGGTCGGATTGTCCGGATCGCCGGTGTAGTAATCCTGGGTGTAGATCTCGATGCGGTGGTCATCTGGATCCAGGATGTACAGGTAGAACGCGTTGGAGACGCCGTGGCGGCCGGGGCCGCGCTCGATGCGGTCCGAGATGCGCAGTGCGCCCATCTTGTCGCAGATCTGGATGATGTTGTGCTTCTCGTGGGTGGAGAAGGCCACGTGGTGCAGGCGCGGGCCGTTGCCGCCGGTCAAAGCGGTGTCGTGCACGGTGCCCTTGCGGTGCATCCAGGCTGCGTAGGTGGTGCCTTCGTCGTCCTGGATGTCCTCGGTGACGCGGAAGCCCAGGTCCTCGAGGTAGGCGCGGCCGCGCGGCACGTCCGGGGTGACCTGGTTGAAGTGGTCCAGGCGGACCAGTTCGCCGGCCGAGTACAGGTCGTAGCGCATGTGCAGGCGCTCAACGTGGGTGGTCTCGAAGAAGAACTCGTACGGGAAGCCCAGTGGATCCTCGACGCGCAGTGCATCGCCGATGCCCTTGACGAAGCCTTCCTTGCGGCGCTCGGTGCGGCAGCCCAATTCCTTGTAGTAGGCCTCGGCCTTGTCGACCTCTTCGGCGCTGCGCACACGGAAAGCCATGGCCTTCAGTGCTGCTACCGGGCCCTTGGTCAGCACCAGGTTGTGGTGGATGAATTCCTCGAAGGAACGCAGGTAGATCTGGTTCTCGTCTTCGTAGGACACGTGCAGGCCCAGTACGTCCACGTAGAACTTGCGCGAGCGCTCCAGGTCGGTGACGACCAGTTCAGCGTAGGCGCAGCGCAGGATATCCGGTGCTGGAACCGAAGGGGTTGGGATCGGGTTTGCGATCTCTTTGCTCATGATTTGCTCCTTTGCAAGCAAGAAAAACTAGGGGCGGGAAGCGCGTGCTTCCTAGACGCCGAACTTAGGGGAGTGCGCTTCGTTCAGGGTGATCTGGATGGACTGCTGGGTGGTGTAGAAGTCCACCGAGCGGTAGCCGCCTTCGCGGCCCAGGCCCGAAGCCTTCACGCCGCCGAATGGGGTGCGCAGGTCGCGGACGTTGTTGGAGTTCAGCCACACCATGCCCGAATCGATCTGGTGCGCGAAGTTGTGCGCGCGCTTCAGGTTGGAAGTCCACACGTAGGCTGCCAGGCCGTACTTGGTGTTGTTGGCCAGTTCCAGTGCTTCCTCGTCGGTGTCGAACGGGGTGATGGCAACAACCGGGCCGAAGATCTCGTCCTGGAAGATCTGCGCATCCGGGGCAACATCGGCGAAGACGGTCGGAGCAACGTAGTTGCCCTCTTCGAAGCCTTCGGCGCGGCCGCCGCCGGCCAGCAAGCGGCCTTCGGTCTTGCCGATCTCGATGTAGCCCATGACCTTCTCGAAGTGGTTAGGGTGCACCAGTGCACCGACTTCGGTCTTCGGGTCGCTCGGCAGGCCAACGCGGATGTTCTTGGCGCGTTCTGCGAACTTGGCTACGAAATCATCGTAGATATCGCGCTGGACCAGCACGCGGGATCCGGCGGTGCAACGCTCGCCATTCAGCGAGAACACGCCGAAGACGGTGGCGTCCAGGGCCGCTTCCAGATCAGCATCGGCGAAGACCACTGCAGGGGACTTTCCGCCCAGCTCCAGGGAGAGGCCCTTGAAGAATGGCGCAGCCGCGGTGGAGATGGTGGCGCCGGTGGAGGAGTCGCCGGTGAAGGACACCAGCGGCACATCCGGGTGCTTGACCAGGTAGTCGCCGGCGACGCCGCCGGAACCGAAGATCAGGTTGAAGACGCCCTCTGGCAGGCCGGCTTCGCGGAAGATTTCTGGCCACAGGCCAGCGGAGAGCGGGGTGTAGCTGGCAGGCTTGAGGACCACCGAGTTGCCGGTGGCGATGGCCGGAGCCAGCTTCCAGGATTCCTGCATGAACGGAACGTTCCACGGGGTGATCAGCGCGGCGACGCCAATGGGCTTGCGGTTCACGTAGTTCATCTGGCGTCCTGGGACGCGGAAGGAGTTATCCACCTGCGCGACGATCAGGTCGGCAAAGAAGCGGAAGTTCTCCGCGGCGCGGCGGGCCTGGCCCTTGGCCTGGGTGATCGGCAGGCCGGAGTCGTAGGACTCGAGCAGCGAGAGCTCTTCGTCGCGGGATTCGACGATGTCAGCGATCTTGTGCAGCACGCGGGAACGCTCGCGTGGCAGCATCTTGGCCCAAGGGCCTTCCTTGAAGGCCTTGTTGGCGGCGGCAACTGCCAGGTCCACGTCTTCGGGCTGTGCCGAAGCCACGGTGGCGTAGTTGGTGTTGCTTACCGGTTCCTGCACGTCGAAGGTTGCTCCGCCAATGGAGTCAACGAATTCGCCGTTGATGTAGTGCTGCAGGTGGGTCGGAAGGTTTTCCGGTACGAAGTGCTTGCTCATGGCAGTTCCTTTCGTGCTGTTCCGGTGTTTTCACCGGATGGGTTGTGGCAAATCTATGAAAGTTCTCGGTGCTGCTGGCTAGATGGCGCTAGGCGCCATGCCGGCCGCTTTCAAATAGGCGTTGAGCGTATTCGAGCGGTGGTCCCGGCAGGCAGCTTCGATCTGCGCCGGGGTGGCGTGGTTGCCGATCAGATCCAGCAGCGCCTCATGTTCCTGAACCGAAGCGCGAGCCCGGTTGGGAATGTGGGTGAAGCTGCTGGCCCGCATGGCCGCCAGCCGGCGCCATCCGCGCTGGACCAGGTCCAGGATGTGCGGATTGGGGCACTGCCCGTAGAGCAGCTGGTGGAATTCGGTATTCATCCGGGTGAAGGCCACCGGATCGAAATCCGCCAGGCACTGGCGCATGTTCTCGTTCAGCGCCCGCGCCTTGGCAAGCCAGGCGGCATCCATGGCATCGGCAGCCAGCGCGGTAGCGGCCGGCTCGATGACCATCAGGGTCTGCATGGTGTGCAGGTACAGGGTGGAATCCACGTGGGCCACCGTCGCCCCGACGTTGCGGGTGAAGTGCACCAGGCCCTCGGCCTCCAGCCGGCGGATCGCCTCGCGCACCGGAACCACGGAGCAACCCAGCTCATCGGCAATGGTGCCCAGCACCAGCCGGTAGCCGGGGGAGTATGCCCCGTTGACGATGCGCTCGGAAACCAGCTGGTAGGCGGCTTCGGACTTGGAGGCGGTCATTACAGCGACCATGAGTCCAGATCCGGGCTGCCTGCGTCCTTCCAGGCGTTGTACTTGCTCTTCCACGCATCATTCATCGGGAACAGGCCCTCGATGCCGTGGCCGCGCTGGACCATGGCGAAGATGAATTCGTCATTGGATTCGGTCACCGCGGCTTCAGCGGCCACCTCGGCCACCATCGCTGGCGGGATGACCACGATGCCATCGGAGTCGGCCACGATCACATCGCCTGGCTGCACCGATACGCCGCCGCAGGCCACGGTGATGTCCTTGTCCCAGGCCACGTGCTTGCGGCCGAGAACCGCCGGGTGGGCGCCGTTGTAGAAGACCGGGATCTGCAGGTTGGACACGGCGTCCAGGTCCCGTACGCCGCCATCGGAGATGATGCCGGCAGCGCCGAGCTGCTGGGAGCGCAGGGCCAGGATGTCGCCCAGGGTGGCCGAGCCGGTCTCGCCGCGGGCTTCCATGACCAGGATCTCGCCGTCATTGAGCGAGTCGATGGACTGCTTCTGCATGTTGTAGCCGCCGCCGTGGGCCTTGAACAGGTCCTCGCGGTTGGGGATGTAGCGCAGGGTGCGGGCGGTGCCGATCACGCGCTGCATGCCCTTGGTGGCACCGGGGACTTCGATGTTCACGTTGTTCAGGCCGCGCTTGCGCAAGGTGGCGGACAAGGTGGCGGTAGCCACCGAAGCCAGCTGCTCGCGGACCTTGTCGGTCAACACGTCCTTGCCGGTGATGATCGGGGCCATGCCGGCGGTCTCGCGATCGCCGTAGGCATCTTCCTTGTCCTTGTCGGTGACCTTTGGCTGGTTGCCGAAAGCGGCGAAGGCCGCAGTGCCCTCGACGGCGGTGGTTTCCAGCTTGCCGGTCGTGGCGCCGGAGACCAGGTCGGTGACCTCGACCTCGACAACGTCGCCGGGGAAGAAGACGGTGGAGCCGGCCGGGGTGCCGGTGAGGATCATGTCACCTGGCTGCAGGGTCATCTGCTGGGACAGGTCGGCGATGATGGTTGCGAAGGAGAAGAGCAGCTCGGAGGTGTCGGCGTCCTGGGCGAGCTTGCCATTGACCCAGGTCTGCACGCGCAGCTTGGCAGGATCCAAGGTGGCAGCATCCAGGGCGTTGGGACCCACCGGGGTGTAGCCGTCGCCGGACTTGGAGCGGATGTTCGAGCCCTTGTCCGCGTACTTCATGTCGTGCACGCCGAGGTCGTTCGATGCGGTGACCTGTCCGACGTAGCCCCAGGCTTCGTCTACCGAGACGCGGCGAGCGGTCTTGCCGATGATCAGCGCGATCTCGCCCTCGAAGGCGAGCAGCTCGGTGCCAGCAGGGCGTTCCACGGTGGAACCGCTGGCGGCCAGCGAGCTGGTGGCCTTCATGAAGTAGCTGGGGAACTTCGGGGTGCGTCCGCGCTGCGCTGCACGCGAGGAGTAGCTAAGGTGTACGGCCAGGATCTTGCCTGCCTGCGCGAAGGTCTCTTCGGTTACTGGGACAATATTGCTCACCGTTGATCGGCCTGCTTTCATCGAACATCATCTCGTACATCAAATCGTATACGATCAGTGTGCGCCGAATCTCAATCGGTGTCAAGCGGGCTTTGGAAATCTTTGGAAATGATTACCGTGCAGGCCTGGAAACCCGCAGGATCACGGGGAATTCTCCGGGAGCGGGAATGTTTCGAAATGAGCAATTGCGGGGTGCCGGAGCGGATGTACTGCAGCACACAATCGATAGCTGGAATTCTGGCTAGCCAGTCGATCTGATGCCGGATTCCTTAAGTGGCTGCCATGGGCAAGAACGCTCGCGAACCTAAGCCGGGCTACGAGAGACTCTTTTCTGCCGATCATGGAAATCGGCCAATTCACTGAGGGGGAGGGCAAGTGGAGTCATGGATTGTTCATGAGAAATATTCCGTTGCTTCCTCCTTCATGCTGACTAATTGTAGATAGCCTGTATTTATGGGGAGTGTATTTAATATCCGAAACTCGCTGAGATGAGAGCGCAAGGAAAAAGATGTCTTCAGGTCAAAACGCAGGCGTGATTGATTCGACCCTGCCGTCGCACCCTACCGAGGTCCACGCAAATAGCTGGATGTGGGGATCCGTGGCGTTGGTCGCCAGAGTTCCGGCATCTTCGATCACGGAACCTGATGGAAACTTGTGGTGGGTTCCGTCGAATGCCGCAGACATCACGTGGAAGATGTTCTGCAAAGATCTGCAAAGCGAAACCTCTGAGTTTCTCCAAAACGACGCGGGAAATCTGCATAAAGCATCAAAAAGCTGGTTCGACAAGACTTCGGTCGGACCTCATTTCCTGGCCATGACTGCCGACGCGAAGCAAGCACTATCGGGTGCTCCCACGTTTGCATTCGAAAAGCAGCAGGAAATCAGCAAGCTCACGGGCGCAGGCATTCAGATCGCTGGAATTTCACGTTCTCGTAGTGAGGCGGAAACAGGAGCCGGCAACGCTGAATACGTCGCCTTGCACCTGAAGCTTTCGGCAGAGGCATTGCAAACCCCCGGTTGGGTGACCTCTGCGCTGCACCGGCCGACTCGTGCTGGGCTACTGCCGGGCACAAACATCGATGGCAAGGACTTGCGAGCGGGTGTAAACAACGCCTTGCGTTCAGCAGGCTTGGCAGTAGAACTGAATAATGGCGGCGCTCTGCAATCAAAAGACAAGCAGGATCCGTGGGGGAACATCTATACGATCTCCACTTTTATTCCGCAAGACAAGATTCCTCAGTGCCAAAAACACTGGCACGGACCGAGCGCGATGGACAACCCTGCAGTGCGCTGGGCGCATGCACTGAGCATTGCTCAAACCGCCACGCCTAAGCCAACTTTGAGCGACTGGTCCGACCTCGGAGTTAGCAAAGCCCAAGTCTCCCTTGGCCCGTCAATTGGTTGGTGCAGTGATCGGGGGATGGGGATTGTTGCCCAGTCCCGTCCGGATGGCGATCCTGAACACTGGATTGCAGAGACTGGGCATACGGTGGCCTTAGCGCATTCAGTCTTCGTCGATTTGGCGGTCTTGACGATGCAGCAAGATGAATTCCTGACCCAGCGCGCCGGACACCTGGCCAATCTAGCGGCAACCGGAAACCTTGAGGATTCCGCTGCTTCGCTTAAGCGATACAAGGACATTCAAAAAAGGTTTATCGAGTTCCACGGTAAGCGCTGGTTGCAGGAGATACCCGGACGTGAATCTGCAACTCGGGTGCTGCAAGCCATGCAGAACGTGCGCATGCTGGAAGAACGGATCAAGCATTCACTGATCGAGCAGAAATCCATCATGGATTATCTGGAAGCCAACCAGCGCGCCGAAGAAGAGCAAGTGAATCGCGAACGGGCCGAACAACTGCGCGAAGAGGCGGTTAAGCGTGAGAAGTTCAGTCACCGTGTGAATATTTTTGCGTTTATATTCCTGCCGGCCACACTGATTTTCACCGTTACCGGAGGTCTGGGGATCCAGTTATCCACGCTTTGGGGAACTATTTGGATCGGCATCGCTGCTGTCACTACTTTCGGGCTGATTGCTTGGATGAAGACGGAGGATGGAAAGAGGAAGAAGGATAGAAAACGCGCGTCCGGAGGCGCATCGCCCAGCGACGAATCCCTCACTGCCGTGAACAAGGGATAAACAGATCAGCTCAACACAGTTCGCGGCCTCTGAGCTGGAGAAGAACCTCTTGATTTGAGACCTCGGCGACGGAGGCCTTCTCATCGGTCCTCGGCTACCGCAGTCAATTTGCCGACTCACCGGGGGTACGCAGAAGGCGCTGGAGCGGAAGCCATGATTCCGTTCCAGCGCCTTAGCGGCATCTGCATATTAGACGCGAATAGCATCCACAATCTTGACTCGGGCTGCCACCAGCGCGGGAAGCACACCGGTCAGTGCGCCTACGGCGATGGAAACTCCCATGCCAAGTAGGGCCGCACCGATAGGGAATGCCGGCATTTGATCCAGCTCGGTAGCCATCACCATATTCAGCAGATTCTCGTTGGAGACCAAGGCAACGGAGATGAGCACGCCAATGCCACCTGCTACGGCCGTGGCCACGACACTTTCCATCATCACCGAGAAGAATACGCGTCCGGTTGTTGCACCGAAGCTGCGTCGGATACCCACTTCGCGGATACGCTGCTTCATGGTCACCATGGCAACATTGAGCAGACTCAGGGAACCAAGCAGCAAGATGATGATTGCGATCCCGGCAACCACCATGGTCAACATCTTCAAGCTCTCATCAGCACCCCACATCAGATAATCCTCGCGGTGCGACTCGACTGTGAAGCCCGGAAGCTCCGCCTGCAGCTGCTGGCCAAAGTGCATGGCCAGCTCCTCGGACCCCTCGATGGGCACCCACATCTTGTAGGAAACTTCATCCAGCGGGGTTTGGCCCGCGAACCAGTGCTCATAGGTGGCCGGCAGCATCCACAGCTGGCCGGACATGCCGAAGGACCGGGCGCTGGAGGTGCCGATGACCGTGACGGACACGGCGTTGCCGTTGCTCATCAAATCGACAGTGAGCGGCAGCTGCTGGCCTTCCAGCCCCAATTCCTTGATGACGTTCTGGTCCACCACCACTGCTGGTGAAAGATTCTGCGCGTCCTCGGCTTCCAGCCAACGCCCATCGGCCATGACCAGCCGGTGCATCGGGGCGTAGTCCGGTTCGACTACCAGGACCTCCGCATCAAGGGCCATGCCCTGCGATGCGATCCGCTGGCCATAGTTCCGGCCGATCATGCTGGTGTAGTCGACCTTGAAGCGCTCGCTGGTCTTTTCGAAGGCCTGGGCGACTGGTCCGCCGCCTTGGGGACCGCCATCCGAACGGGGATCGTAGGCATAGGTGGTGATCATGGCCGGGCGGCCGTCGCGTTCGAGGCTTTCGGTCATCATCTGGCGTGCCATGCCAGCACCGGCCAGTGCGGTGGTCAATGAAGCCACGGCGATGGTGACGCCGATCAAGGAGAGCAGGACACGCAATTTATGGATGCGCAGTTCCTGCCAGGCCTCAAGCAATGCGGCCGCGAAGCCGGTGCCTAAGCGTGTGAGGGTATTCATGGGACCACGACCTCACTGAGCGGATGCAGCCGCCCGCCGTCCAGGCGGAACTGTTCACGGGCCAGTGCCGCCACGTTGCTATCGTGCGTAATGGTGATCAGCGCTGCGCCCGAATCGACCGTGGCAGCATCCAACAGGTCCATGACCGCGCGCCCGGTGCTGACATCCAATGCGCCGGTTGGCTCATCGGCCAGAACCACGCGCGGGCGCCGGACCAGTGCGCGGGCAATGGCCACACGCTGCTGCTCGCCGCCCGAGAGGGTCTGGGGCATGGAGTCCAGGCGACTGCCCAGGCCTACGCGTTCCAGCGCCTCGCCTGCCAGCTTGCGCCGATTCCAGAAGTCCCGGCCGCTGGCATACATCAGCGGAGCCATGACATTTTCCAGGGCAGTGCGTCCGGGCAGGAGGTTGAACTGCTGGAAAACGAATCCGAGGTCGCGTCCGCGAGCATGCGCTGCCTGTTTGGCGCTCAGCCGGGTCGCATCCTTGCCTCGCCACAGCAGGCTGCCGCTGGTGGGCCGATCAAGCAAGCCGAGGATATTCAGCAGCGTGGACTTGCCGGTACCCGAACGGCCGACAATGGCAATGTGATCGCCTTCGGACACCGTGAGATCAATCCCGTTGAGGATATGCAGCTCGCTGTCATCCGGCAGCAGGACGCTGCGCGTGACATTCTCGAGCTTCAGCAATGGCTCACCACTCATCTGAGTAGGACTCCATATCCATCATTTCTTCAGGTGCCGGGGTGGATCCTGGGACGAAGCGGAGAATTTCCGTCTCATCTTTCAGTCCTGAAATCACCTCGATGACCTTTCCGTCGGTCACGCCAAGCTCTACCTCGGTGCGGATTTCCTTGCCGTTTTCATCCAGCTTCCACACCGCGCCCTGGCCAACCAGGCCGCGAACAGCCGATACCGGCACGGTCAAGACGTCCTCGGCGGTGCCTGCATCAATTTCCATGTTCATGCTCAGGCCGTCGAAAACCACGATGTCTGCAGGTACGGCACAAGAAATCTCGCTGCCCGAAGAGCTCTCCGTGGATTCTCCGGACGCCATTGGATCCATCTGCGATTCCATGTCCTGGTCTGCGGAGCCGGCGCTGGTTTTCTTCGAAGCGTTGTCACCGACAGACAGGTCCTTGCAGGTGAATGGCTCCGGTCCGCCGTCAATGGTGATCGTTGCTTCGAGGCTTTCATCGAGCAACCGGTAGCGGTCCAGCGGATCGATCGAACCGGCGGCCAAGAATTCCTGGGGTTGGATCGCGCCGAGTGCCGTGCCCTTGGTGACGTCATCGCCAACCTCGATCTGGAAAGCGCCGACCTTGCCCGTGGCCGTTGCATAGACGTCGTGGTACTTCACCACTGGTGCAGCTTCCTGCGGTTGCTGCTCGTCTTGTGAACCTTCACTATCCGAGTCGGTGGTCTCAACGCTCTCTGGCTGGGATTCGGCGCGGACCTGGAAGATCCGATCGCCGAGGGCGACATTGTCGCCTGGCTTGACGAAAGCCCAATTGACAACGCCGTCCACGGGCGCATTCAGCTCTTTCGATTCGGTGAGCTTAATGGTTCCGGGAATGGACAGCTTGTTCTCCACCGTGGCTTTCTCGGCAAAGATGGTCTCGGCCGGGATCTCTCCGGTGGGGAACAGGTCATCGTCGGCGCCGGCAGTGCCGCCGGCAAACGCGAGTTTCACGAGGCTGACGGCGATCAAGGCGCCGATAACTAGCCATGCAGCGGGAAGGAATATGCGACGGAACGCGCGTCGTTGGCTCATAGGGTTGCTCTTTTCACCATTCAATGATTACCAAAGTGTTCAGCAACTACCAAGCTCAAACGGAGAAAACACGCAACCTTTATCAGATTGAGATTTATTTTTACTTTGCAGGTCAGACCGGGTACTCAAATTAGTAGTTGAAGGTCGTAGTGAATCTTCTCGACGTTCCAGGGGGGAGCGGAGCCGCCTCCGGGACTCGATGCCACGGAGCTCTTCGGTGGATGCGGAGCGCCCGAGGCGTAGTGCCATTGCTTCTGTACTGGCCCCGGGGTCGGCAGGATTGTTCCAGTCCGGTTTCTGCCAAGCTTCTCGGGTGCCGCGGTCGAGCGGGCGGTGCCAAAGCCGCTGTCGCAGCGCATCGACCTTCATTGCTGTCCGCTAGGGCCTGGATCGTGAATTTGGCAGATGACAAGCACGTTTAATCCATAGAGAAAGAAGTGCACCGATTGCTTCATTTTCAGCCAAATTTATTTCCTTCCATTTGCTGGCACAAAGCCGAATGCCGGCGTAGGATGTCGGCATATCGTTGTCTTGAATTGGGGGATTTAAAGACGAATTGAAACACTCGCATTCATTTCGCATCTTTAGATGCATTGGGGAACTTATCCTGAGCAGTTGAGCCACATGGGGTGGCTGAATCATGGGCCAGGCTTTCATTATCTGAGGTCAAAGCCTTACTATAGCTCGCTCTTTTTCGGGTGGATCGCTCCTGCACGCCGCGCGATCCACTCAGGACATTCTTGTATGGGGGAGAAATGTCTAGGCATCAAAGGCGTGGCACTTTTGTGCCAAATTTGCGCCGTAAAACAGCTTTAAATAGATTATTAAAAGCATGCTTGGCGATAATTTCGTCAATTTCCTTGTGCTTTGTCATGACCATTCCGGGCATGGCAGTTGCTGCCGAAACTTCTGTTGGGGAAGAAGTCGAAGCCACACAGCAGGGGACTGAACCGGAGAACTCTGAATCGGTCCTGGCCACCGGCTCGGCCGATGAAACCAAGGCCGAAGCCGACGAATCGTCCACGGCTGACACGGGCGAAGAACAGCCAGCTGCTGAAGCAGAAGACAGTGCCAAGACCTCGGCGCCAGAGGAAGAAGCAGCGGCTGAACCCGAGTCCGCCCCTGCACCGGCACCGGCAACTCAGAAGCCAGAAAAGCCAAAAGCTGTGGAAACCACGCAGCCGGCACCCGAAGCGCAACCTGTGGAATCAGCTGCGCCCAAGACAGAGAAGAAGCCAGTGGACAAGGCTTCACCGGAACTTGCGCAGCCGAAGGCCGAAGTTTCGGAATCGGAAGATTCTATCGGGTCCTCGACAGCGGCCCGCGAGCCGATCACGGCCGCAGCCCTTGAGCCAGGTGCTCCGCGGATTTGCGAGTACAACGAAGGAGATGGCTCGGTCGACACCTTCATGCAGAAGTCCGATGAGATGCCCGCCTACGCCAACGGCAATGTCCACAACGGGCTCTATGAGGGCGGTGTGGTCCACCAGCGCCTGGAAATGACATTGCCCGCCGGAGAAAACGAGCTGGTCATCAAGTACCAGGTCAAGCAGGCCGGCAAATGGGCCTATGACTATTTGCTCAACGAGACAGTGGACGGTGCGGACATCACCGGCTGGACTGTCGATGAAGGCGCCGGGAACGACCGCGTCGACACCGTCTTCATCACATTGATGGTCGACGGAGAAGAAGGCGACGAGTCAAGCGTCACCCTCTACTTCGATGCGCATATCGCCTCGGAGCTGGATCACGGCCCGGGCACCGGTGCTTCCTCAATCAACGGATCGCCGTACCACGTCCTGATCTCGTCGTTGAATTGCAAGTCCATTGGACAACGCGACAACCAGATCCAGGCCGGTGCGGTCCAAGCCGGTTCCGTAACCGTCATCAAAGACGCGGTTCCTGCCGACGGCACGGATTTCGACTTCACCCTCGCCGAGGACCGCTTCGGCGACTCGACATCATTCAACCTCGATGACAGTGCCGATTCCGATACCGGCGCGAGCTTGCCGCAGAGCGTCACCTACACCGTGGCGCCAGCTACGATCACCATCACCGAAGAGGACTTGCCAGCTGGATGGAATCTATCCTCGATCGCCTGCACCGGCGCCGCCGCCAGCCGCAGCGGTTCGGCCATCACTTTCAAACTGGGCGACAACGATGAAGTCACCTGCACCTTCACCAACACGAAGACCACCTACGACGAGCTCACGGTCCACAAGGATGTGCAGGCATCCTATGACCGCGACTACGACTGGGATCTGGACAAGTCGCTGGCCCAGGGCCAGCAAACCACAGTGAAGGCCACGGCCACCGGAGTGGACGTCGACTACAACGTGGTCGCCACCGCCAGCGAGGCCCAGGACAGCAACTTCCAGCTCTCCGGCACCATTACCGTGGTGAACCCGAACGATACGGAGATGTCCGGGATCACGCTGGCCGACCAGCTCGATGGCGCCAATTGCGTCATCTCCGCTGGCGGATCGCCGATCGCCAATCCGGTGACCATCCAGCCCGGCGAGAATTCCTTCACCTATGAATGCGACCTGCCCGAGGGAACCAGTGCCGCCAGCGCCGGCACCAACACGGTCAGCGCAACCTGGGACCCGGAGGCCTACTATGGCACCGATGGCCAAGCCAGCGCCTCGGCCGACTACGATTTCGCGTCCGTCTCGCCAACGGTGACCGACGAGGAAGTCACCGTCACCGATAGCGAAATCGACCTTTCGGGCATCGCCGGCGGTAACACCGTTGCAGCCGGAGACAGCCCGAAGACCTTCGCATACACCATCGAGTGGGACGGCGTGCTCGGAGAATGCACCGACTACCAGAACATCGCCAGCCTCGCCGCAGACGACGGTGAAACGCTGACCGACAATGCCACCGTGGAAATCTGCATCGGCCAGGACCTGGCCATCGAGAAACTGGTCGTTTCCAGCTTCAACCGCAGCTACGACTGGAGCATCGCCAAGGACGCAGTAGGCGAGCAGCCATTCACCGCGGATCCGGAAACCGGCGAATTCACCGCGGAATACTCCGTCACGGTCACTCCCGAAAGCTATTCGGACAGCGACTGGGCCATGAGCGGAACCATCACGGTATCCAACCCCAATGACTGGCAAGCCATTGACGTGACCGTCACCGACCAGGTCGATGTGGGCGGGGACGCAACCTGCCAGGTGGTCGGCATTGCCGGCGAACCGGACACGATGGACGCCGATCCGGCAGTACCGGGCTTCCAGGCAACACTGGATGCCTCCCAAACGCTGACCTTCAGCTACAGCTGCACCTTCGGATCGCAGCCGAACTACGAGGGCAGCAACACCGCCGAAGTGACGTGGTCCTCCAGCGAGGCCTCCACCGCTTCGGGCAGCGCCACCGAAGTTGTCCCGGTGGATGCAGGCGACTGGACGCAGACACCACTGAACCAGACGGTGACCGTGACCGACCCGCTGCATGAATTCGATCCGGCCTGGACCATCAATTACTCCGATGGCCCGCAGACCAGGACCTATGAATACACCTGGACGGTGGAGGAGGCCGGCAAGTGCCAGAGCTTCATGAACACCGCCACGATCACCGGCAGCAACCAGCTGGTCAAGAGCGATGACGCCCAAGTCGAAGCGTGCCGCCAGGCAGGGCTGACCGTCACCAAGGACGTGACGGCCTCCTATGACCGCACCTACTTGTGGAGCATCGACAAGCAACTGGCCGAGGGCCAGTCGCCAGATGCCGTGGTCGAGGAAGACGGTACCGCTACCGTTCACTACACGGTGCTGGTGGACAACACCGGCCACGAGGATTCGGGGCAGCAGCTTTCCGGATCCATTACCGTGGCCAATCCCAACGAATTCGAAGACCTCGAAGTGACGATCAGCGACGAGAATACCTTCTCGGCCGCCTGCACCATCATGGCCGAGGACTCGAATCCGGGAATGGAAGGCATGCAGCAGGTGGTGCCGCGCAGCGGCTCGATCACCGTGGACTACGACTGCGATGCATCGGCCGTGGCGGAGGCCGATTACACCGGCCACACCAACACGGCGGTGGTCACCTGGGGTGATGGGCTGCAGGCTGAGAGCCAGCCGGTACCCATCGACTTCACCCTGGATGAGAGCACCGATGAATCCGTTGGCGTCTGGGATGACCAGGCTGATCCTTCCGGGGACCCGGTACTACTGGGCACGGTCCACTACGCCGACGCCCCGCAGAGCTTCAGCTACGAGATCACCTACGAAGTGCCGCGCGATGAATGCCTGGTCTTCACGAATACCGCGTGGGTGGATCTGGCCGGCGAGGACATCGAGGACTCGCAGGACGTGGGCATCTGCGACCAGAAGAATCTGGTTATCACCAAGGACGTGGACGCCAGCTACGCACGCGACTACGACTGGTCGCTTCACAAGCAGGTGGACCGCAGCGGATTCACGGTCGCCGGCAACGGCACGGTTACCGCGCACTACACGGTAGTGGCCACCGCCGGCGAAGCGCAGGACAGCGCGAAGCAGGTGTCCGGAACCATCACCATCAGCAACCCGAACACGCAAGTCGGGGACCTGGTGGCCACGGTCACCGATGTGCTCTCCATCCCGTCGGCCAGCTGCACCATCGAGGGCACCGATGCGGATGAAAGCGCCGGCGGTTTCCAGCTCGTGCTCGGTGACGGGGAAAGCACCACCCTGGGCTACAACTGCCAGGTCCCGGCGGACACCGACATCACCGCCCAGTACACGAACACCGCAACCGTAGCCTGGGGCCAGGAGCGCCAGGCAGAAACGGACGTCGATTTCGGGTTCGAGCAGACCCTTCTGACCGACGGCGAAGTCGCCATCACCGATGACCAAACCGTTGAAGGCCAGGAAGTGGTGCTGGGCACCGCGATGGCCGGGGAATCGCCGAAGGCCTTCGAATACGACCTGGAACTGCAGGGCGTGGCCGGAACCTGCACCGGGTACACCAACACCGCGGTGCTCGATGAGGCCACCGGCGAGGGCGAGGAGAACACGGCTTCGGCCAGCACCACGGTGTGCGCCGGCGCAGATCTGGATATCGCCAAGAACGTCGTGACCTCTTTCGACCGCTCCTACCTGTGGTCGCTGGACAAGGAACTGCTCTCCGGGCAACCGCTGGCAGCCAACCCGAATACCGGCGAAGCCACCGCGAACTACCGGATCACCGTGACCCCCGAAGGCCACGAGGACGGCAATTGGGCGATGAGCGGAGAAATCACGCTGGCTAACCCGAACGACTGGCAGGACGCGCCGGTCACGGTGCAGGACTTCGCCGATGTCGGCGGGGACGTGGCCTGCACGATCACCGGGGTGCGCGGCGATGCGGTGGCTGACATGTCCGCCGAGCAAGCCGGCTTCCAGACGGTGATCCCCGCAGGGGCTCAATGGGTGATGGCCTACTCGTGCACCTTCGCATCCAAGCCGGACTACGAAGGCAGCAACACCGCCACCGTGGACTGGGACGCCCAGGCGCTGAGCACGGCCAACGGCCAGGACTCGGACACCGTGGGGATCTCGGAACAGGACTGGAACCAGACGCCGCTGAACGACACGGTCACCATCACGGACAGCGCCCACGAGTTCGATCCGGCGTGGATGGTGGATGTGGCCGATGGGCCGCAAAGCCGGGACTACTCGGTGACGTGGAACGTGGAGGAGGCAGGCACCTGCCAGGTCTTCGAGAACGTCGCCACGCTCACCGGCGATGACGGCTTCACCGCGACGGACAATGCGCTCGCCGAAGCCTGCCGCGAGGCGGCCTTGGAGATCAGCAAGACCGTCGAAGCCGCGTACGACCGCACCTACCAATGGCAGATCGACAAGTCCTTGGCCGAAGGCCAGGACCAGGAGATCACCACCAACGGGGCGGCCAGCGAACCGGTGGACTACGTGGTCAAGGTGGAGAACACCGGGTACGAGGATTCGGGATGGGTGCTGGAAGGCCAGATCACCATCACCAACCCGAACCAGTACACGGGCATCGACGCCACGATCCAGGACGTGGTCGACCTGGACGCGGTCACCTGCACCACCTCTGAATCGCTGGTGGGCATCCCGGCCAACGGGACAATCACCGTCGGCTACAGCTGCGATGTCTCCGCGGGAGTCGATCCGGGCTCCTATAGCGGCGGCACCAACACCGCCACGGTCAGCTGGGGCGATGACCGGGCATCGAGCACGCAGGTGCCCATCGAATTCGCCATTGATTCCCGCATCGATCGGCAGGTCGAGATCTGGGATGACCAGTCGAATCCGCAGGAGCCGGTGCTGCTGCGCACCGTGGACATTGATGATTCGCCGGTGCTCATCGAGTACCAGCTGGAGCATGATGCTCCGGCCGGTGAATGCATGAGCTACACGAACACCGCCTGGGTCGATATCCAGGCAGGGGAGGATCCGAGGGATGAGGCGACCGTGCAGCTATGCGGCTTGCTCGATCTGATGATTGCCAAGGATGCCGAAGCCAGCTTCGATCGGACCTACCTGTGGGATCTGGAGAAGAAGGCTGGCCGTACCGAAGCCATCGTCGCCGAGGACGGCACCGCCGACTTCTCCTACACCGTGTCGGCCATCCCGGACGGTTCGGAGGATTCCGGCCATGAAGTGCACGGCATGATCGTGCTGGTGAATCCGAACCGTTTCGCGTCGGCCTCGACGGTAGCCACCATCACCGATGAGATCAGCATCGAAGGGGTCGCGTGCACCATCGACGCCGAGGACGCCGATCCGCAAACCGGGGGCCTGCAAGTCGCGGTCCCGGTGGGCAGCGACGGAACCGGAGCCACGGTGCAACTGCCCTACAGTTGCTCGGGCACTCCCGGCCAGCTGCACGGCAGCAACACGGTTACGGCAACCTGGGGCGAGGATTCGGTGGCCACGTCAACCGCACCGGTGGACTACCTGCTGGATGCTGAAACCGATCAGCAGGTCACCGTCATCGATGACAAGACCAATCCCGAGTCGCCGGTAGTGCTGGGCGAAGCGATCTGGAATGCCGAAGGCACCCCGGTCGACTTCGACTACACCCTGCGCCACCAGGCCCAGGCCGGCACCTGCACCGAGTTCACCAACACCGCGGTGATCCAGCAGACCGGGGCCGAGGATTCGACCACCGTCACCCTCTGCGGACAGACGGCCCTGGGCCTGCAGAAGACCGCGCAGGGACTGGTGGACCTGGATTACGAATGGGAGGTAGAGAAGCGGATCGACCAGAGCAAGCTCACCGCGAACGGGGATGGAACCTTCACCGCGCACTACTGGGTTCAGGCTCGCAACACCGCAGCCGTTGAGCAGAACTTGCGGCTGGCCGGTGAAGTGATGGTGCAGAACCCGAATGATTTCGGTTCCATCACCGCCACCTTGGAAGACCGGATCGATACCGCTGGCACCAGCTGCCGGATCGATGCGGAGGATGCCGATGAAGCGGCCGCTGGATTGCAGGTCGTGCTCGATGCCGGGGAGAACTTGGGGGCCCGGTATGAATGCGACCTCGCTAGCTGGCTCACCACCGATGCCTTCGAAGGAGCAGCCAATACGGTGATTGCCACCTTCGATGACCGCGAAGTGCGTGCCGAAGCACCGATCGAGTTCCAGATCGATGCAGTCACGGACGAATCGGTGAGAGTCACCGACGACATGATGGATCCCGGCGCCGAACCGAAGGTGCTCGGAGAAGTCCACGTCCCGCAAGCTCCCATGCAGTTCGAATACGAACAGGTGCTGGAACCCGAAGCGGGAACCTGCACGGTATACACCAATACCGCGGCAGTCCATGAGAGTACCGACGGCAACGGCAAGGACGAATCCTCGGTGGACCTGCAACTGTGCATCGAGCAGGGCCTGATGATCGCCAAGAGCGCCGACGCCCAGTACGTCAGGGACTACGACTGGTCGACCCGCAAGGAGGCGAAGGAAACGAAGTTCGAGGTTGACCCGGACGGGCAGGCCACGGCCAAGTACACGGTCCAGGCGATGCTGGAGGGCTACGAAGACCAGGACTTCACCGTCACCGGTGTGATCACCGTGGCCAATCCGAATGACTTCAAGGACACGCAAGTGCTCCTGGAAGACAAGCTATCCATCGACGGGGCCAGCTGCTCCATCGAAGGATTGGCGGAGGGGAAGCTGGAGCTTGCGGCCGGGGAAACCCGCACCGTGAAGTACAGCTGCACCTTCGAAACACCTGTTGCCGAGGCCGACTACACCGGCCACGAGAACACGGTGAACGCCAGCTGGACCGACGTGGAGGGGACAACCCGCACGGTCAGTGCCAAGGCTCCGCTGGAATTCGAGGCGGCAACGGCCACCGATGAAATGGTGACGGTCTTCGATGACTACACCAATCCCGGCCAGCCGCGGGAACTGGGCACGGTCAAGGCCGAAGCGCAGAGCAAGAAGTTCACGTACGAACTGGTCTTGGACGGCGTAGCCGGCAAGTGCCAGACGATGACGAATACGGCCTCTATACCGGAGAAGTCCGGCGAGGATGGGAACAATTCGGATTCGGCGGACGTGGAAGTTTGCTCCGCGGCTCCGCAGGCAGCGCCACCGGCACCACCGGTTCCTCCGGCTCCTCCGGCTCTGCCAGCGCCGGCAGCACCATCTGCCCCGCCAGCACCGCTTGCGGCAACCGGCTTTGACCAGGGCTCGTTGTGGCTGGCAGGGGCTGCAGGGATGGTGATTATCGCCGGAGCATTGATCCTGCTTCGGTACCGTCGCCGGAACCCATAGTCCGCGCGCCAGCTGGATGCCGGTCTTGCCTTTCGGGGCAGGGCCGGCATTCGGCGTGCGGGGGAACAATCCCTGCTGCTTCGGGGCTAGTGCCTTGGAAACAGAACAGGCCCGGACCTCTTATTCGCATAAGTGGTCCGGGCCTGTTGCCGTGGTCAAGCCTTCTGGCTAGATTTGGGCTGCGCTTTGGGCAGCGGCTTCACGCTCATCGGCTTCGCGCATGGCACGCTCCACGCGGTCCACGTCGCGGACCGCACCCTTGTCAGCGGACAACGCCATGGCGGCGTAGGCGCGCAACGCAGGGGAGACCACGCGCTCGCGGCTCTTCGGGCGGTAGCCGGTGGTCGCGATCAAGCGCTCGCGGCGCTGTGCCAAGACCTCGTCAGAGACGTTCAGGGTCAGCTCGCGGGTAGGGATATCGATGGAGATGGTATCGCCATCTTCCACCAGGGCGATCATGCCACCGGAAGCGGCCTCGGGGGAGACATGTCCGATGGACAAGCCCGAGGTACCACCGGAGAAGCGGCCATCGGTGATCAGTGCGCAGGCCTTGCCCAGGCCGCGACCCTTGAGGAACGAGGTGGGGTAGAGCATTTCCTGCATGCCCGGCCCGCCCTTGGGACCTTCGTAGCGGATGACTACTACGTCGCCTTCCTTCACCTGCTTGTTCAGGATCTTCTCGACGGCCTCATCCTGTGATTCGCAGACCACTGCCGGACCGGAGAAGGTCCAGATCGAAGGGTCAACGCCAGCGGTCTTGACCACTGCACCGTCCACGGCGATATTGCCGCGCAGTACGGCCAGGCCGCCGTCCTTGGAGTAGGCGTTCTCAACCGAGTGGATGCAGCCTTCTGCATCATCGGTGTCCAGCGCCGCCCACCGCTCGGACTGCGAGAAGGCGGTGGAGGAGCGCACGCCGCCCGGGGCCGCGTGCCACAGGTCGAAGGATTCCTCCTTGGCCTTGCCGCTGCGGATATCCCAGTCATCAAGCCATTCGCCCAGGGTTGCCGAGTGAACCGTGTGCACGGTTTCATCCAGCAGGCCGCCGCGGCGCAGCTCGCCGAGGATCGCGGGGATGCCACCGGCACGGTGGACATCTTCCATGTAGTAGATGGTGCCGTTGCCGGCAGTGTTGGGTGCAACCTTGGCCAGGCACGGGACACGGCGGGACACTTCATCGATCTCATCGAGGCCGAATTCCACGCCGGCCTCGCGGGCGGCGGCCAGCAGGTGCAAGATGGTGTTGGTGGAACCGCCCATGGCGATATCCAGCGCCATGGCGTTGCCGAAGGCCTTCTTGGTGGCGATGCTGCGTGGCAGGACCGTCTCGTCGTCTTCGCCGTAGTAGCGGTTGGCGATATCGACTACCAGCTTGCCGGCGTTTTCATAGAGGTCCTTGCGGGCCGTGTGGGTAGCCAAGGTGGAGCCGTTGCCCGGAAGGGACAAGCCCATGGCCTCGGTCAGGCAGTTCATCGAGTTGGCGGTGAACATGCCCGAGCAGGAGCCGCAGGTCGGGCAGGCCGACTCTTCGATGCGCAGCAGGTCTGCATCCGATACGTTCTCGTTCACGGCCTCGGAGATGGCATCCACCAGGTCCAAGGTGCGCACGGTGCCGTCTACCAGGGTGGCGCGGCCGGCTTCCATGGGACCACCGGAGACGAAGACCGTAGGGATGTTCAGGCGCAATGCGGCCATCAGCATGCCCGGGGTGATCTTGTCGCAGTTCGAGATGCAGATCAGCGCGTCGGCACAGTGGGCATTGACCATGTATTCCACGGAGTCGGCAATGAGGTCGCGCGATGGCAGCGAGTAGAGCATGCCGCCGTGGCCCATGGCGATGCCGTCGTCCACGGCGATGGTGTTGAATTCGCGGGGGATGCCACCGGCGGCAGTGATGGCGTCGGAGACAATGCGGCCTACCGGCTGCAGGTGGGTGTGCCCTGGAACGAATTCAGTGAAGCTGTTGGAGACAGCGATAATCGGCTTGCGCCCGAGGTCAGCGCCGTTCACGCCGGCTGCGCGGAACAATGCGCGAGCGCCGGCCATATTGCGGCCATGGGTGACAGTGTGTGAACGAAGTGTGGTCATACCTAAAATCTCACCATATATTTGCCCTCAAACCCAGACGGTGACGATACTAGTAGTACTACTACCATGCAATGAGGTTTACCCCGTGACTCCAAGTCAAAGACGTCGCGAAGAACTCGCCGCGTTCCTCAAGGACCGCCGGGCCCGGGCTGACAGGGCTTCCCATGGACTGCCGGAGATCGGGCGCAGCCGGGTGCGCGGCCTGCGCCGCGAAGAAGTCGCCACCTTGGCCGGCGTTTCTGTTACCTGGTACACCTGGCTTGAGCAGGCCCGCGACATCAATCCCTCGCGCCAGGTTCTGCAGTCCTTGGCACGGCTGTTCCGGCTCACCCCGGTGGAATCCTCGTACCTGTTTTCTCTGGCAGGGCACGGTGAGCTTGACCCGATTGGCACCGGCGGCATGACTCCAGCCCTGCAGCGTTTACTCGATGCTTTGCAGTTCCCGGCCTTCCTGCTCTCCGCCGACTGGACCATCCTGGGCTGGAATGAAGCCTATGAACAGCTGTATCCGCGGGTGGCTTCATTGGACAGCGAAGATCGGAACCTGTTGTGGCTGGTTTTCACCGATGCGCAATTGCGTGAGATGCTCCCGGATTGGGAAGTGCAAAGCCGCGGTTTCGTGGGAAGCTTCCGTGCCGAAACGCGTGGATGGCTCAGCCCGTCGGGGGAGAGCGGCATCGTTGCGCGGGTCTCGGCGGCCTCCCCGGAATTTGCCGCAATCTGGAATGAACGCGACGTTGCAGGTTTCCGCACCGGCGAACGGGTGTTCCGGCATCCTAAATTGGGGCTGACGCGCTACGAGCAGCACAACCTGACTCCTACCGAAGCCACGGACTTGACCCTGTTGATGTACACGCCGCTTTAGCACAGGTTCGATCGCCGAAGTAGCGGCAGGGAATGGGAAGAGATTCGAGATCGCTAGGCTTGAACGCTTCGAATCAATTAACCGCTAAGGGCCACAGCGCTGATCGCAACGTGCAGCGAACAGGAGCACTTCCATGTTCGGTTCCAGTTCGGAAATGCAATAGTCGGCGCTGAGCTGGCTAAGGCTCGTCTGGAAACCCGGACGAGCCTTAGGCCGGATAGTTGAATAGGCTCAAGGCAGCGGAGGCATGCATTAAAGGAGGGGCCGGAGCTAAAGGCTCACGAACTCAAGCGCTCTCTCTTTGAACTCGCGACTGGTCACGGCGTTGGCGTGATTGCGACCTGACAGCCACAGCACTTCATTGCGTGTTCCTGCGTCCTTCAGGAGGCGACGCAAGTGCGGCATGGTCGTGGCGAGATCATCTTGGTCTCCAGCCACTAGCAAGGTCGGGACTGACGGCACCTTGGCGGCAGGGTCATACGGCTCGGACTTGATTGCTTCAATCAGCTCAAAGAGCGCCGATAGATCATTGGACGGTTCAGCCTCGGCAATCCGCATGATGGCGGCGGTGTAGTCGTCATGGATCTTTTCGCCCGTCTCGACGTAGGCACGGGCCTGGCCCAATTCGAAGGCGGCCAGCGGATCACCGGCTCCTGGACCCCCGATGACCAGATGATTCACCAAATCCGGATTGAAAGCGGCGAACTCCCAAGCCAGCCGGGAACCCAAAGAGTAGCCGATGACGTCTACGGGACCATCATCCAGATCCATCACGATGGCAGCCAGGGCCTGGCGAATCTGGCTTGGCGCCCAGCTGCCGTCATTGCGGCGAGGATCTTCTCCATGGCCGGGCAAATCAACCAGAAGGACATCTCGTCCTGCATCAGTGAAATATTTCAGCCAACGCGAGCGGTCCCAATTCAGTTCGCCGGATGAGGCGAAGCCGTGGATGAAAAGCACGGATGGGCTTTTCACCTCAGCGTTTGCGCGAACCACTCGAAGATTCAGATCCAATGTCATGCCATTGATCATAGGCCATTCACCCTCGAAATGTGATCTGGGCTAGCGCCTAAAGATCGTTAATGTCAGAATGACTCTAACGAATCCGAATGTGCTGAAAACGAGGCAAATAAGAAATGTCATCCGTACCGGGTTGGGCGAACGTCGACGAACGCCGCAACCTCCCGCCCGCTCTTGCGGTTTCCACTGTGATCCTGGGAATCCGTGAAGGCAAGGATGGCGGACCCGACAAACTCTGCTTGCCAGTGGTACGCCGCATTCGCCAACCCCACACCGGAATGTGGGCGCTGCCAGGCGGACCAGTTGATCCGCGGGAATCCCTCGGCCAAGCGGCCGGGCGCAACCTTGCCGAGACCACGGGCCTGCGCCCCACCTATCTGGAACAGCTCTACACCTTCGGCGATATCGACCGCTCGCCAACGCACCGCCTCGTCACCATCGCCTACTTTGCGCTGCTGAACGCCGACCAGGTCGGTGCCACCGTCCAAGACGACAACGTGGCCTGGTTCGATATCGATGATCCGCAGATTGCCCAGATGGCTTTCGACCACCGGAAGATCTTGGACTACGCCATGTGGAGGCTGCGCAACAAAACCGAATACGGGCAGATAGCCCATCGGCTGCTCGGCGAACGCTTCACCCTGGCGGCCCTGCGCGGAGTCTATGAAGCCATCCTCGGACGCCGTCTGGACCCTGCGAACTTCCGCCGAACGCTCAAGAGCACGGCATCTATTGAGGAGACCGACGAATACCTAGCTGGCGGACAGCACCGGCCACCACGGCTATACCGCTACGTAGGCCACGGACCGGACCCGTTGGAAGTCGACCCGCTGCACGACTAGCAAGCACCATCCATACTTTTCACCGTCATCCTGCAAGAAACGGACGAACCCATGAGCACCCAAACCACTGACAACGCCAACGCCTCGGTAGCCCAGAACATCGCTCGGCTCAATCTGCTGGCTCCGGCTTCCACCTGTTCCACCGACCTGGCCTCCAACCCGTGGGACACCCCTGCAGGCTACGGGCCAGGTGCCTCCCAAGAGGATTCGGTCCCAGCGGGTTACCCGGTGCAGGGTTCGATCCCGGAGGAATACCTGGAGGCCAGCGACGCAGAGCTTGATACCCGCATCAGGGCAGCCAAGGAAACCCTGGGGGACAGGGCAGTGATCCTCGGGCACTTCTACCAGCGCGATGAAGTTGTGAAGTACGCAGATTTCGTGGGTGACTCCTTCCAGCTGGCCAACGCCGCATTGACCCGCGACAAGGCCGAAGCCATCGTGTTCTGCGGGGTGCACTTCATGGCCGAAACGGCAGATATTCTCAGCCGTGAGGACCAGTCGGTGATCCTTCCGAATCTTGCAGCAGGCTGCTCCATGGCGGACATGGCAGACGGTCCGAGCGTGCAACAGTGCTGGGAAGAGCTCACCGCCCTGTATGCGGATGAAGCCGATGACGGGCGGATGCCGGTCATTCCGGTGACCTACATGAACTGCTCTGCAGAGCTCAAGGCCTTTGTCGGTCGCAACGGCGGACTGGTCTGCACATCCTCCAACGCTGCAACTGTTCTTCATTGGGCTTTCGAGCGTGGTCGCCGTGTCCTGTTCTTCCCGGACCAGCACCTTGGACGCAACACCGCTAAGGCGATGGGCATTTCCCTGGAGCAGATGCCGATGTGGACTCCGCGCAAGGAATTAGGCGGGAACGAAGCCACCACCCTGCTCGATGCCAGGGTTATTTTGTGGCATGGCTTCTGCTCCGTGCACAAGCGCTTCAACCCCGCGCAGATCGCCAAGGCGCGTGAGGATTTCCCCGGCGTGCGCGTGATTGTGCATCCTGAATGCCCCATGGAAGTTGTGGACGCGGCAGATGAAGCAGGCTCTACCGACTACATCCAAAAGGCTATTGCCGCTGCTACCGAGCCAACTGCTTTTGCCATCGGCACCGAAATCAATATGGTCAACCGCTTGGCTGCCCAGTACCCGCAGCACAACATCTTCTGCCTGGACCCGGTGATCTGCCCGTGCTCCACGATGTACCGGATCCACCCGGGCTACCTTGCCTGGGTGCTCGAAGAGCTGGTTGCCGGACGAGTGGTCAACCAGATTTCCGTGCCGAAGGAACAGCAGGGGGATGCAAAGATCGCCCTGGAGCGCATGCTAGCTGCCAAGCCATGAGCCAGGGGCAACAAGAACCGAAGAAGCTGGTGATCGTCGGCTCCGGTGTGGCCGGCCTGTGCGCTGCCTTGCAAGCTGTAGAGCTGGGTATCCAGCCGGTAGTGCTGACCAAAGGCAAACTAGGGGACTCGAACTCCGAGCTCGCGCAGGGCGGGCTATCAGCTGTTACCGGAGCATCCATGGCCCAAGGCGACTCCGTGTCCAAACACGTTGCCGACACGCTCAAAGCTGGCGCGGGCCACTGCGGCGTGGGACCGGTGGAACACCTGTGTACCTCAGGCGACGAGCTAGTGCAGGCTTTGGAATCCTATGCAGTGGCCTTTGACCGCGATGCAGACGGTGCCTACCAGCTTGGCCTTGAAGCCGCGCACAGCGCGCACCGGATTCTGCATATCAACGGGGATGCCACCGGCGCTTCACTGGTGCAAACCCTGGTTGGTGCCGTGCGCCAGCAGGAGACTGCCAAGAAGCTCAGTATTATCGAGGACGCGCTTGCCACCGAACTGCAGCTGCAGGACGGAAGAGTCTCAGGGGTGCACTACTTGCGCCACGATGCACAGCAGCTGCTCTCGTCCAGCGCAGTGCTGCTGGCTACCGGCGGACTGGGCCAGTTGTACTCAGCGACCACCAATCCCCGAGGAGCAACCGCCGACGGCCTGGGACTGGCCGCCCGGGCCGGTGCTGTCATCGCGGATGCCGAATTCGTCCAGTTCCACCCAACGCTGGTTGACCCGGCCCGATATCCCGAAGCCGGGATGGTTTCGGAAGCCGTCCGTGGCGAGGGCGCCATCCTGGTCAATGACGCAGGGCAGCGGTTCATGCCTGGAATTCACCCGGATGCTGAGCTGGCACCTCGTGATGTCGTGGCCCGAGGCATCCATGAGCAGATCAAAGCCGGACACCAGGTGTACCTTGATGCGCGGGCCGTGGAAGAAACGCGCGGCGCAGGATTCCTCGCTCGCCGTTTCCCATCGATCACCGCCAAGCTCGCGAATTGCACCGTGGGCGGCGCCGGCCTGGACATGGCTCATGACCTGATTCCGGTGGTAGCGGCCCAGCACTACTTCATGGGCGGGATCTACACCGACACGTCAGGACGAACCTCTGTCCCCTGTCTTTATGCGGCCGGCGAATGCGCCAACACGACAGTTCACGGTGCCAACCGCCTAGCCAGCAATTCCTTGCTGGAGGCCATGGTTTTTGCGCGGAACGCCATTGCCGCCATGGCCGGCGAAGCTCCCGACACCGGGTGCGATATCAGCAGGCTGGTGGTCCAGGAGATCAGCGCGCCAACTCCACAAGCACCCCTGGATCTTGACCAGTTGCAAACGGCAGCCAGCAGCAAACTTGGCGTCTACCGGACCGGCGTGCAGCTCGAAGAAATAGTCCAGCTGCTAGCAACGAGCGCGCCTGTAGCTGCCACTGCGCGCGAGCAATCGGAACTGCGCAACCTGTGGATCACCGCACGGATCATCGCCGCAGGTTCCATGGCACGCACCAAAAGCCTGGGTGCGCACCATCGCTTGGATTCAACCGAATTCACCAGCAGCCAGCCAGATGAGGGCGTGCGCTATGGCTGGACTCTGCACCCAAGCGAGCTGGACAATGACAACCTTTTGAGCAAGGAATTGAACGCGTGAACACTTCGACCCATCCGGTACCGAACGCCGCCATGGACCGCATCATCGAGCTGGCGCTCGCCGAGGACAATCCGCGCGGCGACATCACCGCGCTGACCATCGTTCCCGAAGGTGCGACAGCGACTGCTGTGGTGCAGGCCCGCCAGCCAGGCGTACTCTCCGGAGGTGCGGTATTCACCCGGACAATGCAGCTAGTGGATCTGCAGCTGGAGGTAGAGCAGGTGATTGCCGACGGAAACACGTTTGCCGCCGGTGACAGCCTGCTCAAGGTCACCGGGCCGGCGGCGAGCTTGCTGACCGCTGAACGCGTGGGGCTCAATCTCCTGCAGCGCATGAGTGCCGTCGCCACGGCGACCGCTGAGCTCGTCGGCCTGGTTGCGCATACCAAAGCCCGCATCGTCGATACCCGGAAAACTACGCCAGGCCTTCGCGTCCTTGAACGCTACGCAGTGCGCTGCGGTGGAGGAGTCAACCACCGGGACAACCTGTCGGATGCTTTCATGGCCAAGGACAACCACCTGGCTTTGCTGGATAACGGAGAGCAGCTTACCGCTGCCCTGAAGTCGGTACGTGCGCGGCTGGGGCACACCACGTCGATGGAAGTTGAAGTGGATTCAATTGCGCAGATTCCAGCAGTGCTCTCCGCCGGCGTGGATATCATCATGCTGGATAACTTCGATCCGGCGGACATTCCCGCAGCCATTGAACTGATCAACGGGCAAGCGGTGGTCGAAGCCAGCGGAAATATCAACGCCGCAACAGTCGTGGCTGTCGCTGAAGCTGGTGTTGATGTCATTTCCTCGGGGGCCATTACGCACTCGGTGAAAGCGATTGACCTTGGACTGGATATGGTTATTGCATGATCTACATGGATGCCGCATCCACTGCGCCGCCTCGCCAAGACGTTCTCGACATGCTCAATCCGTTGCTGACCAAAGATTTCGGCAATCCGGCATCTTTGCATGAAGCAGGGCAGCAGGCCAAGCGGGCTAACGACTGGGCAAGAACCCAGGTGGCTAGCCAGCTGGGCGTGGCAGCAGAGGAAGTCTATTTCACTTCCGGCGGCACCGAGGGGGCCAATGCTGCCGTGATCGGGGCGGCCTTGGCCAACCCCCGCGGACGCGTGGTGGTCTCCAGTTCCATTGAGCATCCAGCGGTACTGGAAGCCTGCAAGTACCTTGTTGAATTCCACGGATTCGAACACCGCATCATCCCGGTATCGGCCACGGGGCTGGTCGATCTGGATGCGGCCGGCGCGCTGATCGATGCAGCTGTTGCCGTGGTTTCGGTGATGGCAGTGAACAATGAAGTGGGCACCATTCAACCGGTTGTGCAGGTTGCCCAGCTGGCCCGCAACGCTGGGGCGATCATGCATACGGACGCCGTGCAGGCTGCCGGCTGGATCGATCTCAAGCCGTTGTGCGCCGCTGTGGACGCATTGAGCATTTCCGGGCACAAGGTCGGTAGCCTCAAGGGCAGTGGAGCACTGTACCTGTCCGCCAAGCATCGCTTTGTGCCGCTGCTGCACGGTGGCGGACAGCAGGGCGGAATGCGTTCGGGAACCGAGAACCCGGCCGCTGCCGTGGGCATAGCTGTGGCATTGCAGGCAGCGAGCGCACAGCGCGAAGCAGGACTGGGCGCGAGCTTTGGCCCGTACTTGGTTGAACGGATTCTCAAGGAGCTCAATGCCAAGCATCCGGGCAGCGTCCAGCTGACAGGGGATCCGGAACATCGTGTTGGAGGCATAGTCTCCTTCGTTTTCCCGAAGACCGCGGGCGAAACTGTGCTGATTGAATTGGCCCGCAGGGGAGTCCTATGCTCTTCAGGTTCTGCTTGCGCAGCAGGCTCGACCGATCCTTCGGCGGTACTCACTGCGATGGGCTATGAAGAAGAACTGGCCCATACAGCTGTCCGTCTTTCGTTCACGCGCACCGCGAAAGAAAATGAGATCAGCCAGGTGGCCTCGGCTGTAGTTTCCTGCGTCTCCGGGCTCTTGAAGTAGCCAATTCGATAATCTCTGCAGGCTCGATTAATTCTGCGAGCCGCAGCAAATATGCCGCGAGTACTCTTCGCATATGGTCGTGCACTAGTGCTTCGGGAACGGAATATTCCCCAAAAACTGTGAAGGCAAGTTCCAACTAATGGGGAATATCCGAGTTCGCCTGATTAGCAGTCGTCTGTCTCCGGCTGATCGCCGGTGGTGGCTGCGGGTAGTGCCCGGTGGCGTTCGGCGCGCTTCAATCCTGCCATTCGTCCGCTAGCGGCACCGGCCAGTGAAGAGCCGAGATTCTTCGCTTTGGATACGCCAGCTGATGCCCCGGACAGGCTGCCTTTCACCAAGTTGCTATCGCGCACGGAGCCCGCCACTTTTTGCGCCTTGTCGAGGGCGGACGCGCCTGCTGAGGTCAGTGTCGTGGAAAGGCCGTGTTCAGCCTCGGCCGCGTCCAAATCATGCAGCGCAGCCAAGTACTCTGCCGCGTCAACCAGCGGTGGCGGGAGTTCGCGCAGATGCTGCTTGAGCCTACTGGACTGCACCTTGAGCGTGACAAAAGTCAGCCCACCAGAGACCACTCCGCCAACGACGGGAACAATCTTGCTGACACTCTTGGCGAAGCTTTGCTTGGTGACATTAACGCCAATCAACTTCAGCGTTTGTTTCATCGGGCCGTACCATGCTGTTTTGGTTAGAGCCTGTTTCGCGAGATTCTTCTGGATAGCCGGTCCAGCTACCTGGAAAGCAAACCGGCCGACCGTGGTAGACGCACCGCTGACTCCCATCATCACGCCGAGGAAACCGGCGAGTTTTCCCAGCGTTTCATCGTCGATGTGTTCCACGTCGTCCAGGAAGGATTGCCAGCCGTAGGTGTAGGCGATCTTCTGCATGACCCTGAATGCATGGATGTAGAACTGGGTGATGTCCGCCGGGATCGTACCGAACATGAAAAGCCCACCAGGCAATCCACTGGCAAATGACAAGGCAGTGGACTTGCGAGTTTCGAAATCAATGGAATTGGAAGCAATATCGTCAAGGATCTCTGGCCCGATCCCGGCTGCAGCTGGGTTGGTCGAGACTGCGCGTTCTATCTGCTCGCGGCTCAATCCCCTTTTGTGGAGCTCTGCAGTGAGAAAGTGCTCGCGGTCGATTTTCACACCCCTGAGCCGGATAACTTTCTTGAGGAAAACGGTAGCGAATTGCTCGGCATCCAGATTTTGATCCTTGAGCATGCTGGCAAGGGTCTCGTCAGCATCTGGACCAGACTGCGTAGCACTTGGATCAGCAGTGCCTAGCTCGGCCTCCTGCTGGCTGGCAAGATCCGGCTTCTCATTCGTATTCTCCTGCAATCTATTTCCCCCAAATGTATGTGCTGGAAACCAGCGGTGCGAAGTGTAGGCGAGTCGCTCACAGCTTATCCAATACGCGCCAGAAAGCAGGATCCTAGAGGAACCATGAAGCGGCGAAACCACCTGCGAATTGGTGATCAGTGAACCTGTCGTTGTTCGACACAACAGATGGAGGCCCGCACTTAAGAGTGGTGTTGCTGCACCACAGCCCAAGAAAACGGTAAAAGAGAGATAGACGATTCATTCGAAAATGAATCGTCTATCTCTCAATCTGCGGATGCGCTGGTGTGGTCCAACCAGCTAGCGCAAGTACGTGCCGGAGACCCAGCCGTTCTTCCCGGCATACTTCACCGGGTACCAGCCGGACTTCTTCGAGCCGCGGATGGTCACCGTCTTTCCTTTGGGAATAGTGAGGATGACACGCTTGCTTGTTCCCGCACCACTGCGCATGTTCAGGTTCGCGATGGTCTTCTTAGACGAGGACTTTGAGCTCTTGGGCTTGGTGGCCTTCGGTGCAGTCCCGGAGGAGGAGAAATTGCTCAGGTAGGTGCCCGAGACCCAGCCATTCTTCCCTGCGTACTTCACCGGGTACCAGCCGGACTTCTTTGCGCCGCGAATGGCGAGCTTCTTGCCATTCGGAATAGTCAGCACGACGCGATGGCTGGTGCCTGCCCCGGCACGCATATTCAAGTTCGCAGTGGTCTTGGCAGACTTGGCATTGCTGGTGCTCTTCTGAGGCGAGCTCTTCTTCGAATCCTTCTTCGGTGCTGCCGGCATCGAGATGTTCTTCAGGTACTTGCCCGATACCCAACCGGTTTTCGAGCTGTAGCGAACCTGGTACCAACCGGACTTCTTGGATCCGGTCAGTTGGACGCTCTTGCCTTTCGGGATGGTCAGCAACAGGCGGTTCCCGGCGCCTGCCCCGGTGCGCATATTCAGATTCGCGGTGGTCCGCGCCGTGCCCTTGGTCTGCTTGGGAGTGCTCTTGGCTTTCTTGCCAGAAACCCCATAGTAGGATTCGAGGCTCTTGGCGCCAGAGTTCTTCACGCTCTTGGCCAAGGAGGTACCCAGGTAGCGGAAGTGCCACGGCTCGTAGGAGTAGCCCGTGACGGATTCCTGGCCCTTCTGGTAGCGCATGATGAAGCCGTACTTGTGTGCGTTCTTGCCGACCCACTTGCCCACGGGAGTGTTGGCGAAGCAGGCCTGCAAACCGCAAGCGCCGTTGGCATTTCCCACGTCAATGGCCAGGCCAGTCTGGTGCTCGCTGGTGCCCGGTACAGCGGAGATGCGTGATGCGTAGCTCTTGCCATAGATGCGGGTGTAGTAGTTGAACAGCTCAGCCTGGCGGTTGTATGAACGATAACCGCTGACAGCCCGGATCTTGACGCCGTCCTTCGCAGCTGCCTTGGCCATCTTGCTGTAGGCCTTGGCCGCCGAGGACTTCAGCCGGACATTGGTGCCCTTGACCGCTACCGTCTTCGGTGCGTACTTAACGGGACTGAGCGGGTACTTCTTGTTGACGAAGACGTCATCCTTGCTCGGATTGCGCTGGATTTTCTTGGCGGCAATCTGCAGTCCGCTATCAACTGCCAGTGCCTGAGCCTGTACCGCTGAAGTTGCTGGAGCAGGGGCTGCGGCTAGTGCCGGGGTTGCCGGAAGCACTGTTGCCAGCAGTGCGGCCGACAGGACGGCAGCCATTGAAGTCTTGAACGCCCGAGGCAGTTTCATGGAACTCTCCGATAGAGGTGACAAGCGATGCGACCATCATTCCATCATCTATCCATGACTCGTTCAAGACGTTACTGCAAACGTTAGAGAAGGAATAGTCTCGTTGGACCCATCTTTTGAATCAACTAGCGGGGCAGTTCCGCCCTTGGCGCCAGAGGCCGGCAACCAGTGGCTGCTGGCGGTGCGGAGATGGATAAACGGCCTCCCACTTGAGGCACCGCAAGTTTTTCCGGGGCCATGACAGCAGGGTCTTCGCAACTGGGTTTTCCAGTCGGCCAGGCGCGCCGCAAGGAGCACGGCCTGGGAAAATGCTCGCTGAACATTGCTTGCAAGAAGTCGCAATCCTCACGCCAGCCGCCAGGAAAATGCCCCGTTCATGGAGTCAAGTTGGTGGAAGAACACGAAGGGCCAATTTTTCTAGCTCGGCGAGATTTGGTAGGTTTGCGTGCATGCGTATCCGTCCAGAAGTCTTCGATGACCGAGCTGCGGTGTATGCAATAACCCATGCTGCGTTCTCCGGCATCGATCCGATGGTTGAGCCTGAGGAAGTCGGACTGCTGCAGCGTCTATTCGACTGCGACCAGTACGATAACCGTTTCTCAATCGTTGCCCTGGATGACACAACGGTCATTGGGCACGTCATCGCTACATGGGGAGAAGTGGACGGGGAACCCTTGCTGGGACTCGGCCCGCTAGCAGTCGCCCCGGAATACCAGCACCGAGGTGTCGGGTCGATCCTGATGCAAGAAATTCACGACAAGGCCGAGCAAGAAAGCATCAGCGGTATCGTTCTGCTGGGCGCCCCTGGCTACTACCGCCGCTTCGGCTACGAAGCGGCGCAAGGTCGCGGGATCCTGCCCACGCGCACCTCATGGGGCGAGCACTTCATGGTGCGGGTCTTCGACGATAACCGCCTGCCGCGAGGCAACTACCGCTATGCCAAGCCGTTTGGCGTCTAAGCGCTAATTTTCGCTGGGAATTTTCCCATATCTATTGTCACTAGTGCTCTTCGGGCGTAAACCTGTCTTATGGAACCACATGAAGAGCTTCGCGAACTGTCCTTCACCGTGTCGGGAATCATTTCCAAATCGATCAGGCAAGTATACGAAGCTGTGGCTGATCCAGAACAGCTTTCCCATTACTTCACTACCGGCGGAGCAGTCGGGCACATGGAAAACGGTGCTACCGTAACCTGGGACTTCCATGATTTCCCCGGCCCGTTCCCGGTCAAGATCGTGGAAGTGGAAGAGCCAAAGCGCATTGTCCTGCAATGGGGCGGCCAGCAATCCACCGCTGCCGATGGCATGAATACCGTGACGTTCGAATTCGCTTCTCTGGAAGACAGCACCCGAACCAAGGTGACCATCAGCGAGGCCAGCTGGGTGGCGACCTCCGAAGGAGCCAAGGCCGCCTTTGGGAATTGCGAGGGCTGGACCGGGATGCTGGCCGCGATGAAGGCGTGGCTGGAATACGGGATCAACCTCCGCGAGGGGTTCTACAAATAGCCGGGATCGGCAGCTAGCGGCGGCGCTGGTAGTAGACGTGCGTGGCAAGCGTCGTCTCGCGACGCGACACGCGGTCCATATGCGTTTCTATATCTTCAATGCTGATCGGTTCGCCATGCCCAAGGCGGATGGGCGCGATATGCAGCCGCAGCTCGTCGATGAGGCCGGCTCGCAAGAACTGCACAATGGTGTTTGCCCCACCGGCGATGGCCACTGGATTCTCTCCCGCCGCTTCCTGGGCTTCGGCGAGGGCTTCCTCAATCCCATCGGGGACGAATTGGAAGCTGGTCCCGCCCTCCAGGCAGAGCATCGGCTTGGGGTGGTGGCTGAGCACGAAGACCGGGGCATGGTACGGAGGGGTCTCTCCCCACCACCCGATCCAGTCGGCGTCTTCCACCCCGGCTGGAGGGCCGAACATCTTGCTCCCCATGATGAAAGCCGAGGCCTGGGTAATAGCGGAAATTTCCGCCTGGTTCTCTTCGAGGCGCTCAAACTGCCAGCGGTGCAGGGCTTCGGCTCCCTCGCCCAGCGGATTATCCATGCTCTGATGGGGTCCAGCGCAGAATCCGTCCAGGGAGACGGTGACATCGCAAACTACCGAGCCCATGGCAAATGCCTCGATTCAACCTGTATGCCGGAGGGAGAGTGGCTACTCCTACAATGAACCTGCCCGGAGGCAGAATCAAGCCCAGACTCGAGACAATGCAGCCGGACGCCTAGCTCTCCACGTCTTTTGGCACACCGGCAACATTCCACAGCGACAAGTGGTATTTCCGGATCAGCGCTGCTTCCAGGAGCAGGGCCGCCTTGCGGTGGATGCAGGTGACCCATCGGCCTTCAAGATTCAAGCGGTCGATGGCCAGGCGTGCCACTTGCTGGATTGAGCGGGATTCACCGCGGTCCGCCTCGATTGCCAAGTCCCGCAGCCACTGGGGATCCGCTAGTCCTTCGTCAAAAGCGTATTTGCCCATGCCGGAGGTCGCGCCCTTGCCGCTGGAATAGATCTTCAGTCTTCCGCGAAGTCCCTTTCCGCTGCGTTCGCCAGCCTGGCCCACGTAGATTGGCTCATGGTCCGAGGCGCCCGCGCGGCGGAACATGTAGACGCCCGGGGCCACTGGAGCCGAGTCCGCGGTGGCTTCAAAGGAATCCCACGGCGACCAGTCCAGGGATTCAATGACCTGGTCGTCAATGGGCGTGAGGGAAATTTCCAGCCCCGGCGCGCCGGCGAACTGAAGCTGGGTCTGCAAAGCGGCGGAGACATGCCAATTGCCACCTGGCTGAGGCGGCTTCTGGATGGCTCCCTTGGGACGATGCTGGCGCAGATAGCTGCGCAACTCCTTGGTTTCTACGCCAAGGGTGCTGGCAGCTTCTTCCAAGCTGAATAGCTTTTCGTCCTTCAAGAGTGTTCTGCCTTCTGTGCGCCGTGATTGAACAGTTGATGCTGAATCAATTTAATCCCATGGAATGCCCGGGAGCCCTGAAGGAGCTGCCTATGGCATGTCCTTCCGGGCGGGGGCAAACGCTACTGCACCGCTTCACGCAGTTTGGTGCTCAAGCGTTCCAACTCATGGAATTCTTCTTCGGTCAGTGCGGTGCCCAGCAAATTGTGCAGATGCTTGACGTGCTCCCTTCCGATTTCCTGCTGGAGCTTGCGGCCTGCTTCGGTCAGCGAGAGCTGCATGGCACGGTGGTCATCCGGGTCGGCCTCGCGAACTACCAGCCCCTGGTCTTCCAATCGGGTGACCATGCGGCTGAGGCTGGGCTGCGAAATCAGCAACTGCTTGTTCAGGTCGACCATCCGGCTTTTGCCGCCGGGGCAGGTGCGCAAGTTGAACAGCACGTCGTACTCGCGCATGGACAGCTTGCCGAACTCCGGCATTGCGGTGATCTGGCGCATGACCGCCACCTGTGCCCGGAAAAGCGCTTCCCAGGCATCGGTGGCGACCTTCAATGAGGCTGCTGGATTACTGGTCCCGGTCACTTGCTACAGGCTCCTTGGTGTTTGCTTGCTCAGCTTCCAGTTTAGCGTCGCGAGCAGCAACCAATCCCGCATGGGTAGGAGCCGGGGTAAGGTCCTTCGGTGCCCGGGAATCCATTTCCTTGCGCAGTTCAGGCAGCACGTACTCGCCGAACAGGTCCAGCTGGTTCAGCACGGTCTTCAGCGGCAGGCCGGCATGGTCGATGAGGAACAGCTGGCGCTGGTAGCTGCCGAAGTACTCCTGGAAGGACAGCGTCTTCTCCAGCACCTGCTGCGGGGAGCCAACGGTCAGCGGGGTCTGGGAGGTAAAGTCTTCCAGCGACGGGCCGTGGCCGTAGACCGGGGCGTTATCGAAGTACGGGCGGAATTCCTTGACTGCCTGCTGGGAATCCTTGGCCATGTAGAACTGGCCGCCCAGGCCAACCACGGCCTGGTCGGCGCGTCCGTGCCCATAGTGCTCGTAGCGCTCGCGGTACAGGTTGATCAGCTGCTGGTAGTGCTCCTTTGGCCAGAAGATGTTGTTGGCGAAGAAGCCGTCACCGTAGTAGGCGGCGATTTCTGCTACCTGCGGGGTGCGGATCGAGCCGTGCCAGACGAATGGTGCCACGTCATCGAGCGGGCGCGGGGTGGAGGTGAAGTTCTGCAGCGGGGTGCGGAACTTGCCTTCCCAGTTCACCACGTCCTCATCCCACAGGCGGCGCAGCAGGTGGTAGTTCTCCACGGTCAGGTTGACCGAGTCCTGCATGTTCTTGCCGAACCATGGGTAGACCGGCCCGGTGTTGCCGCGGCCCAGAGCCAGGTCCACTCGGCCATCTGCCAGGTGCTGGAGCATGGCGAAGTCCTCGGCGATCTTCACCGGGTCATTGGTGGTGATCAGCGTGGTCGTGGTGGAAAGGATGATGCGCTCGGTCTGGGCGGCAATGTAGGCCAGTGTGGTGGTAGGGGAGGAGGAGAAGAACGGGCGGTTGTGGTGCTCGCCGATGGCGTAGACGTCCATGCCGATTTCTTCGACCTTCTTGGCGATCGCCACCGATGCGTCGATGCGCTCTTTTTCGGTAGGGATGCGGCCGGTAGTCGGGTCGCGGGTGATGTCGCTGACTGAGAATACTCCGAATTGCATGTCCACTCCTGTTTTCCTGGTGCAAGCGTTATGTCCTGCCACCAATTTATATGCGTATGCATGTAATAACAAGTTGATGCGTCAAATATTCCCGGGCCCCTCGGAGATGTTTCTTCCTGGGGTGCACCGGCTGCCTGGTGCCCGCCGCGCTCCCGGCAACGTGCAATGAGTCACTGAGCAACGCGCCAATGAGCCAATGAGCCAATGAGCAATGAGTCAACGGCGGGTGGGGATGAAACCGCCGCCCCAGAACAAGTTGCCTTGCTCGTGGGCCGGTTCCAAGGAGGGCTGCCCTGGCGCGCACTGGCAGTTGCGTCTGTGCTTGCGCAACTGGCGCAAAGCCCGTCGCAGCTGGCGCGCAGTCAGCGTGGACCCGGTATCCGTACCGGACTGCTGCTCCTGGATGCGAGCGAACAGGATGGTGCATGTCGGAATCTGGGTTGCGTTCATGAGTTGGCCTTTCGTAGAAGTTCGTACGACAGCCAACAGGCTCCAGCTAACTTGAGGTCAAGCGGCCGGACCTGAATAATTCCTCATATGACATCCTCCAGCGACTCCGCAGTTCCAACAAGGAAAAGCCAATTAGGCATCGGGGATCTCGCTCGGCGCGCGGGAGTATCAGTGGCCGCGATCAGGTACTACGAGTCGCGGAACCTGATTTTCTCCACGCGGACCAACGGGAACATGCGCGTGTTCCCCAAGCACACGCTGCGCAGGCTGGCGATTATCGCTGCTGGCCAGCGCGTGGGCCTGACCCTGGCTGAAATCGCCGGCACGTTGGGCGAGCTGCCCGAAGACCGGGCGCCGCGGCAGAGCGAATGGGAGCAGCTCAGCACGCATTGGAAGCAGATCATCGATCGCCGCATGCTCCAGCTCGAATCGCTGCGGGATTCGCTGGATGGATGCATCGGCTGCGGATGCCTGTCGATCAAGAATTGCTCGCTGGTCAACCCCGGAGACGAGGCTGCCGCGGAAGGCGAAGGCTCTCGCTGGATCCGCAAACTCGATGCGAACTCCAGCCACGGGGTTACCGGCGCCGTGGAGTGACGATTCCGCCCTGATAGGCGATCAGCGCGGCCTCCACGCGGTTGCGCGCACCGAGCTTGAGCAGGATCGCGGTCATATGCCCCTTGACTGTCGCCTCGGTGAGCACCAGCCGGGCGGCAATCTCCGCATTGGACAGGCTCTGGCCCACCAGCGCCAAGACCTCGCGTTCTCGCACGGTCAAGCCATGGACCAGGGCACGGGCCCGGGCCTGCGCGGCGGTGTCGATCCCGCGCACCTTGTCGATCACCCTCCGGGCAATGCGCGGGGAGAGCGCCGCGGCGCCTTCGGCCACCGCATGGATGGCGCCAAGCAGTTCCTCGGGTCCCGAGCTCTTGAGCATGAATCCGCAGGCTCCGCCGGACATGGCCCGGTCGATGTATTCCTCCTCGCCGAAGGTGGTCAGGACCAGCACCTTGGTTTCCGGAACCTGGCCCAGGATGGCTTCCATGGCTCCCAGTCCGTCGAGCTGCGGCATGCGGATATCCATCAGGATCACCGAGGGGTCCAGGCGCGCGGCCAGCTCGATGGCGCGCACCCCGTTCTCCGCTTCCCCGGCAATGACGATGCCCGGGTCGCTGGACAGGATCGCGCGCAGCCCGGCGCGGATCAGCGCATCGTCATCCACCAGCAGGACGCTGACGGGGGTATCCATGCTCATCTGCAGTTCCTTTGGCTAGCCGGCGGGGTAGAGGTGGTCGGTGGAAACCAGTACGTTATCGGCGAAGCACAAGCGGAACATCTCGCTGCCCAGATCCAGCAGCCCGGTCCGGGCCGCAAAGTAGCGGCACTGCGCATCCCCTGGCCGTGCCGGCTCGTCGATCACGGGAAGCGGCTCATCCAGGCCCGGGGCGTGGACCAGCGAAGCAACCTGCCGTGCGTCCATGCCCACCGAGAGCTTCTGGAAGTCCGAGGGGTGCAGGGCGGTGGCCTGGTAGGTGGCATGCTGCAACAGCAGCAGGGCCGCGGCAATCACCGTGACGGCGAGGACCGGCATCAGCACCAGCATCGAGGTGCTCGTGCGCTTCACCGGCGGCTGCACCCCGGCAGGCGCCGGGTGCGGGGATGCCTGGGCAATGGAAGCGCGCAGTTCGAAACGCTCCTTGGTGCGGTGCACCGCCAGCGAGCCTCCGGCAGCTTCGAGGGTGCCGCGCAGCGAAGCTATCCCGGTGGCCCCAACCCGGCTGGGAGGCAGGGGGCCATGCAGCGGATTGGAAATGCTCAGCACCGCCTGCTCCGAACGCGTATCGAGATCGAGGTCCACCTCGGCGTGCGGCGCGTACTTCGCCGCATTGGTCAACGCCTCCTGGGCCACCTGGTGCAGCACCGCGGCCCACCGGATGGATCCGGGGGCCTGGGGCGAGGGGCCCTTCCGGGAGAAATTGATCGTCATGCCCTTGGCCCGGGCCTGTTCGACCAGCTGCTCCAGCGATGAACCTGCCGGGCCCAGCGGCGCTTGTTCGCCGTCCTCGTGCAGCACCCCGATGATCTGGTGCAGATGCTCAATGGACTCATCGGCCTGCTCGCGGATCCGCTTTGCCTGTTCGTAGGCCGGCGTGCCCTTTTCCAAGGACACCTGCAGCCCGCCGGTGGACAGCGCCAGCAGCGCCAGATCGTGGCCCAGCTGGTCATGCATGGCTTCGGCAATGCGCGCCCTTTCCCGCAGCTCGGCTTGCACCACCACATGCCGGCGCTCCTGGCTGCGGAACAGCACCGCATTGCGCCGCGCCCGGCCCGCCCACCAGGGCAGCAGTGCAAAGAGCACCAGGCCGGTAAGGATATTCAGTGCGAAGGCCAGCAGGCTCAGGTGCGAGGACCATGCCAGCGTCACCCCGGAGGCCAGCGTTCCTGCCCCGAGGGCCAGCAATCCATGGGCCAGCGCGGACACATGCCGTCCGGCCAGGTAGCTGCAGGCCGCGGCCAGGGGAGCGAGCACAACCCAGGCCCCGTTCGTGGAGAGGGGAACCAGATAGGCGCACAGAGCCAGCAGCAGCAACAGGACCGGCTGCTTCCACGAGGTAGTCATGATCAACATGCTACGCAGAAACGGCGCAGCCAGACACCGACCAAGGTAGGGGTTGGGGCCGCGCGTTGGCCGACTTCCAGCCGGTGCGCGGCGGCCCGGGCGAATCCTAGGGTTGAGCGCAGAACCAAAGGAGCACACCATGATCGCACTTGAAGCGCTGAGCAAGGACTTCGGCGCCACCCGCGCAGTCAATGCGCTGACCGCCACCATAGAACCCGGGCAGGTGACCGGATTCCTCGGACCCAACGGGGCCGGCAAATCGACCACCATGCGGATGATCCTCGGACTGGACGCGCCAAGCAGCGGGCGGGCACTGGTCAATTCGGTTCCCTACGCGCAGCTGCGCTACCCGCTGCAGGTTCTCGGAGCGCACATCTGCGGCACGGCGGGGCACCCGGGGCACACCCCGCGCACCTTCCTCGCATCCCTGGCGCAAAGCAACCGGATCCCGGCAACCCGGGTGGATGAGGTGCTGGCCGACGTCGGGCTGCAGTCCGTGGGCGCCCAGCGGATCGGCGGATTCTCGCTGGGCATGCGCCAGCGCCTGGGCATTGCCGCGGCGCTGCTGGGCGACCCCGAGATCCTGGTCCTGGACGAGCCGATGAACGGGCTGGATGCCGAAGGGATCGTCTGGATCAGGCAGCTGCTGCGCGCCCGGGCGGATCGCGGCGGGACCGTCTTCGTCTCCAGTCACCTGATGAGCGAGGTGCAGCAGGTCGCGGACCAGCTGATCCTGATAGGCCGTGGAGAGCTGATCGCCCAAGCCCCCACCAGGGAGCTGATCAGGCAATTCACCCAGCAGGTCATTACGGTGCGCTCGCCGCAGCTCGCGGCGCTCGCCGGGCTCCTGCAGCGACCGGGCATCGAGCTGAATGCTGCCGAGGACCGGCTGGAGGTCATCGGCCTGCCGCTGGAAAATGTCGGTGGGCTGGCCTTCGCCCATGGCATCGAGCTGCATGAACTGAGCGTTGCCCACGGATCGCTGGAAAACGCCTACAACCAATTGACGCATGGCATGGTGGAGTACTCCGCCGAATCAGCTAGGGGAGCGGGAAGCAAATGAGCACGCTGCAGATCAAAGAATCCGCATCCGGATACCTGGGCGCAGGGCTGCTGGCGGCGGCCCGCGCCGAGGCCGCTAAATTCTTCGGGCTGCGGTCGCTGCTCTGGCTTTATGGCTCGGGAATCACGCTGGTCATCGCCCTGGGGTGGCTGCTGGGTGCCAGCGCGAAAGCCAGCGGGGACAATGGCTTCGACACGGCGATGCCCGCCCCGCTGATGGTTTTCGCAACCCTGCAATTCGGCCAGCTGTTTTTCGCTGCCGCCGCGGCCCTGCACATCACCAGCGAGTACTCCAGCAGCACCATCACCACCTCCTTGCAAGCGGTACCGCGCCGCGGGCTGCTGCTGGCAGCGAAGTCGCTGCTGCTCGCCGGGCTCGGTTTCGCTGCCGGGGTGGCGTTGATCGGAGTGGGCACCATTCCGGCAGCGCTCAGCGCGGGGCCGTACGGGGCATTCGACGTCTCCGATCTGGTTTCGGCCTGCCTGGGCGCCGGAACCTACCTGGCGCTGCTGAGCTTGATGGTGCTCGGGCTCGGGTTGCTGTGCCGGAACTCGGCCGGGGCAATCGTCTCGGCGATCATGCTGGTCATCGGGCTGCCGCAGATCCTGCAGCTGATTCCATTCCAGTGGGTGCAGACGGTGGCTGACTACCTGCCCAGCAATGCGGCGACGTTCATGGCCACCGGCGCCACCGAACCCTACGGGCCGACGGTGGCGCTGCTGGTGCTGGCAGGCTGGGCCGTGGCCCTGCTCGGAGCCGGATATGTTTCGCTGAAGCGGCGCGACGCCTAGCCGCAGGCAGCGCACAGCGGGGTATCGGGCGTGATGCCCGATACCCCGCTGTACGCACTTTTCTGGCGTTGCTAGGTCTTGGGCCGAAGCTGGGCCCGGTCCCGCCATGCGGCGGTGCTCCACAGGGCGAGCGCCACCAGCGCTGGCTGGAAGAAGAGCCGGGCAAGCCGTTTCCCGTCGGTGTCCAGGCCGAACGCGTCGCGTCCCTCCTGCCACTGGGCGAGATTGCCGGGGAACACCGCGACGAAGAAGAGCGCCGCGATCCAGCCCACGGCGACCCGCTTCTTGAGCAGCGCCAGCAAGGAAAGTCCCAGGCCGATTTCGGCGACACCGGAAAGGATGACCGTCAGGTCCGGATCCAGCGGGACGAAGTCAGGGACCTGCGCGCGGAATTCCTCGCGGGCAAAGCTCAGGTGGCTGACCCCGGCGAAGACCAGGAATGCCCCGAGCGCACTCCGTGCGCCGTGCCGGGCAAATCCCAGGGGTTTCGCCGCGGGAGACCTAGTCATCGCTGACGCTGACCAGGACATCGATGTTGCCGCGGGTGGCATTGGAGTAGGGGCAGACCTGGTGGGCCGCGTCGGCCAGTTCCTGGGCCAGCGCAGGTTCCATGCCGGGAATGATGACTTCCAGCTCAACCGAGAGCTTGAATCCGTTCTCTCCGTCGCGGTTCAGGTGGACTCGGCCGCCGACGCTGGAGTCCTCGATCTTGACCTTGCGGCCGCGCGCCACCATATTCAATGCCGAGTGGAAGCAGGCGGCGTAGCCCGCTGCGAACAGCTGTTCCGGGTTGGTGCCGGCTCCCGAGCCGCCCAGCTCTGCCGGGGAGGCCAGGGCCAGATCGAGCTTGCCGTCCGGGGTCTGGACGCGGCCTTCGCGGCCTTGGCCGGTGGACAGGGATTCAGCGGTGTACAGGGTTTCCATGAAACTGCCTTTCGATGAGGGGGAAATCTGGTAGCTATTTTCCGGAGGGTTGGTCCGGAGCAGGGATTTGCTGCATGGAGGCGGTGATGCGGTGCAGGGATGCCAGCAGCGCTTTGGCGCTTTCCATATCCGGCAACCCGGTGCCGCAGGCAATCTGCGCCGGGATATGCGCCAGTTCCTTGCGCAGGGATAAGCCAGCGGGGGTCAGGCGGACGTTGACGACGCGGCTGTCCTGGTCATCGCGCTGGCGTTCGATGAAGTCCTTTTGTTCCAGCCGGCGCAGCAGCGGGGACAGGGTCCCGGAGTCCAGCTGGAGCATCTCGCCGATTTCACGCACCGGCTTATCGCCTTCGGACCACAGCGCAACGAGCACCAGGTACTGGGTGTAGGTCAGCTGCCAGGGGGCGAGCAGCTCGGTATATGCGCGGGTGGTGGCCCGGCTGGCCGAGTAGAGGGAGAAGCACACCATGTCGTCAACTATTGCCATGGAATAATGATTGCACGCAATTCAATTGTGCGCAACTTAAATTATTGATTCGCCAGGCACGGCGCTGCGCGGACCGCAGAACGGGGGCTTGGAATCGGATTTGGAATTGGAGCCGGGCCGGCACTGGAATCGGGGAAAACGACGGGTCGGAGCACCGGCAGGGATCTTGTCCCGCCGGCTGATGGGGTCATGTTTCGCGCCCTTGCAGTGGCGTCGCTAAGCTGGGAGCCATGAGCATCGGCAACTACCTGGCGAAGGCCGGAGGGCGCACCTGCCCCCGCCTGGCGGTAGTCCGCTCGCTGCTGCTGATCAGCGCGGTGCTTTTCGGCTTGTTCTCGATGCATGTGATGCATCATGGAGCCTCGGCGCAATCCCCGGCCACGGCCACGGTCCCGGCCCCGGTCGCGCAGGCGTATCCGGCTCACACCCAGCCCGCGCACCATGCTCCGCCAGCCGATGCAGGCGGCGGAGAGCAGGGCTGCACCGACTGCCCGATGGGCCATGAGATGGCCGCCGCCGGTTGCGTCTTGGCGCTGCTGGCCATGCTGCTGTTCCTGCGGCCGCCGCAGACCGTAGCCGTTCTCCGGACGGTGTTCCCGCGGACCTTGTGCGCGGCACCGGAACTGCGGGGGATCGCACCGGATAAACCCGATCTGGTTGCGTTGGGGATCTGCCGAACGTGAGAGCTTGGCCGGTCGATGCACTGGCCTCCAGCTAGTTCCGGCGCCGCCGCAGGCGGGCGCCGCTCACGTTCCAGATCCACCAGGAGAATCACCATGAACAAGCAGACCCTCATTTCCAGCGCCCTCGTACTGGGTGCAACGCTCGCCCTCGCCGGATGCGCAGGGGAACCATCAAGCACCGAGGCGCCCAGCGCCTCGGCCTCCGGTTCGCATTCCGGGCATTCCATGGACCAGTCCGCATCGGCCAACGACGCCGATATGGCCTTCGCCGCGGGCATGAAGGTGCACCACGAACAGGCGATAGAGATGTCCGGCATCCTGCTGGGCAAATCCGGGATTCCCGCCGAGGTGGCATCCCTGGCCGAAAGGATCCAGGCTGCGCAAGCCCCGGAGATCGAACGCATGGACCGCTGGCTTTCCGAGTGGAATATGCCCGGCGGGATGGATCACGGGGGCATGGACCACGGCGACGGGATGGTCCCGGAGGAGGGCATCAAGGCGCTGGAAGACGCGACCGGCTCCGACGCTGCCCGGCTCTTTCTCGAGCAGATGATCATGCACCACGAAGGCGCCGTGGAGATGTCCAAGACCGAGATCAGCGAGGGAAGCTACCCGGCGGCCATCGACCTGGCCCAGCAGATCGTTGATTCCCAGACCAGGGAAATCACTGAGATGAAGCAGCTGCTTGAGACGCTGTAGCCCGGAATTGGAGACAGGAAGATTGGGAGTGGCCATGTCCGAGAAACTTGCCGGCGGCAAGAGCTACCGTGCCCGCATTGCGGCCAGGGGCGCCGGTTCGCTGCTCGCGCTGGCCGTGCTGGCCGGATGCAGCACCGCCACGGCACCCGTCGCGCAGCCCGAGCCTACAGTAGTTGCAGCCGAGGACACCGGTCAGTTCCTCGCCGAACTGGGACTGGAAGGACTCGACGCCAAGGCGGCCATCGACCGGCTCGATCGCTTGCCGCAGGAGCAGCGGCCGGAGAACTTCACTGCCATGGTGCAGCCAACGCAGCTGGTGCTGGCCGATGCGTCGGGACGCACCGCGAACCTGCCGCTGCCGGAAGGCCAGTACTATCTTTCGGCCGCGCCCTATGTGGACCAAACGCACAGCTGCCATTTCCATAGCCTCACCACCTGCCTTGGGCAGCTGCAAGGCAAGGAGATGGAGGTCAAGGCCGTGAACGCCGAGACCGGCGAGATGCTGGTGGACCAGGGCATGGAAACCTTCGACAACGGATTCATCGGCCTCTGGGTTCCGCGGGGAATCACGCTGGACCTTGAATTCACCTACCAGGGGAAGAGCGCCAAGACCACGGTGTCTACCGCCGGGCAGTCCAGCGCAACCTGCCTGACGGAGCTGCGGCTGGTCTAGGGCCAGCCGCCGCGGACAGCGCGCAAACGGACTCGGGCCTGCAACCACGAAGGTGGTTGCAGGCCCGAGTCATGGCGTCGCCAAAGCCTAGTCGTTGGGCTTGGGCGGTGCCTGCTTCATCAGCTCTTCGAAGGCCCGGCGTTCCTTGCGCGAGACCGGGATCTGGCCGGTCAACGGGTTGACGACCTGGCCAGCGGCTTCGGCAGGCGCGGGGGCAGCCGCAGGGCTCTTCCCGGCATCCGCGGTCCTCGGAGTTTCCCCGGCCGCGGCTTCTGGCGCAGCGCCCGGAACGATCTTGGCGCTGGCGCTGTCCATCGCCCGGGACAGGTCCTGGGCAGCGGTATGCTGCTGCGCCGAATGCTTGCGCGCGCGGCGGGCCTTGGCGTTCTTCTCCTTGCGGGACTCGACCAAGCGGTAGAGCACCGGCACCAGGATCAAGGTGAGCACGGTGGACGAGACCAGGCCGCCGATCACCACCACTGCCAGTGGCTGGGAGATGAATCCGGACTGGCCGGTCAGGCCCAGGCCCATCGGCACCAGCGCGAAGATGGTAGCCAGGGCGGTCATCAGGATCGGGCGCAGGCGCTGGCGGGCGCCGTGCATGATGGCATCCTCCAGGGACATCGCCGGACGCTCGGCGCTGTCCTGGCGGTACTGGTTGATCAGGTCGATTAGCACAATCGCGTTGGTCACCACGATGCCCACCAGCATCAGCATGCCGATCAGCGAAGGCAAGCCCAGCGGGATCCCCGAGATCAGCAGCAGGCCGATAGCGCCGGTCGCCGCGAAGGGAATCGACACCAGCAGGATCAGCGGCTGGATCAGCGACTTGAAGGTGGCCACCATGATCACGTAGACAATCGCGATGGCCGCCAGCAGCGCCAGGTACAGCTGGTTGAAGGACTCGGCCTGCTCGGTCGCGGCGCCGCCGATCTCCGCGGTGGCGCCCTCGGGCAGCTGCACCGAGTCCAGGCTCGTGGCGACGTCCTTGGACACCTCTCCGAGCATGTTCTCCACCGGAGCCAGGGTGACCGTAGCGATACGCTCGCCGTTGGAGGTGGTGACCTGCTGGACCACCTTGGCACGCTCAACGGTGGCCAGATCCTGCAGTTCCCTGATGCCGGCGGCGGTAGGGATCTGCAGCTCGCGCAGCTTCTCCAGGCTGTCCAGGTCCATCCCCTCGCCGATCTGCACCGTCATGTCGGTGTAGTCCAGGCGCAAGGTGCCTGCAGGAACAGGGGAAACCTGCGAAGCGACCATGCCAGCGAGCTGGGTCTCGGTCAATCCCGCCTCGGCAGCCTTCTGCGCATCGATATCGATGGACACCTGCTCGCGCTCGGCAGAAAGGTTATCGGAGATTTCGGTGACGTTCGCGGTACCTTCCAGTGCTTCGCGCATCGTGGAGGTCGCCTCGCGCAGGATCCCCTCGTCCGGGGCCTTGATCTCGATGGTGACATCGCTGGACATCATGGCCGAGGAGTTCGAGCCGAAGCTCAGGTCCAGGTCCTCGGCCAGGTCCAGGCCTTCCACCTGCTCGCGCACCGTGTTCGTCAGCGCTTCCTGGTCGGCATCGGCATCGGTGATCACGGTGAAGCTTGCGGTATCCGAGCCGGAGGAGAACATGGCAGCCATGCCGCTGGCGGTGCCCACGGTCAGCTGGACATCTTCGATTCCCTCGATATCAGCGAGCCCGGTCTCGATCTTTGCCGCTTGCTTTTCGGTGGTTTCCATGGAGGTGCCCGAAGGCATCTTGGCGGTGATGGAAATGGAGTTCTCGCCGGTGGAACCCAGCAGATTGGTGTTCAGCAGCGGGGTCATGGCCACGGTGCCGGCAAGGACCAGCACCGAGGCCAGCAAGGTGATGACCGGGTGCTTCTGGGTCCCCTCCAGCACCGGAATGTAGGCACGCTGCAACCACGACTTGTCTTCGGCCACATGCACGGTATGGGTTTCGCCGCTGCCCGGGCGGTGCGGCAGGAACCAGTACGCCAGTACCGGAACAATGGTCAGCGATACCAGCAGCGACGCCAGCAGTGCGATGGTCATGGTCAGCGCGAACGGGCTGAACAGTTCGCCGGCCATGCCGCCCACCAGGGCGATCGGCAAGAAGACCGCCACGGTGGTCAGGGTCGCCGCGGTAATGGCGCCGGCCACTTCCTTGACCGCCAGCAGGATCGACTGCGCCTTGGATTCGCCATGGGACAGGTGGCGCTTGATGTTCTCGATCACCACAATCGAGTCATCCACCACGCGGCCAATGGAAATGGTCAAGGCGCCCAAGGTGAGCATGTTCAGCGTGTATCCGAAGGCATTCATCCCGATGAAGGTGGCCATCAGGGACAGCGGAATGGAGATCGCGGTGACCAGGGTGGAGCGTACCGAGAACAGGAACACCAAGATGATGATCACCGCGAAGCCCAGGCCCAGGGCGCCTTCCAGCGCCAGGTGCTTGATCGAGTCCTCGATGAAGGGCGCCTGGTCGAAGATCGTGGTCAAGGTGGCCTTGTGGCCCAGCTCGGACTCCAGCTCGGCAAGCATTGCGGTGACCGCGTGCGAAATGGCTACCGTATCGCCATCGGGAGTCTTGGTGACCTGGATGGACAGGGTCTCCTCGCCGTTGGTGCGGGTAATGCTGGTGGCCTCATCGGCCTTGACCGAGACCTCGGCGACGTCCTTGAGCAGCACCGGACCGCCATCGGTGACCAGCGGAATCTCCTTGATGGCCTCCAAGCTGTCCGGGGTGGAGCCGGCAATGACCGGCAGTTCCAGGCCATCGACGTCCATGTTGCCAATGGGCATGGGGGAGCCGGCGTTCTCGATGCCGTCCTTCAGATCCGTAACGGCCAAGCCGGCATCGCGCATCTGGTCGTCTTTCGGGATCACCGCAATGTGCTGGGAGGCGCCACCGGAGACCGAGGCCTCGCGGACCCCCTCGATCTTCTGCAGCTTGGGCAGCGTCAGGCGCTCCACGTCGTCGTTGAGCTCTTCCAGCGACTGGTCCGAGGAGACGGCCAGGGCCAGGACCGGGAAGTCCGCGATGGAGCCGGCGAAGGCGGTGGGCTCGACATCCTCGGGAAGCTGGGCCTTGGAATTGGCAATGGCCCGTTCCACCTGGGTCCGGGCACGATCCATGTCCGTGCCGTATTCGAAGGTCAGCGAGATGCGGGTGAAGCCGGTCTGCGAGGTAGCGGTGGAGGATTCCAGGCCCTCAACTGCCTGCAAAGCGGTTTCCAGCGGCTCGGCCACCTGCTCGTCGATCACCTCGGGGCTGGAGCCCATTTGGGTTGCCATGACCGAGATCTGGGGGAATTCCAGGGCGGGGATCAGCTCCTGCTTGAGCGATCCCATGGAAATCACGCCGAAGACGGCGGCGAAAACCGTGATGAGCGCAATGAGCGCCCGGTTTTTCAATGACAAGATGGCCAAGCGCTGCATGCGGGTGTGGTCCTAGCTGTGTCGCAGTGGGAAGGGCTGATCTCAACTTTAGTTGGTTGCCATTGCTCAACAGTCACCGGGAGATGTAAAGCACGCAAAATCATCCCAATGGATTACCCCGAAGCGGCCTGGGGCAGCCCCGCCCGCACGTGCCAATGCTGCCGATGCCGCGGCGCGCGCAGTGGTGCTGGAGCGCCTGCCCGATTCTTAAGGGAAGGCGGCGGCTGGTGGCCGCATGGAATACTGGGGACATGAGTCTGCAGATGCCGATTGCGGTGCAAGCCACCGCACAGCAAGGGATCCGGCGGCTGATCAGGATCCGCTACCGCTATTTCAGCTACGCCCTGCGCTACGCCGACGGGCGGGAAGTCTCCGGCCTGGGCTGGGCCGAGGCCGATAAATTGCTGCAAGGGCACCGGTATCCCGCTGACGCCTCGTGCACGCGCCACGGCGCCGAACGCCATTGCCCCGACCTTGGCGCTGGTGCTTGGGTGGACTACCCCTACGGCGAGCCGCTGGACCGGCCATAGCCCGACCAGTGCCCGGATACGCGAGAACCGCCCACCAATGCTGGTGGGCGGTTCTCGTTGTGCTTGGTGCCTACAGTCCCAGGGACTTGTCGGTGGCTGCCTTGACCTCAGCGTAGAGTGCTGGGTTCTCGTTCAGCTTCTGGCCGTAGGAAGGAATCATGTCCTTGAGCTTCGACTCCCAGCCTGCGAACTGCTTGGGGAAGCAGCGCGACAGCAGCCCGACCATGATCGGGGTAGCGGTCGAAGCGCCTGGCGAAGCGCCGAGCAGGCCGGAGATCGAGCCGTCCGAGGAGGTGATGACCTCGGTGCCGAACTGCAGCACGCCGCCCTTCTTGGCATCCTTCTTGATGACCTGCACGCGCTGGCCAGCGGTGATCAGCTCCCACTTGGAACCATCTGCATCCGGGAAGTACTCGGCCAGCGCCTCGTCCTTCTTGGAGCGGGACTTGAGAACTTCCTTGATCAGGTAAGTGGTCAGATCCAGGTTGTCCTTGCCTACAGCCAGCATCGGGATGATGTTGTGCGGACGCAGGGACAACGGGAGATCCAGCTGGCCGGTGGACTTCAGGAAGTTCATCGAGAAGCCGGCGTAGGGGCCGAACATCAGCGAGCGCTTGCCGTCGACAAAGCGGGTATCCAGGTGCGGTACCGACATTGGAGGAGCGCCCACCGAAGCCTGGCCGTAGACCTTGGCGTGGTGCTGGTTGATGACGGTCTCATCGGTGCAGCGCAGGAACTGACCGGAGACCGGGAAGCCGCCGAAGCCCTTGATCTCGTCGATGCCAGCCTTCTGCAGCAGTGGCAGTGCGCCACCGCCGGCACCGACGAACACGAACTTGGCCTTGACGTTCTTGACTGCGCCCGAAGCGTTGTCCTTGACGCTCAATTCCCAGCCGGCGCCCGAACGCTTGATGCCCTTGACCTTGTGGCCGTAGTTCACCGAGGCGCCAGCGGCGCCCAGCGAGTCGGTCAGGTCGCGGGTCAGGCGGCCGAAGTCGACATCGGTACCGGAGACAACGCGGGATGCGGCAACCTTCTGCGAGGCATCGCGGCCCTTGGCCACCAGCGGGGTCCACTGGTTGATGGTGTCCAGGTCGTTGGTGATTTCCAGTTCCTCGAACAACGCATTGGGCTTCAGTGCCTCGTAGCGGGTCTGCAGGTACTTGGAGTGGTCCTCGCCGATGACGAAGGACATATGCGGCAGGGCGCTGATGAAGCTGTTGTCGGCAACGCGGTTGTTCTCGACGGCCCACGAGTAGAACTGGCGGGAAACCTGGAACTGCTCGTTGATGCCAATGGCCTTGGCCGGATCGACCGATCCGTCAGCCTTGGCAGCGGTGTAGTTCAGTTCGCACAGTGCCGAGTGGCCGGTACCTGCGTTGTTCCAAGGGGAGGAGGATTCCTGCCCGGCCTTGTCCAGGTTCTCGAAAAGACCAATGGACCAGGTTGGTTCCAGCTGGTTGATCATGGTGCCAAGGGTGGCACTCATGATGCCGGCACCGATTAGTACTACGTCAAAAGATTCGGTTGACGTTTCAGAAGGCACGAGGATCTCCATCGACAGTGATACTTTGCTCTCTCCCAGAGTAGACCTATATCCCCGGGGGTTAGAAATCGTTAACTGGGTTAACGGTCACTAACTTGAGATAGACGGCGAGTTTGCCATCTGCACATCCGCGTAGCACTCATTGAGCATCGGCGAGGGAGGATAGAAGGTGACGTTGCCGTTAAACGCCAGCGCAGAGATCGGAAAGACTAGTGGGAGCGCGGGCAGATCCGCGTTCAGGGTCTTGAGGATATCGGCATAGGCGGCGGTCCGTTCCTCCCCGGAAGGGATGGAACGGGCCAGCATGATCTGTGAGTCAAGTAACGTCGAGGTGTATCCGAACTCATTCTCCTTGGCCGCCAAAATGCCGGAAAGGAAGTCGTCTGCCGAACGGTAGCCGCCGGAGAAGCCCAGCAGGTGCAGTCCCTCGAAGTCCTTGGACTGCACGGTCTGCACGTAGCCGTCGGTCCATGCAATCGGGCGCGGCTTGATGCGGATCCCCACTGCGGCGAGGTCCTCGGCGATCTGCGCGAAGGTGCGTTCAGGCAGTGGCAGGTAGTTGCGCGAAACCTGCAGCGGGTAGGCGAACTCGATCTGTTCGCCCTTGTAACCCAACTCGGCCAGCAAGGTCTTGGCCTTCGACGCATCGTGGTTCGGCGTATCTTCCGGTGCCGGAATGCTCAAGGCAGAGGGCAAGAGGGTCGAAGCGTGCTTGGACCCTTGCAGGAACAGCTTCTCAGCCAGCGAGCTGCGGTTGACCGCGTGCGCAATGGCCATGCGGAATTCCGGCTTGGCCAGCCACTTATTGCGCTGGTTCATGCCGAGGTAGAGCACGGAGAAGGGATCGCGCTGGACAACCACCTTGGCATTGCGAACCAGGGTGCGCATGATGTCCACCGAGACCATGTCGAAGCCGTCGATTTCATCGGCCAGCAGCGCGCCTTCGCGGTTGTAGGGCGAAGGAACAGCGGAGATCAGCGCAACTTCGGGATGCGCGGTGTTATTGGACAGCCGCGGTTGATTCCAATAGTCCTTGAAGATCTCCAGGCGCACCACATTGTCCTCATGGGAAACGAAAGTGTATGGCCCGGTACCCACCGGGTGGGTGGAGAGCGACTCGGCCGGGTTCTGCCCGGGTCCGCCGGTCAACGCGCTGGGCGCGGCGATGGCCATGCCCGGCAAGGTCAGCGCTTCGATCAGCCCTGGCAGCCGGCGGCGCAGGTTCAAGGCGACCAGGTACTTGCCGGTTGCCTTGACCGATTCGAAATAGCTTGCGGAACCGGCTGCGGACTTGCCCTCGAAGAGCTTGGTGTCGAACTTCTTGGTCAGCTCTTCAAGCTGCTTGGTGCGCAGCTGCTGGGTGGCCAGTTCCTCTTCGCTGGCGTCGGCAGCGCTCTTGAACTCTTCTTCGAGTTCCTTGGCGGTTGGAAGCTTGGGGATGTCGCTGTCGAAGTGGAAAACATTGGCAAAGCCCTGGCTGGAAGAAGCGCGCAGCTGCGGGGACAAGTTTTCCCAGCGGTTGAAGTTGGCGACAACTGCTTCTGCGGTCAATTCGGTGCCGTCGTGGAAGAGCACGCCTTCGCGCAGGGTGAAGGTGTAGCGCAAGCCATCAGGGCTTTCGGTCCAGGATTCGGCCAGGCCGGCTACGGCGCCACCGGTATCGGGATCGATATCGACCAGCGTCTCGTACACCTGGCGGGTGATCCGGAAGGATTCGTTATCTGCCACGATGGCCGGATCCAGCTTGACCGGGGGAGCGGCTGCTGCCAGGCGCAGGGTCCGGGGAATGCGCGGTGCGCTGGCCGAGGCTGTGGGCGAAGCGGAGGACGCGGGCCCCGGGTTTCCGGTGCAGGCGGTCAGTGCCAGTGCGGTAGTCGCCAATGTACCGGTCAGCAATGCGCGTCGTGATACGAGTTTCAATGGCAATTCGGGCACTGGGGTGACTCATCTTCCTATGGCAGGCGGTACTGCTTCGCGCAGGGAACAAGCAAGTAAATGTGCGCAAAGGTATTTATCAAAGATAGCGCACCACGGCCACGGCTCCGGGAGCCAAAACTCCCGGAGCCGTCAACTGTCGCTAAATTGTTAGCTGCGGTGCACGAGGTTCTCGCCGTCGTTGCCCGCGGCCCAGGCCTGCACCTGCTTCTTGAGCAACTTCACCATGCGCGGGAAGAACGCCTTGGTGTTGCCGCCGTTGTGGGGAATGACCAAGGCATTGGGGTGCTGCCACAATGGGTGATCGGCCGGCAGGGGTTCTGGATCGAATACATCCGATGCCATATTCAAGCGGCCCGAAGCGACTTCTGCCACGATTGCCTCGGTATCCACCACCGGGCCGCGCGCGACGTTGACCACGGTTGCACCGTCGGGAAGCTTAGCCAGCAGATCAGCGTCAACCAGATGATGGGTGGAATCGTTGAGCGGCACGATCAGGATCAGCACTTCGATCTGCGCCGCGCGCGCTGCGAGATCCGAAGTTGCGAAGACCTCGCCATGCTCATCGGTGCGGGCCGTGGAGCCGAAGCGCAGGAGATTGACCTCGAAGGGCTCCAGGCGCTTGCGGATCTCTTCGCCGATGCCGCCCACGCCAACCAATGCCACCGTCCGATCAGCCAAGCCGGGCCACTGCTGGGGATTCCATCGGCCTTGTTGCTGGTCTCGGACCGCGTGCGGGTAGCCGCGCAGGGATGCGATGGCCAGGCCGATGGCCATCTCGGCGGTAGCCGCCGCGTGGACGCCGGCCGCGGTATTGATATTTGCGCGATCGCCAATCAGGTCAACCATTCCGTCGAAGCCGGTGGTCTGCGTCTGGACGATCTTGACGTTCGGTGCCTTGCGGATGTTCTTCAGCGTCTGGGGATTCGACATATAGGGAAGGATGGCAATGTCGATTTCTTCCAGCGCAGTTCCGGGGGTGCTCTCCAGGTCCCAGAGCACAGCTTTGAGGTTTTCCGGGATCGGACCGACCGCATCAATCAGATCTTGTGTCGGGAATGAAATCGTTCGTTGGGTGCTCATGGAAACACTGTACAAACCCGATCCGCGCTTTGGTAGTAACCCCTAGTCATGTCCTGTAATGAAGGTCACCGCAGAATACTGGCCCCCGAATTTGCGCTGAGGGAAATTGCTGGTAAAGTTTTATCTCGTTGCGAAAGCGCGAAGCCCGAAAAGCTTCTAGAACATCGCAGCGGGCGCCTCTAGCTCAATTGGCAGAGCAAATGACTCTTAATCATTAGGTTCCGGGTTCAAGTCCCGGGGGGCGCACGAACAATTTGTTCGGTTCACCAGACAACTTGTTTGCATAAATAAATACGCGCTTTTAGCTCAATTGGTAGAGCAAATGACTCTTAATCATTAGGTTCCGGGTTCGAGTCCCGGAGGGCGCACAAAACAAAGGTCAGGCTTCGGTCTGGCCTTTTTGTTTATCCCGGTGGTTCTTCTTCACGTTCAGGACGGCGCTCGGCAAGGACAAGGGGCCATGGTCTCCAGGCAACCACGGTGTTCGCATCCGAAGCTCGGGCGTTGATCGCACTCTTCAAGATATGAACATCAAGTGAGTTCAGCACGTCGATAGCGTTCGAGCAGGCTCATGACTCCCTCGCATGAACACAGCCACGATAGATGGCTTCGACTCATTAGCTGGCTCGATGATTGGCTTAACTTCGACCTCGATAGCCTCAGGGGTCACCCACTAGGGCGAGGGAATCCAGCGCAACCAGAGCTGTTACTGTCTTTTTGACCTAGTCCTGCGAGGTTTTTGCCGCCACGGTTTCGACCACCACATTGTTGTCGGTCTTCACGGTGACGCTTGTGAGTTCAGGGGATTCGTGGCCAACCGTGATCAAGACCAGATTCGCATAGGCCTCCAGGTCTTCTGAAGACCAACCATCCTCTACGGTAATCACAAGCTTGCCTTCGGACGGCGAGCTCCAACGGATCGTGTCACCTTGCGCGCTACCAGGGAAAGCGTCGAAACTATGAGCACCATTTCCATCTAGGTACTGGGTTATTTTTTCATCTGCCCATTCCTGGCTGACTTCGCTCATCGTCTTTGGCGTACTTTGGGTGTTGGCTGTCGACCGTGGGGTAGGGCTCGGCGTGTTCAGCGCCTGAACAATAGGGGTTCCGGCATTTGCTTCAGCAGTAAGCTTCGCGTCGTTCTTCAGCAACGTGGGGCTAGTCGCTGAAACCACGAGTACGGCCACAAGTGCGACAAGTACAACAAATACAGAGACGTTCCCGAGAATTCGTTTGGCCGAGCGCGACATGATTCCTCCAAGTGATGGTTGATAAAAGCCTAGCCTCAACTGACGACACTATGAACCTAGTAGCTTTCGCCGGCCATGGTCACTAGGGCGGGCACTGTTGACAGTCTGCAATCGACTGCATGCTTCGCTGGTGTTTGCCGTTCGATGCCTGGATAGGTTGCCATGCCGTCGCGATAGTAAGTGGACAATCATTCCATTGCTTTCACCACCCGGATGGTGAGAGCCGAACCCATGCCAAGACTGCCTGCATTTCAGTGCTCGACGACTACTGCAGAACAAGATGTCATGTGTGTTTTAGATTACTTTCAAGCCGGACAAATAGTGATATTATGAATCTGACTTGGACTTTTATGTTCTCAGGTCGGGTATTGGCCGATTTTTGCTTTTGCACCATTTCTGCCTATGATTGTCTACGTCGCAAAGACGAGTTCTGAAAAAGAACTAGTCAGAGCGAGGAAGCGCTTTTAGCTCAATTGGTAGAGCAAATGACTCTTAATCATTAGGTTCCGGGTTCGAGTCCCGGAGGGCGCACAGTAGATCCGATCTGATTCGTCAGGTCGGATTTTTTGTATACCGCAAAGAAAAGAGGATCAGCTCATGAGTACTTCCGAAAAGACTAACCGTCTGTCCATCGGTGACCAGGCCCCTGATTTCACCTTGCAGGACGCTGCTGGCAAGTCTGTTGCCTTGGCTGATTACCGCGGCAAGAAGACCATCGTGTACTTCTACCCAGCCGCATCCACCCCGGGCTGCACGAAGCAGGCCTGCGATTTCCGCGATTCACTCGAATCCTTGCAGTCCCTGGGTTACGCAGTTCTGGGTATTTCCCCGGACAAGACCGCCAAGCTGGAAAAGTTTGCCGCCAAGGAAGAACTGAACTTCCCGCTGCTCTCCGACGAGGACCACGCAGTGGCTGAAGCCTACGGCGCCTGGGGAGAAAAGAAGAACTACGGCAAGGTCTACGAGGGGCTGATCCGCTCCACTATCGTGCTCGATGAAGAGGGCAAAATCGCGCTGGCGCAGTACAACGTTCGTGCCACCGGCCATGTGGCCAAGCTGCGCCGTGACTTGGGCATTGATCCCAAGTAGACCCCTTGTTTGGCTGATTTCATATCAGGCAGAACTTCCGCTACACTAAATGAGGTCGCCTTCGAGGAAACAGTGTTTCCGGTGTAGCGCTAGCGAGTATGGCGGAATTGGTAGACGCGCTGGATTTAGGTTCCAGTGTCTTCGGACGTGAGAGTTCAAGTCTCTCTACTCGCACCAACTGAACCCTGCGGTCTGATTCCATCGGCCGCAGGGTTTTTGCATGCATCCGCAGCGGTTGACCAAGCGTATGATCCAAATAAGGCAAGCGGCCGCGATCCGAGGAGGAGGGGCACCATGGCAGCCAAGGAACTGCCCACCATGTATGGGCTTTCTGAATCCGATCCTGGCCAGGACCTGATCAAGCGGGCAGGCATCGCCCCAGCCAATCTGGAGCAAATCGACCGCATCATGGCTGAAATGGGCCGGATGCGCCAAATCGAACGCCGCATCATGCGCAGCTCCCAGCAATTCATGAAACTGAACGAAACCGACATGCGGGCGATCCGCAAGATGATCTCTGCCAAGCATGCGGGCCAATCCGTCACCCCGGGTGCGCTGAGCCAGTATCTGGGAATTTCCAGCGCATCGGTCACCAAGATGATTGACCGCTTGGAAGCCCACGGCCATGTGCGGCGCACCAGGCATCCAACCGACCGGCGTTCGCAATGCGTCGAGGTCACCGAGGAAACCCACCTGGCAGCACGGGAGCAAGTGGGGCGGCACCATGCCAAGAGATTCGAAGTGGCCAACGCGATGAGCCCCGAGGAGCGGGAGGTAGTGATCCGGTTCCTTGCCGGGACCTCCGATGCCTTGGAAAGCAGCCTCGATTCAACCGCTGCCGGCGAAGCGGAGTAGTCCCGGGGACGTGCCGGACACTCAGCCAGCTACCTGCTTTTCCGCAGCGCGCACAATGTTCTTGATGGTGGCCGGGAAAATGGCCCCATGGAACGGGTATACCGCCCACCAGTAGCAGCGTCCGGCCAAGCCCCGCGGGAAGAACACCGCTCGCTGGATCAGTTCGCTTCGCCCGTCAGCTCGCTTGTCGATCCGGTAATCCAGCCATGCTTGGCCCGGGGCGCGCATCTCCGCGCGCAAGCGCAGCAAGCTGTTTTCCTCCAGGGATTCCACGCGCCACCAATCCACCACATCTCCCAGTGCCAGCGTGCTGTGCGAGCGGCGTCCGCGCCGCGACCCCACGCCGCCTGCCAGTTTGTCCATCAGGCCCCGCAGCTTCCACAGGGCCGGGAAAGCGAAATACGGTGATTCCCCGCCGAGCCGATGCAGCACGCTGAAGAGCTGCGCCTCGGTTGCCGTGGTGCTGATGCGGCGGATGTCGGTATAGGCCTTGCGCCCGGACCAATCCGGATCAGAGGGCAGCGGTTCGGCGGGTGCCGAAATCGGCTGGGCGGTAGCCCAACTGGTTTGCACCGCGTCGGCGTCCATCTTCTCCAGTGCCAGCTGCACCGCCCGCGGATAGTCGCACAAGCCCTGGGCCGGCGGGGCAATCAGCTTATCGATGTCCCGCGAGCCCATGACGCAATCATGCTGCAGCGACTGCACCAGCGCGGAAGCCAAGGTGCGCGGCAGGGGCGTCACCAAATTGACCCAGTGCGAAGCCAGCCGCGGGGTCAGCAGCGGCAACGGCCAGACTTTCGGCTCGCGCAGGCCGGCCACCTGGGCGTAGATCTTCATCAGCTGCGCGTAGCTGTAGGTGCCGGGGCCGCCGATGTCATAGGTTCCCTGCGCGGGCTGAGCCAGCTCGGCGCAGGCGGCCAGGTAGTGCAAGGTGTCGCGGATGGCGATGGGCTGGACCTGGTTCAGCACCCAGCGCGGGGCCGGCATCACCGGCAGCACATCGCTCAGGTGCCTGACCATTTCGAAACTGGCCGAGCCGGAGCCGATCACCAGGCCCGCCTGGAGCACCAGGGTGCTGGCGGCCGCTGACAGGATCTGCCCCACGGCCACGCGCGAAGCCAGATGCTCGCTGAGTTCGCCGGCAGGATGCAACCCGGAAAGGTAGACCAGCTGGCTGACCTCCTGTTCGCGTACGGCCTGCGCCATGACCTGCGCGCACGCTTTTTCCTGGGCCGCGAAATCCCGGGTCCCGGACATCGAGTGCACCAGGTAGTAGAGCAGGTCCGCGTCCTGGCAGAGCTTGGCCACGGCGTGCTCATCTTGCAGGTCTCCCTCGACGATCTCGACTTGGCCGCGCCACGGGGTATCGCGCAGGCGCTGCGCATCACGGGTGAAGACCCTGACCTGGTGCCCGTTGCGCAAGAGCAGGGGCACCAGCCGTCCGCCGATATATCCGGTTGCTCCGGTCACTGCTATCAGGCTCATAGAGTTCGAACACCGCGCTTGCGCCAGGCGATCACCATGGATCCGAGCAGGAGCAGCGCGGCGCAGCCCAGCGCGGCGTACCCGGCCAGTTCAGACTGGTTGGTTCCGGCCAGCCGGCTCACGCCGATCCAGCCCAGGCCCCAGGCGATGGCCAAGGCGGTGAAGATCCTGCCCGAGTAGGCGGTGGTGCCCATCCCGATGGCGGCTGCGACTACCAGCAGTGCCACCGCCGCGCCTGGTGCCCAGGAGGCGTCCTGGCCAAAGCCCAGGGAGAGCAGCCATGCCGAGGTGTTGGCGATGCTGGCTACGCAGACCCAGCCCAGGTAGATGCCGAAGGTCAGCCACATGATCCAGTATTCGGTGCGCGAGGCCGGGGTGCCTGACACCATGATGGTCAGCATCCAAGCCAGGCACGCGACGAGGATGAAGATCACCGCGACGCTGGCGCCCAGCCAGCCCAGCTGGACCACGGTAATCCATGCGGCGTTCAGCAATGCCGAAAGCAGCGCGGGAATCCGCAGCTTAGCGGCCCAGGCCGAGCGGCGTACGGCGGGGGTGAGCTGGAAAATTCCGTAGACGGCCAGCCCGGCGTAGATCACGCTCCAGATGGAGAAGGCCGGACCCGCGGGGGCCAGCAGCGTCGAGTCAGCGCCCAGATAGCCACCGGCTGCCTGCTGGACCGGAGTTCCGCCCAGGGCCCCGCTTCCGATGAATGAAACGGCAATGGCCAGGACCAGGGCAATCGCCGTGAACACCGGCAGTGCCCAGGATGTGGCTGACGCGGGGGCTCGATAGGGAAAATTCGGGGAATCCGTGGAACTGCTCATCGTGTGCTCCTGATGTCGGTTGAAAATTTTTCCCGCTTCGAGTCGACAAAACGAGATAGTTAAACCATGATGTATCTAGAAAAGCTAAATATCAACTAGGTGAGAGAAGTTATCATGGATTGTTCACGTCCGCTGATTGCCTCGGAAGTGTTTCGATTGCTGCTCAAGCTCCAGCGGTCCTATGCACTGAGCGAAGCGCGCCTGCGCCACAGCCTCGACCTGAACGATACAGATTTGCGTGCGGTGAACCTGCTGCGTTCCATGCAAACGCCCAGCTCCGGGGAACTGGCCCGCGAACTGGGAGTGTCATCGGCAGGAATCACCTCGGTGCTGGACCGGCTCGAAGCCCGCGGGATGGTTGAAAGAAGGCACCATGCCGCGGACCGGCGGCGCACCCTGGTGGCACAGGGACCCAATTTCCCGGTGTCCACCGGGCCAGGGCAGGTGCTGCTGCGCAAGCTGCACACGTTCTACGCGCAGCTGGACGAGCCGTCCCGCAGGAATCTGGGCGCGCTGCTCGACGATGCCCGGCGAGAGCTGGCAACGCGGGACACCGCGACCAGCGAAGAGAACCAAGCAAACCCCACCACATCCTTTCAGTAGGGAACCATGAGAATGCACACCACCACACACCAGGCCCCGCCGGCCGCAGCGGCTGGCGCGCCAGCCTCAGGCGGGCTCATCGATGCACCCACCCGGCGCGCCATCAGCGATCGGCTGGAATTGCTGGCCACGCAGGCCCAGCGCCGCAGCGCCGCCTACTCCGCGCAGACTGCGCTGCTCTGGTCCCGGATCTCCGAACGGCTGGCTACCGGCAAGCTGATGCGACCGGGGCTGGTAATGCTCGGCTACCGGGCCTTCGGCGGACGCAATGAGGCCCGCGCCATCGACCTGGGCTGCGCCTTCGAGCTGCTGCACGCCGCCTTGCTGATCCACGACGACGTGGTGGACCGCGACTTCGTGCGCCGCGGGGAAAAGACCATCTCGGCGCTCTACCGCGACCACGCCATCGCCAGCGGCCGGAACCGGGCCGATGCCGAGCATGCGGGCAATTCCGTGGGCATCATCGCCGGGGACCTGCTGATCAGCGAAGCGATCAAGCTTGCGGCCAGGGCCTCGGCCGGAAGCGACAGCGAAGCCGGGGTGCAGCAGGCCTTCTTCCAAGCCATCGAGCAGGCAGGGGCCGGAGAACTCGAGGACCTGCTCTACTCGCTGGGCCCGGCTCCGGCGACCACCAGCCAGGTGCTGCGCATGGAGCAGATGAAAACCGCGGCCTACTCCTTCCAGCTGCCGCTGCAGGCAGGGGCACTGCTGGCCGGGGCGCACCCCGGACAGGCCGAGGCCATCGGCGCGGTGGGCTGCCAGCTCGGGGTGGCCTACCAGATCATCGATGATGTGCTGGGCACCTTCGGGGACCCGGCACGCACCGGCAAGCCGGTGGAATCGGACTTGCGCGAATTCAAGAGCACCATCTTGCTGGCCCTGGCCAGCGAGCAACCCGAATTCGCCAAGCTGCTGGGCGGATTCCGCGAAGGAACAGTGGATGCCGGCCGGATCCGCCAGGAATTGGCCGCGCAGGGGGCCGAGCGCTTCGCCCGGCAGCTGGCCCAGCAGCTGTGCTCGCGGGCCACCGGCTCCGCGGCCTTCCTGGATCTGCCCGAAGAAGCCCGGACGCTGCTGCGCGAATGCACCGGCCTGATCCTGGATCGAAGCAGCTGAACGCCATGAAACCTGACAATTCCCCACACAGCACCGCAGGCACCGCTGCCTTGGAGCACTATTCGCGCACCGCCCAGCGCAGCGCCAGAGTGGTGCTGGGCGAATACTCCACCTCGTTCTCGCTGGCCTGCAGGCTGCTCGATGCCGCCAGCGCCAGGCACATCGCCAATATCTACGCGCTGGTGCGCCTGGCCGATGAAATCGTGGACGGGGTGGCCTGCCAGGCCGGCCTGGACAACCAGGCCATCGCCGCGTGCCTGGACGAGCTGGAAGCAGAAACCCTGCGCGCCATGGAACGCGGGTACAGCACCAATATGGTGGTCCACGCTTTCACCATTTCCGCCCGGGCCACCGGCATCCACGCCGAGCTCACCGCCCCGTTCTTCGCCTCCATGCGCGCGGACCTGGGCACCGGGCAGCATGATGCGCGCAGCTTGCAGGACTACATCTATGGCTCGGCCGAAGTCATCGGGCTGATGTGCCTGCAGGTCTTCCAGGCGATGCCCGCCGCGCCACAATTGACGCCTGCCGAGGCGCAGTGCGCCAAGCACGCCGCCCGCAGCCTGGGCGCGGCCTTCCAGAAGGTCAACTTCCTGCGCGACCTGGCAGAAGACAGCGAAGATTTGGGACGCAGCTACTTTCCCGGCCTGGACCCGGCAGGATTCGATGAGCCAAGCAAGGCGCTGCTGGTTGCACAGATCGAGCAGGATCTGGCCCAGGCCCGTGCCGGCCTGCCCTACCTGGCCCCGTCAGCTGCCCGGGCGGTGCGCCTGGCCCATGACCTGTTCCGCGAACTGAACTCCCAGCTGGACAAGGCCCCGGCCTCCCAGCTGCTGCGCACCCGCATCTCGGTCTCCGCCCCGCGCAAGGCGCTGATCGCCGCCCGCGTGCTGCTGGGCACCCGGGGCACCACCGGCCGCAAGCCAAGAATGGAAGTAGCAAGCAGATGAACCACGCACAAAGAGAAGTCGTAGTCATCGGGGGCGGATTCTCCGGCCTGGCCAGCGCCGGGTTGCTCGCCGCCCGAGGCTGCAAGGTCACCTTGATCGAGCAGCAGCCGCATCCAGGCGGACGCTCAGGGCGCCTGGAGCGCGACGGTTTCCGCTTCGACACCGGCCCCTCCTGGTACCTGATGCCCGAGGTCTTCGAGCACTGGTTCAAGCTCATGGGCACCAGTGCCAGCGAACAGCTGGAGTTGCGCGAATTGGCCACCGGCTACCGCACCTTCTTCCAGGGCCGCGAAGAACCGGTGGATGTCGGAACCGGCGCCGCGGCCAGCGGACTCTTTGAAGCCCTGGAACCGGGCAGCGGCCCAGCCTTGGGGCGGTACCTGCGCACCGCGAAGGAAGGCTATGAATTGGCCTTGGAGCATTTCCTCTATGACGATTTCAATTCGCTCACCTCCCTGCTGCACCCGCGGATCCTGCGCCGGACCCCGCAACTGGCCCAGCTGCTGGCCTCCAGCTTGGAAAGCCATGTGGCCCGGCGCTTTTCCAGCAATGAGATCCGCCAGCTGCTCGGATACCCGGCGGTGTTCCTGGGCTCCAGCCCGAGCCGCACCCCTGCGCTCTACCAGCTGATGAGCCACCTGGACCTCACCGACGGGGTGAAATACCCGATGGGAGGCTTCGCTGCGGTGGCCGATGCCATGGCTGAACTGGCCCGGAAACACGGAGCGGACATCCATCTCTCAGCCACCGCAACGGCCATTGAAACCAGCGCAGGAAAAAATCCCCGGGTCAGCGCGGTGCGCTGGATCGACGCGCACGGCAGGCAGCAGCTCACCCCGGCGACCCAGGTGATCGCAGCCGCCGATGTGCGCCACCTGGAAGGCCAACTGCTGCCCGAAGCGCTGCAGACCCATACCGCCAAGAGCTTCCAGCGCAAGGACCCCGGCCCCAGCGCGGTGCTGCTCTGCCTGGGCATCAGCGGCAAGCTGCCGCAGCTGGAGCACCACAACTTGCTGTTCACCACCGACTGGAAAGAGAATTTCTCGAGGATTCGCCAAGGGCGGATGCTGGAGGCGGAAACCAGCATCTATGTCTGCAAGCCCAGTGCCACCGACCCCTCGGTGGCCCCGGAGGGTTGCGAGAACCTGTTCATCCTGGTTCCGGCTCCGGCCATGCCCGAATGGGGGATTGGCGCAGCCGATGGTGCAGGAGATGCCGCGGTGGAAGCGGTGGCCGACGCGGCCATCGACCAGCTGGCCGCATGGGCTGGCATCACGGATCTTCGCGAGCGGATCGTGGTGCGCCAGAGCATCGGCCCGGGGGACTTCGTCCAGCAGTACGGCGCCTTCAAAGGCGGTGCGCTGGGCCTGGCCCATACCCTGGGGCAAAGCGCCATGCTGCGTCCGGGCAACCGCAGCGCCAAGGTGGGCGGGCTGCATTATGCCGGCAGCACCGTGCGCCCTGGAATCGGCGTGCCGATGTGCCTGATCAGCGGGGAACTGGCTGCCAAAGCGGTGCTCGGGATCAAATCCGCGGGGCCCATGGACGAAAACTTCGCGGCCACGGTGCGGCAGGAGGCCGGAGCATGATCTACCTGGGCATCTTGCTGGCACTGCTGGTCTGCATGGGGCTGCTGGACGCGAAGGGAAAGCTCTTCATCTTCCGCCACCCGGTGCGCGGGATCCTGGCCCTGGGGCTGGGCACCGGATTCTTCGTGCTCTGGGATGTGCTGGCCATCAGGCAGGGCATCTTCCTGCATAAGGAATCGGAGCTCATGACCGGAATCATGGTGGGCGAGCAGTTCCCCTTGGAAGAAGTCTTCTTCCTGGTCTTCCTGTGCTATTGCGCCATGATTGCCTTCACCGGGCTGCCGGTGCTGGCCGGCATGCTGCGCAACCGAAACCCGAAAGCATCCAAGCGCACGTTGGGGGAGAACCATGTTCCTTGAATTGAGCCTCTGCTTTCTTCTGGCAGCCGTGGCCGTCTTTGCCGCCGGGCTGGCCGCCAGCAAGCAGCGCCTGCGCTCGGTAGCCAAGCCGCTGGGCGCCGCCATGGCCCTGATGCTCCTGCTCACCGCGATCTTCGACAACCTGATGATCTACGCCGGGCTGTTCGGCTACGGCAGCGGGACGCTGTCCGGGGTGCATCTGGGCCTGGCCCCGATTGAAGACTTCTTCTACGCCGCCTGCGCGGTCTTCCTGGTTCCCGGGCTGTGGTGGCTGCTCGGTGCCCGCAGCCACAGAAAGGACGCTTCATGATCCGCGGAATCGTAGCGAGCTCACGCCCCATCTCCTGGGTGAATACCGCCTACCCGTTTGCCGCCGCCTATCTGCTGGCCGGCGGCGGGATCGATTGGCGCCTGGTCCTGGGCACGGTGTTCTTCCTCTTCCCCTATAACCTGCTGATGTATGGCGTGAACGACGTCTTCGACTACGAGTCGGACCTGCGCAATCCGCGCAAGGGAGGAATCGAGGGGGCGCTGCTGTCCAAGCAGAGCCATAAGGCTCTGCTCATCGCCTGCGTCCTGTGCGCCGCGCCGTTCCTCGCGGTGCTCGCGGCGGCCGGGGACGGCGCAGCCAACCTCGTTCTGGCCGTGTCCATCCTTGCGGTGCTGGCCTACTCCGCACCGCGGCTGCGCTTCAAGGAAAGGCCCGGGCTGGACTCGCTGACCAGCGCGGTGCACTTCGTCTCCCCGGCGGTCTACGGGTGGGTGCTGGCTGGCGCCAGCGTGCAGGCCGAGCAGTGGCTGGTCTTCTGCGCATTCCTGCTCTGGGGGATGGCCAGCCATGCCCTGGGCGCCATCCAGGATATTGTTCCCGATCGCCAAGGCGGGCTGTCCTCGATCGCCACCGCCTTGTCGGCCCGCACGACCATCTACCTGGTCTTGGCCGCCTACCTGCTGGCCGGAGCGCTCGTGGCGGTGGGCCTTTCGGGCCTTGGCCGCTGGGCGGCGGTGCTGGCCCTGGCCTATGTGCTCAACGTCCTACCCCATCTTGGAATCAGCGATGCAAGCTCGGGTACGGTTAATCGAGGATGGAAGAGATTCCTGTGGATCAACTACCTGTGCGGTTTCCTGCTGACCATGCTCCTGATCTTTTCGGCACTTTTCACCTACTAGACCCGGATGGGATTCAAGGATTTCAATGGACGTCATTTTGCTTTCGGATCAAGGCCAGCCTATTGGCACGCGCCCGAAAGAATTGGTTCACACCACGGATACCGTGCTGCACCAGGCATTCTCCTGCCATGTGCAGAATCAAGCCGGCCAGGTGCTGGTGACGCGTCGCGCCCTGTCCAAGGTGACCTGGCCAGGGGTCTGGACGAACTCCTTCTGCGGGCATCCCCAGCCCGGCGAGAGCTTCGAAGAAGCCATTACGCGCCACGCGGCCCATGAGCTCGGCTTCAAGGTCAGCCGCATCGAATCGGCGCTGCCGGACTTCCGCTATCGCGCCGTGGATGCCTCGGGCATTGTGGAGAACGAAATCTGCCCGGTCTTCACCGCGATAATCGACAGCGAGATCTCTGCGAACCCGGACGAAGTCATGGACTACTGCTGGGTGGATCCGGCACAACTCGGTGAAGCCCTGCGCGCCACCCCGTGGGCCTTCAGCCCGTGGCTGGTGATGCAGGCTGCAGGGATGTCCCTGTACCAGGCCAAGCAGGGCTGATTCCGGGTCCGCCGCGTGGAATCCCGTGCTGGATGATTCCTGTGGAATTGTCCGGGTCATTGGCTATGCTCAATTGCATGGTGCTTCAAGTAATTTCTTCCGGTATCCAGCGGCACGGCGCGGCCATCCATGCCTTGCGCAGGGCCAGTGTGGTCGCCGGCGGCCTGGTGCTGGCTTCGTCCCTGGCCAGCTGTGCCCCGCTCCAGTTCGAAGCATCCGCGCAAACTCCTGGCGTGAGCCCGCTGATCGCGGCCTTGCCGAAGTATGCCGACAACCTCCAGGAAGTCGAAGGGCGCCAGGAATGGGCGGATCAGAAGATCTTCCAGTACCTCAATGGCCAGGGCGCAGCAGGCTTCCATTCATTCGCCGAGGATTCCATCCAGTACGCCACCGTGGGGTGGCTCTCTCCGGTCCAGGGCGTGCTCGCCATTGTGGTGGAGGGCAGTGATTGGATCGCGGAGGGCAGTGCTGCCGGCTATGCCGAACGGGTCATGACCTCCGTCGGCTACGAATCAATCGAGTTGGACCGGGTTGAGATCCTCACCGTCGAAGGGCAGCTGCTCGCCTCCGACTACCGCGGGAATCATCCCGGGGCTTTGTAAGCGAAAAGGCCATCTCGCCGCATAGCTTCCAATGGAGCTAGCTGGCGGGATGGCCTTTGCTATGGCGAATTCTCTTGCTGGTTATACGAAGTTCTCGGTGCCTTCGATGGTGTTCATGAAGTGGTCCATGAAATCAGCGAAGTCCTCTGCATCCGATTTCTGGTCAATGGTGGCACCAATGCTGATGGCATCATCGACATGCAAGTCGATGCTCGGCGCTTCGGGAATGCTGAAGCGGAACACCCGGCCCGAAGAGATCGCGATTTCGTAGCCGCCATCGCTGAGCTCGGCGAGCTGGTTCACATTCGTATTGTTGATGTTGATCGCATCCTCGGATGCTTCCAAGCTGCTGGCATTCACTGGCGCAATAATCAGTTCCGCTGGTTGGCGCCGATATCCAATGACCTTGAGCCCTCCGGAGCCGGCGATGCCGGTGCCCGCCACGAGATTGTAGCTGGCGAAGTTGGGGATCTGCGAGTCGAAGGCCTCATGGAGGCGGGCCTTTACCTGCTGGGTTGGATTTTCGTCTGGGCGCTTGTCCATAACCAATACTCTACCGATAACTTTGGACAATTTGACCAGTCGCAACATTTATCGAAATGTGTCATCGGCACGTCATGGGTTATCTGATTGGTCATATTGACTTCTAGAATGGGATTAATGAGCCAGGATGCTAATTCAGTCGTCAAGCCATGCGCCCGTGTGGCCATCGACGGAACTCATGCCTTTCCCGGCTCAACGCTGCAAGCGAAACCAACTGCCTGGCAGGTGGCTTCCTTGGAGCAAGGGGTGCGCAGCGCGAGCGATGCGCATTCCCGGCAGCTGGTGCTTGTCTCCAGCTAATCCCGTTTCGACAGGCGCTTTTGGTGCCTGGGGAGCGAAAAGCCAAGGCTTGTTCGCGGTGTCGCGTCCAAGGCTTGGACATCCATCTCATATAATGAGATAAACAGGGTGTCTAGTTGCTCTTTGCCGTGAGGTGGAGAAAACTAGAGGCATGCAAACAAACACCGATGTACTACTAGTTATCAGGCGCGGAGCCTGAGACACTGTCCAACACCACGGACAGTACGTCGGTAACGCGCAAGCCCCCTTTCGTCAGTAGTGACGGCCGCGGGGCGTTTTTTATGCGCAAACGAAGAGATAGATATGGAAAGGATCCCGATGAGCAACTCAACACCCGCCAATCCGGCGTCGGTTGCGAAGTCAATCAATCGAACCAAGGATGCCGCCGCCGCTGTCTCTTCCGTCGTGGAGGCTTCGAACCCGGTACAGGGTCCGAATAATATCGTTGCTCCCACACAGATGACGGGCTCACAAGCCATCGTCCGCTCGCTGGAAGAACTGGGCGTCAAAGACGTCTTCGGATTACCAGGTGGGGCCATCCTTCCCACCTATGATCCACTGATGGATTCGACCAAGATTAACCACATCTTGGTCCGCCACGAACAGGGTGCCGGCCATGCCGCACAGGGTTACGCCATGGTGAGCGGGGAAGTGGGCGTATGCATCGCTACTTCCGGACCAGGCGCAACCAACCTCGTCACCGCACTGGCCGATGCCAATATGGACTCGGTGCCAATGGTGGCAATCACCGGTCAGGTCAATAGCGCTTTCATTGGCTCTGACGCATTCCAGGAAGCAGACATTGTCGGCATCACGATGCCGATTACCAAGCACGCTTTCCTGGTCACCAACGCGGAAGACATTCCGCGCACGCTGGCCAGCGCGTTCTACCTGGCGCAGACCGGCCGTCCCGGCCCGGTGCTGGTGGATATCACCAAGGATGCCCAGCAGAGCGACATGACCTTCTCATGGCCGCCAAAGGTCGACCTGCCGGGCTACCGCGTGGTCACCCGCGGACACAACAAGCAGCTGCGCGAAGCCGCCAAGCTCATCGCTTCGGCAACCCGCCCGGTGCTGTATGTCGGCGGTGGCGTGATCAAGGCCAACGCCCATGAGCAGCTCAAGGAATTCGCGGAATTCATCAACGCGCCGGTGGTCACCACGCTGACCGCACGCGGTGCCTTCCCGGACTCGCATGAACAGCACGTGGGCATGCCAGGCATGCACGGTGCCGTCTCTGCAGTCACCGCACTGCAGCAGTCGGATTTGCTCATTACCCTCGGGGCCCGCTTCGATGACCGCGTCACCGGAGTGCTCTCCACCTTCGCGCCGAACGCGAAGGTGATCCACGCCGATATCGATCCTGCGGAAATCTCCAAGAACCGCGTGGCAGATGTGCCGATCGTCGGCTCGCTGGATGAAATCATCCCGCAGCTGCACGAGGCCTGCGCCTCGCGCTTCGAGAACGAAGCCCAGCAGGATCTGGCCGGCTGGTGGGGACTGCTCAACCGCCTGCGCGAAACCTACCCGATCGGCTACACCGAAACCCACGACGGGCTCTCGGCTCCGCAGAACGTCATCGGGCGCATCGGCGAGCTGACCGGTCCAGAAGGCGTCTACGTGGCAGGCGTGGGCCAGCACCAGATGTGGGCAGCGCAGTTCGTCAAGTACGAGCGCCCGCGCTCGTGGCTGAACTCTGCCGGCCTGGGCACCATGGGCTACTCGGTTCCTGCCGCCATGGGCGCCAAGGTGGCGCAGCCGGACCGCGTGGTCTGGGCCATTGACGGAGATGGCTGCTTCCAGATGACCAACCAGGAACTGGCTACCTGCGTGATCAACCGGATCCCCATCAAGGTTGCCATCATCAACAACTCGTCGCTGGGCATGGTCCGCCAGTGGCAGACGCTGTTCTACGATGGCCGCTACTCCAACACCGATTTGAACACCGGCCACGGAACCGCCCGGATTCCGGACTTCGTGAAGCTGGCCGACGCCTACGGCTGCGTGGGCCTGCGCTGCGAACGCGACGAGGATATCGATGCGACCATCCAGAAGGCATTGGAAATCAATGACCGTCCGGTAGTCATCGACTTCGTGGTCTCGGCCGACTCCATGGTGTGGCCAATGGTGCCATCGGGAGTCAGCAACGACCAGATCCAGATTGCCCGCGGCATGACCCCTGAATGGGAAGAGGAGGACTAGAACATGGCAAAGCATACGCTTTCGGTACTGGTTGAAGACGTTCCCGGCGTGCTCACCCGCGTCGCCAGCCTCTTCGCCCGCCGTGCCTTCAACATTCACTCGCTGGCCGTGGGCCCCACGGAAATTGCCGGCATCAGCCGCATGACCGTGGTGGTGGACGCCGAAGGGGATTCCCTGGAGCAGGTCACCAAGCAGCTGAACAAGCTGGTCAACGTCATCAAGATCGTGGAACTGCTGCCGGAAACCTCGGTGCAGCGCGACCACATCATGATCAAGGTGCGCGCCGATGCGGCGACGCGACTGCAGGTCACCCAGGCCGCGGAGCTGTTCCGCGCATCGGTGATCGACGTATCCACGGACTCGCTGGTCGTCGAGGCCACCGGCAATGCGGCGAAGATCGAAGCACTGCTGGCAGTACTTGAGCCATTCGGCATCCGCGAGATCGTCCAGGCCGGAACGCTGGCCGTGGGACGCGGAACAAAGTCGATGAGCGACCGTGCCCTGAAGACGCTGTCCGCCTAAGCGCACAACGACTTCAAGAGACACGAACTACAAATTTAGGTATTTGGCACCTAGCTTAGAAGAAAGCAAAAGTGCCTAAGCACAAGACTTCTTTACCAGAAGCACAAATAAGGAGAATTACAGTGGCTGATCTGTACTACGAAGACGACGCAGACCTCTCGATCATCCAGGGCAAGAAGGTAGCTGTCATTGGCTACGGCTCCCAGGGCCACGCCCACGCACTGAGCCTGCGCGACTCGGGCGTCGAGGTTATCGTCGGCCTGGCTGAGGGCTCCAAGTCCCGCGCCAAGGCCGAGGCCGAAGGCCTGAAGGTAGCTACCGTTGCCGAGGCAGCGGCTTGGGCAGATGTCATCATGATCCTGACCCCGGACCAGGTCCAGGCCCAGGTCTACACCGAGTCGATCGCCGAGCACCTCGAAGAGGGCAACGCATTGTTCTTCGGCCACGGCTTCAACATCCGCTTCGGCTTCATCCAGCCACCAGCCAACGTCGACGTTGCACTGGTTGCTCCCAAGGCGCCAGGGCACACCGTGCGCCGCGAATTCGAAGCCGGCCGCGGCATCCCTGACCTGATCGCCGTGGAGCAGAACTTCACCGGCGGCGCCAAGGAACTGGCACTGTCCTACGCTGCAGGCATCGGCGGCACCCGTGCCGGCGTTATCGAGACCACCTTCACCGAAGAGACCGAAACCGACCTGTTCGGCGAGCAGGCTGTGCTGTGCGGTGGCACCTCCCAGCTGGTCCAGTACGGCTTCGAGGTCCTGACCGAAGCTGGCTACAAGCCGGAAATCGCCTACTTCGAGGTGCTGCACGAGCTGAAGCTGATCGTCGACCTGATGTGGGAAGGCGGCATCGCCAAGCAGCGCTGGTCGATCTCCGACACCGCTGAGTACGGCGACTACGTCTCCGGCCCACGCGTGATCACCCCAGAGGTGAAGGAAAACATGAAGGCTGTGCTGGCTGATATCCAGTCCGGTGCATTCGCCAATCGCTTCATGGAAGACCAGAAGGCCGGCGCTCCGGAGTTCAAGGAACTGCGCGCCAAGGGCGAAGCCCACCCAATCGAGACCACCGGCCGCGAACTGCGCTCGCTGTTCTCCTGGATCTCGGATGCATCCTCGGATGACTACGTAGATGGTTCGGTAGCCCGCTAATCATGCGGCTGCCTGCATAATCTGCACACAATAAATCGACCTCGGTTGCTTTCCATTTGGGAAGCAACCGAGGTCGATTTTTTAGTCTGCTGGGTCGGATACCAGCCAGGCAGGCTTAGAGCTTCGAAGCCCGGTAGCCGGCCTTGCGCGCATCAGCTGCAGTCTTGAAGCATTCTTCTGGCTTCGTGATGTTGTAGAAGCGCTGTCCCTTGACGTGGTACTTCCACTCCTTCTGGCTGCCGGTGCGGTTGCCCTTCACCGGGTAGCCCGCAGGGCAGTTCTTCGCCTTGCCGCTCATCTTCACGGAACGCTTGGCGGCCGCCTTCTTCACCAGCAAGGTCTGCGTCTTCTGCACGGTCGAGGTCTTGCCCTTGAACTGGTACTTGACCGTGGTGGTGACCTTGTAGGTGCCCGCTGCAAGCTTGACGGACTTCTTCTTGCTGGCGACGGTCTTCTTGCCCTTGACCACCTTCAGCAACGCCGACTTGATCTTCACGTTCTTTGCCTTGGAATAGCTAGGCTTGATAGTCGCCTTGGCTGAACCCTTGACCGTTTTCGTGCCGATTTTCTTGATGGTTACCGCAGGAGCCTTTTTCTTCGCAGCAACGATGCTGGCAGATGAAATGCTGGTGGGCAACGGAGCGGCCGAGGCCGCGGAGACACCGGAGAATACAAGTGCTCCCGAAGCGATGACAGCGAGTGAACGCTGAACTAATTTATTCAATTTCTCCCCATGGAAAGTCGAGCGAGCATGGGCACTGATCGGTCCCATGTGCTGATTCTAATCTGGACTGGGAATAGAAACTATGTCTGGACGCGATTGTGATCGATTGCGGCTATTGCCGTCAAAGCGTTACCCGAGCAGTCGAGTGTTTTCCCAATGATTAGTTGAAGCCTTTGCTAGGCTCGGGCAAAACCATGCAAAGGAGTGCGCCCGTGCCACAGGAAAGCAACTACGACGATTTCGCCCAAGACTACGCTGACGAGAACGAATTCAGCATGCTGAACGCCTACTATGAGCGGCCGGCCACCTTGGAACTGGCGGGAGAGGTTGCTGGCCGGAACATCCTGGATATCGGCTGCGGCGCCGGTCCTCTGTCCGAACAACTCATGAGCCGTGGCGCGAGCGTCTCGGGCTTCGACACCAGCCGGGCCATGGTGGATCTGGCACGCCAGCGGCTGGGCGAGGACGCGGACCTGAAAGTGGCGACATTGGGGGAGAAGCTCCCGTATGCCGACAACAGCTTTGACGATGCCATTGCTTCCTTGGTGTTCCACTACTTGCCGGACTGGGGCTACGCCTTGGAGGAAGTCCGCCGGGTGCTCAAGCCCGGCGGCCGGCTCATCATGTCGGTGAACCACCCGATTCTCTACCCCTTCAACCACCGCGGCCAGGACTACTTCCAGCTCACCCAGTACACCGACGAAGTGACTTTCAAGGGAAAGCCGGCCGAACTGACCTATTGGCATCGGCCTTTGCACAAAACCATGACGGCGCTGATCTCCGCGGGGTTCGCGGTGGAGCGTGTCTGGGAGCCGCCGTATATCAAGGATGCGCCCGAAGGCGTGATCCCAGAAGCCTTGCGTGAACGCGACGCGTTCTTGAGCTTCCTGTTCTTCTCGCTGCGCTCGACGCGCTAGCAAGCGAGGCGCAAACCAGCCGCTGCGGACTAGGACTAGACGCCGATGTTCCTGCCAGAACGAGGGCGACCTGCAAGAAACACCCAAGTCCCCAGGAGCAGCAGTGCTGATCCGAGCCAGACGCTCCACCAGGGGAAGCCCGGGATCTCAGGAGTGGAGCCGAGGGCTTCCAGATCTGCACGCGGGGTAGGGTGCACGCGTTCTCCGGTGACCAGCATGCGATGCGTATTGATGCCTAGGGGAGTGCAGGTGACCAGGGTGGCCAGATCCTTGTCGAATTGCGGGGTCAGCGCCTTCGTTTCATCCGGCTCTACCGTCTGCGTTTCAACCACCCGGTACGTCAGTACCTCATTGAAGACTTCAATGCTGAAGGTCTCGCCGATTTTCACCTGGGGCAGATCATTGAACAGGTTGGCCTCAGGCAGCCCGCGGTGAGCGGTCAGCACCGCATGCATGGACTGCCCGCCCACAGGCAGCGCGGTGCCCTGCAGGTGCCCGACGCCTTTGAGCAAGGTCTGGTCATCGGTACCGTGGTAGATCGGCAGGTCGATGTCCACGGACGGAACACGCAGCCGGCCGATGAGCCCCTCGCTGTTGACGTTGAGCAGAGAATCGTACTCGGTATCTTCCCGCACCGATCCGTTGCTGGTAGGGATATTGCTGCCCGGAGCCAGCAAGCCGCCGCCAACCAGTTCCTCGTTGTACTCCCGGGCCCGATGCAGCTCCTGGGAAATCGTGGAGCTGCCCTCGTGGGACACGTCGCTGGAGATTTCCTTGATGATCTTGGATTGGTTGTATTGCGAGAACCAGCTCGCCGCTGGCGGGTACAGCAGCATGAGCGTACCGGCCAGGAAGACGACGGCGATCACCAGCGTGGACACCGGGACGCGCCAGCGGTTCCTGTGCTGCGGGGGAGGGGAAAGCGTGGAACTGGGTGTTGAGCTCATGATTTCTGCCTATGAAGTCTTGGGAATCAGGAAGTTCAGAAAGAAAATGGTGGGAGTCCCAAGCAATGCTTAGTTCTCCCACCATCTACTGGCTACCCTGGTGCTGCATCAAGCAGTACGCGGGTTAGCCCTGGGTGCGCGAGCGGCGGCGCTTCACCAGTACCGCACCACCGGCGGCGGCCATCAGGCCAAGACCTGCAATGGTGAACAGCACGGTGCCCGAGGCGCCGGTGAGCGGCAGATCAGGACCGGTCGGCTTGTGGTTGGTGATGGTCTCGATCAGGATCTGGCCGTTGGTGACAACCAGTTCGCCGGACCACGGATCAGCTGGAAGCACATATCCGGCTGGCGCCTTGGTTTCCTTGACCCAGTAGCTCGATTCCATGTCATCCTCGATGCCCAGGTGCAGTTCCCACTTGACGACCCCGTCTACCGTGGTTCCGGTAGCCAGAGGCGAACTGGTGGGTTCGCCCTCGGCATCAGGTGCAGTTCCATAGAGCTCGAATTCCGCGCCGTCCAGCAGGACGCCGTTCTCGCCTTCAGCCTTCTTTTCCAGCTGCAAAGTGCCCAGGTTGGTGTTGGTGGTGCCATCAGCTTCCGTGCCATTGATGTTCACGGTCGCGGTGTTCTCGATGACTCCGCCTTCAGGGATGGAGTTGACCTTGGTTTTCAAGACGGTCGTCACGGTAGTCGCTCCAGCCGCATCGAGTTTGGCGAGGCCCGCCCCGGTGAAGGTGATCACCGCATTGTCGGCCGAGATGGTGTAGTCGTCAGTAGGAACAAGTTCCCCGGTGCCTATCGATACCGACTCCCAGGAGATGAAATCGAGGTTCGCCGAGAGGCTATCGGTCAGGGTGTAGGACTTGTAGGGAAGATCCGAGTCAGGGACATCGGTGACCAGTGTCCAGGTGACCTCCTGGCCCAGGACCTTGGCGCTATCATCCACGGTCTTGGTTTGCTCGATGGTGTTCAGCGTGTTCTTCGGATAGACATGCACGTCGTAGTTCCAGGTGCCGTCGGCATTCGGATAAGGAATGCTCACGTAGAACGGTGCGGCTGCGGCATCGATCAGGTTGTTGCCCGAATCGGTTTCGGTGACCAGGTACAGTCCCAAGTCCAAACCGCTGAAGGTAGCGACACCTCCCTCGGTTACCTGCGGGACACCGGCGGCCAGGGTGTAGCCTGTTGGCAATGCGCCGCCGGCGGATTCTGGTGCCAGGGCTTCTGCCAGTTCCCAGCCGTCGGCCACGCTCAAGTCGATTGGAGCGCCGTCGAACAGCACCTGCTGCAAGGTGAATTCAACGCCGTCCAGGCCCAAGCCCGCGCCGGGATCCGGAGTCAGCAGTGAGCCGTTGTTGAGGCCTTCAACAGGGTCCGCTGAAGACTTGTGGACCGAGATGCTGCCGGGGGTACCCGGCGTAATATCCGAAAGTTCGTCAGCGGATGCGGCGGCTACCCCAAATAGCCCCATCCCAGCAAGGGCCATGGCACTTGCTCCGGCAATCAGCTTGCCGAGTCTGCGTTGCGTGAACACGATTACTCCTTTTGTGCGAGTGATTTTTACGCCTACCCAAGTTCAGCGTGGTTGGTGAATTGGTTGAATCTAGCCGAGGTTGCGGCTATGACGGATACGGAAGGCCTGTGCACCCCAGATGCCCAGCCCCAGTACCAGGATTGCGCCGCCAATCAGATAAATCTGATCTCGGCCGATGCCACCGGTCAGTGGAAGCACGGGACCGTCCTGCTGCTCATTGGTAATGGCAGCAAGCTCGATCCGCAGTGCGTCGCCGGTGACGTCGAACTCATGGACCTGCTCGTCCTTGACGTAGCCCGGAGGAGCGGTGGTTTCCTGAAGCGTATAGCTGCCCCACTTCAGGTTTGCCAAGGCGAATTTGCCCTTGGCTGGATCCATATCCGGTCCGGTGCAGCCTTCGGCCATGCAGTCGGTGACCGCGATGGCTTCCGATGCCTCGCCCAGTGGTCCGGTCAGGGTCCATTCGGCACCTGCAAGCAGGTCGCCGTCAACGGTGGTCTTGGTCCAGCTGGCCGATCCGGGAAGGGCCGCGTTCACGATGGTGCAGGTGGCCTCCTGGCCAAGCTCCAGCGTGATCGCCGCGCCTTCGCCGCTTCCGGTGCCGACGCAGCTCCAGGTGCCTGGTTCATAGCCTGCGGCGGTGCCTTCCTCGGCCAATTGGTAGGTTCCCACGCCCACCGATGCTTCGGTGACGGCCGTTTCTCCGGTCTTTCCTTCGATGCTCCCCGCGGTGCCCGAAGCGCTCAGCGTCCAGTCATCGGTGGTCGAGGTTCCGTTGAAGTCCTCGTTGTCCACCACCTTGACCAGCGTCAAAAGCTGTTCGCATTCCACGGTGTTCACGATGGCCACCACATTGGGCGAGGGAGTCCCGGCCATGGTGTGCGTGGCGGATAGCCCTTCGACACCGTCAATGGTCGAGCTGGTCACCTGGCACAGCTCGGCGAGCGTGCCGGTGAGGGTTTCCTCGATGGCCACCTCGTCCCCGATCAGATGCCCGGAACTGGTTGCCCCGAATTCAGCTGCTTGGCCATCAATGCTCAGCTCCGCGTCTCCTGCCGGCTGCTCGCCGTGAGGGTACTCGGTGCCGTTGACCACCCAGGTCTTGGTGACCGTCAGGTCAATTTCCTGGGTGTTGGTGAGCACGCACGTGGCCTTGCTGCCGGCAGTGATGGTGATGGTGTTGCCATCGCCAACCACCGCGCCCTCGCAAGCCAGGTCCGTCAGCTGGTAGTTTTCCGGGCCGGTCTCGGAGATGGCGTATTGGCCGGCAGCTACCGGCACATTGGTGACGCCTTCGCTGCCGGTCACTCCGGACAGATCCGTTGAGCTGCCATCAGCTGACAGCGTCCATTCCGTGGCCGCCGCCTCGCCGATGACTTCCTTTTCCAAGGTCAGGGTGGTGCAGGTGACGGTGTTGGTCACCGTGTAGGAGTTCAGTCCAGGTTGCAATACATGGTCACCCAGATCCCCCGAGGGGGCATTGGTGCACCCTGCGGGCAGCTGGGCCACCGACTCGCCGATGGTGATTTCATCATTGGCCTCGTAGTCGGTGCCATTGCTGTACTTGGCGTAGCCGGTACCGAACTGCGGCGAGGTTTGGCCGGTCAGTTCCAGCGTGGCCGCGATGCCGTCGGGCTGCTGGCCGTTTTCGTATTCCTCGCCATCGATGACCCAGTTCTTTTCGACCTGCACGCTGGAGCAGGTGCTCGGCACGGCAAGGGAAATCGGGGCGATCCAGTCACCCAAGTTGGATGTTTCCGGAATCGAGGAGGAGGAACGCAGATTCAGCGTTCCGTAATTGCCGGTACAGGTAGCTTCTCCAAACAGGGCAGTCAGGTCCACGCCGATTTCCGCGAAGCCGCGTACCGGGATGGTGCTGGTTCCGTCGAAGCCGGTGATGGGCTGGGTATTCGTCGCACCGACGAAACCGCTCAGGGTTTGCTGCTGCACCCACGTTTCCGTGCTCGCGTTCCACATGTAGGCACCGGTGAGGATGAGATTATTATTGCCATCCTGCTCGATGCTCAGGCGAAGGTCACCGTCGCTGCGAATCGGCGTGGGAATCACCGCGGGGTCGTTCTTCTCGGCGTTGAGCTCAACGATGTAGCGGATGGTGCCGGTGCTTGTCCCTCGCTCGAATCCCAAGAAGGCGAAGACATGGCCATCACTGGTTGTCGAATAGGCGTAGTTGCGGCCTATATCTGCCTGGCCGGAGGCTTGGCCCGTACCGTTGACTTGGTTCGCAACCCACGGCCAGCTTCTTTCGCTGGCACCACGGGTGAACTGTGTACTGTCGTCGAAACCATCGTTGCCCGATGGTTGCGTCAAAACGGTGGTCCAATCGTCCAGGGCCGCGTCGTTGGCGCACAGGTTGCCATCAAGCTCAAATCCCCCAAGAATCTGAGTTGATGCCTGGGCGGCACTGCAGACGTCCCCTAATGCCATCGGTGCGAGCAGTTTGTTGTCAGCCTCGCTGGGCGAGGCCGTCGGTGTCGGCGTCGGTGACGGCGATTCCGATGGCTTCTTGGCAATTTCCGTAGGCGATGGCTCAGCAATTGCCGGGGCTTGCGCAGATGCTGTCGCGCTTTTCGACGCTGGAGCGCTAGAAGGTGCCTCGGAGGCTTTTTCCTCTTCGCTTGCCGATGCCTCGGCTCGTGGCGTTTGAGCAACCGGCGCCTCGGATTCAGGTTCCGGCGCGGCCTTCGGCGACTGCGTTACCGTCGGCTGGGTTTCAACCGGCGGCTTGGACGCTTTCGCTTTTGGCGCTGGGGTTTCGGAAGAAGCCGCGGCAGCGGAAGGCTCAGTCGAAGAGGGTGCAGGGCTCGTGGGCGTCGCTGAAACAAGAGTGGCCGCCGGATCGGTTCCAGCAGCCGACGGGGCGAGTTCTGCTTCCGCTGAAGATTCGCTCACCGAAGTAGCGGAAGCTGGCACAAAAGTTCCGGCGAATGCCAGAGAGAAGACAATTCCGGCGCTAATTGCAACGCTGGAAAAGGCGCTTTGCGAAGTGCAATGTTTTTTTGCTCCCCAGAGCAAGGACTTTTTACCTGTACGACCGTTTTTGCGGTGCGCAGACTCATCCCCAACATGATAGTCAAACACAAAAACCCCAATTTTTGTGGACTTTGGAGGGAAACTCCTGCTCCAAGGTGTGCGTCAAAGACAAGCACACAAAGCCATCCGACCACCAAGTTCGAACGGTTTTCCCCCCAGATACAGTGCGGACTCCCCAAAGTCCTTGCATGTATTGGCATCAGCCTACAACTCAATTGCCGAAACTGCTACTAAAAATAACAGCGACTTTAAATTTGCTATTAAACAGCCGGTTACATGACGGATTCAGGGCTCGTGCTGCACCGAGGAATACGCTTTTATGCCAGTTTTTCAACACCGAAATCAAAAGTCATCAAGCTTGTGTTGGGTAGCCAGGGGGACCACTGTGGGAGGCAATCATCAATTCCCATGAATCCAGTTCTGGTCGAAGGGAAACCGCGAAACAGGCGGACAGGGACGACTCGGTCTGCGACAGCCAGTGCTCGCGGAGCACAAGTGTCCTGGTGCGCTTCTGTCATCGAACTGCGCGATCGGCGCATCGCCTGCTGGCACTTTCCGTGGAAGCGTCGATTTTCAAACGAAGATACCGGGCGAGGAGTGAGCGCTTCGAAGCCGGGCATCCGGGGGAGGCCCGGCTATGGAGCAGAATTCACATTCTAGCTAATTAGTGAAAGTTTTCACAAAGTGACGCTCAGGCTGCGTAATATGCGTGAATTCAACGGTTTTCAAACGATTCCAGCGTTAGGGTGGAACATGTTGGCGGTTATCAACCATCGCCAATCTGCCAGCATCAGCCCAAGAAATCGCAAAGGTGCCACACCCGTGTCTGACAACAAGCCAATCGTACTTCTGGCCGAACAACTCTCCCCAGCAACCGTTGCTGCTCTCGGCCCCGACTTTGAAATTCGTCAGACCGACGGAGCTGACCGCTCCCAGCTGCTCGAAGCCATTGCCGAGGTAGATGCAATCCTCGTTCGCTCCGCAACCCAGGTGGATGCCGAAGCTATCGCCGCAGCAAAGAACCTGAAGGTTATCGCCCGTGCCGGCGTGGGCCTGGATAACGTAGACATCAAGGCAGCCACCCAGGCTGGCGTCATGGTGGTCAACGCTCCAACCTCCAACATCATCTCCGCGGCTGAATTGACCGTGGGCCACATCGTGTCCCTGGCGCGCCGCATTCCTGCTGCCAACGCATCGCTGAAGAACGGCGAATGGAAGCGCAGCGCCTACACCGGCGTTGAACTCTTCGAGAAGAAGGCCGGCATTATCGGCCTGGGCCGCATCGGTGCACTGGTTGCTGCCCGCCTGCAGGGCTTCGGCATGGAAATCGTTGCCTATGACCCATATGTCACCCCTGCCCGCGCGGCACAGCTGGGTGTCACCTTGCTGACCTTAGACGAGTTGCTGGCTGAGGCCGACTTCATCACCATCCACATGCCAAAGACCCCGGAAACCCTGGGCATGCTGGGCAAGGATGCCTTCACCAAGATGAAGAAGTCCGCATACGTGGTCAACGTGGCCCGTGGCGGTCTGGTGGATCAGGATGCGCTTTACGAAGCATTGAAGAATGAAGAGATCGCAGGCGCCGGCATTGACGTGTTCGTCAAGGAGCCAAGCACCGATCTTCCATTCTTTGAATTCGAGAACGTCACCGTCACCCCGCACCTGGGCGCTTCAACCGATGAAGCACAGGAAAAGGCTGGCGTCTCGGTAGCCAAGTCGGTTCGCCTGGCACTGGCCGGCGAATTGGTCCCGGATGCTGTGAACGTTGCTGGCGGCGTCATCGATGAGAACGTGCGCCCTGGTATCCCGCTGATTGAGAAGCTGGGCCGTATCTTCAACGCATTGACTTCCGGCTCCCTGACCAGCATTGACGTTGAAGTTGCCGGCGAGATCGCTTCACTGGATGTCAAGGCTCTGGAGCTCTCGGCACTCAAGGGCGTCTTCATGGACGTAGTTTCGGATCAGGTCTCCTACGTGAATGCACCGGTCTTGGCTGAACAGCGTGGAGTTGCCACCCGACTGATCACCACCCCTGATTCGCCTGAGTACCGCAACCAGCTGACCATCAAGGGGTCCACCAACGAGGGCACCCAGCTTGCTGTGGCAGGCACCTTGACTGGGCCTAAGCAGATCGAGAAGCTCGTAGGCATCAACGGCCACGAAATCGAAATCCCTATTTCGGATCACATGATCGTGGTCCGCTACGCGGATCGTCCAGGCGTCGTTGGCTCGCTGGGCAACGTGCTGGGGGAGCAGGGCGTCAACATTGCCGGTATGCAGGTATCGCGCGATGAGAAGAAGGCGGAAGCGTTGGCTGTGATCAATATTGATTCGGCACTGCCGCAGGGCGTTCTGGATGTTGTGGGTGCGGCGATTGGTGCGAGCGTCGCACGAGAAATTGATCTGGCCGACTAGCCAATAGAATTTCTGATAGTAGCCCTCGCGAAATTTCGCGAGGGCTACTAATTTATGTGGTTCGCTCGTAACTCGGGTATTTCATGGCGATCTATGTCAATAAAATTCATTAAAGTCGAAAGAATAATCTAAACTGGGAATATAAAGTGCTCTATCCTCCGCTCCGAACCATCACCACGTCCTAAAATCTAACGTCCCATGTGGAGTTAGATATGTTGATATGAGTGCTGATCAGCCTCGGGTACCGCCAACTTTCTGAAAACCGTCCCGAGCAGTTCGTCTCCGCCACCGTTGTCCACCGACCTGCGAAAGGGCCAGCGACCCGGTCCTGACATCCATGCCAGGGGCCGCTGTCAGGACCGCTGCGATCATCATCGCCGAGACCTCAGGCAAGACCTTCACCAGTGCTGCCGCACTGTCCTCCTACGCCGGGCTCGCTCCGACCACGAGACAGTCAGGGACCTCCATCAAGTCCGAACGCGTCAGCCATTCAGGGAACAAGCGCTCGAAACGGGCGCTTTTCTTTTCGGCGTGTACTTCCCTCCGTTTTGATCCGACCAGCCGAGAGTACTATGACCGGAAGCAGGCCCAGGGTAAACGCCATAACCAAACACTCATAGCGCTGGCCCACCGACAGCTGACCGTGCTGTTCGCGATGATCCGGCACGGCTCACTTTATGACGTTCCGGAGCTGAAAATCGCTTGACACAGAACATAGGAGCACCCCCATCCAAGTTACGATCGCCACATTCAGCCCTAGGGGAGTTGTCAGCCGACGGCGATCCAGCACATTCTTTGGCATGAGGATGAAGAACGACACCGTAGCTTCATTGTCACTGGATGCTCTGACATGGCCCATCGAACTAACCAGCCCGAGAATTTCCAGGACTTGAGGGAATTTCTTGGGGTATCACTGGCTTCCGCAGTCGGTGTGGACTATGACACAAACTAGACCTTTGTCCTTGAGTCCATCGAATACCTGAAAACCCGGTTGCAAAATACTTTCTTGTACGAAAATAAACACAGCTTCTCCACATTGCTCTGGTTCTTTGTGCTATCGGTCACCCACAACTGATTTGGGCTCCACAGCAGTGCACCTGTGTTGCATCAGTTCATCATGTGCCGGCGGGCCTGCCGGGGCCTACTCGTGCCTGCATTTACTTAAGACCGAACGCTCTCCGTTTTAAGGAATAACCTCCACACTGGCTATTCAGATGCCTTGTAGTCGCCGTGTGTGAGACCGCCGGAAAGCTGCACGGTGGCCATCCCCAGGATTTCCTCATACAGCTCACGTAGCTTCGTCGTCGGCTCCAGGTCCTCGATTACATGACGGATAGGGGTGATTCAGCAACTGTTATACGCCTGATTGGTGAACCCAAGAACTCGACACGTCACCGCCGCAGGAATGTGTTTCGTGCCTCTTCGAGCGGCTGATTATTGGACGATTTGGCACATTATTCACGTGATCTTATATGCAACTTGGAAAGGTAGCTGCGGTTTTGCGCAGCACCTCGTTTTCCAACGTTAGTTCGCGGATGCGCCGGAGAGTGCGTGACCTCTCTGATTCCGCGAGCTCGACGGCATTTATCTTGAACGCATCGATGATCGATGGAGATTCTTGGCATGTCTTTCTTTCCTGCGCGTACGAGTAGCCGAGGTGAATATGCGTTCGAAGTGTCCACCAAACTTCAGGAGACTCAAGCACGCCCGAAGGTGCATAGTAGCGATACTCATGATGGCGATTGGTCATATTCTCTCTGACCGAGAGGGAAAAAAACTATGAACCGATGGCCGTTATCAATCCCTACGGTGACTGCCCGGGTTAGTGCCGCAAGCCACAAAAAAACAAGTTAGGATCAAGTCGCGGGCATTGCACCGTTGGCTCAATATCCGCGAGTGGTCCCAAGGTGAATGGAACCAATCCTGCCAGCGCGATCCTGACCTGCCAAGATCGTTTGCAGACGTAGCCTTGAACTACCACTGAAAATTCTCAGACATGACACTGATAACACGATACGGAATGTAACACGATATGGAATACTGTTATAGGCGTCAAAGGAGTTAACGCATGCCCTGACGACGGCATACAGACGGACAAAAATCGTAAGAGGAGATCTATTTTCCGCCTTTGCGATTATTTCAGCCAACGCCTAAGGCAAAAACCAAACAAATTACATTAGAAGCAAATTGATGGAAAACTGCGTGATAGAAACACATCATAATAGCGTAAAATAAAGTAGATATTTTTGTTGAAAGGAGAATATGAAAAACGCGACTAAAATTTCTGAAATGGAATTCGAGAGAATTTTGAATAATGCGAGAGTTATGCATGAGAATTTGGAGCAAAAAGTACGATCGCTCTCATTGGAGCTCCAGACATCTTACGAGCGTGAAAAGAAGTTGCTAAGGATGATTTCAACTCGTGATGATCAGTCGGAGGAGCTAAGTGCCGAGTTGAAGACCTTATCAATCGACAGAGGAAGGATCGCCCGAGAGAACAGCAGTCTAATTAAAAATAGAGGAATTTATGCAAGGGAAAATGCGAAGCTTAAATCAATTCTATTAGACCGTGAGAATAGTAACTTGAGTTCAATTGCGGCTCTCGAATCAGAAATTGAACATCTCGGGTCAAAATATAATGCTCTGAAACTAAAACATGAGGCACTCAGCAAATCCAAATTAGGAAGTGCTCAATTAAAGTATTGGAAATGGAAGTCGGGTAAATAAGAATATGGATATTCGAAAGCTTTCTAAGCGACTTAAACTGATTGACGCTCGTATTGCGGAACTTTCAACTGCCCAAGGATACCCGCCAAACTACGATATCAAAGCATTTATTGAGTCTAGATATTACGAAGAAGGTCTAATTGGATCACACCCGTTCACTGGACATGCTAGATCTGAGGAAGAGTACTCTCAACGATTAGAATATTTTATTGATCAAAAACAGTCGATAATTGATCAATACAAGCCGATAATTAATCAACATTCTGCCGTATCGCAGAGATGGAACGATGCGTTCAATATCAAAATTGGTATTATAGCGGACGAATTTTTGTATAAAAGTTTTTCAAGCACAGCGAATTTCATTCCTTTGACGCCAGAAAATTACAAAGATTACGAAGATGTCTTAGATCTAGTCCTGATCACAAGTACTTGGCGGGGCCTCAGCGGGGAATGGGTTGGAGCCTCTCAGCCAAAGAGCCGAAAACGTCACATCATTGAGAATGAACTGATCCCTTTTTATAATTCTTCTGGCGTTCCAGTTGCATTCTACTCGAAGGAAGACCCACCGAATTATTCGGTCTTTATAGGTACGGCAAGTCTATGCGATCACATTTTCACGACTGCTATTGAAATGGTGGAGCGGTACGAGAATGACTGCCCAAAGGCCTTAACAGTCGATGTCCTGCCGTTTAGTATCGACTTCAAGCATCACAACCCAATCGGTAGCCGTAAGCACCGAATTGATGACATTGTTTTTGCTGGAAGTTGGCATAATCACAAGTACGACGCACGGCGTGAGGCGGCTGTCAAGATATTTGATGGTGTCATAGCTTCAGAACGAGAGCTTCGTATTATCGATCGTAATTCAGGCCTTAATAATCCGAATTATCGTTTCCCTGAACAGTATTTGCCGTACATCGAAGCAGCAATACCTCATGATGAACTTTTAAAGCTTCACCGTTCGAGCGACATTGTGATCAATCTGAATTCCGTCGTTGATAGCAATACTATGTACGCGAACAGGGTCGTTGAGCTTCAGGCTATGGGTTGCACCGTGCTGTCTAATTACAATGCCGGCGTTAACAATCTGTTCCCAAATGTCTACATGCCGGAAACACCTTCGGATGTAATGGGCATCTTATCTTCGTTGGGTCCGACTGAACTTTATGAAAATCAGATGTTCGGTTTAAGAAATGCATATACGAATCACGTTAATTTCGACCGGATCCGCAACTTGCTTTCGATTTGTGGATTAGTACCAGAAGAATCAAACTCTCGCTCCGTGGGTATTCTTGGCGAGGAAACAGCCGCTCGTCGTTTCATGAACTCACAGTTATTAGGAGGTTTTGATAGAGCAACTAAGTTCAGCTTGGTCAATTCTATGAACCAGGCTAGGGGCGAGAACCTAGATTTGGTTTGCGCTATCAGCAAGGACTATGAGTACAGTGAAACCTATCTTCAAGACTTGATAAATGCGACAAAATTTGTCGATGCGGATATCGTTTTCAAATCAGCTAATCCTAATTCCTCCTCGCACTTCGATTATTCGGATGAAGCTATCCCAACACATGGTCATCTGGAATGGGTCGAGTCAATTCACGAAAAAGATGCCCAGAAGAAGTTTGCAATTGATAACCTCGGAGTTTCTCCATCAGAGAAACCAAGGATTCATTCTTATAAATCTCATAAGCCAATACTTACGGTAATTGTACCAGTGTATAATAACGGAGATCATCTTCGTTTTAAGTGCTTTGAATCCCTTCGACGAAGCTCAATATTTACAGATATGGAGATTCTGTTAATTGACGACGGATCGACCGATGATTCCACTCGAACTGTAGTGCGAGATTTGGCAGATTCATTCGATAACGTTTCTGCTTTCTTTTTCGAAGTTGGCGGATCTGGGAGCGCTTCTCGACCAAGGAATAAAGGGCTGGAGTTAGCTAGTTCGCCTTGGGTCACCTATCTCGATCCTGACAATGAAGCAGTTTCGGACGGCTACGCCGATCTTGTACTTCTTGCAAAAAATAACGAATCCAATTTTGCGATTGGAAACATGATTCGAAACGGTGCCACTAAGAAGTTAATTAACTATGCATCCGTCTTGCTCAAGCGCGTTCATCAGAATGAAGTATCACCATCGACCTATTCGATAGATTCCGGTCTATTGACCAAGATTAAGTTCACTCCGATGAGTATTCAAGCCTTGGTTGCTAATACACAATGGCTGAAGTCCTTACCTATTGAACAACCAGTTGGCGCTGTTGGGCAGGATTCATTCTTTTTCCAGCAAATGCTTTATTACGCGAATAGGATTTCAATTACCAGACAGCCGATTCATGTATATTTTGCCGCTGTTGCTAATTCAACCGTCAATTCTACGGGAGCAAGTTTCTATAAGAAATATATTCCGTTAGAGCGTGAGCGTTCGAAGTGGCTAGATGAAATAGGGTTGCTGGAAGAGTACAATTCCTTGCGACTTGAGCCTTTTGTTAAGGGATGGTACTTAGAGAAACTCAAGGGGGTCGCAACGGGAGAAGTCGAGGAGTGTTCGCAAATTATTAGGCAGTTGGTCGCATTCTATAATGTGGAAGAATGGCAAGATAAGGAACTAGCCGAATTTTTCTCTGTCACTTCAAATAAATAGCACGGACCGGCAGTTTTTGAATTGGGTAATAGTCATTAGCAGTCCTGCTTATGTTTACGTCGATTTTCTTTGTGATTCGGAGCCCATCAGCGCACGGCGTAAGCCGTCAGCTGGTGGGTTTCCCGTTGAAGAACACCTGTTTCGTGTAGCAGCCCTATCCCGGGTATTTCATTACAACAGCAATCATTAACTGACCTAGAAGACGAAAAGTGACTTGACTGCTAAATAGCGTTTCTTTGTAGTGCCGTTCTGGCAACGCGGTAGGACCTGCTCCGGGCAGGTGGTATTTTAAATCCGGCTAGCTGGTAGCGGAGGACGCTGCCTTTGGTAATGGCTCAAAACCCCGTCAGGGGTTCTGAGCCATTACGTTATTGAGGGGAAGGCTCGGGATGAGCTGTCAGGGAACGGACCGCATCTTATTCACAGAAATCAGCTGACTCCCGCGCCTTCTCATGCTTCAGCTTGCGCATATCAGCTTCGCCCAGCAACAGCCACCTCGTGTTGTTCGCCAACCGATTCACGATTGAATCCCCGGCAACACGGTCAGGCAAAACCTGCACCCAATACGACGGATCAGTCTGGCTCACGATCATCGTCGGCAGCTTGTGCTCCCGGTCCGCCAGCCCTGTCTAGCAGACGTATTTGGTAGCACCTGTGCGCGCATCGGATGTGAAATCTCGTGACTTCGTAGACACTGAAACTCAGCACTTCGTGGACAGTGGATCTCAATACTTTGTACACAGCTACCGGCAGCTCCCATTCGAGAGCCGCCGGCAACAGCTGACTACCGATAATCAAACACCTCGGGCATGTCTTCTTCCCGAGCTTCGTACTGAGCCTGGTATTCGGCGGTCTTCCGGCTCCACTGCTTGGTTGGGTTCGCCAAATGAATTCCTCTGATCGAGTACGAGGACACAAACCGCCGATGAACACGCAATGCCACCATGGGCAACGGGAAGCTCAACACGACTTCGGCGGTATCGGGGTCCGACAAGATGAATTCGTCGTCGGTGATGGTCCTCAGGAACTGTCGGCCGGCATAAGTCTGCGGCAGTGAGATCTGCTTGCCCCGCTAATACGCTTGACAGTTGTCTTTATTGACCCGTACCAGTAACTGATGGCTTTCTCGGTCCATGTCGGGTTCTTGCGGCTCCTTGAGCTTCTTCAGGATGTCACCGGTTTTCGAAACGACAAGGTCAGCACGATTCACCGCCGAGCTGCCGATTCGGCGCTTCATCAGGTATTCAGCAGCCTTGGCTTCCAGCACCACCATCGGTATCGACTCGGTGGCCGGTGTATGCTCCAGTAGCTCCCAAGCCTTCTGTGGGGTTGCTTGATTCAAGGACTGATGTGGACGGCGCTGGTTGCAATGCTCACGGTAGCGGCGAAGTAGATTCTGCACGTCAGCAAGTTTTTGGGGTTTGTTGGCTTTGAGGAACTGTTGAAGGGTCTGGTGCGAACGTTCATTCTTACCTTGCGTCGTCGGCCTGCCCGGCAGTCCTGTGATCGGCATGCTTCCTTGGGAAGCTAGATAGGCCTCAACGATGCCTATGGTTCCGCCGCGAAGCTGGTTGAACGCCTTGGAATTATCGCTGAGGACTTCCTTGGGTGGCCCGTACTCATTGATGGCGTGGGCGAGCACCTGTTGCGCGTCGCCGCTGTTCTCGTGCCGTGCGTACGCGCTGGAGCCCACATCGAATCGCGTCGCATCATCGATGTGCTGGTAGACGGTCACCACCTGATCGGAGAGAGTTCTGAACTCGAACGCGTCGAGTTGCCACAAAGCCATGGCAGTTGGGCGTACGAAGGGAACGTAAGAGGATTTAGAACGCTTGCGAGGGCTGCGTTCAACTTGTCCGACACTGGCCAGTAGCCTCGCAATGGTCGCCACGGACGGGACCTGGCCGCCAGGAAATTCATCTAGGACAGTTGCTTCGTAATGGATGGTCTTCGGTCCGTAGTCCCGGCCGTCTTTCTTGAGTTCTTTACGGATCCTGACTAGTTCGTTGATCTCTTCAGGACCGTAGCGCCTAGAGGGTAGTTTCGGGGCTCTGGAGCGCGGGTGGAGCGCGCCGGCTGATTCTTGGGTGGCTCGTTCGCGGATGCGGTAGAAGATGCTTCGTGAGATTTTCTGGGTCTTGCAGAATTCGCTGATCGTCAGGGCATCGGGCTGTGTCGGATCGAAGCTGATGATGATCGCGCGGAGGCGTGGAGATAGTACGTTAGGCATGCGATTGAGCGTGCCAGAAAGTCACGTCTCAAATGTCCACGAAGGCATGAGACATCGTGTCCACGATCTTATGAGATCGTGTGTCCACAATGTCTTGAGACAGGACATACAAAGTATTGAGATCCACTGTCCACGAAGTGCTGAGTTTCAGTGTCCACGAAGTCACGAGATTTCACACCGTTTCGGTACACAGGTGCTACCAAATATCTCTGCTAAACAGTACCAATTCACCCTATCCGGCAGTCGCACCCAGGGAGCCGGACTTCCGGTACTGACAAACTCTATTAAGCAGTTAGCGCTGTCCTGATACAAGACACCTATTTTTAAAGAGCCGAAAATGACTACCAACTCTATGAATAAAGGGTTAGGAGTCCTGCCACTTCAAGACACACAGGAATTACGAAGCGATATGACCAAATAGGAGATCCCCGGAATTCCGAGGATCCCCTAGTGGTAATGAGCTGACCAAGGTAATGGTTCCGTGTTTCGATGAACTCGGATAAAGAGGCCACTCCGGAAGCGACCGGATACCGTCTCGCTTTCGCCGGGTTGAGGACCCGACATTGCTGGCTTAAAAACTCTCATTGGAACTATCGACCTGATGACATGGAGAATCTACGTCAAAGACATAAAGGAATCGCCTGACAAAAGAGTTTTTAAATGGGAACCTTATCTAAGTAGTAGACCCAAATCAGTGAGATGTCTTATATAGCCCTCGCTACTAGGACTACGATGCCCAGCGCCCCACGACTCAGTAATGGTTCTGGAATCCACTCCTTTTACACCTTCTATCGCGTTTAGGAATGGGATTCTATGCTGGATCGAGTGATGAGTGTCGCCGTCGTTCTGAATAAATATTATTTGGACATTAGGTTCCGTGTTAAGAAATCTCTCTGAGACCTTAACTCTCATTTCATTCTCAGGGTGTAAATATGAATTATCTGGAAATACCACATTGAGAGCTTTGTGTGCCAAGCGCTGATGATATGAGGTGACAGCAGTTTGAGGATTGAAGGCTAACACGGTGCTCGCGTTCAAAAGGGCCGAAACTTGCAAAGCAGCAAATCCTCCTCCGGAACTTCCCGAGAGGATAACCTTACTGCTTCCCAAGAACTTCATTCGCTCTTGTACGAAGCGTGCAATTTCTAAGTGCAAGTCTTGCTCGGCGGCACCTAAGTACCACCCTAGGGTTAGTGCTGGGTCAAGGTCCAACGTGGGATCAGCGAATATCAATTGATGGTTCGCAAAGCAGCTCAGGCTTTGTGCTCGCTCGAACCGGGGGAGGGAATATTTTCCACGATCTAGCGCACCATGAAAGGTGACATGCAACGTATTGCTATCACCTGGGAGGGATTTTACAGGCATAGTTAAGTTGCCAAAACGATAGGTTTGGAGACCTGAAAAGTCCGAATCACGGGCAGCCTCAGTGCGCGAAGTATAACTTTTCACGATTCCGGATCTGTGTGTAAGCTTTTGAAGGCTATCCCAATTGATAATTGGACTTCGAGATTTAGATGAATCTTTAAGGGATGAAGGCAAGTCAAGATCATCACCTGCAAGATCTATCATTGTTGAAACTAAACCGCTTCGATAAGCGGAATTAATGCCTATCCTTTCTAATTCATTCGACGCCTTGGCCAAGGAACTTCTCCGGAGCTGTACGTTGTTTCGGTCGTCTTCGGATATGCGGATCAGATCTTCCACGTTGAAGGCAGGGGATGAAATGGGGTTCTGATTGCCAGCTTTCGACAAAGCTAGTTTATCTTCATCAAAAGGCGTATCAGAAACAGAGGCAGAATTTTTGCCAATCAACACATATTCAAGCCCATTTCGACCATGAATTTGAATCTCTTGATATCCGTCGCCAAGATTTCGCACTGTAGAATTAGGTTGCACTGTTGTGGACGCGCCGATCACGGTACGAAATGTAATCTGTTTTGCCTTTTGCGTGGCCGTCACGACTGTCGTAGGCTCGCTCTTTCGCCAACCGACACTTGTCCAGCCATCTAATGGATCAGTATTGCCTTTAACACTTGTGATTGCTCCGCTGCGTCCCAACCAATAAATTGATTTCTCTGAATTTGCACGTTTCATTAGGGCAACTTTTGAACCGATTTGAACTTCTGAATTCTCGTCAATATGCCATCTTTGGTGAACTTCAACCTCGGAATCCGCTGAAACTGCATCTAAAACCAGTAAATAATCACCGTGTTTCGAGTATATAGTTCTTCTGGTTAGCAGAACACCATCATATCCGGTATCTCGTGTTACGGCCTCGAAATGTCGGTCTGACTCCGCTGTGCGGAATAAATTGACGATAACGGATCGATCGTATTTTTTGTTGCGGATAAAAAGTAGATTATGTCCATCCCTATTTACGACGTATCGACGCATGGGATGGGAACCGTAAGTGAATTTCCCTGTATCAACTATCCACGGACGTCCAGACGCAAAATATGTGATTGAACCACCGTCAGCGTGTCCGTGAATTTTTTGTTGCTCCCCAAAAGATATTGAGAAGAAAGTTTCATCTTCAAAATTACGTTCCGTTTCTCCCCAGCCGCTTCTGCCGTAAATATAACCACGATCATAAATCTTGATAAGGTCCGACGGAGGTATACCAGCTGATCCGGAACTAGATACATAATCGGTGAAAGGAGAGTTTACTTTAGACGGTGATCCTCCATCCATATCTCCGAGTCGAACATACTTGCCATTTGGCTGGGTTGCATGCGCCAATGATTCAGGTGCCAATGCGATAGTATCTGCCCAACTTGGACGATCGATCCCTTCGAGCATTACACGCGCGATTGCCTCATTCCACCAGTGGAAGTTGGCCTCCTGATAAGAAATACTTCCTTCCTCGTTTACTCCTTGAGCGTCGTAGCTTGAAGCTGCCATAGATTCCAGGCGGGACAACGCAAGTTGAACTAGGGGTTCGTCTTCGAGGACTCTCGCAACAACGAACAATGCTTGATGCTGGTGAAGTGCGTGATTGCCGTGACCTAGATTCCTATGATCCGCGAGCCAGGCTGCATGAACTTCCAGGGCTGTAACCAGCCAATTCGGTACGACCTTATACATCGTGGTGGCAAAAACTAGTTCAAATGTCCGTAAAGCATCGCCCATGTCCGTCCAAGCCCATTTGGATGGAGCGCTACCCGCAGGATTCGCCGCCAGCCACGACTGGGCGTAACGTTCCCAAACAAGACGAGCCGCATCATCGCCGGCGACAGCTTCGCGGCGTAAGGGATCCAGCCAGCGCAATGAGTGATATTGAAACTGCCAGTTGTTGTCGTCGAACGGGTTCTCTAGCCAAGTGGGAACTTCAGGTAGTTCCCATGTAGGATGAGGCGACATCGCCAACATTCCCTGCAACAGTTGGTTAACAAGACGTTTGTCGCTAGCAGTCGCTTCGTACCTAGCACCGAAGCTTTGACGCTTCGCACATTCAATATTCATGATTAGTTCCTCTTGTTAGTTGAACATTTGTGGTTGATAGTGCCTTGCCCGGCCCACTATGGTAACAACGGGATGTTGAAAGAAGTTTTACAACTCATCATAATCTACGGCAGAGCGTGGCACCCGTCTGCCGATGGAGAGATTCAAACTTGACGAAGGTCAGGTGTCGTAGTGGTTGAGCGCCACAATTAAGTGACCAGTTGTAGAACTACTTGATAGGATCCGTTCATGATTAATACTGAGTTTCGTAATGCCCAGATAGTTGGACCACAAAAGGACTATAGTCATTTAGTTTTCGCCCGCGGCTATCTTATTACCGACAATGAACAAGCACTTCCATCGCCACATTGGGAGCGCTTCGAAATCAATGGACTACATTTAGCCTATGATCCTAGAATTCAGTTAGCGCACGCCACTAACGGAAAATGCTCAATAACACTATTGGGTCATGCCATCGATTTAGTGCAAGACACCTCGAATACTACTCAAATAGTGAAGAGTCTCCTTGAAAATCTGAACGAATCCCGCAGTGATTATTTTAAAGAACTCGAAAATTTATCTGGGCGTTACATAATCATCGACAGCGGCCCAAAGGGTACCTGGATTCAGTCTGACGCAGTAGCTCTAAGAAGTATCTATTGGAATGCTGAAAGTCGAATCATCGCCTCACATCAGAATCTTGTCGCAGAGACGGCCGGCGGGCTTGCCGTCTCTGTTTTCGGAAGCGCCAAATGGCGCTCCTCAAACAAAGCGTTCAGCTACCCCGGGAACGAATCTCATTGGGAAGGTGTCAAGTTCCTCAATGCAAACCATCAACTGAACATAGAAACATTCGAGTACTCACGAATTCCCATGTCGGCACCGGAGCCCGCATCCCTGAACGAAGTGGCCCAGCGAGTATTGAAAATGATGCGAGTTCAGCTAAAGCACCTTCTGAAATACCCCAATCCAGTGGTGTCCCTCACCGCGGGCCAAGATTCCAGAACCACACTCGCAGCATTACGACCTGTCAAGAACAGCTTCCATTATTTCACTTATGCACTGAACTATTCTCGCAGGTTAAGGGCGGTTAAACTGGATGCAAATGACAGTGTCCGAATCGCGAAAGAGATGGGGCTCGAACATCACCATCTAATGAACATCGAAGGACCTTTGGAGAATGAGAAACTAGCTCGTGTTCTCAGCCGCAATTCCCCCAAGGCGAGCAATAGGAACGTCGCCGAACGATACTTAATCGAGCTTGAAAACGACACCATGCATATCCGGTCGAGTTTCAACGAGGTGGCCATTGCTGCTTACCGAACAAAGTACGCACCAAGTGTTGTGACCCCTGAGGTTTTGAGTGATATCCTCACCTTTGAGACTGGCTATACAATCGAAACTTTGAGGGCGACGTCTTCCTATATGGAAACGACTGGAATACTTGAAGTTCCAGGATATGACCCGCTTGACCTGTACTACTGGGAACTTCGAATGGGTTCTTGGCTAGGAAATATCAGCCACGAGAGCGATATCGCTTTTGACACGCACATTCTTATAAACAGTCGTTCAATAATTCGCACTTTACTTTCCGCACCCGCGAAAGAACGCGGAAAAGGAAATATTTATCATCGAATCATTCAGATTGCTTGGCCAGAGCTATACAGCATCCCGGTAAATTCCGTTCTTCAGGAGTTTCCTGAGACGACAGTTGTCGATACAAAATAGGATATAATCAGAAAATATTGGGTACTAGTCATCAGATTGAATGTATATTAATATTTGGTTTATTGGCTCTTAAAAAATTTGGCATGATGCCGGCACCCTGACGGTTAAGAAGCGGGTTTGCGCGAAGGAACAGCGTTTCTTAACATGCTCTCGCTTTCGGGACCATGAATCATGCAGGTAACTGCAACCATGTGCATTGCACTGTGCAGGGTCCTATTGTCACCACGATTCAGTTGGTGTCTGTTCGTATTACCCGTGGAGGCGGGTATCGGACTGGTACCGGTCAAGGTAGCGAAAGCGGCCTCACTGCGAACTCTACGTGCATGAGACCATGCCACCACGCACTTCGCAGCAGTAATCACTTTGCAATCGTTTTCGTTCAACAACTTGGATGCTTCAGCGGGAAGGACCAGCTCATCCAATTGGCTTTGGATGTTCTTCAACTGCTCGTCGAGGGTATCAACCTGCTTGGTGCCGAATAGCGCTTGAGGGTACCAATGGTCTTGACAGAAGGTGTGTAATCTCGCATCGTCGTGGACGCGGAATCTCATCACGTCTCCAATGGCTATTGGCAGGTCGTCTGGGACCGGCTGAATCTTCTATGTCTGTCAATCAGCCTTCCGTACGTCGATTCCTATCGATGCAACACTCAGAATCTTGAAAATGCGACGCGCCAAATAGCGCTTCAAACACCGCCGGATTTCCCTGTCAGTTTTCCCCTCGGCCCGGCGCTTCTGAACGTACTCACGCGTTTCGGGATCATGAGTCATACAGGTCACTGCAACCATGTGCAAAGCACCGTTCAATGTTCTATCTCCACCACGATTCAGTCGGTGCCTGGTCGTATTACCGGACGAGGCTGGTATCGGACTGGTGCCGGCCAATGCAGCGAAAGCGGCCTCGCTGCGCACTCGGCCCGCATGAGACCATGCCGCCAAGCACTTCGCAGCGGTAATCGCTTTGAATCCAGTTTCGTTCAGCAACTCGGCTGCTTCAGAGGCACGGACCAGCTCATCAAGTTGGATCTCATTGTTCTTCAACTGCTCATCGAGGGTATCAACGTGCTTGGCCAGCCGCACGGCTTCTGCCCTGGCGATTCTTAAGGACAGCTCTTCTTCCCGTTCGCGCCACCGACTGATCTCCCCGATTTGAGTTACGGCGAGCTTCTGTCGGGCGTCAACGCCCAGCGGATTGGCGCGCACGAGTGCATTCAACGCGTTGACGGTCCTGGTTCGGTCGTGGGTCATCGAGTCACGAGCAGACAAGAGGGTTCGCAAGCCCTGGCGGATACCTTCGTGGGCCCTCGGTCGGCGTAGTTTCTTCTCCTGCAGGCCCAAGACCGCAGTTGCCATGCGGTGCGCATCTAGCACGTCGCTTTTTCCCGCACCCTTATGACGTTTTCCCATAAACGGTGCTTCGACGACCGGGAAGTTTTGAGCAGCAACGACTCCCGCAAGAATCGCACCATAGGTCGCAGCACCTTCGATCACCCAGAGAGTGTTCGCGGTGGCGTCGGTCCGGCGGGAAACCCACGCGATGGCCCGATTGATCCCCGCTGCGCTGGTGGGAAAGTCCATGGTCTCGAGTAGCGCACCCGTGGTCGTGTCGATGAGTGCGTAGACGTGTTTGCGAGCGTGCGTATCAACGCCGACAACGAATGGGTGAGAATGAGCGACGATAGACATCGGGTCACCGTATCTTTCCTTAGCCGGTATGGTTGCTGGCCGCGCACGGCCGATACCAGCCCGGGGTAGGAATCACGACGGAGCAGTACTGTGATGGGTCACGCCCGAAAAGGGCGGACATTCTTCTGATCAAGCTACCGAAGTGGGCCGGACATACACCAGCTGCCCCACCAAACTAGACGGACAATTCAGCGGAAAGACACCCAGAGGGTCAGGCAGGATACGAGTCACGTCCGGCGGTGAGTGCGGCTGGCATCCATCCTGCCAGCTAGTCCCAGACCAGCTGACCTAAGTCTCACAGGCAAGATAGATTCCGCCGACCAAGATGTGACTCATCAACACATTGTCTTCACTGATTTCTGGATGACTTTTCAACGACTCGTCCGTCTTGTTGGGTGTCGCAAATCCGGCCACTTGATATGGCTTCATAGAAGTTAGCCCGCACCCCTTTCTTGGGACGTGTGACTCGTTAGAGATTCGCCTGCCAATTACTCCACCCGGACCGGCGCCAACCAAACGGCCACCAACCGGAAAAGGAGGCGAAGCCGTCGTGACTTTCGTTGCAGAAAATACGACTACGTCATCGGAATCGATACCCGCGCACGAACCCACACCTACGCCATTATCAAGACACTTACCGGCAGCAGGGAAGCTTGCCAAACCTACCCCGTAAGTGCCCCGGGAGTGAATAGGGCCGTCGCCTGGATCCAGCGCAAGACTCAAAGGCGGTGCATCGCCGCAGCCGGAGGAACCCGGTCCTACAGTGCGACGATCACCCACGCGGAATTTTCAAGTCAAACGGTACCAACGCAAGTCTAAATAATTATCAAACGGCCTGAACTGCCTGATCCCTCGGATCGTTAATCCACGTAGCTTCAGGCATCGCCAAAATCGTCGGATCCCGCGCCGTACTAAAACGTTCAGGATGCCGCGCACGCGCAGCTGCCAACGTCTGTGAGCGTTTCGCAGTTACTGAATCGGCCAGCCCAAAATGAACGTCCTCCGGCGTATGCAACCCTATCCCTGAATGCTGATGAGCGTGGTTGTATCACTGGACGAATTCACTCATAAATTGCCGTGCATCACCCAACGAAGAGAAACGCTCAGGGAACTGCCGAACATACTTCAAAGTCTTGAACACTGACGCTGAATAGGGGTTGTTATTGCTCACCTGAGGTCTCGAATGAGACCTAGCCACTTCCAAATCAGAGAGCAAAACCACGTCCGTCCTCGACGTCATACTCGTTCCGCGGTCCGCGTGGGCCACCTGCGGAATTCCGTGGACGCCAAAGATCTCTCTTATCCTCTCCACTGCCAGCTGACCGGACTCGGTAGCTGGCACGAGCGCGGCAACGATATACCGTGAATAAATATCGACCATCAAATATCAGTCGAAGTACCTGCCTTTCACCAGGCCTGCCAGTTTTGTGATATCCCAACTGAGAACCTCACCGTAAGGGGCGGCTTCCAGCTCGGGGATCGAACGCGGCTTATGCCTCGCCAATCAGCGACGTTCCTTGACCAGCCGATTCTCATTGAGCGCCCGGTAAAACGTCGATAAAGAACCCAAATACTGGCCGTCATCGAGTAACTTTGCATAGACCTGCATCGGCGCCACATCCACGCACTCAGGACCATTCAAAGGGTCGAGAATTGCAGCCCGCTCAACGATGCTGAGCTAGTTCGGCGTCGCCGGACGCGCACCGTCCTGCGGTTTGCTCGGTGCGCGGTTCATCGTGGTGCGTGAAACACCGACCATGTCAGCGGTGTTGCGTTGCGGGATTTTGAACTCCAGCAACTGTTGGTCAGCCCGCTTCATTTCTTCTTGGACTTCGCTTGGTCCTGTGATTCATTGATAGCGTTCTCGAAGAACGCCGAGAGTTTCCCAGGATGTCCAGGGCATCCTCAGTTTTCTTCCGCTATCCCTCGCTCACCTCTAACTGGCGGCGCGGACGGGCAATCCCGGCTTGTCCGGCGCTGAGCTTGCCGATAAGAGCTCCAACTGTTTCTCCTTTGCGGACTCCGGCGTCGCGTAGTTTGCGCCATTCGGTGATTTGCGAGGAGTAGACGCCATTCTCGCGCAGGTAGGCGCCACCCTTCGGCCCGACGATGGCTTCCTCATAGCCGGCAAGCAGATCAAGTTTCTCGGTGGGGGTGAATGTCCTGCGTCGGGACTGGCCACCGGCACGGGGTCCGGGATTAGTCATAGGACTATCATGTTTCATTTGAGGTAGGTCTAGATTCGACACGGGTGTTAGAGTCCTGATTCTTGCCCTACGCGCTGGGATGGGTTTGCTATGAGGCGTTGGTACCGTTCAACCCTGACACGTAGGGCAAGGGGAACTCGTCTGCTGAAGACCAAGTGAATAAAGGAGAAGTTTAAGCAGTAGTTTTCGTGTCAAAGTGCCCGAATTTAGCTGTACCAGTCGAACGGCTAGAATTACTCATGGACAAGAACGCAAAGTTTAGGGAGTTTCCTAGTTGAAACGATCGAATCGTAGTACGGCCCAAGCAATTAGTTCGCGCGCCGAACTCTTTAGCATTAGACAAGAGTATCTAGATCTAGGGGGTGACTTCGAAACCAGAGTTCTCGATGACCTGGTGAAGTACCGTACCCAATTATCGAAACTATCGATTGAGAATGAGAAGCTCCGAGCACGCCGGGTAAAATCTGAGGGGCTAATCGCAAGGCTTGAACGAGAACTATCCACCGTCAATGACGCGCGACAGAAGTTTAGTAATGAGGCATCGACCCTCAAGAAACAACTGGCGAACGAACATTATCGGGCCGAGAAGTTCAAGTCAGCCTATGAGAATCTGAAGAACCATCCGGTCGTGAGAGCCGCCCGAGGGTTAAGGAGTCCGTTCTCGCGTAAACCGGTTCCTCCACGCAAGGTCGAAAACCCATCTCATGCTTTGGCACTAAAGGGCATCACCGATTCCGCGAACGTGGTTCCGTCCTTTAGTCCAGACGTAATTAGTTCGCAGGACAGCTTCCTCGATGCCACCAAGCGTGAAGCGGATGCTTATATAGCCCGTTATCGAAGCAACGGCGAGATCGTGAAACCCGCGGAAGGGTTAAGCGCACTTGCCAAAAAAGAGAAAGCACCTTCAAGCTTCGGTGCCTTGCATGATCAGATTTTGGGACAGGCTAGACTGCTCGATTCTTTGCCGGTAGTTCCTCCGAAGACCTCTACGCCTGCTTATATTCCGCAGCCGGATAAAGTGATGTATTGCGCCCACAGCACTGGAGAATACAACAGCAACGGTTATTCGACGCGTACGACTGGTCTCACCACTGCCGTCACCGAAGCCGGCATGGATCTCTTCATTGCAGCACGACCTGGCTACCCTTGGGACTCCAAAGTCAACAAGAAGATGCCTAAAGAAAAGCGTCTGATTCGCGATTACCAGGGCGTCGATACGTACTTTAACCCAGGTGTATCACTACGTAGCGATCCACTGGATAAGTTTGTGCAGATCGCGGCAGATATTTATGTTCGCGAAGCGATGATGAATCGACCTTCAGTGATCGTTTCTGCGTCCAACCACATTACGGCGTTGCCAGCATTGATCGCAGCTCGTCGTCTTGGAATTCCGTTCATCTACGAAGTACGTGGGCTTTGGGAAATCACCGCAGCCGCTGGTAACGAAACTTGGCATAAATCGGAACGATTCGAACTAGCACGCCGCATTGAGACTCTGGTGGCGAACGAAGCGGATCGTGCCTTCGCAATCACGGAGGAAGTCCGTGAGGAACTGGTGAAGCGCGGCGCGGAAAGGGACAAGATTGAAATCTTGCCGAATGCTGCGAACATTTTCCAGTACGTCCCTCTCCCAGCTGAGCGATCGAAGGTCGTTGACAAGAAAAAGAAGGGCGAGTTCCTTCTTGGATATGCTGGCAGCCTTGTGGACTACGAGGGGCTGGATCTACTAATCAACGCGGTAGCCGAGCTACCAGAATCTCTGTCGCACGTTGGCGCACTAATCGTTGGCGACGGCTCGGTCTTACCCGCGCTCAAGCGGCAAGTGACCGAATTGGGCTTGGAAGAGCGAATTCGTTTCACCGGGCGCGTACCGAATGAACAAATCAACGATTACCTGGCAATTTTTGACGCCGTGGTCTGCCCGCGAAAATCGAATATTGTTACACAACTAGTTTCACCATTGAAGCCTATTGAAGCAATGGCTGCAGGCCGTCCGGTGATCGGTTCCAACGTTTCGCCAATTGCTACGTTGCTTGGTACCGATAGTGCTCGTGGCTTGCTTTTTGAAGCGGATCATGTGCAGTCCTTGGCTGAATCGATCGCCCTCCTGGCTAATGATCCGAGGACCGCGCAGGATATGGGGCGTCGTGCCCGTAAGTGGACGGTAGAGAACCGTACATGGCCAATCGTGGCAAAAACTTTCGTTGCCCAAGCTGCCAGTGTCCAGGGCCGTAGGTCAACGGGCAAGAAGCTTAATGAGATTCGTATGGCTCTTATCGCTGACGAATTTACGACCTCAACCATCAGCCGCGAAGTTAATGTCGTGTCGCCAACTCCTGATAACTGGCGAGAGGCATTGACAACGAATCCGGTCGATGTGCTCTTCGTAGAATCGGCGTGGGCAGGCAATGATGGAACTTGGACCCGCAAGGTCGGTTACTACGACGATGAGCAATGCGCGGATCTTGTAGCACTAATTGGCTACTGCCGTAGCAAGAACATCCCAACAATCTTCTGGAACAAGGAAGACCCGGTTCACTTCAATCGATTCCGCCGTACCGCAAAGTACTTCGACGTTGTCTTGACTACTGACGCCAACTGCTTGCGGGACTACTGGGATCACCGTGGTGGAAACCTCAAGGCGTTGGGCAGCCTTTCCTTCTGGGCGCAAGCGGAAATCCACAATCCAATGGGATCTTCCCGCACCTACTCGCATACCGTAGCGTACGGTGGCTCCTATTATGGTGATCGTTATGCGGAGCGTTCGAAGGAATTGCGCGCAATCCTCGAAGGAGCACGTCCCCAGGGACTGACCATCTATGATCGCCAAGCCGATAATCCTGAATCGCCATACAAGTTCCCACCAGCATTGCAGGACTATGTCCAGGGCGGTCTGACTTACGAAGAAATGGTAGAGGCTTACAAGTCTCATCCGGTGCACGTGAACGTTAACTCGGTGAATGCCTCGCCAACCATGTTCTCCCGTCGAGTTTTCGAGCTTGCGGCATGTGGTACTCCGGTAATTAGCGGCAAGAGCTTCGGCGTTACTTGGATGTTTGATGGGTCGGTTCCTGTGGTCGGTTCGCGCCGGGAATCGGAACTGATTTCAACACTATGGATGAACTCCGAAGCTGATCGCGTGGCCGATGCTTGGGAGCCATTGCGTGTGACCTTCCGCAAGCATCTGGCGCACCATCGTTTGGCCATGGCGCTTCGCATGGCTGGTCTCGCAGTTGATATCCCGACTTTGCCATCACTTGGCATTGAACTGAAGACGTTAACCGAAGAAATTGCTTGGGATGTTGTAGCAGCTAGCGTGCGACCTATGCAGGTATACGTTGCCGGGTTCGGCGACGATGATACTGCAGTAAACATTCTGCGAACTGCAGGAATTGCAGTAATGAGCAATGACGCAGTTCGTGAAGCAGACGTGATTGCCTCCAACGCTGAAGAAATTCTCCAAGATCATCAGGTTCTTGAAGACATGCTAACTGCCATGTTCTATGGCCAAGCTGCAACGGTACAGGTCTCTGACAAGTACGTGGGTACGCAGGGCCTGCCGCTCTGGATGCGCGAGCACGTGGATGCGCAGTTGCCCACCTTGACGCGTAGTAGCAGCATTGTAGGTTCTTCCGAAGAGGCCATATGCCTTCGACGCCCACTGGGCCTTAATGAAATTGAGGAATCTCTCGCCGGCTATCCAAAAACGAATGAGTCGCGGAATATTTTGGTTGCCGGACATGACCTGAAATTTGCCAGTTCGATCTTGACGGAACTGACAAACCGCGGTCACGAGGTGACATTAGACACATGGAGCGACCACGCCAATCATGATGTTGACGTGAGCCAAGATCTTCTCGAAGAAGCAGACACAATATTCTGCGAATGGTCACTTGGCAATTTGGCGTGGTATTCAAGGCATTTGAAGCCTGGGCAGAAACTGGTGACCAGATTCCACTCGCAGGAACTATTTACGGAATACCCTCGATCGGTGAACTTCAAGAAGGTTGACAAGGTGATCTTTGTCAGCGAATTGATCCGAGGAATGGCGATTCAAAAGTTCGGAATTCCTGAGGAAAAAACGATGGTCATTCCTAACTCTGTGGATACCAGAATGCTGGATCTTCCCAAGTCCGATGATTCTAAATTTGTATTGGGCTTCGTCGGTATGGTTCCGCAGATGAAGCGATTCGACCTCGTGCTTGATCTACTGGAAAAGTTGCGTGCAATCGACAGCCGCTTCACGTTGCGTGTCAAGGGCAAACGACCGGAAGACTACCCCTGGATGGCTGCACGCGAGGAAGAAATGGCCTTCTACGAGGCGCAGTATGCTCGTATTGAAGAATCTGATCTACTCCGCGGTGCTGTGGTCTTCGACCCTCAAGGCGATAATATGGCCCAGTGGTACCAGGAGATCGGTGTTGCCGTATCCACTAGTGATTTCGAGTCCTTCCACTTCACCCTTGCAGATGGAGCGGCATCCCGTGCGTTGCCGGTTGGCCTGGCCTGGCCGGGAGCGGAATGGCTGTACCCGAATGAGTGGTTGCATGCAGACACTGCGTCAGCAGCTCAATACGTGATCAGTCAGGTACAGGATCAAGCGAAACTGGCAGAGCAGGTTGAAGCTGCACGCGAGTTTACTGTGAAGAACTACGATTCCAACGATGTGCTTGCTCGAATCATGAATGAAATTGAAGCTAAATAGCGCTTTTTAGTGCTTTCTACTAGTGAGGTGCGTTCAGTGGCAATCGCCACTGAAC
>NZ_JBCPSN010000007.1:0-105170 GCF_051129975.1 Glutamicibacter sp. Je.9.36
TAAGGCCCACTGCGCCGATGGTACTGCACTCGTGAGGGTGTGGGAGAGTAGGTCACCGCCGGACTTAACTTGAGTAGATGGTTTGAGGCCCTGGTACCGTTTGGTGCCGGGGCCTCACCTGTTTAACGAGAAGGGAGGGGGAATTGGGCAGCTGGTGCTGCCTGGTTCCTCCTCCCTCCTGCTTTAACCTCGATAGCTGCTGAGCGACTAAGGCAACCACAAACACTTGACTTAGGCATCATTGTTCAAGGGGCCACTCGAAATGGGCATAGTGTGGGTTATGAGCGAGGCTGCGACTGACTCATCGACGGTGACTCGACTCGTCTTCCAATTGCGAAAGAGGGAAACCGAACGTGAGAACTTATGTCGTTACTGGCGCTGCTTCCGGTATTGGCGCGGCCACTGCAGAATTGATTCGAGAACGTGGGCACAAGGTCATTGGAGTTGATCTACGCGATGCTGAGGTCACTGCTGACCTATCGACGCAGGCGGGCCGGCTAAGCGCCATCAGCCAGACCCTAGAGCATTCCGAAGGCAAGATTGACGCGGTCATCGCGGCCGCAGGCATCTCGGCTCCTAATGCGATTACCGTCTCGGTAAACTACTTCGGCGTAACCAGGTATCTGGAAGGCCTGCTGCCTGCATTGGGACTCTCGCAGTCACCACGCGTGGCCGTGGTTTCCTCGATGGCCTCGATCCAGCAGAATTCCGCTGAACTCGTTGATGCGTTGCTTGCAGGCGACGAGGAAGCAGCCCTGGCCATTGGTGCAGCCTTGGAAGCCGCTGGCCCGCGATCCGGTTACCTGAATTACCCGTCCTCCAAGCGTGCGCTGAGCCGCTGGGTTCGCCGCGAGTGCATCTCGGAGAAGTGGGCCGGCGCAGGGATCCCATTGAACGCTGTGGCTCCTGGCACCGTGATCACCAACATGACCCGGGACCTATTGGCGACAGAAGAAGGCAAATCGATGGTTGACCAGAATGTGCCGATGCCATTGAACTACCATTCTGAAGCCGTGGTAATTGCCAAGCTACTGCTGTGGCTAACGAGTGCAGAAAATACTCACGTCACCGGGCAAACGATTTACTGCGATGGCGGTGCCGAGGCTACGCTCCGCGGGGATGATATCTGGAGCTAGCCCAGTTAGCCGGGTATGGCGAAGGACACTATTGGTAACGCGTTCTGAAGTGGCGCATCCACTGCGTGCTTGATATAGTTATGGAGTTGTCGCAATCGCGAATGACACCGTAGTTTTCCCATGGCTAGCCATGAGGTATAGAGTTGCGGCGATCATAGCGTGGGGGAAACGCCCAGATCCATACCGAACCTGGAAGCTAAGACCCACAGCGCCGATGGTACTGCACTCGGGAGGGTGTGGGAGAGTAGGTCATCGCCGGGCATAATTTGCCGAAGGCCCCGAACTTTTGTTCGGGGCCTTCGATGTTTAACCAGACTCTCGCGCAGCGGACTTAAAGCCAATGGCGGCTTGGAGTTCAATTTCCAAGCCGCCATTGGCGCTAGCCAGTATTAGGCGTTGTCCAAGCGCAGACCGCTTTCCGTATCAAACAGGTGCGCGTGCTGCAGATTTGGTGCAATATTGATGCGCTGTCCACGTGCGGGCGGCGTACGGCCGTCAACGCGAACCACGACTATCTGAGTTTCGCCGCCTAGCTCTGCCGAACCGTAGATGTAGGCATCTGCGCCGAGCTCTTCAACAACGTCGACAACAATCTCCACGCCTTCGCCGGCACCGACAATCTCGATGTCCTCTGGACGGAAGCCCAAGGTGACTCCACCCTGTGCTCCAGGCGCATCGATAACAGCTGAACCGAAAGCAACCTGTCCATTGGCAGACTGCAACTGCACCAGGTTCATGGCAGGGGACCCGATGAAGCCTGCGACGAAGACATTGCGTGGGCGATCGTAGAGCTCACGAGGAGTGCCTACCTGCTGCAACTCGCCGTCCTTGAGTACGGCAACGCGGTCACCCATAGTCAAGGCTTCCACCTGGTCGTGGGTCACGTACACGGTCGTGACACCGAGTCGGCGGGTCAGCGACGCAATCTGGGTACGGGTCTGCACGCGCAGCTTTGCATCGAGGTTGGACAGCGGTTCGTCCATCAAGAACACCTGGGGCGAACGAACGATGGCGCGACCCATGGCCACACGCTGACGCTGGCCGCCAGACAAGGCCTTGGGCTTGCGGTCCAAGTACTTCTCCAGATCGAGAAGCTTGGCTGCTTCCAGCACGCGCTTCTTGCGTTCCTCCTTGTCGACGCCGGCGATCTTCAAGGCAAAGCCCATATTCTCGGCAACGGTCATGTGGGGGTACAGCGCGTAGTTCTGGAAGACCATGGCGATGTCGCGGTCCTTAGGCGGAACGTTGGTCACATCCTTATCGCCAATGAGAATACGACCGGAGTTTACTTCTTCCAAACCCGCGAGCATGCGCAGGGTGGTGGACTTGCCGCAACCCGAGGGGCCGACCAGGACAAGGAATTCTCCATCTTGGATTTCCAAGTCGATAGCGTCGACGGAAGGCACAAGTGCGCCCGGGTAAATGCGGGTGGCCTTTTCAAAGGTCACAGTTGCCATGATGACAATCCTTTCACGGGCAGGTACGTGCCCGACGATCCGTAGTGAAAGTGAGTTGGGACACTTCAGTGTCGCATGGAAATCAGACTTTTCAAAAGGTGTGGTAATTCACTTGGCGAAAGGATATTATGCGCGGCCGCAGTTGGTCCAGATCCCACCTTGATGCCCAGATCCGCTGCGCCAAGCACCTTGAATCCGTTCTCGTCGGTCACGTCATCACCGACAAAAAGGACCGCTTGGACGTCGAGGACTTCACGCAACCACTGCAGGCTCTGGCCCTTATCGCCGTGATGCACGGTGGCCTCTAGCACCGCTTTGCCTTCAAGCAGTTTGATGCCGTCCAAATCACCTAGCGCCTGCCGCGCCTGTGCCAGGGCCTTGGCGGCAACATCAGGTGTTGCCTGGCGGACGTGCAGGACCGTGGCCGACGGTTTGTACTCCACGCCGGCGTTCGCGTGCATCGCAGCAACTCGTTCCAGGCGCTGGGTAATTTGCCCGAGCAGCTCGGACTGCCTAGCGGTCAGCGGCTCATCGTGCCAGATCGCGCCCAGCTGTGGCGGAACCAAGCGCTCGGCACCGTGCGAACCAATGCGAATCTCTGGACGAGGCTCAGGATAGACCTCGCTCAAGGACTGCAGGTTACGCCCCGACACCACCGCGGTGTATACCCCGGGACTGGAAGCCAGCTGCTCGAAGGCAGCAGCAGACTCTTCCAGCGGCCGGGCCTCTTGCGGCCGGTCAACCAGCGGGGACATCGTTCCATCAAAGTCCAAAGCAACTAGTACCCGCTGATGGGCAGCAAATTCAGCCAGCGCGGCCTGCAGGGCAGGGTCAAGGTCAGGCAATGGTATTCCTCATCGGAGATCAGGATTCCCGTCGGAATCTTCTAGCGAACGATTTCGTGCACGGAGGTGGCCGCGTTGATCTCGGCCAGCTCGGCCAGGAAGTCCTCGGACCACTTCGAGACGTCGTTGAGCGCCAAGTGGCGGTTCATGCGTTTCATCCGGCGTTCCTGCTCTGCCTCATTCATCTGAACCGCTTCAACGATCTTGGCCTTCATTCCGTCGATGTCGTGCGGGTTGACCAGGACCGCCTGGGTCAGCTGATCTGCAGCGCCGGTGTACTCCGAGAGCACCAGTACGCCGCGACCATCCTGGTGCGCAGCGACGAACTCCTTGGCCACCAGATTCATCCCATCGCGCAGGGCCGTGACCAGCAGGACATCGGCTGCCAGATACATGGCGATCATTTCGCGTAGCGGATAGGACTGGTGAAGGTAGCGCAGGGTGGTGTGGCTCAGGGTGTCATGCTGGCCGGTGATCTGCCCGACCATGAGCTCGACCTGGTCACGCAGCTCGATGTAGCTGTCCACGTTTTCCCGGCTGGGGCTGGCTACCTGGATCAGGCAGACATCACCGGCGCGCAGAGTCTGGTCGGAGAGCAGCTCGCCATAGGCCTTCAGGCGGTGGCGAATGCCCTTGGTGTAGTCCAAGCGGTCCACGCCCAGCATGATGGTTTTCGGATTGCCCAGCTCATGGCGGATCTGGGCGGCACGGGCAATGATTTGCGGATCGCGTGCGAGCTTGGCGATTTGCTCGGTATCGATGGAAATCGGATGCGCATTGGCACGGCAGAGATTCTGCATGTCGTTACCGGCTGGGGGCGAAGCCACATCGCCCTTGGTGGAGTAGTCGGTGAACCGGCGCAAGCAGCGCAGGAAATTGCTCGCATCGGTTTCGCGCTGGAACCCGACCAAGTCCGCGCCGACCAGTCCCTGCAAGATCTGGGTGCGCCAGGGCAGCTGCGAAAACAGGCTGGCCGCCGGGAACGGTATGTGCAGGAAGAAGCCGATTTTCAGATCGGGTCGCGCCAGCCGCAGCATCTGCGGAACCAGCTGCAGCTGGTAGTCGTGGACCCACACGGTAGCGTTCGGGGCCGCGATTTCCAGTACGGCATCGGCGAATCGCTGGTTGATCCGCTTGTAGCGGTCCCACCAGGTGCGGTGGTACTCCGGTGGCACGATGACGTCGTGGTAGAGCGGCCAAAGCGTCGAGTTGGAGAAGCCCTCGTAGTAGAGGGTCAGGTCATCCTCATCCAGGGGGACCGGAACCAGATGGATGTCATCCTTGTCGAAGCTCTCCAGCTTCTCGCCAATACCGCCATGCCAGCCTACCCAGGCACCTTCGGACGCAGCCATGACCGGTTCCAAGGCGGTAACCAAACCACCGGGCGAACGCTGGAATCCTTGCGATCCGTCAGGGTTGGTGATGCGGTCCACCGGAAGGCGGTTGGCTACAACCACAAAATCGTAGGAATTTTCGGTCTTTGTACTCGGCGCTGGGGTACCCACTGCAAACCTCCTGGTTTGTTCAATCTGGTTCACCGGCGTGGTGCAGATTCGTCGGTTCTGAGTGAATGACTTCTCGTCAAATTTCCTCGCTCTTGCTATTTAGCCTAGTGAAAACTGACTGCTAAGGGAACGAAGGGGCGGATTTCTCCGTCATATGGGCTACTTCTGCGCATGTGCCGCGTGGTCAGCAAAGAACCGGCAGCAAAGAAACGATATCCGCCGATGACTTGGTTTAACGCTCAACTTAAGGTTTTCGAAGCACTTTGGGTGCTGTATGCGAAAGATATGTGAGTCCTGTGAAGGTGGGGAATCTTGAGTTTTCAAGGATATTGGCGCTCGGAGTTGGCTAAGCTTGACTCCAGATGATAGTTGTCCGCTGACCAAGGAACCGCCAAATTTATGTCTACAAATAATCCGCGCCCATCGAAGGCAGAGCGAACCGCGAGTGCCCGAGAGAAGGCGGCGCAGATGCGTGCCGCTCAAGATGCCGCTCAGAAGCGCAAGTCGCTTTTCGTGAAGCTGGGCGTATTGGCCGCAGTCATTGTGGTCATCGCACTGGTAGTTACCTTGATCGTGCAGAACAACAACGCAAAGGTGGCAGACTCCGGCGCCGTGCCGCAGGGCGCTACCGCAGCCGGTGGCATCATGGTCACCTCGCCGGACACTGTCGCAGAGAAGTCCATCGAGAATGTGGATATCAAGACGCTCGAAGCACCTGCCGAGGCGCCATCGCCTGCTACCCCACGCGACCTGACGGTGGCTGAAAAGGGCGAACCGATCAACATCGCCATGTACGTTGACGCCAACTGCGTTCACTGTGCAGACTTCGAGGCTACCTACGGGGACCAGATCGAGGAATGGCTGGCCAACGGCGACGTCACCGTTGAATACCGCAACGTCGGCTACCTTGACCGTGGTTCAGCAACCAACTTCTCCTCGCGCGGCGCCAACGCATTGGCTTGCGTCGCCGACGAAAGCCCAGAAGCCTACATGGGCTTCGTCAAGGCGCTGTGGGGCCACTACCCAGAGGGCGAGATGAAGAACGCCGAGCTGGCCGATCTGGCGATCCAGAATGGCGCTGCGCAGTCCGTTGAAAGCTGCATCGCAGATGACAAGTTCCGTCCATTCGTCCAGTACACCACTACTGCCGGCCAGTACGATGGCGTGGCTGGCACCCCATCGATCTTCGTCCAGGGCGAGGTAGTCGATCTGGCAAAGGAAGACTTCCCAACCGCAGTGAAGGAAGCAATCGCTGCCAACAAGTAAGTCGAACCGGTAGCCTCTGGACAATTGTTCGGGATCCGGTAGTATCCTTATTGATCTCGCACCCCGACCGATGGGAAGGAAGCCAATGCTGGCTTCCTTCCCATCGGCATTTAACTCGGAGCATCGCCAATTCGCAGTGCCGCAGGGTTTTCGGATATTCTTATTCGGTACGCCCCCTTAGCTCAGCTGGCCAGAGCGTCTGTCTTGTAAACTGAAGGTCACCGGTTCGAATCCGGTAGGGGGCTCTGACCTGGTCCTGGACCAGCAACGGGAACCGTGTCCATGAATCTTCATGGCGCGGTTTCTTTTTTTTAGCCCCAGATCATGCCCGAGCCAGCGTCGCGCCTATGGCAGGCTCAAAGATCCCGCCGGTAGAATTTTGCGCAGAACCTATATTTGAGGAGCCGACCATGGCCGGAGGCCTTGCAGCACTATTGGACGACGTGGCGGCGCTGGTGAAAGTCACCGCGGCATCCCTTGACGACATCGCGCTGGGCGCTGGCAAGGCCAGCACCAAATCGCTAGGCGTCGTCATCGACGATGCGGCAGTCACCCCGCAGTACGTGGCCGGGCTCTCGCCCAAGCGCGAGCTTCCAATCATCTGGAAGATCGCCGTTGGGTCTATCCGGAACAAGATGCTGTTCATCCTTCCGGTGGCGCTGGTCCTATCGCAGTTCGCTCCATGGGCGCTGACCCCGATCCTGATGATTGGTGGCGCCTATCTGGTTTTCGAAGGCGCCGAGAAGCTGCTTGAGGCGATGGGCGCGATCAAGCACCACACTCCGGGCGGCAAGGAGGGAGTGCGCGACGAGAAAGCGATTATCGGATCGGCAGTGCGCACAGACCTCGTGCTTTCCGCGGAGATCATGGTCATCTCGCTGAACGAGGTGTCCCACGAGCCGTTCTTGAATCGCGCACTGATCCTGATTGTGATCGCCATCCTGATGACCGTCGTGGTCTATGGCGCCGTGGGCTTGATCGTCAAAATGGACGACATCGGCCTGCACATGGCCGCCAAGCCGCGCCAGCTCACGCAGAAGATCGGGCGCGGCCTGGTCAAGGCGATGCCCATCGTGATGTCCATCCTGAGCAAGGTCGGCGTGATCGCGATGCTCTGGGTCGGCGGGCACCTGCTGCTGGTCGGCATGGATGAACTGGGCTGGCACGCACCGTACGGCTTCGTGCACCACGTGGAACTGCTGGTCCACGACGCGACCGGCCAGGCTGGCGCCGTGCTGGGCTGGCTGGTGAACACCGCCTTCTCCTGCCTTGCCGGTTTCATCATGGGTACCGTGATTACCGTCATCATCCGGGGCATCCAGAAGCTGCGCCACAAGGGCAAAGCCGAAGCAGCCCACTAGGAACAGGAACCAGCCAGATGCCCGCGCACGTAGAATAGAGAAGTTGCCGCCCGGACTCGGTCTACCGGTCCAGCCGAACTGTCTGGCCTACGTGGAAAGATCGATGCGTGTTGAGTAGAGAATTGACAGATCAGGCCACCGCCCGCCATGCGCGCGGAGCCTACTTCACCCCGGAACCCGTTGCCAGCTTCATGGCGCAGTGGGCGCTGGGAAAGCAAGGATCCAAGGTCCTGGAACCCTCCTGCGGTGAAGCGCAATTCCTTGCCGCTGCCCATCCGGTGCTTGCAGATGGCCGAGAGCGGGTCGAGCTGGTGGGCCTGGAACTGCACGAACCATCGGTTCAGGCCGCCCGCGAGCGGATGAGCGCCGCCGGGATCGACGCGCGCATCGAGCACGCCAACTTCTTCGAGGTCACCGGCAACGCCGAGTACGACGCTGTCATCGGCAACCCTCCCTACGTGCGCTACCAGCTGCACCGCGGAGCTGACCGGCAGCTCTCGCGCGCCGCGGCCAAAGCCTCGGGCGTGGAACTGAATGAACTTGCCAGCATCTGGGCCGCTTTCGTCGTGCACGCCACCAGCTTCCTTGCCGTCGGCGGGCGCCTGGCCCTGGTGCTTCCGGCAGAGCTGATGTTCGTGAACTATGCCGGACCTGTCCGCCAGATGCTGCTTGAGCGCTTCGCCAGCGTGCACCTGGCCGTCTTCGAAGAGCGCTTGTTCGCCGACGCGCAGGAAGAAGTGGTGCTGCTGCTGGCCGAGGGCTACCGCGAAGGGGCTAGCGGTTCCTTCAACCTGCACCAATTCCGCAATGCCCTGGATCTGCAAGCCCTGGGCGAAGGCACCCGCCACACCCCGGTGCGCATGAACGAGCGCTGGACCGGTTCCCTGGTCGGCCTTGAAGCCCAGGGGATCTTGTCGGCGGCACTGGCCGCCGGCCGGATGGCGCCGCTGCAGTCCTGGGGCGAAACCTCGCTGGGCGCGGTCACCGGCAATAATAAGTGGTTCACCCTCTCGGCCCAGCAGATCCAGGACCTGGGGCTGGCCCGCGAGGACCTGATCCGGATCTCGCCTCCGGGCTCGCGCCACCTGCGCGGGCTGGAATTGAGCGAGGACGGCTGGGAAAAGCTCGCCGAGCACGGGGCAGCTGCCTACATGTTCCGCCCCGGCGCGGAACCCAGCGGCGCCGGTGCGCGCTTCGTGGCCAGCGGTGAACTGCAGAACGTCGACCAGGCCTACAAGTGCAAGGTGCGCTCCCCGTGGTGGCGGGTGCCGGTGCTCTCGGTGCCGGACCTGTTCATGACCTACATGAACGCCGACACCCCGCGGTTGACCGCCAACGAGGCCGCGGTGCACCACATCAACTCGATCCATGGGGTGTACCTCGGCGCCGATGCGCGCGAGCTGGGCCGCGAGCTGCTCCCGGTGGCATCGCTCAATACCCTGACCATGCTCGGAGCCGAAATGGTGGGCCGCTCCTACGGCGGCGGCATCCTGAAGCTGGAACCGCGTGAAGCCGACCAGCTGCCGGTCCCGGCGATCGGCATGGTGCAGCGCTATGCCCGGCAATTGCGTGCCATCAAGCCGGCGGTGCGTGAACTGCTGGTGCAGGGGCGCAAGCAAGAGGCCACCGACCTGGTGGACGGCGTGGTGCTCGAGCAGCTGCTCGGCTTGGAGCCGGATGCGCTGGAGGCGGTCCGCACTGCACGAATGAATATGCTCGAACGCCGCAAGGCCAGAAGCAAAGCCGTGAGGGGATGAACGTGGCCAATCCTGCGATCGAAAAGACCTTGGCCTTTGCCGAATTCGATACCACCTTGATGTCAGCGGCGAAGGATTCGCCCTGGCTGGGCAAAGGCGCGGTAACCGAGGAATTCAACCCGTCCTTCCCGGTGCTCGAACGCCTGCTGAGCATCCCGGTCCGCAACAAGGCGGTCACCCGATCGGGCCGCTTTGCCCAGGGCGTGGACGCATGGCTGGCCCATGAATTGCGCCGTGCCGGATTCGATGCGGATCTGGTGTGGCCGCGTCCCGAGGCGCCCCGGGTCCTGTCCAGCGACATCCTGGAACTGCTGCGCAAGCTGCCGGAGCGGCTGGCCGACGAGGTGCACGAGTCCATCATGGCGGGCAAGGCGGGCAGCATCGACGCTCGCATCCTGGGCCGCGCCTACATGAAGCAAACCGACGTGGTGATGACCCATTGGTCCACCGGTCCCGAACTGCTGCTCAGCACCAAGGCGATGACCTCATCCTTCGGCAAGAACCTGGCCAACCGCTATGAAGAGGCCTATGGAGATGCGGCTAACCTGCGGGCCCGCTACCCGCTGGCAGCCGTCGGGTTCTTCTTCGTGCAGCGTGCCACGATCCTGGAATCCGAGCCGGCCGCCTTCCGCCGCACCGTGGATATGATCCGCAAGCTGCGCGACTTCGGCGACGGCTTCGGGTACACCGCTACCGGCCTGCTGCTGGTGGATTGGGATGAGAGCGCAGAGGATCCCGAAGTGAAATGCGTCCACGCTCCGGTGCCAGCGGATATTGCCGCGCCGCAGTTCCTCAACGCCATGGTCGATGCGGTCCTGAAGGTCACCCCGATTGACCTGCACGAGGCCGCTCGCGCTCGCCGGGCCGGAGAAGTTGCCCCGCTGCCGGGCCACGGCTCCGTGGACGAACAGCAGGACGCCCTGTTCTAGGCGGTCACATCACCGGCACGGCGGAGGCCGAATCATCGGATCCGAACTGCGCGGCGAATCCCTGGACCGGGGCCGGGCCGGCCATGAGGCTCGGGGCTGGCATCGCAATTTCGGGAAGGTGGATGGCCACGTGGTCCTCGGAGGCCTGCGGCAATTGCGCGGCCCACTGCCATGCGGCCACGGTGGCCCGGTAGATGAACTTCAGCTGCCCATCGTGCTCGAAGCTGCGCTCGCGCTGCCACAGTTCCGAGCGCTCGTAGAAGGCCCAGGATGCCGGGTTCTGCGAATCGATGACGCTGATCGGGGTTTTGCCCGAACGCAGCGCGTGGGCAAGGCGCAGCGACGTCGCATGCTGGCGGATGCCCAGGCGGCGGTAGTCCGGGCGCACGGCCATGCAACCGAGCTCCACGGCGTTCATCGAAGAAGTCGGGGCAATGATGGAATCATGCACGAGGCCTGCGGCAACCAAGGTGCCCTGGTCGCGCACGGTCACAAGCAGCGAGAGCCGGTCGAACTTCTGGTTCCAACGCTGGTCGACCAGGGGGTAAAGGGTCGCTAATTCGGCGCGCTGGGCCGGCTGAACGCATAGGGATGACAAGGAAAAGTTCAGGTTTTCAAACACTGGGTACGGTCCTAAATTCTAAGAACGAACGAAAGATGAGGCTTTTGCGCGGTGGAAAAATCCACTGCGCGGTTTCGTTGGCCTTGAGGGGACCGATGCCGGCGGCTTCCGGCAACTTCCTTGTAGGGTCCAGTTTGAGCTCGATGAGCTAGAAAAATTATGGAGTCTAAAGTCCCTTTTTGACAAGTGGAAATGGGTACTTTTAGGTGAATCGCAAATAAACTATTCGGCGCTGTTTTTCTGCTCTACTCATTGCCTGAACCGCGACTGTTCGAACCTGCGCTGGAAGCGGCATTTCGGCGTGTTCCGGGGACGGATTCCGGGCGCTGGAACCGGTGGCCGATTTGGAGTGAGGTCCACGGCCCGGTAGGATTGTTTATGCGCTTGGCTTGCAAGTCAGGGCGCAGATGGATCTTTAGCTCAGTTGGTTAGAGCGTTCGCCTCACACGCGAAAGGTCGCTGGTTCGAGTCCAGTAAGATCCACCAAGAACGAAAGCCACCGCAATGCGGTGGCTTTCGCTGTTTCCGGGACAGCCAGGATCCTAGGCGCCAAGCAGCTGGTGCACCATGGGCTTGACCTCTTCTCCGAGCAACTTGATGCTGTTCATCATCGCCTCGTGCGGCAAGGAACCGGCAGAGTACTTGATGTCAACGCGGGACAAGCCCAGCTGCTGGGCCACCTTGGCCATCTTCCGTGCCACAGTTTCCGGGCTGCCGGCCATCATGGCTCCCTCGGGCCCCATGGAAGCCTGCAAGCGCATCTTGCTGGCCGGCGGCCAGCCTCGTTCGGCGCCCAGCCGATTCATGGTGCGCTGGTAATGCGGCCAGAGGGTTTCCAGGGCCTCCTGGTCGGTGGAAGCCACCAAGCCATGGAAGTGCGCCGAGACCGGCAATTCTCCATGGCCGAACTCCTTCAGCGCACGGCGGTAGAGGGTTGCCAAGCCTTCGAAGGCCGAGGGCTGGCCGCCGATAATGGCCAAGCACAACGGCAAGCCATGCCGGGCCGCGCGGGTGACCGACTGCGGGCTGCCACCCACACCCACCCAGGTGGTCAAGGGCTGGTCTTCCAGCAGCGGGTAGATCTGCTGGTTGCGCAAGGCGGCGCGGTGCTTGCCCTGCCAGGAAACCGGCGTGCCGTGGCGGAGCTTGGCCAGCAGATGCAGCTTCTCTTCGAACAGGTCCTCGTAGTCTTCAAGATCCAGGCCGAAGAGCGGGAAGGATTCGATGAAGGAGCCGCGGCCTGCGATGATCTCCACTCGCCCGTTGGAGATCGCGTCCAAGGTGGCAAAGCGTTCGTAGACGCGCACCGGGTCGTCGCTGGAGAGCACGGTCACCGCGGTGCCGAGCTTGATGCGCTGGGTAGTGCTGGCCAGGGCGGCCAGAACCATTTCGGGGGAGGAGATGGCATAGTCATCGCGGTGGTGCTCGCCGACACCGAAGAAATCAAGACCCGAGGCTTCGGCCTGCTGCCCCTCGGCGATGACATTGCGGATCACCTGGGCATGGCTCAGCGGGTTGCCCTGGGCATCCTCGGTGATGTCGCCGAAGGTCTCGGCTCCGATTTCTGGCAATGGGAACTGCGTATTCATTGGATCCTCCGGATTATATGCAAACACATCTAACTTCTGCATGGTGCAACCAACTGCCGAGCGCCGGTATTCCAGTGGCCGAAAATACCCTTAAATGTGTTCGGCGATACCTCCCGAATTCGCCACGTTCCCGACAACTTTTCATGCACGGGTTGTATGGTGAATCCCATGGGAAAAACTTTGGATGAGGGGGCTTGATTCGTGGCGCATCGATCTAGCGAGGAACAGGCCGCCTCGTCGAATGCCGTAGGCGAGGATCCGGCTCCGCTAGCTGGCGTCTTGCCCCGCATTGCCACTAGTGAGATCAACATGGGCTTCCATCCGGCAGAGCCCGCCGAAGAGCCGGCAACGGCATCTGAACTACCGCTCAATACGGCGGTCAGCGCCAACGTGGCGGCTGCCGATGTCTCGGATATCGAGTGGCGCACCGGCCAGGTCCACACCACCGATGAGGGCATTACCCTCATGCCTACCCGCGCCAACCCGGTGGCCCGTCGGCTGCTGGCGAAAATGTGGATCTCGGATACCCCTCCCACCGAGGCGCTGAACATCGTTGAGCGCCTGCAGGGCACCCCCTACGCCAACCCCAAGGTCAATGTGGACCAGGACGCGTCCAACCGGCGCACCATGGAGTTCGCGCTGGATTTGGGCGAGACCTTGATCCGCTACGGCGCAGGCGCCTTGGAAGTGGAAACCAGCGTGATCGCGGTGACCGCGGCACTGGGCTTGAGCCACTTGGATGTGGACATCACCAACCAGTCCCTGCATTTGAACTACAGCCCGCCGGACGCCGAAAGCTACTCGGTGCTGCGTGTGGTCCGCTCCTACACCTCGAACTACGCCGGCATGGTGCTGGTGCACGAACTCGTCTCGGATATCATTGCCGGCGGCGTATCGCGATCCGTTTCAGCGAAGCGGCTGAAGGACATCACGCGGCAGCCCAAGCCGTTCCCGCGCTGGATCGTCGCCTGCGGCCGGGCCGTGTTCGCGGCCGCGTTCGTGCTCTTCATTGGCGGCTCGTGGGCTGGTGCGCTGGTGGCGATGCTGTCCTCGAGCCTCGTGACGCAGATCGGCCGATACGGCTCGCGCTGGAGAGTGCCCGAGTTCTTCACTATCGCGGCCTCGACATTGGTGGTCACCGGCATTGCCTTGCTGGGGCATCAATTCCACGCTCCGCTGGATCCGGCGCTGGTGGTCTCTGGCGGCATCTTGCTGCTGCTTCCGTCGGGCAGATTCGTTTCGGCATTGCAGGATGCCATCAACGGCTTCCCGGTGACAGCGGTAGGCCGGTTGTTCTCGGCCAGCCTGATCTACGGGGCGATCCTCTGCGGAATTGCTACGGCTCTGGTGATCTCTGATCTGCTCGGGGGAGAGAAGGTCGACGTTCACCAGATCGTCCAAACCGACTATCCGGCCTGGCTGCTGGTGGTCTTGGTGGGCGTGGCCATTGTCGCCGGTGCGGTCACCGAGCAGAGCGCGCTGCGCCTGCTGCTGCCTACCGCCGGCATTGCGGTCGGCGGCTACCTGGTGCAGCTGCTGGCCGAAAGCATAGGACTCGGAGACCGGGCTACCCCGGCGCTGGTCGCCACGGTGATCGGTTTCGCCGCGCGGCTGGCGGCCGACAAACTCGGCTCCCCGCAGCTGGTGCTAGCGGCTCCTGCGGTCATGTTCCTGCTTCCGGGCCTGATGATCTTCCGCGCGATGTACGGCATCGTCATCAACGTCAATGACACCGCCACGGGACTGGTGGAGATGTTCAACGCCATGGCGATCATGCTCTCCATCGCTGGCGGCGTCGTCTTCGGCGATACGCTGTGCCGTCCATTGACCTCCAGCGCCCGGCGTGAGCGCCGGCGGATCCGCCGGCGCTAAGCTTTCGGCAACGACCAGTCAATCGGCTTCTGTCCGCGGTCGGACAGGAGCCGATTGATGCTTGAGAAGGGCTTGGAGCCGAAGAACCCGCGCGAGGCTGAGAGCGGCGAGGGATGGGCGCTTTGCAGCTGCACGGCGTTGGACAGGGACTCGGAGAGTTTCTGCGCATGCTTGCCCCAGAGCAAAGCCGCCGGAGGCCGCGGACGGTCATTGAGCGCAGTGAGGATGGCATGCAGAATTGGCGCCCAACCCAGCTTCTGATGCGAGCCGGCATTTCCAGCGGCTACGGAGAGCACCTGGTTCAACAGCAAGACGCCTTCTGAGAGCCATGGACTGAGATCCGGATGCGCAACCGGCTCCAGCCCCAGATCGGACTGCAATTCCTTGTAGATATTGGCCAAGGAGCGCGGCAGCGGACGCACCTGCTTGTTGGCCGCGAAGGCCAAACCATTTGCGTGGCCGGGTGTCGGATATGGGTCTTGGCCAATAATTAGGACCTTGACTTCGGACAATGGCAGGCTCAGTGCGCGGAACATCACCTCCGGTGCCGGCAGGATCTGTTCACCTGCCGCCGAACGGGCCGCCAAATCGGTGGCCAGGGAACGCAGCAACGAGTCCTGCTCGCTAAGTGCCGGTACCCAGTCTCCAGCGATAAACCCGTGGTCGGCCATGGATTGGGCGCCATGGTAAAACGGGAAATCCGCCGCTTCGTACACTGGTGTCCGAGCTGGCTGGGGTGCATCGAAAAGTGCTGGCTGCAAATCGTCCATAGGGGTAATTGTGCCGTTTTTCTGGCGTGCCTGTGCTCGGCCACACGGTGTTAGGCAAGCAGATTGGTTAGAATATCGGTGGTATGTCTACCGATGGTGGATTACATGCATAACCGAAACCCGAGAAAACTGGTCCAAGGACAGAGGTGAGAACGTATGGCTGAGAATGAATTGCTGGTGGATTTCGTCATGAACCCGGATTCGGAATTGGACGAGCGTTCGCAACAGATCCTCAACCTGGAAAAGTTGTGGTGGAAGTATGCCGGGGCCAAGGAACAAGCCATTACCAAGCAGTTTTCGATGTCGCCGACGAATTACTACCAGCTGCTGAACCAGCTGATTGAAACCGACGCGGCACTGGCCTACGACCCGATGTTGGTCAAGCGCCTGCGCAGAGCACGTTCCACAAAACGTCGCGTGGGCGGTAAGGTCGGCACGGGACGATAACCCTGCCTGCCGTGACCAATCAGACCTCGAGCAAGGACAAGAATGACCAACTACCCGCGTGACGAATTTGATCGCGTTCCGGAGTTCAGCACCCGTGTGGGTTCGCACCACGCCCACGGATGGGCGCAGTCCGCCGCGTCGAAGTCAACCGGTGGGAAATTGCGCTGGGTAGTGCTGACCGCTGTACTCGTGCTGGTGATCGGTGCCTTGTCCTTCATCTTCGGCCCTCAGCTCAAGGAGACCCTCGCGACTTCCACGGGAAGCGACACCTCGCAAACCCAGGAAGTCACCGCTGAGCCTTCCGTGGAACCCACACCTAGTGAATCCGCATCGCCAACGAGCACCATCGATGACGAAGACGTGCTCTACGGCCAGCTGATTGGCGTGTACAACGCGGCAAGTGTTGCCGGTCTGGCTAATGAAGGCGAAGACGCCATGGCCGAAGCCGGGTTCACCAGCATTGTGGCCGACAACTGGACCAGGCCCGCAGAAGTCTCCACGGTTTATTACATGTCCGAGTCCTACCGGACTACCGCTGAAAAAGCTGCAGAAATCCTGAATATCGACGAAGTTCTGCAGACCAGCAACATTCCGAACCGGGTCACCGTGGTTCTGGGCTCCGATGACACCCTGGGGCTAAACGAATAATTCGTTCATAATTCCATTCGCTCAGAGCCGATCGGCTTGCACTCGCCATGCGAGAGTGCCAATATTTGTATTAGCACTCATGCGTTGCGACTGCTAACGCCGGTCGGCTTTTGCGTTCTCCAAGAACTTCATGAAGCACCGGACAGCGGACGCAGGGCGTGGGCGTGGAAAATACCTCAGATAGCGAGAGCTGAAACGGTTGCTGGCCCGATGCCGCACCGGTCCACTCGTCCGTCGCGGGCGCTGTCTGTCGGTTGCATTTTCGCAAAATCGTCCCGAAAGGACCGTACGCCACAATGGCTAAGATGATTGCATTTGACGAGGAAGCACGCCGCGGACTTGAGCGCGGCCTGAACACCCTTGCTGACGCGGTGAAGGTCACCCTGGGCCCACGCGGCCGCAACGTTGTTCTGGAAAAGAAGTGGGGCGCTCCTACTATCACCAACGACGGCGTGTCCATCGCTAAGGAAATCGACCTCGAAGAGCCTTACGAGAAGATCGGCGCAGAGCTGGTCAAGGAAGTTGCCAAGAAGACCGACGACGTCGCTGGCGACGGTACCACCACCGCAACCGTGCTGGCACAGGCACTGGTCAAGGAAGGCCTGCGCAACGTTGCAGCAGGTGCTGACCCAATCGCACTGCGCCGCGGTATCGACAAGGCCGTAGAAGCTGTTACCGCTGAACTGTTCGCCGCTGCGAAGAAGGTCGAATCCAAGGAGCAGATCGCTGCTACCGCTTCGATCTCTGCTGGCGATCCGGAAATCGGCGCACTGATCGCTGAAGCTCTCGACAAGGTCGGCGAGCAGGGCGTTATCACCGTTGAAGAATCCAACACCTTCGGCCTGGAGCTGGAGCTGGCAGAGGGCATGCGCTTCGATAAGGGCTACATCTCCGCTTACTTCGTCACCGACGCTGAGCGCCAGGAAACCGTTCTCGAGGACCCTTACGTCCTCATCGTGAACTCGAAGATCTCCTCGGTCAAGGACATGGTGACCTTGCTGGAGAAGGTCATGCAGTCGAACAAGTCGCTGCTGATCATCGCCGAAGATGTCGAGGGTGAAGCCCTGGCTACCCTGATCCTGAACAAGATCCGCGGCCTGTTCAAGTCCGTTGCTGTCAAGGCTCCGGGCTTCGGCGACCGTCGCAAGGCCATGCTGACCGACATCGCTATCCTCACCGGCGGCCAGGTTGTTTCCGAGGAAATCGGCCTGTCCCTGGATAACGTAGGCCTGGAAGTCCTCGGTACCGCCCGCAAGGTCGTTATCACCAAGGACGAGACCACCATCGTTGAAGGTGGCGGCGAAGCCGACGCCATCGAGGGACGCAAGGCGCAGATCGCTGCCGAGATCAAGAACACCGACTCGGACTACGACCGCGAGAAGCTGCAGGAGCGCCACGCAAAGCTCTCCGGCGGTGTCGCTGTGCTGAAGGCCGGCGCTGCTACCGAGGTAGAGCTCAAGGAGCGCAAGCACCGCATCGAAGATGCCGTGCGCAACGCCAAGGCAGCTGTTGAAGAAGGCATCGTCGCCGGTGGTGGCGTTGCACTGATCCAGGCTGGCGCTGCAGCATTCGAGAAGCTGGTTCTGGAAGGCGACGAAGCTACCGGTGCGAACATCGTTCGCGTTGGCATCGAAGCCCCGCTGAAGCAGATTGCCCTGAACGCTGGCATGGAGCCAGGCGTTGTCGCTGACAAGGTCAAGGGCCTGCCAGCAGGCCACGGCCTGAACGCAGCAACCGGCGAATACGTGAACCTGCTTGAAGCTGGTGTCAACGACCCAGTGAAGGTGACCCGTTCGGCACTGCAGAACGCGGCATCGATCGCTGGCCTGTTCCTGACCACCGAAGCTGTTGTCGCAGATAAGCCAGCTCCTGCTGGCGCTGCCCCAGCCGGTGGCGATGACATGGGTGGCATGGGCGGAATGGGCGGCTTCTAAGCTTCCCGCACGCACTAAGCACGCAGTAATCGCGCCGATGGCCCGGATCCTTTCGAGGGATCCGGGCCATCGGCCGTTTAACTTAGGACAAGCGTTGCACTATAGCCAGCTGTGCAACAGCTCCAGCTCGGTGCCCAAATTGTTCCGCGCGCGCTGCTCCCAGCGCCGGGATCCGGCTTGGGTGCCGTAGATCAGTTCTTTCTCCAACAAGCCGCTGAGGATCTTGCTGCGCCCGGAAGCAAGCACATGGCGGGGAAGATGCCCGTACTCCTTGTAGATGGCCTCGGCGTAGCGCTGGTATGCCGGAGCGGGGCGGGCCAGGACCTCCAGATCGGCATCGCAGAGGATATGGCCCAGGCGATCGGTCTCTGCCGGGGCATGCTTGGCGGTGAGCATGACCAACCCGCTGACCTTCGAGACGGCACCAGGGGAGAGGACTCCCCGCAGCCGTTCACGGGCCAAGGTGGCCGATTTGAACTCGTCCTCGCTGGTTCCAGCGTAGACGGCGTCGTGGAACCACGCAGCGAGTTGGAGCAGCATGAGCTCTTCGGGATCGGCCTGGCCTTCAGCCAGCCAGTCGATGGCTTCGAGCACCGAGAGCAGATGCACCCGGTCGTGGTAGTGGCGATGGCTCTCGGACCAATAGCCCAATAGCTCGGTTCCGAGCTGAGGCTCGGTGGGCAAGGTGCGGGACCAACGCCGGGTAAGGACGGTTCCCAGCTTCTCCGGACGGTATTTGGCTGGTATCCGAATCCCGGACTTGACCAGTGCGCGGACCAGCTCGGATCCGGAGACTTCAAGGGCGCCAGCTGCCACGAGCCGATCGTAGCGTTCGCGAGGCACATCGTAGTGATCCCGGTCGAAAGCTCGGCGGGAGATTTCTTGCTGCCCGGCGAACTCATGGAGTTCAGCCAATGAAGTATCCGACACCAAGTGGGCAAAGAGCGTGCCGTGGGCAGGCCAGCGCGGCGGGTCGATCAGAATGCTCATAAGGCTAAGCCTACTGATCAACCGGCCGTCGCGCCTGCGCTTTTCAGTAACGGAACAGCGAGGTGTTGACCTGCTCGACCTCTTCGTACTGCATGGAGGCATGGTTCAGGGCCGTGGCAATGCTGCTCAGCGCCTCTTCGATCTGCACATGGGTTGACCGCCACTCGGCCACGATCGACTGGAAGGAGGCCGCGGCGGAACCCTGCCAGGTGCTTTGCAACTGGTCCAGGTTCATCTGCATGGTCGAGACCTCATTGCGTAGCCGGTCAATGGTGTTCATGACGGCCTGGGATTTAACCTGCATCTCGCCGGTGTTGGTGGAGAACGTACTCACTGGAATCGTCCTTTCTGGAATGAGCGGTTTGATCACTGATGCACTCACCTTAGAAACACCACACCCCGTGCCGGTCAAAACCGGCACGGGGTGTGGAGAAAGCCAATGGCGCTAGTCTTCCGTATCGTCGACTTCCGGTGCTTTCGGTTCGCGCAGCGGCACGTAGGGCATGGAGATGGACATCGTGGCGCCGCCGCCAGGGGTATCTGCCAACGCCACCGAACCTCCGTGCTGCTGGACGATGGCCGCAACAATGGCCAAGCCCAGGCCGGAACCGCCGGTCTCGCGTTGGCGCGAGCTATCGGAGCGGTAGAAGCGTTCAAAAATGCGCTTGGAATCCTCGGCCGGGATGCCCGGGCCGTGGTCGCGGATTTCAACGACCGCGTCCAGCGTTCCAGCTACCAATGAGCGCACGCCGACAGCAATTTCCAAGGGGGAACCTTCCGGGGTATAGCGCAGCGCGTTGGTGAGCAGGTTGGCGATGATCTGCCGGATGCGGGCATCATCACCGACGGTGCTCGCTGGGCTGGGGCGTTCGGACACGAGCCCCACAAGTTTGACGGTACGGTCCGGTGCACGGACCTTGGTGTCTTCCACCGCGTCCTGGCCCAGGACCAGCAAATCCACTGGCTGCTTTTCCATGGGGCGCTGCTCGTCCAGGCGGGCGAGCATCAAGAGGTCCTCAACCAGACGGGCCATGCGCTTGGATTCGCTTTCGATGCGGCCCATCGCCGAGTCCATGGCCTCCGGATCCGCCAGCCCGCCGTAGCGGTAGAACTCCGAATAGCCCTGGATGGTGACCAGCGGGGTACGCAGCTCATGCGAGGCGTCCTGGATAAAGCGGCGCATCTTCTGCTCGGAAGCCTCGCGGTCGTTGAACGCCTTTTCAATTTGGGCCAGCATGGCGTTGAGCGAGCGCGAGAGCCTGCCCACTTCGGTCTCCGCGGGATAGTCCTTCACGCGCTGGGACAGATCGCCATCGGCGATCATCGACGCGGTGCGCTCCACATTGATCAGCGGCTTGAGCGAACGCCCAGTGAGCCCGTAGGCGATCATCGACATCAGCAGGGCCGCAAGCGTGCCGGTGGAGAGCACCAGCACCGCAGTTTGGTTGACGGTACGGTTCACATTATCCAGCGGCATGGACAGGAACAGGTTCAGCTCGCTGCTCTTCAACGGGATCATCACCGTACGCCAACCAGCGGAAGTGGGGAAGGCACCGGGGACCGTGGCAGGGGAGTTCGGGTGGGCTGCCAGCTGCTGGATCTGCTCCATATTAAGCAGCGGCAGGTCCGTGCCGTTGGAAGGGCCGACCCGCGAACGCGGCATCACGTAGACGATCTCGCCGTCCTGGTCGCGAATGTCAGCGTAGGCGCTGCTGAGCCCGAGCAGCGTGGCATCGACATCCAAGGCGTCATGGCTGCCGTTGTCCTCGTTCAAGGAGTAGAGGTAGGCCTTGTTCAGCCCGTAGGCCATCGTCGACTTGGACACGTTCAGCTGCTTGTCGATCTGGCTGGTCATCGCGATCCTCAGCGTATGCGCCGAACCGATAGCGGTAGCGAAGATCGCGACGATCATCAGTCCAAACATGACCGCGACCAGTTTGGTCCGCAACGAGGTGCGACGCCACTGGGCTCGAAATGACTTCATATGCTGACTTTACAAGGCCTTCAATTATTGGCGCGGACCGTTACGTGTGCCGTTAGCGGCGGTCTGGGGTGCGCATCAGGTAGCCCACGCCGCGCTTGGTCTGGATCAGTGCAGGCCATTCCGGGCGGTCCACCTTGCGACGCAGGTAGGAAATGTAGGATTCCACGATCGAGGCATCGCCGTTGAAGTCGTATTCCCAGACATGGTCCAAGATCTGCGACTTGGACAGTACGCGGTTCGGGTTCATCATCAGGTAGCGCAGCAGCTTGAACTCGGTGGGGGACAGGTCAATGATCTCCCCGGCACGGCGCACCTCGTGGGCATCGTCGTCCAGCTCAAGGTCGGCCACGATGATGGTCGCGTTCTCGTCCTCGCCATTGGCGGTACGACGCAGGACGGCGCGGATGCGGGCTACGACTTCATCCAGGCTGAATGGCTTGGTGACATAGTCGTCGCCGCCGACGGTCAAGCCGGTGACCTTGTCGCTGGTGTCGTCGCGCGCGGTCAGGAACAGCACCGGGAAGTGGCGGCCAGCGGCGCGCAATTTCCGGGTAATGGTGAAACCGTCCATGTCCGGAAGCATGACGTCCAGGACGGCCAGGTCCGGCTCTTCGGCTTCAACGGCTGCGAGGGCTTCGCGTCCGTTGGCAGCAGCGACAACTTCGAAGCCTGCAAAGCGCAGGGAAGTGGAGAGCAGTTCGCGGATATTCGGCTCGTCATCGACAACGAGAAGTTTTGCCTCAGCAGTTTTTGGACTCATGAATTACAGTGTGCCGAAGAAGTCTGGGAGTCCGCTGAGTGAATGCTGAAGCGAGTGGCTAGCTTTTTCGGCGCCTGGCGACGTTTCCGAAGACCACGATGGCGGCCAGGATGAATGCCGTTGGCAAGCCCAAGCGCGCAAAGAGCATCAGCAGCGGCGGGATGGCGATCTCCTGGAAGTAGAAGACGAGGGTTCCGACCAGCGCCAAGGCGGAAAGGATGGCGATGATGATCGCCAATCGGGAAAGTGCAGTCATGGTTTTGGATGAATCGCTCACGATACCAAGTTTAGCCCCGGAGCCATGGGCGACAGGCGGAATGCGAAGATTGCCGGGCAAAGATGAATTCACCGCACGAGAGATGACATAATCTTAGATAAAGGACTTGAAGCGATCCAGCAGATTGAGCACCCGGCAAGAAGCAGAGAAGAATTCCGGCAGTGGCTCCGCTGGATCGCACATATGAATATGCATGGCGCTGAGCAGGCCTCGGCCATGCAGCTTAGCTACAAGAACGAACGAGGTAAATGATCATGCCTAGCGGCAAGGTTAAGTGGTACGAAAAGGCCAAGGGCTTCGGCTTCATCACCGCCGAAGATGGCAAAGAGATCTACGTCAATGCCGCGGCATTGCCCGAAGGCGTGCATGACCTGCGCCCCGGAACCCGCCTGGAATTCGGCGTTGCCGAAGGCCGCCGCGGTCCACAGGCACTGAGCCTGCGCTTGCTCGAAGCCGCCCCATCGGTCGCACGTGCCAAGCGCAAGAAGCCCGAAGACGAGGCAGTGCTGATCGAAGATCTTATTAAGCTGCTCGACAACGTTTCCAATAGCTTGCGCAATGGGCGTTATCCTGAACAGGCATATGGCAAGAAGGTTGCTACCGTACTTCGTGCGGTAGCCGACGATCTGGACGCATAAATAATGGCCCGTAAACCCAAGTTGGACACCATCCTCGCCGAGGCAGTGGATACTGCTCGCGACGCGCTCGCAGAAATTGCCGGTGCGTCAGAAGTCGGCGAACACCTAGGCGTCACGGCGGAAGGTGAGCGACTTGTCACCCATCGTTTTGTCTCCCATAAGTCGGGATATCAAGGATGGACCTGGTTCGCCACGCTTGCGCGGGTCTCACGGGCAAAATCCAAGGACCTGACGGTTTGCGAAGTAGGCATTATTGCAGGGGAGCAGTCATTGCTCGCTCCGGCATGGGTGCCATGGGCCGACCGCCTGGCAAAGGAAGAGATTGAAGCGGCCAAGGCCGCCGAAGCAGCAGAGGACTTGGCCGGAACCGGCGGGGAAGCCGACGGTCCTGAAGCCACGGAGCCAGCGAAGGAGCCGGATCCATCGGATCCAGGCGCCGAGGCCCAGGATCAGCAGACCGAAGCCGAAGCGGACGGCGCCGAAAATGACGATGACGCTGTGCAGCAGCATAAGTCGCCGGCACGTCGCCAGGTACGCCGCCGTCGCACGGCGCAGCGCACCGCAGCCCGTCGCCGGGCAGCGCAGCGTAATCGCACGCGCAAGGAAAACTAGGCAATAGCGGCAAAGACCTTCGCACAACGATTCTGAATCGTCGTGCGAAGGTCTTTGGCTTTAATCGTGGGTTCTTAGAGCTGCTCGATCACGTAGTCGATGCACTTGAGCAGTGCTTCGACGTCGCTTGGCTCGATCGCAACGAAGGTGGCGATCCGCAGCTGGTTGCGGCCCAGCTTGCGGTATGGTTCCACGTCGACAACGCCGTTAGCGCGCAGTGCCTTGGCAATTGCCGAGGCATCGACCGAGTCATCGAAGTCAATGGTGGAGATGACGTTCGAGCGGTGCGCTGGGTCGGCCACATAAGGGGAAGCGATTTCGGAAGCCTCGGCCCAAGCCCGGATCATCCCAGCGGACTGTGCCGTGCGCGCTGCCGCCCACTTCAGGCCGCCGTTGGCATTGATCCACTTGATCTGCGCATCCAGGCCCACAAGAGTGGTCAGCGATGGCGTGTTGTAGGTCTGGTTCTTCAAGGAGTTATCCAGCGCGGTCGCCAGGTTCAAGAAGTCGGGGATCCAGCGGTCGGTTGCTGCGATTTCCTCGATGCGGGCAATCGCGGCGGGAGAAACGAAAGCCAGCCACAGGCCGCCGTCGGAAGCGAAGTTCTTCTGCGGAGCGAAGTAGTACACGTCGGTCTCGGACAGATCAACGTCCAGGCCTCCGGCGGCGCTGGTGGCGTCAATGACTACCAGTGCATCGTCGTTGGCGCCAGCAACGCGCTTGATCGGCGCCGCGGCACCGGTTGAGGTCTCATTGTGCGGCCACGCGTAGAGGTCTACGTCGGCTTCGGCTACGGGTTCAGGTACGGTGCCCGGCTCGCCGACAATGATGGAGGAAGGTTCCAGGAATGGAGCCTTGTCGGTGGCTTTGGCGAACTTCGAGCCGAATTCGCCGAAGGACAGGTGCTGCGCCTTGGAACGGACCAGGCTGAATGCAGCGGCATCCCAAAACGCGGTGGATCCACCCACGCCGAGAAGAACTTCGTAGCCCTCTGGCGCGCTGAACATTTCCTTCAGGCCGTCCTGAACCGAAGCTACGAGGTTCTTGACCGGAGCCTGGCGGTGGGAGGTGCCCAGCAGTTCGGCGCCGGCATCGACGATGGCTTGGATCTGTTCTGCGCGAACCTTGGAAGGTCCTGCACCGAATCGACCATCGGCGGGCAGAAGGTTTTCTGGAATGTTGATATCCGTGCTCATCGCGCTCCTCTTGTAGCGATAGATTGAAGTGCCATAACGGCCACCATTACCCATGGTTTGGAATATTGACAGATAGCCTTGGCGTTTCAATAGATATCTTCGCAAATAGCGGGGTGTCGTGAGAAAAGCGCGTCGGTCGGTTACGCCGAGGGCTTGGCGGGTTACAGGGCTTTCTGCAGCTCCGACCAAGTAGAGTGGGATATCGACGCCACGTAAATTTCGAGCGAACTTAATTGTTGTGACTTCCAGGAGCGACTGCCGTGTCTGATCTTATCGATACAACCGAGATGTATCTGCGTACCATTCTTGAGCTTCAAGAAGAGGAAATCGTGGCACTGCGCGCCCGAATTGCAGAGCGTCTTGGCCACTCGGGCCCAACCGTGTCGCAGACGGTTGCTCGCATGGAACGAGACGGCCTGGTTATCGTATCGACCGATCGCCACCTTGCTTTGACCGAGAAAGGTCACGAGCTGGCTACGGGCGTGATGCGCAAGCACCGCTTGGCGGAGCGCCTGTTGTCGGACATCATCGGGTTGGACTGGGAGTACGTGCACGATGAAGCGTGCCGCTGGGAACACGTGATGAGCGAACGCGTCGAGCGTCGGCTCTTTGATCTTCTGGGCAAGCCAACAGTGTCGCCCTACGGCAACCCAATTCCGGGCCTGGAAGTCCTCGGTGGCCCCAATGTGGGCGAAATCTCACATGAAGTAGAGAACTTGGATGATGCCCTGCTGTCCGGAAACATCGGCCCAGTGGCAATTGAGCGCCTGGCCGAACCGATCCAAACGGACCCAATCCTGCTCGGACAACTGAACGAAGGTGGAATCCGCCCAGGTGCGATTGTCACCTTGGAGCGCGCCGACGACTACGTTGTAGTGCGCGTGGACGGCATCGAAGGCGCCCTGGAGCTGCCGGTCGAGGTCAGCGCACACGTATTTGTAAAGTCTCAGAAAAGATAACGAAATTGTAACTTTCGGCGTTGACAGGTAGCGTTAAGCCTTGGAGCTAGCGATCTAGTTAGCTCTATCCATTTTTGGTGCGACCGCCTAGTGTTGCCCTGCGCCAGAAACGGTCACCAAATCTTGAGGGCAATAACGGGGGACCCACTTTCCGGCGTGCAAACGCCTTGGGGTGAAGTTCTGCGACAAGCAGGCCGGCTGATTCTCAATAGCCGAACCCGACAGCTAACTTCGTAGGCGCAACAGTGAGAGGAATGTTTTGGTAGAAACCAAGACTGCGGGACGTCGCCGCGCTGCCGGCGTCGAAGTAGATGTGATTGCAGAAGTCACCGCTTCGACTGCTGAGCGTAACGGCGGGCGCCGAGCAGCACGTGCTGCTGCCACCGTCCCGATGATTGCACCGGTCAAGCCGGTACATGAAGATTTCGTTGGTCGACGATTCGACTCCATGCAGCGCTACGGTGTTGCTCCTAACCAGACCCTGCTGGCCGGCAAGGATACCGCGAGCAACGTCGTTGCATTGCCAGGAGCTGTTCAAGCCCCTGCCAGCAAGCCTGCCCCGATCGAAGCAGCAGGCAATGTCGAGTTCATTTCGAGCCTCAAGTCCAAGGTTCAGAAATCCACCCACCGTGGATTCGCCCACAAGGTGGCAGCCGTAGCCGCCGTTTCGGGTTTGGCGCTTGCCGCCGTAACTCCACAGCTCTCCGGCAGCGCGGAGGAGAACAAGGCCGTTGAGGTCGCAGCTCAGCGCACCGCCACTTCCGCAGTTGTAGATGTAACTGCACCAACCGGCAATGCGGAACTGTCCGTGGAGCGCGCAGCTTTGACCTCCGAGCTGAACACCGAAGTTGCCAAGGAAGAGAAGTTCGCCGAGATCATGACCGCTTCGGGCGGTAGCGTCACGGCCATCAAGGACACCTCGGGATTGCTCGGCGCCCCGGTCACCACGAAGCGCATCACTTCCACGTTCGGGCACCGCAAGAATCCAACCGGTCCAGGCTTCATGATCCACAGCGGCACCGACTACGGTGTGCCAAGCGGTACCAAGGTCTACGCGGCAGCTGACGGTGTTGTGACTGTCTCGGGTTGGGCTGGGCACTCCGGCAACCGCATCACCCTTGACCACGGCAACGGCCTGGAGACCGGTTACAGCCACAACAGCCAGCTGGTTGTGAAGGTTGGCCAAAAAGTTAAGCGCGGTGACGTTGTTGCGTTGGCCGGCAGTACTGGCAACTCAACCGGTCCTCACGTGCACTTCGAAGTGATCGTTGACGGTCAGTTCAAAGACCCAGCAGGTTGGTTATAACGACGTTCGTCACCATTCCGTGATCAAAACGTGACATTTCAAAAAACTTCCTATAGTCTTATATGCGTGCCATGGGGATCCCTGGGCATCATTGCGTGAGAACCGAGCACTGCCAACACGCAATGAGTAGTTATACACAACTCGTACGGCAGTGGCGGGGGAACCAATATCGGGTCGTTAGTTTTGGCTAACAACCCTAGGGGTGAAGTGGATAGAGAAGGCAACTTCGAATCCACCGAGGTAACTCCACTTCGAACCCGACAGCTTACCTCGTAGGTATCAAGGAGAGGCAATATTTTGACCAAGAGTCATGCACGCGGACGTCGCCGCGCCGACGTTCCACGCACCAACTCGCTACAGGCGATTTCACAGGCCGTAGCATCCAACGCTGGCTCGGTAGGCCGCCAGGCCGCCGTTGTCGCTGCAGCATCCGGCTTGATCGTCACTTTGGGCGTGCCTGGCCAGGCAACTGCACCACGTGACGTTTCTGCATCGCCTGTTGACACCATCAATCCAGAGCGTGTTGCAGTCAAGGCAGTAAAGGTAGCTGCTGACAAGAAGGCTGATGTCGCAATCGAGCGCGCCAGCTTCACCGCTGAAGAGAAGCCAGAGCCTGTTGTCATTGCAGTTTCGAATGACATCACCCCAACTACCCGCAGCAGCAACTCGGGTAACTCTGATTCGATGGCCCCGATGACTCGTCAGAGCCGTTCGGGTGGACAGGAATCGGCTCCGCAGCAGAAGGCTCAGCCAAAGGCTGAAACTCCTGTTCAGACCTCCAACCTTTCCGGCATCGCAGGCACCGCTGCCAAGTACGTGGGCGTTCCATACGTATGGGGTGGCAACGGTCCAAGCGGCTGGGATTGCTCCGGCTTCGTCAAGTACGTCTACGCGCAGCACGGCATCAACATTGCTCGCGGCACCTCGGCCATCCTCGGATCCGGCCAGTTCGTCCGCACCAGCAACCCTAAGCCAGGCGACTTGGTATTCCAGAACGGTGGCGGCCACGTCGGCATCTACCTGGGCGGCGGCCAGATGATCGGCGCGCAGAACCCAACCGTGGACACCATGATCCACTCGGTTTCGCGCAACCCGCTGTACGGCTACTACACCCTAGCTGGCTAAGCTTCAAAGCTTTTCATAGGCCATCGGATGAGAAAGACATCCGATGGCCTATGTTCGTTTAACCAGTTGAACTCTGGGCATCAGAACGATGAAAAGAAGACAATTTCTTGGTTAGGTACCCACCAATAATCCGAAGCATCGCATAGGCTAGCGCTTAGAGACACTCCGAGCAGAACGCGAGCTCCATCAATGCCAGATGGTGGCCATCGGTTCATGAAGGTAGTACGAGCAATGCGAACTTTGGTATTAAACGCAGGATACGAACCACTAGCAGTTGTGACGTTCCGTCGAGCACTAGTGCTAGTCATGACCGAAAAAGCGAGCATCGTTCTCCAAGATGATCTCGCCCCCATCCGCAGTTCTCATGGAGATCTACCTCGGCCAACTGTCATCGTTCTGAAACGCTATGTACGACGCCCCTACAGGGACATGCAACATGTCACCCGTAGGGGCGTTCTGCGTAGAGACGCCTTTACCTGCGCGTATTGCGGCAAAGCTGCCAATACGATTGACCACGTCATTCCCCGCAGCAGGGGAGGCCAGAACACCTGGGAGAACCTCGTGGCCGCTTGCCTGCTTTGCAATAGCCGCAAAGCGGACAAGATGCTCTCGCAACTGGGCTGGCAACTGCGTATTACACCCCATCGTCCACGCGTTGCTGGCCATCTGGTTTCGGGACTGCAGCACGTTGATGCGGCATGGGACGAATACTTGCACGCAAGCTAGCCGCTGGCGCGGTGCTGCTGAGATGGACCCAGCGGCGCTTATTTCTTGCTGCGTTCAATGGCTAGCGGCAGGACGCGGTCGCGAAGCAACGGAGCTAGATCGTCGCGTTCCAGGGCCACCTGCGGGTCGATCCACAGCAGTTCCTCCAATTCCGCTAACGGGGCGAGTTCGCCATCGAAGGCTGCGCTGTATAAAGAGGCTCGGATCATCGTGTCCGCCTCGTTGGCAGCCGGTCCGATCCATTCGCCGTCGTATTGCAGCTCGTCAGCGGTGAAGCTGAGGCCCAATTCTTCACGAATTTCTCGAATGATAGTTTGTAACGCTGTTTCCCCGGCTTCGGGTTTGCCGCCAGGTTGCATGAACTTCGTCGTTCCACGCTTGCGAACCAGGAGGATTTCTCCTTGGTTGTTGATTAAACACGCCGCTGAGATCGTCAAATTTTTCTTCACTAAAACACAATATCGCGTGTTTATAGGAGTTAGAGATGGTAACGTGCTTAATTGGATCTCCAACGGTTTTAGTTCTAGTTCATCATGGTTACTTTACTCGCAGTATCTAACCGAAGTATTGATGACTACCGAAAACGTTGGAATTGAAAGATCGATCCATCAACTTTACAGATCTATGGAGCAATAAATGCGACGGGGTACAAATCTAGGACGCTTGGGAGACTTCAACCAAGCCGTAATTCTTGAGTCAATTCGACGGGCACCAGAAGGAATTAGCCGCGTTGAACTGGCCGGTTCGACTGGTCTGTCGCCACAGACCATTTCCAATGTTGTCCGCCGTTTGCTGGATGACGGAATCGTTCGAGAAGACCGCACGATCGTCTCCGGACCAGGCAAGCCTCGCACCGTTCTGGAGCTCGAAGGCAACCGACTTGTTTCCATTGGCATCCACCTAGACCCCAGCGTGCTGACCTTCGTCGCAATGAACCTGCGCGGCGAGGTTCTGCGCGAACGCCGCATCGAAGTTCCCAACCTCGAAGTAGCTACCGAAACTGTCCAGCTCATGGCAACTACGGTCAAGGAACTCATTGCCGAGATCCGCGTGCCGAAGAAGCACATCGTGGGTGTCGGCATTGCTGTTCCGGGTCCAGTAAACGTCGAAGAAGGAGTGGTGCTGAATCCGCCACTGCTCGATGGCTGGGCAGACGTTGAACTGGTGAACCCACTGCGCAAGCTCTTGCGCCTGCAGGTCATCATCGAAAAGGACACCATCGCTTCAGCAGTTGGCGAACTGTGGCAGTCCAAGGAAGAGAAGAACAACGACTTCGTCTTCATTTACTGCGGTCACGGCTTCGGCGCTGGTCTGGTATTCAACGGCGATGTCCACCACGGTGCAAGCAACAACGCTGGCGAAATCGGCCACTACTCAACCGGTTACAAATCTGTGGGCTGCGAACAATGCGGTGCGGAGGATTGCCTCGCTTCCGGCACCTCCTACGAATTCATCGCTGCGCAGGCCAAGGAACGCGGGCTGGAACTGCCAAGCTACGAAATCGTTGGCCCGGAACAGCGGGCTGCCGGAATGAACCGCCTCTACGAGCTGGCTCACGAAGGAAACAAGGTCGCCAAGGAACTGGTCACCGAAGCCATGATCAAGGTTGGCGAAGTTGCCGGCCAGCTTGCCAACTCGCTGGACGTTCGCGAAGTCGTCTTCGGCGGTCCACAGTGGGAAAAGGTATCCGAACTGGTCGACGACCAAGTCCGAGACGCCATTGGCCGCCGCTTCGCCCTGCGCGGAGTGCATGAAATCGAAACCCGCACCTCCGAGCTCGGCTCCAACGTCGGCGCCATCGGTGGCGCTTGCGTGGTCATGGACGCTTCGCTGTCGCCAAAGGCGACCGCATTGCTGCTGCGTTAAGCCAGACTCATGCTAAGCACTGCGGGTACGTTCCGGATGGAACGTACCCGCAGTGCTTAACGCCGTAGTAACGACAAGAGCCTTGTTTCCCGTCCGAGGACTGGAAACAAGGCTCTAGTTGTGCCCCTGGCCGGAATCGAACCGACGGCCTACCCTTTAGGAGAGGGTCGCTCTATCCTACTGAGCTACAGGGGCATGGGCGTGAAAACACCAACAACACTATCTTACTAGGATGTCCCGGGTGTAATTCCCACGCACTGGCTTAGGCCGTACCCTCGCGAATTGCGAGCATCTTTGCCTTGAGCGCACGATTGGCACGGATAGCGCCAAGACCCACAACAAGACCCGCAGTGATGATCAGCAGTGCCCAGCGGATGGTCGTGAGGATCGATGCCAAAACGACAGCTCCTTCACTGAGGTCTCCAGTGAACAGGGCATCAATTGCGAAGTTCTCCCAAATATCGATTGCTGCGAAGCCCAGAGGGGCAACCCAAGCCAGCCAACGCGTCTGGCGGTGAGGAATCCAGCGGATGAACAACAGCATGGAGAAGACCGCCGTAAACATCGGGAAGAGGAAACCAGCGGTCTTGTGCAAGTAGTTGAGCTGGCCAACAGCATCTTCATCCATGGCGCCACGCAATGCTTCTATGTCGCTTACGGTGTAGCCGAAAATACGCTGATCGGGCATCGCCAGGGAATCGCTGAGGTCCTGCATCTGCACCATCGTGAGCAGATGGTAGTACGCGAATAGCGCAGCGCATATGATCAAGCCCACCGAGATCAGCAGCATCGGGTTCGAACTGTTCTCGTGGGAGGTGCTTTGCACCTTGCCTGGCCCCATGTTCATGCCACGCGGCGCGTTCGGCGCCTGGGCGAACTGCTGGGGCTTGCGGTATTCCTTGGTTTTCCTGACCTTCTTTGCCATATCTCCTATTATGCCCGGCCAATAGCGTGGGCTTTCCCGCTCACACTGAAAGTGTCCGGCGCTCCACGTAGACTGGCTACATCATGGATTTCCTTTTTGACGATTTCGCCCCGGATACCGCACAGCAGGTCATGCCCACTGCTGAGGAGCTTTTGGTCGGCATGAACCCGCAGCAGGAAGAAGCAGTTCGTTATGCTGGGGGCCCGTTGCTGATCGTGGCCGGCGCTGGTTCAGGAAAGACCCGTGTGCTCACGCACCGCATTGCCTACCTCCTGGCGACCGGACGTGCTCGGCCGCACGAAATCCTGGCGATCACCTTCACCAACAAGGCCGCTGCCGAAATGCGTGAACGAGCCGCTGAGCTTATTGGCGACGAGCAAGCGAAGAAGATGTGGATCTCTACTTTCCACTCCTCATGCGTGCGTATTTTGCGTCGCGAGGCGGCCACCATTGGAATGAAATCCAACTTCTCAATCTATGACTCCACGGATTCCTTGCGCCTGATCACCTTAGTCGCCAAGTCTTTGGAGATCGACCCGAAGCGTTTCACGCCCAAGGCGATTGCCCACAAGATCTCCTCGTTGAAAAATGAGCTGATAGATGATGATGACTACGCGGCGACGATCAATACCAATGATCCGTTCTCGCGAGCCGTTTCCGAGGTCTACCGCGGTTACACCCGCCGCCTGCGCGCTGCCAACGCCATGGACTTCGACGACCTGATTGGACAGGTCGTCTACATGTTCCGTGCGTTCCCGCGAGTGGCCGATAACTACCGCCGCCGGTTCCGCCATGTGCTCATTGACGAATACCAGGATACTAACCACGCCCAGTACTCGCTGGTGCGTGAACTCACCGGTGCCGAAGGTGATACCGTCCCCGGCGAACTGACCGTTGTCGGCGACTCAGACCAGTCGATTTACGCTTTCCGCGGTGCCGATATCCGCAATATCGTCGACTTCGAAAAGGACTATCCGAACGCGGCAACCATCAAGCTGGAACAGAACTATCGTTCCACCCAGACGATTCTGTCCGCGGCCAACGAGGTCATCAAGCGAAACCCCGACCGCAATGACAAGAAGCTGTGGACTGCCAGCGGCGACGGCGAGAAGATCACCGGTTATGTTGGTGAATCAGAATCCGACGAAGCACGCTGGATTGCCGAAGAAATACTGCGCTTGAACGATGACGAGGATGTCCGCCCGGGCGACGTGGCGATCTTCTACCGCACTAACGCCCAGTCGCGTGCACTGGAAGAACAGCTGATGCGCGTGGACCTGAAATACCGCGTAGTCGGCGGCACCCGGTTCTACGACCGCAAGGAAATCAAGGACGCACTGGCCTACCTGCGTGCCTTGGTAAACCCGGATGATGACATCAACGTCCGCCGTATCCTCAACGAGCCCAAGCGCGGCATCGGCGACCGTGCCGAAGGCGCCGTGGCAGCGTTGGCTGAACGGGATCGCGTTTCCTTCATGGACGCATTGCGCCGTTCGGATGAAGCACCAGGCTTGGGAACCCGCGGAATCAAGATGACTGCTGCGTTTGTCTCCATGATGGATGACTTGAAGACCGTGGCGGAAGGCTCAGGGCCGGCAGAGGCCCTTGAAGCAGTGCTGGAGCAGACCGGATACCTGGAGACCCTTCGGCTCTCCTCGGATCCGCAGGATGAGTCGCGGGTGGAGAACCTCGCCGAATTGGTCGCCGTGGTCCGGGACTACGTGAACGAAGAACCGGGAGGCGGTCTCGAAGGGTTCCTGGAGCGCGTGGCGCTCGTAGCCGATGCCGACCAGATTCCAGAGGCTCCCAGCGATGATGAGGGCGCAGCAATGGCCGTGCAGGAAGGTGTGGTCACCTTGATGACCCTGCATACTGCCAAGGGCTTGGAATTCCCGGTGGTCTTCCTGACGGGCATGGAGCACGGTGTCTTCCCGCACCAGCGTTCCATGACCGACGAGAAGGAACTCGCCGAAGAACGTCGCCTGGCCTATGTCGGACTGACCCGTGCCCGTGAACGCCTGTACCTGACCCGTGCCGAACAGCGCAGCCTCTGGGGGCAGGCCCAGTACAACCCTGCGAGCCAGTTCCTGGAAGAGGTTCCGGGCGAGCTGATCGACTGGAAGAGCGAGGGCTCTGGCGGTGGAATGGGCTTCGGTTTCGGTAACGCAGCGGTGAATTTCGCCACGAGCAGATATGAACGTGGCAGCCACTGGGGTGCAGGTTCGGCATCGGCGCAACCGGTGCGAGGGCACAACGCCGCCCCTATTTCCAAGACGCGAGTTGTGCAGAATAAGGACATTACAATCCCTGAAGTCGGGCAGAATGTTAAGCATTCTTCGTTTGGCTTGGGCACTGTTATTGCTTTAGAAGGCGCAGGCGACAAGACGGTGGCCAAGGTGCAGTTCCCGGACTCCGAGAAGAGGCTATTGCTGCGCTATGCACCGCTAGAAATCGTGGAGTAGCCGACCGACCCTCCGTGTTTCCTGCGTCACATTCGGCTGCTTTGCTGCAGGACCCGCGAGTTTCTCTACGTGTTGTAAAAGTGGGAAGTTTGCGAAAGTCGGGATAGTCTGAGAGGTGCGCACGGGCTACGGCGCCTAACGACGTCCCGGTAGTTGCGGTGCGCTCTCTTTGGCATGGCATGGATTTCGGTCTGTGGCCGTGCCGCGAGTCAGCATGAACTTCGAACGAAGGACACAAACCCGTGGACCTGTATGAGTACCAGGCGCGCGATCTATTCGAGGCACACGGCGTTCCCGTGCTTGCCGGTATCGTCGCTTACACCCCGGAAGAAGCAAAAGCCGCAGCTGAGAAGATCGGCGGCGTTGTTGTAGTAAAGGCACAGGTCAAGGTTGGTGGCCGTGGCAAGGCTGGCGGCGTCAAGGTCGCTAAGACCGCCGACGAAGCTTTCGAGCACGCTTCCAACATCCTCGGTATGGACATCAAGGGCCACACCGTAAACAAGGTCATGATCGCTCAGGGCGCCGACATTGCTGAGGAATTCTACTTCTCCGTACTGCTGGACCGTGCAAACCGCAACTACCTGGCCATGTGCTCGGTAGAAGGTGGCATGGAGATCGAGGTGCTCGCAGTTGAGCGCCCGGATGCTCTGGCGAAGGTTGCCGTTGACCCAATCGTCGGCATTGATGCCGCGAAGGCCGCTGAAATCGTTGAGGCAGCTAACTTCCCTGAAGAGCTGCGCGCAAAGGTTGCAGACACCATCCAGAAGCTCTGGGTTGTATTCAAGGAAGAAGACGCCACCCTCGTAGAGGTAAACCCACTGGTGAAGACCGGTGCCGGTGACATCGTTGCACTGGATGGCAAGGTTTCCCTGGACGACAACGCATCTGAGGTTCGCCACCCGGCTCACGAAGAGCTCGAGGACAAGGGCGCAGCCGATCCGCTGGAAGCCAAGGCAAAGGCCGCTGGCCTGAACTACGTCAAGCTGGACGGCGAAGTAGGCATCATCGGCAACGGTGCTGGCCTGGTCATGTCGACCCTGGACGTTGTTGCCTACGCTGGCGAGAACCACGGTTCGGTCAAGCCTGCTAACTTCCTTGACATTGGCGGTGGCGCATCGGCTGAGGTCATGGCTAACGGCCTTGACGTCATCCTGAATGACCCACAGGTCAAGTCGGTCTTCGTCAACGTCTTCGGTGGCATCACCGCATGTGACGCTGTCGCAAACGGCATCGTTGGCGCGCTGAACACCCTGGGTGACGCAGCGAACAAGCCACTGGTTGTCCGCCTGGACGGCAACAACGTTGAAGAGGGTCGCGCCATCTTGGCCGAGGCCAACCACCCGTTGGTCACCCTGGCAGCAACCATGGATGAGGGCGCCGACAAGGCTGCCGAGCTCGCCAACGCAGCGAAGTAAGAGGGATAAGCGAACAATGAGCATTTACCTGAACAAGGACTCCAAGGTCATCGTCCAGGGCATCACCGGCGGCGAAGGCACCAAGCACACCGCCCTGATGCTCAAGGCTGGCACCAACATTGTTGGCGGCGTTAACGCCCGCAAGGCCGGCACCACCGTGACCCACGGTGACCAGGACATCAAGGTGTACGGCACCGTGGCTGAGGCCAAGGCCGAGACCGGCGCAGACGTATCGATCGTCTTCGTCCCACCTAAGTTCACCAAGGACGCAGTCGTTGAGGCTATCGAGGCCGAAGTTGGCCTCGTTGTAGTCATCACCGAAGGTGTTCCAGTACAGGACTCCGCTGAGTTCTGGGCTCTGGCACAGTCGAAGGTTGACGCCGACGGCAACCAGATCACCCGCATCATCGGCCCTAACTGCCCAGGCATCATCACCCCAGGTGAAGCACTGGTTGGCATCACCCCGAACAACATCACCGGCAAGGGCCCAATCGGCTTGGTTTCCAAGTCAGGTACCCTGACCTACCAGATGATGTACGAACTGCGCGACTTGGGCTTCTCGACCGCAATCGGCATCGGCGGCGACCCAGTCATCGGCACCACCCACATCGATGCCCTGGCTGCTTTCGAAGCTGATCCAGAGACCAAGGCCATCGTCATGATCGGTGAAATCGGTGGCGACGCTGAAGAGCGCGCTGCTGATTACATCAAGGCCAACGTCACCAAGCCAGTTGTTGGCTACGTGGCTGGCTTCACCGCTCCTGAGGGCAAGACCATGGGCCACGCAGGCGCCATCGTTTCCGGTTCGGCTGGCACCGCCCAGGCGAAGAAGGAAGCACTGGAAGCTGCAGGCGTCAAGGTCGGCAAGACTCCTTCGGAGACTGCTGTGCTGCTGCGCGAAGTTTACGCAGCTCTCTAAGCTGACGCTGAACCAGGGCTGACGCCCTGGAGCATACGCCGGAAACGAACGGTCGCCGCTTCTCCTGAATCTTCAGGAGAAGCGGCGACCGTTTCGCATTTAATTGAAATCTTCTAGTCAAACCGCTGATGCACTCATAAGCTGATTAGAATATATGGTTCCAGGGTCTTAAAAAGGATTGCCGATGATGCGGAGAAGCTACTGGGCAACACTAGCGTGCTTATCCCTGGCATTGGCATCATGCACGAGCCCGGAGGCCGGCGAAAGTGCGGGGCCGTTGCCTTTGAGCCCCGAAACGGCAAGTTCCTGCGATCGACCGTACATTGCCAGCGGCGGTCAGTTGCGTGGTGTAGCGCAGCTGATCCGGGTCGACCGGTTCCATGATCAGCAGATGCGCCAAACTCTGATCGACGCACCTATCGGCTCGACTATCAGCTTCAGCCCTCGTCCCCAGTGGGACAACGTCAATGAAGTGCTCATGGCAGCCAGCGCCGTCTCCGAAACCACTGTCGCCGAAGAGCCCTACGATGCCAGTGACGGGCTGGAATCGTTGATCAGAAGCTCCGACCAGTCTGCGGGGCTTCTGGGCTACTGGGCAGCGCGTCCCGTGACCTACACGTATAGCGTTCAATGCCTCAACGAGCAGCAGAGCCGCTACACGCTGGTCTTCGATACCTGGTCCGACTCCGAATTCGGAATCCTTGACTGCAAGCTGAGGCTGGATGCGATGGCTCAATGGGCTGCGCAAGCAGCCTATGAATCCTACTGCCAATCCTCCTAGCCGTTGAGCCGGATACAACAATGGCGGGGCTAGTTCCGCTTGGAACCGGCTCCGCCATCGCTTAACGCTATTGCGAGGCTATCTAGCCTGGGACTGCTCCGCCTCGGCGTCTGCAATCTCCTGCTGGTAGTTCATTTCCAATTCAGGAACCTGCTCGAAGAGCGCTTCGACATCGAGGTCAGGGTTCTCGTCCTGGGTTTCAACTAGCTCAATGGCTTCCGCTTCCGACGCGACCGAAGGCAGCGAGCCGGGCAATGGCTTGCGAGCGGATTCGCGCAGGTAGCAGACCGCAATGAAACCCGCGACCGAGGTGCCCATAACCCAGAAGGCCGGAGCCAGGGAGGATTTGGTCAGGGTCACCAAGGCCTGCATGATGAACGGCGCGAAGCCACCAAAGATGGCTACGGCGAAGTTGTACGAGATGCCCATGCCACCGTAACGCGAGGCGGTGGGGAACAGCGCTGGCAACGACGAAGCCAGATTGGCAACGTAGAAGACTACCGGGACAGCCAGCAGCGCAAGGCCAAGCAGGGTGGACCAGATCTGGCCATGCATCATGAACAGGAAGGCAGGGATAGCCAGGACGATGGCCGAAACCGAACCAATGAACAGGACCTTGCGACGGCCCACGCTATCGGAAAGCTTGCCCGCCAACGGGATGCACAAGGACATGCCCACCAGGATCGGCAGGGTCAGCAGATTGCCGTGCACCGGATCGTATTCCAGCGTCTCGGTGAGGTACGTAGGCATGTAGCTGGTCAGTGCGTAACCGGCGGTGTTGGCAGCCGATACCAGTACGAAGCCGGTGAGCAATTCGCGCCAGTAGGCCTTCACCAGGTCGATGACGCCCTTCGGGGCATCGGCAGCGCTCCGTGCGTCCTCGCTCGCGCGGTTAGCGGCTTCCTGGGCTTCCTTGAAGGCTGGAGTGTCTTCGATCTTGGCGCGGAACCACAGTGCGATAACACCCAGTGGAAGGGCCACCAGGAATGGAATGCGCCATGCGAAGCCTTCCATGACATCGTCGCTCAGGGTCAGCTGGAGGATGGAGACGAAGGCGGCACCCAGGGCGAAGCCCATGTAGGAACCTAGATCCAGCAGCGAGGCGAAGAATCCACGCCGCTTGTCCGGGGCGTATTCGGTAATGAACGTAGTAGCACCGGCGTACTCGCCGCCAGTGGAGAAGCCCTGGGCAAGCTTCAACACGACCAGGAGAATTGGTGCTGCTACACCCCATACCGAGTAATCCGGGAGGATTCCGATGCCAAACGTGGCCGCTGCCATCATGAGCAGGGTGAAGACCAGAATCTTCTGGCGTCCTACTCGGTCACCCAGCTGGCCCAAAATCACGCCACCAAGCGGGCGCGCGACGAAGGTGACAGCGAATACGCCTAGGCTGAACAGGGTTTGGATTGCAGGCTCGACGGTGTCGGGCATGAAGAGCTTGCCGATAATTACTGCAAGATAGCCGTAGACACCTACGTCGTACCATTCCATCAAATTGCCAACGACGGTACCGCCGATGGCTTTCTTGAGCATCGAATTATCGACGACGTTGACGTCTTCTACCTTCAGGCGGCGTTTCCTCAGGAATCGCTGCTTCCGTATGTTTTTTGCTTCCATAGTTTCACTCCTCATATCTTTCTTGATCTTGTCCCGGTGCCGGCGACCATATTCATCCACAAGAATGAGGAGCGAAATAGCTGCTCCTTGAGCTGGTTGCGGTCGCCGTGTGACTCGTCGAAATCGATAGATTTCTACTCAAAAATCCGGCGAAAAACCGGCATTGAGCGATGAAACGCTTAAGCGGACAATCATTAAGTTTACCAAAAATTGGATTAATTCCCTGATCGAGGGGCTCTCCAGGGGCGTATGCGCGCCCATGGGAGCAGTCGAATCCTGCGTGGACCTACCGCCGAATACCCACGGAAGCATGGGGCAAACGAGCCATTGGCCAAGTTGTGGATCGAGGTGCGCAAAAAGCTGAAATTGTGTCGAAGGACTCGGAGCGCCAGGGGTTGGGAAACAGCGAAGCAACGCGAAAATGGTGCCCTTGAAGGTCCTGGATCCGGTGGCAAATGAGGGCCCCCGACGGTAAAAAACGCACGCTGTTCAGCAGCGGGTGGCGCTCAGTCCACAGGGCACAAAAATGCCCCAAGATTGCTGGTGGGCAGCTTGGGGCATGTAGTCGAAGCAGGCTAGCCGCGGAGGCCGGCAGCAGCTTCAGTATCAACTCTCAGGAATGAAGAGCCGATGGCGGCGAACGCGCCCGGAATCAGGAGCATTCGGTGCTTCGGGTTATAGAAAATCTCTTCGAGCGGAGACGCCAGAACTCTGCGAATCTTTTCCAGGAGCCGGTCGTTTTCCAGGGACAGGCGTTCCTGTTCGGTTTCAATCACCACACGATCGTTGTTGATACTCACCGATGCACTCATCCAGTCATCATCGGGGGTACTGAGAGTCTCCGATTTAATCAGGGACACGGTTATTACCGCCTTTGTCGTTCGTATCGCCCGGACGAGGATCCGTCTGGGCACTTGCCCGATGAACGCACTATGTGTGGCGTAGCGCACATCATCGGTCACTTCGAATATACAGGGTTTTACTGAGCGCCGCCTGCTAATACGGCGGATTTAATCAACCTGTTACTCAAGCAGTCCTCGGATATCTTGAGCGGTCAGGGCCTTGGAGAATCCATCGGCTTCATCCATCACTGTCGAGATCAGCTTGCGTTTGCTTTCCTGCAGCGCCACAACCTTCTCTTCGATGGTGCCTTGCGAAATCATTCGGTACACCATCACCTGTCGCGTCTGGCCGATGCGGTGCGTACGGTCGATAGCCTGGGCTTCCACGGCTGGGTTCCACCATGGATCCAGCAAGAAGCAGTAGTCCGCTTCGGTCAGGTTCAGGCCGAATCCGCCGGCCTTCAAGGAGATCAAGAACAGCGGAGCTTCGCCTTCCTTGAACTGCTCGATGACCTTGGCGCGGTTGCGGGTATTGCCGTCCAGGTAAACGAACTTCACGCCACGTTCGGTCAGCTTGTCGGCAAGCACCTTCAGATACGAGGTGAACTGGCTGAAGATCAGCGCACGGTGGCCTTCGCCCACCACATCATCGAGCTGGTCGAAGAGTGCTTCCAGCTTTGAACCGGGTACGTCCGACAGCGCTGGATCCACTAGTGAAGGCTCCAGGGCCAGCATGCGCAGATGGGTCAGCGACTGGAAAATGGTGAAGCGGTTGCGATCCAGATCTTCAACCAGGTGCAAGATTTTCTGACGTTCGCGGTTCAGGTGGGTGTCGTAGACATGCTGGTGTTCTTCGGAAAGGCGCACCAGAAGCTGTTGCTCCTGCTTGGCCGGAAGATCCAGCACCACGGATTCCTTGGTGCGGCGCAGCATGAATGGCTTGATGCGACGCTGCAGCAATGCAAGGGTGTCCTTGTCGCCCAGCACTTCGATGGGGCGGGCGAATTGGCGATTAAAGCGTGTTGTGTTCAGGAACAATGCCGGAGCAACCAGCGACAGCAAAGCACCGAGCTCGGAAAGGTTGTTTTCCATCGGGGTACCAGTGACGGCCAATTTGAAATTGGTCTGCAGGTTCACCGCGGTGCGGTGGGCCTTGGTGGATTTGTTCTTCACGAACTGCGCCTCATCGAGGATCAAGCCGGCAAAGCGCTGCGCCTCGTATATCTCGTCGTTCAGACGCAACAGGGTATAGGTCGTGAGAATGACATCGTAATTCTCGGACAGTTCCTTCAGCTGCCGTGGCGAAGGCAAGGTGCCCTCGACGCTGACTACCCGCAAGGATGGGGCGAACTTGTTGATTTCCATTTCCCAGTTGGAAACCACCGAGCTCGGGGCGACGACCAAGAACGGCAGACGGGTGCGCTGGGTTGCGGGCAGCTGAGCACATGCCTGCGGATCGGCCCAGAGCTTGTGGGCATGGAGAATCAGGGCAATCGTTTGCAAGGTCTTGCCCAAGCCCATGTCATCGGCGAGGATTCCGCCGAATCCGCCTTCGTACAGGCGAGAGAGCCAGTGGAACCCTTCAACCTGGTAAGGGCGCAATTGGGCGTTCAGCGTGTTCGGCACCTGCGCGTGGTGAGCTTCAGCGACCTTGAGCAGTGAACGCATGCGTGCGATAAACAAGTCCGCGCCGTCAATGCCTTCAGCCATCTCATCAAGTTCCTCGAACAATGAGATTTGGAAGACCGTAAGCTTCAGGTCTCCCTCCTTCGGCTTGTCATTCATTGCCTGCGCCTCGTCAACGAGCGCCTTGAGCTTGGCGAACATGGGGTGGTTCAACGAGAACCACGTGTTATCCGGCAGGCGCAGCTTCATCTGGCCATTGCTCATGGCCTCGACGATCTGCGAGAAAGGAACCTCGTGGTTGCCCACGGTGATGAGCAAGCCAAGGTCCAGCCAGTCGGTCCGTTCATGATTCACGGCATTGATCTTCAGCTGAGGAAGTTCACGCAGCTGACGGAATTTCGGCCGGGTACCCTTCTCAACCAGCTTGACTTCAGGAATGCGTTCCAGCGCGGGGAGGATCTCGGTGACGAAATCGATGGTGTCATCGCGGGCGTAGAACTTCGGCGACAAGTTGGGATTGCCGCTTTCTTCATGAACCAGGAAAACTTCATGCACTGCGGCCTGAAGCAGTTCCTCAGCCTCAAGGTCATACACTTCCTGGTCGCCAGGGATCCCCGGGTAGAGGATCTGGAAGTCCAGCGCGGCGGTGTCGTTCGGTTCGTTATTCTCGTTGAATTCGCGCTTGTAGACCACGGTCGCCTGCACATAGGGCGGTTTCAAAGCAGGCAATTCCAGCTCGTCGCTAACGCTACGCAGCTCGAAACGGCGGGCCAAGCGCGGGTAGGAGGATTCAAAGAAATCGTTGATCTCCGGCCGAGGCACGGTGACCGGACGGCGGTCAACATACCAGCGGCGGTGCGCGTCAGGAATCGGCTCAACACTTGGCGCGAGCCAAATCTCATCAGGCTGAGCCAACTGGGCATAGAAACCATGCTCGGCGATGACACCGCTTGGTGCCTCCGGATCGAGAATGAGATCCTGGTTTGCAATGTGCAGGACACCGTCCAATTGCAGCCGTTGCTCATCCAGGGAGGCCTGCATGCTGAAGCTTGCTGGAGCAACGATGCGCACGCGCTGCTCGGATCGGGTCGTGATCAGCGGAATTCCCAGCTCATCAGCTTGGTCAAGCAGCGGCCAGAGCAGCTCGGAAGCGTACTCGTCCAGGAACAGCCAGTCTTCATCCACCTTGAACTGCAGCTGGCTGTCGCTGCGCGCCATGGAGGCAAAGCGGGTAAACCAGTGGTGCTGCGCGCGCAGCAGGTTCCAGCCGTAGGTCTTGAAGCCCAGGGTGGTCCAGCGAAGCTGGCCACGAACCCAACGGCCTTCGGTGTTGCGAACCATTGGGCGCACTCCCAAGCGGAAGCGCTTATTGCGGGTCGGGTGCGGGATGGTTCCGGTCGGCATCCACTGTTGCTGCTGGGTAGCGTCCTTCGAATCGAAGAGCAGGAACTGAAGCGCCATCGGCACTACCGGATCGTGCTGCGAACCAAGCAGGCCATCGGCCGGGCCCGGTTCGGACTCTTCAAACCATGAATCGATTTGCTGCGACCAAACTGTGTTCGGCTTCTCTTCCCGGGCAGGCACGGCGCGCGGCTGGGAAGCGATCTTGTTGGAGACAATAGCCAGTGCCGCGATGTGCGAGCAGATGCCCGGTGCGTCGCAGGTGCACTCGCACGATTCGATCTTCCACTCTCCACCGTCCATGAGGACCTGGATCATCGGAGAATATTCTTCGCCAGAATCGGTGACGGTGCCTTCGATCTGGTGGGTGCTCTCGTCGAATTCCACGTCAACCACGGAATTTGCTTCTGCAGCCAGGTTCTTTCCATAGAAGAAAGGAACGTTGCCCAGAAAAGCCAATAAGTGGCGGGCATCAATGGTTGGTGGAACAGATTCAATCATCCTCTCATCGTTTCACGTTCCGGGCCTTCGCGAAAGTTGAAGGGCCTTTCTGTGAATAATCACTATCTATGACGTAGCGTTGACGCATGTCCCAAGTGTGGCCCTACCTTCCAGCACGCGCAGTGAACATAACGACGCTCGTTGAATTCGACCGTCTCGCAGCTGAAGCGCTGGCTTCCCACCGCGCACGCGGAAAAGGCTGGCGAGTGCACCGTGTTGATCTGCGCGAACGGGATACCGTGCTGGAATCCTTGGATCTTTCCGAAGCGCTATTCATCGATTGCCAGTATTCCGCGCAAGGAGCGCAGATCGTGCAAGCCACTGGCGGGCTGTGCATGAGCTCGGGGGAGGAGCTTCCCTTCGAGACGGTGGCTCGCGGCTTGTATTCGCCGCATGAGTTGTACTCGGGGATCCGGACGCAGACCTACGAGCATGTGCCTGATGCGAAGATCTACGCGTACTCCCAGCAGCATGCAGCGGTGAATTCCGACAGCGATAGCAATGCGCTGGCAAAAACCCTGCATGATCACCACATTGGCCAGGCGCTGGTCTCGGCGGTGTACGAGGGCACGTTCAAGGAAACCCCGATTATCGGGGTGATGGGCGGGCATGCGATGAGCCGGGGCACTGCGCAGTATGCGCAAGCCTTGGAGCTTGGGCGCATGATTACCCGGGCCGGCTACGCGGTTGCCACCGGTGGAGGCCCCGGCGCAATGGAAGCCGCCAACGCCGGTGCGTGGCTGGCCGATTACGGGCCAGAAGATGTCGCTACGGCATTGCAGATGCTGGCCGAAGCGCCAGATGCGATCCATCAGCGCACCGGCTGGGCGAGAACTGCGCTGATGGTCAAGGAGCGTTTCCCGAGCCAGCGGCAGTCCCTGGGCGTGCCAACCTGGTTCTACGGCCACGAGCCGCCGAATCTGTTTGCCACCCAGATTGCCAAGTTCTTCACCAATTCCATTCGTGAAGCGATTCTGCTGGAGCAGTCCAACGGCGGGCTGGTAGTTCTGCCCGGGGCCGCTGGCACGGTGCAGGAAATCTTCCAGGATGCCTGCGAAAACTACTACGCTACCGGTGCTCGCGTGGTGCCGATGGTGCTGATCGGCAAGGACTATTGGACGAGGGATCTGCCTGCTTGGCCGCTGCTTCAGGCCCTGGCCAAGGAACGTGTCATGGAACAGAAGATTGCTCTGGTGGAAACCGCCGAAGAAGCGATGGAGTTCATCCAGAGCATGCAAACCCTGCGCCGGCGTACCCGGCGGCCGGAGAACAGCTAGGGCACGGCATGGAAAATGCCGGTACAGCCAAAGCTGTACCGGCATTCGATTCGCAGCAGGCTGCTATCCGATGCTGACGTCGAAGATCAGGCCCAAGCAGTAGGTGATGGCCGCTGCGCCCCAGCCGATGGCTAGCTGGCGCAGGCCGCGCTTGAGCGGGGAGGCCCCGGAAAGCAGTCCCACGATCCCTCCGGTGATCATCAGGGCCACGCCCACCAGGACTACCGAGACGAGGATCGCGGTCATGCCGGAGAGCCCAAGGATATAAGGCAGGATCGGCACGACCGCGCCGGAAGCGAAAAGGATGAACGAGGTGGCCGCCGCGCCGGTGGCCGACCCCAGTTCCTGGTGCTCCTTCTCAAGTTCTTCGCCGCGGCCTTCCGGGTTCAGCGAGAAGTCGGGGTTGCAATCGCAGGTGAACAGGCCCATGCGTTCTGCGGCCCGGTGCGCTGCATCTTCATCGCTCATGCCGCGGGCCTTGTAGATCAGCACCAGCTCGTTGGCGTCCAGATCGAGGTTCGGGGCGGCGGTCAGCGTGACCTGGGTTGGTCGCGAGGCGGTCAGCAGCTCGCGCTGGGAACGCACCGAGACGTATTCGCCAGCGGCCATGGACAGTGCGCCGGCCAGCAAACCGGCAACACCGGAGAACAGCACGAAGGTCGCTGAAACACCGGTCGCACCGATACCCATGATCAACGCCAGGTTGGAAACCAGCCCGTCGTTGGCGCCGAAGACCGCAGCGCGGAAGTTGCCCGAAAGACGCGCACGGCCTGCTGTAGCCAGCGCCCGGACGACCTCTTCGTGGACCTGTTCGTCGGCCGCCATCTGCGCGGTGGCGTCCTTGTCGTCGCGGTAGGGCGAACTGCTTTCGGAGCGCTGGGCCATGGCCAGCACGAAGACCGAACCGAAATGCAATGCCAGGAAACGCAGCATGGTGCGTCGCAGCGACGGGCGGACTTCCTTGAAATGCTCGCCGAGCAGGACGCGCCAGTGGGATTCGTGGCGGGCTTCCGCCTCTGCAAGGCCCAGCAGGATTTGCCGTTCCTGCCCGGTTTTCTTTTCCGCGAGGGCCCTGTAGATGGAGCCTTCGGCGACTTCATCAGCGAGATACTTGCGCCATCGCTGGATCTGCGCTTTGGTAGGTTCGGTTTCTGGGTGCTGTGGCATCGCGACGATGACTCTCCTGGAACATGGATTTTCCAATGAAACCCGTGGATCGGATCAACCACCCAGTTTAGTCAGGGCTCCTGCACTTGGGAATTTGGCAAGGCTAAAAGCAATTCGCTTGCCCGCTGGATCTCCGGCTACCGGCAGCACCAGCTGCAATTCAGAAGTGGCCGGATCATAGGTCGGCCTGCGGGCGCAACGGGCAATGAGCCGTTCAAGCCTGAGCGGATCTGCAACGTAGCGGGTGCGCCAGCGCCCTTCGGCCTTGAACTGCACTTGGCCGGTCTGGCGGTCGATGACGGGCAGAATCGGATATGCCATGGAGGTCAACTCTCTTGCGAGCTCTTGCCCGTGCACCTGTTGATGCGCGGACCGCTTCCTCATCCGAACCACCCATGAACTTGGGGTTGGTGCGCGGCCAGTCGGAGCTTGGCGCCGCGTCTCGTGAAGCAACATTTCTGATGGTACCGCCGGCGGCAGGGCCCGGTGAAGTCCGAATGCGTAATATGACTGCGGCTCAGCTGTCCGGGGCAAAGGCATTGGCCAGTTGCTGCAGCTTCTCGCGTTGTTCGGCCCATTGCCCGGCGGTGTAGCCGGGCAGCAGATCCAGTTGCGCGGTCCAGCCAGCACGGCCATCGAGCTGCTCGCGAATGATATCCAGATGCCCTGCATGCCGGGAGGTCTCGGCGAGCGCATGGATGAGCAGGTGATCCAAGGTGGTTTTGCCAGCTGGCCCCCACCACGGTACCTCTACGGGGCAGTCCAGGGGCAGGTCGCTGATGGCTTCATCGGCGAAGGCGATGGCTTTCCGATACAGGCCGATCAGCTGTTGCGCATCCATATCTGCTGGCGGAAGGAAATCCGCGTCGGGATCATGCGGTGCAATGAATTCGCGAACGTAGCGGTCATCGGCCCTGCGCTTGAGGCAGGTGCCGAAATATTCGTATTCATTGATCGCCAAATGGTGCAGTACTCCCAGGATATGGGTGCCCGTGGGGGTGAGCGGAGTGCGTGCCAGGTGCTCGGCGAGGCCTTCTGCCTTGTAGATCGCATTCTCGCGCGCGTCGTTCAGGTACCCGCAGAGCTTGTCCTTGGTGCTGTCCATGGACAGAGTCTAGTGAGCGCTGCAGCCTCGCGGTAGAGGGCGCCGTGTGTTTACCATTGGTAAACTTGCCCCGCAGGCCTTGAAGCCAAAGTGGTTGCGGTTGTTGCTGCAGAAAACGTCGAGGAGCCAAACGATGAAAACCTTGCCAGTTGAACCAACCGGTGCTGCGATCAATATCGGTGCGAGGCTGCGCGGGGTGCGCCAGACCCAGCGTATGACCATTGACCAGGTCGCCGAGCTATCCGGACTGACCAAGGGTTTCCTCTCGCGTGTGGAGCGCGACCTGACCAGCCCTTCGGTTTCGACTCTTTTGCGGTTGTGCGAAGTGCTGGGCATGGAGGTCGGTGCCCTCTTCGAGGTTCCTGAAACGAAACTGGTCCGTCTGGAGCAGGCGCCCCGTGTTTCCCTGGGCGGTGACGGCATCACGGAGCAGCTGGTCACGCCGCGCAGCGAGAAGCGGGTGCAGATGATTCGAGCCGAGATTGCGCCCAAGGGCACCGGTGAAGCGGAACTGTATTCGGTGGATTGCGAGCTGGAAGTGCTGCACGTGATCGCTGGAAAATTCATCCTGGTATTGCCTGATCAGCGCGTAGAACTCGAAGCAGGCGATACGATCACCTTCCCCGGGCGTGAACCGCATAGCTGGGAAAACGATTCTGATGAGGTTGCCGTGGTTACCTGGACGCTGATCCTCTCATGACGCCAAGCCACGGCACTTGCTGCCATGGCACGGCATGCGCAGTGCGGCTGCGCGTTCGTCTGCGGGGAGACGAACCGCGTATTCTAGGAACGATGCGTTGTTCCGGGCGCTCGGGACAATCAGTGATGGGAGAGGCGTGAGGACAGGCGAACCAACCGCTGCGCAAGATCAACTGCGCAGTATCAGCTGGTGGGCTTCGATACTTTTCGGCGTTCTTATTGGCACCACCTTGACCTGGATCCGCACCCAACGCAATTTCTTCTTCATTGGCGCCGCGATTCTGGCCGTCGTCATTGTCACCATTGGCGTGCGGACAATTCGCCGACGGGCACGCTTCCCGGTGATGGCGCAGGCGCGCACCTCGTGGGCGTATGTGCTGTGGACCGGTGTCCTGCTGGTCCTGGCCGGACCGATCCAGCTGGTGTACGTAGCCGATGACCTTTCCGAACTGACTATCAAATCGCTGGTCATGTCCGCAGGCTTCTGCCTGGGCATTCATGAGGTCGACCGCGCGCTGGTGAAAGCCAGCAAGAAGCGCTCCGGCGAGGCCTAGCGTCCCAATTTGGGCAAAATAGCCTGAAATGTAGTCAAAACATCCGGGGACAAGCACTTCCTGGTCCCGTGTGATGAGGTGGCGCGGGAACTTCGGTGGATGCCCAATTCCCCAGAGGCATCTTCCCAATGGCCGCAATGGCGAAGGTAGGAAGTGACCGCCGAGAGCAGATCGGCGCGCGTACGCTGCGAGAGCCTTGACCCAAGTTTCTGCGCTGTCATCGAAGCCCGGGGTGCCGCAGTCATGGTCCCGAACGGGACAGTGTCCAGCGCTTGGCGCAGGGCAGGCGGGGGAATCGAATCGCTCGCACCCCATCGGGCTCGTTGCGGCTGCAGCCTGCGGTGCCGATGCCTCGTCATTGTCGCAACGGTCCTCGGGTTCGCGAAGAATCGACTTATGTTCGGCGCCGTCCTCGTAGTGAAGCTGGGACTCGCGTACCGCTGCCACGACGTCGGCGCTGCTGCGCGATGCATTAGAGGTGCTTGCCCAGCAGATTCGCAGCTTCGCCAGCTGAGCGCCCTGCTGCAGTTTCGGCCCATGCCGCAGCCCGTTCGCGGGTTGTGGCATGGGCTATTTCTGCCTGGATTCCCGGGCTGTGCGATAACTGAATCTTGACGTGACCCAGCAGACAAAATAGCATAATGGGAAACTGAAGTTTCATATTAGACAACTTGAACTTTCGTTCTTGGATGTCTGGGGGAGGAAGTTGCGATGAAGGAAATCCGCATCGAGGAAAACGGGCATCTGGGACCCATTAATGCCGCGGTGATTCCACGCTATGCAGGTGGCGGCACCTATGCCCGGCTGCCGCGACTGGATCAGGTGGAGAAGGCCGACATCAAGATCGTTGGCGTGCCTTTCGACACCGGTGTTTCCTACCGGCCCGGCGCGCGCTTTGGCGCCAACCACGTGCGCGAATCCTCGCGCTTGATCCGCCCCTACAACCCCGCCACCGACACCTCGCCGTTTGCGCAGAGCCAGGTGGCTGACGCGGGGGACATGGCGGTCAACCCGTTCAACATCAACGAGGCTATCGAGACCATCGAGCACAACGCACTGGAGCTGACCAGCGACGGCTCCACCCTGGTTACCGTGGGCGGAGACCATACCATCGCGCTGCCATTGCTGCGTGCCGCTTCGCAACGAGCCGGTGCTCCGGTAGCGATGCTGCACTTCGACGCGCACCTGGACACCTGGGACACCTACTTCGGTGCTGAATACACCCACGGCACCCCGTTCCGCCGTGCGGTCGAGGAGGGAATCCTGGATACCGAGGCGATCTGCCACGTCGGCACCCGCGGTCCGCTCTATGGCAAGAAGGACCTGGAAGACGACCAGCGCTTCGGCTTCGGCATCGTCACCAGCTCGGATGTCTACTACCAGGGCGTCCGCGAAATCGTGCACAAGCTGCGCGACCGCATCGGCAACCGCCCGCTGTACATCTCGGTGGACATCGACGTGCTGGACCCAGCCCACGCCCCGGGTACCGGAACCCCGGAGGCCGGGGGCATCACCAGCCGTGAACTGCTTGAAATCCTGCGCGGTTTGCGCGAGTTGAACATCATCGGCGCGGATATCGTCGAAGTCGCCCCCGCCTACGACCATGCGGAGCTGACCGGCGTGGCCGCCTCGCATGTCACCTATGATTTGATCAGCCTGATCAGCGACTTCCGCGCCAGCAAGGGGATGAATAGCTAATGAACGAGCAACCGCAACGCAATGGCGGCGATCTGGTCATCGAGACCCTCACCGCGCTCGGTGCCAAGACCGTGTTCGGGATCCCCGGGCAGCACGCCCTGGGACTCTTCGACGCGCTCTCGCGCTCGAGCTTGGAGTTCATCTCCTCACGCGTGGAGAACAATTCCGCCTTCGCCGCCGATGGCTACTCCCGCGCTACCGGGGAAGTGGGCGTGCTGTTCCTCTCCACCGGCCCGGGCGCGCTGACCTCGCTAGCGGGTCTGCAGGAGGCCTACGCCACCGGCGTGCCCATGGTTGTGGTGGCCAGCCAGATTCCGCTGGACGGCCTGGGAGCCCGCCGCAAGGGCATGCTGCATCAGCTCGATGACCAGAAGGCCTCGGCCGCCAACGTCACCAAGTTCCAGCAGACCGTGCATCATGCATCGGGCATCCCCTCGGCGATCCAGGATGCGTGGGCCCGGGCCATTACCGTGCCCATGGGGCCGGTGTGGGTTGAGGTGCCGCAGGATGTCCTGCTCGCCCCGGTGATGGTGCCACCGGTACAGGATGCCCTGGCCGAAGCCTACGAGCATCCCCCGCGCGAAGAGCTGATACGCGAAGCCATGCGCTGGCTGGCCGAAGCCAAGCGCCCGGCCATCATCGCCGGCGGCGGTGTGCGCCGGGCCGTAGCGCAGGCTGAATTGCTGGCCGTGGCCGAAAAACTGCAGGCCCCGGTGCTGTGCAGCCCCGGCGGCAACGGAGCCTTTGGCTGGAACCATGAGCTGTCCTTGCAGTCGTGGGCGGAAGACCGCTATGTCTCGGACGTCATGGAAGATGCCGACGTGCTGGTGGTGATCGGTTCGGCCCTGGGCGAGGTCACCAGTAACTACTTCACGCTCGAACCCCGCGGCAAGATGATCCAGATTGATGCCGAGCCGCGCGTGCTCGAGTCCAACACCCCGGCCCTGGGTATCCGCGCCGATGCTCGTGAAGCCTTGAAATTCCTGGACGAAGAAATGCGCGAGACAGGCTTCAAGGCCCAGGCATCATGGCACGGAAGCACCCCGCAACAGGTGGTGGCCCTGACCCTGGCAAAGGTGCAGGCGCGCCTGGATGCCCAGGACCTTGGCAAGGAACGGAAGTTCATGGCGGATATCCGCGCCGCCGTCCCGGCAGGCATGCAGACCTTCTGGGATATGACCATCGCTGCCTACTGGGGCTGGAGCTGCTGGGACGCCAAGGATGGCGAATTCCATTCCGCGCAGGGTGCAGGCGGCCTCGGCTTCGGCTTCCCCGCCGCGATCGGTGGCGCCATCGGCTCCAAGCAGCGCGTGCTGGCAGTCAGCGGCGACGGTTCATCGATGTACTCCATTGCCGAACTGGCCACCGCCAAGCAGCACCATGCACCGGTCACCTGGTTGATCGTCGACGACGGGGGATATGGCATCCTGCGCGAGTACATGGAGGGAGCCTTCGGAAAAGCCACCGCCACCGAACTGGCCCGGCCGGACTTCGTGGCCCTGGCGCATTCCTTTGGCATCCCCGCCCAAGCGGTCGATCCGGAAGGCATCGGTTCGGCGCTCGCCGACGCCTTGGAAGCAGATGGCCCCAATGTCATTGTGGTCCGCACCCTGCTGAAGATGTTCGCGCCTACCCACCTGTAAAGCACCCGAACGCACGGACGGCCTCGGACCTGTTGCTCCCACGAGCGATGGATCCGGGGCCGTTGCGATTAATGGATGAGGAAAAGTGCGGGTCAGTGGGTGAAATGGAACACCACACCGAAAAGCACTGTCGAGATGCCCAGGCTAATGCCGATGAGCAGTGGCTCCCAATCCAGGGATTGAGCTGCCAACATCACTGCGAAGGAAGCGAAAAGCAGAATTGCTCCGATTCCTCCCAGGATCACACCTCCGCCTCCATGGTGCCGCGCGGCGGAGTGCGCGGTCCGTTGAAATCGTGGTTCCATGCCGCCATGGTACGTCCGAAAGCGGCCAAAGCCGAGGGGCAGGGCCAACTACTTCGATATTGTCAGATTTGTTGGCTCAGCGGCCCGTACGCAGCTGATGGATCCGCTCGGCAGCGGTTGCCAAGGAAGGATAATCGGCGCCGGGCCCCTGCGCGATGAAGCCGGGGCAGTAGTGGTCGGCGAGTCCTGCCTGTCCGTAGGACAAGCCGCGGAACGTGCCCTGGGCCATGCGCACCAGATGCGCTCCGGCAGCCACATCCCACACCTTGGTATCGAACCCGATGGTGGCGTCGCACCAGCCTGCGGCAACATGGGCCAAGGCCAGCGCCGCGCAGACCTTGCGGCGTACCGTGGCGAAGTCCTGGATCCACTGGCCAAAGAGTTCCAAGGACAGATCCCCGTCCTTGAGCATGGATTCTGCTCCCGGGTAATCCGTCATCAGGTTGGCGCGGGACTGCTCGGGACGGGCACCGGGCTCAAGGACCTGCCCGTTGAGGAACGCGGCAGTCGAATTGGCGCTGAATTCATCACCAGAAACCGGATCGAGGATTGCGGCGGCCACCAGTTCTCCATCGATGGCTGCGGCAATCGAGATGCAGAAGAATGCCACGCCATGGACGAAGTTGCTGGTGCCGTCAATTGGATCGACAATCCACTGCACCTTCCCGGCGGCCTGCCGTCCTTGATCGCCGGAGACCTGCTCTTCGCCGAGAACCCAGGAATCCGGGTGGGCCGATAGCAGCGAGGCAGTGATGAGCCGCTGGCTCTGCCGGTCGATGTCGGTGACCAGGTCATGGGTGTTGGTTTTATGCTCGGCTACCACGTTGCCGCGGAAGGAAGCGCGCAGCAGCTCGGCGGATTGGCGAGCTGCCTTCAGCGCGGAAAGTCGTAATTCTTCGGCGTATTGCGTGCTGGCTTGGACTCGCTGATCATTCACAAAACCAGCTTACCGCCGTGGCAACAGGCAAAAACGTTGACTGGAGCAACGAATCGAACTTACTGTGGGGGAAACACAATAGATAGGCAGCCGATAGATCGTGGACAAGTCTCCAGATAGCCCTTCGGATTCTGAACTCAAAATCCTGCTCGACGAGTTGGCCCGCAGTTACAGGATCCTTCGCGTGTTTTCGCATATGGATCAGACTGACCCCGAGGTATCCAACGCCTCCCATCACGTGCTCAAGACGTTGAAAACCCGTGAACCCACGCATGCTGCCGACCTTGCGCAGTCCTTGGGGATCGGCACCGCGGCGATGAGCCGGCATTTGGCGGAACTGGAGCAAATGGGCCTGGTAGCCAGGCAGCCCAGCAGGATCGACGCCCGCCGCCACGTGATCTGGGTGACCGAGGCGGGTTCCGAGCGGCTTGAATTCCGCGACCGCTTGCGCCTGGAGCGAATGCGGGATGTCCTCCCGGACTGGGATGCCGAGCGCTTGGCCAGCGTCGCGCACGCGCTGAGCGAATTGAACGCGACGATGATCCGCGGCATCCAAACCCAACGGACCGAGCAGTTCGGCAATGCGGAGAATTCTGACCTTGGATAAGAGCATGCCGGAAAAGGAACGTCCCACTGACCTCACCGAGGCAGCGGCAGACCAGCCGCAGATGAATCAACGCGAGGTGCTCAAATCCATCGCTGGCGTCCTGGCATCCTTCTTCGCTGCCATGCTGGCGGCGACCATTGTGTCTATTGCGCTGCCGACCATCATGGATGTCCTGGGCGGCTCGCAAACCGACTTCAACTGGGTTCTGAGCACCACGCTGCTGGCTAATGCCGCCACCACTCCCATCTGGGGGAAAATGGCGGATCTCTTCGACAAGAAGAAGCTGCTGCAAGCCGGAATTCTGGTGTTCGTGCTCGGCTCGTTGCTGGCCGGGCTCGCCTGGTCCATACCCGTGCTGCTGTTCGCCCGGGTCATCCAGGGCATCGGCATGGGCGGGCTGACCGCCATGGGCATGGCAGTCATCGGCACGGTCATCCCGCCACGGGAACGTGGACGCTATTCGGGATATTTCGGTGCCGTCATGGCTGTATCTACCGCAGCAGGACCGCTGCTCGGCGGATTCATCGTGGACTCGCCCCTGGGCTGGCGCTGGTGCTTCTTCTTCGGCATCCCGATCAGCTTGCTCTCCATGCTCTTGATCCACCGGACCCTGCACCTGAAGCACCTCAAGCGTCCGGTGCATATCGATTGGGTCGGCGCGGTCCTGTTGACCACCGCCGTCTCGATCCTGCTGATCTGGGTCTCCTATGTAGGCAAAGCCGACTATTTCGGCTGGAATTCGTGGCAGACCTACACGATGGTCTCGATGTTCCTTTTGCTGGTTGCCGCGTTGCTGCTTGTTGAATCACGGGTTCGTGAACCGATCATTCCGCTGAAGATCATTTGCACCCGAACAACGTCGCTGGCGATTCTCGCCTCGATCTCGATTGGCGTGGGGATGTTCGGCACCGGCGCATTCATCGGCCAGTACTTCCAGATCGCCCGCGAAGCGACACCGACCATGGCCGGCCTCATGACCTTGCCAATGATCGCGGGCAACTACTTCGGGTCGGTTTTCTCGGGACAGATGATTACCCGCTTCGGCCGTTGGAAGATCTACCTGCTCATCGGTTCGGTCCTGAATATCGCTGGCCTCGGCCTGCTTGGGCTGATGCGCCAGGATACCGAATACTGGCTCTTGGCCTGCGGCATGTTCCTCAACGGCGTGGGCATGGGATTCATGCTGCAGAACTTGGTGCTCTCGGTGCAGAACACGGTGAAAGTCACCGATATCGGGGCGGCAAGTTCTTCGGTGGCGTTTTTCCGATCCGTAGGCGGCTCAGCAGGTGTGGCGGTGCTCGGCGCGTTGCTTTCGCGCAATGTGGCAGATCTTATTACCGAATCGTTGGCGGCCAAGGGGCAGCTGTCCTCGGCCCCGGCCACCGGGGATTCCTTGAATCTTTCCGGGATGCCAGATGCGCTACGGCAGGTGGTGGAATCGGCGTATGGCGAGGCGACAGGGATCGTCTTCATCGTTTCGGCGGCCGTAGCCGTAGTTGCCTTCTTCTGCGTATTGCTCATCAAGGAAGTGCCATTGCGCAAGACGATCTAGTACCTGGCCTTGCCGCCGGGTCGAATCAGGATAAGCTTCAGACCATGAGTAGCATGCAACCGATTAAGCCGAAGGTATCTCTTACCGAGCAGGTGACCACGATGATCCGTGCCGCCATCGTTGCCGGAGAGATGGCTCCGGGGGAGCACTACTCGGCCATTGGCATCTCGGAAAAGCTCGGCGTCTCGCGAACTCCGGTGCGCGAGGCCTTGCAGCTGCTGGAAAAAGAGGGAATCGTTACCGTGGCGAAAAACCGCGGGGTGCGCGTCAACCAGATTTCATTGGAAGACATTGTCGAAGTCTTCCAGCTGCGTTTGGCTATCGAGCCGCCAGCTGCCGCACGTGGCGTGCGGAACGCGACCCAGGCCGATATCAACCAGCTGACGTCGTTGCACCAGCGAATGCTCGCAATCGGCGAAACCGGTGATGGCCGGGCGACGCTGGAAGCGGACAAGGAATTCCACCTGTGCCTTCTGGGGCTGGCCGGAAATGCGAAACTCGACAGCGTGGTGGGGGAGCTGCGCAACCTCGTCCTGGCCCACGGGCAGACCACCGTGCCCTTCGCCCGCTCCAGCCAGGATCTGGCCGGGGATCGCGAGGAGATCATGGAGGCGATTCTGGCTAAAGACCCCGACGCCGCCGCGCTGGCCGTTCGGGGCCACGTCATGCGCACCGCGCAGATGCTGATCCGTTCGGTGTGTTCGCGGACCCCGGGACTGGACGCAGAACCGTTCCTGGAGCGGCTGGACGCCTTGATTTCCTAGGGCGTTCCGCGCCCCCTGCAGACCCGAGCAGCGAAACATCCTGAAAATCCTTGCCAAGGGTGATCCGGGCAACATAGAGTTGCATGCAACATGTAACTAAGCAATTCTGTGCGGATTGAAGGTGTGGAAGCAAATGAGCCAACCGCTTGAAGGGGTCAAGGTCATCGACCTCTCGCGCATCTTGGCCGGGCCGCTGTGCTCCATGACCCTGGCCGACTTCGGAGCCGAAGTTCTCAAGGTGGAGAACGCTGCTGGAGATGAGACCCGCAGCTGGAAGCCTCCGTTCAATGCCCAAGGCATCAGCACCTACTACTGGTCGGTGAACCGCAACAAGCAGGCAGTAGTCGCCGACTTCGCGGACGCGACCCAGTTGCAGGCCCTGCGCGGATTGATCCGCGACGCTGACGTGCTGGTGGAGAATTTCCGCCCCGGCGTCCTGGCCAAATTCGGGCTGGACTACGAGAGCCTGCGCGAGCTGAACCCGGCACTGGTCTATTGCTCCATCTCGGGCTTCGGCGAAAAGCAGGGTGCAACCTTGCCCGGCTTCGACCTGCTGGTGCAGGCAGTGGGCGGGCTGATGAGCATCACTGGAGAACCAGACGGGCCTCCGAGCAAGGCCGGTGTTGCCCTGGTGGACGTATTGGCGGCGCAGAATGCGGTTGCCGGCATCCTGCTGGCCATGCGCGAACGCGATGCCAGCGGTATCGGCCAGCGGGTGACCGTCAACTTGCTCGGCTCGCTGCTGGCCGGACTGACCAACCAGTCCAGCAGCACGCTGGCTACCGGAAATTCCCCGGAACGCATGGGCAACGCGCACCCGAGCATTGCCCCCTATGAAACCTTCGCGGCCAACGGCGGCGTCGTGGCCATCGCCGTGGGCAATGACCGCCAGTTCGCTGCCTTGGCCAAGCACCTTGGCCAGCCGGACCTAGCCCAGGATCCGCGCTTCAGCAGCAATAGCGCACGGGTGGCCCACCGCGAAGAACTCAAGGCAATCATCGAAGCGGCCACCGCCTCGGCCACTGCCGCGCACTGGGCGAATGCGCTGATGTCCGCGGGAGTGCCCGCCGGAAAGGTCAACTCCATTGCCGAGGCCATCGACTTCGCCAAGGAACTTGGCCTGGATCCCGTCGCGCTGATCACCGATCCGGACACCGGGGAAGCGACCGAGCAGATCGCCAGCCCCATCGGGCTCTCGCGCACCGGCGCCCAATACCGCACCATCCCGCCGGCCCACGGGGAGCACCAAGCGCTTCTGGGCACCCTGGCAAATAGCTAATCGAAAGAACTTTCAAGGAGACTTAATATGAGCACCGCAGAACGCCTTCTGGATCCGGCCGACCTGATCAATTTCGATTCGCTGCTCTCGGCGGAGGAACTGGCCCTGCGCGATACCGTGCGCGGTTTCGTCAACGAGAACATCAAGCCGAATATCGCCAAGTGGTACAACGACGCAGTCTTCCCGCTGGAGATCGTTCCGGAGATGGCCAAGCTGGGCCTGCTGGGCATGCACCTGGAAGGCTACGGCTGCGCCGGCCGCTCGGCAGTGGAATACGGCATCGCCGGCGCCGAGCTGGAAGCCGGCGATTCGGGGCTGCGCACCTTCGTTTCGGTCCAGGGATCGTTGGCCATGAGCGCCATCTACAAGCACGGCTCCGAGGAGCAGAAGCAGCAATGGCTGCCCAAGATGGCCGCCGGCGAAGCCATTGGCTGCTTTGGCCTGACCGAACCAACGGCAGGTTCCGACCCGTCGAGCATGAAGACCTTCGCCCGCCGCGACGGCGATGACTGGGTGATCAACGGTTCCAAGCGCTGGATCGGGCTGGCCAATGTGGCGCAAGTGGCGGTGATCTGGGCACAGACCGATGAGGGCATCCGCGGCTTCGTCGTGCCAACCAGCACCCCGGGCTTCACCGCCACCCCGATCGAGCAGAAGCTGTCCATGCGCGCCTCCATCCAGTGCGAAATCGATCTGGTCGATGTGCGCCTGCCTGGTTCGGCGGTATTGCCGAATGCCAAGGGCCTGAAGGGGCCGTTCTCCTGCCTGAACGAAGCCCGCTACGGCATCTTGTGGGGGTCCATGGGGGCCGCCCGCGATTCATTCGAGGTGGCATTGGCCTACTCGCAGGAACGCCTGCAGTTCGACAAGCCGCTGGCCGGATACCAGATGACCCAGCAGAAGCTGGTGGACATGGCCCTGGAAATCAACAAGGGCTTCCTGCTGGCCCTGCACATCGGCCGGTTGAAGGATGCCGGGAATTTGGACCTGCATATGATCTCGGTAGGGAAGCTGAACAACTGCCGTGAAGCCATCGCGATCTGCCGCGAAGCACGCACCATCCTGGGAGGCAACGGCATCACGCTGGATTACTCGCCATTGCGCCACGCCAACAACCTGGAATCGGTGCGCACCTACGAGGGCACCGACGAGGTGCACACGCTGATCCTGGGCAACAAGCTCACCGGCGTGCCGGCCTTCCGCTAAGCCGCGAAGCCAAGGAAGACGGGAGAACCAAGCAAATGAACCTTTCCACAACACTTGCCACCCTGGAGCACTGCATCAATGGCGCATGGGTGCCTGGCGAAGGCCGCCGCATCGATTCGAAGGCGGCCGCCGACGAATCCATCGTGCTCGCGGAGGGCACCGCGGCCAGCGTGGACCAGGTGGACGCCGCTTTCGGCGCCGCCCACCGGGCCAAGAAATCCTGGGCGTCCACTCCGATGGCCGCCCGCGGGGCGATTCTGGCCAAGGCCGCCGGATACCTGAAGGAGCATGCGGAGGACTTCGGAGCGGAACTGGCCGCCGAAGAGGGCAAGACCAGAGCCGAGGGAATCGGCGAGGTGCTGCGGGCCGCACAGATCCTGGTCTACTATTCCGGCGAAGCGGAGCGCGCTGCCGGCACCGTTTTCCAATCCCCGCGTGCCGGGGAACAGATTCTGGTTACCCACAAGCCGCTGGGGGTGATCGGGGTGATCACCCCGTTCAACTTCCCGATCGGGATTCCGGCTTGGAAGATCGCCCCGGCGCTGGTTTTCGGCAATACGGTGGTGTTCAAGCCGGCCAGCCTGGTGCCGTTGCTGGCCATGCGCTTTGTGCAGGCCCTGGAGCACGGAGGGCTGCCCGCTGGTGTACTGAACCTGGTCATCGGCCCGGGCGCGTTGGGTGATGCCTTCATCGCCAATGAGCATTTGGACGGGCTGACTTTCACCGGTTCCACCGGAGTCGGGCGCAAACTCTGCGCGGCAGGTGCGGCCCGGGGGATTCCGGTGCAGGCGGAAATGGGCGGCAAGAATGCTTCGGTAGTGCTGGCCGACGCAGACCTGGACCTGGCCAGCGAGCAGGTGCTTTTCGGGGCCTTCCGCTCCACCGGCCAGAAGTGCACGGCCACCAGCCGGCTGATCCTCGATGAGTCCATCGCCGACGCATTCTTGGCCAAGCTCACCGAAAGGCTGGAGCAGTGGGTGACCGGGGACCCGCTGGACCCGTCAGTGCATATGGGACCGCTGGTGGATGCCAAAGCGGCGAACTCGGCGGCACAGGGGATCGACCGGTCGCTGGCACAGGGCGCAACACTGCGCTATCGCGGGCTGGCCCCGGGAACCGGCAGCTTCCTGGCACCAACCATTCTGGAACTTCCGGAGGGGGAAGCAGGGCGAGCCAACTGCGCCTGGCAGGAAGAATTCTTCGCGCCCATCGTGTCCGTCCGCCGAGTCAACGGGTGGAAGGAAGCCTTCGAGGCTGCAGAAGACTCGGAATACGGTTTGAGCCTGGCCTTGTTCACTTCGAATCTTGCGCTGGCCCTGGAGGCGCAACAAACTCTCGCCGTGGGTATTCTGCATGTAAATTCGGAGTCAGCCGGAGCTGACCCGCACGTGCCTTTTGGCGGTGCGAAAGCTTCGGGCTACGGACCGAAGGAACAGGGGGCAGCAGCTCGCGAGTTCTACACGCACACCACGACGACCTACCTGCGCGGCTAAAAGGCGCAGGCCAGGACTGCAAAGAAAGAATGGTCAATGAGGATTGAACGTATTTTGGTGATCGGTGCCGGCACCATGGGCCGGCAGATCGCGATGAGCTGCGCGCTGGGCGGCTACGCCACCGTGCTGCAGGATATCTCTGCCGACGCGTTGGGCGCAGCACGCACCGAGCTGGAGTCCTGGGCTGCCGGCCGCGTGGCCAAAGGCAAACTCGACCAGCCCACGGCAGCTGCGGCGCTGGGGCGCTTGAGCCAGAACACCGACTTGAACCAGGCTGCTTCCGCAGCCGACTTGGTGATCGAGGCTGCTGTGGAGCGCCTGGACATCAAGGAGCAGATCTTCGCCCAACTGGGCGAGCATGCACCGGCCCACGCCATCTTGGCGACGAATTCCTCGACGCTGCCCTCCTCGAAGCTGGCCCAGGCCAGCGGCCGTCCAGCGCAGGTGTGCAATATGCACTTCTTCAACCCCGCATTGGTCATGAAGTGCGTTGAAATAGTCCGCCATGGGCAGACCAACGATGCCACGATCCAGGCTGTCACCGAGGTAGCCAACCAGCTGGGGAAGAACCCGGTGCTGGTGAACAAGGAGATTCCGGGTTTCATTGCCAACCGCATGATGGGTGCGATCAACGCCGAGGCGCTGAACCTGGCTCACCAGGGAATCGCCAGCATCGAGGATATCGATACCACCGCGAAGACCGCTTTGGGCCACCCCATGGGTCCGTTCGAGCTTATGGACATGGTGGGCCTTGATGTGATCGATTTCATCGCCCAGGCGACCTACGCCGAGACCGGTGACGAGGCCGATCAGCCGCACCCGATGATCACCGAAAAGGTGGCTGCGGGCAAGCTCGGACGCAAGAGCGGAGAAGGGTTCTACCCTTATTCCCAGGCATCGGCTTAAAGCTGGAAACGCCGCTGCCAGCCCGATGGCCATTGGGCGGGAGGCGGCGTTTGCCGTGCAGATCGGAGAGAACTATTCAGCGACCTCTGGTTGCTCGCCGAGCTCGAAGTGGCGCCCGGAGATCGAATCAATGTTGACCCGAATCCAGAAATCCTTCTGGGTGGGGATCCAGGGAGTGACGCCGCTTTCGCGGGCCTCCTTGATATCGGCCTCATGCTCCAATACTTCGGCGCTGCCGTGCACGACAACGGACCAAGCTTCATCGGAAAGGATGCCGTCGACCTCGAAAGCGATCTTTTCATTGATCGCCATGGCCGCAAGCTTATTACCGGGCGAGGTGCGCAAGAACAGCTTCCCGTTGTGCACCGCGTAGTTCACCGGAACAATATCGATCAACCCTGCAACCGAAGTTGCTACGCGTCCGTGGGAACTGTGCGAGAGCAGCTGCCACGATTGGTCCTCATCCAATACCAGGACCGGACTATTGAGCTCGTGTTCGAATTTCATAGCACCAGCTTTCTACTCTTTGTAGAAAAAGGCAAGGGCTCAAGACACAAGTTGTCGTTTTCCCGTGCTTGGCGGTCGACATGAAAGACTGGGGCTATGAGTCATATTTCGGCTGATGGCGATGCCCGGCATGTAGCTTCGCGAATGGAAGACGGAGTGCATCGTTGGCGTGCACGGCGCGCCCTGGCCAACGGCCACCAAGCGGTAATCCTTCCCTATGTGGGATATGGCTCTACCGGACCGAGCGGCGGCTGGATTCGCGTCTTCGCCCGCGTTGTGCTGGCCAAGCCCGGCGCCTTTGAAGACGGGCAGCACCAAGCCCAGGTCATTGCCGATGGCATTCGCGGTTTCCGCAATTTCATTTCCCCGATCCTTCCCGGCGGCAAGGTCAGCATTGACGTTGGCGACCAGCGCTTCGAGGTCCAGGCTGACCGTGGCGGCGTGATTGATGTGAAGCTGGTAGTCGACCTGCCCGCGGGCTGGAATGAGATCCGGCTTCATGCCCACAACGGCGATGCCGCGCAGGCGAAGATTCTCGTTATCGACCAGGCGCAGAAGTTCGGGGTGATCAGCGACGTGGATGACACCGTCGTGGTCACCGCACTGCCGCGCCCCATGCTGGCGGCGTGGAACTCCTTTGTGCTCTCCGAGCATGCCCGCGTGGCGACCCCAGGGATGGCGGTGATGCTCCAGAAGGTGCTGCTCGAGCATCCGGGAGCTCCGACCATCTACCTTTCCACCGGCGCATGGAATGTCGCGCAGACCCTGCAGCGCTTCATCTCGCGCAACCTGTACCCGAAGGGGCCGTTGCTGCTCACCGACTGGGGGCCAACAGACCGTTCCTGGTTCCGCAGCGGAATGCAGCACAAGGTTGACCAGCTGCGCCGCCTGGCCGAAGAATTCCCGCACATTTCGTGGGTGCTCATCGGCGATGACGGCCAGCATGATCCGGCCATTTATGCCGAGTTCGCGCGCCGCTATCCCGAATTGGTCCGGGCTATTGTGATCCGCCAGCTGACCCCTTCGGAAGCGGTGCTAGCCGGCGGACGTTCGCATGAGCTGCGCCGAACCACCCCCGGGGTGCGTTGGGTCTACGAGCCGGACGGAGCCCGGGTCCTTCGGGAGCTGGCCAAGTTGGGGATCGTGGGCAATGACGGCGCAAACCTGCTGAAGGAAGATTAGCCATGGAAGAAAGCATTCTGCGGGTGCAGGTCCCTATGCGCTGGGGCGACATGGATGCTTACGGCCATGTCAATAATGTCAATCTGATCCGGTTAATGGAAGAAGCGCGAATCGCCGGCTTTGGCGTGCCCGGTGGCACCGGCGCGCCAGGCTCGCAGCCGCAGGCCGATATCTTCTCTGCAGTGCCTGCCGGAACCCAGATCCTCGTTGTCGAGCATCGGGTGCGGTATTCCCGCCCGTTGGAATACCGCAACGTGCCGGTCAATGTCGATCTCTGGGTTGCCAATGTCAAGCCTGCCAGCTTTGATATCTGCTACGAGTTCCGTGACCCGGTGGAGGACTATTTGTGCGTCAAGGCCTCCACTACGTTGGCTTATTTCGACCCGGTGTCCTCGCGGGTGCAGCGTTTGAGCCCCGGAGAACGCGCGGCGCTCAGTGCATATGAAGGTCCTCCGACCTTCCCGAAGTAACCACTTGCGCTCCCGTCAATTAGGATTGATCTATCTACCCTTATTAAGACAGGAAGTGATTTTGTGTCCCAGCCGGCTGGTGATCGCCCGCAAACTGGAGGCCGACCTGCGCGCCCCCAGGTCCTCCTGCAGGTCCTCAAGCGCGAGAATATCGCACCTCATCTGGTGCGGCTCACCCTTGGCGGTCCAGGCATCTGCGATTTCGCAGACAAGCCGGTGACCGACCGCTACGTGAAATTCCTGTTCGCGAAGCCGGAACTGGGCCTTGAATTGCCTTATGACATGGAAGCGCTGCGTGAGCGGCTGGCTCCCGAGGATCTGCCGGTTCGCCGTACCTATACCGTGCGCCGCAGCGATATGCAGGCGGGAACCATCGAGGTCGATTTCGTGGTCCATGGCGATGAGGGCCTAGCAGGTCCTTGGGCGCGTGACGCGCAGATCGGCTCATCGATCTGCTTCTCGGGCCCGGGCGGAATGTTTGTCCCCAAGGATGAATTCGATTTCCACTTCTTCGCCGGAGATGAAACTGCCATTCCCGCCATTGCGGCCTCCTTGGAGTCCATGGCCCCGCAGATGCGGGGCCTGGTGGTCATCGAAGTTGCCGACGAGGCTGACGAAATGCAATTGCAGGCGCCGGCTGGCGTGGAAATTCGCTGGATTCACCGCGGTGCCGAATTCTCCCCTGAAACCACGATCCTGGAGTCCGTGGTCCGGGGGATTCCATGGCCCGAGGGCCGGGTGCAGGTCTTTGCCCACGGTGAGCGCGAAGTCATGAAGAAGCTGCGCGCATACTTCTATGACGAGCATGGCGTGGACCGCCGCGACATGTCGCTATCTGCCTACTGGGCCTTTGGCCGTGCAGAAGATGCATTCCAGGCCGAGAAGCGTACGGAAGTTGGCAAGATCTTCGCCGACTAGTCTTTTGGCGCGGACAAAATCGAGCAAGTTAGAGCGACCTAAGAAATAAATCGAAAAATTACGCAAACAGGGCTTGACGTTATTACTGGTTCTTAGGATATGCTTATTCCAGAGCTTCTCCCGTGTGTGGTCGGGAGAAGCGTCAAGCTTGACCGATATTTATCGGCTAGTTCGCTGCTTGCCGGGGCTGCTCACCTCGAAGCAGCGAGCGGCGTAGCCGGCTTGAATAAGGGGAATGGAGAATCGGCTGACTTGCTCAGTCGGCCGATTCGTCGAAAAGGGAGCTTATCAGGATTGCACACCTTGATAAGCTCCCTTTCTCGTTGCTACAGCTTGGCGGCGTCGAAGGACCACAGCAGTAACGTGGCCAGGTAGCCCGCAGCCTTCGGTGGAGGCGCCACAGCGACACCGCGATCATGAAGCTTGCTCATGGCTCGGCGAACTACTAGATCCGACTCCAGGAAGATCTCCGGATCCCGAAAACCCCGCAGGGCCATGTAATTGCGCGTCCATGGACCCACCCCGCGCAGCCCTTGGAGCTGCTCCAGGAATGCCGGCACGTCTCCGAGCAGGAACTTTCCACTGTCCTCGAACCATTCGGCTACCGCGTGCAGCGCCGTTGCCCGCGACAGCGGGCAGTGAATGATCTCGCGCAATTCCCCAGGCGTGCAGGCGGCCGTTGAGGCCGCTGTGGGGAAAGCCCGAAGGCCCGAGCCATGCTGCTGGCCCAATGCGCCGACGTAGCGCCCGCCGAGGGTCCGTGCCGCCGCCAAGGACACCTGCTGTCCAATGATCGTGGTGGCCAGGGCCTCGAAAATATCCGGGTAGCTGATGAGCCGCAAGGAGGGGTAAGCCATCGCGAGCGGCTGGTAGCAAGGAAGGGCCTGGAGCGCTTCATAAGCAGCTGTGGTATCTTGCTGCAGTCCAAGCCAATGGTTGATGATCTCCGTGAGGCGCGCAATGGATTCAGTCGGGGCGTCGTGGGTGAGCGATACGCCTGCAGGATCCAGGCTCAATGAAACTTCAACCAGGTTCCCGTCCAGCTGCAGGACGCGGTGCAGCTGGGCCGCAGCGGCATCCAGCCGCTCCTGGGCAGGCAGCGAATGCAATTCCAGGACTGCCAGTGCGTGGCCGACGTCCAGAATTCCCGTTGCCGGTAGGCGCAGTTCCATGACCTCAGGCCCAAATGCCGGAAGTGCCGCGGCGGTGCGATCCGACCAGATGGGTATCGACCATGCCGATGGCTTCCATCAACGCGTACATGGTGGTCGGGCCCACGAACTTGAAACCCCGCTTCTTCAGCGCCTTGGCCAGTTCCTTGGACTCGGGGCTTTGCGTGGGTACTTCAGTGAAATTACGCGGAGCCGGGGTCTGTTCCGGCTTGAAGGACCACACGAAATCCGAGAGGCCGCCCTCTTCGCGCAGCATCAGGGTCGCTTCTGCGTTGGCGATCGTTGCGCGGATCTTGAGCCTATTGCGCACGATCCCGGCGTCTTCCATCAGGCGATTGAAATCGTCCTCGGTAAATAATGCGACCTTCTCGGGATTGAAGTGCTCGAAAGCGCGGCGGAACGACTCGCGCTTGGAAAGGATGATGGCCCAGGACAGGCCTGACTGGAAGCACTCAAGGCTCAGCCGCTCGAAAAGTCCCTCTTCGGAGGTGATCGGCATGCCCCATTCGGCGTCGTAGTACGTGCGGAGCATGTCATTCGAGGCGGCCCAGCGAGGGCGCGCCAATCCGTCTTCGCCAACGATGAGATCTTCAGTCATATTTTCATCTTGCCATCCATCGCGATGCGCAGTTGGCCATGCAACGTTCCGTTTCGCGGCAAAGTCACCTATCATCGTTATATGGCGATAATAGAGTCAGATATCGATGCATCGGAAATCCGCAGCGGCAAGCTGCAGTTCGCTGCGCTCTTCCACGCGCTCGCTGACCCGGCACGGCTGCTGATCCTGGACCATCTGCGCACCGGGGAGCATAAGGTCAGGGAACTGACCGAGCATTTGGGGCTTGCCCAAAGCACGGTCAGCGCGCATCTGTCCTGCCTGAAGGACACCGGCCTGGTGCACGTCCGAAGCCAGGGCCGGGCCAGCATCTACTCGCTGGGCCAGGGTGAAGCACTTGACGCGTTGACCGCTGCCGCCTCGGCGCTTCTGCCGCAAGAGGCATCCCATCACCATTGGGAAGAAGCGCACAGCATGGATCCGAAGAAAGGCTGAACTTGGGACACGATCACTCTCACGGGCACTCCCATGATCATTCCGGAGCAAACCGAACCCGCCTGGCCTGGGCCTTCGCCATCACCGCTACAATCCTCGTCGCCGAGGTTGTTGGCGCTATCGTCACCAACTCGCTGGCCTTGCTGGTCGACGCAGCGCATATGCTGACCGATACCCTGGGGCTATTGCTGGCTCTGACCGCTGCCAACCTGATCATGCGCAAGCCAACGACCAAGCGCACCTGGGGATTCCGCCGCGCAGAAGTCCTCTCCGCCACCTTCCAATCGGCATTGCTGCTGGCTGTGGGCATCTATGCGGCCATCGACGCCGTGCGGCGGCTCTTCACCCCTGCAGAGGTCCAACCGGAGGGACTGCTGGCCTTCGGCATCATCGGCCTATTGGGCAACGTCATCTCCATGTGGATCATTTCCGCGGGACGCAATAGCAACCTGAATATGCGTGCGGCTTTCCTGGAAGTAGTCAACGACGCGTTGGGCTCGGTTGCCGTTATCATCGCCGCGCTGGTTATCACCTACACCGGATGGATGCGCGCCGACTCCGTGGCAGCCCTGGTGATCAGCGCCCTGATCGTTCCCCGGGCCATGAAATTGCTGGGGGAAACCACCCACATCCTTCTCGAATCCACGCCTAGGGGCCTGGACCTGCTCGGGGTCAAAGCGCATTTGGAGGCATTGCCCGGGGTGATCGCGGTGCACGATCTGCACGCCAGCCAGATTGCCTCCAACCTTCCGGTGCTCACCGCCCATGTGGTGGTCGAGGACTCGATGTTCTCCGCTGGGGTAGCCGGTGGGCTGCTGCGGGATTTGCAGCAGTGCGTGGCAGATCATTTCACCGTGAGCGTTGAGCACTCGACCTTCCAGATTGAGCCGGCATCGCACCAGGAAACCGAACGCGAACATGGCTGCTAATCGGTAACCTGCGGGGGCAGAGCGTCCACGAATTTGCTCATACCTTGGTATGACGCACCCCCGGGAAACTAGGTCCTGATGGTGGATGCGGGTTTGGCTAGGCGCTTTGTAGTATTTCTAATATGACTTCTGAGACTCTGCCAAAAACCGAAAATGCGGTCGCTGCCCGCGGCTTGACCAAGACCTACGGGCATGACAGCACTCGTGTTGAGGCCCTTCGCGACGTAAACGTTTCCTTCGAACGTTCCCGATTCACCGCCATCATGGGCCCATCGGGCTCCGGAAAATCCACGCTGATGCACTGCCTGGCTGGACTTGATACCGCCGACTCCGGCGAAATCATCATCGGCGGCAAGAACCTGCTGGAGCTGAGCGATGACCAGCTGACCGAGATGCGCCGCGAGCAGATCGGCTTTGTCTTCCAGTCTTTCAACCTCGTGCCAACCATCACCGCCAAGGACAACATCCTGCTGCCATTGTCGCTGGCCGGCAAGAAGCACGATCGCGACTGGTTCAACACCGTCATCCAGGCGCTCGGCCTGGGCGACCGCCTGAACCACAAGCCGCATGAACTTTCCGGCGGCCAGCAGCAACGTGTCGCGGTAGCCCGAGCACTGCTCACCCGGCCGGAAGTGGTCTTCGGCGATGAGCCAACCGGCAACCTCGATTCGCGTACCGGCGCCGAAGTGCTGTCCTTGATGCGCACGTCCACCCGTGAAATGGGCCAGACCATCATCATGGTCACCCACGACCCGGTGGCCGCGTCCTATGCAGACAATGTCTTGCTGATGAAGGACGGCACAATTGTCGGATCCATCCAGGAGCCAACCGTGGCTACCGTAACCGAGGCCCTGGCCTCCTTGGCGGAGTAAGCAATGCTGCACGTAGCACTTTCGAATATCAAGACCTATGCACGTCGATATATCGCCGTCATCCTGGCTGTGGCCATCGGCACCGCCTTTCTTGCCGCAACGCTTTCGGTGAACTCATCCACCCAGGCGACACTGAAGAACTCGCTCGGAGACGCCTACAAGAACGCCGATCTGGTGGCCTACCCCGATTGGGACCTGGTTCCCGGCGCCGAGGAGTTGACCGAGCTGGGCCTCAAGGACATCGCAGATGTCCGGAACCTGCCTGAAGTTTCCACCGCCTATGGCCTGGCCTACGCCGATGGCCTGCTGCGCACGGCGGACAACAGCTACGGCGTGTCCGCACAGCCAGTAGATCCCGACCAGGGGCTGGGCGGCATGGAATTGATTGAGGGCCGGGCGCCCCAAGGTTCCAACGAAATCATTATCGATGCTTCCCACGCCAAGGAAATGGGCGTGTCCATCGGGGACGTCGTGGCTCTGGAAAATGGCGCGATCTCGCCGGCGAACTACAACATCGTGGGCATCCAGCGCTCGACCACCAACCCGCGGACCTCGGCCTACGCCTTGGCCGGCATGAGCGAGAAAGCGTGGCAGCACTTTTCCGGCGGCCAAGCGCTGATCACCGAAATCGTGGTCAATGGCGACGGCTCCGACGAGTCATTGAAGGCAGAGCTGGAGAAGCTGTTTGCCGGCAAGAAGATGGCTGACATGGCGGTGGTGACCGCCGATGAGAAGGTCTTGAACGAAGTCGCCCAGTTCACCGGAGGCACCGACCAACTCAGCGTGATCCTGCTGGTCTTCGCACTGATTGCACTGGTGGTCACCGGTCTGGTTGTGGTCAATACCTTTGCCGTAGTCATTGCCCAGCGCACCCGCGAACTGGCACTGCTGCGCATCCTGGGCGCCAAGCGCAAGCAGATTCGTAGCTCGGTGCTCATCGAAGCACTGCTCATTGGCATTCTTGCCTCGATTCTCGGTGTCTTGCTCGCCGTCGCACTGATGGCGGGCCTGATCCAGCTGCTGCACGTGATGGTGCCGGAGATGTCCTATGCGGCGTTGGCCCTGACCCCGCAGGGATTGGCCATCCCAATTCTCGTCGGCGTACTGATGACTGTGGTCGCAGCGAGCCTGCCGGCTCGACGGGCGATGAAACTCGCACCGCTGGCGGCCTTGCGCCCCTTCGACGCTGCCAGCGTGAAGAACCGTGCCGGCAAAGCCCGGATCATCTTCGGATCGCTGTTCGTGGTGGCCGGCGCCAGCTTGCTGGCCTACGGCGCGATCCAGGGGGATCTGGTAGTCGCCTTCCTGGGCGGCCTGGTTTCCTTCCCGGGGATCCTGATGCTGGCTTCGCTGTTCGTGCCGAGCAGCGTTTCCGGGATCGGCAAGGCCGTGGCTGGCAAATCGACGGCGGGAAAGCTCGCGGCCCTGAACGCCGTGCGCAACCCGGGCCGAACCACCGCGACGGCAACGGCACTGCTGATCGGCGTGACCTTGGTGTCCATGATCATGGTCGGCGGCCAGACCGCCAAGGCCAGCTTGAACAACGCTGTGGCCGCAGAATTCCCGGTCGACATGATGGTCTCCTTCTATGACCGCCAAGTTTCAGGCGCCGAGACCAAGAACATGCTTGAGCAAATCAATGGCGTGGACGGGATTACCGCCAGCTCCAGCTTCACCTCCGGATATGCGGATGTGGACATGGGGACCGATGAAATGTTCAACGCCGAGATCATGTCCATTGATCCCACGAGCTTCGCTGACGTTGCACTGGACCCGAATATCGTGCCGGCAGATGGCGAAATCGTCTATGTGCTGGGTAGTCCCGAAAATCCGACGATGGAAGTTGGCGGGCAAACGCTGGCAGTGAAGAATTCCGAGGCCATGCTCTCAGGAAATATCGTCACCGAGCAGACTTTCAGCAAGCTGGAAATCGATGAAGCCAATCAGTACTCGGGGATCCTGATCAAGGTGGATTCCGACGTCAACGCAGCGGGCGTCAACGAACTGGTCACCAAGGTTTCTGCCATCACCGGCGTTGAATCATCAATGATCAATGGCGGTGTGGTGATGAAGTCGATGTTCTCCCAGATCATTGACGTGCTGCTGATGATTGTCTCTGCCTTGCTGGCAGTCGCCGTGCTGATCGCCCTGATCGGCGTAGCCAACACGCTCAGCCTCTCGATCCTGGAACGCACCCGGGAGAATTCCCTGCTTCGTGCCCTGGGCCTGAAGAAGAAGCAGCTGCGCGGCATGCTGGCAACCGAAGCGGTACTGATTGGCGGCGTCGCAGCCCTGCTCGGCTTGGTGCTGGGCGTGGCCTATGGCCTGCTTGGAGCCCGCTCGGCACTCGCGTCCATGGGAACGATGACCTACGAGATCCCATGGTGGCAGCTCGCACTGGTCCTGCTGATCAGCATCGTGGCAGCGCTCTTGGCATCGGTGACTCCGGGCCGCCGCGCCGCAAAGTTGTCGCCGGTTGAAGGATTGGCCGTCGAATAGCCGGTAGCCAGCCAAAGACGGTGGTCCTGAAAGCCAAGGCTTTCAGGACCACTGTCTTTTCCGCAGGTGCGGCTCAAGCCCATAGGCTGTAGACATGAAAATTGAACTCACTCGATTCCGAGTTCTGCCAGGCAAATCAGCGCTAGCCAATGAATGGCTGGAATTCCTGAACAGCAATATGCCCGCGGTGCTTGAAACCCTGGAAGGCGAAAAGATGTACGTGGAGACGATCTTCAGCGAAACCCTGGATGGCGTCGACTACCTCTACTGGTACAGCATCCAAGGCGAGGGCGGTGCCGCGGTGCAGGACTCTGCACATGAAATCGACAAGGTGCATCTCAGGTATTGGAAGCAGTGCATCGATCCAGGCTTCGCACCCCAAGAGCTGTCCCCGCGGGTGGTCATGATCCCTGAACGCGTGCAGCGCAGCATGGTCTAGAGGCGAAGCACCAAGGCACGAGGTCCAGAACTCGCTATGGCGACTTCTGGACCTCGTGCCTTGTACTGGATGTTCAGCTGCGCAGGGTAATCGTTGTGGCCATGGCCGGGGAACGGCCGGTGGTCACGAAGCCTGAGATATTGGAGCCAGGGTGCTTGATGATATCCGTGATGGATCCCAGATGGCGGCTCAAATCGATCTTGTCCTCGGGGGCCGCGAGCACCAGATGGAAACCGAACTCCTGCAACGCGCGTATGCCTGCCGCTGCATATTCGGAGTTGGCTTGAATGAACGCCTCGTCGATCATCACAGTGCCGTAGGAAGTGAACCCGGCTGAAGCGAAGCCCAGCTGGTAAGCCAGGGCAGCACCCATGATGAAGGATGTGAAGCGCTGGCCTTCGCCGCCGGAGAGCGTCCCGGGTTCCAAGCCGGTCTCAATCTCCCCATTGGGCTTGTGCTCATTGCAGCTGATCATCACATGCTGGCGGACATCGAGCACGGTCGAACGCCATGAAGCCATCGCCGGGTCGCTGAGTGCGGTAACCAGTGCCTCCAGCGCTTGGTAGGAGCTGGCCAAGGTGGATTCGTCCTTGGTGGTGTAAGCCTCCTGCAATGCGTCCTTCAGGTCCTTGCGGAAGGTACCGGCCTCAACTGGAATCGCATTTACTGCTTCCAGGCGAAGGACCGACCCATGCTCGAAAGTCACCTCTGCCAGAATCTGGTTCAGCGGCTTGATGCGTTCGGAGATCATCCGGCGCTCTTCATCCAGCAACTGCAAGAGGTCGCTGAAGCGTTCATAGGAACGGTTCGCGAAGTATTCGCGGAACTGCGCCTCATGGTGCGGCAGGCCATCGGCCACGATCTGGTCGTGCAGCTGCGCGTAGTGCTCAGCTGCTTCAGCGGTGGTGCCATGGGTCTGCGCGTGCGAGGTGCCGAATTCACGGGCAAAACGACGGAAGGTTTCGCTCAGCGCGCCACCGATTTCCTGTCGCTGCGACTGCAAGGAATTGACCTGGCTGCCCAGCTGGAGCTTGACCTCGGCAAAGGCTTCGCTGATTTGTTCACTGGCAGGGCAGTTCCCTGCAATCACTTGCTGGAGAACCGGGCCAAGCAGCTGATGCTGGCGCAGCGCGGACGGGATGCTCTGCTCCCATCCGGTCCCCAAATCATCGCTGGTGGACAGGATCTGCTGTGCACGCTGCACCTGCAAGCCAAGATCTGCAATGCGTGAACGAACCAGTGCGAGGTCCCCGACCAGGGTTTCTGCCTCGGCCTTCGCCGTTTCGATTTGCTGGCGAACCCGGGAGGAATCCCCGGACAATGCCAAGGCATCGCCGAGCTTCTGCTCGCTGCGGCGCAAGGCTTCCAGTGCCTCGGACGCGTCGAACTGGCCAAAAGTCCGCTCATCGGCAATGAGGGCCTGCAAGAGCTGGGTTTTGGCCACGATCTTGTTCTTCGCCGCACTGCGTTCATCGGCAGCCTGGTGGGCCTGGACGATTCTCTCATCCAGCCGTGCCGCCTTGGACTGCAACTCGGCGATCTTCGACTCGTTGGTGAAGCCCAGCAGGTACTCGGAAGCAGGCAACGTGCGGGTATCGCGCTCGAAGCTTCCGGTTCCGGATTTGATGGTGCCGGCCGGGGTTATCGCCTTGGGGTGCACATGCATGGCTGCATCGTTCTCAACACAGGCCAATGGGTAGTCGGCGGTGATCTTCGCCTTCAGCCAGGTTCCGGCTTCGCCGGGCGCGAAGTCCAGCTTGGCCACCAGGTCTGCCGGGCCGGCTTCAGCGGTGCGCGGCGGCTGTGAAATGTCGCTCCACCGCACGCGGCCCAAGCCGTCGAGTTGATCAATGGCGTGGGTGACTTGGGTGAGCAGCTCCCCGGGAACCAGCAGCGTGCGGGCCAAGGAGTGCAAGGCCTTTTCAGCGGCCAAACGCCAGGTACCGGCATCGGCCGAGACATCCATGAGCTCGCCAGCGAAGGGAAGCTGTTCTTCCTTGAGCGAGCAGGCCGAAGCGATGGCACGGCGGGCGGCTATCGAACGGTCATCGATATTGCTGGCCCGGCGCTGGTAGGAGCGGATCTGGTCAGCCAACGTTTCTGCGCGCTTGCGCAGGTTGACCAAGGTGGCCATGGCCTCGTACTCAACGGTCTGGGCATCATGCGTAATCGAGCTGAGCTGCTGCAAGGTACGTGCCGCGTTGGCCCGCAGCTCATCCAGGCCGGTGGCCGAGAATTCGAAGGCCAAGCCAGCATCCGAGGCCTGCTGCTGCAGGGTCCGGATGACGTACTCCTTCTCGCTCAATGCCTTGCGAGCCACATCGGCCTCGCGCTCCAGCAGCATCAGGGAAGCAGAGCCCGCAGAGTCGTGGGCAGCCTCCAGCGACGCCAGCTGGTCATCGAGCTTTTCCTTGCGCTTACGCAGCTCGGCCTCTTCGGCCTTGAGCTTGGCTAGCTCCGTTTCGTGGGAGTTCAGGTCATTGCGCAGCACCAGCTGGCGGACCTGGGTTTCCAGGGTGTGCACGTCGCTTTCCAGCAATTGCCGGGCGGTGGCGATCTGTCCAGCCAAGGAACGGTAGGCCTGATCCTGCTCCGGCACCTGCGCGAGCACGTCACGCTGGGCGCGGGCGGTATCCAGCTGGCGGTAGATGCCACGCAAATGGGCAAAGTCTTCCACTGCTGCGGACGCGGCCTTCAACGTGGCTGGTTCTTCCAGCACTTCGTGGCGGAAGAACTGGTTGACGCCCTTGGCCAGGCCCTTGCCATTTTGCAACGTGCGCAACAGGGCAAAGGCCTTGTCGCTTTCGACGCCTAAACGGCGGCGCAATCGCTCAATGAAAGCCTTGTGGGTATCGAATGCCTCGCTCGGTGCCAGGGCCTTGGACAGCGAGGACACGGTAAAGCGGCGTGGGCCGTGGTTTTCCAGCTCCGCAATATTGACCTTGCCCTCGCACAACAGATAGTGCTTGGAGACCTGTCCTTCCAGACCGGCATCGGGCAGATCGAAGACCGCGCCGGCTGTAACGGTGTTGCCCATGCCATCGTCGTAGCTGAGCACAATGGCGCTCCACGTCGCGCCGGGGCGCTGGTAGACAGTGCCGGCGCTGGTTTTGAACTTGCGCCCGCGCATGTAGGAGAACGTGGTGCGGCGGTCCTCGCGGGTGGCCGCGTCATTGGCCGATTCGTTCAGGCGGGGCGTTGCAAAGAAGACGTGGCCCATCGCATCGAACAAGGTGGATTTGCCCACGCCCGGATGGCCGGTGACCAAGGTGCCGGCGCGGTCCACGGCCAGATCATGCAAGCCGTGGAAGGTTCCCCAGTTAACTATTTGTACCCGGCTCAGCCGATGCTGGCCTGGGTTGAGTGCCCCGCCCAGCGGGAGAGTCATTTCAATGCTCATCGGTTACTCCTGCACCAACTCGGGGGTCTGCTCTGCGAGGTCATCAGCTTCTTCGGCTCCCAGGCTGAAAGCTGGATCATTAGCGTCGATTGCCGCGATGTAGCGTGGTATGTCCTGGATATTGGTGATCGGCAGCGCCATCGCCAGGGCCGGGGAAATGCGGAACTCGTTCTCCAGCTCGGTGCCGGTCAGCAGGCGCAGAGCCTGCAGGCGGGTTACCGCAGCATCGCAGGACTCGGCAAAGCGCTTGTCATCGCGGTCTGAGGTCTGGCGGTGCTCGGCCAGGATCTCGTGCATGCCCGCACGCGAAATCACGGCATCGCTGCCGCTGCCTGAATGCTGTTCGAGCAACAGCCGCAGCCGCAGGGCGAGCAGGGTTTCATCACGCTTCAGCGGACGGCGCGGAGCGATAGGGGAGGTGTGGACCTGTTCAATCTGGACGGGGGCAAGCATGGCGATCTTGCGGTCCATGTCCAGCTGCAGTGCCAAGAAGATCTCGGAGAAGTAATCGCTGATGCTCTGCTGCTGGTCCAGCAGCAGTTGCCAAGCCGAGGCATCGATGGACCCATCAAGGTACGGGCCGCGCAACAACCGGACCAGCAGCTGGCGCAGCGGCAGCGGGAACTTCCCGGTATCGCCCTCGAACAATGGTTCGGTGATCGGTGCGGCGTATGAATCGCTCTTGGTCATAGCGGCTCCTTCGTAAAGCTTAACGCGGGCAGGATTGCGGTTCGCATCGAACCATCGAGTTGCTGGAAATGGATGCTGAGCAGATCGCTCTCGTTCAGCGATTCGCCATTGGTGCGCCCGATTTCCACGAGGGCACGAATGGAGTTCAAGTGCCGCTGCCCGGCATCCAAGGATTCGAAGACTTCATCCAACCGGATCGAACCGGAACTGGACTGGCCCAGATGCCGGGTGATCGATGCACGCAGCAGTGGCATGTCCGCCTGGGGCGTCGAGGGATTACGCACAATGTCGGCTTCGCTGAATTCTGGCGCTTGAGCCAGCGGAGGCGGAGCCACATGCTCGGATGGGTCGTAGATTCCAAGACCGGAAAGGGTGACGAACTGCGGAGCGAAGAGCTCCATCGGGGCCAAGCCGCTGCGGGGCTTCAGGCTCGTGGACTTGCTGATCGCCAGTTCAGCTTCTCGGACCGCTTGGCGCAATAGCTCGGCCTGCTTGTAGTCCTCGGACTGCACGAATGCGTGCAGGGATTCAGAGAGCTTGCCATAGGAGGCATGGACTTCAGCTGCCTGGCGGCGCAATTCACGCAACAGGTTAGTAAGGATCTGGCGTTCGGGCGTTTCCAGGTCATCTACGAAGTCGCGGTCCAGGACTTCGGCCAATGCGGCGCGGAAACGCTGCTGCGCTTCCGGGGAGTTCAGGAATTCAGTGAATCCGCTGAAGGTTTCGCCTTCGGCAGTGGAACGCAACTGACGGTCAGCTTCAAGAACCTGGCCCACAGCTACGCCCTTGGCTGTGGAGGCATCCAGAATGCCTTCACGCAATGAATGGAGCATATCCTGGACGCCGTCGCGCATGCGTCGGAAATCTGCTGGCAAACTCGATGCCAGATCGAGTACGGAACGTGTTGCCGACAAGGCGGTCGTGCGAGAAAGCACCGCCGGGTCATCCCCGCTGCGCAGCTGGTCGATTTGGGCTTGGCGCAGCGCGATCTGGGATTCGAGGGCACGGATACGTGCTTCGGGATCCGGATCGGTTTCGTGGGCCAGCGATTCCAGGGAAGAAAGCAACGTGTTCAGGCGAGACGAGTTCAAATGCGAATCGTCGGTGGAAAAATCCGCCAGGTAGCGCAGGGTGCGCAGGGTCTGCGCACTGGGTTCATACACGAAGCGCCCATCAATCAGCGGACGAGCCAGAATTCCCTGCTTGACCCATGTTTCGGCGAAATCCTGGGCCGAATACGAGGCGGGAATCTGGTCATCGCTTTTGCGCGCTTGCTTCAGGAAGGAATCCAAGGAGGCATGGAAAAGTTCCAATGCGATCCGTGAACGGTCTGCGGTGAACTCTGCGCGGATGAAGGCCACAGCCCACGGCTGGGCGGTCAGAAGCCGATACGCTGCCGAGCTTTTGAACTGCTGGGACTGAAGCCACAAACTATTCGCGCGGTGCGAGGGCTGCATGTACTTCCTTGATCTTTGGGACGCCTAACCAATCAATTCTAAATCATTGGACTCCTTCCAAAATGTGAGCTCCCTAAAAGCTGAATGTTAGACATCGCTCAAGTTCGGTAATTCATCCTGAAAGGGTGTTGCCTCCAGCGCTACCTGTGTAGGGTCGAAATAACCAGATGACAACTCGTTTTCTTCCGGCCTGGCGGGCACGGTGGAGGTCACGGAGGTCGAAGCCATTGAAGAACCCACGATTGGTGATTTCGCTCGGGTTGGCGCTGGGGCTTGCCGGGTGCAGTGCTACACAGGAGCCGCCAACGCCGGCCCCGGACCCTGCTGCCGTTGAAAAGGCTGAGCAGGAAGAAGCACGAGTGGACGGCGTGAGAGCCGAGATCAACCGGCTAGCTGACGGATACGACTATGACGCGGCGATTAAACTCGCCAAGAAAGACAGCGCCGAACAACTGAACCAGATGGCCAGCGGCCTAGAGGAAGAGAAAGGGCAGGTTTCAGCTTGGGAAGAGCCGAACAACATACCTCACCTGTTCTTCCACTCGCTGATTGTCGATCCCGGCAGGGCCTTTGACGAAGGCAGCAGTTCGCAGGGGTACGCCGACTACATGGTGACCCAGAAGGAATTTGCAGCCATCCTCGACGAGCTGTATGCGCGTGATTATGTCCTGGTCAACCCGGAAGATTTCGCCTCGCTCGACGGCCAGGGGCAGATGGAGTATCGGGATATCATGCTGCCCCAGGGCAAGAAGCCAGTGGTGCTGTCCATCGATGACCTGAGCTATTACGAATACATGGAAGGTGATGGCTTCGCCAGCAAGCTGGTGCTGGATAAGGACGGCAAGGTCCGCAACGAATACGTCGATGCGGAGGGCAAAACGCAGGTTGGCGCTTTTGACGTCACCACGATGGTCGATGACTTTGTAGCGGAACATCCCGATTTCACGTATCGGGACGCTCGCGGCCTGATCGCCATGACCGGATACAACGGCGCATTCGGCTACCGCACCTCTGCCAGCCAGTATCCCCAGAGCAAGACTCTGGAAGCTGACCAGAAGAAGGCGGCGGAGATCGCAGAAGCGATGAAGAACAGCGGTTGGGTTTTCGCGTCCCATTCATGGGGGCACATTGCCACCGGGACAGTCAGCATGGATCGGCTCAAGCGGGACACCAAACTGTGGAAAGCCGAAGTCGAACCGATCGTGGGAAAAACCGGGCACTACATCTATCCTTTTGGATCGGATATTGCCCGGACCCAGCGTTACGCGGGGGACCGGTACCAGTTCTTCAAGGACCAGGGGTTCGATTACTTCTACGGCGTTGACGGTACGACTCGCACATGGATGCAGCAGGGCGATGAGTACCAGCGGCAGATGCGCATCAATGTGGATGGGTTGCAGTTCGCCAAGGAACTGCGCGGTGACCGGCCAGTCCTGGGAAGTTTCTTCAAAGTCGAGGATGTGATTGACCCGGCGCGCGAATGACCGGGCCAATCCATCATCAAGCTACAAAGCCATGAAGGCACCGAGCTGCGAGAGCGCCGATGGGTTGGAAGGCAGATAATCGGTGAGCCTTTCGCTGCGCACGATGATGGCCTTCCATTGGCCGCGGGAAATCGCAACGTTGATGCGATTGCGGTTAAGCAGGAATTCGATGCCACGCGATGCATCGGTGGCGCTGGAACATGCCATGGTCATCAGCACAACTGGTGCTTCCTGTCCCTGGAACTTGTCAACCGTTCCCACCTTGACCGCCGATAGCCCTTCAGCTTCGAGGACATCGCGCACCAGATTTACCTGGGCATTGTAGGCAGCAACTACCAGGATGTCAGCGGCACCCAATGGACGGGCAGGCATGCCTGCCCCCGGACTCCACATCATTCCCAGATGCTCGCGGACCAATCGGACAATGGCCCCGGCTTCTTCGGCGCTGCTGACCGTGTTGCCTCGATGTTCAACGAACACCGTCTCGACCCCGGCCGGTGTGCCTTCGAGTTGCCGCAACCCGGCGGCGTCTGCCGAGAACAGCTGGTGGTCATAGCTCAATGCCGAAACCTTGGCGCAAAGCGCTGGATGCATTCGCCATGAAGCTGCCAGGAAGTACCCCAATTCGGCTGGCAGCACTGGTTCGCCGCCGGAAAGCCAGCCGAGCGCCGATTCGTCCACCGGCTGAGGATGAGTGCCCTGGGTGACCTGGGGCAACTGCTGGGGATCACCGAGCAGCAGCAAATTGCGGGCTGCTCGTGAAACCGCCAAGGTATTGGCCAGTGAGAACTGCCCGGCCTCATCGATCACCAGCAAATCCAGGCTATCCGCGGGGACTTTCGAACCGGTCAGCGTCCAGGCAGTACCTCCAATGAGCCCGCCGCCCGATGCGTGGAGAACTTCAGTCAAGGAATCCTTGGACGTGCCGGCCCAGGGGACCGGATCATCGTGCTTGACTTCCTTGGCTACTGCCTCGGGATCGACCCCGGCCTGCACCGCTTTCCGCAGGACGTTTTCAACTACTGCATGGGACTGGGCAACCACGCCAATCTTCCATCCGTAATCAACGAGTTCACGGATCACATGCGAAGCGACGAAGGTCTTGCCGGTCCCCGGAGGGCCTTGTACCGCAAGATAGGAATTATCAAGATCCTTCAACGTCTCGACCACGGCAGGATAGATCTGCGCCTGTCCATCAACCAGGGCTGGATCCACCGGTGCCGCAAGGGTTTTCAGGCGTGGCGGAATCCGCCGCAGGATGTCGATGCCCGGCCGTTCCGGAAGCACCGGTACGGTGGAGCCCACCCGCTGGGCGATCTCCTTGAGCGCTGCATCGATGCTCATCGTCGCCAACGGCTTATCCGGAGCCAATGCGCATGGATGGGCACCGTAGGCAGGGATCTTGCCGCTGGTTTTCTCCACAATGGTAATCCAGCCCGGACCGAGCTCGACTACGGTGGCGTTGAATGCGCCGCCGCGCACGGAGTCGTCAACGGCCATGCCTTCAGGCAACGGAGCATCAAACATGGCGAACACTGATGAGCCGGGGGAGAGCAGGGATCCTTCCGCCAAGGTTCCCTGCAATCTCGTCACGCGCGTAGAGGTGCGCGCCCGAGGGGTGGCCTTATGCCAATCCTCGAGTACTTCCGCAGCGTCCACAATGAACACTCCCCGGGCGTCGCTCCAATCATCCATTGGCGCGGACAAGCGGTCGAAGTGTTCCCACCAGAACTGCTTCTTTTCACGCCGGTTGTAACCGGTCGCAGCGGCGACCATCGCGATCGCGCGGTCATCGTTGCTCAGCGCGTGGGCGTGGGGAAGCTGCGCAAGGTAGTTTTGCAGCCGAAGCTCTTCGGCGGTGGGCTCGTATTCGTCTGCGGCCGGGCCTGGCTCAGGCATATCCGGCAGAGTGCCAGGCGCCTCATCGCTGAGCGAAAGCAGCCAATCCCGCAAGCGCAAAGTGGAAAGGCAGTCGTACTCGTTGTAATCGGCAATCGACTCGAGGATCGCTTCAGCGGCCCCGTCGTTCTTCGAATCCCGCGCCAGCATGTACTGGGCGTAAGCGACCACCGATGCTCCGGCATCGGTGACATCCCCGGAGCGAAGGTGCTCTCCCATGTACAACGGTTCAAGCTTCTTGATGGAGTATGAGCGGGTGGAAACTACCAGGGCGTTACGCACGGTCTCGTAGAGATCGACAAGCAGGTTCTCACGCAGCCACTGGTCGACTTCGTCCTCACCGGCAATGTGCACCTGCGAGAGCTTGCGCAGGGCAGTTTTCTCATAGGGCGCATAGTGGTAGACCTTCATGCGCGGGAACCGCTGGCGGCGTTCTTCGACATAGGCAATGAAGTCCAGGAAGGCTTGGCGTTCTTCGGCGCGGCTATGGGCCCAGAAGGGTTTGAACACCGGCACCCCGGTGTCATATTCGATGACGCCGAAGAGGTATTCCAGGCCCCAGGAGCCGTCGGAAGGTTCCTGGTAGAGCGGGTCGCCCTCGAAATCGAAGAAGATGTCGCCTTGATCAGGTCGCGGCAGCGAAGAGATCGGGCCTTCGTTCTTCACCCGGTAGGAGACGCCGTGGACCATGCCATCGCTCTGGGCCAGCCCCAGCTGCATTCTGGCCTGCTCCGCGGCACGATGCAGCGAGGTGCCTGGTTCAGCCTCTAGCTCGGCGAGCTGGTCAATGGTGGAAATGCCGCGGGCGCGAAGTTTTTCTCGCTGCACCATGGACATGCCAGCGACCAATAGCAGGTCGCGGGTTTCCTGGGCCTGCTCTTCGCAATAATCGCAACGGCCGCATAAGCGCAGTTCATCGGAGTTCCACCGAACTGGCTGGTTGGCCGCACGGTGTTCCTGCACCATCGTCACGAATCGTTCACGCTGGGCCCGGAAGACTGGCAGCACTTCGTCAACCCGATGCACCGAATGCGTCCCGTCGCCGAGGACCAGCGTTGCCGAGGTGGACACGGGGAGCCCTTCTGCCAGCATCTGATCCGCGTAGGCTGCGATCTGGAGCAGGGCGCTGACCCTTGCATGGCGGGCGAGCTTGGTATCCCATACGGCCCAGGTGCCGTCTTCCTGGCGGACCAGGAAGTCGGCAAAGCCGATGAAAGCCCCATCGAAGAAGGTGGCCTGGAAAATGACATCGGCGCCGTTGCGAAGCACGTGCATGGTCGCTTCGTGGGCTGCCCGAAGACCGGCCGCGGACATCTGTGGGCGATCAGTGAATTGCTTGATGCCGGTTCCCGTCGCCGGGTCGTATTCGCCATAGGCAGCTATCAGGTCTTTGAGGACGTTCTGCTCATGGGCGTCGCCGAGCACCGCTGTTCGTTCCAGCATCTCGTCTCGTGCCTTGTCAGGCTTGGGACGCAGGCCGAGTTTCACGTCCAGCAGGTACAGGGACTGGTAATTGCAGTCAACGGAGACTGACAGGTCACTCGCTGAGAAGATGAACTGATCATCTAGAAAGAACACGGGGCCTGGGCCTTTCGTTGACTTGTTTCCTACCTAGTCAACGTAGCACCAGACCCCGACAGATTCGCTGATGCCGCTTAGGACAGCTCGTCTTTGTTCTCCTTGGGGCCGCCAAGAACGAGCGAGAGAATGGCAACGCCGGCAGTCACCGAGTTCACCGCTGGCCACGCACCGATTTTCTTGGCCAGCGGATGCGAAGCGCCGAAGCCTCCGAGATAGGCGCTGATCAAGGCAATGGCTTTAGCGGTTCCAGCATCTTTCTTCCAAAGCAGGAAGGCGCCGGCACCTGCAGCACCGAGCACAACGGCAGCCAGCGGGCGCTTCTTGGTGGCACGACCGGTAGCGTAACCGCCCACTAAACCGGTGGTGGCCAAGGCGGTTGAAACGATGCGAGACATGAGACTCCTCCAGATATACGGCACAGTGTTCCGCTTTGCAGACTATGCCCGTCACCTGTGATGTTTCCCAGAAAGTCGGGAAATGCACTCGCCGGTCACTTTGTGGCCGGTGGGGCTTGCAAGAATGAGTAATACCGAACGCCGATGAGGAGCAGGAATGAATCTAGATATTGCCCAGGCCTGGGAGCGGCTCTCGCAGCCGGTGAACGTGGCCCTGAACCAGTGGCAGTGGCTGATCGTTGCGTCCTTGATCCTGCTATTGGTGGTCCCTCGTCCGGTCTGGCGGATCACCGGCTTGTACTCCACGCTGATTCATGAGCTCGGCCATATCATCGCGGCCTTATTCACGGGCAGATACGTGGCTGGCTTGCGGCTGGGCTGGGATCATTCCGGAGAAGTGCGGAGCATTGGACGGGGCAAGATTTCTGTCATCATCTCCGGGATTTTCGGGTACCCCGCACCGATATGGGTTTCAGCTTTGATGCTGTGGGGCATATCCACGGGCTATTCCGGGCGGGCGCTCGGCATCTACGCGTTGCTGTTCCTGCTGGCGCTGATCTTTGTCCGAAATTGGCCGGCCTTTATTGTGTGCACTATTAGTGCACTCGTGGCATTGGCAGTAGTCTTCTTTGCGCCGGTCGAAGCGTACCTGTACCTGGCTTTGCTTATCGCCGGGTTCTTGCTGCTGGCTGGCCTAAAAGACTTCGTCAAGCTTCTTTCGGTACATGTTTGGAGACGCCACGATATCGCCCAGTCCGATGCGTACCTGATCGCCGAGGCTACCCGGACCTTCGCCTCATTGTGGGTTGTGGTGATTCTTGTTCTGGGTTCCGGCGGCCTGTGGTGGGCACTGCAGAGCTTATCGGGACTATTCTGAGCCCCTGCGCAGATCGCGTTTGGTTTTCATGCGGCTAGCGGTCCAGGCCGCCACGGCAACCAGCCCCATGGGGAGCAGCTTCGTCTTGCGCTTAGGCTTCGTGGATGGATCCCTCTCCATATCTTGCAGCGGGTCGCCACCGTGCTTGATACGGATTTCCTGGGCCTGGACGAGGTCCTTGTATGTTGCCAATTCCTGCTTGGCTACTAACGTGTCATCACGCAGTGGAAGAAGTACGTCATCTATGGCAGGCATGCCCGTGCGAAGCTGGCGGAGGCGGATGAATTCGATATCCACCAAGGCTCCGAGGAGCAAAGCGATGTTGCTGATCCAGCAAGCAAGAATCAAGATGATCACCCCGCCAATGGTTCCGTAGGTGGCGGAGTAGCTGGCGAACTGCGAAACATAAATACTGAAACCGAATACCGACAGTCCCAGGATCACCAGAGCTGTCAGTGTGCCGGGCGAGAACCAGCGGAATTTCGTTGGCTTGACGTTGGGGGTGAAGTAGTAAAGCAAGGCTAGAACCAGGAGCAGCATAATGAGCATCAATGGCGGCTTGGCGATATTCAGCACGAGCACAAAGCTGTCGCCCATGCCAATAATATTGCCGATTCCGCGGGCGACGGAGCCAGAAGCGAGCAGCAGCACCAGGGTCACGACGGCAACCAGCATGATCAGCACGGTAATCAGGAACATCTGAGGACGGCGCTTCCACTGGGGGCGGCCTTCCGGCGCCCCGTACAGCCGGTTCAACGCGCGGCTGAATGCCGTGACATATCCAGAAGTACTCCACAGCGCGCCGAGTGAACCGGCCAGGATTGCCCAGAACGTTCCGCTAGCTTGGGATGCCAAGCCAGCGAGCAGCTGTTCGGCCGTGTCGAGCAATTGCTGGGAGTCGCTACTTGCAGATTGTCCGTTCGGGGCGAGGCTCTGCTCTAGCAGCTCCATAATCCATTTGGTGCCGCTTTCGCTGGCACCGGCCAAAGACAGGAGCGAGATCAATGCCAGTAATCCGGGGAACATGGCAAGAACCATGAAATAGGATAGGGAAGCTGCAACGTCTAGTCCATCGTTGCGAAAGAATTCCCGCAGGGCCCGGGGGTAGCAGGTCAAGGATTCCATGAATCGGTCTTTGCTTGTGCTGCCTCGTACTGGCATTGAGTTCCCCTGTCTGACTGATGAAATCAAACCTACAGCGCTGGCTTCTTGAAACAAATTACCTCAGGGCAATTCAGCTGTCCTGTTGCTTGAACGTCGCGGTGTGTCCATCGCCCGGGAGGTCTTGCAAGTGGCAGCGAGGAAAAGGCCGTCTGCCGGAGAAAAATTGCCCCTTCGGGTTGCCCGACGCCGGGGTTTTTGGACGCAGCTATTCCAGCTTTGGCGAAGGCGGCATGCAACCTTGAAGGGAGCTGGGCACGGCCCACAAATGAATTGCAAGCTATATCACAGCGAGCTGGATAATCTCCACTTTTGGAAAGTAACATTTTCGTTGCTTGATATGGGGATCATGGTGATTTTCCGACCCGATTCAAAATTTTTTTCTGGCCAATTGACCTGTATTTACGGGGTTTCTGACCGTTTCCTGAGTTGCGAGGGTGGTGGGTTGGTGCGTTATGGTCATTCATAACGTTTCGATAACACTCGCAGTGTTATGGGGAAACAGGTACTGCCGGGACTTCCAAACCGCTCACCAGGGCAGTATTTAATCAAAGTCGAAATGCGACGCTGAGTGGTGCACGAGGATGGTCTAGGAAGACCTGAGCGCGGGAAGAGCAACTGGAGAATCATGATCCAGCAGAAGACCAAGAACTTGATCCGCCGCGGTGGAGCCTCGCTGGCCGCCGTTGCAGTTGCCGGCACCGCAATCGTTGCAGCTTCCGCACCAGCTAATGCCGCAGGCACCTGGGACAAGCTGGCTCAGTGCGAGTCCGGTGGCAACTGGTCCATCAACACCGGCAATGGCTACTACGGTGGCCTGCAGTTCTCGCTGTCCACTTGGAAGGCGTTTGGCGGTTCGGGCATGCCTCACCAGGCTTCGAAGGCCGAGCAGATTCGCGTTGCAACCAAGGTCCAGGCATCCCAGGGTTGGGGCGCATGGCCAGCATGTACCGCAAAGCTGGGCATTAGCGGTTCCCCTTCGGGTTCCGCGACTCCGCAGAAGCAGGCTCCTCAGCAGCAGGCAGCACCAAAGCAGCAGGCAGCACCAAAGCAGCAGGCAGCACCAAAGCAGCAGGCAGCACCAAAGCAGCAGGCAGCCCCTAAGCAGCAGGCAGCTCCGGTTCAGAAGCAGGCTCCTAAGCAGCAGGCAGCTCCAAAGCACGCTGCTCCAGCTCCAAAGGCACCAGTGTTCAACATTGACGTGACCGATTCGGGCAAGGACTACACCGTCAAGTCCGGCGATACCTTGGCTAAGGTTGCCGACCAGCTTGGCGTCAAGGACTGGCGTGGCCTGTTCGTCTTGAATGACGACCAGCTGAGCAACCCAGACCTGATCATGGTCGGGCAGACCCTGAACGTTCCAGCGAACTAATTCCGCAGAGCTTCAGATAACCCGCGTCGTGTATTTTTACGCGACGCGGGTTTTCCGTTTACCGACTGCCTGGATCGAAGTGGTGATTTTCCGCGTATAGGCTGAGGTTCATGCTGCATTCCGAAGATGAGCGCGTGGCCGAGGGCCATATCCTGGGTTCGGGGTTTACCGCGCACAGATTGCTCGAGACGGCAGGTGATTGCCCTGTTACTGGGCCCGCGGTTTGGTGGGCTGGTCCTTTGAACGCGGAGAAGCTCGCAGCTCTATCCGTTGGCTTGGTATGTTCCGCCCTTAATGATCTTGCCGCTGCCTCACCATGGCTCGCCACGGCGACGCCGGATATCGCAGCTGCCTTCGCGTCCTCTGCCCACTTGCGCATCGCGGGGCAGAAACCACAAGGTTTTGCTCGATATTCGGGATTCTACCGAACGGCCGACGGCTGGATCAGAACCCACGCGAATTACCCTCACCATGAACGCGCGCTCCACTCTGCATTGGGAACATCTTCGGGGATTGACATCGCCGACGCAGTGGCAAGCCTTTGTGCCCACGATGCCCAAGAACGCATCGTCGCCGCTGGTGGAATAGCCGCGCAGGTGCGATCCCGTCAACAGTGGCTCAGCTCGGCAGAGGGCCAAGCGGCCGGCAGCGGGCACTGGGCTCAATTCCGCATGCGCCCAACAGGTTCGGCTCCGGTCTGGAAATTTGACCCGCGTGCAGCAATGCCCCTTCGAAGGTTGAAGGTTCTGGATCTCACACGGGTTATCGCTGGCCCCACCGCAACCAGGACGCTGGCAGCCCTTGGCGCACAGGTCTTGCGCGTGGATGGGCCGCTGCTCCCCGAATTGCCTTGGCAATATGTTGATACCGGATTCGGCAAGCGCAGCACGCTGCTGGATTTGAAAAACGCAGCAGGGCAGGCGCGGATCCACGAACTGCTGCAGGATGCTGATGCCGTCCTCTTGGGCTATCGCCCCGGGGCTTTGGCCAAGGCAGGGCTTGGCGGGGATGAATTAGCCCAGCGGTACCCGCAGCTCGTTGTTGCTGAATTAGGTGCGTGGGGCTTCGAAGGACCCTGGGCCCAACGGCGCGGGTTCGACAGTATCGTGCAAGCTGCCACCGGCATCTCGGAGGCTTACCGTGGTAACGGGCAATCACCGGGCGCATTGCCGGTGCAGGCTTTGGACCACGCCACTGGCTACGGGCTCGCTGCTGCCGTCATCGCTTTGGTTCGGGCGCGCAGTGTCCAAGGGCGTACCGGGTCGGTGCGATTCTCCTTGGCTCGGACCGCTCATGCGCTGTTCGCCTTCGACGCCCCGCAACGCCCCGCTCAATTCGACGGTGGCGTGCGGCTGAAGCGGGTGGAAAGTACTTTCGGCACCCTTGAGTACCACGCTGCCATCCCAATCTCGGTGGCAAGGGACCTACCGTCGGCGTTCCTATTTGCTTCCATTGTCCTGGCGAGGTGGCTCCGAGCTGGACGGGTGCAGTGTGTCTTTATCCTCCTGGACTACCAGGAACCCTTGTTCATCCAGTGGGCTTTTCACTACTTGATCCCTTGTAGCTGCATCTCATGGGAGGAGACATGCCATCACGGTGTTGGCCAGGTGATTTTCCGGTAGTACTTCCCCAGGTGTCCAAAATTTTTTGTCCAACCCGCAACGGGGGCTTGCACTCACCGTCTATACAATCCTGATTCTACGCTTGCAGATGGAAATCATTGTCTGACAGAGCACTTATGCAAAGAGAATGTTCTGAAGTGAATCATCTGTACATCTACTGGGTCCTTTGTGGCCGATTATGAAGAGAAGCAGCACAAATCAAAATTTCACACTCTGGTTATTTGCTTCCACCATTTGAAATTTAATGTTGTGATGGTGGAGACCCCTACTAGGGGCATCATCAAACTTCATTCCAGGAGACTCACACTATGGCACTAAAGCTGCCTGCGGGGCATACCCCTAGATACGAAAATTTTGAAATCGCCGGAGTTTCGGATGAAACGATCCGTGAGGGCCTTGAACGAGCCCTCTTCGGCGCAACTGATGAGCGAAAACTACAGCTCGTCGAAGCCTTGTCGGATGCTGGTATCCGCGACATCGACATGGGCTCAGGCATCCAGGAACCAAAGTTCCTGCTGCGTTGCCTAGACGCACAGCAGTACTTTGGCCGCATCCATCCGGACACGAAATTTGTTTTCAACCTGACACTGAAGTCTTGGGAACCAATTTCTCACATTCTGGCCAAGCTTCCCACGGATTACCTCTCGCAGATCCAAGTTTCATTGGGAATGGTCGAGTTCCACGAAGAAGAAGACCTCCTCACCAAAGTCCACGGCCGCTTGAGCGAAATCGGAGTAGGATCATTCCGATCGAGCATTTTGAACGCCTTCTCGACTCACATCGAAGAAGAACGGTACGAGTTCATCAGCCGCCAAATCCGACGAGTCAGCGAACTCGGTATTGATCTCGTCCGTGTGAATGATTCCATCGGTTCCTTGATTCCCGACGCAACCGCCATTCTGGCAGCAAATCTGACCCGTGATTTCCCTGCCACCAACTTCTACCTTCACTCTCATGATGATCGCGGTCTGGGGCTAGCAAATTCTCTGGCATCAATTTTCAACGGTTTCCAGATTGTCGAAGGCGGTGTCGCAGGCTTCGGTAACCGTGCTGGACTGGCAAACCTCGAAGTTTTGAGCAAGATCTTCGAAGAACGCGGCATCACAGTCAAGGGAACTCCCCTCGATACCCAGAAACTAATTAAGGTCGCTTCCCTGGCAGAAGAAACTTTCTTGGTTGCGCCATCGGTTTACCGCCCTGTGAGCGGCATTTTGACTGAGGAAGAAAACGCGGGAATTGTCAATGTGCCCGACTTCTTGGACATCGAACGCTCGGTTCGTTACTTCCTCAATCCAGTCGGTCTATTCCCCGACACGATCGAACAGATCCTCATTAATGCCGGGTTCCCACAGGAACAACTTACTGATCCTGGATTCGTTCAAGCCATCATTGATCGCCTGAACGATAAACTGCAGAACCACCTCTACCCCCAGAAAGAGGCGCAGTACGCGAAGGTCATGCAGGCTATCCATGACCTACATAGCGATGTTGTCCGCCTCGACGAGGTCCAGAGCGTGGCAATGGAACTGCTTCAGGAACGAGTTGAGGTCAAAGCATGAAGATCGGTGTTGTAGGAGCCGGGGGCGTCGGAGCATACTTTGCAGCAGTGCTGACGCGCGCCGGGCATGAGGTACATATTGTCGCCACTGAACGCCACATCGAACCTGTTCGTCTCAAGGGTTTGCAGGTAACGACAGGGGACGGCATTTCGGGGTTTACTGTGCAACCAGCAAGCATCACCACAGACGCTGCTCAGATTGGTGAATGCGATGCTGTGATCATGGCTAGCAAAGCGGGGCAAGTAAAAGATGTCTTGAGCACAGCATCGGCACTTATCGGTCAAGACACTGCTGTATTGCCCCTTCAGAATGGTGTGACTGCCTCCCAGCAAATCACGGAGGCACTAGGTGAAGGTCATGCTTTGGGCGGTGTTTGCATGATTATCTCGTACCTAGTCGAGCCAGGTATCGTGCACCATGTCGGAGGTCAACCAGCGATTACTCTCGGAGAATTGGACGGCAGCGTAACCAACCGAGTGCGCGACCTTGAAATTGCCCTGATCGAAGCACACGTTCAAGCCATAATTTCGACGGATATCGTGACAGACATGTGGCGAAAATTCATGCTGATCACATCATATGGCGGCGTTGGCGCGCTGTCACGTGAACCAGTCGGCCGCACCCGAACCAACGAGCTTAGCCGAAGCCTTGTCCAGGATGCGATGAGGGAGGTCGCCCGGCTTTCAACTGTTGCCGGCGCCACACTTGACGAATCAGATGTAGCCAAGATGATGGATCAGTACGATGCTTTCAAGCCGGATAGCACTGCCTCGATGCAGCGTGACTTGGCCGCGGGCCGACCTTCAGAAATCGAAGAGCAAAGCGGCGCTGTAGTCCGTATCGCAGCTGCGCACGCAGTAGAGGTGCCAATACACAACACCATCTATCGTGCATTGAAACTACTTGATGGAGCTAACGAACTCATCTCATGCTAGTTAATGTTCTTCTCAGTGTTCTGCCGCTGTTCCTTATTATGCTCATTGGCTTCTTCGCTAGTCGTTCAGCAAAGTTCGGGACAGGGGCAGAACCTGCCATCAGCGCCTTTGTTTTCTATATCGCGCTTCCTGCACTACTTTTCAAAGTCGTCGCTGAAGCACCACTGGACGATGGCATCCCACCGGCATTTCCAATAATTGTCATTGTTTCCTGCACGATATTCGCTGTCTTCAACATCTCGATCAGCAGGTTATTACTACGGCAAAACAAGACCAAAGCGCTTCAGTATGCCCTGAGCTCCGGGTACGGAAACGTCGCCTACCTAGGTGTGCCAGTTGTTATAGGACTCGTGGGATCACAAGCGGGACTGGCCGCCGGAATCGGCCAATTGACCCACAACCTATACTTCATGCTGCTCTACCCGGTGCTGTTCCCACTGCTAGCCGGGGGACAATCCCACGGATCCAATGGCGCAAAAATAAAAGCAGCAGTCGATAAAGCGATTCTCAAGAATCCTGTGGTTTGGGGAATTGCTGCTGGCCTACTAGTAGCTTTGGTGAAAATCGAACTTCCAGCTCCGGTTGTGCAGACAACTGACTTACTCGCCGTGGCAGCAGCGCCAGGTGCACTCTTTGCCATCGGTCTCACGCTGAGTCGAACTGTTAAATCGTTGAATGAAGGACGAATTTCAGTCCTACCGCTGATCACGGGCACGGCCAGTAAACTGTTAGCACTTCCGCTCATCACGGTCGCTATCGCAGCGCTTCTTCCCCCAATGCCAGGAGATTGGTATCAGGCTCTGATTTTGATGGCCGCCATGCCGACCTCCGCCACCGCCTTCATATTGGCGCAAGCAGAGGATGAGAACTCGGAAGCTACGGCCACGACTATAGTTCTTACTTCAGGATTAGCGATCATTTCTATCCCGGTGATTTCAATGCTTTTCTTGGCGTAGTTCGAACGGTAGCTGCTGGTAGATGATGACCACCTATGCAGGCAAGTTTCGGTGTTATGGAAGCACCACAAGTTGTTGTTCAGGCTGTATCAATATGTGGTGTCCGTTATTTGCCGCCTGATGGGGACATACCGTGTGCTGTGCCTGAAGCCGGCCGGTAGCTGCTGCGTGCTGTTTGGGTTTCTGGCCGGATAAAAATCAGGGGTGCGGAAGTTGTCACGTGCGTCTATCTGGCCAAGGCTGATAACGGTTGATCTGTTTTTATATATTTCATGGTCGAGGATTGCCTAGCGTTGAACATACTATGGCGTTTACAAGTTCCTTAGATGCGAGCGCTGATGGGCCGTAGGCTGGACTCAAGGCACCTTGCACGTACTCTCACGAGCATTAACGAAAGGGGTAATCACCTTGTCTACCAGGAGCCATCAGATCCTTGCCCCGGTTCATCGCACTGGGTATGACCCGGGCTTCCTGGGAACTCGTGTAGCGTTGCCGCTCTTGGACACTGAGGCTTCACAAGACGCGGTGCTGTGGGACGGGTCAAACGTCATTCCTTATACCCACTTTTCCCTGTCGCTGGGCAAGTCCCGCCGGTTGGCGCGCTGGGTTGCCTGGAACATCGACGGTGCTTCAACCAAGCGGTTGAGTCGTTCGGGCATTGATTTCGCCAAGGGCCCTAGGCTGCCTGAAGGGTTTCAATCAGGTAATGAGCTGTATCAAGGCAATCGGCTGGATCGTGGGCATATTGCTCGTCGTGCGGATCTGGTGTGGGGTCAGGTTGCAGAAGCGCGGCAAGCCAATGAGGATTCCTTTTTTTACACGAACATTGCGCCGCAGATGGATGACTTCAACCAGAGCGGCCAAGAGGGGATTTGGGGCCAGCTGGAGAATGCGCTCTACGAGCAAGTTGATGTTGAAGACCTCAAGGTGAGTGTCTTTGGCGGGCCGGTCTTCCAGCCTGGCGACCAGGTGTATCGCGGCGTTGGTTTGCCTTCGGAGTACTGGAAACTCATTGCTTTCAAGGAGGGCGGCGTGCTGAAAGCTCGTGCTTTTCTCTTGACCCAGGATCTCGATCAGCTGCGGGTAGCGCTGGCGTTGGATGAATTCAGGGTGTACCAGGTCTCGGTGGGGGAGTTGGAACAGCGGACGCAATTGGAATTCGCAGAGACGCTGCATCTTGCCGATGATCTGGTATCTGTCCGCACCACGGCCAGAGGTCCGCTGGACTCGACCGTCAATATTACTTGGTGATGGTAATTCTGAAGATTGGTGAGAGGTTCAGGTTGACTACCTAAATCTACATAGGTAGCATGGAGTTATGGAACGTTTGACGAGGCACACCCCTGCAACAGCTGCTGTTGTTGGTGCGCTCATGGAATCACCTGAGGCGATCTGGGGTCTCCAGATTGTGAAGATGACCGGGTTGAAGACGGGAACGGTTTACCCGATTCTGGAACGCTTGGAGGATGCTGGCTGGATTACGAGCGAGTGGGATACGGACCTGTCTCGCAAGGGGCCCCGCCGGCGGTACTTTAAGTTGGCAGCGGAGGCTGTCAAGTATGCCCAGGAGTACGTCTCTACCCAGAGGCCGAAGCCCGCTATGGGTGCTGGTTTTCAATCCAGGAAACTCGCATGAGTCAGACGTTGCTAGTACGAGCGCTTTTTCGACTATCGCTTTTCGTGACCCCGGCGCATCTGCGGCAGGCACGTTCTGAGCAATGGAGGGCGGATCTTCGGGATTGCAGCGAGTTGGATATCCCGTCGGCTGACGTCGTCACCGGAGCTCTTGTGGCCGGCACTCGTTTGAGAATTGCGCATGGATTCACTTCACTGTCCGACCCCACCCCACTCAAAGAGGAAAAAGCAATGAAAATTCTGTTACCCACTGCCCTTATTGCTGCCGTACTGGTACTCGGAGGAGTTGCGGGAGCTTCAGCAATCTCGAATCACGAGGTTACGCAGATCACTGTCCCCGCCGGAATGATTCAAGAGAATGCTCGAACCACCCCATCTGATCCGATGATTATTGATGGCGTAGAGGTTTTAGGAGGGGGCGAAGTAGCGCCTACGTACCAGGGCGAATAATTGACTTGGCAACAACTTGCCTCACACCTTAAATCTACATAGCATGAGATCGACGTATGTTGTATGCGTTGATCTCTCGCTATTTTTAAGGAACTTTCATGAAACGAGCCACATTGGCTGCGAAGGCTGGCATAGTCGCCTTGGCCTTCTCCCTTATCCCGGGAATCGCCTCAGCAGCTGAAGCTGAAACTCCGCAATGGGCAATTGATGAAGGCGTCACCATTGTTGAAGTCGATCCAACCGAGGGAACTCCGATTTCAGACCAGGAACTGGTTGATATCGAAGCGTTGGAAGAAACTCAAATGCCCGCAACCGATAGCCCGCTCTACCTGAGCGATGCCCCAATTTTCCAACCATTTATCAACATCGTGACCTGCGGTAATCGCATTGATTGGTACCGCTGGCGTGGCCAGGACGGAAAAAACGTGCTTTGCTTCGCCAACAAGGGAGAAGCCAACATAAGTAAGTACAACAATGTTCGCTACCTCTGCCCTGGCGCAAATCGTGGTCAGACCCGGTACTACTACGGGAACCAGCACTACTGGAGCACCTTGCGCGGACCGGTGTCGAACCACAATACTTGCTACTCATTTGGCGATTATGCTGTTGCGGCCAAGGGTGTAAGAATTAGTTAATTTCTGTGCCGCATTCCTTTTGAAGGGCGGGATTAATGTACGGGATATGAAATTGGTCCCGAAAATTGGACTAGCTAAATCATGGTCCCGCATTAGGCCGTAAGGGCATGGCATCGATATTCCATCGGCGCCATGCCCTTCAGTCGTTCCTGACGCCGTTTTTGACAAAACTTCCGCTACTCCCGAATGGAAACCCCTAGGAAATCTAGGTAGAAATCTATATAGTTTTTCATATGACTACTTTGAGTATCACCGAAGCATCACGTGCGGGACTCTCTGCGCTTGTCGCCGCCGCCGAAGAGGGCCGGGATACCCCTTTGTCGCGCCATGGCAAGGTCGTGGCCGAAGTCGTTTCCGCGAAGGAAATCGCTCAGCTGCGCCATGACCGGGATACTCTTCGCGATGCTGCGTTGGTGATGGCACGCTTTGCCACTGATAGCGGCGTGCGCACGACGCTCGACCATGCGATGGAATTCTTTAATTTGAACCGCGCAGAACTTGAGGCGGAAAACGCCGAAGAAGCCCAGTCTGATAATTCGTGAATCAGCCTCAAGACCGCCTGTGCATCGTCCGGCTAACTGAAGACGCAGTATCTGACCTGCATCGTCTTCACAAAAAGGATCCACAGATCGTGCGATCCGTGTTCAAGAAGATGCTGCTACTCGAAAAATCTCCTGAGGCTGGCGAGCCCTTGCTCGTTGCGCTAGTCGGTTTCCGCAAGTTGGTCGTTGGCGATCGCGACTGGAGAATCGTATGGCGCATTACCGAAGACGCGTCCGGCCGCCCAATTCTTGATATTTCTGAGGTCTGGGCTGTTGGAGCTCGTTCGGATGGCGAGGTTTACGATGAGCTCACCTCACGGGTCGCACGCATGGGCGATGACCCGAAGATTCAATCGCTCAAAGACGTCATTGTCCAGATGGGACGGCTCTACGAATCCGTTGAAGCTCAACCTGAACCCGCACGGGGATCTGTCTTGCCCGAGTGGATGGAAGCTGCGCTCGTAGAACAACTTCATCTGTCCACACAAGAGATTTCAGGATTGAGCGAACAGCAAGCCCAGCAAAGACTCATGCAGCATTGGTCCCGCAGCGCTGACAGCTAAACCTTCCGCCGGCACCGCCGAGCTCAGCGGCAACCGCACGGATCCGAACGTCTGAAGATTTCCGGTGATACTCTCCCACCGGCAATGAAATATCGTTGCCCGCACTACTCGAATTCCAGGCTGCCTCAGCCGCAAGCCCACACTGTTCACTGTGTTGTAGCCTGGAGCCATGGTTAGCTGGAAAGTATCCAGGCATCCTGAATGGGACCAAATGCATCTTGCCAGTCTGACTGCCCGCGAGATCACTGACCTGTGCCATCGTGGTGCAGCAACTATCCACTACCACCTGCAGCGGCGTGAGCACTATGAACCCGGTTTTCGTGGAAAACATGAAGCAGCACTGGCAGTCAGGGGACCGGACCGTCCGACGGTCAGATGGCGCAAGAAACTTGCCGAAGTCCTGGAATTCCAGAAAACCCACGGCCGGCTCCCGCACCACGACGGGGAAGAAGCAGAGTCACGGATGCACCGGTGGGTGCTCGAGCAGCGACGAGCCCACCGCAACAACTCAATTGTCTATCCCTAAGAGCGTTTTGTTAGAGGACCTCACAGGCTGGAATATCGATGTGCACCAGCAGGAGCTGGATGAGGCCTGGCGGGCACGGCTGACCTCGCTAATCGAATTCGCGGCTACCTATCATCGGACGCCGAGGTATCAGAACTATTCCTCGGAGGCCGAGCGGATCCTCGGAGTCCGGCTTCATGTCCAGCACCAAAGGCGAGCCGAGGGCACGATGCTGCCGTGGCGTCTGGAGATGATGGATACTGCGTTCCTTCATTGGCAGAGCCGGATGTGACTACAACGTGTGTGATCAAATAAAAGTAGGCCACTTCAGCACAAAAGTAGGGTGGTTTGTAAAAAGTAAATAGCCGACGGTAGCGCGATTCGCCGCCAGAAATAGAACTTTCTCTGACCTCTGACCCGTTCCATTCACAGCAAACATCCGACGTACGTAGGCGCGGGGTATTGCAATGGTTAAAAGCCATTACATCGGTTCGCATGTGGCAACTGGCAAGGATTCTCACCCGAAGACTTCGGGTCTTGCGGAAGCTTCGCCATTGTTTTGCAAACGGTATTTACAGGACGTCGAGATCCCTCGCATCGTATATTCGACGGATTCGGAAACCACCCCTTACGATTGGGGTGTTTTCGGTCCCGCGAAATGAACCTATCTAACCAAAACGTTCGGCTGGAGCCTTCCAGCCGAACGTTTTGTACGATTTGCTGATAATGCTCAAACACTTATGTCTGTGGGAAGACCCAAAATCTATGAGGGGTTGATTAGTAGCTTTTGGGTATTTCTAGCCTTACACCTTTGCCTTTCGGGATTGTCGTAAGGCTACGACGGCCCAAATTAGTGCTAAAGCAACAAGCGCGACACCTTGCCAAAACGCATTGGTACTAATCTGCCAGATTCCGATGAGAAGACAGAGCGCAGAAACTACCCAAGCAATAAGGGGTGAAATGGACCTTTTGTTCATTGAATATTCTCCTAGCCGCAACTCCAGAGAGTTACTGAAACTCCTAGTATTGTAATCCCTAGAGGACCGCCGGCAATAGCTCCGAGCCAAGTCACACCTAGCCCTGCAGCGCACTTACGCGCTTGGGACATTTGAGCAGCAGTGGGCTTAAACCCTGTGTATACGTAATTTTTGCCCTTGTAGGTAAAGCAGGCTGTAGATGATGAGCAATAGCCTTTGTATTCCTTATAAATAGCCTTACCACATCCGCTACCAACGGTGCAGATCTTTGATTTTGGGACGGAAACGCACTTTTTAGGAGAGCAGACTCGTGTGAGTTTGTTGCCTCCCACGATTACGCCACGTGCAGTTGATCCCACCTCTACTTCGCTTAATACCCGCATGCTGGTTTCCGGCTTGTCCGTGGAAGATGCCTGGGCGTCCACAGCAGTGAGAAATGACAGCAACAGGAACATTACGGTGAAAGCGGAAAATAGAGATAAAAGTTTTCTTAGCGCACCAGACTGCCTTCCAAAACTAGAATCGCGGATGCGCGGGGAGCGATCTTGACTAATTTGCATTTTCCCTCATTCAGTTCGACGAAGATCAAGTTCTCATTTACCGACTAGAGGTTATGCTCCTTCAGCATGGCAGGCCAGGGGCTGGACTACCCTGGTCCGCCTGCTCCGTATGGAGAAGATGAACCAGTCTGGAACTACGAAGCCAGAAGCGAGCGTGCGAAGAGCAAGGCCGATTCCTGGAATGCGGTGGACAGTGCCAAGAAACGTTCCCTGCTCTCATCGCCAGGCCAGTGGGCGGGCAGCATGAACTCCGGCAAGCCGGGGTCAAGGTAGGGCAGAGCACGCCATGAATCGACCATCGTGACATACCCCCGATAAGCACTGGGCGGAGCAATGTCGCTGGAATCCAGGGAAGCGGTGCTCTCCAGGAACGCTCGATGCAGCGTGCCCAGGCGCTCAAGATCCCACCACTGCCCGGCAGCCTGCTGCGGTGTTCCGGGGAAGTATGGTTGCTGGGCGGTAAAAAGCGTCGCGTGTTCCCTGGCTCCCAGGGCATTGAGCACCGCCGATACTTCCTCTCGCAGGTACTCGGGGAAAATCCATAATCCGGAGCCGAGCGTGCCGCCGCCAAGCTGCAAGAAATGCTTGCGTACCTGGTGGCGCAAGGAGCGCAAGGTCTCCGGCAGCGAGTAGGCCACCAGGCACCAGGGATCACTGCCTGACATTTGGCGCGGGGTGAATATTCTTCTGGTGCCACGCTCGAACATTTGTTGCGCCGCGCTCGAAACGCGCAAGGTGGAAGATTGCGCTGCTTCCAGCACTTCCCGGTCAATCAGTCGGGAGATGGCGGTTTGCGCCGCAGGGACCGAAACTCCGGCAGCATGTGCCAGTTCCACTATTCGGGTGCGCGCCACCGGAGTTTTCTCATGCCGTATATAGAGGCCGGTAATTGTGCGGATAATCGAGGTGGCGCTTCCGCATCTCGCCTCGAAGTCATCGAGGCTCAGAGCCGTGAGGGAGGTGCTACTTGCCAATTTCGGTACGCACCGCGAACAGCTCTGGGAAAAAGGTCAGGTCCAGGGCGCGCTTGAGGAAGTCAACGCCCGAGGAGCCACCGGTGCCGCGCTTGAATCCGATGGTGCGCTGGACAACGCGCATATGGCGGAAGCGCCATGCCTGGAAGTTGTCCTCGACGTCTACCAGGTCCTCGCAGGCTTGGTAGAAGCCCCAGCGGGTGTCCTCGGACTCGTAGATATCCTTGAATATTGGCACCAGTGCCTCCTGGAATGCCCAAGGCTTGGTGAAGTCCCGTGAAAGCACGTCTTCGGGAATGTCGTAACCGTGGCGGGACAGGGCGGCCAGGAACACATCGTAGAGACCTGGCTCGTGAAGCAGTTTGGACAGTAGCTCGTGGGCCTTTGGATCTGCCTCGTGGACCTTGAGCATGCCTTCATGCTTGTTGCCCAGAATGAACTCCACGGCGCGGTACTGGAAGGACTGGAAGCCGGAGGAAGAGCCGAGGAAGTCGCGGAACTGTGCATATTCGCGCGGTGTCAAGGTCGCCAGGACCGACCACTGTTCGGTCAGGGTCTTCTGGATGTGCTTTACCCGGGCAAGGCATTTCAGGGCTTTGCCGAAGTCATCGAGGCCCAGCAGGCGGCGTGCTTCGAGGAGTTCATGGAGCATGAGCTTGAGCCACAGTTCGCTGGTCTGGTGCTGGATGATGAAGAGCATTTCATCGTGGTGCTCGGGAACGCTGACCGGATGCTGCGCTGACAGGATGCGTTCCAGATCAAGGTAGCCGCCGTAGGACATCGTGTTTTTGAAGTCAGTGCGGACGCCATCTTCAATTGCGCGCTGATTCTCGGTCTGTGGCTTCGGAGTGCTCATATGCAGATATTATCAATAAGATTGCGACCGTCACAATAGTGAAAAACCGAATTGAGCTGACGAGGCGAAAAGAACTGCCGATGCCGGGAATACGTCCGGCGACCCCGCCGTTGATACATGCATACGCATATAAATAGTGAAAGGCAAGAACAGTGAGCAAGTCAGTAGTCGTCATCAGCGGTGGGCTGGGAACCCCATCGAGCTCCTCGCTGCTGGGCCAGCAAATCGGAGAGAATATTGCCGCGCAGCTAGCTGCCGCCGGCGTGCAAGCCGACGTGAGCAATATCGAACTGCGTGAGCATGCTGGTGAAATCACTAATAATATGCTGACCGGTTTCGCCGCCCCGGGCCTGCAAAAAGTTATCGACGCAGTGGTGAATGCGGACGTGCTCGTTGCCGTCACCCCGGTCTTCACGGCCTCGGTCTCAGGCCTCTTCAAGTCCTTCCTCGATATCCTGGACCCTAAATCGCTCAACGGAAAACCGGTCGTGCTCGCTGCCACCGCGGGAACCCAGCGGCACCAGCTCGCGGTTGACTACGCCATGCGTCCGATCTTCTCCTACCTCAGGGCGCAGATCATGCCGACAACGGTTTTCGCGGCTTCGGAAGACTTCGGGGGTCAGGGGCTGACTGGCACGCTGGCAGATCGCGCTCGCCGGGTTGCGCGAGAAGTCGTCCTGGCGCTGTCCCTGAACGAAGGGGAATTCTCCGCTGATGCGGATTTGGGGGATACCCGTTCCATCGCTCCCTCGGTCAGCGAATTCGCCGACCCCGATGATGAACTCTCCTCACTGCCCTTCGAGGCGTTGCTGGCAAACCTCAAATCCGGATCCTGAGTCGGCCGTTCCGCCAGGTTGGGCCCACGGCCATGTACCCGCACCGGGGCGCATGGCGGTGGGCCAAATCTTTTGCGAAAAGGAGCCCGAAGGACCACGAAAAGTCGAGCAGAATGTTAGTACGATGTGCCTTCAATCTCGAACCTCGGTACGATCAAGAACCGTGAGCTAAGTCATCTCTTCGAGATGGCGGCAGCCCCAAGAGGTTTGAACAGTAGTGAAAGGTGTAGCCGTCGATGCTATCCGAGGAAACAATCACGGCCATTGCCGATGAGCTGGTCCAGGCCGGCGAGACACGGACTCCCGTGCCGCGTCTGACCGCACGCTATCCAGAAATGACGGTAGAAGATTCCTACCGGGTCCAGAACCTGTGGCGCCAGCGCTCCGAAGCCGCTGGCCGCGTGCTGGTCGGCCGCAAGATCGGGCTGACCTCCCGCGCCATGCAGATGGCTACCGGAATCACCGAGCCTGACTACGGAATCATCTTCGATGACATGGTCTACGATTCCGGTGCGAAGCTGAAGTGGGAAGACTTCACCGGTGCCCGCGTGGAGATGGAGCTGGCCTTCAAGCTCAAGAAGGACATCGAAGGCCCGCGGGCGAACATTTTCGATGTGCTCGAAGCTACCGAATACGTCATCCCCGCTTTGGAAATCCTCGATGCCCGCGTGGAGATGGAAGGCCGCACCATTGTGGATACCATCAGCGACAACGCCGCCATGGGTGCCATGGTGATCGGCGGCAACCCGGTCAAGCCGGAGAACATCGATTTGCGTTGGGTCTCCGGGATCTTGTTCAAGAACCAGACCGTCGAAGAAACCGGCGTCGCAGCCGGTGTGCTGAACCACCCTGCCGCTGGCGTGTACTGGCTGGCCAACAAGATTGCCCCGCACGGCGACAAGCTCAAGGCCGGGGAAATCATCCTGGCCGGATCCTTCACCCGCCCGATGTGGGTCAATGCAGGGGATACCGTCTTTGCCGATTACGGACCGCTAGGAACTGTGACATGTCATTTCGAGTAGAAGCGGATCCGTCGCTGAAAGACGCGCTCAAGGACGCCGACCACTCGTTGGCAGGCATCTGGGTCTGTTCGGCCTCCCCGCTGATCGCTGAGATCTGCGCAGGCGCAGGGTTCGATTGGTTGTTCATCGATGGCGAGCATTCGCCCAACGACCTGCAGAACATCTTGGCCCAGCTGCAGGCCGTGCGCAGCTACCCGGTCGTTCCGGTGGTCCGCCCTGCGGTCAACGATCCGGTGGTGATCAAGCAGTTCCTGGACCTGGGCGTGCAGTCGCTGATCATCCCGATGGTCAATGATGCCCAGCAAGCCGCCGCTGCCGTCGCCTCCTGCCAGTACCCGCCCAAGGGCGTACGCGGCGTCGGTTCCGCCCTGGCCCGCTCGGCTCGCTGGAACCGCATCCCCGAGTACCTGACCCGCGCTGATGAGACCATCACCATCATGGTTCAAATCGAAGCGGATGAAGCGGTGCGGAACGTCGAGGAAATCGTTGCCACCGAAGGTGTTGACGGGATTTTCATCGGTCCATCGGACTTGGCCGCCTCCATGGGCGTCATCGGCCAGCAGAGCCACCCGGACGTGGTCGCTGCGGTGATCAAGTCCATCAATGCCGCCAAGGCCGCAGGCAAGTATGCCGGGGTCAACGCCTTCGACCAGAAGAGCGCCCGCGAATACATGGCCGCCGGCGCGGACTATGTAGGCGTGGGTGCCGACGTGGCACTGCTGGCGCGTGCCACCGAAGCACTGGCTGCAAGCTTCAATTCCGAGGCCCAAAGCGCTGCACCGGATAGCTATTAGCCCAGTGTTCTAGGCAACCCTTCAGGCCATCATTGCGCGTCGATCGAGGCCGGTCGGCGCCAATGATGGCAACATTGAAGATGATGAGCCGCGAAAAGAAACCCATGAAGGCAGTGATGTTGCGCCTGCGCAACGGCTGGCCAATGCCCCTGGCGTTGCAAGGGGTCTTCGAGATACTGCAATCCGTGGTCTTTTGCCTTGCCCTGATCACGCTGCCGCTGGTCGCCGTCTATTTCAGTGGAGGCTTCCTCGAAGACTCGTTTGAGGCCATCTTGCAGTTCGGCGGCCTCATTTGGCTGCTCATCCACGGCGTGCCAGTGGAGATCCTGAATCTCGGCCCCGAAGGTGACCCCAGTTCAGTGACCGGATGGGTCACGCTGATCCCGTTGGGGCTATCGCTATTGCCGTTCTTGTTCTGCTTGCGTGCAGGACGGCGCATCGCTCGCGCTTCCTACACCGACCAGCTCTGGCAAGGGCTGCTCGGCGCCTTCGTGGCCTACGGGGCCATCGGTACCGGTATCGGGTTCCTCGCCAATAACGCGCATGCGCGGGTCAATATCATCGCGGCGACCTTCATTCCGCTGATCATCGCGCTGGTGGGCCTGATCATTGGCGCGCGCCGCGAAGCAGGCTCCTGGGCTCGCCTTTTCGGTGTCGATACGGCCGCCTATATCCAGCGGATCTCACCGCATCGCCGCTGGGCCGGATCCTACGTATGGCATGTGATCGTGGCCGGGTTCCTCGGCTATGTCGCTGCCGTGGGAATCTCCGGATTGCTGCTGGCCATCAACCTGGGCGTGCACTGGACCGACGTCGCCAACGTGTCGCAGGAGCTGCGCCCCGGCCCGATCGGTTCGGCCGCGCTGACCACGGTGCAGCTGTCCTTCATCCCGAACGCAGTGTTCTGGGTCTTGTCCTGGATCAGCGGCGGCGGTTTCAGCATCGGTACCGGCAGCACCCTGTCCACCTTGGAAACCACGGTGGGTCCGCTGCCGTCGATTCCGATGCTGGCTTCCCTTCCTTCAGGCGAGATGGCCCATCAATGGCTGTTCCTGCTGATTCCCGTGGCCGCGGGCATCGTGGCCGGCTGGTACTTCCTGCGCGTAGGCGAGAACCACCTCGAAGACTGGTTTGCCCGTCGCATTCCGTTCAATGCCCTGTCGCTGGCGGCATCGACCGCGTCCTTGGCGGTCTTCACCGGCATTGTCTGCGGGCTGCTGAGCCTGATCGGTTCCTGGCTGTCATCCGGCTCCCTGGCCATTGGGCGACTGGTAGAGATCGGCCCGAACATGTGGGCGACCGCAGGTGCCCTGGCACTGCAAATCGGCGTGGGCACCGCGATCGGCTACCTGATTGCCCCGCTGTTCGAGACCGACCCGGTACTCGAAGGCTAGAGTCTTGCCGCTGTTGGCTTAGGTCAGGCTGGCCAGGACCAGCGGATCGCCATCGGGGCGGCTGATGGTGATCGTCCCCAGCGCACTGGCAGTCGACTCCTCCATCACCAGCAGCACCGAATCATTCTCGGCAACTACCTGGATATCCTCGGCTTCAAGTTCGGGATGCTCGGCGCGAAGCTCGGAGATGGAGTTCTCCACCGTCACGTCGCTGATGCCAGCCGGCATCAGGTAGGTGACGGTCTTGAAGCTGTTTTCACCGCCATCGACCTTGAGCGGAATACCGTTCTGGACCACATAATCCATCGTCGGGCAGGTGGTCCCGGCAATCTCGTAATCGCCATCTTCTTCCACAGGCTTGGGAACGGCGATCATGCACAGCTGGCCTTCGCTGCCTACGGCAACGTAGTGCCTGCCGAAGTCCGAGGTGGCCAGCAGGTGACGGGTTTCTGCGTCGTAGGACTCGGTATCCTCAAAGCCTTCGGGAAGCTTGTCATCATCATCCTGCGTTTGCACCAGAAGCGGCATGTATTCTTCAGCCGATGGGACTGGAACAGCGGATTCACCGGTCTGCGGAATCCCGGCAGAACACGCGGTCAAGGACAGCAGCCCGGTGAAAGCCAGTGCAGAAATTTTCCCGAAATATGCCTTGGGCATGACTGCCTGGCTCCTTATGTAGAACTGTTTTCGCGCGTACGCCAAGAAGTCTAGCCAAAGGGCAGTGCACCTGCCATTTGGCCCCTTCGTTTGTGTCGGGCGCGGCTAGCTGGTCTGCGGAGCCAGATCCCACAGATGATGCATGACGTCATGCCAGGCATACTGATTCAGCGTTTCAATGGTAAACGCGGCACCGTTCGAGCGCAGGCCGCGGCGGGAATACTGCGCCGGGTCGATGCTCGACAGCTTCGCGGCGTAGCGGGCGGCGCTTTCGCGCAACAGCTCGGCGACCTGCCCTGCAGGCAGCGAATTGTAGTTTCTCTCGTCGGCGGCCCGGTCCTGGTCCCAGTTGGGGAACGTCGGGTCATCGTGCTCAAGCATCAGGTCCAGGCGCCCGGTCATCACCTGCAGCATTTCGGCGACGTGGGCCACGTACTCCTGGTCGCTCCAGCGGGCAGGGTTCGTGCGGGTCTGGGCATCGGGGCGCGCGAGCACCTCGATGTAGCGGTCCACGCACACCGGAAGCTGGGTCATGGCATCGCCGGGCGAGATGCCGCGCACATCGACGGCGCACTGCGCGCACACCGCCTCCAGGACAACGGTCCAGTCCTTGCCGTCGGGAACTATCTGGCTCATCAACTTCTCCACTTCGAATGGCGCTCTTACGGCCAGTCTAGGGCCGGCGCGGCAACGGTGCCGGGAAAAGGCCTGCGGATCGAAACGCCATGCAACATTGCGTCCGGGATGAAGCGCCGGACCCGGCGAACCGTAGAATTGAATTCATGCGCATTGTGGTTTTGGTTTCAGGTACCGGTTCTAATCTCCAGGCAGTCATCGACGCAGTGGCCGACGGCCAGCTGGACAATGTCGAGATTGCGGCCGTGGGAGCGGATAAGCACGGCACCTACGGCGTGCAGCGTTCGGCTGAAGCCGGAATCGAAACGTTCGTCGTGAACTTCAAGGACTACGCGGATCGCGGCGAATGGAACCATGCGCTCACCGGAAAGTGCTTGTCCTACGCCCCGGACTATGTTGTCTCCTCCGGTTTCATGCGCATCGTCGGCGAGGAATTCATCAACGCCTTCGACGGCACCTACATCAACACCCACCCTGCGCTGCTGCCGTCCTTCCCCGGCGCCCACGGCGTGCGCGATGCGCTGGCCTACGGCGTGAAGGTCACCGGCTGCACCGTGCACATTGCCGATGCCGGGGTTGATACCGGTCCGATCCTGCGCCAGGAAGCCGTGCCGATTGAAGAGCACGACACCGAGGAATCGCTGCATGAGCGCATCAAGCTCGTCGAGCGCCGCCTGCTCATTGCCACGCTCGCCGATCTCGCCAAGGGAAAATAGGGCGCTGCCCACCGCGTAAAATTGGTGGGGAGATGACTGAACCTACGCCGCTGCCTTTGCAGGCACCAGAAACCGAACTGTTTACCGAAGCAGAACTATCCGCCGCTTTGAAGGTCCTGTCGGTGGTGCACCAGCTGGATCCCGAGGATGAACGGCACATTGCCGTGCGCAGGGCCACCAGCAACATGTTCAAGGCGGCCAAGCGCTACCGCAAGTCCCAAAAGCGTGCCGAGATCAGTGCCGCGGACAGGGCCGTGATCGAGCGCACCGCCACCGGCTCGCCGCAACGGCTGGATGACGAAACCCTCGGCCTGGACCTGAGCAGTTCAACCGGAAGCGCAAGCGCCGGGGAATTCCGCAAGCCGCGCGGCTGCTACATCTGCAAGCAGCGCTACACCACCGTGGATGCCTTCCACCATTATCTCTGCCCTGACTGCGCCGCACAGGGACGCGAACGCAGGGACGCGCGCGCGGACCTGAGCGGCAAGCGCGCCTTGCTGACCGGCGGGCGAGCCAAAATCGGCATGCACATCGCGCTGCGGCTGCTGCGCGATGGAGCCCACACCACCATCACCACGCGTTTTCCCAAGGACGCCGCACGACGCTTCGCGGCACTGGAGGACAGCGCCGAATGGATGCACCGGCTGCGCATTGCCGGCATCGACTTGCGCGACCCGGCACAGGTCATCTCCCTGGCCGACCGCGTCGCTGCCGAAGGACCGCTCGATATCCTGATCAACAACGCCGCCCAGACCGTGCGGCGCACGGCCAACTCCTACCAGCATCTGGTCGAATCCGAGCAGCAGCCCCTGGCCGCGCAGTTGCTGCCTGGCAACGGGGGACCGGAGCTGTGGGGCGAAGCGAACCCGCCCTCCGAGCATCCCAAGGCCCTGGCCAGTGCCTTCCGCCTGGAAGAATCAGCACTCCTGGCCCCTGCGGCATCGGAAAGCTACGATGCGCAGCAACTGGCAGATCTGGCCATGCGGGCCGGCTCCGCATCGCTGGAACGAATCGCAGCGGGAACCGCAATCGATGCCGGGGGCTTGATCCCGGACGTGGTGACGGAGAATTCCTGGACGCAGATCCTGGGTGATGTTGATGCCCTGGAAATGCTCGAAGTGCAGTTGTGCAATGTCACCGCCCCGTTCCTGCTCGCTTCACGGCTGCGCCCGGCCTTGGCCGCCAGCGGGGCCCGGCGCAAGTACATCGTGAACGTCTCGGCGATGGAAGGCCAGTTCTCCCGCCGCTACAAGGGTGCCGGGCACCCGCACACCAATATGGCCAAGGCCTCACTGAACATGCTCACCCGCACCAGCGCGGAAGAGATGCTGAAGACCGACCGGATCCTCATGAGCGCGGTGGACACCGGGTGGATCACCGATGAGCGCCCGCATGATGCGAAGGTCCGGAAAGTCGCCGACGGATGGCACGCCCCCTTGGACCTGATTGATGGCGCGGCCCGGGTGTACCAGCCGATCGTTGACGGGGAACGCGGCATTGACCTGTATGGCTGCTTCCTCAAGGACTATGAGCCATCACCATGGTAGGGATCGGCGGAAATCCTCCCCGTCTAGGACGCCAAGCCCGGTGATACCAACGGCCAGGGCGTAGGCGGGGTCTGGTATGCGGTTGCTCCGGACGGGAGACTGATCCAGTGATTCCCGCAAGCCAGAACCGTGGATTGCAGCGGGGCTGGACCTTCGCACGCCATGGCGTGCGAAGGTCCAGCC
>NZ_JBCPSN010000008.1:0-89188 GCF_051129975.1 Glutamicibacter sp. Je.9.36
TGGGAGTTTTCGGTCTTCGCTGCAACAGCAGCAACAAGTTCGCTACGGTTCATAGCCAATGTATGGTCCTCCTGGACTAGTGATCCAAAGCCCTCTTCCGGGCCCCGAACGCCGCACGGTCGCACGGACTTATCAAGAGTTGAACTTACCAGCTGAAAGCGACAAAAAGTGCATCATCTTGCGGATTCTGCTGAATTTTCGCCAAATCAAGGGTGTGAAAGTTCACCCGGGACCTACAGCGCGAACGGATCGAGGCCTTCGTTTGCCTCCACGAAAAGTTCCCAGGCTTTGCTTTGCAGCTCCTTGCCGCGGGTCGCTTTCGCCGGGCTGGCCAGTGCCGTTGGACCCTTCGTGAGGTATTTCGGCCCCAAGTAGCTGCCTCGGGGCGCGTCTTCGAGTTCCGGCGCCAAAGCCGCTTCGACCAAGGCCACCGCACCTTCATGTTTGCCCTGCGCGAAACTGGACTGCAATTGGCCGATCAGCCGCTTGGCAAAGTCCGGTTCGTTGATGTTGGGCACCTGCGGAGTCAGCCCGGAGAGCGAATACCCCGGGTGGATGGCCAGCGCGCGAGCCGGCAGTTCCAGCTGGCGCAGCCGGTGGTCCAGGGCCAGGGTGAAGGCCTGCACTGCCGCCTTGGACTGCGCATAGGCACGGTATGGATGGTAGTCGCGGGTCAAGGCCAGGTTTTGCGGATCGGTAGCCAGCATCCGGGTGGACATCGATCCCAGCCCGATGAACCGCAGCGGCTGGGCGAAGCGTTCGGCCAGCTCGCCGACTAGTCGCGCATGCCCGATGAAATTGGTGCTCATGGTCAGCTCATGGCCCAGCAGGCCCTCGACGCGGCTCTGCGGCGCCCGGATGACCCCGGCATTGGCGATCAGCGCATCCAATGGCCGATTGCGCAGTTCAGCTGCCAGTCCCATGGCGGATTCCATGCGCGAAGAGTCGAACTGCATGAATTCCACGCTGGCCGCCGGTACGCGCAACCGGATCTGCTCCATGGCATGCTCCGCACGGCTCTGGTTGCGGCAGGCCAGGATGACTTGCGCACCGGCTCGCGCCAAGCCGAGGCTCGCGAAGAAGCCAAGGCCGCTATTCGCGCCGGTCACCACAACGGTCTTGCCTTGGCCCAGCGGCGCCCACCGCTGCCGGTTCGCGTAGATGTCAGTTGCGGGTCTCGGATAGCGCGTCGCTGGCTTCATGGAATACACGCTACTACAGGGATAATGCCCGATTGCGGGTGGGACATGGCCGCTTATGGCGATCTCCAGCCACCTCGCAGCCGCTTGCGGGGCACTGGATCCTTGGCGAAGCGCCCGAACCCGAAGGGAATGATTTTATCTTCCCAGCTCCCCCAAGAAAAGCTTCGGAAAGTCTCCAGTGCCGTTGCCGGGCTCAGGCACGCGGTGGGATCATTGGAAGATGGAGCACAGCGAGGATGCCGCACTGAATGCGGCCCGGTACAAGATGAAGCAGGACAGCGAGCCGTTGCCGGTGGACGAGTATGCGCAGGCCACCGGGATGGCTCCCGTCGAGAAGCAGAAGACGCCGCTGCAGCTGCATGCCGAGGACGAGGCATGGGAAGTGGCCAACTCCGTGCTCGATGAGGCTTTCGCCCGCGGGGACTTCGACAATCTTGCGCTCTCGGGCCAGAAGATCGACCATATCACCAGCAATGACGATCCCGACTGGTGGCTGAAGTCCATGATGCGCCGCGAGCAGCTTACCGGGCTGGGCCCACCGGCGCTGACCTTGCGGGTGGAAGATGAGCAGATGGAGCAGACCCTGGACCGCTTGCCCTCCGAGCGGGCCGTGCGGGAGCACGTCGAGGATTTCAATGCCCGCATTATCGAGGCGCGGCGGCAACTGCTTGGAGGCCCGCCGGTGATCACCGCTTTGCGCGATTCCACCGCAGAGGTGCTTGCGTGGCAGGAACGCCGGGCGGCAGAACCTGCACCGGTGGCAGAGAAGGCACCGGTGAAACGCCGGTGGTGGCGGCGTTAAAAGGCGAAGCCGCCCTCCCGAAAGGGAAGGCGGCTTGCTAAGTCAAAAGACTTGCAGGTCTTACCAGGAAGACTTGGTGATGCCCGGAAGCTCACCACGGTGTGCCATGTCGCGGAAGCGAACACGGGAGATACCGAACTTCTGGAAGGTGCCGCGTGGGCGACCGTCGATAGCGTCGCGGTTGCGAACGCGGATCGGGGAAGCATCGCGTGGAAGCTTCTGCAGGCCTACGCGTGCAGCTTCGCGAGCTTCGTCGGTTGCGTTTGGATCAACCAGGGTCTTCTTCAATTCGAGACGCTTTGCAGCGTAACGCTCGACAATGACCTTGCGCTGTTCGTTCTTTGCGATCTTGGACTTCTTGGCCATGTCTTAGCGCTCCTCTCGGAATTCAACGTGCTTACGGACGACTGGGTCGTACTTCTTCATGACCATGCGGTCAGGGTTGTTACGACGGTTCTTACGGGTTACGTAAGTGAAACCGGTTCCAGCGGTGGACTTCAGCTTGATGATCGGACGTACGTCCTTATCCTTCTTTGCCATTTTTAGAGCTTCACACCCTTCGCAATCAGGTCAGCAATTACAGCGTCGATACCGCGAGCATCGATGACCTTGATGCCCTTGACCGACAGGGTCAGGGTCACCTTACGGCGCAGGGAAGGCACGTAGTAGGTCTTCTTCTGGATGTTCGGATCGAAACGACGCTTGTTGCGACGGTGCGAGTGGGAGATGCTATGTCCGAAGGCCGGAGTAGTACCGGTTACCTGGCAAACAGCTGCCATGATCACTCCTCAGTTAGTTAGTAGTAAAATTCGGCGGTACTCGCGCACAGTGCCCATACCAAAATATCGACACCGCTTCTGCGTTATGAGTCCCGCCAACCAGTGAAACACCGTTAATACTGCACACTAGGAAGGTAACCAGGCTGGGTGAGAACCAACCGAAGAGCCTTAAAGTATGTAAGTCGGTGAACTTCGCAACCGGTCGAGCAATTTCCCCGTACTCAGTCGGCCACGATATTCGGTATTACGGGCAACGCGCATTTGTTCTGCTGTTAGACGGCATAACAACACACGCGATTAACGCCTGATTAGCTTATCGAGAATTCCTCAGTGTTCCAAATCGGGGTTTTCCGAATTCAGGATCCAATGATCCGCATCAAGCGAAGTTGTAATTTTGCGTGCGATCCGCGTGAGATCGTTAACGTCCTTGTCATCAAGGGTATCGAAGAGAAGTCCGCGCACCGAGGCAACGTGGTGAGGCGCCATCTGCTGCACGGCTTCCCATCCGGCCTGCGTTAATGAGGCGATTTTCACACGGGCATCTTCTGCGGACTGCTCGCGGGTAACCCAGCCGCGCTTCTCCAGCTTCTTGACCACATGCGACAGTCGCGAAAGCGAAGCACTGGTGTGCGAAGCCAGCGTTGTCATGGTCAGCTGATGTACCTTGGCCTCGGAGAGCATGGCGAGCATGTGGTAGTCGAAAAGCGTGATGCCTTCCAGGCCCTGCAGATCGGAATCCAAGGCCGCCGGAAGCAAAGTCATGACAGCATGCAGTCCAAGCCAGGCGTCGCGTTCAGGCCCGGAGAGCCAAACTGGCTTATCGCTCATGAAGTTTCCAATCGTTCATAGACCTGCACCTACAGGCCAGCAAGGTATCAACCTGTAGACCATATATTGTAAAGCTAAGTATTTACTATATGTCAGATGCCCGCATTTCGGCTCTCTGCCAATATTTCGTTCCGCCAGCCACCCTAATGGCCTTTGGGCCCGGCTGCATCCTGCAGGCGATGGTCCTGCAATTCACTGCAAGAGCAGCAAACGGCCGGAGGCCTAGCGCCAGTCCAACAACGTGCAGGTCCCAGAGGGCGCAAGGAGCGAGCTGGGTAACGCTCATGCTAGTGACGATCCCTGCTTTTTGACCAGCTGGCAAGCCAAAGGCCCGCGCTGAAGAGCGCGGGCCTTTGGAACCTAGGAATTCTCCAGCTGTTTCTTCTTCCGGTAGCTGATCACCTGTCCGATGACCACCACGAGCAGGGCAAGGATGAACATCGCCGAACCAATGACATTCGCCTGGGCCGGGATGCCGCGGGTAGCTGCCACATAGATGAATTTCGGGAAGGTCTGGAAGGTGCCGGAGTTGAAGTTCGTGATGATGAAATCATCAAAACTCATCGCGAAGGACAACAGCGCGGCGGCCACAATGCCTGGCAGCAGCAGCGGGAACGTCACCTTCCAGAACGCCGCACGCGGCGAGGCGTAGAGATCGGCGGCCGCTTCTTCCAATCGCGGATCCAGCGAGGAGACACGAGCCCTGACGGTGACGATCACGAAGGACATGCAGAACACGATGTGGGCGATCACGATGGTGGCGTAGCCCAGTTCCCAACCGAGGTTCAGGAACTGTGCCAGCAGCGAAGCACCGAGCACGACCTCCGGAGTAGCCAACGGCAAGATGATCAGCACATCGGTGAGCTTGCGGAACCGGAACTTGTAGCGGACCAGGCCGATGGCGATCAGCGTGCCCAAGGCGGTGGCGGCAATCGTGGCCACCGTGCCGACCTGCAGCGAGTGCACCAGCGATTCGCAGACCGCCGGAGCGCCGCAGGGGTTCTGCCAGTTCTCCAGGGTGAAGCCGCGCCAGTCCAGGTTGGTGCGGCCGGCATCGTTGAAGGAGAACACGAAGATGTACGCGATCGGGACCAGGAGGTAGATGAAAGCCAGCCCGCCGACAGCAGGGATGAACCAGCGTCCGATTTTCTGCTTCATGCTACATCAGCTCCTTGGTCCCGAAGCGGCGGATATAGATCGTGACCAGGACCAGGATCGAGACCATCAGCACGAAGCTCAACGCCGAGGCGCCCGGGTAATCGATGACCTTGAAGAATCTGGAATCGATGATCTGGCCGATCATCGTCGTATTGCGGTTATTGCCCAGCAGGGCCGCGTTCACGTAGTCGCCGGCGGCCGGGATGAACGTCAGCAGGGTGCCGGCGAAGACCCCCGGGGCGCTCATCGGCAGCGTCACCTTGAAGAAGGAGGTCATCGGGCTGGCATACAGATCCCCCGAGGCCTCGAGCAGGCGGGTGTCCAGCCGGCCCAGGTTAGCGTAGATCGGCAGCACCATGAACGGCAGGAAGTTATAGGTCAGGCCCGCGACGACCGCGAACGGCGTGGCGGTCAGGTGCCCGTCGGCTGGCAGGATCGCCAGGAATTTCAGCGTTTGGGCGATGAACCCCTCGTCGGCCAGTATCTGCTTCCAGGCCTGGGTGCGCAGAATGAAGCTGGAGAAGAACGGGGCGATCAGCAGCACCAGCAAGATGCCCTGCAGCAACGTCTTCTCGCGCAAGCGGACTGCCACCAGGTAGGCCATCGGGAAACCGATGAGCAAGGCCAGGACGGTGGCGATCAGCGCGAACCCGAAGGAGCGCAGCAGCTCGGGCCAGTAGGCGGCGAGCACCGTGGCGTAGTTGCCGATTTCGAAACCCGGCACGAATTCGCCGATTTCCCCGCCCTCGGGCTTCACGTACAGGCTCATTGCCAGCAGGACTACCACCGGAAGCGCGAAGAACAGGGCGAGCACCAGCATGCCCGGGGCGATCAGGTAGACGCCGGTGCGGCCCTTGCGCCGCTCCGCCCGGATCTCCTCGGGGCTGCGCAGGTCGACGATGCCCTTCTTGGTCATGACCGTCATGGCTGGTCAACTCCGGCATCCTCGTGCTCGGCACCGGCCAGGCCAAAGGAATGCTGCGCTTCCCAGGACAGGTACACGGTGTCGCCTTCGGCAGCCGGCTGCTGGCCGCGATTCTGCGCGAAGGTCCCGAGCGTGCCGATCCCGTCCACCTCGACCAGGTACTCGGTGGTGGTGCCGGTGAAGGACACGTCGACCACGGTGCCGGACAAGCGGTTCTCCCCCGCATAGCCATCGCGCGAGATCGTGATCTTCTCCGGGCGCACCCCGACGACCACCTCCCCTGAGGCCTGCACGGCGCGGTCGGCCGGCAGCAAGATGGCTTGGCCGTTGACCATGACGCTGAGCATGCCGGCGTCATTGCCGCTGACCGTGCCGCGCATCAGGTTCGACTTGCCCAGGAAGTTCGCGACGAACGCGGTCTTGGGCAGTTCGTAGAGTTCGCGCGGCGGGCCCATCTGCTCGATCCGTCCGCCGTTCATCACCGCGACCACGTCGGCCATGGTCATGGCCTCTTCCTGGTCGTGGGTGACGTGGATGAAGGTCAGGCCGACTTCGGTCTGGATGTTCTTCAGTTCCAGCTGCATTTGGCGGCGCAGCTTCATGTCCAGTGCCCCGAGGGGCTCATCGAGCAGCAGCACCTGCGGGCGGTTGACCAGCGCCCGGGCCAGGGCCACGCGCTGCTGCTGCCCGCCCGAGAGCTGGATCGGCTTGCGATTGGCAAGGTGCCCGAGCTCCACCAGGTCCAGCCCGGCCCTGGCTTTCTCCATCGCCTGCTTGTCCTTCTTGCGCTTGAGCCCGAAGGCCACGTTTTCCAGCACGCTCATGTGCGGGAACAGCGCATAGGACTGGAACACGGTGTTCACCGGACGCTGGTGGCTGGCCAGCGCGGTCACGTCCTGGCCGCCGATCGAGATGCTGCCCTCGCTGGGGGCCTCAAGGCCCGCGATCATGCGCAGGGTGGTCGACTTGCCGCAACCGGAGGGTCCGAGCAGGGCGAAGAAGGTGCCCGAAGGGACCACCAAATCCAGGTCCTTGACCGCCACGAAGCTGGAAAAGCGCTTGGTGATGCCCGAGAGGTGCAGATCCGCGCCGGTGGCAGTGGTTTCGGTACGCGTTGCCAAGGTTGTCATGCCCCTATCACTTCCTGGAACTGGTTGTGGAAATCGGTTTCTGCTGCCGGTACAGCACGTGCGGAGGGTGCCCGGTTGACGACGTCCCTGGCGCGGGCCGGGCCCGGACCGTGGCCCTTGGGCAGGCGCTGGCAGTAGATGGCTCGTTGGCGAGTCATGGTGTTCCCCGCTTTCTAGGCGCCGATTGCACTCTGGAATTCAGAGTTCAAAGCGGTCTCTTCTTCCGCTTCCAGCGAGCGGAAGACATGCGCCTTGGCCAGATCCTCATCGGTCGGGAAGATCAGCGGGTTGCCGACCAGGTCCGGATCGATCTTTTCCATTTCTTCCTGGGCGCCGACCACCGGGCAGATGAAGTTCACGTAGGCTGCGACCTGCGCGGCCACGGCCGGGTCGTAGTAGAAGTCCATGAGCTTCTCGGAGTTGGCCTTGCGTGGCGAGGCCACCGGGACCATCAGGTTGTCGCTCCACAGGGTGCCGCCGGCCTCGGGGATCACGAACTCCCACTGGTCATCGTTCTCGAAGTTCATCTGCACGATATCGCCGGACCAGACGATGCCGGCGATCGCATCGCCCGAGACGAAGTCCTCCTTGTAGGAGTTGCCCTTGACCTGGCGGATCTGGCCATTGCCGATGTTCTCGCGCAGCACGTCGGCAGCGGCGCCGAATTCGCTTTCGCCCCATTGGCCGGCGATGTCCACGCCGTTGTGCAGCATCAGCAGGCCGATGGTGTCGCGCATTTCATCGAGCACGGTGATGCGGCCCTTGAGCTTTGGATCCCAGAGGTCCTCGACGGATTTCAGGCCCTTGGGGAATGCCTTCTTATTCCAGGCGATGCCGGCGTAGCCGGACTGCCAGGTCAGAGAGTGCTTGCGTCCCGGGTCGAAGTCCACGTCCTTGAGGTTGGGCAGCAGGTTGGCCGAGTTGGGGATGTTCGCCAGGTCCAGCTCCTGGGCGTAGCCCTGGCGGATCATGCGGCCGGCCATCCAGTCGGTCATCGTGATGACGTCCTGGCCGATGTCCTGGCCTGCCTTGAGCTGGCCCTGCACCTTGCCGTAGTAGGTGTCGTTGCCGTCGATATCCTCGCGGTAGTTCACCTTGATGCCGGTCTGCTCGGTGAACGCCTCAAGCGTCGGGTAGTTCTTCTTCTCGTCGTCGTAATCCAGGTACAGGGTCCAGTTGGCCCAGTTCACGGTGGGGTCGTTTGCGGAAATGTCCTCGATCGACGGTGCGGCTTTGGTGCTGCTTCCTCCGGTGCCGCAGGCTGCGAGCAGCCCGGTCAGGCCCAATGCGCCGGCCGCGGAAAGCACGCTGCGGCGGGAGTAGCTGCGCTGGCTCATGGCCTGGACCAGTGCGCGGACTTGGGGGTCTTGCGGAAGTCGGCGTTGCGAGTGCGACATGGCTGGAATCCTAACGACGAATGTGATCGGCCACACATGAAAGTGTTGTCGTTCATCCTGCCAGCAATGCACAGGTCCAACAAGACCCGAACGCAAGTTTCCTTGTAAAAATTACGTTACGAAAACTGAAAACTTTCAAAAATACCCCTTTCGCAACTGAATCAGTGACGGTAGGGTCTGTGGAAAGTCCCTTAGACCTAGGAGGTCGATATGACGCTGCCCTCGCATACGGCACAGGCCATTGATGAAATTTCCAAGGAGATCATCGAGCAGCTGCAGGAAGATGGCCGGCGTTCCTATGCCGCCATCGGCAAGGCAGTGGGCCTGAGCGAAGCGGCTGTGCGCCAGCGCGTGCAGAAGCTGGTCGAGAGCCGCGTCGTGCAAATCGTCGCAGTCACCAACCCGCTGGAATTGGGCTTCACCCGCCAGGCCATGATCGGCGTCGTCGCCGCCAGCGACATCAGCGGCACCGCCGACCGGATCGCCGAACTTCCGGAAGTCGACTACTGCGTGGTCACTGCCGGCAGCTCGGACATCCTCGCGGAGGTCATCTGCTCGAACGATGAGGACCTGCTGCGCGTGATCGGAACGATCCGCGGGCTCGAAGGCGTGGTCAGCACCAATACGTACACCTACCTTTCACTCAAAAAACAGGAATACAACTGGGGAACACGATGAACACACCACGTGGTACCGATCGCCAGCAAGCCGCTCGCGATCACCTTTGGATGCACATGGCCCGGCACTCCGGAATTTCCAGCGGCGCGCATGTTCCGATCATCTCGCGCGGCGAGGGGCACAAGATCTACGACGATGCCGGGCGCGAATACATCGACGGCTTGGCCGGGCTGTTCGTGGTCAACGCGGGGCACGGGCGCGCCGAACTGGCCGAAGCCATGGCCAAGCAGGCCGAGAAGCTGGCCTTCATGCCGCTGTGGTCCTACGCCCACGAACCGGCGATCGACCTGGCTGAGCGCCTGGCCAGCTATGCACCGGGCGACTTGAACCGCGTCTTCTTCACCACCGGCGGCGGCGAGGCGGTCGAATCCGCCTTCAAGCTGGCCAAGCAGCATTTCAAGATGAAGGGCAAGCCGGGCAAAACCAAGGTCATTTCACGCGCCCTGGCCTACCACGGCACCCCGCAGGGAGCCCTGGCCATCACCTCGCTGCCGGATATGAAGACCCCGTTCGAGCCCTTGGTCCCCGGCACCTTCCGCGTGCCGAATACCAACTTCTACCGCGCACCGCAGATGTTCGCCGACAACGAGAAGGACTTCGGGCTGTGGGCCGCGGAGCGCATCCGCGAAGCCATCGAATTCGAGGGCGCCGACACCGTGGCGGCGGTCTTCCTGGAACCGGTGCAGAACTCCGGCGGCTGCTTCCCGCCACCACCGGGGTACTTCGACCGGGTCCGCGAGATCTGCGACGAATACGATGTGCTGCTGGTTTCCGACGAAACCATCTGCGCGTTCGGCCGCATCGGCTCGATGTTCGCCTGCAACGACTTCGGCTACGTCCCGGACATCATCACCTCGGCAAAGGCGCTGACCAGTGGCTATGTCCCGCTGGGCGTGATGGTCGTTTCCGACAAGCTGTTCGAGCCTTTCACCAAGGGCGATACCACCTTCTACCACGGCTACACCTTTGGCGGGCATCCGGTGGCAGCCGCGGTGGCGATGGCGAACCTGGACATCTTCGAGCGGGAAGGTTTGAACGAGAACGTCAAGAACAACGCCGACGCGTTCAAGTCCACGCTCTCCAAGCTCACCGATCTGGACATCGTCGGCGATGTGCGGGGCGCCGGCTACTTCTACGGGATCGAGCTGGTCAAGGACAAGGCGACCAAGGAGACCTTCAGCGACGCGGAGTCCGAACGCCTGCTGCGCGGGTACCTCTCCCCGGCCCTGTGGGAGGCGGGACTGTATTGCCGCGCCGACGATCGCGGCGACCCGGTCATCCAGCTGGCTCCGCCCATCACGATCGGGCAGCCGGAGTTCGACCAGATCGAATCCATCCTGCGCACCGTGCTGAAGGAAGCGGCCAGCAAGATCTAGCGCCACGAAGGCTCGCAGGCACCGCCTGCGAGCCTTTTCGCAAGTCAGAGCGTGTTACTTCACGAAGCTGCACGCAATTGGTGCTTTGTGGCATAGGCCACTAGTCTGAGGTCATTAGACGATCAAGATCGCCTTTTGGAAGATTGCAGGAACCTCATGACTTTGGAACCGACCAGAATCAGGTTGGCACGCGAACGTGCAGCGCTGAGCCGGTCCGCCTTGGCCGCCTCGCTGGGTATTTGCGAGCGCGAACTCGCCCATGCTCCCGAGGATCTTTCCCTTGCGCTGGCCGATGCGCTGGGCTGCGCGCCGCAGTTCTTCCGGCTTCCCGCGACCCAGGGCATCGACACCGAACGGATCTTCTTCCGCTCCCCGCGCCGCACCAGCACCGCGCAGAAAGTCGCCGCAGCCGCGCTGGGCCGCAACGGCGTGGAACTCTACAACCTGATCACGCGGAACTTCCGGCTCCCGCACACCGGGATCCCCGAGCTGTGCGGCTTCACCCCGGAAGATGCCGCCGCGCATCTGCGCACCGAATGGGATCTGGGATGCGGCGCGCTGCCCGATCTGCTGCATCTGCTCGAAGCCCGCGGGGTGCGGGTGCTGAGCCTGCCGGCCTCGCTCGAAGCGGTCAAGACCTTCAGCTTCTGGGAAGACGGGCAGGCCTTCATCTTCCTGGCCGCCGGCAGCCGCAATGCACAGCGCCTGGCGATGGCCCACGAGCTGGGGCATCTGCTGATGCACTCCTCGCTGGGCGAGAACCGCGAGCAGGTGGCCGCCGCGGAACGCGAGGCCGACGAATTCGCGGCACGCTTGCTCCTGCCCTCCCTGTCCCTGCAGGTGCGGGTCTCCGATTCCCTGCAGATCCCGCAGCTGCTGGCACTCGAAGAGCAGTTCGGTGCACCGGCCCAGGTAATCCTCGCGCATTCGCGTGCCCGCGGCTTGCTGGGCGAAGGCGCCTACCAGTGGTTGTCCCAGGAGCTGGCGCTGGAACCGGACCAGGAGCACCAGCAGCTGGTCTCCCGGGTCTTCTCCCTGGTCTTCCCCTCCTTGCAGCGCGACCATCGGGCCAGCACCGCACGGATCGCCCGCGAATTAGGGCAAACGGCATCGCAGATCCATGAGCTGACCTTCGGGCAGGCGTTCGTGCTGCTCGAAGGAGAGAACCTGCACGACGCCGGCCAGGGGATCCGCGGCCACCTGCACGCGCTCTAGCAACCCCGGGGTTTGGCAGCTACGCTGGTGCCACCAGGCGATGGCGCCGCGGCCGATCGCCGAGCCAAAGGGGATCGCCATGCAAATCAACGCCGACCAATCCAGGCAAGTCGCCGAGGAGTCCCGCGAGCAGTTCGACCGGCCCAGCTTCGCCAAGGGCCTGTACATGGGGGCCGTGGACTTCTCCCTGATCGAACCATTGCCCAGCGCCCTGCATCCAGAACGCGGACAGGAATTCCTGCCGCAGCTCGAAGAGGTCCTCGATGGCATCGACCCGGAGCGCATCGAAGCCCAGGCGCGCATCCCCGGCGAATATATTGCCCAGCTGCGCCGCATCGGCGCCTTCGGCATGAAGATCCCGGTCGAATACGGCGGACTGGGGCTGAGCCTGCTGGACTACGGCCGGGCGCTGATGCGCGTCGGCGTGGTTTCCCCGGCCATCGGCGCGCTGCTCTCGGCCCACCAGTCCATCGGCGTCCCCGAACCGGTGAAGTCCTTCGGCACCGAGGAGCAAAAACGCGAGTACCTGCCGCGCTGCGCGGCAGGAGCCATCAGCGCCTTCCTGCTCACCGAGAACGATGTCGGTTCCGACCCTGCACGGTTGGGCACCGAAGCCCGGCTCAGTCACGACGGCAGCCACTACGTCCTGGATGGCGCGAAGTTGTGGACCACCAACGGGGTGGTCGCCGAGCTGCTCGTGGTGATGGCCGCGGTGCAGCCGCATGAGGCCCTGGGCCGCGAGCCTGCAGGTCGCGGCGGAATCACCGCCTTCATCGTCGAGGCCGATACCGCGGGCATCACCGTCGAGAACCGCAACCAGTTCATGGGCCTGCGCGGAATCGAGAACGGGGTGACCCGGTTCCGCTCGGTGCGCGTGCCGGCGGCCAACCGCCTGGGCAAGGAAGGTTCGGGGCTGAAGATCGCGCTGAGCACCCTGAACACCGGGCGCTTGTCCATCCCGGCCATGTGCGCCGGGGCCGGCAAATGGTCCACGAAGATCGCCCGTGAATGGTCCGCGGCCCGCGTGCAGTGGGGCCACCCGGTCGGCAAGCACCAAGCCGTCGCCGGCAAGCTCGCCTGCATCGCGGCCAGCAGCTATGCGCTGGAAGCGGTGTTCGAGGTGTCCGCCCGGCTGGCCGATGCCGGCATGAAGGATGTCCGAATCGAGGCGGCACTGGCCAAGCTCTGGGCTTCGGAGGCTGCCTGCACGATCGCCGATGAGCTGCTGCAGATCCGCGGCGGGCGCGGATTCGAGACCGCGCAGTCGCAGGCAGCGCGCGGCGAGCGGGCGGTGCCGGTCGAACAGATGCTGCGCGACCTGCGGATCAACCGCATCTTCGAAGGCTCCACCGAAATCATGCACCTGCTGATTGCCCGCGAGGCCGTGGATGCGCACCTGCAGGCGGCCGGGGACCTGGCGCGTGCCGGGTCGAGCATCCAGGACAAGGCCCGGGCGGCGGTGGATGCCTCGGGGTTCTATGCCCGTTGGCTGCCCAAGCTTGCGATGGGCGCAGGCTCGCTTCCGAATTCCTATTCCGAGCACGGCCCATTGGCCAAGCACCTGCGCTATGTGGAGCGGACCTCGCGGCGGTTGGCACGCCAGACGTTCGCCGGGATGGCGCGCTGGCAGGCCGGCCTGGAAAAGCAGCAGGTCTTCCTGGGCCATATCGTGGATATCGGCGCGGAGCTGTTCGCCATGTCCGCGGTGATCGCCAAGACCACCGCGCTGCCGCAGTCCCCGTCTGGCCAGCGCGACTCGGCGCAGGATCTTGCCCTGGCCTTCTGCGAACAGGCCGCGCAACGCTGCGAGGAGCATTTCGACAGGCTCTGGAAGAACACCACGCGTACCGATGGGCGGCTCGCCGCGGACCTGCTGGACGGGAAGTTCCAGTGGCTGGAGGCAGGGGTCCGCGATGTTTCCGAAGGCACCGGAGAGTGGATCGCCCAGTGGTCCGATGGAGTTCGCAAAGATGTGCGGTGGCCCTACCCGGAGGATGCCTAGGGCTCCACGATCTCGACGTCCAGTTCCCCGGCACGCCACTTCGCGGTCATGCGCTCGGCGAGGGCGTCGGCCGCCAGGGCTTCCTGCGGGGTCATCCAGTAGGTGTTCACGCGGAGTTTCTGCTGCGGGTCGAGTTCCTTGGACAGCAGGGCCATCGGCCGGCATCCAGGGATCTTCACCGCGTGGAACAACCCGCAATGCCTGCCGATATGGTGGATCATGCATCCCAAGGCCGCGGACTCGATGTCCGTGTTGCCGCCCTTTTCCCACGCGTCGAGATGATCCAGTTCGCATCGTTCGGCGGGCATGCTGCATCCCGGATACAGGCACCCTCGATAGGCTGCCCGGATGGCGCGGCCCTGCGCCTTGCTATACAGCCGCTGGGTGCGGCCCAGATCCAGGGGAAGGCTCTGGCCGTTCAGCACCAGCGGATAGATTCCGGCCGTGCACAATGCCGCTCTGGTTTCGCCCGGGGATAGCTGGATCCCGGTGGAAGTGACCGCGAATTCCTTGCCGTCGCGTCTCATCTTCTCGTAATCCAGGATGATGCTCACCTGCGGTACCGCCAACCCGGGTTGCTTCCCTGGCGAACCGCTCTGGTTGCGGTCGGTCATCAGCAAGGCCAGGAATCCTACGAGCCGGCGTCGTTCTGGCTTGAGCTCTTCGAACTGGGTGGCGGCCTGGCCGGCAGGTTCCTCGGGCTCTTCAGGTTCCTCGGGTTCGTCAGGTTCCTCGGGTTCTTCGGGTTCTTCAGGTTCGGCGGATCCCTCGGGTGCTGAACCGGCAGGTTCCCCGTCCTTGGCCCAGTCGGGCATCGACTCCTCGTCATCCCAGCCGCTGTCCTGGGCCCCGGTGAACTGCGCCTCGGCGTGCGCCAGGGCTTCGCGGTTCCCGGACACGGTGGCCGGGTTGTCCAGCGCGTTGAAATACGCTTCGATCATAGCCGCATGGGCGGGCAGGACGCGCAGGACGTATTCGACCAAGCCCTGGCGCATGCCCTTCTTGAAGATCCCGATCCCATCCAGCAGGGCCTGCAACGGGCGCTGGCCGGACTTCACCTGAGCCACCAGTGCGTTGATGTGCCTGCGGGCGGCCTTGGGCTCGCTGCGGATGAAGGCGGCCGATTCGGCTTGCAGCTGGTCCTTCTTGGCCTGCCCGGCCTGGCCTTCACCGAAGTCCTTGCGGGCCGAATGCAGTTTCAGCGCGGCCGAGGACACCAGCCGGGGATCCACGGCGGGGTCGGCGAATTGCCCGGCCAGTTCCGGCAACCAGGCGGGCAGCGGTTGCCCTGCCTCGTCGACACCGCCAAGCAAGCAATCCACCAGGGCCAGCCGGTCGCGGACCGTGCTGCGCGGGATGTCCAGCCAGCCGTGCAGCAGCCCGGCCGTGTTCTTGAAATGCGTGCGGGCAGTGGTGGTGCGCCCGGCGGCCGCCTGGAACGCGGCGAGGCTCGGGTGCTCGCCTGCCTCGGTGACGGCCTGGAAGGATTCCTGGTCGAGCTTGTGGGCACCCGTGCGGCGCAGCGCATGGGCGGCGTGCAGCTGGGTGCGGCTCTGGCGGCGGGCGAGCTTGTCAGCAAGCTGCGCAAAGCAGGCCGCGTGGCCGGGGCTCAATGGCCCGCCGGAAAGGACCGCGGTGGCCGATGCGATGAGTTCTTCCGCGTCGACCAGATCCTTCAGCGCCTGTGCCTGTTCTGTGCTCATGCCCCCATGATGCCTGCGGCGTCCTGCGGGGTTTTCTCACCGGGAGCCAAGTGTGGATAGCTCAGCCGTGCATGCGGTACCAGAGCAGCGCCACCTGCAGCGAGGCGCGGGATTCGGCGGAGTCCAGCTGCACCCCGAGCTTGGCTTCGAGCTTGGCCAGCCGGGAGTAGAGGGTGGGTCGCGAGAGGTAGCCCGCCTTGGCCAGCGCGGTTTTGTTCCCGCCGTGGGCCAAGTAGAGATCGAGCAGGTCAAGGGCGGGAAGGTCGAGCGGGTTGAGCAGGCCGGAGAGCTCGGCCAGCGCGAAGGTGCGCAGCTTCGGGTCGCTGCCCATGGCCGAGAGCACCCCGCGCAGGCGCAGGTCGGCGAAGCGGTAGTAGGGCTGGGCTCGGGTGGGCAGGTGCGGGACGATCTGCGCGACCTGCGCGGCTTCCTCCAGCCCGGCGATGCTGGTGGCCAGGGTGCCTTCGGGCCCCACGCCGATGGCCACCGGCGCGGTGAGCTGCTCGGCCAGCCGGCGGGTGAAGCCCTGCAGGGTGGAGTCCAGCAGTTCGCGGGCGCGCAGCGGCAGGATCAGCCCCAGGTACCCGGGCTTGAGCGAGCCGGCCAGGATGCCCAGGTGCAGGGTGTCGGCCAGCTGGTCGAGCACTTCGAGCAGGGCGCGGTCGGCCAGCTGGGTTTCGGTCGGCGTGCCGGAACCGGCCAGGGAGATGACCACCGGGACATAGTAGGGGGCGGCGGCCAGGCCCAGGGCCTGGGTGCGGATGGCGATGTCCTTGCCGCTGTAGCTGTGCCCGGCCTGCAGTTCGTGCAGCGTGGAGGTGCGCGCCTGGTAGAGCAGCTCGCGCTGGTCGCGCCCGGACAGGCGGGCGATGGTCAGCGCCTGGCCGGCCCGTTCCAGCACCAGGGCCGCGCGGTCGTCGTCCTCCAGCACGGCCGGGACGATCAGCCGTCCCCAGCGGCTGCGGACCGCGCCGACCGGGGTCTGCAGCCAGTTCTCGGTGCCGGTGGCGCGTCCGGTGTGCTCCAGGAATCCGACGAAGCGCGAACGGGTGATCCAGTGTTCCAGTTGCGCGCCGGACTGGGCGAGCACGTGGTGGCGGACATCTTCCAGGACCACGGGGGCCGAGAGCAGCTGCGCGGTGCGGTCCACGATCTGCGCTTCGTCGGCCTCGGTCAGCGAGAGCCCGGTGTAGATTTCGTGCACCGTGCGGGAGAACTGGACGGCCTCGAGCTGCTCGGCGACGAGTTTCTGGTGGATGACCTCGGTGATGGACACGAAGCGGGTGGTGGTGCGCAGGGCGATGACCGGCAGGCCCAGGTCGGCGACGTCCAGCGGTGCGCCGGAAAGGTCCTCGATGATGACCCCGACGGCCCCGGCTTCGCGCAGCGCGGTGATGAAGGCGCGCACGTCGCTCACGTTGCGCAGGGTCGTGAGGATCAGCTCGCGGCCCAGCAGCAGGTCGATGTTCTCGGTGGATTCGGTCACGTGCACCCAGCGAAGCGGCGCGTCCATCCCTGTTCCGCAGAGCACCTGGGGGTCGGCGGCCTGGACCACCGGCAGGTGCAGTACCTCGTCTACCGTCAGCATTTTTTACACTCCGTCAGCACTAGTGCTTAAATCATGACACAGTGATGGTGTTGTCCCTCACATCCATGACCCATGATGAAGGCAGGCACCCAACTTCGAAAGGCCGATACGATGACCGCAACGCTGACCGGCACGCTGCAGCACTGGATCAACAACGCCAATTACTCCGCCGATGACCGCACCGGCAAGATCTACAACCCTGCCACCGGCGAGGTCACCCGCCAGGTTGCGCTGGCCTCCAAGGCCACCACCGAGCATGCGATCGCCGCAGCCGCGCAGGCCTTCCCGAAGTGGCGCGACACCTCGCTGGCCCGCCGCACCGCGATCATGTTCAACTTCCGCCAGCTGCTGGCCGAGCGCAAGGGCGAGCTGGCCGCGATCATCACCGCCGAGCACGGCAAGGTGCTGGACGACGCGTTGGGCGAAGTGGCCCGCGGCCTGGAAGTCGTCGAGCTGTGCTGCAACGCGCCCTACCTGCTCAAGGGCGAGTTCTCGCAGAACGCCTCCACCGGCATCGACGTGCAGTCCATGCGCCAGCCGGTCGGCGTCTCGGCCATCATCTCCCCCTTCAACTTCCCGGCCATGGTGCCGCTGTGGTTCTTCCCGGTAGCGATCGCCGCCGGCAACGCGGTGGTGCTCAAGCCATCGGAGAAGGACCCGTCGGCCGCCAACTGGCTGGCCGAGCTGTTCACCGAGGCCGGCCTGCCCGAGGGCGTGCTGAACGTGGTGCACGGCGACAAGGAGGCGGTGGACACCCTGCTGACCGATCCGCGCGTGAACTCCGTGTCCTTCGTGGGTTCCACCCCGATCGCGCAGTACGTCTACTCCACCGGCACCGCGCACAACAAGCGGGTGCAGGCCTTTGGCGGCGCGAAGAACCACATGCTGGTGCTTCCGGATGCCGACCTGGACCTGGCCGCCGACATGGCGGTCAACGCAGGCTTCGGCGCGGCCGGCGAGCGCTGCATGGCGATCTCCGTGGTCGTCGCGATCGACACCATTGCCGATGAGCTGGTGGCCAAGATCGCCGAACGCGCCAAGACGCTGCGCGTGGGCGATGGCACCCGCGGCTGCGACATGGGCCCGCTGATCACCGGCGAGCACAAGGCGAAGGTGGCCGGGTACATCGAGGCCGGCATCTCCGCCGGCGCGGACCTGGTGCTCGATGGCCGCACCGGCACCGTGGATGCCGATGGCGAGGGCTTCTTCCTGCATCCGACGATGTTCGACCGCGTGGGCACGGACATGTCCATCTACACCGAGGAGATCTTCGGTCCGGTGCTCTCGGTGGTGCGCGTGGAGAGCTTCAACGAGGGCATCGAGCTGATCAACTCCTCGCCGTACGGCAATGGCACCGCGATCTTCACCAACGACGGCGGCGCGGCCCGCCGCTTCGAGGACGAGATCCAGGTGGGCATGGTCGGGGTCAACGTGCCGATCCCGGTACCGGTGGGCTACCACTCCTTCGGCGGCTGGAAGGCCTCGCTGTTCGGCGACCAGCACGCCTACGGCCCGGAGGGCTTCAAGTTCTTCACCCGCAACAAGGTGATCACCAAGCGCTGGCTGGATCCCAGCCACGGCGGCATCAACCTCGGCTTCCCGCAGAATGACTGATACCCATGACTGAACCACTGGCACAGCCACTGACGCAGGGCGTTTCCGCAGCGGATATCGCCGCTGGCCAGCACGCCTACGAGCTGGACCGCAAGCACGTCTTCCACTCCTGGCAGGCCCAGGGGCCGTTCGCCCCGATGACCATCCTGAAGGCCGAAGGCTCCTGGGTATGGGACGGCGAGGGCAACGCGCTGATCGACCTCTCCAGCCAGCTGGTGAACACGAACATCGGGCACCAGCACCCGAAGGTGATTGCCGCGATCCAGGAGCAGGCCGGCAAGCTGGCCACCATCGCCCCGCAGCATGTGAATGATGCGCGCTCTGAGGCGGCCCGGCTGATCGCCAAGCACACCCCCGGGCAGCTGGACAAGATCTTCTTCACCAATGGCGGTGCCGATGCGGTGGAGCATGCGGTGCGCATGGCGCGGCTGCATACCGGCAAGCACAAGGTGCTCTCCGCGTACCGTTCCTACCACGGTGGCACCCACCTGGCGGTGAACCTTACCGGGGATCCGCGGCGCTTCGCTTCGGACCACGGAACCGATGGGGTGGTGCGCTTCTTCCCGGCCTACCCGTACCGCTCCTACTTCAATTCAACGACTCCCGAAGAGGAAACGGCCCGGGCGCTCAAGCATCTGGAGGACACGATCCTGCTCGAAGGCCCCGGCACCATTGCCGCGATCATCCTGGAGAGCATTCCGGGTACCGCCGGCATCTACCTGCCGCCTCCGGGCTACCTGCAGGGCGTGCGCGAGCTGACTAAGAAGCACGGCATCGTGTACATCGCCGATGAAGTGATGGCCGGATTCGGGCGCAGCGGGCAATGGTTCGCAGTGGACCATGCCGGGGTGGTGCCGGACCTGCTGACCTTCGCCAAGGGCGTGAACTCCGGCTACGTGCCGCTGGGCGGGGTGGCGATCAGCCCGGAAATCTTCGAGACCTTCCGCGAGCGGGTCTACCCGGGCGGGTTGACCTATTCGGGCCACCCGCTGGCCTGCGCGGCGGCGGTAGCCACCATCACCGCGATGGAGGACGAGGCCATGGTGGAGAACGCCCAGCGCCTGGGCGAGGAAATCATCGGGCCGCGTCTGGCGCAGTTCGCGGCCGAGCACCCGAGCGTGGGCGAGGTGCGCGGAACCGGCGTGTTCTGGGCGATCGAGCTGGTGAAGAACCGGGAAACCCGCGAGCCGCTGGCCGCCTATGGAGGCAGCAGCCCGGAGATGAACCAGGTGGTTGCCGCCGCGAAGGCCGCAGGGCTGCTGCCCTTCGCGAACTTCAACCGGCTGCATGTGGTGCCGGCGATGAACATCGAGGATGAGGTGCTCATTGAGGCGCTGGATCGCCTCGAGCAGGCCTTGGCCGTCGCCGACACGTTCGTTCAATAGCACCAATCTGGCAGGACAGCGCAGCTGTCCTGCCAGTTCTGCATTTTCGAGGAGATCGAGATGACCGTTACGACCAGTCCTGTGCTTTGCGCCCATCCCCGGGCCTCGCTCGATGAGCAGGACCGCAAGCAGGCCAGCGTGGACCGCTCCGGCTATGTGCCCCCGACCTTTGCCGACGGGGTGATCTTCGCGCAGGACATCGATGATGTGGTGCTGGCGATGCAGCTGGCCCACAAGCATGGCGCCACGATCATCCCGCGCGGGGCCGTCACCGGGCTGGCGGCAGGGGCCAGCGCCCAGGCCGGGCAGATCGTGCTCGATTTGTCCCGGATGGACAAGATCCTGGAAATCGATCCGGTGGAAGCCACCGCGGTAGTGCAGCCCGGCGTGCTCAATGCGGCGGTGAACCGGGCCGCCGGAGAGCACGGGCTGTTCTACGCCCCGGATCCTGCCAGTACCGCGATCTGCTCGATCGGCGGCAATATTGCCACCAACGCCGGGGGCATGTGGTGCGCCAAGTACGGGGTGACCCGCGAGTCGGTGCTCAGCTTGCTGGTGGTGCTGCCCGACGGGCAACTGCTGCGTACCGGGCGGCGGACCATCAAGGGCGTGGCCGGCTATGACATGAATGCGCTGATGATCGGTTCGGAAGGCACCTTGGGCATTGTGGTTGAAGCGCTGCTGCGCCTGCGCCCGAAGCCCAAGCACACCTCCACCTTGGTCGCCTACTTCCCCGATGAGGCGGCTGCTGCAAAGGCTGCCTCGGCGGTGATCGCCGAACGGCTGGCCCCATCGGTGCTGGAGCTGATGTGCGGCAAGACCTTGAAGGCCATCGATGCGGCGCTCGGAACCGGCCATGGATCACGCGGCGGCGCTTTGCTGCTCGCGCAGACCGACGGCTACGGCGCGCAGCTGGAAATGCAGGCCCTGCAGGATGCGATCGCCCCGCTGGCCGCGCACATCGAGATCGCCACGGACCAGGAGCAGGCCGAGGCGCTGATCGAAGCCCGGCGCCAGGCGATCCCGAGCATGGAGCTGCTGGGCACCGCCTCGATCTGCGATATCGGCGTGCCGCGCAATCGCTTGGCCGAAGCCTTCGCCGGCCTGCAGCGCATCGAGGATGAACGCGGAGTATCGATCTTCACTATCGCCCACGCCGCCGATGGCAACTTGCATCCGATCATCGTGGTGCCTGAAGGCCAATCCATCACCAGCGGCGCGCCGAAGGCCGCGCTGGGAGACATGTTCCACCTCGCCAAGTCCCTGGGCGGCACGCTCACCGGCGAGCACGGCATCGGTTTGCTCAAGCAGGATTGGCTGGCCCAGGAGCTGGGCGAAACCTCGCTTGCGCTGCAGCGACGGGTGCGCGCGGTGTTCGATCCACAGGGCATCTTGAACCCGGGCAAGGCGATTTAACCCTAGAAGTTATGCACTGACATGGGTAGGGTAAATACATGGATGAGTATCTACCGGTGGACTTCAGCCTTCCTCTCGTGTCGCTGGCGGCTTCTGTGATCTTCTTGCTGATCGGGTTGCCCTTGATCATCCACGCCCTGATCCGACGCAAGGGCTTCACCCGCCTGCGTGACGGGGAGCAGACTTATGCGCGACGCGCATCCATCCGCACCGAGTTCATTTCTGCCGGTATCTCCGTGGTGGCGACGGCCATCTGCCTGGTCATGGGCATCACCGGCTACAACACCGCGATGAACAACCTCGAGGCGAACGTCCAGAAGGAATATTCGCCGACCGAGTTGGAGATCAAGTACTGGAACGGGTCGTGGGCAACAGCAGATATCGCCTTTGCCGATGGCACCAGCTACGTGGATGCCCAGATCTCGATGCAGTCTGCCTACCGTCCACTAGTTGAACCGAAGATGACGCTGGATTAGCTGGCAGAGAACTGTCGCCATGATCCAACTCCAGTATGAAATACTGGCCACAGCATATTTTCACGCCGATATCCTGTGGAGGGAAAAGACAATGACCGGAAGTGGTGCGCCAGCAGGCGATCCGTTCCAGCCGCATCTTGAGTGGGGTCTGAAAACCTCGTTCGTGAGCTATATTTCTTCCCTCGCCGACGGACGCATTGAAGCTGCCAACGGGGTATGGCAGGCAGGCAACGCGTTGGCGTTCCCCGTCTCCCCCGCTGCAGAGGTACCGGAAAACGAAATCTGGTTCAACGGGCGTGTGTCCTTCTCCGGGCACGGCGGCATGATGAAGCTGGATCTCTTTGAACCGCGCATCGTGAACCATGACGAGAACATCAGCCTCACGATCGACGAAGCCGGCGAACGCGTTGCCATTGCCGAGCTCACCGAAACCAGCGTTTCGAACGCTTTCGGCCTGGTCAAGACCCGCTTCTCGGCGGTGCTCACCGAGGCAGGTTCGAAACTGTTCAACGGCCAGTACCCTGCCGGCCAGCAGATGGAAGAAGTCGAGGTCGTGCTGCGCGGCTAGCAGCTCACCAGCAACAGGGCCCGGCACGAAAGTGCCGGGCCCTTGCTGTATCTATCACCCGTGTTCAGTTGCCGGGGCTGGTTTTCTTCCTTTAACAAGGTAGGTTCGGTTCATATCTAGAACTTTCCTGTCGAAGATCAGAATCCTGACTGCGCTGAGCATTGCGATGATGGCTTTGTCTTTCGTCATGGCTCATTCGTGGTTATTGCAGATCATCACGCTGGGTCTAGGCGCTTCGGCGCTAATATCGGTCTTCGCCCGTATATGCCAAATAAGGCGCACAAGTGCCGACAACCAGTCACTTCTGCTTCCCTCGCTCGCCATCACCGCGGCAGGTGCATTCATCTTCCGGTTCTTCATCTTGTGGGCGACATCCAGGCCTGCAAGGTACGCCGACTACATGCCCGAGAACGGTGTACCGAACACGAATGGAATTGCATTGAACACGCAATTCTTCCAGTTGCTATCCATGGGATTGATCGTGCTCTTGCCGATCGCGTTCTTCGTCCTGCTGATGGTATTTTTTCGTGGAAAGAACATCGTAAGCCAGGTGAATACCGCCAACTAGGGCGCGTAGTGATATTCGGGGCTTCAGGATTCCCGGGAGAATTCTGAGGCACGCAATACCTGCTCTTCACTTAGTGCGTGGCCGGTGTACTTCTGAAACTGCGCCGCGGCTTGCAGGGCGATGACTTCTGCCCCGGTAATCACCTGCTTGCCAGCAGTTCGTGTTGCGCGGATCAATGGTGTTTCACTTGGGAAAGCCACCACGTCGAAGACGGTTCGTGCGGCTTCAATCTGCTGGGTGCTAAACGCGTGCTCCTCAGACTGGGCTCCGTCCATGCCCAGCGGCGTTACGTTCACAAGAATCTCGTGTCCTGGAGCCGGGTCAGCACTGGTAAATCGGTAACCGTATTTGTCAGCTAAGGCTTGGCCGGAAACTTCGTTACGTGCCAGCACCGTCAGGTCGTTGAATCCGGCTTCGCGGAAGGCGGCCACGACGGCCTTGGCCATTCCTCCGGAGCCTCGGACAAGCACGGAACTTTCAGGATCCAGCTGGTGGCGTTCGATGAGCGTCGCGATCGCCTCGAAGTCAGTATTTGAAGCAACCAGTCGCCCGTTGGTATTCACGATGGTGTTCACCGAGTCGATTGCCTTGGCCGAAGGCTCAATCTCATCGACCATGTTCATCACGTCTTCCTTGAACGGCATGGATACCGAACAGCCACGAATGCCCAAGGCCCGGACACCAGCGATGGCACCGGCGAGGTCTTCGGTCGAGAAGGCCTTGTAGATGAAGTTCAGCCCGAGTTCTTCATACAGGTAATTATGGAACCGGGTGCCGATATTAGATGGTCGACCAGATAACGAAATGCATAGGGTCATGTCCTTGTTCAAAATAGGCACGCGTTGCTCTCCAAATACTGTCGTCGGTTCACTTCCCAATATACGTGGCGATACGCGGCGGATCCTTTCATGAACCGGCAATGGCGACTAGCGTCTTGGCCTATGAGCAATGAACTTGATGACGGCCCGTTCTTCCACGGCACGAAAGCCGAACTGCAGCCAGGAGAAGTCTTGACTGCCGGATTCCCGTCGAATTATCGTCCGGAAATCATCATGAACCACATCTACTTCACCGCATTTGCCGATGGCGCGGGGTTGGCCGCCGAAATTGCGGCCCTGGACGGGACCGCCCATGTCTATGAAGTGGAACCGACCGGGGCGTATGAAAATGACCCGAATGTCACCGACAAGAAATTCCCCGGCAATCCCACGCGTTCCTACCGCAGTGCGCATCCTGTACGGGTGATCCGTGAAGTCCACGATTGGACCCGGCTGTCGCCCGAAGCCTTGCAAAGCTGGCGTGAACGCATCGCAAGGATCGCCGATGACCCCACTGCCGAGATCATCAACTAGCCTTCGCACGCAAATAGGCGGTGCCCGATGCCTGGATAGGCACCGGGCACCGCCGGGGAATGCTGGAAGAACGCAGTCTCCGTCAGCCCTTGATGATCTGCGGCTGGGCCAGGGACTTCAAGCCGTCAATGCCGAATTCCAGGCCGTAGCCGGACTGCTTGGCGCCGCCAAATGGAATGCGCGGGTCGATGGTGCCGTGCGAGTTGATCCACACGGTGCCTGCCTGGATCTGCGCCGCGACTTCTAGTGCCTTCTCGCGGTTGCTGCTCCATACCGAGGCTCCGAGCCCGACTTCCAGGGCATTGGCGTGCTTGACCGCTTCGGCCGTGTCCTTGACCTTGATGATCGGCAGGGCCGGGCCGAATTGCTCCTCGACCACCAGCGGGTTGCCCGGGTCGATGTCGGCAATGAGCGTGGTCGGGTAGAAGTAGCCGGCCGCGTTTTCATCGGGGTTGGCACCGAGCAGCACCTTGGCACCGGAATCCACGGCATCCTTGACCAGGGAAGCGACGATGTCGTACTGAGCCTTATTCTGCAGCGGGCCGAGCACGTTGTTCTCGTCGAGGCCGACACCCATGGGCATCTGCGCGGCGACGCCGGCCAGTGCATCGCACACCGCGTCGTAGATCGATTCGGGCACGTACAGGCGCTTGAGCGCGGCACAGGTCTGGCCGGTGTTGATGAAGGCACCCCAGAACAGGTCTTCGGCGATGGCCTGCGGATCGGCGTCTTCGAGCACGATGCCGGCGTCGTTGCCGCCCAGTTCCATGGTCAGGCGCTTCACGGTATCGGCCGAGGAGCGGATGATGGCCTTGCCGGTGCGGGTGGAGCCGGTGAACATGATCTTGGCGATATCCGGATGGCCCGAGAGCCTCTCGCCGACCTCGCGTCCGCCAGCCACGATCTTCAGCACGTCTGCTGGCAGCACTTCGTTGAGCACGTGGACCAGGGCCAGGACCGAGAGCGGGGTGTATTCGCTGGGCTTCATCACCACCGTGTTGCCCATGCGCAAGCTCGGGGCCAGCTGCCAGATGGAGATCATCATCGGCCAGTTCCACGGGCCGATGGCGCCCACTACGCCCAGTGCGCGGAAGTGCTTGGCGGCATAGGTTTCGCCGTCGTCCACGACCACTTCCGGCTCGATTTCATAAGCGGTGGCGGCGCGCAGCCAGGCGGCTGCTCCCCCGACCTCGAAGCGCGCATTCGGCCCGTTCAGCGGCTTGCCCTGCTCACGGGAGAGCAGCTCGGCGAGCGCTTCCGCGTTGGCTTCGATATTGTCCGCGGCCGCATTGAGCACGCGGTTGCGCTCTTCGTGGCCCAAGGCATCCCAGGCCGGCTGGGCGGACTTTGCGGCGGCAACGGCCGCGTCGAGATCGGCGGCAGTCTGCTCGGCAACACGGCCAACCAGTTCACCGGTTGCCGGGTCCAGGATTTCGGTGCCACCGGTTGCTGGCTGGATCGCATCCAGCAGTTCTTGGGCGTTTGCGTAAGCCATCTTTGAGCTCCTTGGTACTGAGTTGTTAGGTGACGGGAAGTTTTTCGGCCATCGGTGCACGCCGTTTGGACGAGCGGATGACCAGTGCCAGCACCCATGCGATGAGGCCAGGCAGGATCACGATGCCTTGCAGCACATAACCGAGCATTCCCGGTTCTGCCATGCCAAGCAAGATTTCGAAGTTGATGACGATTTGGGCGAAGACATAGACCAGGGCGATGCCCGAGACCAGCGGAGCGATCACCCGGGTCATCAGGGATTCTCCGCTGCGGTTCGCCTTGAAGTATCCGATGACGGCAAAGGAGGTCAGTGCCATGAGCAGCACCAGCCCGTAGGCCGCCGAGTTGGTCATCCAGGTGAACATCGTGAACACGACATACATCGGATCCTTGCCCTGCGAGGTCACCGCGAAGACGGCGATAACCGCCAGTCCGAGGGTGGACTGCGCCAGCGAGCCTGCAACGGGGGCGTGGGTGGTGCGCGAAGTCGCGGCAAGGAACTTCGGCAGCGCCCCGCCGCGGCCCATGGAGTAGAAGTAGCGGGCAATGACGTTGTGGAAGGCCAGCAGCGCGGCGAACAGGCTGGTGATGAACAGGATGTTGGCCAGATCGACGAACCAGGCTGGCGCGTTGGCGCCGAAGAACGCGAAAATCAGGTCGGGGCCGAATTCTGCCGAAGCGCCGATGACGTTCGAGGCGCCTTCGCCGACAGCTACGGCGAAGGCCGAAAACGCGTAGAAGCAGGCGATGATCACGACCGCGATCATCGTGGCACGCCGGGCGGTGCGTGCTGGATCCTTGACCTCTTCGTTGTAGATGGTTCCGGATTCGAAGCCCATGAAAGCGGCGATGGTGAAGGCCATGACGGCGCCCATGCCCGGTGCGATGGCGTCAGCCATGTTGAAGGATGCGGCCGGCTGCGGCGCTTCGGGAGCCAGTGCGAAGGCCATGATGTTGTAGATAATGACCACGAGGAATTCTGCGGCCACGACGATGCCCAGGATCTTGACGGAGAAGTCGACCCGGTTCATGCCCAGGAAGCCGACAACTGCCCACGCGGCCAGGGCCATGACCCACCATGGGATGGCGGTGCCGAAGGACGCATTGGCAAAGGATGCCGCGGCGAATCCGAACATGCCGTAGATGCCGATCTGCATGAGGTTGTAGCTGACCAGGGCGACCATTGCCGCTCCCACGCCCAATGCCCGTCCCAGCCCCTGGGCAATGTAGGCGTAGAAGGCGCCGGCATTCGGGATGTAGCGGCTCATCGCGGTGTAGCCGATGCTGAAAACCAGCAGGATGGCACCGACCATGAGGAAGGACAGCGGCACGGATTCCATGCCGGTCACCGCGTAGTTGGTAGTCACGCCGCCAGCCACGGCGGTTAGCGGTGCGCTGGCGGCAATGATCATCACGACCAGAGCCGGCACCGTGAGTGTGCGTTGTTCGAGTCCCATTCGATCCCCCATTTGCCGAGTGCTTGGATATCAGCATCGCCCAAGTGCTCGGGCTTGTCCTTGGCATTGAGTGCAGGACCATTGGCTCCGCGTGCACAAGAGTGTCCTGCGCCTCAGCCGGCGCAGCGGTATTTGCCCGGGGTGGAACCGAATTCCTTGGAGAACATGCGGCTGAATCCGGCCGCATCGGCAATCCCGACCCGGGACCCGATGGCTTGGACGGGCAGTTCGGCCAGCAGCGGGTCGCGCAGCAGGCGCGCGGCCTCGCGCATCCGCAGATGGCGGATCAGTGCGGCCACACTGAGCGGCTGGTTCTCGAAAAGCGCGTGCAGGCTGCGCACGGACATGAAGTGGGCGGCAGCGATGCGTGCAGGTCCCAGGTCGGGATCATCCAGGTGCGAGCCGATGTAGCTGGTGGCCAATTCGCGCTGCCGCTCCTTGGCATCGCCATGGCACTCGGCGCCAAGCGCCCCGCCCAGGGCAGTTGCCAGCAGGTCCACGGTATTGCGCGCCAGCTGGTAGCCGCCGAATTCATCCCATTGGGACAGATTGGCGCCAAGATGGCGCAGCAGCGGGGCGACGGTTCCCGACAGCGGGTGGGTTTGCCTCAGGGCGACGGCGGTGAGCTGGCCGACCTGTTGCTGGGACAGGCGGAACAGACCATGGGGAACCAATGCGACGAGCACCGACGCCGGCTTTTCAAAGGCCAGGGTGTAGGGGCGCTGCGTGTCATAGATCGCCAGGTCCCCTGGGGCCAGCAGGGTCTCGCGGCCGTCTTGGATCAGCAGCCCGTAGCCATCGAGCTGGTAGGAGACCTTGTAGAAATCCCCGTCACCGCTGGAGGTCAGGTTCTCGGTGCGTTGCACTGCGTGGGGTTTGGCATGTATGCGCATCAAACCGATATCGCCGAGCATATTGGCACCCAGCGTGGCGGTGAAGTGGCCGCTGGAAATCTGCTCGCTTTGCAGCCTGACGAAGGCGTCGGAAATGAGCCGCGACCACGCGGTGAACGAATCGACGTGCTGAAGTTGGTACATGCTTGCCTCCCCATTGAAGCCCATCAACTGTGTCAGGCATCACGAATGAGAGTACGCCGAGCGAAGCGAAAAGTCACTATTTTCTTCGCACGGAGAATATCCGCCTAGGTCTGGGGGTGCAGGCGGCGCAACGCATCCAGGCGGTATTGCAGCTGCGCTTCGAGCGACTCGGCGGTGTTGACAGCCTCATCGAGCACGCTACTGGCCTGAGCACCCATCAGGAAATTGATCATCGAGTCGCGGGCAACACGCGCCGCGGGATGCTCCGGACCCAGCAACTGCCCAAGCCACTGGTCGATGAGCTCGCGCCACCGGTCCATGGTTTGCGCATTGACCGCAGCCAGCGCACGGTCCCCGAGGGCCAGATGCCAGAAGTGCACAGCAATGCGGGCTTCATTGCGCCGCAGCTCATCAAGCGGGAGCACTTCGCGCGAGAACGCCTCCAGCGCACCCAGCCCGGCTTGCCCCTGGCACATGCGGGCGATGCGCCGGTCAGTAGCCTCGGCCACGTAGCGAAACGTGGCAACCAGCAGCGAATCGCGCGTCGGGAAGTAGGGCTTGAAGGCGCCATTCGAATAGCCGGCTGCGGCCGCCAAGTCACGCAGATTCAGCTTCTCGATGCCTTCGCGGGCAATGAATCGCCAAGTGACTTCGACAATCTCCCGGCGACGCTGATCATGGTCCACGATTTTCGGCATGGTTCAAGATTAGCGAATAACAATTTATTTCAAGCAAGGGCTTGCGTCACATTGACCCCGCCCGTATTCTCTACAACTAGAGAATAATAAATGCCGCAGATCACACTTCAGTGCCGAAGGAGCCAATCCCATGCCAATCACCACCACCACGGATTTCACCCTGCTCAGCGAAGCAGAGATTGCCACCGCCAAGGAATTGCTGGTCAGCCACCAGCTTTTTACCGAGAACACCCGCATCGCCTACATGGGCCTGGAAGATCCACGCTCTGACCGCCCCGGACGTTTTGTCCGCGTCATGCTCATGGACAAGCTGGCCAACTCACCCAAGGACGTCGTCCTGGACTTGGGCGCGCAGGCTGTGCACTCCCGCATCGACCTGGATCCGGCCAAGGTGGGGCAGATGCCCGTGCTGCTGGAGGAATTCGAAATGGTGGAGGCCATCCTGGTTGCCGATCCGCAGTGGACGGCCGCTCTGGCCAAGCGCAACCTGACGCCAGAACAGGTGCGCGTTGCCCCGCTCTCCGCAGGAGTCTACGAGGACGAGTACCCGCAAGAAGCCGGGCGCCGGATCCTGCGCGGCCTGGCCTTCCGCCAGGATTTCGCCGAAGACTCCGCCTGGGCCCATCCCGTTGATGGACTGGTGGTTTACATTGACACCATCGCCGGAAAGATCGACCAGCTGCTGGACCTGGAAGTCATCCCAGTGCCCGAAACCCACGGCAACTACACGGATCCGGAACTCACTGGCCCGGTGCGCACCACCCAGAAGCCTATCGAGATCACCCAGCCTGAGGGCGCCAGCTTCACGGTCAGCGCAGGCAACCACGTCGAGTGGGAGAAATGGTCGCTGGATATCGGTTTCGACATGCGCGAAGGGCTGGTGCTCTACAACATCGCCTTCAACGATCGGGGCACCGAACGCCGCATCCTGGATCGTGCGTCCATTGCGGAAATGGTAGTCCCCTACGGGGACCCTTCCCCGGTGCGCAGCTGGCAGAACTACTTCGACACCGGCGAGTACCTGATCGGGCGCCTGGCCAACTCGCTGGAGCTGGGCTGCGACTGCCTGGGCGAAATCCACTACATCTCCCCTGTGGTCACCGACGCCGATGGCAATGCGCAGAAGATCACCAACGGCATCTGCATGCATGAGGAAGACGCCTCGATCCTCTCCAAGCACGCCGATGACTGGTCAGGCGTGAAGTACACGCGCCGCAACCGCCGCCTGGTGATCAGCTTCTTCACTACCGTGGGCAACTACGACTACGGCTTCTACTGGTACCTGTACCTCGATGGCACCATCGAATTCGAGGCCAAGGCCACCGGCATCGTGTTCACCTCGGCCATGCTCGACGAGCGCTACTCCTCGGAAATGGCGCCTGGCCTGGGCGCGCCCTTCCACCAGCACATCTTCGGCGCCCGGCTGGACTTCGCCCTGGACGGCGGACCCAGCCGCGTCATCGAAGAAGAAGCCGTGCGCCTGCCCATCAGCAAGGAGAACCCCCGGGGCAACGCCTTCACCCGCAGCCACACGGTGCTGGCTACCGAGAAGCAGGCGGTACGCGATAGCAATCCGACCGCCGGCCGCACTTGGGTGGTGACCAACCCGGATTCGAAGAACTACCTCGGCAAGCCGGTGGGCTACAAGCTGATGTCCCAGGGACTGCCGACCCTGCTGGCCGCCGAAGGATCCTCCATCCATCGTCGCGCAGAATTCGCCTCCAAGGCCCTGTGGGTGACCAAGCGGGAGGACGGCCACCGCTATCCAACCGGTGACTTCGTGAACCAGAACCCGGGCGTTGACGGCATTGGCTCGTGGATCGAGGACGACAAGAACATCGACGGCGAGCAGATCAGCCTGTGGCACACCTTCGCGTTGACCCACTTCCCGCGGACCGAGGACTGGCCGATGATGCCTGTGGACACCGTTGGCTTCACCATCCGCCCCGAGGGCTTCTTCGACCGCTCCCCTGTCCTTGATGTTCCAGCCCCGGTCCAGCACGGCTGCTGCGCCCCCAAGGAATCAGACGGTTGCTGTGGCAGCGGCGACTAGCCACGCGGGCAGGGTGCCGGCCGGACACATTGCCCTGGGAGCCGCTTCGCTGGGCCTGGCCGCAACCCACCTGCTGGTTCTGGCACTGATGCCGCACTCCCTGTGGTGGAACCTGGCATTGCTTGCCATGACCTTGTGGTGCATCAAATGCTCCTGGTGCGTGCTGCGCGGCGGTTCTCCCCTGCGCCTGCTGGTGATGAGCGCGCTCATGGGCACCTCCCATGTGGCGATGGTGATCGGCATGCCGTGGTTTGGCGGCCATCACGCGTCCCACGCTGCGCACGGCGCCCAGCATGCACCGGTGATGCTGGCAGTTGCGGCCGCCGAATTCCTCCTGATGTTCGGCGCGGCTTGGCTCAGCCGCCATTTCCCGGGACGGGCGCATCAATTCACTAGCGGTAAACCGGTCGCGTTTCCCGCATGACCAGGCCCGGTCTTCGAAGCAGTGCTTTGCTGTTTCGAAGGCCGGGTTTCGGCTTGGCATCGGGACCTTGACAACCCCGAGCGGCGCAGGCTTAGATGAGTAATGAATCACATTCAATTTGTATTCATCTTTCCGAGAAGAGGGATAGCCTTGGCCGCCGATTGGCACTCAACTGGCATCCCCGGTGCCCAGCAGACGGCAAAGCCGCACGGACCACTGGTCGTTCCCCTGCTTCGATAGCGCCTGCCGAACCCGCTACCGTCGAGGAAAGAACCAATGAACAGCACCAATGACCTGACTTTTGACAGGCATGAAGCCGAAGTCTCGCCCACCCTGATCTCCCGAGCATTGGCCGGCGCCAAGCGCACCAGCTACTGGCTGGATCATGAGCACCGCCCCGCACCCCACCCGGCGCTGCATGGCTCGCTCACCACCGACTTGCTGATTATCGGCGGCGGCTACACCGGATTGTGGACCGCGCTCCAAGCCAAGGAACAGAACCCGGGCCGAAGGGTCGTACTGATCGAGGGCCAGCGCTTGGGCTGGGCCGCTTCCGGGCGCAATGGCGGCTTCTGCGAAGCCTCCCTGGTCCACGGCGAGGCCAACGGCGAAAACCATCTGCCCAAGGAAAATGCGCTGCTTGCGGAGCTCGGCAGGAAGAACCTCGACGAGTTCGAAGCGACGGTGCGCCGCTATGCGATGGACGTGGACTTCGTCCGCGAGGGCGCGCTCAGCGTGGCCACCGAACAGCATCAGATTGCGTGGGTGGCCGAGGAAGCTGAGGCACCGGGTGTCGACTACCTCGATGCCGGCGCGGTAAGGCAACTGATCAATTCGCCAGACTTCCTGGCCGGCGCCCGTGACCATGATTCAACCGCGCTGGTCCACCCCGCCAAGCTGGTCTGGGAGCTTTCCCGCGTCTGCAGCGAATTAGGCGTCGAGTTCTACGAGCATACCCACGCCGTGGAGATGAACAATGCCGGCACGCAGGTCCAGGTGCTGACCGCCGACGGGCAGATCACCGCCAAGCATGTGGCCCTGGCAACCAATGTTTTCCCGTCTCTGCTCAAGCGCCACCGCTCCCGAATTGTGCCGGTATACGACTACGCGCTGATGACTGAGCCGCTCACTGCGCAGCAGCGCGCGGCCATCGGCTGGGAGAACATGGTGGGCTTGGCCGACCTGAACAACCGGTTCCACTATGCCCGCCCAACCATCGACGCCGAAGGGAACTTCCGCATTCTCTACGGCGGCTACGACGCGGTCTACCACTTCGGGGGCAAGGTCCGCTCCAGCTACGACACCAACCAGCAGACCTTCGAGAAGCTCGCCGCGCATTTCTTCGGCAGCTTCCCGGACCTCTCACAGGTGAAGTTCTCCCATGCGTGGGGTGGCGCCATTGATACCTGCTCCCGCTTCTTCTCCTTCTTCGATCTGGCCTACGGCGGCAAGGTCGCCTACTGTGCAGGCTTCACCGGCCTCGGTGTCGGCGCTACCCGTTTCGGTGCAAGGGTCATGCTGGATCTGCTCTCGGGCCAGAAGACCGAGCTGACCGAATTGGAACTGGTGCGTACCAAGCCGATCCCATTCCCGCCGGAACCTGCCGCATGGGTGGGCGTGAACCTGATGACAAGCCAGCTGGTCAAGGCAGATCGCAATCGAGGCGAGCGCTCGGCCTTCTTGAAGCTGATGGATAAGATTGGAATGGGGTTCGATTCCTGATGCCTGGAAGAATACTTCAAGCCAGCATCGTCCAGGCCGATGCCCTTGAGGTCAAGCATGTTGCCATCGGCGACGAGCAGGTGGTCGCCGGCCAGGCATCCGCAACCGCAGGCTGCCGCGAACTGGGCACCCTCGGGGATGCAGGAATTGGCATCTGGGAGATGTCCCGCGGTGCCATGCAGGATATTGAAGCGGACGAGTACTTCGTGGTGCTTGCCGGGTGCGCTACGGTGCAGATTCTGGAAGCCGATGGTTTCGGCGCCCAAGAACTGGTGCTAGTTCCAGGCAGCGTTGTCCGGCTCCATGCGGGCATGAGAACCCGTTGGATCGTCACCGAAACCCTGCGCAAGATCTATTTCACCCTCTGAATCCCCCTAGGAGAATTCACATGGCCTACTACGATAGTTCCCTCGGACACCAGTTCATCAATGGCCAGCAGGTCCGCGGGCACGGCCCGGTGCTGGAACGCGCGAATCCAGCCACCGGAAAGAAGTTGCTGGACGTGGATACCGCGACCGGCGAGCAGGTTGACCAGGCGGTGCAGGCGGCCGCCGGCGCCTTCAAGACCTGGTCCCGGCTGACCCCGGGCGAACGGGCCGACCACCTGCTGGCATTCGCTCGCGAACTGGAAAAGCATGCCGATGAAATCGCCGCTTTGGAAACCGCGCAGACCGGCAAGAGCATCCGCATGTCGACCCAGTTCGATGTGCCCGGTTCCATCGACAACGTGAATTTCTTTGCTGGCGCTGCACGCAATTTGCAGGGATTGGCCGCCGGGGACTATGCGGGCAACACCACCTCGATGGTTCGCCGTGAAGCTATCGGCGTGATCGGTTCGATCAGCCCGTGGAACTACCCGCTGCAGATGGCTGCGTGGAAGGTCCTGCCAGCGATTGCCGCCGGCAATACGATTGTGCTCAAGCCCAGCGAACTGACCCCGGGCACCTCGGTGCTCTTTGCCCGGGCCGCCAAGGATGCCGGGTTGCCGGACGGCGTGATCAATATTGTCGTTGGCGACGGGCCCAGCGTTGGCTCGCCCCTGGTGCGCCACAAGCTGGTGAATATGACTTCGTTCACCGGCTCTACCGCCGTGGGCCTGAAGATCATGTCCATGGCGGCCGAGACCGGTACCCGGGTTCATCTTGAACTCGGCGGCAAGGCGCCGATGGTGGTCTTCGATGATGCCGATATCGAAGCTGCCGCACATGGTGCGGTGGCCGGCTCGACGATCAATTCCGGACAGGATTGCACCGCCGCCACCCGCGCGTACGTGCATTCCTCGGTCTTCGAGAAGTTCACCAGCAAGGTGGCCGAACTGATGGAGGCCATGGTGGTGGGAGATCCGACCGATCCCGATACCGACATGGGTTCGATGATCAGCGAGGCCCACCTGCAGAAGGTTTCCTCGATGGTTGAGCGTGCCAAGGATGCCGGAGCAACGGTGCTGGCCGGAGGCAAGCAGCTTCCGGGCGATGGCTGGTTCTACCGCCCTACCCTGGTGGTGGGAGCTGCCCAGGATTCAGAGATCGTGCAGCAGGAAGTCTTCGGCCCGGTCCTGGTGGCGTTGGCGTTCGATACCGATGACGAGGCCATCGAATTGGCCAACGACACCCCGTATGGCCTGGCGGCGAGCGCATGGACCAAGAACGTTGACCGTGCGATGCGTGCCAGCGCCGAAATCCAGGCCGGTTGCGTGTGGATCAACGAGCATATCCTGATCGTTTCCGACATGCCGCATGGAGGCTACAAGGCTTCGGGGATGGGCAAGGACATGAGCCAGTATTCCTTCGATGAGTACACCAATGTCAAACATGTGATGATCTCCCATGATCCCGCTGCCCATCGCGAATGGCAGGATACGGTCTTCAAGCAGCGCTAGGCCCAGAAGGCTAGAGGCTCGAAAGCAGCTGGCTCAGCTTCTTCGTAGCCACCCCGGGTTCTGTGGTGGCAAAGAAGTACTGTGCCAGCTGTTTTTGCGCCCCGGCAACCGAGGATGCGGCAAGATCCGCAACCCGCTGCGCCAGTCCGTTGGCGTTGCCCAGCCGCTGGTCCAATGGCAACCCTGAATGGAGCTTGCTTTGGGGGTCTCCCGCCAGCAGCAGCGGGATGTTGAGCGCTACCGCGTCATAGGCCATCGCCGAGGTGTCGCAGATGGCCACATCCGCCCACACCAAGGACTGTGCCGCGTCGCTGAGCGCATCCACGGTGGCAGCGTAGTTGCTTTTCAGGCTTACCACGGCCTTCTTTGCCTCTGCGGACACATCACCGGTCTTCGGATGAGGACGGAAACGTACTTCGAAACGCTCATCGTTGCTCAGCTGGGCCAGAATTCTCTCGCCCAAAGTAGCCACCGAGGAGTACGCCATGGCTTGCGAGTCGCCCTCCCAAGTCGGTGCGTAGAGAACCCGGATCTTCTCCGAAGGGCCGGGCAATTCCAGTTCATCGAGCTGCGGGCGTCCGATCTGCACCAGATGCGATGGGTCGAAACGGGAGATGTTCTCGGTGATGCGTTCTACCGCCGCAGCACCAGCCACGCAGGCGAAATCGTAGGCTTTGAGCTGGTTGGAGACCATGGAGGCCTTTTCGCTCTCACCGTGGTTCAGGTGGATATGCGCCGGTCCGTTGAAGCGCAGCATCGTGAAGTTCCGCTGGGCGTTGTTCACGTAGTTGATCGATTTGGTATTCCACTCGCGCAGCTTATTCTCGATCTGCTCCATGGAACGCGAGAACAATATCGGCAGGTTCGACTCTGCCAGCGCGTGTCGTGCGCTTAGTGCGTCCATGAGCACCACGCCGACGTTGAGCCCCTGGGCAGCCAGGCGCTCGAAGGTACCCAGCCAGACTCCGAGCTGGTAGAACTGCCCGGGCCCTTCGGCAAAGAAAAGCACATGGTCGGCTTGCTCGATTCCCCGGTCCGAGTGAGCGATCTCCGCTCGAACAGACCGCTCCGCAATGAGGGAGCGTGCTTTACCTGTCGCTTGCGTTATCTGGGAAGAGAACAATGCCATGCATTTAGTTTACGTAGGTTTAGCCGTTGATTGCGGAAGCCAAGTCGGAAATGTTGGATTCCATCCATTCGAGGTAGCTGGAATCATCCTGAATGGTTTCTGCGAAGTCGACTACAGGTACCTGTCCCCGCTCAGCGTTCTTCTTCAGCGCCTTGGTTTCGCTGCCTTCGGTCTGCACGTTGTAGGCAAGCATGTCAGCGTCGCCAGCAACGAGCTTGTCCTCAGCCTTCTTCATGGTCATCGGCGCAATGCCCTCGCCCTCTTCGATGGCTTCGCTCAGCCCTTCAGGGGTGGTGTTCTCCATGCCGGCAGCTTCCAGCAAGTGGAATGGAACCGGCTCGGTCATCATGAAGCTCTTGCCATCCAGCTTGGCAGTTTGGAGCTGGGCTTCGAGTTTCCCGATCCCTTCGTTGAAGGCTGCTGCGTTCTGCTTGTACCGATCCGCGTTGGCGGTATCGACCTTGGCGAAGGACTCGGCCAGCGCATCAGCGAGTTCACCCATGGAATCCAGGTCGTACCAGATGTGCTCGTTGTAGCCCGCGTGGTCGTGGCCCTCATGGCCGCCCTCTTCAGCGTGCTGCGCATGCTCCTCGGCGCTTTCGCCCTCATGGCCGCCCTCATCAGCGTGCTGCGCATGCTCCTCAGCGCTTTCGCCCTCATGGCCGCCCTCATCAGCGTGCTGCGCATGCTCCTCAGCGCTTTCGCCCTCATGGCCGCCCTCATCAGCGTGCTGCGCATGCTCCTCAGCGCTTTCGCCCTCATGCCCGGCCTCTTCGGATTCCGCAGCTACCGGCGAGGAGTCCACAGCGTGCATGAGCGTGATCTCTCCAGACTTGCCTTCCGGTAGCGAAGAAACGAGAGAGTCCATGAATTGGTCATATCCGCCACCATTGGCAAGGACCAGGTCCGCGCTGGATATCGCAAGCTTGTCGCGTGCGGTTGGCTCATAGGAGTGCGGATCCTGTGCGGCCGAAGTGATGATCTCGCTGACCTCCACGCTATCTCCACCAATGGCACGGGCGATCTGTCCGTAGACGTTCGTCGTGGCCACTACGCTGATCTCTGCAGATTCCGCGTCCTTCGATTCGCTTCCCGTGGCGCTACCGCATCCGGCAAGGATCAGTCCGGCAGCGGGCAGGGCGACGGCAGCTGCGAGCAGCGAGCGGTAGTTCTTCATGGTGGTCTCCATCTAAATCGGATCGCTATTGAGAACTATTCTACATTACATATGAGAATGGTTCGCACCTAGGAGTCGGAGGTTACACTCTGCAAAGCCCGCTTGCCGTGGGCACCACCGGTGCCGGTAGCTTTCACCACCATCACTGCAATGGCGGTGGTTACCGGGATCGCCAATACCAATCCGATGGAACCAATCAGGATTCGGATGACCTCTTCAGCCATGGCGCCGGAGCCGAGGGTGACCCCGAAACTCTGGTTGCTCAGCGCCGCAATGGCCAGCACCGGCAGGGCCGCACCGGCGTAGGCGAAGGCGATGGTGTATACGGTCGAAGCGATATGGTCCCGGCCGATGCGCATGCCGCGGAAGAACAGTTCCCTGGCCGAGGCCTTGGGCGTGCTCTCTGCCAGTTCCCAGACGGTTGCCGACTGGGTAATTGTCACGTCATTGAGCACACCCATGCCGCCAACCAGCACGCCGCAGATCAGCAAGCCGGGCAGGGAAATTTGCGGGGCCACCGTCGATAGGGTGATTGCCGATTCATCGTTGGCTCCAGTCAAAGCGGCCGCATCGGTCAACCAAAGCACCATCGCCGCGGTCACCGCCAGGCCAAAGAGCGTTCCCAGCAGCGCTGTGGATGTTTTCGCGTTCAGACCATGGGCGAAATACAACGCGACAAACATGATGGCGGTAGAACCGGTGAGTCCCACCAGGACCGGATTGCCGCCTTCAAGCAAGGCCGGAACCATGAAGATGATCATGAAGGCGATGCCACCGACCAAGCCGATCATCGCCCGCGTGCCGCGCCATCCGGCGACCAGCACCACGACCACGCCATAGGCGATGGCCAGCAGTGCCATGGGCAAAGTGCGCACGAAGTCAACGAATACGTACGGGCTGCCGCTGGTGGTGTCCACCGCGGAGAGATCAAGGTATCGAATGCTGTCGCCCGCGCGCGCATCACGTGATTGCAGCATTTCCGGTGGGATTTCCAATTGGATCTCCGCGCCTCCGGATTCGGGCATCACGTAGGTGACTTGGCATTCGAGAACCTTGCCACCAACTTCTTCCAACCCCTGGGAAGACGGGCAGTCCTGGACTGTGCTGCGCGTGACAGTGCCCACTTCCATCGTTGCGCCACCGGTAGTGTCCATGGCTCCGTTCAGGGCAAACTTGTCGTAGTTGCCTTGCGGCCACAACAAGATGACCATGACCAGGGCCAGGGCGCCGATAGGCGCAAGCAGCGCCCATAAGATGATCGAGGCACGCCGCCGGCGCCGGGGATCCTGCAAAATCGGTTCGTCATGGTGATGATGGCCCACGTGGTGCTGCTCCAAATCAAAGAAGGCGAATCGTTCTTTCCCAGTGTAAGAGCTAGCCCATTGGAGTTTGCCTTGGATGCCGACCGCGTTGCGAAGAGCTGGTCCTGGATATTCAAAAGGATGACCCGATAAATCCTCCGTAAGGTTCATACCTTCAAACACTGCGGAACGGGAGAATTGAGCCATGAGCTTGCCAATGAACCAGCCACCCTTGCCGCAAGGCGCCGAGGTTGAGATGAACTATTCGTTCCATCGCCTAATGAGACGCAGTGAGAACTACCGCTGGTGGAGGCCGCTGGCGTTCACCGGCATCGGCATTGGCTTCTACGGCGCGGCATTGCTCATCGCCATACTGGCGATGTTCATTGCACTGATCATGAACCCGCTGACGTGGGCTGCGGAGAATCCAGATGAGGCTCCCGATCAGTTCCTCATGGATCCAACCCTGAACATGGCCACGGCAACGGACTTCTCGATGACCATGGTCTCCCTGATCATCATGATCCCGGCGGTCTACCTCGCCTACTTGCTCATCGGACCCAAGCCTGTCGGCTTGCTGATATCGGTCGCCGGCAAATTGCGCTGGCGCTGGTTCGGCCTGGTGTTGGGTGCCAGCGCCATCTTGTTCGCAGTGTATTTCGGGCTGAGTTTCGGGTTGGGCGCCTTGGGCATTGGCGAGTCCGAACCCGTGCCGGCGAGCAGCCTGCCGGCCGATCCGCTGTTCTATGCCCTGCTGGTGATCCTCTTGACGCCCTTCCAGTGCGCAGCTGAAGAGCTTGTTTTCCGTGGCGCGTTCATGCAGGTCATCGGCAGCTGGCTGAAGCATCCACTGTTCGCCATCCTGCTTCCAGTTCCCTTCTTCACCATCGGCCATCTCTACGATGTCTGGGGGCTTCTCGATGTGGCGGCGTTCGCTATCGCGGCAGGCTATCTGACCTGGCGCACCGGTGGCCTTGAAGCAGCGATGGCGATGCACATCATCAACAACACCTTCTTGTTCCTGCTCGGTGCAATGGGCGTAGTTGATCTGAACGCCACGGAATCCAACCCGGTCTCGCTGGTCTTCTCGGTGTGCTTCATGGCCCTATTGACCTTCGTGCTGGTGAAGCTGGCAGACTGGCAAGGCATTGCGCGTACGGCAGGCCCGATTCCAGCAGCAGAGCGCCGTCCGATGCTGCAGCCTTGGCAGATGAACCAGCCACCGGTTCACCCTAGCCAGGCCTACTGGGCTCCTCCGGCCTACCAGCCTGGACAGCAGCAGAACTCCGATCACGGTTCAGATGTTTCCCCACCGGCTCCCCCGGCAGCCGGCCCGTCAGATCGCTAGGCACCAGATAGCTGGAACGCAAAAAACGATCCGCGCAGGATTTCCTGTGCGGATCGTTTCTTCTAATGAACTGTTCAGGATTTGGCCCAGCGCAGCAAGGCTGCGATTCCTGCACCGCCAGGAATCACCGAATCCGGTACATAGCGAATGCTGGCATCGGTCAGCGCAGTGGCCCGCAGGAGCACTTCTGGCGCCGGCCATTCCCCGACGACCAACTCTGCATGGTCATCTCCGTCCTGATGGGCAATCCATGGTTCGGCGCTCAAGGCGCGAAGGGTATGCTCGCTTTGGTACTGTCCAACCAGCACCATTTCGGCTTGCGCCGATTGGAGCGCAGTGACAACTTCATCGAGTCCGACAGCTAGCTGCGCTTTGCCGTTGCCGGACTGGGCAGCGATCTTCGATTCCAATTCAGCCAGGGACTTGGCTTTCACTTCCTCTACAAGCTTGGTGATTTGGGCATCGACTTGCTTGGTGTCCGCACCCCCAGTGCGCGTATGCGAGTCGATGACTTCTACATAGTCCTTGAGCGCCACGGGTACTGCCCCGAGTACTAGTTCACGGGCCTTGATGTCGCCCGAAAGAATGATCAGGCGGACGTAGTTCTCGTTGGACATTTCACTGATCAGCTCGGCAACTTCGTCAGCGTTTCGACGAGCCATCTCATCGGCGGCGGCCTGGGCCTTGGGCTGGTCGTATTCCCCGGGCACCTTGCGTGCATGGTGGATTTCCTCGGGCAACCCGACGATGCCGCGGTTGCCCAGGCGTTCAGGTGACGCCGTATTGTAGAGGTGCACCTCGCCGCCGTCCTTGCTGACTTCAGCTACGAGGTAGGAGAACGATCCGCCACGGGCGCGGGCCAGCGCCGTGAAATTCGGGAACGGACCCACATCAACCGATGAAGTTTGGACCTTGAGGCCTGGGATGATTTCGTTCAGGACGATTTCGCCGTCATGAACAGCGACGAACCGTGCTACTGGTGCTCGCAGTCCCTGGGCTGGCTCCAGTGCGCCGATCAGTGCTTGGACATCGCTGGGCTGCGCCTGCTGGCTCTTGAGCAGCTTGGCTACCTCGTCCGGAAGCCGGTCTGCTGCTTCTTGGGCGGCAGTGGTTCCCAACGATGCATCCACGAGAGCTGTGCTCCACGAGCCGTTTCTCCGATAGAGCGAAGCGTCGATTCCATTAGAATCCGCGCGTAGTGCCATGCTGACTCCCTTCCGCACGCGACCCTTGGCCGCGGTGCGACTAGATCCGTGGCACTAACCTAACATCACTATTCAGTGGCTGGAAGAGGTAACCAGAAACTATGTCGTTGTTTGGATGAAATCAGCATGGCAACTTGCGTTTACCAGCGGCCGCGCCAGTATTGGGCGGGGAATGCCATCGGTGCACCCAATTCCTGCGCCGAACGGTTAGCCCACTGCGGATCGCCCAGTGCAGCGCGCCCAACGCAGACGCCGTCCGCTTGCCCGGTCACGACGATCTGCTCTGCCTGCATCGGCTCGGTGATGACGCCGACCGCGGTAACGAAGGCATCCTGGGGCAGCGCTTCCTTCACTGCCTGAGCCAACGGCACTTGGTAGCCGGGACCAGACGGTCCGTTGAACTTGCCAATTCCTGCACTGGAGAGGTCGAAGTGGCGCACACCGTAGCCGTAGAGTTCCTTGGCGATCCGAACGGTGTCAGCAATGCTCCATCCATCGTCCACCCAGTCCTCTCCGGAGAAGCGAATGCCCAGGGCCTTGTTTTCCGGCCACACGGCAGCCACTGCCTCGATGACTTCACGCAGGTATCGAGTGCGGTTCTCGAAACTGCCGCCGTATTCGTCGGTGCGCTTATTGGTCAGCGGCGACAGGAATTGGTGCACCAGGTAGCCGTGCGCCGCATGGATCTGGATCAGGTCGAATCCGGCCGCGTCGGCACGCTTGGCCGCATCAGCCCAGTCCTGCACCGATGCCTGGATCTGTTCGACGCTCATCGCGGTAGCTGGCTTCAGCCCGTAGAGCTCGCTGGGCGAGGAAGTGAAGGTTTCCCAGCCGCCATCGTCCGCGCTGATGCTGCCGGATTTTCCAGCGTCTTCAAGATCCTTGAGCCAGCCATAGGTCGATGCCTTGGCTCCGGCGTGCGCCAGCTGCACGCCGGCGGCTGCCCCATGGGAGCGGATGTATTGGGCAATCGGTTTCCAGGCTTCGGCCTGCTCGTCATTCCACAGGCCGGTATCGCGATCCGAGATCCTGCCTTCAGCTGCCACCGCAGTTGCTTCGGCGATCACCAAGGAGTATCCGCCATGGGCCATGGAACCCAGATGAGCCAAGTGCCAGGTCGTTGGAACGCCGTCGCGTTTTTCCACGGAATACTGGCACATCGGCGGAAGCACGACGCGGTTGCGAAGCTTCAGGCCTTCTCCGCTTCTGGCCGGGACGGTAAATTCAGTAAAGAGCTTGCTATGAGGCATACCTGTTACGACGCTGGGGTGCGCGAATTTATTCCGCGCACCCCAGTGCAGCTGCAGGCTATCCAAGAATCAGCACGGCCACCGACAGGTAGACGATCAGCCCGGCGGCATCCACGAAGGTTGAAATGAAGGGGTTGGAAAATACCGCAGGATCAACCTTGAAGAATTTACCGATGATCGGCATCACCCCGCCGACAGCGGCAGCAATGCTGCACAGCGCCACCAAGCTGATGCCTATCACCAATCCGATGCGCAGTTCGAAAATGCTCCCGGCCACCACCAGCGCTATGGCGCCCAGGCACAGTCCCAGGACCGCTCCGATTCGCACCTCGCGAATCAGCACCCGCCAGAAGTCGCTTCCCCGCACATCCCCCATGGCCAGCGCACGGGTGACAGTGGTCGCCGCCTGGTTGCCGGTGTTCCCGCCAATGCCCACGATCAAGGGGATGAACAAGCTGAGCACCACCATCGACTCCAGTGTCTGCTCGAAACTGGACAGCACCTTGACCGTCAAGGTGGCGCCGATAGCCAGGACCAGCAGCCAGATGACGCGCGCCTTGACCAGGTGGCGCAATGGCGTCCCCAGGTAAGGGCGGAAGAGCGGATCCGTTCCGGAGCCGTACGCGGAGCGGCGCTCTTCGGCATCCTCGAGGATCCCGATCGCCATGGGCAAGGTCAGCACTCCCAGCAGGCGATCTTCCCGATCAAGCACCGGGAGCATCCCTGCCTTCCGATCCACCACCACCCGTGCCGCGCTCGTCTCCGGCTCGCAGGCTTGGACGACCGGGCTCTGGGTGCACAGTTCTCCGATCGTTGTCCCGTCCGGCTCGGTGAGCAGCTCGCTGAGCTTGATGGTGCCAAGCAGCCGGCGTTCATCATCGATCACCAGGATATGCTGCGCGTTCTCGCAGTTCCCGAGGCGTGCGCTGATGCGTTCCAGGGTTTCGGCCACAGACAGCTGCGGGTGGGTGGCGATGAAATCCGGGGACATCGCCCTGCCGGCGCTTGATTCCGGATAGCCCAGCAGGATTCCGGTTTCCTGGCGCTTGGCCTTCGGCAGCCCTGACAGCAGTTTCGTGGCCACCATCGCTGGCAGTTCATCGAGCAGCGCTACCCGTCCCGCGGCGGGGAGCTGGGCGAAGGCATCGATGACGGTCTGCGACTGCAGCGCCCGCACCAGGTCGGCTTGCACCGGGGCGTCGAGTTCCTGGAAGACCAGTACGGCGGCCTGCTTGTCCAGCAGCCGGTAGGCCAGGGCAGCCTCGGTGGCATCCAGTGCTTCGAGGTGCTCAATGGTCTCGTCGATGTGCAGACCGCCCAGCAGCCCTGCCGCGAGCTGGAATTCTGCGTGATTGAGATGGGAGCGCAAGGCTCGCGAAATAGTAGAGAAGTCTACCTTTTCTGGAGAAAACATGATTTTGGTCCAAATGGTTCATTTGGCGCGTGAATACAAGCCTGCCAGCAACTTCTCACCGCTCGATCACCCCATGAATACAGGGAGATAAATCAGTCAGTATTTGCGTGCAGGACCAGGCGCCGGTGACATGTACAAGAGTCACGAACTCGTTGGGATCCCATGGCAGGATGCTGCCAGATTCGGCTGATTCGGCTACGAGCGTCCGGGTGAGTTCGTGTGCATAGATCGACTAGAACTGTCTTCCACGACACTCACCTCCTCGAAACTGGTTTGCGCTAGCGCGCATCAGGCCTAGTTCCAGTTCTATCAGCTATGGCTGGGAATTGCCGGACTTGGGGGCCAAGATCACATTTAAAAAGTTCGGGAGGCCTGCAGTGCAGGCCTCCCGAACTGGGTCATGCGTTACTGGGAAATCAGCATTCCACCACGTTGACGGCCAGGCCGCCCATCGCAGTTTCCTTGTACTTGTCGCTCATGTCCTTGCCGGTTTCGCGCATGGTGATAATGACTTCATCCAAGGTGACGTGGTGTTCGCCGTCGCCCATCAGCGCCATCTTCGCCGCGTTCACTGCCTTGGAAGCAGCGATGGCGTTGCGTTCGATGCAAGGGATCTGGACCAGTCCGCCGATCGGGTCGCAGGTCAGGCCAAGGTTGTGTTCCATGGCGATTTCCGCTGCGTTCTCTACCTGCGCTGGGGTGCCGCCAAGAATTTCGGCCAGGCCGCCAGCAGCCATCGATGATGCCGAACCGACTTCGCCCTGGCAGCCGACCTCGGCGCCGGAGATCGATGCCTGTTCCTTGTAAAGCACGCCCACGGCACCAGCGGTGAGCAGGAAGCGTACGACAGCGTCGTGCTTTTCCTCCTCATTCCAGTACTTTGCCCCCGGCGCGTAGTGGGTGGCGTAGAACAGCACGGCCGGGATGATGCCCGCTGCGCCGTTGGTTGGAGCGGTGACCACGCGTCCGCCGGAGGCGTTCTCCTCATTGACGGCCAGCGCAACGAGGTTGATCCATTCCTGCCAGTAGACCGGATCCCGGTCCTTGTCTTCCTTGCGCAGGCGTTCATGCCATTCCGGCGCACGGCGGCGAACTTTCAGGCCGCCTGGCAGCACGCCTGTGCGTTCCAGCGCGGAATCCTTGCAGTCTTCCATCACTTCGTAGATGTGGACCAGGTCGTTGCGGATCTCGTCGCGGGACCGGTAGGCCATTTCGTTGGCCATCATGATGTCGGCAATGGACAGGCCGGTTTCCTTCACATGTTCCAGCAGCTTGGCTGCCGTGGTGAAGGGATAAGGCTGCTTGTTCAGCTTCTCTTCGAGGTTCTTCTCGATGCGGTCTTCGGCGCCTTCGCGCACGATGAAGCCGCCGCCTACGGAGAAGAAGGTCTCGTTGGCGATTTCGTTGCCGTCAGCGTCGAGGGCAATGAACTTCACGCCGTTGGTGTGGCGCGGCAGTACGGTTAGCGGATGCTGGATCATGTCTTCGACCTTGTAGTTCAGGTCCTTGCGCTGATCCAGCTGTTCGGCCAGGTGGAGGATTCCAGTGGCTTCCATGTCCGCCAGGCGGTCATCGACCTGTGATGGCAGCACGGTTTCAGGTTCGAAGCCTTCAAGCCCCAGCATGATGGCAGTGAAGGTGCCGTGGCCGCGTCCGGTAGCGGCCAGGGATCCGTAGACATCAACACGGATATTTTCCAGTGCGTCCAGTTGGCCTTCTCGGATTACTTGGGCAATGAATGCGTGTGCTGCACGCATTGGTCCCACGGTATGGCTGGAAGAAGGTCCGATGCCAACCGAGAAAAGATCGAATACGCTAACCGCCATAGCGGGTCACATCCTTAGAACTTGGGTAATCCGAGAGCTTCTGCCCCGGATCTGTGGAGTGTGGTTCCAGAGGCTTGCGGCCACCGCACGTACCGTGCAGCGCCTGGGCCTCTGGATATTGAAAGACCGCGGGCCCGAAAAGCGAGTATTTCCACCTTCCGGGCCCACATCCTAATCAGATGATGCTACTCGGAAACCTTAGCCAGTTCCGGGTACAGCGGGTGGGCCGCGGCAAGCTGCAGAACACGATCCTTCAGCTCCGGCAACACCGCCGTATTACCCTCAGCACCAGCAATCAACGCCTGCGCAATGATCTCAGCAACCTCAGCGAACGCAGCCTCCGAGAAACCACGGGTAGCCAACGCCGGGGTACCAATACGCAACCCCGAAGTCACCATCGGCGGACGAGGATCAAACGGCACCGAATTGCGGTTCACCGTGATCTCCACCTGCGCCAAAAGATCCTCACCCTGCTGCCCATCCAACTCGCTATTACGCAAGTCAACGAGCACCATGTGAACATCAGTGCCACCAGTCAAAACGCTGATGCCCTTGGCAACAACATCTTCCTGGGTCAAACGCTCAGCCAAAATACGCGCACCAGCCAAGGTCCGCTCCTGGCGCTCCCTGAACTCCGGCGACGCAGCAATCTTGAAAGCGACCGCCTTGCCAGCGATCACGTGCTCCAACGGACCACCCTGCTGGCCAGGGAACACCGCCGAGTTCAGCTTCTTCGCGATCTCCGCATCATTCGAGAGAATAATGCCGCCACGAGGACCAGCAAGGGTCTTATGCGTCGTGGAAGTCACCACGTGAGCGTGCGGGACCGGCGAAGGATGCAGGCCGGTTGCCACCAGGCCAGCGAAGTGCGCCATATCCACGAACAGGTACGCGCCGACCTTGTCCGCGATCTCGCGGAAGCGCTGGAAGTCCAGCTGGCGCGGGTACGCCGACCAGCCAGCAACAATCATCTTCGGCTGGTTCTCAATGGCAAGGCGCTCCACCTCGTCCATGTCCACTTCATAGGTTTCCTCGTCCACACCGTAAGGAACGATGTTGAACAAGCGGCCCGAGAAGTTCAGCTTCATGCCGTGGGTCAGGTGGCCGCCGTGGTTCAGGTTCAGGCCCAGCACGGTATCGCCCGGGCGCACCAGCGCGTGGTACACCGACGCGTTGGCCTGCGCGCCGGAATGCGGCTGCACGTTGGCGAACTTCGCGCCGAACAGGTCCTTGAGGCGCTCGATCGCCAGCGTCTCGATGACATCAACTTCCTCGCAACCGCCGTAGTAGCGGCGGCCCGGGTAGCCCTCGGCATACTTGTTGGTCAGTACCGACCCCTGCGCCTGCATGATTGCCTGCGCGGTGTGGTTCTCCGACGCGATCATTTCCAGGCCGCGCTGCTGGCGAGCCAGCTCAGCGTCAATACGCTGCGCGACCTCCGGATCCAGCGAAGCCAGCGACTGGGTCAACGTTGCAGCGGCAACGGATTCAAAAGTCTGGTTGCTCATTACTCGACGTTTCCACCGTTCGCGCTTGCGTAGTCAGCTGCCGAAAGCAGCGGACCCTCTTCGGCGACCTCAACGGTGAACAGCCAGCCGGCACCGTATGGGTCTTCGTTCAGGATGCCTGGGTTGTCCACTGCCTCGTCGTTGATGGCAACGATGGTGCCGGTCACTGGCGAGTACAGGTCGGAAACCGACTTGGTGGACTCGACTTCGCCACAGGTCTCGCCTGCGGTAACGGAGTCGCCGACCTCTGGCAGGTCAACGTAGACCACGTCGCCCAGGGCGTCGGCGGCAACCTGGGTGATGCCGATCTTTGCTGGGGACGATGCATCGATCCACTCGTGTTCGGCCGAGTAGCGCAATGTCGAAAGAACTTTACTCACGGTATTTCCTCTCCCAAGGGAATTAGCGGGCGATTTGCTTAGCCCTACTGATGTTTAACGTTACTTGGCTCGGGTGTAGAACGGCAGTTCGACTACGACAAAAGGCAAAGTCTTACCACGCAGGTCTACCTCCAGCTCGGTTCCCACTGCACCGAATTCGGCGTCGACATAACCAAGTGCAACCGGGTAGCCCAGGGTTGGCGAAGGCTGGCCGGAGGTGATTTCACCGATGGTTGCGCCGTCCTTGACGATGGCGTAGCCGCCGCGGCCGGCACGCTTGCCCAGGCCCTTGAGGCCGACGAGCTTGCGTGGCGGGGTCGCACCGCGCAGCGCTTCCAGGGCTTCGCGGCCCACGAAGTCCTCTTCCTTCTTGAAGGAGACCACCGGGCCGAATCCGGCATCGAACGGGGTGCGTTCCAGGGACAGCTCGTTGCCGTACAGCGGCATGCCGGCTTCAAGGCGCAGCGAGTCGCGGGCGGCCAGGCCGCAAGGAACCAGCTCGTGGTCCTTGCCGGCTTCAACGCTCTTTTCCCAGAGGGCTGCCGCATCCTCGTTTTCGATGATCAGCTCGAAGCCGTCTTCGCCGGTGTAGCCGGTGCGGGCCAGCAGCACGTCGATGCCGCCAAGCACCACCTTCACCGCAGCGTAGTACTTCAGCTCGGTGACAGCCTGGGCGGTTGCCTCGTCGGCGGCCAGCTTGCGCACAATTGCCTCGGCGTTCGGTCCCTGGACGGCGATCAGCGACTGGCGGCCCGAAGCGTCGTCCACGACGACGTCGAAGCCGGCGGCGCGGGCAGCCAGTTCGGCGGCAACCACCGGGGCGTTGCCGGCGTTGGGCACGACGAGGAACTTCTCCTCTTCCAGGCGGTAGACGATCAGGTCGTCGATGATCTTGCCCTCGGCGTCAAGGATCAGCGAGTACTTCGCCTTGCCGACCTTCATGATGCCCAGGTTCCCTGCCAGGGCGGTGTTCAGCGCCTTGCCGGCTTCCGGGCCGGAGAGGTAGACCTCGCCCATGTGGGACAGGTCGAACAGGCCAGCGGTGGAGCGCACGGCCTTGTGCTCTGCCAGTTCCGATCCGTACTTCAACGGCATGTCCCAGCCACCGAAGTCGGTGAAGTTGGCGCCGAGAGCTTCGTGCTGCGCGTGCAGCGCGGTGTGCTTGAGTGCTTGGGTAGTCTCAGTCATCTCTAACTCTTCCTTAGTCTTCGAAGGCTTCGGGAGCCGGGCAGGAGCAGATCAGGTTGCGGTCGCCACCGGCGCCGTCGATGCGGCCCACGGTTGGGAAGTACTTGTCGAACTTCAGCGCCGGGACCGGGAAGGCCGCCTGCTCGACCGAGTACTTGCGGTCCCACTTGCTGTTGACCACGGCGGAGACCGTGTGCGGAGCGTTGCGCAATGGGGATTCCTCGATGCTGTAGGCACCGGAGAGGACCTCGTCCATTTCCTGGCGGATGGTGATCATCGCTTCAATGAAGCGCTCGATCTCGGCCAGGTCCTCGGATTCGGTGGGCTCCACCATCAGGGTGCCTGCCACAGGGAAGGACAGGGTCGGAGCGTGGAAACCGAAGTCGATCAGGCGCTTGGCCACGTCCTCGGCGGTGACCCCGGTCTTGGCGGTCAGTTCGCGCAGGTCCAGGATGCACTCGTGGGCAACCAGGTCCTTGTTGCCGGTGAACAGTACCGGGAAGTGCTCGTTCAGGCGCTTGGCAATGTAGTTCGCGTTCAGGATCGCGTGCTTGGTGGCTTCGGTCAAGCCGTCCCCGCCCATCATCGCGATGTAGGCCCAGGAGATCGGCAGCACGCCGGCCGAGCCGAAAGCGGTCGCCACCACCGGCACGCCATCACGCTCGGAGTAGGTGCCCGAAGCATCGCTTGGCAGGAATGGCAGCAGGTGCTCGCCAACGCCGATTGGGCCTACGCCCGGGCCGCCACCGCCGTGCGGGATGCAGAAGGTCTTGTGCAGGTTCAGGTGCGACACGTCGCCGCCGAACTTGCCTGGCTGGGCCAAGCCAACCATGGCGTTCATGTTCGCGCCATCGATGTACACCTGGCCGCCGGCGGCGTGGACCTTGTCGCAGACCTCGCGCACGTCCGCGTCGTAGACGCCGTGGGTGGATGGGTAGGTGATCATGATGGCTGCAAGGACGTCCTTGTTGGCCTCGATCTTGGCATCCAGGTCATTCGCGTCGATGGTGCCATCGGCTGCGGTCTTCACGACCACCACGCGCATCCCGGCCAGCACTGCCGACGCGGCATTGGTGCCGTGGGCCGAGGCCGGAATCAGGCACAGATCGCGCTGGCCTTCGCCGCGCGAACGGTGGTAGTCCGAGATCGCCAGCAGGCCCGCGTACTCGCCCTGCGAGCCGGCGTTGGGCTGGATCGAAACGCCAGCGTAGCCGGTGATTGCGGTCAGGCGCCCTTCCAGGTCGGTGATCAGCTCGCGCCAGCCCTCGGTCTGCGCTGCAGGCGCGTAGGGGTGGATCGAGGCGAATTCCGGCCAGGTGATGGATTCCATCTCGGCGGCCGAGTTCAGCTTCATGGTGCACGAACCCAGCGGGATCATGGTGCGGTCCAGGGCCAGGTCGCGGTCCGAGAGCCGGCGCAGGTAGCGCATCATCTGGGTTTCGGAGGAGATGGTGTTGAAGATCGGGTGGGTCATGAAGTCGCTGGTGCGCACCTGCCCGGCCGGGATCTCGAAGCCTTCCGGAGCCGAGAGCTCTGCGCCGAAGACCTCAAGCAGGGTCTTGACGACGCCCGAGGTGGTGGCCTCGTCGGTGGAGATGCCCACCTGGGTCTCGCCCACCTTGCGCAGGTTGATGCCTGCTTCGATGGCCTTGGCAATGATGGCATCGGCGTTCTCGACGTTCACCACAACGGTGTCGAAGAAGGAGTCCGAAGCCAGGGTGTAGCCGCCGGAAACCAGCGAGCTGGCGATGACCCGGGCGTGGTTGTTGGCGCGCGAGGCGATCTGCTTCAGGCCGGCTGGGCCGTGGTAGACCGCGTACATCGAAGCGCAGATGGCCAGCAGGGCCTGTGCGGTGCAGATGTTGGAGGTGGCCTTTTCGCGGCGGATGTGCTGCTCGCGGGTCTGCAGGGCCAAGCGGTAGGCAGGGACTCCGGCGTCATCGGCCGAAACGCCCACCAGGCGTCCTGGCATGGAACGGGTCAGGCCATCGGCCACGGCCATGTAGGCAGCGTGCGGTCCGCCGAAGAACAGCGGCACGCCGAATCGCTGGGTGTTGCCCACGGCGATATCGGCACCCTGCTCGCCCGGAGGGGTGATCATGGTCAGGGCCAGCAGGTCGGCAATCACGGTAACCATGGCGCCGGCTTCCTTGGCGGCGGCGATGATCGAAGCGTGGTCCGCGATCGAGCCGTCGTTGCCTGGCTGCTGCAGGACAATGCCGGAGATCTCGCCCTCTGGCAAGCCTGCGGAAAGGTAGGCAATCTCGACTTCGAAGCCCAGTGCGTCAGCGCGGCCCTGCACGACCTTGAGGGTCTGCGGGAAGATGTTGGAGTCCAGCACGGTCTTGCCCTTGGACTTCTTCTTGTTGGCGCGGCGCATCATCAGCACGGCTTCGGCTGCAGCGGAGGATTCGTCCAGCAGCGACGCGTTGGCGATGGGCAGGCCGGTCAGGTCCATGACCATGGTCTGGAAGTTCAGCAGGGCTTCGAGGCGGCCCTGGGAGATTTCCGGCTGGTACGGGGTGTAAGCGGTGTACCAGGCTGGGTTTTCCACGATGTTGCGGCGGATCACAGCTGGGGTGATGGTGTCGTAGAAGCCCTGGCCGATCATCTGGGTCTTCATGACGTTCTTCGAGGCAAGCGCACGCAGGTGGGCTAGGGCTTCGGTTTCGCTCAGGGCATCAGGGATATCCAGTGCGGAGTCCTGGCGGATGTCTGCCGGAACGGCGGTGTCGATCAGTTCTTCCAGGCTGTCGTAGCCCAGGGTCTGAAGCATGGTGGTGACGTCGGAAGGACGTGGGCCGATATGGCGTGAAACGAATTCAGTATTCGCTCGTGCCGAAGTCTGCGTGATGGTCATGGTGCTGGTATCTCCATGGGATCTGTCTTGGCGCATGCCAAAGGAAGGTCTTTTTACCTCCCCATCCCTGTTGCATAACCTGAGAGTTTTACGCATCCAGCAAACCAAGCCGGGCACTTGCACCTTCGGTGAACCGGAACGGGCCGGTTTCTTTCCAGAGTTGCCTCATGATGGCGGTACGGGTGCCTGAGAGTTTCCTGGGGAGGAATTGCTCCTACGGCGCCCGTCCATGGTGTGAACGGGACTCTCCCGCCATCCGTCTATGGCGCGCGCTGCCGGCCGGAGACCTGCAGCACACCACCATGTTACCTGCCCCGCCCCCAAGGTCAAACAGGAGCGGGGTCCGGAAAAGTCATAAATGCGTTCAGTTGGCGTCGGCAGTTAAACGGATGTAATCAGGATATTTCGCTGACAAGGAATCACCCGACGAGGTGCCGGTGATCCGGCGCTTGACCCACGGAGCCAAATGCTCTCTGGCCCAGCCCAATTCCAGCTTCAGCTTTTCGCCGCGCGAGTTCACGGCCACTTCCGGCAGGGACGGCTGCTGGATCCTGGAGGACCAGTTTCCCTCGGTGATCCGATGGGTGCCGAGCACGTCAAGGACCTTCGAGGCCATCAGCGTGTGGCCCAGCTCGTTCATGTGCAGCCGATCCACCGCCCAGTAGCGCAGATCGGAGAATTCTCGCCACCGCCAGTAATCGGCGATCACCGCACCGTACTCGTCCGCGATTTCGCGAACCTTCTCGTTGTAAATGGCCGTGCGCGGACGGGTCTTGGAGAACAACGGTGATTCCACGGTGTCGAAACCGGTGAACAGCACGACCGCGCTTCCGGCTTCGGCAAAGCGGCGCACCATGCCTTCATAGCCGCGCATCAGCGCATCCAGGTCGGCCTTCGGACGCAGAATGTCATTGCCGCCGGCATAGATGGTGACCAGGTCCGGGGCCAGTGCGAGCGCCTGGTCCAGCTGCTGGTTGATCACCTGACCGATCTTCTTGCCGCGCACCGCCAGGTTGGCGTATTCCCATTCGCCTTCGGCGCAGAGCACTTCCGAAACCCGGTCCGCCCAGCCGCGGACCTGGTTGGGCCGGGTCGGATCCACATCGCCAACGCCTTCGGTGAACGAGTCACCTAGTGCCACAAACTTCTTCACTTCGCTCCTGCTTCGTTCCATTCCCGATGGGTTTACTACGCGTTGCTGCCGGCAGCCTGGGCCGACATGTTCTTCTGCATGATCAGCTGGCGGGCCAGCTGGCTGAGCTTGACCCCGGTGGAGATCTCCTTGACGCCTTCATTGCGCGAGGGGATGAAACCGAAGCCCAGCTGGTGGGCTGGATCGGCGAAGGCCAGCGAGGAATTCGCACCGTCATGGCCGTAGGCGAAAATCGATCCATAGTTGTTGCGCGCGGTGGCCTTCATGAACCCCAGGGCGAAGGCCTGCAGCAGCCCGTTGGTCCGGTCATGGCCGTAGACCAGCTCGGTGGAAACCTGGGACCAGGTGTCGGCGGTGAGGAATCCGCGGGTGGCGCCCAGTGCCGGCACTGCACCGAATGAGGCGGCATAGATTGCGGCGAGGCCTTGGGCATTGGCGACCGCGCCCATGGATGCGGGGCCCAGTTCGCGCACCTGCGGCGCGTTGGCCAGTTCGTGCCAGTTGTAGACCGGGCCGTTTTCCAGCGCGAAACCGGAGGCCGAGTTCACCGAAAGCCCGGCCGGGGAGAACGGATCGAAGAATTCCGGTGCGGCGTCAGCGCCCGGCAATACATCGCGGTAGCGCGATTCCAGCGCGGGGTCCTGGCCGATGTATGCTTCGGCTCCCAGCGGCTTGCGGATGCGCTCCTCGAAGACTTCTTTCAGTTCCTTGCCGGTGACCCGGCGTACCAGTTCTTCCATGAGCACGCCCATGGTGATCGCGTGGTAGCCGACAATGTTCTGGCCCAGCGGCCAGACGCTTGGCATGGAAGCGAGCACCTTGGCGTATTCGGCGGAGTTCAGGAGGATCTCGCTGGGCACGCCCCCGGGCACGCCGAGCACTCCCGCTTGGTGGCTGAGCACCTCGCCGACGGTGAGCTGGGTTTTCCCGTTGTCCCCGAATTCCGGCCAGTAGGTGGCCATTGGCGCGTTCGGATCAATCAGCCCATCTTGCACGAGCAGTGCCACGACCAGCGCACCCAGGCCCTTGGTGCAGGAGAAGACGCAGGTCAGCGCGTCACCAGAGAGGTGCTCGCCAACGCTGTGGCTGAGCACCAATTCGCCGCGGTGGTACACGGCCAGCTGCGCCGAATAGCCTTCTTCCTCAGCGGCTCGCGCCTCTAGTGCTTCCGCCAGGGGCGCGAACTCTTCAGTGATCACCGATTGCATCTAAATCCTTCAAAGTGCTTGTCTCTCATCAACTAACCCTAACCGCTTCGATCCCATGGCCCGGTAGTTCCACACGCTGACCCGACACCTAGCATATAGGTACGTCAGCTCACAGCATTGGCTTGTTTAAGCCACTAATCGACATTTCACTACCGCTGGACCCCAAGTTCTGTGAGCCAGCCTTGAAGCCGGTTTGCCCACTTCATGCGCTGACCCTAAAGTTGTAATGTTTGCCTACAAAATTGAAGGAGATGATCTCGATCGCATGACTGTGAACAGTGACACGGCCGTTACCGACGGCAAAGAAACAGAACTCCGCAGGGTGATTGGCCCGAAGCTGCTGCTATTCCTCATCATGGGCGATATCATCGGCGCCGGAATTTTCGCCATCACCGGCAAAGTTGCCGGCCAGGTGGGCGGAGCCGCCTGGCTGCCGTTCCTGATCGCTTTCACGATCGCGACCCTCACCGCCTTCAGCTACCTCGAACTGGTGACCAAATACCCGCACGCGGCCGGTGCCGCCTTGTACATCCACAAGGCATTCGGCATCCACTTCGTCACCTTCCTGGTGGCGTTCACCGTGGCTTGCTCGGGCATCACCAGTGCCGCCACCTCGGCCACCTTGGTGGGGCGCAACCTGCTCATTGGCATTGGCCAGTTTGTCGAGGGTGTTCCCAACACCCCGGAAGCGGGCATGTGGGCAGCTATTGCGATCATCGTGATCCTCGCAGTGATCAACTTCCGCGGCGTGGGCGAGAGCGTGAAGTTCAACCTCGTGCTGACCATAGTTTCGCTGGCCATCATGGCCGCGATCATCGGCATCGGCTTCGCGGTGATCGCCTCGGGCCAGGGTGACATTTCCCGCCTGGTGGTCTTCGAGACCCCCACCGACCGCAGCGTCTTCGCCGCCGTGACCATGGGTACTGCCATTGCGTTCTTCGCGATGGTGGGCTTCGAGGATTCGGTGAACCTGGTTGAGGAAACCAAGAATCCCAAGAAGACCTTCCCGAAGATCATGCTCATCGGCCTGGGCATCTGCGCCTTGATCTACATGCTGGTGGCCGTCACGGTCATCATGGTGATCCCGACCGGCGATCTGCTGAACCCGAAGAACCCGGATGCCGGCATCCTGCTGGATGTTGTGCGCATTGGCCTGCCGAACCTGCCAGTTGACGCGATCTTCCCGTTCTTGACCGTCTTCGCGGTGGTCAACACCGCGCTGATGAACATGCTGATGGCTAGCCGCCTGCTCTATGGCATGGCCCGCCAAGGCGTGCTGCCGCAGTTCCTGGGCAAGGTGCATTCGACCCGACGCTCGCCATGGGCCGCGATCCTGTTCAGCACCGTGCTGGCCATCGCCTTGGTGGTCTACGTGAACTTGAGCAACGGAAGCAGCATTGTCGGCTCGCTGGGCGGCACGACCGCGCTGCTGTTGTTGTGCGTGTTCGCCGTAGTCAACGTAGCCCTGCTGGTGCTGCGCCGCGACAAGCCGGAACCCGATGCGTTCCGCGCTCCAACGATCATCCCGATCCTCGGCGTGTTCTTCTGCCTGTTCCTTGCCGGCCCTTGGGCTCGTTCGCGTGAAGACTGGGTCCAGTACGAGATTGCCGGCCTGCTGCTGGTCATCGGCGTGCTGCTGTGGGCCGTGACCTGGTTGGTCAACCGGATCAACTACAAGAAGGGCGTCATCGAAACCCGCCCGGGACAGTACTGATCCCAAACCGTTAAAGCAGTGATGCCCGCCATTTGGCGGGCATCACTGCTTTAAGCGTGTTTTCTATGCGGTCTGCTCGACCGTTTCCTGGCGGAACCGAAGCTTCAGGCCGCCTTCGGTGCTCTGCCACCAGGAAGATACGACAAGCACCGGGCCCTCTGCAGGCTTCATGCGGTACGCGAGCAGCACCATCTGGGCATCCACTTCCCGGGCCGCAAGGACCTGCACCGCACCGGTACTGGGCAGGCTCGCCCCGGATTCCAGCATGGCCCGGACCGTGGCCACATCCAGCAGGCCGCCATGGCGAGTCACTTCCTGGTAGCCCGGATGCAGGAAGTCGTTGAGTTCCGCGAAACTGGTGCGGATCTGCGGGTCGAGGAAACCTTGTTCCAGTTCGAAGACGGTGGCCGCGATGTCCACGCCGGGTTCCGGTGCGGCGGCGGGTTGCCCGCCGGGTGCCAGCACGGCATCTTCAGCCGCTGGAGCTTTGGAAGCCGCTGGGCCGCCGACTGCGGTGTAGCCCGGTCCGGCCTCTACTACAGAGCCCTGCTGGTGCGCGGTCGCAGCCGCACGCGCATGGCCGTCAGCAGCTTCATTCAGCTCATGTCCGGCATGGCCCTTGACCCACTCGAAGGTGTACTTGCGCCCGGCAATGGCCCGGTCAAGTTCCTTGAGGATGTCCTGGTTCAAGACCGGTTTGCCGTCGGCCTTTTTCCAGCCCTTCTTCTTCCAACCCGGCATCCACTTGCTGATGCAGTTGATCGCATACTGCGAATCGCACAGGATCCTGAGTTCTTCTTCTGGCAGGTGCTCGGTGGCCCGGAAGAGTTCGAGCACCGCTTGGAGCTCCCCCATGTTGTTGGTTCCGTGGTCCCAACCGCCAGCGGCCCAGTTGTCCTGGTCCACGTACCAGGCCCAACCTGCCGGTCCGGGGTTTCCTAGGGCTGATCCATCCGCAGCTGCAATGATCGTCATGCTTTAATCCTGCCACGTTGACGCCCGCACTCGGTTCCATGCATTGGGCCATGTCGCCAGCGAATACTTGCACAATGGATCACAGCATCCAGCCAGGTCCAGGCCTAGGATTGGGATGTGAAGAAAATCCTGCCTGTATTGGCCACCCTGGTTCTGGTCCTGTCCGCATGCGCTGGCCCCTCGGTTGACGAGCTGCGCCAACTCGATCCCCAGGGCCATACCGCCTGCGTGCATTTTGGCGGGGGCTTGGTTGACCCCGAGGGCATCGGCGCAACGAATATGCAGAAAGCCGCTGATCATGGGGCGAAGGCTTCCACCGAACAGATCAGCGCTGCGGTGGCCGCCGATGAATCCGGGGATCCCCAAATTACTGACTTGTCCGCTTTCCAGGAAGCTTGCGAGGGGCAAGGCTTCGATTTCGATTAGGACAGATCGGCCCAGGACTCCTCGAAATAGCGGGCTCCTGAGCCGATCCGCGGCGGATCGCCAGCGCGCCTAGGCGGGGTACAACGGGTTGTGCCCGGCTTGGACCCGCTCGTCGGCCCGGACTTCGCCCGGTGCTGTACCGTTCAGGAACGGACCGTTCTCGGCCAGCTCATCTCGGCCCGGCGCTTCGAGCCAGTTCGCCAACTCCGGCCCCTTCGGGATGATCCTGGTCGGGTTGATGTCCTCATGCACCACGTAGTAGTGCGCCTTGATCTGCTCGAAGTCGATGGTGTCGCCGAAACCCGGGGTCTGGAACAAGTCCCGCGCATAGCCCCAGAGGTTCGGCATGTCGATGAGCTTGTTGCGGTTGGCCTTGAAGTGGCCATGATAGACCGGGTCGAATCGCACCAGCGTGGTGAACAGCCGGACATCGGCCTCGGTGATGTGATCACCCATCAGGAAGCGGCGGGTGCCCAGCCGATCTTCGAGGTAGTCCAAGGTGGCGAATAACCGGTCGTAGGCATCGTTGTAGGCCTGCTGGTCCCCGGCGAACCCGGCACGGTAGACGCCGTTGTTGACCTCGGTGAAAATCCGCTTGATCAGCGGAAGCATCTCATCGAGCTGGTCCTGCGCAATGAGGTCCGGGGCGCCTTCCCGGTGGAACTCCTTCCACTGCGTGGACATGTCCCAGGTGATCTGCGGGTAGTCATTGGTGACAACCGCACCGGTGGGGATATCGACGATTGCCGGCACGGTGATGCCGCGTGGATAGTCGGCAAAGCGCTTGAAGTAGTTCTCCTGGACCCGCTCGGTACCCAGGACAGGGTCCTTGCCCCCGGGGTCCAGGTCAAAGGTCCAGCTGCGTGCGTCGTGGGTTGGGCCGGGCAGTCCGACGGACAGCGCGTCTTCCAAGCCCAGCAGGCGGCGAACGATCAGGGTGCGGTTGGCCCAGGGGCACGCGCGGGCTGCGACCAGATGGTAGCGGCCAGCTTCCACCGGCCAAAGCCGGGCCCCGTCCGAAAGCCCCGCGTTGGGATGCCCGATCTTGCTGTGGCTGTTTCCCTCGCCATAGTGCTCGGCGCTGGCATCAGCGACGATGCGGTCCTGGATGTAGTTGGTGTCCCGGGTGAATTCTCCGCCGGTGACGTAGGCGCCCTTGGTCGAATATTCCTCGCTCATCGCATTCCTTCCAAAGAATTTTGAAGTCCCGTGCATAAACCATTCACCTCGAGACTATGGCAGTTGGGCAGGTATGGAAATGGCGCAATGCACTTTTCCATTCCCCTCCGATTTCAACCGGTCTAGGCGTTGACCGTGGCGCCTTCGCGTACGGTGCGCATCGCCTTGCTCCAGGCGAGCACCTGTTCAAGCATGGGCTGCACGCTGTTGGCCGACCGTTCGGTCGGAGCGAAAGCCGAGAAGTTCTCGAAGTCGGAGAATAGCGAGAACATGCCGGTCTTCTGCACGTGGGCGATCTGCAGTTCCGAGAGGATCCCGCGCAGGTGCTCCACGGCACGCGAGCCCATGGCGGAGCCGTATCCGACCATGCCGGCGGCCTTGTTGTTCAGTTCTGCATTCAGGTAGCTCAGTGCGTTGGCCAATGCAGGCTGGACGGAGTGGTTGTACTCGCCAACAATGAAAATGTATCCATCGAATTCGCTCATCTTGGCGGCGAAGGCCTTGGTGTGCCCGTTCTGGTAGTTCTGGTAGGCGGCCGGGAACGGCTCGTCGAGCATCGGCAGGTTGAACTCGACGATGTCCACCAGCTCGTAGTCGGCACCACCGAATTCCTGGGCCCCGGCCAGCACCCATTGGGCGACGCCCTGGTTGACACGTCCTGGACGGGTGGAACCGGTAACGATAGCGATCTTCGACAAGTTGCTCTCCTTGGAGTTCTCCGGCCAACAATTTAGTTGACACGTCATCTTCTCTTGCTAAATTCCACTATACAGGAGATGATTGATGCGTCAACAATATTTTGAATGTCCCCCATGGGGACAACATGGTTAGGAAAGAGAATGAAGAGCGAAGAGACCCGCTGGCTCACCGACAGCGAGCAGGACCTCTGGCGCACCATACGCGAGTTCCTCTGGCAGTTCCCCAGTGGCATGGATCGCCAGCTGCTGCGCGATTCGAACATGCTCTCCGGTGAATACTCGGTGCTGGCTGTGCTTTCGGAAACAACCGAACCAAGTCTACGCCCGGCCGACGTGGCGACCGCATTGCGCTGGGACCGCTCGCGACTCTCCCACCTGCTGCGCCGCATGGAAGCCAAGGGCCTGGTCAGCCGCTGCTCAGATGAGACCGACCGCCGCGGGCACCAGATTACGCTCACCGCCCAGGGGCGCAAGACCATTGAGGAAGCCGCGCCAACCCACGTGAGCTTCGTGCGTGAAACCATTTTCGATTCCCTGAGCCCCTCCGAACGCACGGCATTGGAATCGGCGCTGCCGAAGATCCTGGCCTCGCTGGAAAAGCAGGGACTGAAAGATGGCCAGTGCTAGCTGGCCCTTTCGGCCAGTTCGCTCTTGGCTACCAGCTGGGCGAATTGCCCGCCAAGCTGGACCAGCTCGTCAAAAGTTCCCGCTTCGGCAATCCGGCCAGCTTCTAGCACGACGATGCGGTCCGCTCGCATCACGGTGCTCAACCGGTGCGCGATCAGCAAGGTAGTTCGCCCCAGTGCGAGCTCGTCCAGCGCCCGCTGCACCAAAGCCTCGGTGACCGTATCCAGGGCACTGGTCGCCTCGTCGAGCACCAGGACCTTGGGCTTGCGCAGCATGGTGCGGGCAATAGCCAGTCGCTGCTGCTCGCCACCGGAGAAACGGTGGCCGCGCTGCCCCACCTGGGTTTCCAGGCCCTGCGGCAGGCTGCGGACCAGCTGCGCAATCTGCGCGGCTTCCAGCGCCTGCCAGAGCTCTTCCTCGGTGGCCTGGGGCGCTGCCCACAGGAGGTTCTCCCGAATCGAAGCATGCAGCAGGTAGCTTTCCTGGGCAACGACGGAGACCGCCTGGGCGATGCCTTCAGGATCGAATTCCTTCAGGTCAATGCCGTCGAGCAATACCTGGCCCTCGGTAGGGTCAAGCAGCCGGGGCAGCAAGGACCCCAGGGTGGACTTTCCCGAACCGGTGGAACCGACAACCGCGGTCATTGTTCCCGCCTCCAGGGTCAAATCCAGCTGTTCCAGGGTGGCGCGGTCAGCCTCGGGGTAGCGGAAGCTGACATTGCGCAATTGCACTTCGCCACGCAGCTTCCCGGGTTCGACCGCTCGCGGCCGCTGGGGTACCGGCAGCGCCTGGTCCGTATCCAGGTATTCGAAGACGCGGCTGAACAAGGCCAAGGCCGAGACCCACTGGACCGAAATCTGCATCATGCCCATGACCGGACGGAAGATTCCGGCCTGCAGCCCGGTAAAGGCCACCAAGGTGCCGATGCTCATTCCCTGCCCGGTGGCGGGCAGCCCCGCCACGATGTACAGCACCGCGGGGATGGCCGCGAAAATGATGCTCATCGTGGCCATGCGCCAACGCCCGGCCAAAGCGCTTTTCATTTCCAGGTCGATGAGCTTGTGGCTGGACTCTCCGAAGGCCGCCGCATCAGCGGCTCCGGTGCCCATGATCTTGGCCAGGCGGACCCCGGAGATGCTCAGGCGCTCGTCGATCAGCGAAGCCAGGTTCGACATCTCGCGCTGGCGCTTTCCTGTCACGGCGCGGCGCAGTTTCGCGGTTTGCTTGGCAAGCAGCACCGCTGGCGGCAGCACGACCAATGAGATCAGGCTCAGTTTCCACGAGATCGCCACCATCGCGCAGGCGGTGGCCACAACGGTGGTCAGGTTCGAGGCAATGCTCGTGGCCGAATTGGTAATCACCGATTGCATCTGCCCCACGTCGTTGACCAGGCGCGACTGCACGTCCCCGGAGCGCGAGTTGGTGAAGAATCCCAGGGATTGCTTCTGCAGGTGCGTGAACAGCCCGGTCCGCAGGCCATGCATGACGCGTTGGCCCATCAGGGTTGCCCGCCAGGTCTGGACGACTTCCAGAATCGCGGTAGCCAGGGAGATCAGCACCAGTCCCACGGCACCCAAGAGCAGCAATCGGATATTGCTGTTGGGAATCGCGTCATCAATGAGTTCGCGGATGATGAACGGCTGGGCCAGGCCGATGACCGACGCTGCCACGATCAGCACCATGACCGCAATCACCGATCCCAGATGGGGCCGGAAGAGCGCGGCGATGCGCGCCAGGGACACCGGATGCTCGGTGAGCCGCTGCTTGTCCCGGGCGGCGTTGCCGGACCGTCCTTGCCCGCCACCGCCCGGATGCGGCCCCGGCATTCCCATTGCACTCATGGACTCCCCCTCTACCTCTGGATTTCTCAAGTCCAGAATAACAGAGGGAACCTCACTATGTGGTTGCATCTTGAAATTGTACCCAGAAACACACTATCCTTGAACATATGCAGAACGAAGAGCCCAAGCCTGACTTGGCAGATCTTTTCCTCCACGCTTCACGCATGCTTCGCGGCAGATGGAGGGACAGCTTGACTCCCCTGGGCATCACTCCGCACCAATCGAGGGTGCTGACCTTGCTGTCCCGGGCCGATAGGATCGGGCTGCGCAACTCGCAGCTCGCAGAACAGCTGCACATCGCCGCGCGCTCGACCACCGAGGTAGTCGACCAGCTGGAAGCCAAGGAGCTTGTCGTGCGCACCCCCGATCCGGCCGATCGCCGCGCCACGTTGATTGCGCTCAGTGCCACGGGCCGCGCCCAGCTCGGCGAGCTCGCCGAATTGCGCCGTTCGAGCATGGACGGCTATTTCGACAAGCTCGGCGACGAGGACCGCGCCGAGCTCACCCGGCTGCTGGCAATCCTGGACCGCGAGAACCCGCGGCCGGTGCGCGGCGCTTGCAAGAACCCGGCGAAAGAGAACTAGCTGCCAGCTAGCGGATAGAACCCGAGGCCCCGGCATATGCGTGCCGGGGCCTCGGGCGCTGGTTGCCGCTGCCCGCTAGTTCTCGGTCTTCCCGCGGCGCCAGTAGCCCATGAAGGCTACCTGCTTGCGGTCCACGCCGGCATCGCGCACCAGATAACGGCGCATTTCCTTGACCGTGCCGGCTTCACCGGCAATCCAGGCGTAGAACGGTGCGGAATTTTCCTGGCCTGTCTCCCACAGGATGTCCGCATCAACATCGATATCTTCCGGCTCGGCGTTGGTATGCACCACGCCGGCTGCTGGAATCGCGACTACCTGGCGCAAGGCCGACTGCAGCAATTCACCATGCTCATGGCTGCCACGGGTCAGCCACTGCACCGAGACGCCGGAGCGGGTGGAGGCACCGAGGATATCCGTGGTCTCCGGGACCTCGATCAGCGCATGGCCGGTGACGTTGGAGGGCAAGGCTTCGAGGATGGCGCAAATCGCCGGGGCTGCGGTTTCGTCACCGGCCAGCACCACGCGGGTTGCCTCGCCGCGGCGGAACTCGATGCCGCCGTAGCTGGAGTCGTTCAGGGTCTTGTTCGGGCCCAGCAGCAGCAGCTGGTCGCCCACCTTGGCCCGGTCGCCGAACTCCGTAGCCGGCCCGCCCTGGAGCTGGCCGTCAACCATGTGCCCGTGCATCACGAAGTCGATATCCAGCTCGGCCGTGGCCCCGATATTGTCCCGGTGCCCGGCTTCGCGGAAGGCCCGGACGGTATAGGTGCGCATGTGGCCGCGGGTATCGGGATCAATCGACAACCAGCGCTTGTACCAGCCCTGCTGCTCGGCAGGACTGGTCATCGCCCCAGGTCGCATCGAGGCGATCTCGTCGGTCAGCGCAGTACCGCCGGCCGGTGGCAGCAAGAGCTTGATGCGCATATCCAGCGGGTGGCTGTTGGTGCCGAAGTACTCCAGGTCCTCGCCGCTGACGGTTACCCGGCGGAAGGATGGCGCGAGCTGCTGGCTATTGACCACCGTGGTGTCAAAGGCCAACGTCGGCACATGCTCATGGGCCGGGCGTTCCGATTGCGGATCAAGGGCGGCGGCTGCTTGGGCAGCTTGCTTCACATTTGCCGCCTGCTTCACCGCAGTTTTCTTTGCCGAAGCTTCGGTACGGAAAATGCCCTGGGAAGCGAGCACCTGCTCGGTGCGCAGCACCCGGTGGCGGCCAATGGGAAGCACCAGCGGAGTGCCGCCCACCGGGTCGGGGATCACGCGGCTGGGCATGCCGAAAACATCCTTGACGGTCTTTTCGGTGACCACATCGTTGGGATGGCCGGCAGCGTAGATCTTGCCGTGGCGCAGCGCCACCAGGTAGTCGGCGTAGCGGGCGGCCAGGTTCAAATCGTGCAGCACGATCACGACGGTGATCCCGCGGCTGCGGTTCAGCTCGCTGACCACATCCAGGACTTCGAGCTGGTGCGCCACGTCCAGGAAGGTGGTCGGCTCGTCGAGCAGCAGCAGGTCGGTCTCCTGCGCCAGGGCCATGGCGATCCAGACGCGCTGGCGCTGCCCGCCGGAGAGCTCGTCCACCGAGCGGTCGGCCAGCTCGGTGGTGCCGGTCAGCTCCATGGCGCGATTAACCGCTGCCTCGTCCTCGGCAGAGAAGCGCTTGAACAGGCCCTGGTGCGGGTAGCGGCCGCGGCTGATCAGCTCGCGGGCGGTGATGCCGTCCGGAGCGGTGGGCGATTGCGGCAGCAAGCCCAGGGTCTTGGCGACTTCCTTGGCCGGCTTGGAGTGGATGTCCGCGCCGTCCAGGAGCACCTGGCCCCCGGCTGGCTTGAGCAGCCGCGACAGTGCGCGCAGCAGGGTGGACTTGCCGCAACCGTTGGCCCCGACGACGATGCTCACCTGCCCGGCAGGGATATCCAGCGACAGCTCGTCGACGATGGTGACCTTGTCATAGGCCAGGGTCAGATCGCTTGCCTGCAAAGTGGCCATGGGTTATGCTCCGCTTCCAGTTGAGTTTGCGCGCACCAGAATCCAAATCAGGAAGGGTGCACCGAATGCGCCGGTGATAACGCCCACCGGCAGCGAAAGATCCGCGAACAGGTTCGCGGCAAAGAAATTGGCAACAGTCACCAGCGTTGCCCCGGTCAGGCCGGAAAGCAGGATGTTGATCGGGCCGCGGGTCAGCGCGGCAGTAATCGGGCCGGCCAGGAAGGCAACGAACGCCATCGGCCCGGTGACCGCAATCGGCAAGGCGCCCATGGCCACAGCGACAAAGACCAAGATCGCCCGGGCCCAGCCCACGTGCAGCCCCAGGGCCGCCGCGGTGTCCTCGCCCAGCTCCAGCATTTTCAGTTGGCGCAGCACCAGGGGCAGCAACAGGATGCCGATGGCGCCAAGGGACGCCAAAAGCAGCAGCGCATTTTCCCAGTTGCTCGAGGCCAGTGAACCCGTCAGCCAGTGCATCACATCGCTGGCCGTATTCACCTGCGCCTGGGTCAGCAGGTACTGGATCAGCGCCTGGAGCATCGCGCCGATGGCCAGGCCCGCCAGGATCAGCCGGGGACCGGTCCGCTTGCCCGAGGCCGAGAGCCAGTAGATCAATGCAGCGACCAGCAGCCCGCCGGCCAGTGCGAAGGCGTTGAGCTTCCAGTCGGTATAGCCAAGGGTGATCATCGCGAAAACCGCGGCCGCCGATGCGCCGTAGCCCACGCCGATCACGTCGGGACTGGCCAGCGGGTTGCCCAGCCAGCGCTGGAACAAGGCACCGGAAATGCCCAGGCCGGCACCGGCCAGGGCACCCACCGCGATGCGCGGCAGGCGGTCGGACATGATGATGAAACTGGTGCCCGGCACCTTTTCACCGCTGAGCACCTGGAAGACTTCGGCAGCTGGGAGGCGGTCCCGCCCCCAGAACAGGTAGGCCGCCACGGCGAGCGCCAGGGCCAGGGCCATCCACAATGCGGTGCGGCGCACCCGGGATCTGCGGCGGGCTGCCAGCGCCGGTGCGGCTTTCGAGGCCGGGGCCGTCGCCGGTCCGGCCGTTTCCGTGGTGCTGCGGGGCTGGGTCATGTTGGCTGCTGCCATTTCGCTCGTGCTCACAGGCTCACCGACTTCATGCCGCTGCGCATCATGATGATGAAGATCGGTCCACCCAGCATGGCGCACATGACGCCTACCTGGATCTCGCTGGGCGGGGCGATGATTCGTCCCACCGTATCAGCCAGCAAGAGCAGGATCGGCCCGGCGATCAGGCTCGCTGGCATCAGCCAGCGGTAGTCGGAACCGACCAGCAAGCGCACGGCATGCGGGATCATCAGGCCGACGAAGGCGATGGGCCCGGCCACGGCGGTGGCGGTGCCAGCGAGAATGACCACCCCGATGGAGCCGATCAGCCGGGCGCGGTTCAAGTTGAAGCCCAAGGCGATCGCGGTGTCATCGCCCATGGACACGGCATTGGATACCTTGGCGGTGGACAGCACGATCAGTGCGCCGGCGGCCACCACGGGAATGGCCCCGAGGAAGGTGTCGATGCCGCTGCTGGATAACGTGCCGATCTGCCACATGCGGAAACGGTCCATGGTGGCATCGGAAATCATCAGGATCGCATTGGTAATCGCGCCCACGCCCACAGCCATGGCGGCACCGCCCAGCGCAAGCTTAATGGGCGTGGCGCCTTCACGGCCCACGTTGGCCACGAGATAAACCAGGGCCATCACCCCAGCAGCGCCGAGGAAGGCGGCCACCATGATTCCGGCCAGGGAGCTGACGCCCAGGAAGGCGATCGCCAGCACCACGGCCATGGAGGATCCGGCGTTCAAGCCCAGGATCCCGGTATCGGCCAGCGGGTTGCGGGTCAGGCCCTGCAGTCCGGCGCCAGCCAAACCGAGGGCAGCGCCAACCACGATGGCTCCGATGGTGCGGGCGAAGCGGGACGCGACCACGCCCTGGTCGCCATTGGACGGGTCGAAATTCCAGATGGCATCGATCACGGTGCCCATCGAGACGTTTCGCGCGCCCAGCAGCAGCGAAGCGAATAGCGCCAGCCCGAGCAACAGGGCAAGGAGCAGCAAGGCGCCGAGCTTCCGGCCGGCTTTTGGCGACTTGGCCCCCGGTGCTTGGCGCGTAATACTTTCAGTCGCGGTCATTGGTTCCTACACTCATTGCTATGGCTCTTCTTCCCTTGCCCACTATTATCGCTCCAGGCATCGGCCTGCTTCGCGCGCAGAACCCTTCTGAAATGACGTTGGACGGGACTAATTCCTATCTGCTGTTCGACCCTGCCGTGGATGAACTTGTTCCTGGAACTCCGGTCGTCCTGATTGATCCGGGCCCTGAGCTCGAGGACCATCTGCAGGTCTTGGCGGCCTTCGACATCCAGCTGGTGCTCATTACCCATCGGCATGCCGATCACACGGGAGGCATCGATGCGCTCTACCGGATGACCGGTGCGCCGGTGCGTGCCATGCTGGAGCAGTACTGCCGGGACGCCCCGGTGCTCGCCGATGGCGAAACGATCAGCGCGGCCGGCGCCAGCATCCAGGTGGTCTTCACCCCTGGCCACACCTCGGACTCGGTGTGCTTCATCCGCCAGGGCGGGAGTGCCCACTTGTTCACCGGGGATACGGTGCTGGGCCGGGGCACCACCATCTTGGAACACCCGGACGGCACATTGGCCGACTACCTGGATTCCCTGCAGCGGTTGCTCGCGCTGCCCGATATGGCTTTGCATCCGGCGCACGGCGAGCAGCATGATTCCTCGCATCCGTTGCTGCAGATGTACATCAAGCATCGGCATGCGCGGCTGGACCAGGTGCGTGCGGCTTTGCAGAAACTCGGCAAGGCCGGGGTCCACACGCAGCCAGCTGAATTGCTGGAGCATGTCTACCCCGACCTCGATGCGCGCTTGGTGGGCGCAGCTACCCATTCCCTGGAAGCCCAATTGCACTATCTGTCAGTGAATCCCTAGCCGGAGCTACTTCGCGGCAGCTGCGTTGTCGGCAGCCTTGACGATGCCGGGAACTACGTTATCCAGTGCCCATTCAATGGACAGCGGCGAAGCCGCGGAGATCGCCAGGGTTGCTTCATCGGTGCCTGGCAGTGCCACGGCATCGTTCTTCGCGGCAGGGATCTGGCCGTAGAGCGGCTGGCCCTTGACGACGTCTTCCATGGTGTTGCCCGCAACAGCCGAGGCGAAGACGATGTCCGAATCCCACTCGTTGACCTTTTCCGGGGAAACGGTGAAGAAGAAGGTGTCCTTGGCGGCGTTCTTCTGAACGTACTCGGCCTGGGTCATGCCCAGTGCGCTCAGGAAGCGCGGGCGGGTGTCGCCTTCGGAGTAGATGTAGGCGGTATCCGGCGCGGACAGGTCAGCGGCGATGAAGGTGGTGTCCTTCAGCGCTGGATTGTCTTCGCCGACTTTGGCCAGCTTGCCTTCGATCTCTTCGATCAGGGCGTCGGCTTCTTCTTCCTTGCCCAGCATCTGGCCGGCAACTTCGGTGACCTGTTCCCAGCTGGTCAGGTAGTTAGGCTCGATGGGGCCAACGACCGGAGCGATTTCCTGCAGCTTCTCGTACTGCTCCTTCTTCAACCCCGAGTATGGAGCGAAGATGACCTGGGGCTTGCTGGCGGCGATGCCGGTGTAGTCGATGTCATCGCCCACCTTGTACTGCACAGGCGCCTTCTCGGAGCCGATGGAAGCGCCCTGCTCTTCCAGAGCGGCGTCCTTCCATGCGGTGGAGTTGTTCTCGTTCATGCCGTAGGTGTCGGTGTCCATGCCGACCGGCACGGTATCCAGAGCCAGCAGGGTATCTGCGTTGACCCACGAGATGGTCGCAATGCGTTCCGGGACTTTTTCGATCGTGGTTTCACCATAGATGTTCTCGATGGTGACCGGAGTGAAGTCTTCTGCGGCCTTGGCTGAAGTGTCAGCCGACGGATCCGCTGAGTTGCTCGACGCGCCGCAGGCGGTCAGGCCCAAGGCGAGGATGGCAGTTGAAGCGGCGAAAATTCCGGCGCGACGTGAATTTTTCATGGGTCGGTGATTCCAGACTATGCGAGGTTCTGTCAACGTTTTGTTTAGCTAGGTTAGGCAAGCCTATCCGGGCCGTATGCCACGATACGCGTTTCTCTGCGCATTACGCAACACGAAACGTCCCTAATCACCGACCCTGAAGTGACCCTAACCAAATCGGGCGGTTTTTTCGGTGGGCTGACCAGAGACTTTATTCTCTAGTTGCTAGCAGCTTCTGCGGATCAGCCACCAAAATTGCTCCCCGCACCAGCAGCAAGCCGAGTAACACGGAGACAATTACGGTGATGACCGTCAGCGGCTTGAGCAGGATGGCGGCCCCGGCCAGGGGCAGCACGAGCACCGTGGAGGCAATGGCGAAACCGATCGAGGCAGCCAGCGCCGGGATCATGATCGACTTGGTGCGCGCGGCGTTCATCGTTTCGTAGGGCATGCCCAACCGGTTCAGCCCCCGATACAGCTCAGCGCGATCCAGGGTACTGGCGCTTTGGGAGATCGCCGCCGAAGCGGCCACGCAGATGAAGCTGATCGTCAAGGTCACCAGCACGCCGGTGGTGACATCGGCGGGCACATGCTCCAGCCAGGTGCCCTGATCGAGTTCGCTTCCGGTCAGCTCCATCAAGGCGGCCCCGCTGCCGCCCACCACCGCGACGAACGAAGCCATGGCAACCCCGGATACCTGGCGCCAGGATTCGGCAGGGCTTTCCAGGATCATGCGGGCTGCCAGCAGCTCCTGCGGAGTTCTGGCCTTGCGCAGCTTGGCCTTGCCCACCTTCGCCACCAGATACGGACCGACCAGGTTCATCACCAGCAGGCCGAAGCCGAAACCGCCAACCACCACTGCGATGATCGCGGCGATGGACTGCACGAACTGGCCCATGTTGGAGAACACCATGTACAGCACCAGAATGCCGGCAAGCGTGATCACCGCGCGCAGCCAGCTGGGGGTGGGCACCGTGCTGCGGGTTGCCACCGCCAACGGGGTGATCACCAATTTGCGCAAGCCGGCAGCTGCACTGCCTGCCGAGAGGAGCACGACAGCGACTACTGCTATCGCCAGCACCCACAGCGGCAAATAGATGGCCGAACCGATCGGAGCACCTTGGAACGGAATCAGCGAGGCCACTGGTGCGGCCAGGAAGTAGAGCACGATTCCGGCGAGCGCGCCGGCCAACGCCGTGCCGGCGGCTTGCAGCACGGCCACGAGGCCGATCTGCGCCCCGGTTGCGCCGAGCAAGCGCAAGGACGACAGGGCGCGGTCATTGGACCGCGCGGAGAGCCGGGCAGCGGCCGATCCCAGCACCAGCAAAGGGACCACCAGCAGCACCACGGCGAAGGCTGCCAATGGCAGGTACATCCCCTGGGCCGCGGATTCGAAACTGGTAAAGGAGTAGGCCCCTCCCAGCACGATCAGCAGGATCGCGCTGACCATGGCGTAGGCGCTGGCGGTCAGGACCAGTGGTGCCAGCCGGGACTTCGCCGGCCGGCCAAGCATCCATGACAGGTGCAGGATATTCACTTCTGGGCACCGCCATCCACGGTGGCCGATGGGTGCAGGCTGTCGCTGATCAGCTGTCCGTCCTGCAGCTGCACTACACGGTCGCAGCGCGCGGCGACATTGGGATCATGGGTCACCATCACCAGGGATTTTCCGGCACCGACCGTGCACTGCAGCAAGATCTCCAGCACTTCGAAGCCCGTGGTTGAATCCAGCGCGCCGGTAGGTTCATCGGCAAAGACCACCATCGCCCCGGTGACCTGCGCGCGGGCAATGGCTACTCGTTGCTGCTGCCCGCCGGAGAGCTGGCCGATGCGGCGTTGCTCCATTCCTGCCAGGCCCAGTTCCGCCAGGGCGGCCCCGGCACTGGAAATGGCGGCGTTGCGTGGCACCCCGTTGATCATCAAGGCCATGGCCACGTTCTCTTCGGCAGTGAGCTCGGGAATCAGCAGTCCGGATTGGAAGACGAAGCCGAAGGATTCTCGGCGCAGCCTGGTGCGCGCCTTATCCTTGAGCCCCTGGATATCCACCGGTGCTCGGCCGGGGATGTTCAGCATGATGCTGCCGGCGTCGGGAAGTTCAATACCTGCCAATGCGTGCAGCAGCGTGGATTTTCCGGAACCCGAGGGGCCCATGATGGCAAGGGACTGGCCCAGTGAAATCTGCAGATCGACGCCGTTCAGTGCAGTGGTGGAACCGAAGCTGCGGTAGAGTCCGTGAGCGGCGAGTACGGGAGGTTGGCCAAGGGAATTTTCAAGCATGACCCAATGTTTTCAACAATTGGCACCCGCGCACATCAGCGCAGGGTTCCAAGTAGCCTCCGGCCAGGCTCATCCCCCGGTAGGAGCAGCCGGCAGCTTGTTCACGACGACAGCAGGAGCAGTAGGCAACAGATGAAGCTGGAACTGTATACGCAACCATTCTGCGCACCGTGCGTGCGCACGCGGCTGGCTGTCGCCCGCGTGCAGGAACTGCTGCCCGCGTTGGAGGTCGAAGAGATCAATGTCGTGGAGCAGGTGGAGCGCGGCGAGGAAATGGGAATCACCAGCACCCCGGTCATTCGGCTATTGCAGGAAGGCACGGAGAAATTCCGTGCCAGCCAGACACCGACTATCAATCAGCTGTTGAGCGCTATCGCTGGAGCCAGCGACTAGTCTCACGCCAGCTCGAAGCCCAAGGTGCACGGTTCTTGCCCATTCATGGGGAAGAATAGGTCAGGTGATTACTGTGCCCGGCGTCCAACATGAATGCTTCGAACGTGTTCTAGCCGACTCTTCCAACCGCATTGAGTGGCTCCGCGCACGGGCCCAGGGCATCACCGCAACGGACGTGGCCAAGTTGTCCACCGAGAAGTCCATCAAGAACGCCGCATGGGACAAGCTCTACGGCAATGGCTTCTCCGGCAACCCCTACACCGATCACGGGCGCAAGCGCGAACCGGTCATCGCTGCCTGGGTCCAAGAGAATTTCAATATTTTCCCCTCCTCCCAGCTCTTCCACTCGCAGCATTCGAGACTCCATCTGGCGACTCCCGATGGCTTGGGTTTCGATGCATCGGGTGTTCCGGTTTTGGCTGAAATCAAGACCACCAACAAGCCATTCAAGAAAATCCCCAAGAGCTACCTGCGCCAGGTGCTCTGGCAGCAGCATGTGATCGGGGCCGAACGCACGTTGTTCGTTTGGGAAGAGCACGATAATTTCGTGCCGGTGCGCGCGGTTCCCGAATACCTTTGGGTGGAACGTGACGATGACTTGATCCAGGATCTCATTGGCAAGGCCGAGTCGCTCATCTCGGCATTGCGCGAAGCGACGGCCCGCCAGGAGCGCTACAACGACTACGGACCCGCTGCGTTGCGGCTCTAAGTCCCCGGAAACGGCAAAAGCCGCTGACCCCAGTTCACAGTACTGGGATCAGCGGCTTCCGTTATGCCGCTAGACGGGGTTGCTTGGAATCATCCGGGGATCCGGCAGGCAATCAGGGTAGTTTTCCACCAGCTCGGCCAGCAGCTTCTCCCGAAGCATATTGCGCAGGTTCCACAGGTCCCCGGCATTGCGCGCGGATAAATAAATGGTCACTGTTTGCAAGCCGTTTTGCGCGTCGGTCACGAGCAGCTCATTGTCCCGGCCATCCCACCAATCGGAGGCTTCAAGCAGTTCGCTGCTGCGCTGGCGCAAGTAGGAAATCGGCGCATTGAGCTTCAGCTGCAGTGCTACGTTTCCGGAGATCTCCGTGCTGCGCCGCGACCAGTTCTCAAATGGCGTCGTGGTGAAGTAGGTCGATGGCAGGATCATCCGGCGCCCGTCGATCAGGTGCACCACGACGTAGGAGAGGGTGATCTCCTCTACCGTGCCGCGTTCCCCCTCGACTACCACCGTGTCGTCCACGCGAATCGAGTCGGTAAAGGCCACTTGCAAGCCGGCAAATACGTTCGCCAAGGTTGACTGCACGGCCAGGCCAACGACCACCGAAGCCAGGCCAGCCGAGGCCAACAGGCCGGCGCCCAGCGCCCTGACTTGCTCGATCGTCAGCAGTACCGCAGCGATGGCAATGATGCAGAGCACCGCAACCAGTACCCGTCGCATCAGGCCGACCTGCGTCTGGACCTTGGCCAGCCTGCGCCCTGGACCGAATCTCGCCTCGAAGCGTGCCATCATGCCGGTTTCAATCACGCGCACCAGCTTGATGATGAACCAGGTGAGGAAGAAGACCAGAATGATCAGGATGGCGAACTGCCAGGGGTTGTACCAAGTGCGTTCTCGATAGAAGACCGCGAAAGCCGACTTGGCAATGATCGAGGTAGCCAGGCCGAAGAACGGGAATCTGGTGGCTTTCACGTCGGCTTCGTCCACGCCGATCCGGCGCAGCACGCGGCGGGCAACGCCGCTGAAAACAAACGCCAGGATTGCGGCTACGAGCGCACCGATGAGCAGGACAACCCAAAATTGCAACGATTCGGGGAGGAAGCTTGAGGCTGTAATGACTTCCTCGACGGTTTCGCCGATGGGTTCAACGGGGGTAGGTGACATGTTTAAAGCATGTCATATGGCGCTAAATAAATGCTGTGTGGAACCTGCTTTCCGCCCTATGGCCCGGGAGTTCTCCTGCTCCATTGCAGAACCGTCTCAGAGTGGTTCCAATTCTTTTCTGCCCTTGCGCTTGCCGCTTTCCAGGCCTTTAGTTGATTCACTGGCAGTACGCTCTGCCTGCGGGCGCAAACCAAGAGAGACGGTGATCCATATGCGCCACGGAAAAATTGGAATCGTTCTAGGCACGGTGGCGGCAGCCTTGCTCGTGGTGACGCCCGCTTCCGCGGCGGCACCCGCTCCGGCCGCCCTCGCGTCTGCTTCCTGCCCAACGGTTTATTGGGGATCCTTGGCCAAAACCGGCTCCTTGTCCACGCATTCCGCAGTGGAAAATCTTCGCACCGGACGCCATCTGTGCTTTGACCGGCTGGTCATCGATCTCGCAGGACCAGCTGCCAGCCATTCAGCCAGGTATGTCAGCGAACTGACCGGAATCGGTTCCGGCCTGCAGGTGGACACCACTGGCGGTGCCAACCTGGAAATCCTGGTGCAGGCCCCGACGGCCGAGGATTTCAACCCGGGCGCCGAAGTGAAGAATCTGGGCTACACGACGTTCCGCCAATTGGTGTGGCTGGGCAGCTTTGAAGGCCAAACCAAAGTGGGGCTCTCGACCAGGGCACGGCTGCCCATGCGCGTGTTCGCACTGCCGGGACCTGGCGACGGTTCACGCTTGGTTATCGATATTGCGCACCATTGGTAAAGAAGGTTCATTTCCTTGATGCGTTCGCAACTTTTTGCGTGACGTACCACGTAACACCGGGTCAACCTGCTGATTAATGTGCCACCATGCTAAGTATGTCGCGCACATTCTCTTATCAGCAGGTTGATGTCTTTGCACCCACTGCTTTCAACGGCAATGGCCTGGGAGTCGTGTTCAATGCCGACAGCCTGAGCGATGACCAGATGCAGCACTTTGCGCAGTGGATGAATCTTGCGGAAACCGTATTCTTCGTCGAGCCCACCGATGAGGAAGCGGACTACGCCATTCGCATTTTCACCCCGAGCACCGAGCTGCCCTTTGCTGGCCATCCGACGCTGGGCGCGGCTCATGCTTGGCTGGAGTCAGGTGGCGAGGCTGGTCCCGCAGGCCATCTGATCCAGCAATGCGGCGCAGGGCTGATTCCGGTGCGTGTGGAACGGGAAAGCAGCGACCGCCACTCGCGGCGCTTGGCCTTCCTCGCACCCCCGCTGACCCGGTCGGGCCCTTTGGAACCAGATGTCCTGCAATGGGCGATTGCCGGACTGGGCATTCGCGAAGAAGACGTGGTGGACCACCAGTGGTTGGTCAACGGTCCTCATCCTGCGGGCCTGGTGCTGCGCGACGCCGATATCGTGCTGGGCATCGAACCTGACTATGAGGCGCTGCAGGGGTTGGAAGTAGGCGTCATCGGCCCCTACACCGCCGCCAGCGTTTCGCAGAGCGTGTGGCAACCGCGCGGGTCGGTCATGCCGCGCGTTTCCGGTACCCGCGAAGAGCTGCGTCCGCTGGACTTCTCTGATTTTGAGCGCTCCGAAGAGCGCTTCCGCAATGTGGTGCTGCAGCCTCCGGCCGACTATGAGGTCCGTGCGTTCATTCCCGGCGAGGCTGTTCCGGAAGACCCTGCCACCGGTTCGCTGAATGCTGCGTTCGGCATCTGGCTGACGCAGACCGGTTATGCACCCCAGCGCTATACCGTGCGCCAGGGCACGCGTTTGGGCCGCGAAGCGATCTTGCATATTGAAGCTACCGAAAAAGGCGTCTGGGTCAGTGGCGATGTCGCCACCCGCATCTCGGGCGATGTGAGTTTCGACTGATTTCCTATGCATAGTTTCGCTATCCGTTCCGCACAGGGCTGATAGGGACTAGCCTTGACCAGTGCCTGAATCTGCGAATCCCGAAACACACTTCGACAAGAAAGCCGCCTGGCGTGCCCTCTGGGCCCTGGTCATCGGCTTCTTCATGATCCTGCTGGACACCACGATCGTGTCCACCGCAATGCCCTCCATCATGACGTCGCTGGACGCGGATATCTCCAGTATCTTGTGGGTCAACAGCGCGTACCTGCTCACCTTCGCGGTGCCGCTGCTGGTCACCGGGCGCCTCGGTGACCGCTTCGGTCCGCGCAATATCTACCTCATCGGCATGGTGGTCTTCTCGCTGGCCTCGCTGTGGTGCGGCTTGTCCGATTCCCTCGGCTCGCTGGTGGCGGCGCGCGCCGTCCAGGGCCTCGGCGCTTCGATGATTTCCCCTCAGGCCATGACGCTCATTACCCGGCTCTTCCCTTATCAGCACCGCGGTGCAGCCATGGGCCTCTGGGGCGCAGTGGCGGGCATCGCCTCGCTGATCGGTCCGATTGCCGGCGGTCTGCTGGTGGACTCCATCGGCTGGGAATGGATCTTCTTCATCAACCTGCCCATCGCGGTAGTCAGCTTGGCCATGGTCTTCAAATTCGTGCCAGCCCTTGAATCCCAAGCGCATTCCTTCGACTGGTTCGGCGTCATCCTTTCGGCTTTAGCCATGTTCTGCTTGGTCTTCGGCATCCAGGAAGGCGATGCCACCAATTGGGAACCATTCATTGGCCCGCTGAATTCGTGGCATCTGATTATCATCGGCGCGGTGCTGATGGGAGCCTTCATCTGGTGGCAGTCCAAGACCACGTCTGAACCGCTGGTTCCGCTGCGATTGTTCAAGGTCCGCAATTTCTCCTTGGCCAATGTCGCGATCACCTTCATGGGCCTGACCATCGCGACCATCGCCTTGCCGATGGTGTTCTTCTTGCAGAATGTCCGCGGCCTGACTCCCACCGAATCCGCGTTGATGATTTCTCCGATGGCTTTCGTGGCGATCTTCCTCGCGCCGCAGCTGGGAAAGAAGGTCAATCAGCTCAGCCCGCGGATCTTGGCCGTGCCCGGGTTCTTCCTGTTTGGCGGTGCCACGGTGGTCTACGCCTTCATGATGCACGCCGATATCCCGCTGTGGATGCTGCTGATTCCTTCAGCGGTTCAAGGCATCGGTTCAGCCATGATCTGGCCATCGCTGTCGCTGGCAGCCACCAAGGACCTGACCGCGCGTGATGCGGGTGCCGGTTCAGGGATCTACAACACCACCCGGCAAATCGGTTCAGTGCTTGGTTCTGCGCTGATCGCGGTGATGATGGATGCCCGCATTTCGGCACAGATCGCGCAGGCAGATTCCAAGGATCCTGCGGTCATCATGGAAGCCACGTCTGTTGGCCTGGGACAGGCTCTGATGCTGCCAGGCTTCATCGGCGTGGCTGCTGTGCTCGTTGTAGCGTTCCTCAGCGATGGCAAGAAGGCGCAGCGCCAATAGCCAAAGGCAGCTCTTAACGGGGCCAGCGCCTGGTCCAGGACTCGAAAGTCGCTGGATCAGGCGCTGGCTTCGTGGTCTCTAGACCTCGTCTTCAGTTTCTTCGTTGCTATCGCCGTTCTTGAATTCATCGACCTTCTCGCCGATTTTTTCTTGGGCGTCCGCTGCGAAGTTCTTCACGTTCTCGGTAGCGTCGCCTGCGAAGTCCTTCGCGTTTTCGACTGCCTCGCCCAGCTTCTTCTTTGCATCATCTAAGAAACCCATTGGTTCTCCTCTTAGCTTGTGGTTCAAATGTGGCCGCTGAAAACCGCAGTCTCCAAGATCAACTTACGGCGTGCCGAGCGTTTTGCTCAAGCGATTCCGTCCGCTTATTTTGCTTTCTTGATCTTCTTGGCTCCCTTGCGGCCAAGAATCAATGCCACAGCGATACCTGCCAGCCATACGTCCTTGGCCAGGGCGGTGCCATCCGCGGTTGGGCGGATGCCGTCGGATTCTGTCATGCCCGGAGTGCGCAGGTAGGAAGCCAGCAGCACACCGGAGAATGCGCCCAGGCCCAAGCCGGCCAGCCGCGATGGGATCAGCGGCAGCAGCAAGGCACTACCCAGCGAGATCTCGCCGATGGATACGGCCTTGCCGAAAACTGCCGGTTCCAGCTCGGCCAGCTGAGGCACGCCGTTGGCTGCCATCTGCTGCAGGCCTGCGGCGCTGGCTTCATCGATGCGCAACTTGTTGATGCCGCTGTTGAGAATGAACGCACCACTGACCAAACGTAGCGCGGCGTTTGCAATCGAGATTCCCATGGGCCCTCACTTCTCTTTCATTTCGTCCAAGAATGGCGTTCCTGCATGGAACGCCCTGATGTTCAGCGTAGTCATGGGCGCAGTAGTTCACAATCATTTGCGCGGCGCGCATAGCTGAACCCAAGAATTTCCCAGCTTGAATCGTGCTAAATTCATGAATCATGATCGCTTCTTCCGCAGTACCCCCAGCAGCCCTTGATCTACTCATTACCCAGGGCTTCGATGCCACCAGCGTCGACGAGCTGGCAGCTGCCGCTGGCATTTCCCGTTCCACTTTCTTCCGCCGTTTCGGCTCGAAAGAGAATATGGTCTTCGCCGACCAGGAAATGATCATTACACACGTCGAGACCACGCTGGCCGCCTCGTCGGTTGATGCAATCACTACGCTCATCGATGCCGCGCATGTGGTTTTCGACCAGTACACGGTCAACCCCGAAGGTGCCCAGCTGCGCCACAAGCTGCTCTCCTCGGTGCCGTCGCTGCGAGAGCGCGAGCTGGTCTCCACTCACCGTTACGAACGGGCGTTTTACGGTTTCCTGAAGCGTCGCGATTTGGCAAGGAGCGCCACGGAGAAATCGCTGTGCCTAGGCGTTAGCGCTGGCCTGGTTGCGATCCACAACGATCACTTGCGCAGCTGGCTGAAAGATGCGCAAAGCACGGACCGCACCAAGCTGGCCAACGATGTGCGCCAGTTCCTGAACCGCTTCGCAGATCTGCTCGACCCCGGACAGGCAGCGGCCGCCCCCAAGCCGGCGGCCCCCAGCGTGGTGGTTTCCGTCCTGGATGCCGGCGCCGATGAACAGACGATTCTCCAGGCCGTCTCCCGCGCGCTCAAAGAGCACGGAAACTAATCGATTCCACACAACTTCTGAAACCAAGTTTCTTGACATGGCACTGCGTTCCACTAGTCTAGGAGTGAAGCTTTTTCACCGTAGCTATTAGGAGCATCTGAAATGTCCCAGCTGGAGACCGGTTTTGAATTTCCCGCCGGCGTTGTCGAACCCGAATACGACCTGTGGTCCGGAGACGTCAATATCGATCCGACCGGAATCTTCGCCGAAGTCGGCGAAGCGGACAACGCGTGGCGAGCCAAAGCCCGCAAATTCATCCTCGACGAGGTCAAGGACGACATCCATGAGTACTGGGACAAGGCCGACTACCCGCTGCATCTGCTCAAGAAGCTCGGCGATGCGGATCTGCTGCGCGATGGCCTGAACCTGGAAGGCTACGAGGAAATGAGCCCGCTGGCTGCCGGCTTGGTCAACATGGAAATGGCCCGTGGCGACGGTTCGGTCTCCACCATTGTTGGCGTCCAGGGCGGTCTGGCTCTGCGCTCCGTGCTGTACTGCGGCAATGCGCAGCAGATCGAGAAGTACGCCATCCCCATGCTGCGCGGCGAACTTCCAGGCGCTTTCGCGCTGACTGAACCAACTCATGGCTCCGACTCGGTTTCGCTGGAAACCCGTGCCACCAAGGTCGAGGGCGGATACCGCCTGAGCGGTGAAAAGAAATGGATCGGCAACGGCTCGGTCGGCGGCGTGAGCATCGTTTGGGCCCGCGACGACGAGGGCAAGGTCCGCGGATTCATCGTGCACCAGCATGCCGAAGGCTACAAGGCCACCACCATCGAAAACAAGCTCTCCCTGCGCGCTATCTGGCAGGCGCATATCCGCATGGAGAACGTCTTCGTTCCGGACCACGATGTGATGCCCGAAGCCAAGAGCTTCAAGGACACCTCGCGCGTCCTGTTCGCCACCCGGCTGGGTGTCGCCTGGTCTGCCGTGGGACACGCGACCGCTTGCTACGAGTCGGCCGTGAGCTACGCCAAGCAGCGCGTGCAGTTCGGCCGTCCGCTGGCCGCCAGCCAGATCGTCCAGGAGCGCCTGGCCCGCATGCAGTCCGAACTGGCTACTATCCAGGTTCTGGTCATGCAGGCGACCAAGCGCGAAACTTCCGGTGAGCTGACCGGCCCGCAGGCGTCGCTGGCCAAGTACACCGCTACCCGCACCGCACGCGCCATCGCAGCGAACGCCCGCGACCTGCTCGGAGGCAACGGCATCCTGACCAGCAACCGCGTGGCACGCCATTTCGCCGATGTGGAAGCCATCCACACCTATGAAGGCACCGAAACCGTGCAGGCCTTGATCATGGGCCGCGACATCACCGGCTTCTCAGCGTTCGCCTAGAACCTGGGCGCCGGAAAGCACGCCGGGACCTGGCCCACTCTTCCGGGCCTCGGCCCCGGCGTGCTTTTGCCTACTGCCGGCCCAATCGGTTCTTGGTCTTGGCCGTTGCCACGTGGTCCCATGGATTCTCCGGCCAAGGATGCTTCGGGTAGCGCCCGCGCATTTCAGAACGCACCTGGGCATAGGGCCCATTGAAGAAGCTGACCAGGTCATCGGTCACCGCCAGCGGCCGGCCACCGGGCGAAAGCAAGTGGAACTGGACAGCAAGCTTGCGCTTGACCAGCCGCGGCGACTCATCGAGCCCGAAGCATTCTTGCAATTTCACGGCGACGACTGCTGGACCGGTTTCACCGACCTCGGGATAGGCCACGGAAATCCTTGATCCCGAAGGCACCTGGAGCCGTTCGGGCACCAGCGAATCAAAATCATGGGCATGCTCCCATGGCAGCAAGGTCCGCAATGCCGAATACAGGTCAACCTTGGCTGCGTTCTTGCCGGCGGCTACCTGCCGCAAGACCGGCTGCAGCCAGTTGCCAGCCGAGGCAATCAGGGCCTGGTCATCCATTGCGGCAAAGGGTTCGCCCAGCAGGCGATGGGCCACGGCCATTCGCCGACGCAAGGCATCAAACTTTTCGTGCGTTCCGAAGAAGGCTATCCCCTGCGTGGCTATGGCGCTGGCAACAGCCTGCATGCCCAGCTCTGCGGTGGCCTTGACCGGATGGGCCGCCAGCTCGATCTCGCCAAAGCTCTCGATCTGGCGAGCGGTGATCCTGCCGTCAACCAGCTCCGCCACTTCGCGCTTCTGGTGCATCTGCGGCAACAGGTCGACGGCAGTGCCAAGTTCGATGCCAACGGCCCGTCGGATCACCGCCTTGGATCCGGCACGGGAGACCTCGGCGACCGCAAGAAATTCCTCATGCATCAGCTGGCTGCCGCGCGGCAAGGTTGCCCGGGTCCCCGAAGCCAACAGGTATTCCTCCGGGCCGACCTTGCGCGCAATCCATTGCGGGTACGCCAAAGCGCACACGCCTGCCAGAGCCGCAGCTGCCGGTGCAGGCTGCCGCCCGGTGCGGTTTTCCGCACTGCCCAGGAGCTTTTCCAGGCGCTGCGCTTCATGCTTCCAGGCACGGTGCGCCGGATGAGAACTCCGGCGCACCGCGGCAAGCATTTCATTCAGGTCCGCACTGGCAATGCGTTCCGAGCTGGCCAGCAATGCGACAGCATCCGAGGCAGCCCGGGTGCCGAAAATCCGGCTGCCTTCGAGCAACGCGCGGGCGGCACGCGGATCTGCTGGAACCTTCATCATCTGCTCGCCCAGGGCGGTGATCTGCCCGGTTCCATCAACCGCGTCCAGGCTGCGCAGGATCTGCTCGTCGCTGGCCATCGCGCCAGCCGGCGGCGCTTCCCACATGGCCAGCCCCTCGCCGCGCGGGGTCCCCCATGCCGCGAGCGACAAGCCGGCGGCGACCAGGTCGCCAGTGCGGATTTCCGGTGTGGAGTGCGCCGGGGCGGCGGCAAAGGACTTGGGGTCCAAGGTCCGCACCACCTTGCCCGGCCCGAGTCGTCCTGCCCGGCCCGCCCGCTGGGTGGCCGCGGAACGGCTGGCCACCACGGTCATCAACCCCGAGAAGCCACGCGAGCTGTCTCGGCGCGGCTCGCGGGCGTAGCCGGCATCCACCACCAGATGCACGCGCGGCACGGTCACCGAGGATTCGGCAATGGAGGTGGAGACGATGATCCGCGGGGCGCTGCCAGCCTCCGGCTCGCTGAGGATCCGGTCTTGTTCCTTGGAAGAGATCTGCGAGTGCAAGGCCAGGGCTTGCACTCCGGAGGCAGAAATCTGCGAGCAGACGCGGTCGACTTCCCGTACCCCGGGGACGAACACCAAGGTGTCCACCGGGGTTGCGCTTGCTGCGTTGGCTTCCGCGCTGTGGCGTACCGCGACGGCGGCAACGTGGCGCAGGTAGTCATCGTTCAGCCCGCGTTCGGTGTTCCGGATTCCAGCGAAGCTGTCGAAAGCTTCTTGCACGGCATACTGCGCGGTGTGGGCGCTGAGCACTGGAGCGGCCTGGCCACGGGCCAGCAACGCCGAGAGTTCCCCGGCGTGCAAGGTGGCACTCATCAGGATCAGCGACAGGTCACCACGCAATTCGCTGACCTGGTTGGCCATCGCCAGCAACAAGTCCGTATCGATCGACCGCTCGTGGACCTCATCAATGATCACCGCGCTCACTCCGGCAAGATCCGGATCGGCCAGCAACCTGCGCAGCATCAGGCCTGCGGTCACGAATTCCACGCGGGTCTGGGCCGAAGACTGCCGTTCCCCGCGCACGGCGAAGCCAACGCGCTGGCCCAGAACCGATCCATCAAGCTGGGCGAGGCGACGGGCTGCGGCCCGGGCCGCAACACGGCGCGGCTGGGTCACGATGATCTTGCCAGCCAGTCCTGCCTGGTCCAGGGCGTTGGCTACCGTGGGCGGAACTATCGTCGTCTTGCCGGAACCCGGTGGCGCCTGGATCACCAGCGGCTGGGCAGGATTAGCCACCAAGGATTCATGGAGTTCTTCCCTGCTGGGACCGAACGCCAGCCCTGAAGCAATCCTGTTCAGGTCGAAGCGGGCCGAACTCATGCTTGGCGTCCAGCCCAGAAGGACTCGATGGCCTTGACCACAGGCTCAATCGGGAACAGGGTGCTGCCGTGGGTTCGCCCCGGCAAGGCCACCATGCGCGCATTGGGCAAGGTGCGGACCATGATCTTGTTCTGGTCGAAGCGCGGCTGGTCCCGGGTGCCGATCAGCAGCAAGGTCGGGATTCTGATCTTGCCCAGCTCGGACAGGTTGATGTTCTGCAAGGTCTCAGCGGCCTCGTAGTAGGCAGCCAGGGCCAGCGGATCGTTGGACTTGAAGGCCATGCGGGTTGCTGGATCCAGGCGTCCATTCTTTTCCTGCCCGGTGACGAATCCTTCGATGTCGCCATTGCGCAGGACCTCGAGGTAGCCGGGGAAGAAGAGCTTCCCGATTTCGCCGGGGGTAATTTCGTAGGTGCCGCCGAGCATGATCAGCGAGATCACCTGCTCTGGGTGGTGCATGGCCATGTGCAGCCCGGTGCGTGCGCCAAAAGAGTAGCCGACAATGTGAATACGTCCGATGCCCAGGTGATCCATCACCGCGCGGATATCGCCGGCCACCTTGTCCATGGTGTAGTCAGCCACGTCATGGGATTTGGCTGACTTGCCATGCCCGCGCAGGTCCATGCGGATGGTTCGGTGTCCCTGGCCCAACGCCTTGGTGTAGCCGAGCCCTCTCCAGATGGACCGGGACAGAGCGGAGCCATGGAGGAAGAGAATCGGCTCCCCGGCAGCCCCGTCATCGTCAAAGAAGATTTCGGAACCATCTGCGGGATTATTGATCATCGGCATGCCTTCGATTAAATCCTGTATTGACGGTGAAGGCGAAATCAGTGTTTGCCGCCGCCCTCGACATCCGCGGCTAATAGGTGAACACTGAAGACACAGGGTCCAGCCATCCGCAGGGGGTGGCCCACGGAAGTTGGGAGGAAGATCATGCCTGAACAATCAGCTGCTGGGCAGCCCGGTGGCGCCGAAGAGGAAAAGCTGCGGCTGGCCGCAGAAGAAAAGAAGCGCCATGACGAGCACGATGAAGCTCTCGTCGAAGAGTGGGAAGACGAGTCATTCCCGGCTTCGGATCCGCCCTCGAATTATTAGCAAAAGCCTTTTCCCAAGAGACCGCACACCTCGCATTCAGCTACTTTCAAGTTTCAGCTCCTAGTGTGGTTATTACCTTCTCAAGGTGCGAGTGATCTAGATGAACCGATCCGCACAGGCGTTACCTCCTTGGCCTGGCGGGTCGGTTCTTCATTTAATCCAAATCCACGAAACCTTTACGCACACAGCGGATTCACCTTTGCGCTATTTATTTAGTTCAGGCTCTGGCCTATTGTGGAAACTGACGTCAAATCGATTTCCGCTCGCCAGCGCTTGACCTGGCAGAAAGGTGCCTCGTGGAATACGAACGCCTCCCGTCCATCCCGGAACTGCACCGTCCCTACACTGCTGCCGCAGACCGCTATGAGCACTTCGGCTACCGCCGCGTTGGCGATTCCGGCCTGCGCTTGCCCCCGCTATCCCTGGGACTGTGGTGGAATTTCGGCGATAACCGTCCATTCGATTCCCAGCGCGAGATCCTGCGCCACGCTTTCGATAACGGCATCAACCACTTCGATCTGGCCAACAACTACGGTCCTCCGGCAGGTTCAGCCGAAGAGAACTTCGGCCGCATGATGGAAAAGGACTTCAAGCCCTACCGCAACGAACTGGTCATCTCATCCAAGGCCGGCTACGACATGTGGCCAGGCCCGCACGGCACCTTCGGCTCTCGCAAGTACCTGCTGGCCTCCTGCGAAGCCTCGCTGAAGAAGATGAATCTGGACTACGTGGACATCTTCTATTCGCACCGTTTCGATCCGAAGACTCCCCTGGAAGAAACCATCGGCGCTTTGGATACCCTGGTTCGCCAGGGCAAGGCCACCTACGTGGGCATCTCCTCGTACTCGGCAGAACGCACCGCCGAGGCTGCGGCTATCGCCAAGGATCTGGGAACCCCGCTGGTAATCCATCAGCCGTCGTACAACATCCTGAACCCGTGGGTAGAGCACGGCCTGCTGCAAACCCTGGAAAAGGAACGCATGGGCACCATTGCCTTCACCCCGCTGGCCCAGGGCCTGCTCACCGATAAGTACCTGGAAACCACTGATGTGGTTCGCCAGGGCGGACGCCGTTCGCTCGAAGCCCAGCTGACCGATCAGAACCTGGCCAAGGTCCGCAGCCTGAACGAGGTTGCGCAGACGCGCGGGCAGTCGCTGGCGCAGATGGCCCTGGCCTGGCTGCTGCGAGATGGCGCGGCAACCTCGGTATTGATCGGCGCCTCGTCCACCAAGCAGCTCGACGAGAACTTGGGTGCGCTGGACAACCTTGAGTTCTCCGAGTCCGAATTGGCCCAGATTGCCAAGATCGCCCAGGGCGATGCCGGAATCGACTGGTGGCGTTCTTCCGCTATCGGCTAGTAATCCACTGATCACACAGGTAATACCTGTGTTCTTGAGCCGCGGTTTCCAAGACAAGTCTTGGAAACCGCGGCTTTTTCATTCGCTTCCGTCTGCAACTTCTACTCAAGCCAAATACCTGCTGTTCCTTGGTGGCTGAATGTTGTTTCTGCGGATAAGCTCGGAGTAGACGCAATATGAAGTGAATTACATTCATTTATTGCGTGGAGTCCGCTAGCGTTAGATCCACACGGCTTACGCTGACCACTTTTGTGCATACGACAGGAGCATTGATGAGCGCCCCAACCTACAAGGTCTTGAACCCGGCAACCGGTGAAGTCGTCGAGGAATTCGCCGCGGCCACCGATGAGCAAGTCGAACAGGCACTGGCTGCCGCGCAGAGCGCCTACGAATCATGGCAGGACGTTGATATCAACGAACGCGCCAAGATTGTTTCCAAGGTAGGCACGCTCTTCGCCGAGCGCGCAGCAGAACTCGGCAGGATCATGACCACCGAAATGGGCAAGCCATTGTCCGAGGCCGTGGGCGAAGCCGAATTCTGCCAGGAGATCTTCGAGTACTTCGCCACCGAGGGACCAGCCTTGGCAGCGGACCAGGAGATCAAGTCCTTCTCCGGCGGCAAGGCCGTCGTTCAGAAGCGCCCGGTTGGCCCGCTGCTGGGCATCATGCCTTGGAACTTCCCGCTGTACCAGGTAGCGCGCTTCGCGGCACCTAACCTGATGCTGGGCAACACCATCATCTTGAAGCATGCCGAGTCCTGCCCGCGTTCAGCACTGGCCATCCAGGAAATCATGGATGAGGCTGGCGTACCAGCCGGCGTCTACAACAACCTCTTCGCCACCCACGACCAGATCTCCACCATCATCGCCGATTCCAGGATCCAGGGTGTTTCCCTGACCGGCTCGGAGCGCGCTGGCGCCATTATCGGCGAGCAGGCCGGCCGCAACCTGAAGAAGGCCGTACTGGAGCTGGGCGGCTCGGATCCATTTGTTGTCCTGGACTCCGATGACGTACCGGGGATCGTGGATACCGCTTGGGGCTACCGCATCGACAACACCGGCCAAGCCTGCAACTCGAACAAGCGCATGATCGTCATGGAAGACATCTATGACGAGTTCGTTTCCGAACTGACCAAGCGTGCCGAAGGTCTGCAGCCCGGCGACCCGATGGCGGAAGCCGAGGGCACCTTCGCTCCGTTGTCCTCTCGCAAGGCGGCAGAGTCCCTGCACGAGCAGGTCCAGGACGCCGTGGCCAAGGGCGCTACCCTGCACGCCGGCGGCGTGCTGCACGACGGCCCTTCGGCCTACTACTCCCCTGCGGTGCTCACCGGCATCACCAAGGAGATGCGTGCCTACTACGAGGAGCTCTTCGGCCCGGTAGCAGTGGTCTACAAGGTATCCAGCGACGAGGAGGCCACCGAGCTGGCCAACGACACCATTTACGGCCTGGGCGGTTCGGTGCACTCCACCGACGTCGAGCGTGCCTCCAAGGTGGCTCAGAAGCTGCAGTCCGGCATGACCAACGTGAATGCAGCCAGCGCAGAGGGTGCAGAAATGCCGTTTGGCGGCGTGAAGCGTTCGGGCTTCGGCCGCGAGCTTGGCCCGCTGGGCATGGACGAATTCGTGAACAAGCGCCTGTTCTACGTAGGCGAATAATCTGGATAGGCCCGCAATGGCTGCCTGAACTAAGAGATACATAAATTTAGGGGCGAACCAAAACGGTTCGCCCCTAAGTTTATTTTCTAGCGCTTCTTCTCCTAGGCGTTGGAAGAGACTTTCTCGCCTGATCCCACGCCAACTTCGTCCTGTTCGGAGACCGTCAGCGACGGCTCCTTCGCACGGAACCGCCCCCTCCACAACGCTGAGAACCAGCGCTGAATCGTCAACCAGGTCGCGCTAGACACCAGCACAGCGTCTGCGGAAGCCATAATTCCTGAGAAGAAAGGCAAGCCCATAACAACTGCGATGCCGATATGCATCCCAAGAATAGTAATCAGCGCAATTCTCCGGCTGATCTTATGGAACAGCATGAATGGGAATGCAATTTGAGCAAGCACTGTCACATAGGTGATCAAGGCAACGATCCACGAATTCGTAGTAATCAAATCACTAAGCCAAGGGAAGACACCATACGCCTCGGAACTAACCGGGTAGTACATAGCTGTACCGTTTTGCCAAAGTGTGCCTTGAACCTTGTACAGCCCAGCTTCAAGATAGACAATACAAAGTTGGGCTACGACCAGGCATAGCGCAAGGTTGTGCAGCACCGTAACGGCTTCGAATTCTTTCTTCGTTTTCCCCGCGCGTTTACGTAGCCAAGAATCGACAGACCAGTGCTTGGACAAGTCAGCAAAAATCAGATAGATCAGCATGATACGGATGAAATAATTTCCGCCATCCGAAACCGGCGTATTCTGTGCGTTAATCGCCGTATAAAAAATGAAGAAGAGCGGCGTGACGAATCTAGTTTGCCAACCAACTACAAATGCGATTGCCAACACGATGGCCATCACGTACCAAAAGACGAAGAACCCGAGACCCGCGTCACGCAGAATATCCAAAGGCCACTGGTACCCAAGTACAGAACGGTAGGGTTCAAGGTACTCGGAACCAGGTCCCCAGATCTTAGCTGCGACTGGTATGTTGGCAATTAACCAACCCAGAATGAAGAGTCCCGACGCCATGCGCATGACTGCAAGACCGTATGGTGCATGCCGGTTTTCGGTAAACCACCCGTAGACCCAGTTCAGTGCTTTGGGGACGAAATCGCGATTCTTAGAAATCCATTCGCTGATCGAAGGAGCACTGCTTGTTTCACGTTTCAGCTCCATACCGACACCGCCGCTTGACTAAATTCCTTGGTATCTCGCCATCCGATGTAGGTTTCGCGAGGTTTTGTTGTTGCGTTCTCATCGCTCCGCTGAGCGAACGGAACAATTGGTTCACGTCGGAGCTTAATTTCCACCATTGATGCTCCGCCCCACTGTTCTATTGCGTAGAGTGACGCGAATCCGACGGCCGTATCTTCCATACGTTTATAGGCTCGAAGATTGCTCAATTCTGTTGCAGAATACTTCTCGCGGGCCTCCGCTGAGTTGAGTTCCACACCAAAAACGGGCGTTCCCTGAATAAAGGGTCTAGAAATTTCCGCTCGAGAATCCGCAGTCAAATCCGAAGCCGCACTCCATAGCCGTCCGTGAATAGATTTGGATTGTTTTGTCTCACGATTGGCAAACATGTTGCCGGCACGGCTTTCCATTTCTTCGGCCGTAACGTCGCGCCACTCTGAGAATTTCGCACCATGTTGGCTACCCTTGGCACAAATTTCCGCGCTAGAAAGACATACACGCATTGTGAAATATTCATCTTGCGAATAGGGGCCAGGAGCAAAAAGGCTCCAGCCTTGATCTAACGGCCCTAGAAAATACTTGTTCAATTCGGGCTGTAATGATGACTTGATGGGTGTTGAAGGACCCGTGAACGCCAATGTGGCTCCGATATGCCCTAACGCGGCTACACCCGCAATTAAAAGCACCAACACTGTAAACAGCTTGGGCTTAGTTTTCTGTTGCCTCATCAGGCTATTGTCTCCAAATTCTTCGACACCCGTGAATTGTTGCAAAGACTACTTGAAAGCGAAATGGGAGGGGCATCGTTTAGATGCCCCTCCTATTTCAAATTACTGCAGTTCGACTATGCTGAACGCTTTCGCGCGAAGACAGCCACACCAGCTCCGAGCAGTACAAGTGCTAGTGCACCTGCACTGATCCAGAGGGCTCCGTTAGAACCGGTATCCGCAAGGCGATCCTTCTTGGAGTCATCCTTCTGGGATCCCTTAGAGTCATCCGACTTAGAGTCCGAGTTATCCGAGGTGTTTGCATCCGTGCTGGCACCGGCGTTCGCATCAGCGTTCTCCGCAGTGTTCACATCGGTGTTCGCATCGGTGTTCGCATCAGCGTTCTCCGCAGTGTTCTCCGCAGTGTTCACATCGGTGTTCGCATCGGTGTTCGCATCGGTGTTCGCATCGGTGTTCGCATCGGTGTTCGCATCAGCGTTCTCCGCAGTGTTCACATCGGTGTTAGCATCAGCGTTATCCGCAGTGTTCACATCGGTGTTCGCATCAGCGTTATCCGCAGTGTTCACATCGGTGTTCGCATCGGTGTTCGCATCAGCGTTATCCGCAGTGTTCACATCGGTGTTCGCATCGGTGTTCGCATCAGCGTTATCCGCAGTGTTCACATCGGTATTCGCATCAACGTTATCCGCAGTGTTGTCTGCCGTGTTCACATCCGTCGAATCGTCAGCCACAACGGTGAAGGTTGTGAACCCGTATGCGTCGCTTTCAACATCAGTTGCAACGATCAAGTAGCTACCAAGTGCCAAATCAGTCGAGTCGACCTCGAAGCTAATGTCGCCCTTGTCGTCAGCGGTAACGGTTTCAGGCATGGCAGCAGCAGCGATCTTGGCTACGTCCGAGCTGGTGTCGCCCAGCTGGCTCTGCTCGATCTTGACTTCGCCATTTGCGGTGAACTCTTTACCGGTTACGATTCCCGATTCACCCTTGACCAAACGATTAGGGGTGATATCGATGTGAACTTCGTTCTCAGCGGCATCGTCCGGAGTTACCTGGAAGTACTCAGTGTAAGTCTTTCCGGTTTCTTCGTCCGTCACTTCAACGGTGTAGATACCCTCAGGCAAGCCATCGGTATCGTACTTGTACTCGAATCGACCATCTTCATCAACGATGACATCGCCCTCATGTACTGGGGTTTCTTCACCATTTGAGTTTCGGATGATTACCTTGACGTTGCCTTCCGGAGTGAACTTGTCACCAATCACGGTAACTTCGTCGCCTTCCGTAACGGAATCAGGCACAACGCTGACGATCGGGTGCTCAGTGTTGTCCGCAGTGTTGTCGCCAGTGTTCTCAGCCGAGTTATCCGCCGTGTTGGCATCGGTGTTCGCATCAGCGTTATCCGCAGTGTTCACATCGGTGTTCGCGTCAGTATTCGCATCCGTGTTGGCATCAGCGTTATCCGCAGTGTTCACATCGGTGTTCGCATCCGTGTTCGCATCGGTGTTCGCATCAGCGTTATCCGCAGTGTTCACATCGGTGTTCGCATCCGTGTTCGCGTCAGTATTCGCATCGGTGTTCGCGTCAGTATTCGCATCGGTGTTCGCATCAGCGTTATCCGCAGTGTTCACATCGGTGTTCGCATCGGTGTTCGCGTCAGTATTCGCATCCGTGTTGGCATCGGTGTTCGCATCAGCGTTATCCGCAGTGTTCACATCGG
>NZ_JBCPSN010000009.1:0-87968 GCF_051129975.1 Glutamicibacter sp. Je.9.36
GGGGGGCCCCCCCCCCCCCCCCCCCACGGCGATAGTCTTTAACTCCAGCAGTTCTCGGTCCGGAAGGCGTCCTCGTGAAGTCAGTGCGTTCTCTCTTAGATCCCTATGACCGGACCAATGATCCCGATGCTGTGGTGCACCGCCGCACCAGGGCTGCCAAAGACGAGATCACCAGCCAATGGCCAGCGTGGCTCAGCGCTGAACTAGTTGGGATATTCCAGGGACTGGGCATCCAACAGCCTTGGCTGCACCAGGCCCAAGCAGCCAACCTCATCCACGAGGGCCACCACACCATAGTTTCCACCGGTACCGCCTCAGGCAAGTCCATGGCCTACCTGATGCCAAGTCTGGAACAGTTGTACCAGACGAAGGACAGCGGATTCAACGATGCTGATGCCGGTGCATCGGTGCTTTATATCTGCCCAACCAAAGCACTGGCAGCCGACCAGCTTTCCGCTGTGGAGTCCTTGGGCGTTCCCGGGGTCCGAGCCGCTCCCTACGATGGCGATACCGACCAGGCCACACGTGCTTGGGTACGCCAGCACGCCAACTTCGTCTTCACCAACCCAGATATGCTGCATCGCGGCATCCTGCCCAACCATCCGGCCTGGTCCAGATTCTTCAAGCGCCTTCGCTACATCATTATCGACGAGGCCCATTCCTACCGTGGGGTCTTTGGCGCACATGTAGCCAACCTGATGCGCCGGTTGCGTCGCATTTGCGCCTATTACGGCAGCTGTCCGGTCTTCATCGGTGCGTCCGCGACGAGCTCAGACCCCGAAGCATCCTTCGGGCGTCTCATTGGGGCGCCAGCTCAAGCGGTGACCAACGATTTCTCCGCCAGCGGTGAGCTGGTGATGGCCTTGTGGGAACCTCCGATGAGTGATCACCGCGGTGAAAATGGTGCGCCGGTACGGCGTACCGCCATCGCCGAGAGCGCTTCGATCCTCACCGATCTGATGGCTGATCATGTTCGAACCATTGTCTTCATCAAGTCCCGCCGCGGTGCTGAAACAATCGCAACGCTCACCCGCAAGCATCTCGAAAAATTTGCACCGGATCTATCCGTCCGGCTTGCAGCGTACCGTTCGGGCTACTTGCCTAATGAACGCCGTGAGGTGGAAAAGCAATTGCGCAGTGGCGAGCTGCTGGGTGTCACCTCAACTTCGGCGCTGGAACTGGGCATCGATATTGCGGGGCTGGACGCGGTAGTGGTGGCTGGGTGGCCAGGCACCCGCGCATCGTTCTTCCAGCAAATCGGCCGTGCCGGACGTGCGGGCCAGGATGCGCTGGCGATCTTTGTCGCAGCTGAAGATCCGTTGGACACCTACCTTGCGCATCATCCCGAAGCCATCTTCGATTTGGGTGTCGAAGCGACAGTCTTTGATCCGCAGAATAAGTATGTGCTTAGCGGCCACCTCTGCGCCGCCGCGCAAGAATCTCCCCTGCGCCCGGAGGAGTTGGAAATTTTTGGTCCGCAGACCGAACAGCTTCTGGATTCGCTGGTGCAACGCGGCTACTTGCGCCGGCGCCCGGCTGGATGGTTCTGGACGCATCCGCAACACGCGGCAGGGATGTTCTCCATTCGGGCCGATGGCGGTGGACCAGTGGACATCATCGATGCGGAAACCGGCGCTCTGCTAGGCACGATGGATTCTCCGCAAACGCATTATCAGGCGCATCCCGGGGCCATCTACGTCCATCAGGGTGCCAGCTACCATGTGGAAGAACTTGATGAGCAGAACCACGTGGTGATCGTGGCTCGGGTGAATCCTGATTACTACACCACGGCGCGTGATCTCACCACGGTTGCCATTGATTCCGAGGAACGCAGCCGTAACCACCGAGAACTGACGATTCATTTCGGTGAAGTCACTGTGACCACCCAGGTCGTGTCTTTCCAGCGGAAGTCGGTGGCTTCTAATGAAGTGCTGTCCGAAGAACCGTTGGAGCTTGAAGCCCGGGATCTGAATACCAAGTCCATTTGGTTCACCCTGACCGAGCAGCGATTGCTTCGAGCTGGTTTGGAGGTAGATCAGTTCCCCGGAGCCTTGCATGCTGCCGAGCATGCCATGATCGGGTTGTTGCCGCTGGTTGCTACCAGCGACCGTTGGGATATCGGCGGAGTATCCACTGCGCTGCACATGGATACCGGCCATCCGACAATTTTCGTCTATGACGCGCAGCCTGGCGGTGCTGGATTCGCAGAGCGTGGTTTCGAGCGCTTCACCGATTGGATCCGGGCTACCCGGGATGCCATCGAGGCCTGCGAATGCCAGCACGGCTGCCCAAGCTGCGTGCAGTCCCCCAAGTGCGGTAACCGCAATAATCCATTGGACAAGGCTGGAGCGATCTTGCTGTTGACGGCCGTGCTTGACGACGTGGAGCCAGCGCACCACCGCTAACAGCTTCCGCCACGCTCACCGCCCCGGTGCATCCAGTGGCGGTGCGCCCGCCCGTGCCTGGGCTTCGGCCAGATACAGTTCTATGCCCATGGCGCGGAATCCGACAGGAACGTTAGTCGTAACGCGCACCGACTGACCGTCGGGTTCCACCGTGCATGCTGCCAGCAGTGCACCGTTGGATTCGGCCAACAACGCCGCAACTGTGCAGGGGTCCCCGGGGCGCAACCCGCGGGCCGTATCCGCAGCAGCCAGCGCCGACAGATCGGCGGCGCTGGCAGCCTGCATCGCGGCTCGGGTTGCTGCAACCCATGCCAAGACGGCACCGGCAATTAGCAGTGCAACAACCACGAGCGCTGTTGCCATGACCGTTCCGCTGCCCTGTTCGCTTCGAAGGCTCCGCCGCTTTTTCATTCGACGGCCACGCTGGCTTGTCCATGGATTTGAAGGCTGCCAACGATTGGAAGGCTCACCGATTTGCTGACGTGAACCTGCCAGTAGCCATTGGCTGTTGATAGCGAGAAGCGGGCTTGGCTTCCTGCCAGCCTCACGCCGCTGGCGCGAGCGGTTGCATCGTCCTCGCCGCGGGCCAATTCCCTGGCCATGGCGCCGGCTGCCTGCTGAACTTGGATCTGCTGGATCCCGACGACACCCAAGCACAAACCCAAGGACAGCATCATGGCAACCGCGGGTAGCAGCACCGCAAATTCGGCGGTGCTGCTACCCGATTCGTCGCTAAAGCTCATGGCCTACAGCGACAGCGCTTTAGTAATCAGGCCCATCAGCATGCCACGTACGTCGCCGCTGGACAGGATGCTGATCAGCAAGCCGGCAAAAGCCACGGCAGCCAGCGTGACCATAGCAAATTCGGCGGTGGTGGATCCCTGCTCTTCTCGCAGCAGATCCCTGATTTCCCGGAACCGTCGGTTCATTGTGTTGTCCTTTCTAGACTGTCATCCCCGACGTCGATGCCGTGGATGTTGTGCTTCTACCTTCGGCGAGCGCCGCGGGCAGCAACATGGGTTTCCTACGAGCTGGGCATAACCTTCGGCCGGGGATTACTGGTAGCTGGGGAATAGCGCGATGATCAGTGGCACCACGCCCAGAGCGATGAAAGCCGGCAGTGCGCAGGCCCCTAGAGGCAGTACGAGCCTGGTACCGAATTGCGCTCCGAGGCGCGCGACTTTCTGTGCATGTTCACGGCGTTGCAGAATCGCGGTATTTCGTAGCAGATTGGCTGCCGGCGCTCCGGTCATGTGGGCAAAGTGCAGTGCTCTCCGCAGCGGGTCGAGCCAGGGCGGAACGGCTTCCCAGGCTTTGTCCCAAGCCATGTTCATTTCCAAGCAGCGCGCTACGCTGCGCAGCACCGCGCACTGTTCAATGCTGTGACCGAGCAGATCGAGGATCTCGGTGATGGGCATTCCCGAATCCAACAGGCTGGCGCTCAGATCCAGGACCAGCTCAACAGGTTTTTCATCGTCCTGCCGTCTTTTCCCAAGGCGCTGCGGCGCCTTGCTTCCTCGACTTTTCGAGTTGGGCGGTCCTAATGCCAGAGCGATGGAAAGCGCCCCCAGAAGCAGAATCAGCGCGATCATGACAGTGCCTGGCTAGTGGTTGCCTGCATGAGCTTCCGGCACCAGATCCGGTTGGCGATCCACAGTAGTGCTCCAATGAGCACGCTGAGTTGCGCCGCCCATGATCGGCCTATTGTGCCTAGAACATCAATGCCCACAAGCAGCCCGAATCCAAACCCGACTAGTGGAAGCCAGGTCAGCAACTTAGTGGTTGCTTTCGGGCCTGCCATGGCCGCTTCGAATGCTTGCTGGGCTACTAGGGCGCATTCGAGGTCTTCGGCTAGCCGTTCCAGCACATCGGCAAGGCTGGCACCGCTGCGTTCGGAGAGTTCCAGGCACCAGTGCAGCCGTCGCACCGCTGGACCTTGTCCCTGCTCCGCCGGAAGACCGGGTCCGGGAGCGCTGTTGCTTAGCCGATGCGTTGCTTGGAGGTCCTTGAGCGCTCGGATGATGTTCCCGCTGTCGTCCTCGGCCTCCAGCAACGCATCAACTGCGGGATGGAAATCCAATCCGCTTCGGAGCAGCGCCGAGAGTTCACGAATGATGCGGGCATCGGTGCTCACTACCTGGTCATCGTCCGTGTGGCGTTCCGCCCCGCGATCCCGGAGCCTGCGCAGGGAACCCGCGTTGATTTTGCTTGCCGGGTGCGCGGGGATCCACAGCCACAAGGCCAGTGCGCCAAAGATGAGGATCAGCATTGGTCAACGCTCCTTGGCGTGCTCATCGCCTAGCGCCTTGGCAATGGTGCGCGTGAGCGATGGGCCAAATCTGTTCGCCAGGAAGCTGTGCCCGTAGTCGGCCAGCGGTTCGGCGGCGTCCAGGTCTATCAGGCGCCGCATGTGCATCTGGCCATCGCTACCGGTGTCCAGGCATCCAAGAGCCACCGGTCCGCGCTGCCCTTGGCTCCCCCTGTTCATGTGAATGACAAGATCCAAGGCGCTGGAGGCCTGCAACGAAGTCGCCTGCACGCTCCATCCGGCGAGCGCACCCAGCGCCGCCAAGCGGGCCGGAACTGACTGCGGGTTGTTGGCGTGCATGGTGCCTGCGGCTCCCTGATGCCCTGTGTTCATGGCTGCCAGAAAATCGCGTATCTCCTCCCCACGGCATTCGCCAACGACCAGTCGGTCAGGGCGCATGCGCAGGGCTTGGACAACCAAATCCTTCAGCTGCACCTGGCCGGCAGACTCGACGTTGGCCGACCGGGTTTGCAAGGACACAACATGCGGGTGCGGTACATGCAGTTCTTGCGAGTCTTCCACGATGACCAGACGGTGCCGCGGATTGGCTTCGGCAAGCATGGCTTGCAGGAGGGTAGTTTTGCCGCTCCCTGTTCCTCCGGTAATCAGGAAGTTCATCTGGCGTTCCACGATGGCTTGAAGCAGCGGTAGCCAGAACCCGTTCGATCCTTCCAGGACGGTGCCCAGTTCGAGCTGGGCACTGCGCTTGACGCGAATCGAGATCAGCGGTCCGGCTGTGGCAATTGGAGGCAGTACAGCGTGGACGCGGTAATTCTTCAAGCTCATGTCCATGAACGGGCTAGCTGAATCGAGCCGTCGGCCCGCAAGGGTTGCAAGATGGACGGCCAGGGTCCGAACCTGCTCTGGGGAAGAAAACCGGAATTCGGTGGGCTGCAGGCCGGCCGGAGAATCCGTCCAGACCATCCCTTGCCCGTCGACCAGGACATCGGTCACCTCGGGCCGCTGTGCGAAAGGCTCGAGGATTGATAATCCTGCCACTTCGTTCTGCAGCGATTCCAGCGATTGTGCGGCACCTTGGGAACCCAGAGCCGCGCCGGAGTCGTGAACGGCTCCTGCCAAGGCAATCGCATCTAGCTGCCCGCCGGTGAGCAATGCGCGTTCACGCACGGATTCAAGGATTTTGGCATCCAGCACGGGCCCACCCGTTGATGGGTTGGCGTTGTGGCTATGCCGGCCCGGGCTCATGGGGACTGCTCCTTCATTTGCGGTATCAGGCAGAGGTTGGACAGGTGCTGGCGCAATGCCCGGGATTTGAAACTGTCGAATAATTGGCCGCGCTCGATCGCTTTGCTGATCCGGGGAAAATCGGGGAAGGCACCAAGAATCTGAGGAAAACCCGAAGGGGTGCTGCGTAGTTTCTGTTCCCCGCACAGCACCACTTCCCCGGAGGCTGGCACGGTCAGCGAACTGGCAGTGGCGATATTCCGGTCTATGAATTGGTTCAGAGCCAGCCGTTGCGGATGCGGTGCGCGCCCGGCATCCACTACGACCAGATCGAATCCTTGCCGGGCGGCGGCCAGCAGGCGGATCACCAGCTGGTCTTCCAGCTCATGCGTTCTGCTTGCCTGGGACCAGGTCAAGATCGCGGTATCGCGAAGCTTCGGCAGCGTTTCAGCCAGTTGATGAGCAGCAAGCGCGCCACCGGATTGCCGCAATTCTTCCCATCCAATTCCCGTTGGCGGTTGCGTGCAAACCAGCGGCCAAGCGCCCTGGGAATGCGGATCCAGATCAATCATGGCGCTGCGAAGACCGCTTAATGTCCCGGCATGCGCCAGCAACAGGGCCAGGGTCGTTGTTCCCAGCCCGCCTGCTGTGGAATGCAGTGCCAGTGTGTGTCCATGCCCGGCCCTCATGGCCCATAGGCCCAGGTACTCGCCGAGCCATTGGCTGGCCGAGGGCAAAACTGCCACCCTTGCCTTGGGAATTCTGCTGGCCAGGCTCCACACGATGGCCTCGCCATCTTCCAGACCGACCAGGACATCCACCGGCCGGCTCGTATTTTCGGCCAGTGCTGCCATGTCGCTGCCCCACAGCACCGGCCCAGAACCATCGGCGGGCAGCAGCTGCGGGTCGGTGCATTTGTTGATTCTCACCGCCGCGCCGACCGCGATCACCGCGCATCGCTCAATAATCCGTGCATCGTTGCTCACGATGGTGCAGATCGGCTCATCTTCCGCCGTGCGGTCAGCAGCTGCCGGCCTCCTGGCGTTGTTGGGAGGCGCCTGCGCGAAATCCAGTTCAGTCATCACGAATCGTTGGGTGCTCTTCAGCGGTTCAGCCGATGAGGACTCTGATAGCCATTTCATGCATCGAGCGTGGCATCTGCCCAATCATTTGCGTGCCGCTCGCCAACCAACTGGGGATATCGGCCGCTGGCACGGCACAATAGATCCATGAGTGCCATCGCTTTCCTTGCTGCCGATCCTGATGGCTATGCCCTGATCGATCTTCGCGACCCGTACTCTGGCAACTCGCTGCAGCCGGTCGCCTCGGTATCCCGGGATGATTTTGCCGGATTTGTTGCCGAAATCGAGGCACGGCATTCGCCCCGCTGGGCCATGCTCCGCACCACCCCGTGGATGCAGCCGCTTGTCTCTGCCGGTGTTCATCTGGCCAAGGCCTATATTCTCTCCTTGGCTCAACGCATCTTGCACCGCTCGCCGCTGAGTGCGGAAAAGCTCGAAGACTTCGATCTTGAACGACCAGTTCAGGCTCACGAAAGGGCCAACCAGGATGCGCTCTTTGCCGCCCCGACCTCCGGCGAGTCCCTTTCCGAGCTCGTAGCCATGTACGTTGCCCAGCGCAAAGCGTTGCCGCGGGAGCCCAGCACCCGTCAGCGTCTGGAATTATTGATCCACGCCGAATCGGCAGGTGCGTTGATTGCCTGCGAGATGGAAGCGGCCGGTTTGTCGTGGGATGAAGCCGGACACCGCGCCCTGCTGCGCGAGCAATTGGGCGAACGCGTATCCGACTATGGACGGCCGCCGAAACTCGCGGCCAAGGCCCAGCAACTGGCCAAGGCCTTAGGCAGTCCCGGGCTCAACCCGGATTCGCCGCAGGAACTGTTGCGCGCCCTGCATAAGGCCGGTTTCGCGGTGAGCTCGGTGCGGGCCTGGGAACTGGAGCAGATCAAGCATCCATTGATTTCTGAGGTTCTTGAATACAAGAAACTCTCGCGCCTTGCCAGCACCCATGGTGATGCGTGGCTGGATCAATGGGTGAAAGGCGGCCGCTTCCATCCGCATTATGTGCTGGGAACGGTGACTTCAGGACGCTGGGCCGCTTCTGGTGGCGGGGCGCTCCAATTGCCGCATTCCATCCGGCAGGTCGTGCGCACCCGTCCCGGCTCGACGTTTGTGGTGGCCGACGGGAGGCAACTGGAACCTCGAATCCTTGCGGCTATTTCCAATGACCAGCAATTGCAAAAAGCAGGCCAGCAAGATGACCTGTACCAGTGGCTGCTCGATGCCCAGCTCGTGGCTTCCCGAGATGATGCCAAGCTGGGCATGCTCTCGGTGATCTACGGCGGTGGCGGCGGCGCTTCAGGTGCAGTGGGTGCGGCCCTGACCCGCAGTTTTCCCACCGCCATGCGTTTTGTCGAACAGGCAGCTCTTGCCGGCGAGCAAGGTGAAGGCGTGCGCAGTTTCCTCGGCCGCGGCTGCCCGCCAGCCGATGAGCAGTGGTTGCAGGCGCAGAAAGCTACCAACGACGAAGCATCGCAGCGGGCTGCTGACGGCGCGGCGAGAGCCCGCGGCCGGTTCACCAGGAACTTTGTCGTACAGGCGACCGCCGCGGAGTGGGCTTTGGTGTGGATGGGCCACGCACGGCACCTGATCCATCAGGCCGGGTGGAGCCAGACCTGCCGCCAGGTGTTCTTTGTCCATGACGAAATTGTCTTTGAATGCCCCACCGAATTGGCTGGGCAACTGCAGCAGCTCATCCGGCATGCGGCCATGCTCGCCGGGCGTTCCCTGTTCGGCCAGGCCTCGCCGCGCTTCCCGGTCAGTGTTGCGATCTCCGGGAACTACGCGGATGCGAAGTAGCCGGTTTCAGGCCATGCGCAGTTCACGGCGGTTGTTCCACGGCTGGGTCCAACCCAGCTCGTTGAACAGCCTGTCCAGCACGATCGCGGTGAAGCCCCAGATGATCCGGTCTTCAAAATCGAAGGCCGGGGACTTGAACTTCTGATTGCCGCGCTGCACCACGCCGGTCAGGCGATTCCTCGGCTCCAGCAGGTGCGCCACCGGGGCGCGGAATACGCCGGCGCTTTCGGCCGGGTCAGCCGGATAAACCCTGGATTCGGTATGCCACCAGCCAATCACCGGGGTGACCAGGAAGTTCGAAACCGGCAATTCGGTTTCCCCCAAGGTGCCCAGGACCTCGATCCCGGAGGTGTCCACGCCAGTTTCCTCCCACGCCTCGCGCAAGGCGGCGTCGGCAACGCTCGAGTCCTCCTGGTCGATGCCGCCTCCGGGGAAAGCGATCTGGCCTGCGTGCTTGCGCAGGGTCGCGGCGCGCTCCACGAACAGCACGTCCAGATCATCGGCCCGGGAGTGCGGCTCCAGGGCCGCCTCGCCGGCAGCGCCGAACAGGATCAGCACCGCGGCACGGCGCGCAGCACCGAGCTCGATATCGCTCATCACCCATTCGCTGGGCAGTTTCTGCGTTGCCCCGACCTGTGCCGTGTGGCGGGCAATTACTTTTTCCAGTTCCAAGCGCGCGCTCATGCGTCCAATCCGTATCCTTCAGCCCTCAGCTCGCGGCGGGTTGCGCCGGCGATCATTTTCGCCAGCAATTCTTCCCGTCCTGGTGCGAGCTCATACTTGAGCAACGCTGTGGCCTTGGCAGGTATTTCCTCGCCGATGCCGAACGAGGGGCAAAGCTTGGCGATGGCGCAGGCCCCGCAGGCAGGTTTGCGCGAGTGGCAGACGCGGCGGCCATGGAAGACCACGCGGTGGCTGAGCATCGTCCAGTCGCGTTTTTCGAACAGTTCCCCCACCGCGTGCTCGACCTTGACCGGGTCGGTTTCATCGGTCCACCCAAAGCGGTTGGCCAGGCGCCCGAAGTGGGTGTCCACGGTGATTCCGGGAACACCGAAGGCATTTCCCAGCACGACGTTGGCGGTTTTGCGTCCCACCCCGGGAAGCTTCACCAGCTCTTCGAGCTTGGCTGGTACTTCTCCGTCAAAGCGTTCAACCAAGGCGGCGGATAACCCGAGCAGGGAGTCCGTCTTGGCGCGGAAGAAACCGGTGGGGCGGATCAGCTGCTCAAGCTCGCCCCGTTCGGCTTGGCTCATTGCGTGGGCGTCCGGGAAACGGGTGAAGAGCGCTGGAGTGATGGCATTGACCCGCACGTCGGTGGTCTGCGCGGAGAGCACGGTGGCTACCAGCAGTTCGAAGGGGTTCTCGAAGTCCAGTTCGGGCACCGCGTAGGGGTAGGCCTTCGCCAGTTCCCGGTTGATCTTGCGTGCCCGGCGCTTCAGCCCCAGCTCGGTTTCGTTGTCCAATTTCTTCGCCACGCTTTAGATCGTGTCATGAGGGCGTGAAGTTTTCACCCTTGGACACCATCTTGGCGTGCTGTTCATCGCGTGCAGCTAACCGCTCGGCGCAGAGATTACCCCATTTCCCCTTTCCCGGTGACACAAAGCACACCGGCCCTGCTGGAGGATGTAACTTTGATCACAGGGAAATATTTGTGACTACGCGGAAGGACGCGAACACAGTGAGTGATTCGAAAACCTTGGACAACCTGTCGACCGAAACCCGTTCCTTTGCCCCGAGCAAGGACTTCGGCGATCAGGCCATCGCAACGCAGGCCCGCTACGACGCAGCCAAGGCAGACCGCTTGGGCTATTGGGCGGACCAGGCACGCCAGGTACTGACCTGGGACACCGATTTCACTGAAACCCTGGACTGGTCGCAGGCACCGGTGGCCAAGTGGTTCGTCGGCGGCAAGCTCAACGCGGCCTACAACGCGCTGGACCGCCATGTGGAAAACGGCCTGGGCGACCGCGTCGCCATCTACTTCGAAGGCGAGCCGGGAGATACCCGCACCTACACCTACGCGCAGCTGACCGAAGAGGTCAAGAAGGCCGCCAACGCTTTCGAATCCCTGGGCGTGGCCAAGGGCGACCGCGTGGCCGTCTACCTGCCAATGATCCCGGAAGCGGTCATCACCATGCTGGCCTGCGCCCGCATCGGCGCCATCCACTCGGTGGTCTTCGGCGGCTTCTCCGCCGACGCGCTGCGCAGCCGCATCGATGACGCGGACGCCAAGCTCGTGGTCACCGCCGATGGCACCTGGCGCCGCGGCAAGCCGTCCTCGCTGAAGCCGGCAGTGGATGCGGCGCTGGAAGCACCGGGCCACACCGTGGAAAACGTGCTGGTGGTCAAGCGCAACGGCGAGCCCACCGAATTCGGCGCACTGGACAAGTGGTGGGATGACGTCGTCGGCACCGCCGCCACCGAGCACACTGCGGTAGCCCACGACTCCGAGCACCCATTGTTCGTGCTGTACACCTCGGGCACCACTGGCAAGCCCAAGGGCATTGTGCACACCACCGGCGGCTTCTTGGCCCAGGGCGCCGTGACCCACCGCGACACCTTCGACTTGCACCCGGAAACCGACGTGTACTGGTGCACCGCGGACATCGGCTGGGTAACCGGCCATTCCTACGTCATCTACGCGCCGCTGGTCAACGGCGCCACCCAAGTGATCTACGAAGGCACCCCGGATACCCCGCACCAAGGCCGCTGGTGGGAACTGGTGGAAAAGTACGGCGTCACCATCCTGTACACCGCGCCCACCGCGATCCGCACCTTCATGAAGTGGGGCCGCGAGATCCCGGATAGCTACGACCTGTCTTCCCTGCGCGTGCTGGGTTCGGTGGGCGAACCGATCAACCCGGAAGCATGGATGTGGTACCGCGATGCCATCGGCACCAACAACGGCAAGAACGGCGAACGCAAGGAACACCCGGCCCCGATCGTGGACACCTGGTGGCAGACCGAAACCGGCGCGCACATGATCGCTCCGCTGCCGGGCGTCACCGCAACCAAGCCGGGTTCGGCCCAGGTGGCCGTGCCGGGCATCGCCATTGACGTGGTGGATGAATCAGGCGTTTCCGTGGCCGATGGCGAGGGCGGCTTCCTGGTCATCCGCGAGCCGTGGCCAGCGATGCTGCGCGGCATCTGGGGCGACATGGAACGCTACAAGGACACCTACTGGTCGCGGTTCGAGAACATGTACTTCGCTGGCGACGGCGCGAAGAAGGACGCCGATGGCGATATCTGGCTGCTGGGCCGCGTGGATGACGTGATGAACGTCTCCGGGCACCGCCTGTCCACCACCGAGATCGAGTCCTCGCTGGTCGCCCACCCATACGTGGCAGAGGCCGCCGTGGTGGGAGCGAAGGACGAGACCACCGGCGAGGCCGTGGTGGCCTTCGTGATCCTGCAGACCGAGCCGGCGGAAGGCGAGGATGTGGTGGCGACCCTGCGCAACCACGTGGGCAAGGACATCGGCCCGATCGCCAAGCCGAAGCATGTGCTGGTGGTTCCGGAACTGCCTAAGACCCGCTCGGGCAAGATCATGCGCCGCCTGCTCAAGGACGTGGCCGAGGGTCGCGAGGTCGGCGATGCCACCACGCTGTCGGATTCAACGGTGATGAGCCAGATCGCGCAGTCCATGGGCAAATAGCCTCAGCACGCCCCGGTGCAGCAAGCCGCCGTTCGTCCACACCGCTGGTGTGGACGAACGGCGGCTTCTTGTATTACGGGGCCAAAGAATTCGGGCGGGAATTTCCCGGTTGTGTAATAGATTTGAGTTCATGACTGAGAACGCATCGAACACCATCTTGCTGCTCAACGGCCCCAACCTGAATCTGCTGGGCACCCGGGAGCCGGAAATCTATGGCCACGACACCCTGGCCGATGTCGAGCAGCTGGCCCGGGAAACCGCTGCGGCCCTCGGCTTCGAATTGCGCGCCTTGCAGTCCAACCATGAGGGTGTGCTCATCGACGCGATTCACGAGGCCCGCACTACCGCAGCCGGCATCATCATGAACCCCGGCGCGTTCACCCATACCTCTGTGGCTATTGCCGATGCCATCAGCGGCGTGCAGTTGCCAGCCATCGAGGTGCATATCTCGAACGTGCACAAGCGTGGAGCGTTCCGCCATCATTCCTTCATCTCGCCGGTAGCTAGCTCGATCATCATCGGTGCGGGCGTGCACGGCTACAAGCTGGCGGTTCAGCAGCTCGCGCATTTGCTGGGCAAATAGCCGCAGGCCCTAGCCGGTGACGCAGTCGCCGGTCTTGATGCTGGTGCGCCGATCGCCGCCCAGTTCCATGGCGTTCTCGATCTCTTCGAGGCTCAGGGCGAAGCCGACCTCGTCATCGCTGCGCGACTTGGCGAAGATCAAGCCCACCGCGTCGCCGGATTCATCCAGCAGCGGTCCGCCGGAATTGCCCTGGGCTACTTCCGCGGTGAGCTGGTAGACAGAAATTCGAGATGGGTCCGCGCCATAGATATTGGCAATGGAGACGAAGGCACGGGAAGCGATCAGGGCACCGCGGATCTGCTGCGGGCCGCCCGCTGGGTGCCCGACAAAAGTTGCCGAGTCGCCGCGCATCAGGTCATCAGCGGCGAGGTCGATGGGCTCTGCCTCCAGTCCTTCGACGTAAAGCAGCGCGATGTCGGCCTTGGGATCGAAATAAACAACCTTTCCGCGGTGAACTTCGTCACCGCCGACCTCCACGGTTGCCGCGCTCAATCCGGCGACCACGTGCGCATTGGTCATGACCAGCTCGTGGTCGACAACGAAGCCTGAACCGGTCAGGTTCACACCGCATTGCACCGCGGTACCGGAGATCTTGGCGGCCGATCGAGCAGCTGCCAGCTGCAGGTCGTTAGCTGCCCATTCGGTGTTAGCCGGCGCCTGGACCGGGGGCGCGAAAGGCTCCAGGAATGCGGGGAGGGTTTCGGCGATCACCTTGGAGCGTGCGGTGGAAATAGCGGCATCGACAAACTCGGGTGTCAGGCCACGAATCGAGTCGATCATCTTGGACTTGCTGATCTCCAGCGAAAGCCTTGGAATACCCATGCTTGAAGTGGAAAAGGCCAAGCCACCGATGATTGTGGCGGTAATGAACACTGACAGCACGCCACCGGCAATGCGGTCCGCGGCACGCAGGAAATCGACATTCATCCAGTGGCGGATGCGGGTTGCAATCACCCGTCCCAGAGCTTGTCCGAGAATGATCAGCACGGCTGCGGTAGCTATCATCAGGCCGACCCGCCACCAGGGGTTCGTGGCGAAGGTGGAAACCAGCGGGATGGCGAAGAATGCGGCGACGCCGCCGACAATCAGGCCGAGCATGTCGCCAATGGTCAGCAGAAAACCTCGACGAACCCCAACAACGAAAAACGTCAGCAAAACAGCGCAGATGACTACGTCGAGCCAGCTGAAAATTCCGAGCACCAAGACCCCAGTTCATTCATAAAGTTCGTATAGACCCAAGGTACCCTTAGAAGCTGATGGATTTCTGCGAGCAGATTCGCGAGTTTTAGTCGAATGTGCGTGATTTTCAACATTTTCTTGGTTAAACCACGTGTGGAAACTGTCACATTGTTACCGAATACGGCACAATGAAGTAAGCGCCTACTACTGTTGACAGGAGATTTAATGGATATCGAGGTACTGCGTCGCGCGCCACTGTTTGCGTCGCTTGGTGATGAAGTATTCGCCGCGCTAACCGAAGAATTGACCGAGGTTGATCTCTCCCGCGGCGCATCGGTGTTCCGTGAAGGCGATCAGGGTGACCGTCTGTACTTCATCGTTTCGGGCAAGATCAAGCTGGGCCGCACCTCTTCGGATGGTCGCGAGAACCTGATTGCTGTTCTTGGCCCAGGCGAACTGTTTGGCGAGATGGCATTGTTCGATCCACACCCACGCAACGCAACTGCAACCGCCGTGTCCGAGACCCGCTTGGCGGGCCTGAGCCACGAGAACATGCGCAAGGCTATCTTGAACTCCCCTGAGGTCTCGATCCAGCTGCTGCAGGCTCTGGCTGCACGTCTGCGTCGTACCAATGAGTCCCTGGCCGATCTGGTCTTCTCTGACGTTCCTGGCCGTGTTGCCAAGGCTCTGTTGGATCTGGCTGACCGCTTCGGTCGCCCAGCTACCGACGGCATCCTGGTTGCCCACGAGCTGACTCAGGAAGAGCTGGCTCAGCTCGTTGGTGCTTCCCGCGAAACCGTGAACAAGGCTCTGGCCGAGTTCGTACAGCGCGGCTGGCTGCGCCTGGAAGCACGCGCCGTCGTGATCCTGGACATCCAGCGTCTGCGTCAGCGCTCGCGCTAACCCGCAGTGATGCAAACAGGCCGGGAATCCTTGAAGGATTCCCGGCCTGTTTTGTTTAAGTTCTGCTTTCAGTGCCCGGCAGTAGTCTGCCATGGGCGGGAGGATTCAGCGCTCATGGAGCCAAGGACTTCCAGATAGTAAATGCCATCGCGCACCAGCAGGTCCGGATGCTTGAGATTCAACGAACGGGCCCGCGAAAGGTAGGCGACCACTCCATTGGCCTCCGCCATGGCTTCCAGGTTCATTTCCACCGCCGGGTAGCTGATCTCCGAGAGCGTGAGGTCCACGGTGTTGGGTTGGCCAACGCTGTCCCCCAGCTCGCTGGTGCAGCGTTTGGCCAATATTTCCCCGGCGGCACACCAGCGCCCCCATTTGCCTTTGCCGCGCAGCAAGGCAGCCTCCTGGCGGTTGGGCACGGTGGCAGTGAAGTACCAGGTGTCAAAGCGGCGCAGGGCAAAGTTCGGGTTGAGCCAGTGGGATACCGGACGCAAAAGGTCTGTGCGCAACCCCAGTCCGCGGCGGCGCAGGAATTCGTCGAAGGCCAGGTCCTGTCCGGCGATTGCTTCGCGGGCGGTCATCCAGTCTTCAGCATCGGTCATTTCGACCACGGATTGCTCATCGGTGCCGGCCAGCAGGATTCCGGTCTCTTCGAAGAGCTCGCGAATGGCGCAAACGATGTATGCCTGCGCCAACTGCTGGTCCAGCATGTCCATGCGCTTGGACCATTGGGACAGGCTTGGACCGAACCATTGGTAGGTGGCACGGTCGCTCGCCTCGTGGCTGCCGCCTGGAAAGGCCACGTTGCCCAGAGGAGAGCCCCCGGGGCGATAAGTCAGATAGGTCTCCACGCCGTGGGAAGAATCCCTCACAAGGCAGATGGAGGACGCGCGCCGCGGGGTGCGCGGCGTGCGCGAACCGAAAGAGAACCAGTTTTCGGCGGTGGCAATTTGATGCGGTGGCAAATCAAAGAGCCGGCGCACCATACCGCTGCGCGGCCCCGCCGGGAATGCCCGTCGGGACCGCGCAGCAGGAATCTGCCTTGAATTACTCAAATTCGGCGATGACCTCGACCTCGACAGGTGCATCCAGCGGCAGAACGGCAACGCCGACGGCGGAGCGTGCGTGCAAGCCTGCATCGCCGAGTACCTCGCCGAAGAACTCCGATGCCCCGTTGATGACGCCTGGCTGTCCGGTGAAGTCCGGTGCCGACGACACGAAACCGACAACCTTCACGATGCGCTTAATGCGATCTAGATCACCAATTTCGGCCTTGATGGCGGCTAGCGCGTTAAGCGCAGCGGTCTGCGCCTGGGCCTTCGCTTCCTCGGCTGAAACCTCGGCGCCAACCTTTCCAACGGCTGTGAGTTCACCCTTAATCAGCGGAAGCTGGCCGGAGGTGTAGACATAGTTGCCGGTGGTAACGGCTGGCAGGTAGGCGGCTACCGGCTTTGCCACAGCTGGCAAGGCATGACCGAGCTCGGCCAGACGAGCCTCGACACGCGAGGAAGTAGCTTCTTGCATGGGATTTCTCCTTCAGTAGAGGTTGTTGCTAGTTACGCTTTCGGACGCTTCATGTAGGCCACTGGAGATGAGCCGTTGGGGCCTGGAACCACGGTTACCAGCTCCCAGCCATCGTCACCCCACTGGTCCAAAATCTGCTTCGTAGCGTGAATCAAAAGCGGCAAAGTGGCGTATTCCCATTTAGTCATACTCGATACGTTAGCGCGTCCTTGTAAACTAGTGGGTATGGCAGCCAAGAAGTCCCCTTTTTTTGATACCGCTACCACCCTGGGAAAAGTCGTTGCATTCTTCGGAATCAGCGCCCTGTGTGGTGTGCTCGCAGCAGGCATGCTCGTGCCCATTGCAGCTATCGCAAAAACCGGTTTGACCACCGGTAACAACATCGTCAGCGCGCTCCCGAGCTCGTTTGAAAAGCTCCCCATCCCGGAGCCTTCCACGATCCTTGACGCTGATGGCAAGGTCATTGCGAACTTCTACCAGCAAAATCGCCAGCCTGTGAAGCTAGATGACATCTCGCCGAACATGCGCAAGGCGATCATCTCGGTGGAAGATGAGCGTTTCTACGAGCACAAGGGCATCGACCCCAAGGGCATCGCCCGTGCAGTAGTTGGCAACCTCACCTCTTCGAGCCGCTCTGGTGCTTCCACCCTGACCCAGCAGTACGTGAACAACCTGCTGGTGAACAACCAGGAACTGACCGGCTCCACTGAGTCCACCGTTTCCGGCCAGAAGGACTATGCAGATAAGATCCGCGAGCTGAAGTACGCGGTGGCCATCGAGAAGGAAATGTCCAAGGACGAGATACTGGAGGGCTACCTGAACCTGGTGCTGTTCTCGAGTCGAGAGTACGGCGTGCAGGCTGCCGCTCAGCACTTCTACTCCATCGATGCCAAGGACCTGAACGTGCAGCAGTCGGCCATGCTCGCCGGCATGGTTCAGTTGCCAAACGTCTACAACCCGCTCAACAACCCTGAGCGTTCCATCGATCGCCGCAACAAGGTGCTGGGCAATATGTACCGCGCCGGTGCGATTACCAAGAAGGAATACGACAAGGCGGTGAAGTCGGATCTCGACCTTAAGCCTAGTAAGTCTCAGTCTTCCGGCTGTTATTCGGCTGGCGATGACGCTTTCTTCTGCGATCTTGCCACCGAACTGGTTCTGCAAAACGATGCGTTGGGAAAGACCCGCGAGGACCGTCAAAACATGTTGTACCGGGGCGGCCTAACTGTCAAGACGACTTTGAACAGTAAGCTCAATCAGAAGGCCGCAAAGGATGCGCGCAAGGCCATCGACCCGGAAGCCAAGTCGAATACAGACGTGGCGTCCGCCATTGTGTCAGTAGAACCAGGTACTGGAAACATTCTGACTATGGCACAAAACACGGCTTATGACCCTGCTGGCGGTCACGGAAAAACTACTCTGAATTATTCTGTTGAGCGTTCTCTAGGTGGCGCCGGTGGTTTCCAAGCTGGTTCAACTATGAAGCCTTACACCACACTGGCATGGCTTAAAGAGGGCCACAATATGTGGGACACCATTGATGCCACTCGGCAGGACTATTCAGGTTCCTACCGTTGGAGAGCTTCTTGCTTGGATGGCGGTTCTACCCGAACCTACGATAATTGGCACGTTGGCAATGCATCGCGCGGATTCGCCCGGAAAATGAAAGTTAACTACGGCCTCAAGTGGTCAGTTAACTCTGCAACGGTTGCAGAAGCGGCAAAACTCGATCTGTGCAATATTTCCGATTACACCGAGAAGCTGGGTTTGCTAGATTACGACACTGGTGAAGGGAAACCGATTTCCCCTGCGGCTCCCGCCTTCGTTATCGGTACTCCTAAGATCACCCCACTGGCACAGGCCGCTGCATTTGCGGCATTTGCCAACAGAGGCGAATACTGCGAACCACGGGCAATCACCTCGATCACTGACAAAGATGGTAATGACTACAAAGTTCAGAAGAAGAGCTGTTCGCAGGAAATTGATCCGACATACGTTGCTGACTTGAACGGAACACTGAAGTCTATTGCAACTGACCGAGTTTCTAAGGGTAGAGTTTCAGGTCCGATCGCTGGTAAAACTGGTACGAATAACTGGTCGACTTCGACTTGGTTCGTGGGCTACACGACAGGCATTTCCACTGCAGCTTGGGTGGGACGAGTCAATGCGACCGCAGCCGAGGAAAAGAACACGCTTCAGGGTTCGATGATCAACGACCAGCGGGCTTCAATGGTGCTCGACTCCTCGACCTACGCTGCTCCGCTGTGGGTGGACTTCATGGAGGAGGCCGTGCACGAATACGAGCGGAACAACTTCGGTTCGGCCCGTCGCCAGCCGCCTCCGCCAAAGCCGAAGGAAGAAGACGATTCCAAGTCCGACTCGGATGAGAAGGACGATGACAAGGAAGAGTCGAAGGAAGATTCCAAGCCCAAGGAAGAATCCTCGCCGAAGCCCGACTCCGATAACAACGGCAACGGAAACGGCAATGGAAACGGCAACGGCAAGAAGTCCGATGACTAGCTGAATATTCGAAAGGCCGCGTTCAACTTTGGTTGGACGCGGCCTTTCGGTTTAGATTGGCATAGGAGAACTCCACCAGAAGTTGCCTCCGGGCTTGAAAGGACGATGGCACAGAAGTCATGGTTGAACAGAATAATTTCGCTTCGGCATTACGTCATGCCAGCGGTACTGCGGCCCTTGCCGCCACCGGCGCTCTGGCCATCGGCGGAGCTCTGGTGGGCTATGGCATGCTGGAAGCCCAGAAGTTCGGGCTGCGCCACGAATCGCTCAAGGTCCTGCCCCGCGGATACGGCGACATCAAGGTCCTGCACCTTTCGGACATCCACATGGTTCCAGGGCAGGAAGCCAAAGCCCAGTGGCTGCGCGGTCTGGCTGATCTGAAGCCCGACTTTGTCATCAACACCGGGGATAACCTCAGCCACCGCAAGGGCGTGCCTGCTTTGATCAAGGCGCTGGAACCGCTGATGGCTTTCCCTGGCGCCTTCGTTCCCGGGTCCAATTGCTACTACGCTCCGAAGCTGAAGAACCCGTTCAGGTATTTGGCTCCTTCCACCGGAACTCCCAACCCTGCCCCGCGCGACCAGTTGCCGTTCGAAGAAATGCACCGGGCTTTCGGCGGAGCCGGCTGGATCAACATGTCCAACCGCGCGCATTCCACGGTGCTCAATGGCCTGCGCCTGGATCTTACCGGCGTGGATGATCCGCACATCGACCGGGACCACTTCGCTGGCTGGCCGCGTGGTTCCTCCTCAAGCAGCCAGGCGCCCCACGTGCGCATTGCGCTCACCCACGCGCCCTACCAGCGGGTTCTTGACCAATTCACCGAGGCGAAGGCTGATGTCATTTTCGCTGGCCACACCCACGGCGGCCAGGTGTGCATCCCGGGCTATGGCGCATTGGTCTCCAACTGCGATCTGCCTACGTGGCGCGCCCGCGGCCTGAGCGATTGGGAATACAACGGCAACACCGTTCCGTTGAATGTTTCCGCTGGCGTGGGTACCTCGCGCTTCGCTCCGATTCGCTTCGCCTGCCCGCCGGAAGCCGTCATGGTTACCCTGGCTGCCCGCGACTAAGCCACGAAATTTCTTCGGGTAATCCCCGGTCAAGCACCTTCTTGGTGCTCGACCGGGGATTATTTGCCTCCAATGTGAAGCACTTCTTTCCAATAGTTGCCTATTGATTGAATTATCCCAACTACTGCCGGTAGTCTGTAACTCTGTCAAACTTCTGGATGAATGCGGGGTACCGTGGCTCAAGCTCAACAGGCCGGTTCGAAAGATCCGGTCCCGCTCTCCGCAACACTGAAACGGCTTGCTCCTTTCGTCAAGCCGATCTTCCCCCGGCTCTTTTGCGGTTTCCTCTGCGCGCTCGGCGCCGGCATTGTCGCGCTGGCCATCCCCCAGGTGCTCGCCTGGCTGGTGAATGTCGTCCTGCATCGTGATGGAGCAGCCTCGGAGGTGTGGCTCTCTGTTGGCATCGTTGCCGCATTGGGCCTTGTCGAAGCCCTGCTGATCTTCCTGCGCCGCCAATTCGTGCTGAATCCCGCAGCCGGCCTTGAAGCGCAGATGCGCATCCGCTTCTACAAGCACCTGCAGCGCCTGCCCGTGGCGTTCCACGAACGCTGGGGCTCGGGGCAGCTTCTCTCCCGCTCCATGTCGGATCTCTCCTTGTTGCGCCGCTGGCTCGCATTCGGCGCGATGATGCTGGTCGTTGAAACCGTCACCGTCATCACCGGGCTGGTGCTGATGTTCACCCATTCATGGATCCTGGGACTGCTCTACCTGCTGGGATCCATCCCGATTGCCATCAAGGCCTACCGTTTCCGCAACGACTACCGGGCTGCCAGCCGCCGCAGCCAGGACCAGGCTGGCGACCTGGCCACCGCGGTGGAAGAATCCGTGCACGGCATCCGCGTCATCAAGGCCTTCGGCCGCGGGCCGCATGTCTACGCGGGCTTCAGCGCCCAGGCAAAGTCCCTGCAGGAAACCGAAATAACCAAGGCCAAGACCCTGGCCAGCTTCCTGCTCACCGTCGTTGCGGTGCCCGAAACCATTCTGGGCATCGGCCTGCTCATCGGCATTGCCCAGGTCGCCAACGGCACGCTGAGCGTCGGCTCGCTGGTGGCCTACTTCGCGATCGCCGCGGTCATCGCCGGCCCCGTCGAGGGCATGGGAATGCTGCTGGGCATGACGCTGAGCACCAAAACTGCGCTGGACCGCCACTTCGAGGTCATGGATTCAATCAATGACATCGATTCCCCCGCGCAGCCCCGGGTCCCTGCAGAACGCGATGGCAGCGTGAAGCTGGAGCATGTGCGCTTCGCCTACCCGGATACCGCCGGCACCCACCGGCCGATCCTGGCCGACATCAACCTGGAGATCCGTCCCGGGGAAACCATGGCCCTGGTCGGCATCACCGGTTCAGGCAAGTCCACCTTGCTGAATCTGGTTCCGCGCCTGCATGAAGCGACCGCCGGCGAGGTGCTCATCCACGGACAGGACGTCAAGGACTGGGACCTCCAGGAACTGCGAACCGAGATCGCCGTGGCTTTCGAGGACACCACCTTGTTCTCCACCTCCATTCGCGGCAACGTGCTGCTCGGCGCCCCGGAAAACCTGGATGAGCAGCAGCGCGAAGCCCTGCTCTCCGAGGCCCTGGACGTCGCCCAGGCGCAATTCGCCTACGCGTTGCCCGAAGGCGTAGACACCTTGATCGGCGAAGAAGGCCTGTCGCTATCGGGCGGGCAGCGCCAGCGCATCGCCTTGGCCCGCGCCATCGCAGCGCGTCCGAGCGTGCTGGTTCTCGACGATCCGCTGTCCGCCCTGGATGTGCGTACCGAGGAACTGGTCACCGAGAGGCTGCGCCAAGTCCTGGCCGGAACCACCACGCTGATCGTGGCCCACCGGCCCTCGACCGTGATGCTCGCCGACCGCGTGGCGCTGCTGCGCGATGGCCGCATCGACGCGGTGGGAAGCCACGCCCACCTGTTGAGCACCAATGAGCATTACCGATTCGTCATCGCCAGCCTGGATGACGAAGACCAGCCAGCCACCGTGGAGGTCTCCCGATGAGCAAGCCACTGGGCGTCGCCAATGAAGACGCCATCAAGCTCTCTGCCGCCGAACGCAAGGTCGTGCGGCAACGTTCCTTCCGGTTGCTGGCCTCGCTGGCCGTGCCGCAGAAGAAGCTGTTCGTCCTCACCGTGGTGCTGGTGCTGTTCTCCAACGCGGCACGCGTGCTGCTTCCGGTGCTGATCGCCTTCTCGATCGACTGGACCCTGCCGCAGGTGCGCGAAGGCAACTGGGGCGCCCTGGGGATGACCGGGGCCGGATACATCGTGTGCGCCGTGCTCAGCGGCGTGCTGCTCTCCTGGTACATCACCAGCGCGGCGAAGATCTCCCAGGCGATGCTCCTGGATCTGCGCCAGCAGGTCTTCCGCCACACCCAGCGGCTGAGCCTCGAATTCCACGAGAACTACACCTCCGGGCGGATCATTTCCCGGCAGACCTCCGATCTGGAAACGCTGCGCGAGCTGCTCGATCAAGGCGTCTCGGAACTGGCCTCCTCCTGCGTGTTCGTGGTCTTCACCCTGGTCTCGATTTTCTTCCTCGACTGGCGCAGCGGCCTGGTGGTCTGCGTGGCCGCCCTCCCGGTAGTGATCCTCTTCTTCTGGTACCAGCGCCGCTCCGAGCTGCTCTACCGCGAATCCCGCGTGGTCTCGGCCAAGGTCATCTCCACCTTCGTGGAAACCATGACCGGCATCCGCGCGGTCAAGGCCTTCCGCCGCGAGGAAGCCAACGACGCGAACTACTCGGATCTCGCGGAGCAGTACCGGGTGAACTCGGTGCGTTCCTTCAACCTCTTCGGCGTCCTGCAGCCGGGACTGGTCCTGATCGGCAACCTGACGGTGGCGGCATTGCTCGCCTACGGCGGATTCCGCATCATCGACGGCACCATGCAGGTCGGTGCGATGGTGGCCATCCTGCTGGCCTCCAAGCGCCTGTTCCAGCCAGTCGAGCAGATCGCCATGTTCTATTCCTCGCTGCAGTCGGCCACCGCCGCCCTGGAGAAGGTTTCGGGGCTGCTGGAGGAAGAACCGACAGTGCGCGAGCCTGCGGCCCCGCGCACCATCCGCAAGGTGGCCGGCGAGCTGGTCTTCAAGGACGCGGTCTTCGGCTACGGCGAGGGCCCGGTGATCATGGAGGAATTCGACCTGCGGATCCCGGCGGGCCAAACGGTGGCGGTGGTAGGCCAGACCGGTGCCGGCAAATCCACCCTAGCCAAGCTCATTGCCCGCTTCTACGACCTGCGTTCGGGCACCTTGGAACTGGATTCGGTGCCGATCAACGAGCTGTCGAACAAGGAACTGCGCCAGCACGTGGTGATGGTCACCCAGGAGGCGTTCCTCTTCTCCGGATCGGTGGCCGAGAACATCGCGCTGGGCCGGCCGGGCGCCTCCCCGGAGGATATCGAGTCCGCCGCCCGCGCGGTCGGCGCCCACGAGTTCATCATGGACCTGCCCGAGGGCTACGGCACCGACGTGAACAAGCGAGGCGGACGGGTCTCGGCCGGCCAGCGCCAGCTGATTTCCTTTGCCCGCGCCTTCCTGGCCGATCCGGCGGTGCTGATCCTTGATGAGGCCACCAGCTCCCTGGATATCCCTTCGGAACGGGCCGTGCAGCGCGGACTGCAAACCCTGCTGGGCAACCGCACCGCGCTGATCATCGCGCACCGCCTGTCCACCGTGCAGATCGCGGACCGCGTGCTGGTGGTCCACGATGGAAAGATCACCGAGGACGGCACCCCAGCGCAGCTGATTGCCGATGAAGGACGCTTCGCGGCCCTGCACAAGGCCTGGAAGGACTCGCTGGTCTGATCCCGCCCAGGACAGCGCAAAGCCCTCCGCAGATCACTTCGATCAGCGGAGGGCTTTGCCGTGCGTGGTTGTTCTTCGCCTGCGCCTAGGCGCTGAAGACCTGGCCGGTGAGCCGTTCATAGGCCTCGATGTAGCGGGCACGGGTCTTCTCGATGATTCCGGCTGGCAGCTGAGGAGGTTCTTCGCCCGAGTTCTTGTCCCAACCCGATTCGGCGGAGGTCAGCCAGTCGCGGACGAACTGCTTGTCGAAGCTGGCCTGCGCCTGGCCCGGCTTGTAGGATTCGGCATCCCAGAAACGCGAGGAATCCGGGGTCAGCACCTCATCGCCCAGGGTGATCTCGCCGGTGGCCGGATCAGCTCCGAACTCCACCTTGGTATCGGCCAGGATGATGCCGCGCGCGCGGGCGATCTGCTCGGCCTGCTCGTACAGGGCCACGGTCTTCTCGCGCAGCGCCTCGGACACTTCGGCGCCAACGCGTTCCACGGTCTGCTCGAAGGAGATGTTCTCGTCGTGCTCCCCCACCTCGGCCTTGGCCGATGGGGTGAACAGCGCCGGTTCCAGGCGCGAGCCATCCACCAGTCCTGCCGGCAGTGGCAGCTCGCACACGGTCTGCGAGGCCTTGTACTCGGCCAGGCCCGATCCGGTCAGGTATCCGCGGGCGATGCACTCGATCGGGTACATCCCCAGCTTCTTGCACACCATCGCGCGTCCGGCCACCTCGGCTGGAACATCGGTGGAGATGACATGGTTGGCGAAGTCGCCCAGCTGCTCGAACCACCACAGGCTGAGCTGGGTGAGCACCTTGCCCTTGTCCGGGATTTCGCTGGCCAGCACGAAGTCGTAGGCGCTGATGCGGTCGGAGGCCACCACGAGGACACGGTCGGTGCCTTCGAAGCTGGAGCCCGCAGGCACGTACAGGTCGCGTACCTTGCCCGAGTAGTAATGGTCCCAACCTTCTAGGTCGAGCACTTCGGTCTGGAATCCTGCCATGAGTTCTGTAGTCCTCTACTTGCTTTCGTTGGCGATGGCGATTTCGCCGCGTTCGGCCTTCAACGCAATGTCGGTGCGCGACTGGGCACCGTCCCAGCTGATCTCGGCAACCCCGGCGTACGCTGCGGCGCGGGCCGCCGCGAGGCCATCACCCAGGCCCACCACGGCCAGTACGCGGCCACCGGAAACAATGATGTTCCCTTCAGCATCCGCGGAAGTTCCGGCATGCATCACGTGCACGCCGTCAATTCCGTTGGCTGCCTCCAGCCCGGAGATCACCGCTCCCTTGACCGGGGTGTCCGGGTAGTTCTCGGCGGCGATGACCACATCAACTGCGGTCTGCGCGGACCAGGTCAGCTGCTCGGCATCATCGAGCCGGCCCTTGGCGGCAGCCAGCAGCACACCGCCCAGCGGAGTCTTCAGCCGGGCAAGGACAGCCTGGGTTTCCGGGTCGCCGAAGCGGGCATTGAACTCGATGACGCGGATGCCGCGCTTGGTGATCGCCAAGCCGCAGTACAGCACGCCGGTGAATGGGGTGCCGCGCTTTTCCATTTCGCGCAGGGTCGGGTAAGCGACGCGGTCCATGACCTCGTCGACGAAGCTCTCCGGCAGCCATTCCAGCGGTGAGTAGGCACCCATGCCACCGGTGTTCGGGCCTTCGTCGTTATCGAAGATGCGCTTGAAGTCCTGTGCCGGGGCCAGCGGAACAGCATGCTTGCCATCGCAGATGACAAACAGTGAAACTTCTGGGCCATCGAGGAATTCTTCGATCACTACGGTCCCGCCGGCGGCAAAGCAGGCTTCTGCGTGCTCCAGCGCTTCGTCGCGATCGCCGGTGACCACGACGCCCTTGCCGGCGGCCAGGCCATCGTCCTTGACCACATACGGCGCACCGAAGTCATCCAGCGCACTGGCGGCTTCCTCGCGGTTGGTGGCCACATGGGCCATGGCGGTGGGAACCTCAGCGGCAGCCATGACGTTCTTGGCAAAAGCCTTGGACGCTTCGAGCTGCGCGGCAGCCTGGGTCGGGCCGAAGACCGGGATCTGCGCTGCGATCAGCGCATCGGAAACACCGGAGGCCAGCGGCGCTTCGGGGCCGACGACTACCAGATCGCTGCCCAGTTCCTGGGCGAGCGCGACGACTGCGGCAGGGTCCTGCGCATCGATCGCGTGGGTGGTGACGTCCTGTGCGATACCGGCGTTGCCGGGGGCGCAATGAACTTCGTTGACGTAGGGGTCTGCACTCAGTGCACGGACAATTGCATGCTCACGGCCGCCTGGGCCAATAACCAGTACCTTCACCCGGTCGAGTTTACCGGAGATCCAGCGGGTCAACCGCGTCTATGACGCGCAGGCATTAGCCGCAGGCCCCGTCGATCTGGCCGCCCGTCTGGCACCGGGCCGCGGGGCGAATTCGGCGCCAGCAAGCCCAAAGCGCCCCCTGGAAGTCTTCGGCACAGCATCATGCCGGCATCCAACCAGCGCTGCGTTGGCTGAACTAGAGTTGGCATGGCTGGATTTCTTGGTTTTCCAGATCCACAGTAGATGCCCAGCGCACGCAAATATGACGTTTCTCCGTCATTGAGAGAAAGTGGAATTGACCCATGGCAATCAAACGGCGCGTTGATGAAACCGCTGGCCGAGCGGCCCTGCGCGAATGGTCCGGAACCACGCAGGGACAAGGAAAAATAGCCCGCCCGGTGCTCGCCACCGCGGTGCGCTTTTCGCTGGAGGAGCTGGCCTCCCGCGCCGAGGGCAACTCGGTCGAGGTACGCGTTCCGCCCTTCGGTGTGACTCAGTGCATAGCAGGTCCCCGGCACACCCGCGGAACACCCCCGAATGTGGTCGAAATGCCTGCTGAACTCTGGCTTTCCCTTGCTACTGGGCGTATCGGCTGGGCCGAGGCCTTGCAGACTGGGCAATTGCATGCTTCGGGACTTAGGGCAGACTTGTCAGCGCACCTACCACTTATTGAGTACCCTTAAGGGTATGGAGCAACACCCCGCTACCCCGTCTTCTGCCGATCAGAGTGTTGAAGTGCATATTCACTCGTCGCCCAAGTTCTGGCCGTTCATTTTGACTTTCGCGGTCCTTGGCGCGCTAGCCGGTCTCATCATTGGCCTGCTTGGCGAACCATCGCAGGATTACACCCGCACCTCGGCGTCCGGATTCTTCGCCATATTCGGTGCAGGCCTGGGCGTAGGCATCGGCGCATTGGCGTATGTGATTGTTGATCGCGTGACCTCACGCAAAACCACCAAGCATCTGGCAGTTCCTCTGGCCGAGGACACTGACTCCAGCGGACTACAAGGCTAGGCAGCTTTTCTCCTGAATTAGAAGAGCAGGCGGCCGCGCACCTGGCCGCCACCCACCACATTTTTGGTCGGTGTCGACCAACTGGAACATGAGAGAATAACCAACATGGCGCGTGGCGATGGATTCTTAAATCACGACCTGCTTCCAAGCGAAAAGGGGCCGCAGGATGAATGCGGCGTTTTTGGCGTTTGGGCTCCTGGCGAAGAGGTCGCAAAACTCACCTATTACGGCCTGTACGCCCTGCAGCATCGCGGACAGGAATCCGCTGGTATTGCCACGAGCGACGGTGCGCGTATCAACGTCTACAAGGACATGGGCCTGGTCTCCCAGGTGTTCGACGAGAATACGCTGAACTCCATGGCCGGCCAGCTGGCTATCGGCCACTGCCGCTACTCGACCACCGGTGCCAGCCACTGGGCCAATGCGCAGCCGACCTTGGGCCCGACCCAGGCCGGTACCGTCGCCCTGGCCCACAACGGCAACCTGACCAACTCCGCTGATCTGGCAGATATGGTCTCCGCCAAGCAGCAGGCCGAAGGCGGCAAGGTCCGCGGCGAACTCGCCCAGGGCAACACCACCGACACCGCTTTGGTCACCGCCTTGCTGGCCGGTTCCGAAGGCCAGTCGCTGGAAGAAACCGCGCTGGAGCTGCTGCCGAAAATCGAAGGCGCCTTCTGCTTCGTCTTCATGAACGAGGACACCCTCTACGCAGCCCGCGACCCGCATGGTGTTCGCCCGCTGGTCCTGGGCCGGCTGGACCGAGGCTGGGTTGTTGCTTCGGAGCAGCCTGCACTGGCTACCGTTGGCGCCTCGTTCATCCGCGAAATCGAACCCGGCGAAATGATCGCCATCGACGAGAACGGCGTGCGTTCCACCCGCTTCGCCGAAGCCACCCCCAAGGGCTGCGTCTTCGAATACGTCTACCTGGCTCGTCCCGATGCTGCCATTGCCGGCCGCTCGGTCTACGAATCCCGCGTGGAAATGGGCCGCCAGCTGGCCCGCGAGAACAGCGCGGACGCGGACATCGTGATCCCGGTTCCGGAGTCCGGCACCCCGGCCGCCATCGGCTACGCCGAGGAATCGGGCATTCCATTCACCCACGGCTTCGTGAAGAACGCCTACGTGGGCCGTACCTTCATCCAGCCATCGCAGACCCTGCGCCAGCTGGGCATCAAGCTCAAGCTCAATGCGCTGGAAACCGTGCTGCGCGGCAAGCGCGTCGTCGTGGTCGATGATTCGATCGTCCGCGGCAACACCCAGCGCGCGGTGGTGCGCATGCTGCGCGAGGCCGGTGCCGCCGAGGTGCATGTGAAGATCTCCTCGCCTCCGGTCAAGTGGCCTTGCTTCTATGGCATCGACTTCGCCTCGCGTGCCGAGCTGATCGCCAACGGCGCTGCCGTGGCTGAGATCGCGACCTCCATCGGCGCGGACTCCTTGGCCTACATTTCCGAAGACGGCATGATCGAAGCGACCCGCCAGCCGCGAGAGCGCCTGTGCACCGCGTGCTTCACCGGCGAGTACCCGATCGCATTGCCGAACGAGGAGCGCCGCGGCAAGAACCTGCTGGAGCGCAGCAACCAGGGCGGCTGCGAGCCAGGTCCTGATGCCGAGTTCGAAACCAACAGCTAATCCCCTCCACGATCCCAACCATCTCGTTGCAAAGGGCGCCGGACATGCGGCGCCCAGAACAGAAAAGGAACCGACTGCCATGAGCGGCAATGATCAGCAGCCAACTTCCATCACCTATGCCGGTGCCGGCGTTGACGTTGAGGCCGGTGACCGTGCCGTTGAGTTGATGAAGGGCGCGATCAAGGCAACCCACACCGCGGGCGTTGTCGGAGGGGTCGGCGGCTTCGCCGGGCTCTTCGATGTATCGTTCCTGACCGGTTACAAGAAGCCGTATCTGGCTACCTCCACCGACGGGGTGGGCACCAAGGTTGCCATCGCCCAGAAGCTGGACATCCACGACACCATCGGCCAGGACCTGGTCGGCATGGTGGTCGACGATATTGTCGTGGTGGGCGCCAAGCCGCTGTTCATGACCGACTACATCGCCACCGGCAAGGTCGTCCCGGAGCGCATCGCGGATATCGTGCGCGGCATCGCGGAAGGCTGCAAGCTGGCCGGCACCGCGCTGGTTGGCGGCGAAACCGCGGAGCACCCGGGCCTGCTGGCCGAGGACGAATACGATGTTGCCGGTGCTGCTACCGGTGTCATCGAAGCTGACCAGCTGCTGGGTCCGGAGCGCGTGCGGGCCGGCGACGTCGTCATCGGCATGGCGTCCTCGGGCATCCACTCCAACGGCTACTCGCTGGTGCGCCGCGTCATCGCCCACGCCAAGTGGGAGCTGGAACGCGAAGTTGCAGAGTTCGGCAAGACCCTGGGCGAGGAACTGCTGGTTCCGACCCGCATCTACACCACCGCTTGCCTGGATCTGGTGGGCGAACTGAACGACGGCGAGAACTTCGGCGTGCACGGCTTCAGCCACGTCACCGGTGGCGGCCTGGCTGCCAACCTGGCTCGCGTGCTGCCCCAGGGCCTGATGGCCCGTGTGGACCGCTCGACCTGGTCCCTGCCAGCAGTCTTCTCCACCATCGCCCAGCTGGGCAACGTGCCGCAGCCTGACCTTGAGCGCACCCTGAACCTGGGTGTGGGCATGGTTGCTGTTGTTGATCCAGCTGTAGCTGATCGTGCCGTAGAGCTGCTGAACAAGGCTGGCATGGGAGCTTGGGTCATGGGCGGCGTCGAGAATATCGATCCAGCGGCAGCCGATGCCGGACTGGACTACGTCCAGGGAGCCAAGGGCGTTGACGGCGGCGCAGTGCTGCTGACCGGCAACTACGCCAAGTAGTACTCGCAGGATCCGCTTCCTTGCCGATGCGCCGCACTGATTTCAGTGCGGCGCATCGGTTCTTTAACGCCATCGCCATGCGAATGGGGATGCAGGGTTGAGCGGAGCCCTCTTGCCCGGCTTCCAGGCACCTGGCAATGCTGCCAGTGGTGCTGCACCAGTGCGCGCTTCCTGCCGGGCTGAGTGCCCAGAGCAGCATTTGGCGCGCTTCATTGGTGTCCCTTGCGGGACGAAATACCGGCCTGCTAGTCCAGTTGCTTCAGGGCGTGCTCCAAAGGCACACGCCAGCGCCAGGTTGCTTTTTGTTCACCGCGGACGTGGCCGTTGGTAATCAGCGCCACCGGCAAATCCCGCTTGACGAAGTTCAACAGGATCTTGTATCCGCTCATCACCGCAAGGGAGGAGCCCAGCACCAAGAGCGATGTGGATTCCGCTTCAAGTGCCGCAATGCGTTCCTTGCGTTCAACCGGAACGTTCTCGCCGAAATACACCACATCAGGCTTCAGGGCCAGCGAGCCGCAGCTCAAGCAGGCCACCATGTTGAACCGGTCAACCAGATACTGGGGCAGCTCCACATCCCCATCGGGGTTCACCGCGCTGGGGTCGATTTCCACGGCCTCCAAATAGCCTTCGTTGGCCGCCTGCAGGCGCAGATCAAAGTCATTGCGGTTCTCGCTGTACCCGCAGTCCAGGCAGCGGACGATCGACAAGTCGCCATGGACCGGAATGACCCGTTTGGATCCGGCCTGCTGGTGCAGCCCGTCAACGTTCTGCGTAATGATGCCACTGATTTTCCCGTGCTCTTCCCACTGCACCAAGCGCTGGTGAATGTGGTTAGGCTCGGCTTTGTCCATATGGCGCCAGCCGACGTAGCCACGGGCCCAATAGCGCTGCCGGGCTTCAGGACGGAATCGGAATTCTTGATAGGTCATCGGCCGGTGGCGCTGCAATGAACCATTGGGTCCCCGGTAGTCGGGGATTCCGGAATCGGTAGAGACACCGGCTCCGGTGACCACCAGGACCCCGCCAGCGGAAAGCATGTGGCGCACCCCGGCACGCGCTTCGGCTTCCGGGGATTCAGGTGCCTGCTGCTCGACAATGCGCTGCATCGACCGGATGGCCGAATGATGCGCCATCTGGATGGATAGCTCTTCTGGAGTGCTCACGTTCCACCTAACAATTACTGGGCACGACAAAGGCCGCAACGACTAAAAGCTAATTTAGCTTAGTCGCTGCGGCTTGTCGCAAAATGTACTGAAGAGCTGTACCACTCAATGCTTAAGGTGTGGCACTCTGAGCCAAGGACTCCCGGCATCAGAAGACGAGGCTACTCGTCTTCGTCATCTCCCGAGTACTTCTTAGTCAGCTCGTCGTATTCCGAATATTCTTCGTCATACGATGAATCATTACGCTCAGTGTTCTGAGCATGATGATCGGACTGAACGCCCAACTCGCGTTCAAGTGCCGAAAGGTCAGTGGACGGCGAGTAGTACTTGATATCTCGCGCCTGACGCTGTGCTTTAGCCTTTTGACGGCCGCGCCCCATGGCGTGACCCCCTCTTTTCAGTAGAGTCGGGAGGTGGTCCACCTTGAAAAGATGAAGGCCCCCGAATATGTGATCAGTTCTTTCGTAATTAAAGGTTAACACGATTCACCGGCGAGCGCTGAATGCAACACCCTCCGAAACCGCTAGACTGTCGATTAGTCCAACGACTATGTATTGAGCCGGCGAGCGATCGCCCGACCCAACCACGAAGGAGCTCAACAGGTGGTGGAAAACAATCTGCCCGAGCCGCAGGCGGCTTTGCCGCCATTGCAGCCAGAACCGGAGAAGCCGAAGCGTCAAAGTGCCCAATGGGCCTTGATGATTGTCGCCGTTCTCGCACTGGCCGCGGCAGTGGTTTTCGTGGTGTTGAGACTAGTGGATCCCCCTGCTTCGCCAACTGCGAACAACGTGGAGCGCAACGAGAATCCAGGCCTCGACGGCATTGTTGCCACCGAGATGCCTCCAACCCAGTTGGAGCTAGGCGACTGCCTGCGCGGATTCAATTCACCACTGGATACGCAGACGGTCGTGACCTGTGATTCCTCCCACAATGCCCAGCTGATCGGCATCTTCCAGGTCACCGGCGAGGAGTACCCGGGAGCCAACGTGCTGCTCACCCAATCCGAAGACCTGTGCAAATCGGTGTCGCTGGATCCTCGTGCAGGGCTGGACTCCACATGGACCTATCACTTCTCGCGTCCCTCTGAGAGCACCTGGGGCCAGGGCGACCGCACCGTTTCATGCTTCCTGAGCCTGTCCGAGGGCGACGTCCGCAACTCGTTGCTGCCCGAGGGCGCTACGGATGGAGAGTCGGAGAACTCCGAAGAGGAGCCATCCAAGGCACAGGAGACCACCGACAGCTAAGTCTGCGTTCAGGAAAAATGGCGAGGGCATGAACGGAATTCCATCCGTTCATGCCCTCGCCATTGCCAGGCTCCTAGGCCTTCTTGGCAACTTTGAGCTTGTCGCCAACTTCGTCCAGGGTGACCCCTACGGTATCCCCGTCCTGCACCGTTCCAGCCAGGATCTCCTTGGCCAGCCGGTCTCCGATCTCGCGCTGCACCAGGCGGCGCAGCGGACGAGCGCCGTAGGCAGGATCGTAACCGGTCAGAGCCAGCCAATCGCTGGCGGCCTGATCCACCTCCAGGTTCAAGCGGCGGTCGGCCAAGCGCTGTGCGAGCAGGTCGATCTGCAGCTTGACGATGCTGCCCAGCTCTTCGATGCTCAATGGATCGAATTGGATGACCTCATCGAGACGGTTCAAGAACTCCGGCTTGAACGATGCATTGACCACGCTCATCACCGCTGACTTCTTGGCCTCGTCTTCCATGCTCTGGTCCACCAGGAACTGGGAACCCAGATTCGAGGTGAGGATCAGAATGGTATTCCTGAAATCCACGGTGCGGCCCTGGCCATCGGTCAGCCGCCCGTCATCGAGCACCTGCAGCAGGATATCGAATACTTCCGGATGCGCCTTTTCCACCTCGTCCAGCAGAATCACCGAGTACGGGCGGCGGCGCACAGCTTCGGTCAGCTGCCCGCCCTCTTCATACCCTACGTAGCCCGGAGGGGCACCGACCAGGCGCGAAACCGCATGCTTCTCCGAGTATTCGGACATGTCGATCCGCACCATCGCCCGTGGATCATCGAAGAGGAAGTCAGCCAGGGACTTGGCCAGCTCCGTCTTGCCGACACCGGTAGGACCCAGGAACAGGAAGGATCCGGTAGGCCGATTCGGGTCGGCAATGCCGGCGCGGGTACGGCGAACGGCGTCAGAGACAGCGGCAATAGCCTGCTTCTGCCCCATCAGGCGCTGCCCGATGATTTCTTCCATATCCAGCAACTTCTGGCTTTCGCCCTGCAGCATGCGCCCGGCCGGGATACCGGTCCACGCCGAGATGACTTCTGCAATGTCATCCGCGGTGACTTCCTCGGCAACCATGGTGTGCGTATCGGCCTTATCGGCTTCGGCAGCTGCCGCCGCATCCAGTTCCTGCTGCAGCGTTGGGATCTCCCCGTAGAGCAGGCGAGAGGCCTGCTCCAGATCGCCCTCGCGCTGGGCCTTGTCGGCTTGGCTGCGCAACTCGTCGAGCTTGACCTTCAGGTCGCCGACGCGGTTCAAGCCAGCCTTCTCGGCTTCCCACTGGGAGTTCAGCGCGTCCAGCTGTTCCTTCTTGTCGGCCATGTCCTTGCGCAGCGCATCCAGGCGTTCCACCGAAGCTGGATCCGTTTCATCGGACAGCGCCAGTTCCTCCATGGTCAGCCGGTCCACCTCGCGGCGCAGCTCATCGATTTCCTCCGGAGCCGAGTCGATCTCCATGCGCAGGCGGCTAGCGGCCTCATCAACCAGGTCGATGGCCTTGTCTGGCAGCTGGCGGCCGGAGATGTACCTGTTGGACAGAGTGGATGCTGCCACCAAGGCGGAGTCCGCAATGGAAACCTTGTGGTGCGCCTCGTAGCGCTCCTTCAACCCACGCAGAATGGCAATGGTGTCATCCACGCTGGGCTCGCCGACATACACCTGTGCGAAGCGGCGTTCCAGGGCGGGATCCTTCTCGATGTTCTCGCGGTATTCGTCCAAGGTAGTGGCACCAATCAAGCGCAACTCGCCGCGGGCGAGCATTGGCTTGAGCATGTTGCCCGCGTCCATGGCGCCTTCGGAGGCTCCGGCGCCGACAACGGTGTGGATCTCGTCAATGAAGGTGACAATCTGGCCGTCCGAAGCCTTGATCTCTTCCAACACCGACTTCAGCCGCTCTTCGAATTCGCCACGGTACTTGGCGCCGGCGACCATGGCGCCCAGATCCAGCGAGATCAGGGTCTTGCCACGCAGGGATTCCGGCACGTCGCCCGCGATCATGCGCTGGGCAAGCCCCTCAACTACAGCGGTTTTGCCAACGCCTGGCTCGCCGATCAGCACGGGGTTGTTCTTGGTTCGGCGGGAGAGCACCTGGACCACGCGGCGGATCTCGCGGTCGCGGCCGATGACTGGATCCAGCTTGCCCGAGCGAGCCAGGGCGGTCATGTCGGTGCCGAACTTCTCCAGGGACTGGAAGGTCGCCTCCGGATCCGGGTTATCGACCTTGCGGTCGCCGCGGATGGTGGGCAAGGTGCCCACCAGCAGTTCGCGGGTGGCCCCGAATTCGCGCAGCGCGTCGCCGGCCTTGGTCTGGTCTGACGCCAAGGCGATAAGCAGGTGCTCCGTGGAGACGTAGCTGTCCCCCATTTCTGCGGCAGCCGCCTGGGCGTTGCTCACAACCTGCAGCAGCTGTCGAGAGTACTGGGCTTGGGCCACTGAACTGCCGGAGCTGGAAGGCAATGCGTTGATGACAGCGCTTGCCTTGACCGAAAGCGCGTCGACATCCAATCCGGCGGTCTTCAGGAGGGCGACTGCGACGGAGTCGCGCTGGTCCAGCAAGGCCTTCAGCAGGTGCGCAGGTTCAATCTGCGGATTGCCTGCGGTTGAAGCGTTCATCCCGGAAGCCGAGAGAGCTTCTTGGCTCTTAGTGGTGAGTTTGGTGTCCACGCGCATCCTTTCTCTAATTGGGTGAACCCATAAACTTGAGTGTACTTAACTCAACTCTACTCGCACTCTTCGTATTCCAGCTAGAGCAAGATTTTCGAAAGATTTTCTATTTCACTTGCCCCAGAAGCAAAATCCCTTGTCACTGATGATTTACCGACTTAAGATAAGGCATGGCCAACCCGGATTCCAAGGACATTTTTCCACTGACCCACGATGATATGGTCCAAGTTTTCATCGATCAGCACCGGCAGATGCTGCTTTCCTGCACTGGCGGACTGAGTGAAGCCGAAGCCAGAATGAAGTTGGTTGAATCCAAGACCACGCTGCTCGGGCTGGTGAAACATGCGATCTTCGTGGAACGGGTCTGGTTCGGTGAAGCAGCCACCGGCCGGAGCCGTGCAGAGCTGGGCATTGCCTCTTCGCCCAGCAAATCATTCGACTTGGAGGCTTCCGACACCATCGATTCGATTCGGCACGAATATGCCCAAGCCATCGAACTGTCGCATCAAGCAGTCGAAGGCAAAACAGGAGATGACGTCTTCTCAGGCAACCGGCGTGGACCGCTGCCGCTGCGCTGGATCCAGCTGCATATGCTGCGTGAACTGGCTCAGCATTGCGGACACGCAGATATCCTGCGTGAACAAATCCTGTCGGCGCGGAAATAGCGTGCCGCCCTCAACCGGTAGACTCCGGGCATGCCATTAGAACTCCACCCGCTTCCCGCCGAAGAATTCCAGTCATGGATGGCACGAAGTACCGCCGAGTACGTTTCGGACCTTGTTGCCGCTGGCAGTTCCCAGCGCAAGGCGCAGGAAGAGGCAGACCGGGCCATGGTCCGGGCCTTTCCCACCGGATTGCCAAGTTGCACCAATGCGGTATTCACCCTGGAGCATGGCATTCTCGGCGCTGTGGGCTATGTCTGGATCGGCCACGACACCTCAGGCGATCCGGCTTCATGGTGGGTTTGGGACATAGTTGTCGATTCCGGGTACCGCGGCAAGGGGTTTGGACGCCAGACCATGAATTTGGCCGAAGAATACGCCCGTGACCACGGCGCACGTACCCTGGGGCTGAATGTGTTCGGATTCAACCAGAGCGCTCGCGGCCTCTATGAATCGCTTGGCTATGAAACCACCAGCATCAAGATGCGCAAGTCGCTCTAGCAGCGCCTACTTCCTGCCCCTAGCCCACGTTGCTCCAAGCGAATTGCATTCTTCGAATTGCTATTGACGCCTACCCAACTGCACAAAGACGAAGTACATTACAGATCATCATGACATCCACGGACACAGATTTTTCCAGAAGCACCGCATCAGGATAAGCTGGTAAAACGTAAGGGAGTATTCATAATCGTTGAATCCGTCAATACGCAGGACTTCATGGTCCTGCCGGGTTTTGCGGCCAGCCCCGGGGTCGGTGAAGAGACTTACTCAGATGCGTTCGCGCGCTACTTACGAAAGCAGGAATCCCTATGGGAGTTTCCCCTATGATTTGGGGAATCACGATTGTCGTGATTCTCGCCCTTCTGGCCTTCGACTATTTCTTCCACATCCGCAAGGCCCACGTTCCATCGCTGCGCGAAGCAGCCATCTGGTCCAGCATCTACGTTGGCTTGGCCCTCATTTTCGGTGTACTGGTGCTGGTCTTCGGCGGTATCGACATGGGTGCCGAGTACTTTGCGGGCTACATTACCGAGAAGGCCCTGTCGGTCGACAACCTGTTCGTCTTCCTGATTATCATCGCCAGCTTCCGCGTACCCCGCGAAGACCAGCAGAAAGTCCTGCTCTTCGGCATCGTCTTCTCGCTGATCGCACGTACCGCCTTCATCTTTGTCGGCGCGGCGCTGATCAACCAGTTCGCTTGGGTCTTCTACCTGTTCGGCCTGATCCTGCTGTTGACCGCAGGCAACCTGCTGAAGAAGGATGACGAATCCGATGAGGCCAACAACTTCATCATCCGGATCGCCAAGAAGCTATTCCACACTACCGACAACTATGACGGCGACAAGCTGTTCACCAAGATCGATGGCAAGAAGGTCCTGACTCCGATGCTGCTGGTCATGGTGGCCATCGGCGGTACCGATATTCTCTTCGCTCTGGATTCCATCCCTGCGATCTTCGGACTCACCCAGAACGTCTACATCGTGTTCACGGCTACCGCCTTCTCGCTCATGGGACTGCGCCAGCTCTACTTCCTGCTCGACGGATTGCTGGACCGCTTGATCTACCTGTCCTACGGGTTGGCAGCAATCCTGGCGTTCATCGGCGTAAAGCTGATCCTGCACGCACTGCACGAGAACAACTTGCCATTCATCAATGATGGCGAGCACGTGATGGTCATTGAAATCAGCACCGGCCTGTCGCTGAGCGTCATTATCGGCGTCCTGGTACTGACAATTCTCGCTTCGCTGTTCAGCAAGGCAGGCAAGGCCCAGACTGCCATCGGCAACCTGCGCCGCCATGCCAATAGCTACAACGACCTGAGCTACACCTCGGACGCGGTCGAACGCGAACGCATCTACCGCGCCTTGGTGGAGGAAGAAGCGTATGTGAAAACCATGGAAAAGAAGTACCGCGACAAGGCCAAGGACGTGGACAAGATCCGTGTCGAGGTCGCCGAAGCGCACCGCCAGCACGATGAGTACCTCAAGAGCTGATCAGGTTCGTACATAAAGAGAATGGCTGCCAACCCCATCAAGGGTTGGCAGCCATTCGCTGTCTTGGTGCAGCCTAGCGGCGAACACCGCCGATGAAATAGTCCGAAGGCACAATGACCTTGCCCAGAGGCATCAGGGAAACCGGGATCATCTTCAAGTTTGCGATCCCCAGCGGGATGCCGATAATCGAAATGAACATCGGGATCGCGGTCACCACGTGCCCCACGGCAATCCAGATACCAGCAAAAATGATCCAGATGATGTTGCCCAGGGTGGAGAACGCGCCTACCGGGCCGTTGTCGACCACGGTGCGGCCAAACGGCCACAGCGCATAGCCGGCAATGCGGAACGAGGCGATGCCGAATGGAATGGTCACGATCAGCACGCAGCAGATGATGCCCGCCAACACGTAGCCCAAGGCCAGCCACAGGCCGCCGAAAAGCAGCCAAATAATGTTGAGAATACCGCGCACTAAATCAGTCATGGTTATATTCTCTGTCTTTTGCCTGTTTTACTCCATCGGGGATCCCCCCGATTTTCTTCTAGGGGTGTCCAATCCCCTACCGTTCGGCAAGCATCGAAGCAGCTTGCTCGGCTAGGATTAATCATCATGAGCGAATCGAGCGAGCAGCAGCGCCCAGCCCACGGCACTGCCCCTAGGAACCCAGACCTTTTCCGTGCCGAGCCGGTATCCTTCGTGCGCCGCGGCAACCGCCTGCAGGGCCGCCGTGCCAGCGCCTGGGAGCGCAATGCCGATCAGTACGTCATTGAGCCGCCCCGCAAGATCGCCGACACTTCGGTTGCCGATGACTTCCAGCTCGATCCTGCCGAGGCTTTCGGACGCACCGCACCGCTGATCGTGGAGATCGGCACCGGCCTGGGCGAATGCATCGCCAACGCCGCCAAAGATGATCCCGAGCGCAACTACCTCGCCGTTGAGGTCTACCGTCCGGGCCTGGCCCAGCTGATGCTGAAGGTCGAGTCTTTCGGCATCACCAACGTCCGCGCAGTGCAGGCCAATGCACCAGAGGTTCTGGATGTCATGCTGGACGAGAACAGCGCCGATGAGATCTGGATCTTCTTCTCAGATCCATGGCACAAGCCGCGCCACCACAAGCGTCGCCTGATCAAGGCCTCGTTCCTGGACAAGGTCTCCCGCGTGCTCAAGCCGGGAGGCACCCTGCGCTTGGCCACCGACTGGTCCAACTACGCCGAGCAAATGCGCGAAGTCCTCGAAGCCCATCCGGACTTCGAGAACCAGCATCATGGCAATCTGTCCGGCACTGAGAGCAACCTGACCAAGGTGCGCCGCGAGGGCATGGAAGGCTTCGACCCCGAGCCAGAATTCACCGATGCCCAGGGTGGCTGGGCCCCGCGTTTCGAGCGCCGGATCCTGACCAGCTTCGAAGGCAAGGCGCTCAAGGCTGGTCGCCTGGTCTTCGATCTGGCGTACACCCGCATCGGCTAGTCGCCGAAATAAAGCATTGAAGAGGCCATGGAATCCCTAGGATGGATTCCATGGCCTCTTCTTCTGCGCAAAGTCTGCACTACGCCCAAGCTCCGAGAATGGACTATGCCGGGGTGCGGCTAGAACAATTGTCAATGGACCACGCCCCAGATCTGATCCAGCTCGCAGCCAACGGCCAGTTGGATGAAGCGTGGTTTGCCACCACCCCATCGGCCGAATCCATGCGCTTGGATATCCAGCGCCGCTTGGCATTGCAGGAAACTGGCGAGATGGCTCCCTTTGCGATCATCGACCTGTCCACCGGCAAAGCGGTGGGGGCCACGACTTACTTGAATATCGACGCGGCAAATCACCGCGTGGAAATCGGCTCAACGTTTCTGGCCATGCCAGCCCAAGGCACCGGGATCAATCCAGCTGCCAAGTTCATGCTGCTGCGCCGGGCTTTCGAGGAACTGGATTGCTATTCAGTGGCCTTCTGCACGCACTGGCACAATGCCGCTTCACGCGCCGCGATTGCACGGCTCGGCGCCAAGCAGGATGGCGTGCTGCGCAATCACAAATATGATCCAAAGAGCGGCACCCTGCGCGATACGGTGGTGTTCTCAATACTCCCGCACGAATGGCCTGCCGTGCGCACCCAATTGGAAGCGCGCTTGGCCCGGCACGGACGGATCTAGCGTCCGATAGCGCGGCGCGTGGTAAACAGCGTCACAGTCGGTTCACGGCGTTCAGGGCGCATGCCCCTAGCCAACGAAACGATGTCGCCTCCAGCGGTGCCCGCAGCGAAGATGCGAGATTGGCCCTGGCGTACGGCGGAAAGTTCTTGGCGAAGCCCATTGACTTCGGTTTGCAGATAGGCGACTTGATCTTGCAGGTCCAGGATGCGCTTGATGCCCTCGAGCGAGACGCCTTCCTTGCTCAAGGCCTGCACCTGGCGCAACAGCGATACGTCGCGCTGCGAATAGCGGCGTTGCTTTCCGCTCTGGCGGCTGGGCGAAACCAAACCGATGCGGTCATACTGGCGCAGCGTCTGCGGATGCATGTCTGCAAGTTGCGCGGCGACGGAAATGACGAAGACAGGTCGCAGGTACTCCCCGTTCACGTTGCTTCTACCACCTTTCTGCAAGGACCTTGGATTCGGTCCCTATTGCCTTCGAGTCTATCTTCCCTGCCCGGCCAATTCGATGACGGGGCAGGGAAAACAGCCTATTGGGTTTAGAGCCTGGCTTTGGCAGCCAAATCCACTCGTGGATCCTCGCCCTCGGTGGCTGATGCGAAGTCCTCCACGGCCTTCTTTGCAGCATCCGAGAGGTTCTGCGGAATCGCGACATCCAGGACGATCAGCAGATCGCCGGTGGCCTTGGAGGTCTTCACGCCGCGGCCCTTCAGACGCAAGGTGCGCCCTGAGTTGGATCCAGCGGGAACCTTCACCGCAACGGAATCCCCGTCCAGGGTCGGTACGTGGATCTTTGCTCCAAGCACCGCTTCAGCGAAGGTCACCGGCACGTGGATGCGGATGTTGTTCTCTTCGCGCTTGAAGAACGGGTGCTCGCTGACCTTGACCTTGACCAGCAGGTCGCCGTTGCCGGCAGCACCAGGCTGGCCCTTGCCGCGCACGCGCACCGACTGGCCGTCCTTGATGCCCGCCGGGATGCGCACGTCAATGACCTCGCCATTCTGCTCGCGCAGGCCAATGGTGGTGCCCTTAATTGATCCGGAGAAGGAAATCGTGGTGCTCGCCGTGCGGTCAGCACCCTTGCGCGGTGGTGCGCTCTGGCCGAAGCCGCCGCCACCGAAACCGCCGCCACCACCGAAGAGGTCGGAGAAGTCCGGCTGCCCGCCGCGGCCACGTGGGCCCGCTCCGCCGCCTCCGAAGAGGTTGGAGAAGATGTCCTCGAAGCCGGCTTGCCCGCCGGGGCCGCCCGGGCCGCCACCAGCAGAGAATCGCGCTCCGCCGCCCATGGCGCGGATCGCGTCGTACTGCTCGCGCTCTTCCTTGTCCGAAAGCACCGAGTTGGCTTCGGAGATGTCCTTGAATTTCTTTTCAGCGGCCGCATCACCCTGGTTGGTATCCGGGTGGTACTTGCGCGCAAGCTTGCGGTACGCCTTCTTGATGTCCGCCTCGCTGGCGTCCTTGGAGACGCCCAGAATGGCGTAAAAGTCTTTTTCGATCCAGTCCTGACTTGCCATCAGGGCCCCATCCTTTCAGTGCCAATTCGACACTGCCCACTGTCGAAGACTCGGCAGTGGGCAGTATCGATTGTGCTATTCGTGGCTATTCGCCGGTTGCTACCAGCACCTGAGCTGCACGCAGGATGATGGTTCCCTTGCGGTAACCGGTGCGCAGCACCTGTCCCACGTGGTCGGCTGGAATCTCGTCAACAGCCTGGCGAAGCAGGGCTTCGTGGATGTTCGGGTCGAATTCCACGCCGGCCTCGTTGATGCGCTCCAGGCCATGCTGAGCCAGAATTCCATCCAGCTTGTTGGCGATCGATGCGAACGGGCCGTCGGCGAGGTCGCCGTGGGCTCGTGCCGCATCGATGTCGTCAAGCACCGGAAGCAGGGTGTTGAGCACGGACTGCACGGCATTTTCACGCGCTACGGCCCGGTCGCGTTCCACGCGCTTGCGGTAGTTGACGTATTCGGCCTGCAGGCGCAGCAGGTCGTTGCGCAGTTCGGTTTCCACCGCACCGGCCTCTTCCGGCTGCGCCGAATCGGCTTCAGCGCCAGCAGCAGCTTCGTTCAGGATCGCCTCGGCCTGACCCAGGGCGTCAGCGGTTGGCTGCTCGTTGGCAGCCTCTGGCTGGTTCTCCGGCTCCTGGCCGGAGTTCTCGTTCTGGTCCTTTGCCTCGGACATATTCCTAAACTCCTTACTTCTTGTCGGCTTCGTCTTCGTCGATGACCTCGGCGTCGACGATGTCTTCATCAGCGTTCGGTGCCTGCTCGCCCTCAGGAGCCTCGGCGCCCTCGGCCTGCGCGTTGGCGTAGATTGCCTCGCCCAGCTTGGTCTGCGATGCCTGCAGCTTCTCGAACGCGGCCTTGACCTCGTCGTCGTTGTCCTGCTTCTCCAGGGCAGCCTTCAGGGCGTCGACGTCAGCCTGGACCTCGGTCTTGACCTCTTCAGGCAGCTTGTCTTCGTTGTCCTTGATCAGCTTGTCTACGGAGTAGGCAGCCTGCTCAGCAGCGTTACGGGTCTCAGCGGCCTCGCGGCGTGCCTTGTCCTCTTCGGCGTGTGCTTCAGCTTCCTGGACCATGCGCTCGATGTCTTCCTTGGACAGCGAGGAACCACCGGTGATGGTCATCGACTGCTCGGTGCCGGTGCCCTTGTCCTTGGCGGATACGTGCACGATGCCGTTGGCGTCGATGTCGAAGGTGACCTCGACCTGCGGGATGCCGCGAGGAGCCGGTGCGATACCGGTCAGCTCGAAGGTGCCCAGCGCCTTGTTGTCGCGGGTGAACTCGCGCTCGCCCTGGAAGACCTGGATGGATACCGAAGGCTGGTTGTCCTCGGCGGTGGTGAAGGTCTCCGAACGCTTGGTCGGGATCGCGGTGTTGCGCTCGATCAGCTTGGTCATCACGCCGCCCTTGGTCTCAATACCCAGGGACAGTGGGGTGACGTCGATGAGCAGAACGTCCTTGCGCTCGCCCTTCAGCACGCCTGCCTGCAGCGCTGCGCCCACGGCGACAACCTCATCTGGGTTCACGCCCTTGTTCGCTTCCTTGCCGGCCAGGTCCTTGACCAGTTCGGCAACCGCTGGCATGCGGGTGGAACCGCCAACCAGGATCACGTGGGCGATGTCCGAAACCTTGACGCCTGCCTCGGCGATGACGTCGTTGAATGGCTTGCGGGTGCGCTCCAGCAGGTCCTTGGTCAGGTCCTGGAACTTGGCACGCGAGAGGTGCTCGTCCAGGTGCACTGGGCCTTCCGGGGTCACCGAGAGGTACTGCAGCGAGATGTTGGTGCTGGTAGCCGAGGACAGTTCCTTCTTGGCCTGCTCAGCAGATTCCTTCAGGCGCTGCAGCGCGATCTTGTCCTTGGACAGGTCCGCGCCCTTGGCCTTGGCCTGGGCCAGCAGCCAATCCACGATGCGCTGATCCCAGTCGTCGCCGCCCAGGCGGTTATCGCCTGCGGTGGAGCGGACCTGGATGGTCGAGAAGCCGTCGTCGTCCTTGCCGACTTCCAGCAGGGAAACGTCGAAGGTGCCGCCACCGAGGTCGAAGACCAGGATGAGCTCGTCTTCCTGGCCCTTTTCCAGGCCGTAAGCCAGCGCAGCTGCGGTTGGCTCGTTGACGATGCGCAGGACGTTCAGGCCGGCGATCTCGCCAGCTTCCTTGGTGGCCTGGCGCTCTGCGTCGTTGAAGTATGCAGGAACGGTGATCACCGCGTCGGTGACCTTCTCGCCCAGGTACGACTCAGCGTCGTTCTTCAGCTTCATCAGGGTACGAGCCGAGATTTCCTGAGCGGTGTACTTCTTCTCGTCAACGTCAATGGTCCAGTCGGTACCCATGTGACGCTTGACCGATGCGATGGTGCGGTCGATGTTGTTGACGGCCTGGCGCTTGGCGATATCGCCAACCAGGACTTCGCCGCTCTTCGAGAAAGCAACGATCGACGGGGTAGTGCGGTTGCCTTCCGCGTTTGCGATAACGGTTGGCTCACCACCTTCGAGCACGGAAACGACGGAGTTGGTGGTTCCTAGGTCGATACCTACGGCACGCGACATAATGGCTCTCCTTTGCCTTGGTTGAAAGTACTAACGCTGAGGACATTTATCCTCATTGAGCGTTCTGCACTCAAGTTTACTCAGCCGGTTTCGACTGTCAAATCAACTTGAGCGAAGGTGACTCAACTTTGCGTTCTGATCATTTCAACTGCGGTGGTGAGAGAATAATTCCCGTCCTGAAAAAATTTTTCATTCATCCGCTTTCAACGCGTCCAGCGGGCGGGAAAAGCGGCAGCTAGGAGCCACCTCATGGAAACGAAGCGCAAGTTCCAGGATCTGCCACCGGGCGGAAAGATCGCGGTCGCCTTTGCGGCAATTGCCGAGCTGACCTTGATGGTTGCGGCACTGCGGGATTTGTACAAGCGCCCCGCCGAACAAGTCAAGGGTCCAAAGCCGGCATGGGCAGCGGCCAGCATGATCAATTTCCTTGGCCCCATCGCCTATTTTGCTTTTGGACGCCGCAAGTAATCCCTTGGCATTCCATAGCCACTGGAAAACAAGCCGTCCTCGGTCATTCGAGGACGGCTTGTTCGCTTTCAGCGAGTTCCGGCTAGCCCATCAGGCTAATTCCCCGGGCAGCCAGAACGCCAAACGCGGTGCCCCACAAGATAATCGAGATGATCTGCCAGATGATCACCTTCTGCTTATTGGCACCGAAGGAGATCAGGGCAGCAGAGGTCACCTGCGAAGGCAGGATGGTCTGCCCCAGAAGGCTCACCCCGGCAATGCCGTATTTATCGAAAGCACGGTGCAGCTTCTCGAACTTGCGTTCCTTCTTCTCCGAGTCTTTGCCCTTGCGAACCTTGTTGCGCACGGCGTGGGCGCTGTTGACGAACAACAGCATGGAAATCACGTTGCCGATCACGGCGGTGGCAATGGCAGCAACCACCGGAACACCGATGACCACGCCAATGGCCGAACCAAAGTAGGACTCGATCAGCGGAATGGCAGCTAGCAAGGCAACCGCCAAGAACTGCAGCGGTTCTGGGAAAGACGCAGCGAAATTCTGCAGGGATTCAATCATGGCTGGTGCTCCTGAAGCGGTGAAGGTTACTCGGCGGCTCGTTGCTTCAATCCTACGTATCGCGTAGTCGAAACGGGATCAGCCAGCAGATCTAAACTTTTGACGCGCAATTTCCCGGGTTTAACGCAAAACTCCCCCGCATCCATTGGGATGGATGCGGGGGAGTACTCCGCAAGGATTAGTGCCAGCGCCTAGTTGCCGCGACCAGCTGGGCTCGATGCGCGACGCGGGCCACGCGAACGGCCACCGGTTGCACCGCCAGCGGCATTGCGGCCGCCGGTTCGCGGTGAGCGCGAAGGGCTCGACGGGCGTTCAGCGTTGGCACCTCGTGCGCCGCGGGCTGGACGGTCGGTGTTCGCACCGCGGGCGCTGCGCGCTGGACGCTCGCCCTGGCTAGCGCCGTCACGTTCCGTACGGCGGCGTTCGCCGCCACGGCCCTGGGCTTCGGCAGCTGGCTTGGCGCCACGCGCCGGGCGCTGGCCGCGGCCACCGCGGCCGGCACCTTCACCGGCAGGCTTGCTCTTGGCAGGATTGCGCTTCTGCTGAACCGGAGCAACGTAGGCAACCGGCTCGGCAACTTCGCCGACGACCTTGGCCACAACCGGAGAATTCAGGTTGACCTTTTCGAAAGGCACCTTCAGTCCGGCCTGCTTCAGCAAAGTCGAAACGTCGCCCTGCTGATCAGGGGTGCAGATGGTCACTACAGTTCCATCCGAACCCGCACGTGCGGTACGGCCGGAGCGGTGGGTGTAGGCCTTGTGCTCTGCTGGTGGATCAACGTGGACAACCAGCTCCACACCATCAACGTGCACGCCACGAGCGGCAACGTCGGTGGCGACAAGAACCTTCGCCTCGCCTGAAGCAAAAGCAGCAAGGTTGCGGTCACGGGCATTCTGCGAGAGGTTACCGTGCAGGTCTACCGCCGGAACGCCAGCCTTGGACAGGGTGAGGGCCATCTTCTTGGCGTGGTGCTTGGTGCGCATGAACATGATGCGACGGGCAGTGCCCTGAGCCAGAACGCGGATCAGGTCCTTCTTATCATCGTTGCCGATGACGAAGACGTGGTGCTCCATGGTGTTCACAGCGGCCTTGGGTGCATCCACCGAGTGAATGGTCGGGTTGCTCAGGTAGCGCTTGACCACCTTGTCCACACCGTTGTCCAAGGTCGCGGAGAACAGCATGTGCTGGATGCCGGTTGGCATGCGGTCCATGATGCGGCGAACTACAGGCAGGAAGCCCATATCGGCCATATGGTCGGCTTCATCCAGCACGGAGATTTCCAGCTGGGAAAGGTCCACGACCTTCTGCTTGATCAGGTCATCCAGGCGGCCCGGGCAGGCGATGACAATGTCCACGCCCTCGTTCATGGCCTTTTCCTGGCGGCTCTGGGCCACGCCACCGTAGATCACGGTGGTACGCAGGCCTGCGGCCTTTGCCAGCGGGTCAACGGTCTTGGCAATCTGGGTCGCCAGTTCACGGGTTGGAGCCATGATCAGCGCGCGTGGGAAGCGGGCCTTGCGGCGCTGTGGGCGATCTGCCAGCCGGGCTACCAGGGGCAGCGAGAAGGCCAAAGTCTTGCCGGAGCCGGTCTGGCCGCGGCCCAGGACGTCGCCGCCGGCCAAGGTCGAAGGCAAGGTGGCTTCCTGGATCGGGAAAGCGGCTTCGATTCCGCTGGCAGCAAGGACCTTCGACAGGTATTCGGGCACGCCGAGGGCGCTAAAAGTTACGGACATATTCAAACTTTCTCTCTGATTCGCACGCCTGCTTCAGGCGTTGGGTTTCGCCGAGCCAGGAGGAAGTCCGCAACATGCAAGGCCAAGGAAGGCCTGCTGCCAAAAGTGGACCGGCGGAGGTTTTCCGGGCGATCCACAGGAGGGAAATCTAAACTGTCGACGCATGCACCACAGATTTTTCCGGTGACGCACAAGTATCCATACTACAGTGCAAAAGCGGGGCCCGTCTGTGAGCGGCCCCGCTTTGCACTGCCGCCCCGGGAGACGTTCACCACTAGGGATCCCGGGACAGTCCGCCGCGCTGCCTAGTTCAGCTCGAATTCCTTCTTCGCCAATTTCGAGGGCCACCAGACCTTTGGTCCGATTTCTTCGACCAGCGCCGGCACCAGCAGGCTTCGCACGACGAAGGTATCCAAGAGCACCCCGAAGGCCACGATGAAGCCCAACTGGCCCAGGAACATGATTGGCACCACACCCAGTGCGGCGAAGGTGGCGGCAAGCACCACGCCGGCGGAGGTAATCACGCCGCCGGTGACCTTCAAGCCCACCCGCATGCCCTCACGGGTTCCACGCTTCAAGGATTCCTCGCGCACACGGGTCATCAAGAAGATGTTGTAGTCCACGCCCAGCGCCACCAGGAAGACGAAGCCGAACAGCGGTACGGATGGATCGGCACCCACGTAGCCGAAGACATTGTTGAAGACCAGCGCACTGACACCCATCGCCGTGCCGTAGGACAGCACGGTGGTCAGGATCAGCAGCACCGGAGCCAGAATGGAACGCAGCAGCAGCATCAAGATCAGCAAGATGGCCAGGAGGGTAATCGGAATGATCTTGAACAGATCCGCGATCGCCGTCTCGTTGGTATCGAGCTGGGTCGCAGTGGTGCCGCCGACCAGCGCGTCGGCATCGACCGCATGCATCTGCTCGCGCAGCTCGACCACGGTCTGCTTGGCGGCATCCGAGTCCGCCGCATCGGCCAGCGTCACCGACATCAGGTTGCGGCCTTCGACGCTCATTGGCTCCGCCCCGCGGGCGGCCATGGCCGGTCCGCCGTCTTCAGCCTGCAAGTAGGCCGAATCCACGCCGGAGACATCAAGGGCCTTTTCCAGGGCCGTCTGCGCTTCGGATTCATCGACAATCACCGTGGCCGGGGATCCCGTGCCGCCAGGGAAGTGCTCGCCCAGGGCGATCTGCCCGTCACGCGACTCCGAACCGCCTACCACCAGCTCGCTCTGCGGCACGCCATGGGCCTTGAGCTGGGTCATGCCCAGGGCTCCCACGGCGAGCACCAGAGCGGTGATGAGCCAGATCGGGCGCGGATGGCTGGCAACGAACCGCGCAACGCGGCCCCACAGGCCTTCCTTCTCCTGGCCTTGGGCGTCCACGGCCGCCGGCTTGGGCGGGAAGGGCCAGTAAGCGGCCCGTCCCAGCAAGCCGAGCACCGCCGGCAGGAACGTCAACGCGGCAATGATCGAGAAGATGATGCCCGAGGCGCCAATGGGTCCCAGTGCCTTATTGGAGTTCAGATCGGAGAACAGCAGGCACAGCAGGCCCACCGTCACGGTGCCGCCCGAAGCGACAATCGGTTCCAGCGAGCCTTTCCATGCGGAAGCCACGGCCTGCCACTTGTCCTGGCCGGCCATGAGCGCTTCCTTGTGCCTGGCCACGAACAGCAGCGAGTAGTCGGTAGCCGCGCCGATGACCAGGATGGACAAGATGCCCTGGGCCTGGCCGTCGAGCCGGATCCAGCCTTCGGATGCCATGAAGTACACCGCGACAATTGCCGCGCACAGCGCGACGACCGAGGTGAGCAGCACCGTGAAGGGAAGCAGGATCGAACGGTAGACCAGCAGCAGGATCACCAGCACAGCTGCCAGGGCCACGCCCAGCAGCACGCCGTCAATGCCGCCGAAGGCCTCGACCAGGTCGGCGCTGAAGCCTGCCGGCCCGGTGACATAGGCGGTGGTGCCCTCGGGCTTCTCGGCGGCCAGGAGCGAACGCAGCTCTTCGACTCCGGTATCGGCCTCCACCTCGCCGGAGACCGGAACGATGAATTCAGCGGCCTTGCCGTCCTCGGAGAGGAAGGGCCCGGTGATCTGCCCGTCCAGATGCGTGAAGTCCTTCAGCGCCTCGCCGATCCCTCCAGCAGTTTCCTTGCTGACCTCGCCATCGCTGGTGAGCAGGACCACCGCTGGGATTGCTTCGGTGGAGCGGAATTTGTTCTGCCATTCCAGGGCTTCGGTTGCTTCGGCGGTGGCCGGGAGGAAGGAGGTCTGGTCGTTGGTCTGGACCTCGGAAAGCTTGCCGAAGGTCGGGCCGCCGATTCCGGCTACACCCAGCCAGAGGATGATCAGCAGGGCGTAGATTCCTGCCCTGATGCCGATACCCTTCTTGTCCAATCGCTTCTTGCCCGATGGCTGGTCGGTTTTCGCTACATGCGCCACTGATCCGTCCTCACTCGTGATTGCTGGCGGTGGATCAAAGGGCGATCCGAATGCCATACTACAAGACTTACTTCCATCGTAGAAATACTTCCCAGGCTATTAAATGCTTTTCCGACTAGGATTGCGCCTATGAGCGCAAGACAACAGCACAATTTGGTCATGCTCCTGCAGGAATTCGGCCAAGCCTCGGACCGCTACGTTGAGTCCACGGGAGCACTTTACGCAACGCACCGCACGGATATGAACGCACTGTCGATCATCATGAAATACGAGCAGCGCAGCCTTCTGCCTTCCCCGCGCGACCTGAGCCGCGACCTGCAACTGAGTTCTCCGGCTACCACCGCCATGCTCGACCGCCTGGAAAAACTGGGAATGATCGAGCGCCAGCGCTCGGACCGGGATCGCCGTGTCATCCGCATCGCCATGACACCCAAAGCCCGCGGCAAGGGCATGGAAATGTTCATGCCGCTAGGTGCCAAAATGCGGGAAGTGATCAGCCACTACGACGAGCAGCAGCTGCAGGTCATAGCCCGCTTCATGGCAGAAGCCGTGGCCGGCGTGGACAGCGCGCGCGAAGAAGTCGTAACACAGCGGGCAACGAAACCAGCCAAGAGCGCGACGGACACTAGCCTTAAGCAGTGACCCTTTCACTCTGGATATCCCTTCTCAGCGCCTGCATCGTCATCAGCTTCACCCCCGGGGCCGGAGCCATCAACACGATGAGCAATTCAATGCGCCAAGGCTGGCGCGCTTCCATTTGGGGCGTGCTCGGGCAGCAGATCGCCTTGCTGATCCACGTGGTGATCGTTGCCGCCGGAGTCGGGCTGCTCGTGGCCAGCTCGCCGTTGCTGTTCGCCATCATCCGCTACGCAGGCGCTGCCTATCTGGTGTACCTCGGTATCCGCATGCTGCTCTCCAAGCCGGAGGTCGCCTCCGATGGAACCAGCACCGGGCACCGCCTGACCCGCTGGTCCATGCTCAACCGGGGCATCCTGGTCAACCTGCTCAATCCGAAGGCCATTGTCTTCTTCCTGGCTTTCACCCCGCAGTTCATCCGCACCGATCAGCCGCTCCTGGCCCAATACGCCATCTTCATTGGCACGGTCATCGTGGTAGACATCGCGGTGATGTTCTTCTTCTTTGCCGGCACGGCCCGCACCTTCCAGCGCTTCACCGCGACCTACCGCGGCGCCAAGCTGCTGAACATCCTCTTCGGCGTACTGTTCATCCTGGTCGCCGCGCTCCTGCTGCTCATGCACTAGCATTTTCGCCCCGCTCTTGCCGTAGAACTCCTAGCCGTGAACCGATTCCCGCGCCAATTTCCGAATCGTTGCCGATTTGTTGCCGGGAAACGGGCGCGTAGCTATCGATCGAATCGCCTTGTGCCCATAGACTGATGCCATGTTCCGGATAATGATCGTGTGCACGGGAAATATTTGCCGTTCGCCTATGGCCGAGTACATGCTCAAGAATGCGCTCAAGGATGCCGAGGTCTCGCAGGTCGAGGTCATATCGCGAGCCATCACCGACGGTGAAGTCGGCAAGCGCATCGATGAGCGTGCAGCCAGTACTCTGCGCAGCCATGGCCTTGATGCATCTGAGCACATTGCCGCCCAGATCGACTCGGACGAAATCGCCAAGATGGATCTCGTACTGGCGATGGACACCGACCACTTCGAGGAACTCGTTCCCGAATTGGCCGAAATCGATCCGAGCGAACGTCCGCAACTGCGGATGTTCCGTTCCTTTGATCCGGGAACCGCGAGCTCCCCGCACGACCAGCAGGGCATCTATGACCCCTGGTACGGTGATGCCGGAGACTTCCGCGAGACCTGGAAACTCATTTCTGCTTCCCTGCCTGCCCTTGTAGATTACGTGCGGAGTAACATCGCCTCTCGTGGAAACCGCTAGACCAACGCTGATTGCCATTGACGGGCGTTCCGGATCCGGCAAAAGCACCTTTGCAACAGACCTAGCGAAATACCTGGAAGCCACCGCCTCCGTAGCTATTTTGCGCCTCGAAGAGCTCTACCACGGTTGGGACGGGCTGCACCGGTCCTTCGATCTCTACCACCGGATCCTGCCTCAGCTCGCAGCAGGCAACACGATTGCCTACCCCACCTGGGATTGGGCCGCAGGTGCCCTTGGCGCATCCAAGAACTTCACTCCGGCCGAGGTAGTGATCATCGAAGGCGTAGGAGCGATCCATTCCGACGCCCGAGAATTCCTCGATATCGGGATCTGGCTGGAAGCACCCGAAAGCTTCCGTCGCGACCGGGCGCTGGCACGCGATGGACAGGCCTACCGTCCGTACTGGCAGATGTGGGCCGAGCAAGAGGAGCGGTACCTGCAGGCCCATCAGCCGTACGCCGCAGCAACCCTGCTCATTGATGCCGCTGGCGACCAGGACCCCATCGAGATCTGGGCGCGTTCCTGCCGCTACCTGCCGGCCATGATGCGCCAGCTTTGCCTCCCTTCCGACCAGTCCCCCATTGCCCCGGCCTTCCGCCAGAGCTACGAGGCGCCAGACGATACGGCGTCACTCTTCGAGGAACTGGCCCGGTCCCTTCCGCATGCCGCACTATTGGAATCAACAAGCCATAAGCTCAGCGACCCGTTGGGACGCAACCGCTATTCGGTGATCGCGCTTTCGGCGGCAGAACAGCCCCCGGTACTGAGCGCCACCAGCCATGGCACCACCGTCAGCTTGCCCGGAGCGCAAGTACGGCTGGGCGAGGATTTCTTCCGCGCGCTGGCAGGCCTCTGGCCTGCCGGAACCACCGCTAAAGTCGGCTACCCGCTGCCGGCATGGGTGGGGTACCTCGGTTATGAGCTCAAGCGCGAGCTCGGCGCCGCGGATCTGCAGGCAGTCGTTGAACCCGGGCGGGTGCGCCCCGATGCCCAGTTCTTTGCGCCGGATACCGTGGTGGTCATTGACCATCAAGAAGGCCAGATGCATCTGCACAGCATTAGCGAACCGGCAGCAGCGCTGAGCATCCTGTTGGGCAATCCTCCAGAACTGCGCGCCCACCACCCGTTGCCTATCCCGCAGTTCAGCTGCGCGGATACCGAAGCCGGTTACAAGCAGAAGATACGCCAGGCCCAACGCGAGATCTATGAAGGCAACACCTACGAAGTTTGCCTGACGACCGAACTGACGGCCCATGCCGACCTGTTCGATCCGTTCGAGGCCTACTGCCGGATGCGCCGCTCCAGCCCTGCACCGTTTGCCCACTACCTGCGTTTCACTGACCTGCAAATCGCCAGCATTTCACCGGAACGGTTCCTCGCGCTGTCCAAGGACGGGCAGTTGCGGGCCGAGCCGATCAAGGGCACCCGGCCGCGTGGCGAGAATGAAGAATCAGATCTCGCGTTGAAGCATGATCTGGCCACCCATCCCAAGGACCGGGCCGAGAACATCATGATCGTTGACCTGTTGCGCAACGACCTGTCGCACCATGCCATTCCCGGGTCGGTGAAGGTTGCCCGGCTGTGCGCGGTGGAAACCTACGCGACAGTGCACCAGATGGTCTCCACCATCGACGCCACATTATCCTCCCCGCAGCTGGCCGCCGAAGCCCTGCGCGAAGCTTTCCCGCCGGGCTCCATGACCGGTGCACCGAAGCTGTCCACGATGAGCATCTTGGATGAGCTCGAAGAGCACCGTGCCCGCGGCCTGTACTCCGGGGCCGTGGGGTATCTGGGTGCTGATGGTGCCGCCGATTTCTCCGTGGTGATCCGAACCCTGGTGTGCGACCGGCTAGCTGACCAGTCATGGCGGTTGAGCCTGGGCCTTGGCGGGGCAATCACCGCAGATTCGGTGCCCGCTGAAGAGTGGGACGAGGTCATCACCAAATCCCGCGGCGTGCTTCAAGCGCTGGGCGCCAGCTTCCCGCAAGACACGTAAGCCAACCGCATTACTGCAAGGTGGCCGTCAAGCGCGCCACGTTGTCGATCCAGCGTTGCATGCGTGGGCGGCGGCGCCACTGCGAGAGGGTGATTTCCGAGGAAATCCCGCGGTAGTGGTTCTGCACCTGGTTAACCGCATCGACCATTTCCTTGCCCAGCAGCATCACGGAAATTTCCATGTTCAAGCTGAATGAGCGCATGTCCATATTCGAGGATCCCACCACGGCCACGTCGTTATCCACGGTGAAGCACTTGGTATGCAGCACCATCGGTGCCGGGTAGCGGTGAATGCGCACGCCAGCTTCCAGCAGCTGCTGGTAGTAGGACTGCTGCGCGTGGTGCACCAGGAACTGGTCGCCCTCTTCACAAACATACAATTCCACTTCTACCCCGCGCTGGGCGGCAGTGGTGATGGCATAGAGCAGCGAATCGTCGGGAACGAAGTACGGGCTGGTGATTTCCAGGCGTTCGGAGGCAGAATAGATCAGCGTATTGAACAGCCGGAGGTTGTTCTCGGTACCGTATCCGGGGCCGCTGGGCAGCAGCTGCGCCAGGGTGGAACCGGGACGTTCCTCATAGGCCAGCGGGTGGCGGGCCTCGGCCATATCCATCAGCACTTCCTGGTCGTCGTCCTCCTGCCACCAGTCGGTAGCGAAAGTGACGTCGAGGCTGCGCACCAGCGGACCTTCGACCCGGAGCATCATTTCAACCCATTCGCGGCCCACCTTATGCGAGGACTCGCGCTTGTAGCCGGGTTCAATCAGGTTCTGGCTTCCGGTGAAGGCCACCTCGCCATCAACAACGAGGATCTTGCGGTGGTTGCGCAGATCCGGGCGGCGCCAACGACGGCCGATCAGGTCGATGGGCAGCATCGGGCGCCAGTTAATACCGGATTTCTTCAGCCGCTTCTTGAAATCCTTGTAGCCCTTGACGCGCAAGGTTCCCAGGTGGTCGAAGAGCAACCGGACGTGCACGCCGCGCTCCGCGGCCGCTTCCAGCGCATCGAGTACCGGTCCAACATAATCCGGGTCATCGCCCATGATGTAGAACTGGATGTGCACATAGCGGGTGGCGTTATCGATTTCCTTGCGCATGGCATCGAGCGAAGCCCGGTAATCGGAGATGACCTCTACCTGGTTGCCGCCTTCCAGCGGCATGGCACCCAGATTGCGGTTGAGCATGACTGCCGATTCGACCCATTCCTCCTGGGAATGGAATTCTTCGGGCAGCTGCATGTGGCTCGTGGCCTTCATGATTTCATCGTGCGCACGCCGCTGCTTTTCCAAGCGGCGGCGCGACAGGTGCGGGTTGGCGAAAAGCCAGTATGCGACAAGTCCCACAACGGGCAGGAAGAAGATAGCCAATAGCCATGCCATGGCGGTGGTGGGGCGCCGGTTGCCCGGAACGATGCCGATCATGAAGTAGCGAACCGCTAGCTCTATTGCGACCAGCACGCTCCAGAGAACGCCGCCAATCTGCAAGAAGACTTCATTACTTGGCCACACTCGGGCACCCCCTTGGCTACACCCCGCGAATTCGGCATTATCGGCCTCTGATCTGCGATGTACAGGCCAAAATCCTTCGCTTAGCTTATCGAACATTGCCGGACTTGTCTGAATCTCCGCCTGCAGAAATCACGCAGAAGACGCTGGGGTTCGATAATCTGTCTTTATGAGCTCACTTGTATTCTTGGATCCGGCCTATCCGGCTGGTCGTCTTGCAGACATCACTGCACCGCAACTTCTGGTCACAGCACAGGGAGTCACGCGAGGTGATGGCATCTTTGAATCGATGCTCTACACCAACCAGGCCGTACGCAAATTCGAAGCGCACCTGGCACGCTTGGCGACCTCCGCTGAAGTTGCCGACTTGGCCATTCCCGATGCGCGCAGCTGGTTTGCCGCGGTAGATACCGCTGTGGCCGATTTCGATGCCACCGGCGGCGCTGAAGAAGCGGTGGTCAAGCTGGTCGCCGCGCGCGGCGAGCACGACAATGATCCTGCCATTTGCTGGGTCACCGTGACCCCTGCCCCGGCTTTGGGCAGGGAACAGCGTGAAACCGGTGTGGATGTCCTGATGCTGGATCGCGGCTACGACTCGAAGCTGGCCGAACGTGCGCCATGGCTCATGATGGGCGCCAAGACCCTTTCCTATTCGATCAACATGGCCGCCCTGCGCTACGCGCACAAGCACGGCGCCCATGATGTCATTTTCACCTCCGCCGACGGGATCATCCTGGAAGCTCCGACCTCGACCGTGCTGGTAGCCCAGCGCGATGGCGAGACCAAGCGGCTGCTGACCCCGATGCTTGAAACCGGAATCCTGCCAGGCACCACGCAAAGCGCCATCTTCGACGCCGCGGCCCAGGATGGCTGGGAGCTGGGCTACGGCCCGTTGCGCCCGGAAGACCTGTACCAGGCCGATGGCGTGTGGCTGGTTTCCTCCATCCGCCTGCTGACCCCGGTGCGCACCATCGATGCCAAGCCGTTGCGCCTGGACGCTGAGCTCCATGAAGAGCTCAGCGCCCTGAGCGAAGCAATCCGCTAGGACCACACCAAGTTGTAGGTCCCTGCCAGCACGGCCGCAGCCATTGCGGCCGTGCCAAACAGGATCCCCGTGGCCAGCACCATGCCATCACGCCAGGTGAAGGTGGCCGTGCGAATCCATGTGCGCTTGGCCGTGCCGAACCCCTTGGCCTCCATCGTGGTGGCCAACCGTCCGGCGCGGCGAATCGCTTGCACCAGCAAGGCCAGCACCTGGCCGAGGGTTGCCTTGATGCGTTGGCCCACGGTGCCGAAGTTCCCGACACCGCGAGCGCGCCGGGCCAGCGTGAGCGTGGTGAATTCTTCCACCATCAACCCGAGCAATCGCATGCCGGCCAAGGCCCCGAGCACAAACCGGTGGGGTACCTTCAGCTGCTGCGACAGCGCCCCGCCCAAATCGCTTGGATTCGTGGTGGCCAGCAGCAAGATGCACGGGATGGCCAGCGCGAAAGCGCGCAGTCCGGTGGCAATGCCCCCGGCCACCGATCCCTCGGTGATGCTGAAGGCGCCGAATTGGGCGTAGACCATGCCGCTATCCTGGCCCACCAAGGCGATGCCCCACGCCGCAAGGATTCCGGCAATCAGCAGTGGCCACGCGCGCTTGAGGAATTTCAGCGGGCTCAGCCCTGCCAGCGGGAAGAACACCACGGTCGCCACGATCACCACCAGCGCCGAAACCCAATCCAAGGTGGTGATCAACGGCAGTGTTGCCGCAGCCACCGCACCGAGCTTGGCCAGCGGATTGATCTTCGCCAACCAGCTATGCCCTACCGGCGCATCAAGCACCGGCCCCTGGCGCGGGATACCAGCTTCCGGGGTGCCGGCAGTGAGCACCAGGTCCCTTGCTTTGAGCACCGAGGCAAAGTGATCGTCGTGGGTGACGGCAATGATCGCGGTGCCCTGCTGCAATTCCTCAACCAGCAGCCCGGCCAGTTCCCTCCACGTATTCGCATCCTGCCCGAAGGTCGGTTCGTCGAGGATCAGCACCTGGGGGGATGCGGCCAGAACAGTGGCCACGGACAAGCGCCGCTTCTCGCCGCCGGAGAGGGTGAACGGGTTCGCGTCAGCCAAATGCGCCAGGCCCAAGCGTTCCAGCAACGCGTCGACGCGCGCCTGGACCTGGGCCGGCTCGTACTTCGGCGCATCGGCGCTGCTGGCCTGCGCGCGGCTGGGAGCGAAAGCCAGCTCTTCCCGAACGCTCTGGGTCACGAATTGGTGTTCGGGTTCCTGGAACACCGAACCGATCCGCCCAATTAATGCACCGGCCTTCCAGGCAAACGGGGAATTGCCCAGACCGTCGGCCAGTTGCGCGGTGGCCGCCAACTCGCCGTCGGCCGGGACGAGCAATCCGCCCAAGGTCAAGGCCAGCGTCGACTTTCCAGCGCCATTCTCGCCGCGAATCACCGTCGCGGTGCCCGCTTGCACATTCACGTCCACCGCTTGGGTGCGCGGTGCCGTGGCGGTGCGGGCGGATACCAGCTGCTGCGCTTCCAGCAGCATGGCACCGGCACCGTTCGTTGCCCGGGCCACCTGCGGGAAGTAGCCTGGAATCCACAGCCCGGCAGCAGCCAGCTCCTCGCGCACCGTTTCATCGGTGTACAGCTGCTGCGGGTCCAGATCGTGCGCGACTCCCCCACCGGGCTGCAGCACGATAACCCGGTCCACATGCTGCGCCCAGGCTTCAATCCGGTGTTCCACGACGACCAGCGTGGCACCGGAAAGCCGGGCGGCGTTCAGCACCGCATCGCGCAAGAGCTCAATGCTCTGCGGGTCCACATTGGCAGTCGGTTCATCGAGCAGCATGACCCTTGGTTCCATGGCCAGAATGCCGGCCAAGGCCAACCGCTGTTTCTGCCCGCCGGAAAGTTGCTGGGTGCGGTGCTCGAAGGACAGCGCCCCCAGACCCACAGCGTCCAGCACTTCGGGGATCCGCTGGCGGATCAGTTCGGGATCCATTCCGAGGTTCTCGGCGCCAAAGGCCACATCATCGGCGACCCTGCTTTGCACTACCTGGGTTTCCGGGTCTTGCTGCATCAAGCCCACCGGGTGGCTCCGGATGAAGGCATCGCTGCCGTCGATGAGCAGCCGGCCAGCGACCTGATCGTCCTCATCCGCTTCCAGCAACCCGGCCATCGCGTGCAGCAAGGTTGACTTGCCGGCGCCCGATGGACCGACCAGCAGCACCTTCTCACCGGCGTGGATCGCAAGGTCCAGTCCCGAGATGGCAGGGTTCTGCCTCTCGGAGTGCTGCCAGCCGAACCCCGTTGCGGTGATGGCGGCGCCGCGCTGGGTCAGCGAGGCTGCGCCGGAATTGGCAAAGGAACTCATTTTGCGCTTTCCAGGTGCGCGCGCCGGCTCGGCAGGGCGCTCAATGCACCGGTCTTCGCCAGTCCACGCGTGGCCAACCAGGACAGCAGCCCTGCGACGACTACGCCGGAAATGCCGGTGGCGATCACGTGGAAGATCTTCATTCCGGCGGTGTACTCAACGTAGTAGGCCAGGATGTAGGCCTCGGAAATGCCGGCGAACAAGCCGGCGAACAAGCCGGCCAGCAGCGCCACGCCCAGGTTCCACTTGCGGTAGCGGAATGCTGCGAAGACCAGCTCTGCACCCAGGCCCTGGACCAGGCCGGAGATCAGTACGGTCAAGCCGTAGTGCGAGCCGAGCAGCGCTTCAACTACGGCGGCCAGCAGCTCGCAGTAGATTGCGGCGCCTGGCTTGCGGATGATCAGTGCGCCGAGCACCGCCGGGAAGAGCCACATGCCGGTGAGCAGCGCGGTGGCTGGCGGGAAAGCCGCAAAGGCGAGAGAGAACAGGCCATAGCCGGCACTCCACGCCCAGAAAATGACCCCTGAAGCGACGGCGATCACCGAGGCGACGACGATATCAACTACACGCCAGCCGGTGCGCTGCTTCGAAACTGTTTCGTTCATTGCTGGTCCTCCTGTGGAAAGGAGGGGAGATGGACGGAATGAGGGCATACTGCCGCGCCTATCCGCATCCGAGATGCTCGACTTCCTTCGCCGGTACTAGCCGGGGCAGGTTCGAGGGTCTGCGATCTATCGCACTCTCAGCGTCTTGCGACTTTTTTTAAAAGTCTGACGCTCCCCTGTCGGAATAATTACTGCTCCCCCACCATACCGCAGGTATGCTGGGCAGAGGAACGATATGTCAAGAGCTTGATCGCGAGGAAAAAATGGATAAAGTGCAGAAACTTGCCACTACCGGTATCACCGTTGGCGCTGGCATGCTCGGCGGCAAGCTGGTTGATTTCCTTTGGTTGAAGGCAACCGGCAGCAAAGCACCACGCAAGGGCACTGAGGAAGCAGCGGAAGCTTCTTTCCGCCGTGCCTTGGGCTTCGCAGTCGTTTCGGCCCTGGTGGCAGCTATCCTGCAGACCGTGGCTGACCGCAGCGCCAACAAGGTTGTTGCCAAGTTCACCAAGTAAGCTTCGGCCTCGAGCCAAAAGCGGGAGCCGCCCAGAGGGGCGGCTCCCGCTTTTTTCAGTCTTGTTCGTCCTGCGATTCGGCCTTGGAGAACGGAGTAGTTCCGGTCGGCGGTGTGCCATTGACCTTGTTGACCACGCGGCTGAGCTCATCGGAGAACAGGATCTCCTTGGCAGCGTGCTTGGTCCGGTAGCCGGAACGGCCAATCATGTGGGCCGAGACCGGTGCGGTCAATAGCTGCATGCCCCAGGCCAGTGCGAGCACCGGGATCACAGCCCAGCTGCGCAGGTAAATGGCCAACCCAGCGAAAATCAGCAGGAAGCCGAGCACCTGCGGTTTGGTCGCTGCATGCATGCGGGTGAGCATGTCCGGGAAGGTCAGCAAGCCGATGCCTGCGATCAAGGACATCAGGCAGCCAACAATCAGCAGAATGGCAACGAGGACATCGAGGAAGAGTTCCATTAGGCGTTCCTCTGATCCGAAACGAAGCGCGAAACGGTCACCGAGCCGATGAAGCCGAGCATGCAGGCGGCCACGACGAACAGCAAGTAGTCGGTGTGCTTATGCAGCACCATTTCCAGGCACAGGGCGGCGGAGATGATCAGCAGCATCACATCCAAGGCCAGCACCCGGTCAAGGATCGACGGCCCCTTGGCAACACGGACCAGGCAGGCGACGGCACCGAGCCCGAGCATGATGCCGCAGATCCAAATGACGATATCCAGCATGTTACCCCTTCCTCGCATCAAAGTTCGGTCCGCATTCGCTCTTGATCGCTTCGTACTCGTCGCGGCTGCCAATAGCCATGATCAGCCGGCGTTCGATATCCCGGATGGCGGCGCGCGCCTTCTCCACGTCCGCAGGCGATTCGATATCGATGTAGTGCAGGTACAGCGTCGACGAGCTGCGGTCCACGTCGATCACGAAGGAGCCCGGGATCAGCGTGAGCACGTGGCCCACGGTCATTACGATCAGGTCCGAGCCGGTGCGCAGCGGGACCGCAATGATCGCGCTGCGGGTGCCCTTCCCGCGGACCAGGGCCAGCCAGGCCACATGGACGCTGGCCGCGAAGACCTGCCCGAGGAACCAGGTGAACAGCTTCAGGCAGTACCAGGGATTGATCCGGCCCGAAAGGACCACCGGCGGCAGCGGGAACAGGTTCACGATCAGCAGCGCGATGATCACGCCGAAGATCATGTTCCCCAGGGAGAAGTCCTGCCAGAGAGCCCCCCAGACGAAGAGCAGCAGCAGAAGCAGCGGCCATTCCTGCTTGAGTGTCGCGCGGTGGCGCACGCCGGAGGTATCCAGCGCATCGTCAATGCGCTGGTCACGCGGTTCAAAGTTCTTGTTCGGCATCATCCCTCCAATCAGAATGGCAAGATCGAGCTGATATACGGTTCGCGGGCAATCAGTTCCGCAGCCACCCGTTGGCAGAATTCGAAGATCGGCCCGGCAAAGACGGTCAGGGCGATGCCCGCAAGCACCAGCGAACCGGTGGCGTAGCGCATGCCCCATGGCAAGGACTCGGCTTCCAGCTGCTTGGCCAGTTTCAATCCCAAGCGGGGGTTCTGCGCGCCGCCGGCCAACGTCTCGTCGGCAACCTGCGTCGCTTCGGCCACCAGGTCCTGGTTGGGCACCTCGGCATCAGCGGCACGGCGCCAGAACACACGGGCCCACACGCGGATGATCGCCATCAAGGTCAGCAAGCTGGTCAGCAATCCGGCGCCGATCACGACCCAGGTCAGCGGATCAGCATCCTGCGCGGCCGCATGCATCAGCCCGAATTTGCCCAGGAACCCGGAGAACGGCGGGATGCCGCCCAGATTGATGGCCGGGATGAAGAAGAGCAGGGCCAATGCCGGGGAGAGCTTGGCCAGCGAGCCGAGCCGGGTGACGTTTGAGCTGCCGGCACGGCGTTCGATCAGTCCCGCCACCATGAACAGCGAGGTCTGCACGATGATGTGGTGGCCCACGTAGTAGATGGTCGCGGCGATGGCCAGCGGCCCGCCCACGGCCACGCCGAAGATCAGGTAGCCGATGTGGCTGGTGAGCGTGAAGGAGAGCATGCGCTTGAAGTCCGTCTGCGCCAGCGCACCGAGGATACCGATGACCATGGTCAGCGCCGCCACCACCAGCAGTCCGGCATTGACCGAGCCGCCCGGGAAGAGCAGGGTTTCGGTGCGGACGATCGCGTAGACGCCCACCTTGGTCAGCAGCCCGGCGAACACCGCGGTGACCGGGGCCGGTGCGGTCGGGTAGGAGTCCGGCAGCCACAGGGACAGCGGGAAGACCGCTGCCTTGATGCCGAAAGCGGTCAGCAGCAGCACATGCAAGATCAGCTGCGGGCCCTGGCCCAGTTCGGGCAGCTTCACCGCGAGGTCAGCCATGTTCACCGTGCCGGTGGCCGCGTAGATCATCGCGATGGCCATCAGGAAGATCACCGAGGAAACCACGGAAACCACCACATAGGTGGTACCGGCGCGGATGCGCTCGGCGGTACCGCCCAGGGTCAGCAGCACGTAGCTGGCGGTGAGCAGGATTTCGAAGCCGACGTACAGGTTGAAGAGGTCGGCGGCCAGGAAGGCGTTGGACACTCCGGCGAGCAGGATCAGGTACGCCGGGTGGAATATCGACACCGGCCCGGGCTCGTCCCCGTCGGCCAGGCCCTGGCTGGTGGCGAAGAGCAGCACGGCCAGCGAGACGACGGTGGAGACCAGCAGCATGAAGGAGCTGAACCCGTCGACCATCAGCGCGATGCCGAAGGGCGACTCCCAGCCGCCAATATGGATGGCATAGCTTTCCCCGCCCCATACGGCCGCGAGCATGCCCGCTTCGAGCACCAGTGTGATGCAGAGGATGCCGATGGTGATCAGGCGCTGCAGGCGGACCTGGCGGCGGACCAGGAAGGCTGCCCCGGCGCCGAAGATCGGCAGCACCACGGCCAAGGGGGCTAGATCCAGGAAATTCACTCTTCCCCCTCGCGCACTGGGCGTCCTTCTTCATCAACGAATTCGGTCGTGTCCTCGGCCACTGGCGAGTCTTCTTCCTCGTCGTAGGCGGTCTTCTGCGACACCTTGATATCTTCGGTGTCATCAGTGAGCTCATCAGCGCTGGTCAAGGTCCAGGACCGGTAGATCATCGCCAGCAGGAAGGCGGTCACCGCGAAGGTGATCACAATGGCGGTGAGGATCAGCGCCTGCGGCAGCGGGTCCGAGTACGAGTCGGCCGCCGCATCCGGCTTGAACAACGGCGCCGCGCCCTTGCGCCCGCCGCTGGTGAGGATCAGCAGGTTGATGCCGTTGCCCAGCAGCATGATGCCCAGCAGCACCCGGGTCAGGGTGCGTTCGAGCACCAGGTAGAAACCGGCCGCCAGCAGCACGCCGGTGACCACGAGGAAAGTGATATTCACGCTCATCGGCCAACTCCAGTCCGGGAGGCCTGGATCTCGTCGTGGCGCTCCACCGGGCTGCGGCCCTCGGAGAGCGAATCAATCTCACTGCCCAATGAACGCAGCACGTCCTGCACGAGGCCAAGGACCACCAGATACACTCCAATGTCGAAAATCGTTGAGGAAACGAACTTGTGCTCGCCGAAGAACCAGAATTCCAGGGCATAGGTGGTGAAGATGCCATCACCGAGCAGCAGCGGCACGATGCCCGCCAATCCGGCCAGCGCTATGCCGCCGCCGATCAGCATGCCCGGGGCGATGCGCATCGACTCGGAAAGTTCCACGCGGCCGCCGGCCAGGTAGCGGATGGTCAGCGCCAAGCCGGCGATCAGCCCGCCAGCGAAGCCGCCGCCCGGGGTATTGTGCCCGGTCAGCAGCGTGTACACCGACGTGATCAGCACCGTGTGGAAAATCAGCCGGGTGACCACTTCAAAGATGATCGAGCGGCGCTCGGCGACCAGGGTGCTGCCAGCCATCAGCCAGTCCTGGTTGGAGCTGGAAGCAAAGCGGCGGGCAATGCGCAGCTCGGTTTCCTTGGAGTCCTTGCTGCCCATGGCTTCGGAACCCGCGTCGATGCTGCCCGGTGCCACGTGGTGGGCCCGCACCCGGTTACCGAAGCTGCGCCCGGCGAAAATCAGCGAAGCCACACCGGTGGCGGCTGCCGCCAGCACGGTGATCTCGCCGAAGGTATCCCACACGCGCAGGTCCACCAGGGCCACGTTGACGACGTTCTTGCCGTAGCCCTCGTAGTAGGCCAGGTCCGGCCAAGCCAGGGAAATGCGGGCCTCGTTGCGGGCGGCCATCATCGCGATGGCAATGTAGACGACCATCACGGCCAGGGCGATCGACAGGATGGCCCGGCCCCACTTGATCCGGGTCAGGCCCACCCACAGGCGCTTGGGCAGGGCGCGCAAGGCGAGCACGAAGGAAACCAGCACGATGGTTTCCACCAGCAGCTGGGTCAGCGCCAGGTCCGGGGCGCCTTGCAGGGCGAAGATCGCGACCATGCCGTAGCCGGTCACCGAAACCATCAGCACCGCCATGAAACGCTTCGGCGCGGTAATGGAGACCACTGCACCGGCGATGATCACCGCACCGATCAGCAGCTGGGCCGGGTGGTCGGCGATGATCCAGTTCGTTGGCCACGGGGTGTAGACGGTCAGCGCGATGGCCAGCGGTATCACCAGCACCACGACCAGGATGACGCCCAGGTAGAAGGAGAGCGAACCACGCTGGGTGCGGCCGGTGATCCAGATGGCCACCTTGTCCAGCACGTTCACCGACATGCGGTAGATTTCCTCGGCCGAGGTGACCATGCGGCGCAGCGGTGCGCCGGTGTCGGTGCGGTGACGCAGCCAGAAGAAGCACAGGCCCAGGCCCACCGAAATGGCGCTCAGCCCCAGTGCCGCGTTGAAGCCGGCAAATGGCAGCAGGTGCATTTTGCCCGGTCCTCCCTGCGCGGCCGACCAGTGGATGGCCAGCGGCTCCACCAGCTGCGGGTACAGGCCCAGGAACAGCGTCGCCGCCGAAAGAACCAGCAAGGGCGCCAGGAAGATCAGTGTCGGGGCCTTGCACTGCAATGCAGGCAGCTTCTTTTTCTTCACGCCAAAAGCCCCGAAGAAGAAGCGCAGCGAGTAGGCCATGGTCAGCGCCGCACCCATCAGGATGCCGATGAGCGCGGCCATCCCCCACCCGGTTTCCAGGTGCAGGGCCGATTCGTAGACCGCTTCCTTGGCAACGAAGCCGAACAGCAGCGGCACGCCGGCCATGGACGCCGCGGCGATGCCGGTGGTCGTGGCCAGGATCGGCATGGCACGGCGCAAGCCGCTGAGCTTGCGGATATCGCGGGTACCGGTGTTGTGGTCGATGATGCCCACGCTCAGGAACAGCGTCGCCTTGAACAGGCCGTGGGCCAGCGTCATGGCCAGCGCGGCAAAAGCCGCTTCGGGGGTGCCGAAGCCGAAGACCGCGATGATGAAGCCCAGCTGCGAGACCGTGCCGAAGGCCAGGATCAGCTTCAGGTCGTATTGCTTGAGCGCCCGGTAGCCGCCGATGAGCATGGTGAGAATACCGATGCCTACGGTCATGGGGACCCACAGGGTGGTCTCGGCGAAGCCCGGGGCCAGGCGGGCGATCAGGTAGACGCCGGCCTTGACCATGGCTGCCGCGTGCAGGTACGCGGACACCGGAGTCGGAGCGGCCATCGCACCGGGCAGCCAGAAGTGGAAAGGCACCAGGGCCGACTTGGAGATCGCCCCGACAATAATCAGCGCCACCGCAACATCGGTGAAGGCCCCCAAGGCCACCAGTTCATCGGCCGAAGCCATGATCTCCGAGAGCTGGTAGCTGCCGGCCGCCGCGCCGAGCATCAAGATGCCGGCGAGCATCACCAGTCCGCCAAGGGTCGTGATGATCAGGGCGTTCATGGCTGAACGGCGCGCGGTGATCAGGGCCTGGCTGAAACCGATGAGCAGGTAGGAAAGCACGCTGGTGATTTCCCAGAAGATGAACATGATGATGATGTCATCGGCCGTGACCAAGCCGGTCATGGCTCCGGCGAAAGCGACCATCTTCGCCGCGAAGCTGCCGATCTGCGGATCATCATTCTTGAAATAGCGGGCGCAATAGAACAGCACCAGCGCACCCACGCCGAGGATCAGGAGCAAGATTGTCGCGGCCAAAGAATCCATGCGGAAATTCAGGGCGATATTCAGCCCGGGAATCCATTCCATTTGAACCGATGGAGGCGCATTTGGCGCACCATTGGCCAGGGAATTATCGGCAGAAAGCACCGCCGGCATGCGGGTCAGCAACCAGATGAATCCCACTGCGGGCACGGCCGCCACAACGTAAAAACCGTTTCGTTTCAAGGCCCGGAATATTAATGGGCATAAAACAGCGGTGGCAAACAGCGCAGTGAGAATTATTAGCACGCTTTTCCTCTGTCGGCTGGTGGTGGGCAGAGTATCCAGAGCACTTCGAAAAGCGCCTGCATCTGTGATTTTATCAGCCGTGACCTGCCTGCAATCGCACGAATGTGCCCTTTAAGGAATATTCCCTGCGTTTTCCGCGACCAGCTGATTTTCCAAGCTAGCCGCTATTCTCCAAAAGGTCGTTCCTATTCATCGCCTGATTACCTGTTGCAGGTACGATGCCAGCATGGGAATCAATCAGGTCGAACCGTCGGCGATTCGTGAAAAGTGGCTTAATAAGTACACCTGGGCGTGGGCCAGCTGGGACTGGGGCCAAGCCGCGATCAACGCTGTCATGATCACTTTCGTGTTCACCGTCTATCTGACCAGCGAGCTATTCGGCGACACCGACCATGCGTCGCTGGTCCTCTCGCAGGCACTGGCCATCGGCGGCCTGGCCATCGCCCTGCTGGTGCCGGTCACCGGGCTTCGCGCCGATGTTGCCGGGCGGCGCAAACTGTGGATCGTGGTCAACACGCTGGTTCTCGTCGCCATCTGCGCGGCCTGCTTCTTCGTCTACCCCGACCCTTCCTACCTCTGGTTCGGTGCGATCCTGGTCGCGGCCATGTCGGTCTTCGGCGAATTCGCCGGCGTGAACTACAACGCGGTGCTGAACCAGATTTCCACCAAGGCAACGGTCGGCAAGGTCTCCGGCTTCGGCTGGGGCATGGGCTACGTCGGCGGAATCCTCGCCCTCGCCCTGGTGCTCTTCCTGTTCGTGCAGCCAATCGTGGACTGGCCAGGTGCCAGCACCGAAGAATCGTTGAACTTGCGCTGGGTGGCAGTGTTCTCTGCCGCTTGGTGCTTGCTCTTCGCGCTGCCGCTGTTCTTCGTGATTCCCGAAGCGCCACCGAGCACCTCGAAGAAAATCCCGCTGATGCTTACCTACAAGGTCCTGTTCAACAACATCAGGGAACTGTGGCGCAGCGACCGCAACCTGCTCTTCTTCCTCTGCTCCTCCGCCGTCTTCCGCGACGGGCTGGCCGCCATCTTCACCTTCGGCGGCGTCATTGCCGCGGGCACCTTCGGTTTCGAACTGACCGAAGTGATCATCTTCGCGATCGTCGGCAACGTCGTTGCGGCCCTGGGCGCGGTCCTTGGCGGCCGCATCGATGACGTGGCTGGCCCGAAAGCGGTCATTGTCGGTTCGCTGATCGGCCTGCTGGTTGCCGGCGCCGGTGTCTTCTTCTCCCCCGAAGCCGCGGGCTTCTGGATCTTCGGCCTGCTGCTGTGCTTGTTCGTCGGACCGGCACAGGCAGCTTCGCGCTCCTACCTCTCGCGCTTGATTCCCGAAGGACGCGAAGGAGAGCTCTTCGGTTTGTACGCGACCACCGGTCGCGCCGTGTCCTTCCTGGCACCGGCGTTGTTTGCCGGGGCCATCGCCATCGCTACCCCGCTGGTGGCATCCGGCCAAGCCCAGCGTTACGGCATCCTGGGCATCCTGGTGGTCTTGGCGCTCGGCCTGCTCCTGCTCCTGCCAATCCGGTCGCCCAAGAAGATCACCGCGTAGCTTCCAGCCGCAAACGGCGCTGGCCCCCAACAAGTGTTGGGGGCCAGCGCCGTTTGCGGGATCCTGAGCGGTACTGCCGCTTAGTTCTCGATGATGGTCCGGTGGAAGTTCAGGTGGCTGCGCGAAGCCGTGGGGCCACGCTGGCCCTGGTAGCGGTTGCCGTAGGGTCCCGAACCGTATGGATGCTCGGTGTCCGACGTCAGCTTGAAGAAGCACAGTTGACCGATCTTCGATCCCGGCCACAGCTTAATGGGCAAGGTGGCCATGTTGGACAGTTCCAAGGTCACGTGGCCGGAGAACCCCGGATCGATGAACCCCGCGGTGGAGTGGGTGAGCAGGCCAAGGCGGCCCAAGGAGCTCTTGCCTTCCAGCCGCGCGGCCACGCCGTGGCCCAAGGTCACCACTTCGTAGGTCGAGCCGAGCACGAATTCGCCCGGGTGCAGGATGAATGGCTCATCGGGGTCGACCTCGACCAGGCGCGTCAGTTCATCTTGCTCCACCGAAGGATCGATGTGCGCATACTTGTGATTATCGAAAAGCCGGAAGAACCGGTCAAGTCGAACATCCACGGATGCGGGCTGGACCATCTGCGGGTCAAAGGGCTCTAGCCCAATCTCACCGGACGCTATTTCTCGACGAATGTCACCATCTGAATACAACACGCGTATAAATTTATCCTGACTTTCCCCGGCAGCCGAACTATTAGGCCAATTATGTACAGTGAGTCGAGATCACTGGCCGCCTCCCGTTCACCAGCTGGTCGCAGATTTCCCACCAATTACCCAGCGTTTCCAGCTATCGTTAAGCTGGGATTTCCCATCATCGCTCCGCAACTCAAGGGTTTATTCAACATGCGCCTAGCCTCCGCGCTGACTGGCACCGTACTCGCATCGGCATTGCTGCTCTCCGGCACCGCCGCACTCGCTGCGCCGGCCGAGGATCTGCCTGCCGTCGAGAGCTCGCAGCTGTCGAAGGCATCGAGCCCCTTGGCCTTGATCAACCCCACCACGAAGCTTTCGCCGGAGGACTATGTTCCCGGCAAGCTAGTTGGTGTTGCCGGCAGCTCGATGACCCTGCGTCCCGAGGCGGCAAAGGCCATCGAAGCGTTCATTGCTGATGCGCGCGCTGCCGGCCATTCGATCAAGCTGCTGAGCGCATACCGTTCATACCAGCGTCAGGCAGTCTTGTTCAACCAGTACCAAGCCAAGTACGGCACCGCTTATGCCGAACGGATTTCTGCACGCCCCGGGACCAGCGAGCACCAGCTTGGTTTGGCCGCAGACCTGGGCTACACCGATAGCCGCGCCGAATTGAAAGCAGAATTCGGCCAGACCCCGGCCGGCCTGTGGATTGCCGAGCACGCGGCGGAATACGGCCTGATCATCCGCTACCCCCAGGGCAAGGAAGAGATCACCGGCTACAAGTACGAGCCGTGGCATGTGCGCTATGTCGGCGTCGAGCATGCCGAAGCGATGCTTGCTTCCGGAGCGGAAACGTTCGAAGAGTACCACCAGATGCTGGCCGCCTCGATAGCGGATGCCGAGCAAAGCGAAGCAAAGGCAGCTATCGAGAAAGAACCCGCGAAAGCCAAAGACGAAGAGCCGCAGGAAAAATCCAAGAAGGCCGGCGAAGATGTTGTCGTGGACGAGGACTTGATGGTCCTGCGTTTCCTTCCGCCGTACCGCGACTGGGGCTTCGGCTTCACCCAGTAGCCCGCTCTGGAACAGGCCGCTGCCAGGTCCACCAGTACCGCCGGAACCACGAAAATTGCCGCTGCGAGTCGCCATTTCGCGGCTCTGCCCGAATTCCGCTGGGCGTTGGGCAGTGCCCGCATCATGGTGCAGCGGGGCATCCAGTACTATCGTCCAATATTAACTAGTGCCCGGGATGCCAAGCAGCAAGTTCACGCAAAGTAGCTTCGTCAGCACCCTGCCCCTCGGCGCTTCGCGCAAGAGGCTTCCCTTTGCGGGAGCATCCTGGAATCTGCCCTCCGCACCGGCGTGCAATCCCGGGAACGGTTTTCCAGGTTGCGTGGCGCCGGACGGCATGAAAATGCTCCCCAAAAGTTGCTGGCTTCTACAGTCCAACTTTTGGGGAGCAGTTCATGGCAGGTGGTTCCCGCCCGGAGCGCTGGAGAATTACTTCGCGCGCACCGGAATGCCGGTGAAGGTCGGCTTCAGGGTCTCGGCGAAGAAGTCCTCGCCCTTGTCATCGACAACGATGAAGGCCGGGAAGTCCTCGACCTCGATCTTCCAGATCGCTTCCATGCCCAGTTCCTCGTATTCGAGCACCTCGACCTTCTTGATGCAATCCTGGGCCAGGCGTGCCGCCGGGCCGCCGATGGAACCAAGGTAGAAGCCGCCGTGGGTGTTGCATGCGTCGGTGACCTGCTTGGAGCGGTTGCCCTTGGCCAGCATGACCATCGAGCCGCCGGCAGCCTGGAACTGATCCACGTAGGAGTCCATGCGGCCTGCGGTGGTTGGGCCGAAGGAACCCGAAGGCATGCCTTCTGGGGTCTTGGCAGGACCTGCATAGTAGACCGGGTGGTCCTTGAGGTACTGCGGCATTTCCTCGCCTGCATCCAGGCGTTCCTTGACCTTGGCGTGCGCGATATCGCGGGCCACAACCAATGGACCGGACAGCGACAAACGGGTCTTGACCGGGAACTTGGTCAGTTCGGCCAGGATTTCGCTCATCGGCTTGTTCAGGTCGATCTTGACCACCGAAGAACCACCGGTGCCGGTGACCCCGTCGGTCTCGTCGTCGTGCGCGGCCAGGGCCGGGTGGTCCTCCGCCGGCATGAAGCGGGCTGGATCGGTTTCCAGCTGTTCCACGAACAGTCCCTCTTCGGTGACCTTGGCCAGCATCTGGCGGTCAGCCGAGCAGGATACTGCGATGGCCACCGGCAGCGAGGCGCCGTGGCGAGGCAGGCGCACCACGCGCACATCGTGGCAGAAGTACTTGCCGCCGAACTGCGCGCCGATGCCGAAGTGGCGGGTCAGCTCAAGGACCTTGTCTTCCAGCTCGGTGTCGCGGAAGCCGCGGCCGGTCATCGCGCCTTCGGTCGGCAGCGAATCCAGGTACTTGGCCGAACCGTACTTCGCGGTCTTCAACGCCATCTCGGCGCTGGTGCCGCCGATGACGATGGACAGGTGGTACGGAGGGCACGCGGCGGTGCCCAGCGAGCGCAGCTTCTCATCGAGGAACTTCAGCATCGAGTTCTCGTTGAGGATCGCCTTGGTCTCCTGGTACAGGAAGGACTTGTTGGCCGATCCGCCGCCCTTGGCCATGAACAGGAACTTGTAGCTGGTGTCAGCGCCGTCCTTGGTGTTCGCGTAGAGGTCGATCTGCGCCGGGAGGTTGTTGCCGGTGGCCTTCTCTTCCCAGGTGGTGATCGGAGCCAGCTGCGAGTAGCGCAGGTTCAGGCGGGTGTAGGCGTTGTAGATGCCGCGCGAGAGCGAGATCTCGTCCTGCTCTTCGGTCAGCACGCGCTGGCCGCGCTTGCCCATGACAATCGCGGTACCGGTGTCCTGGCACATCGGCAGGATGCCGCCGGCGGCGATGTTGGCGTTCTTCAGCAGGTCCAGGGCGACGAACTTGTCGTTCGGGCTGGCATCCTCGTCGTCGAGGATATTGCGCAGCTGCTGCAGGTGGGCCGGGCGAAGGTAGTGCGAGATGTCGTGCAGCGCGGTCTCGGCCAGCTGCTCCAGTGCCTGCGGCGCGACCTTCAGGAAGTTCTTTCCATCCGGGCCGGCGACAACTTCGACACCTTCGGAGGAAATCTTGCGGTACGGGGTGGTATCTTCGCCAATTGGCAGAAGATCCTCGTAACGGAATTCAGGCATGCTCAGTCCTTGATTCAATCGTGTGTGCTCATCTGCCATTTTAGGCCTCTACCCCGAATTAACCGCATTCGGCGTTTGCACCTGGGGGTTTATCGCGACATGCTGTAGTACATGAGCAACGAGAACACCTCCGCCGCCGCTGAAGGCCAAGAACCAGACCAGGTCCCGGATGCGATCATCGAAACGCCAATGGACAAGCAGCGGGCACAGCCCAAGACGCATTTCGAAATGATGCTGCAGGCCGGGCTCAACAAGCCTGAGCTGTCCGGCTCGGTCATCGGCGCTTTCATGAGCGCCGAGGTGTATTTCCTCTCCCGTGAAGAGGTCACCGGCGAGAACAAGAATGCCCAGCCGATGATGCTGACCAACCCTTCCGGCGAGACCGTGGTTGCGGTCTTCACCACCTTGGAGCGCATCCCCTCCTCGTACATCGACATGGCGCCGTACGGCGTGAAGGTCCAGGGCGCCACCGTGGTGCGCGCATTGGAGAACACCGGCTTCGTGGTGAACCCCGGCGACGAGCTCAGCTTCGAGGTCCCGGCCGATGGGGTGGCAATCCTGCGCGAGCAGCTGCTCAACGAGAAGCCCTCCGAATAGGCATTGCGTAACTTTGGCCACGATTTTCCGTGCCGTTTTCCGGTGCGCGGGATTCGTGGGATATGCTTTTGATGCCCGGGCCGTCAATAGGCCGCTCGGTGCACTGCGGGCGTAGCTCAATGGTAGAGCGCTAGCTTCCCAAGCTCGATACGCGGGTTCGATTCCCGTCGCCCGCTCAAGCGAACGCCGGGGCACCAATGGTGCTCCGGCGTTGTTGGTCTGCTGATAGCCAGCGAAGGAGCACGATGACCGGAGTCCTCGAAGGCTTCTCCATCATTTGGGTTGTCATTCTCGTCGGCTACTTGGTGGGCCGCACCGGGGTGCTGGGCGAGCAAGGCCGCCATGTGCTCAGCCGGGTCACCTTCTTCGTGGCCAGCCCCGCCCTGCTGTTCACCACCCTGGCCGAGTCCGATCCGGTTTCCGTGCTCGGGCCGCTGCTCTGGGTTGCCGCCTTGTCCGCGGCGCTGACCGCGGTGCTCTACTACCTGGCGACGGCCCGGATGCTCAAGCGCCCGGCATCCGAAAGCATCATCGCGGCAATGTCCGCCTCCACGGTGAACTCCGCCAACTTGGGCCTGCCCATCGCGTTGTACGTGCTCGGCGACATGTCCTACGCGGCACCGATCATCCTCTTCCAGCTGGCCCTCTACCAGCCGATCAATCTGGCGATGCTGGATGCAACCACCTCGCGGCACCGCACCACCCCGATTGCTTTGCTGCTGGCTACCGCGAAGAACCCGATGATCATCGGGTCGCTGCTCGGCTTGGCCGTCGCGCTGACCGGCATCGAATTGCCCTCCATCGTGCTCGAACCGATCGACCTGATCGCCGGCGCCTCGATCCCCGCCATGCTCATGGCTTTCGGCATCTCCTTGGTGGGTTCCAAGCCGCTGGAAAAGAAGTCGGGCCGCCGCGCCGATGTGCTGATCGCCGCCGGAGCCAAGCTGCTGCTCCACCCGTTCCTGGCCTGGGCACTGGCCTACTGGGTATTCAATCTGCGTGGCGAGCTGCTGGTGGCGTCGGTCATCATGGCCGGCCTGCCAACTGCGCAGAACATTTTCGTGACGGCCATGCGCTATGACCACGGGGTGGTAATCGCGAAGGACACGGTCCTGGTCACCACCATCTGCGCGATCCCGCTGATGATGCTGCTGGCGATCGTCCTCGGAATTTAGCGTAACTTCCACCTGCAGGAATAAGCGATCATCACTAGAGTGTTCAGTAGGACAACAGGTTTTATCCACTCCCCTAGCGAGGTCACCATGAAGCGCACCGCACCACTGCTGGCTACTGCCGCAATTATCGCCCTGTCACTGAGCGCCTGCGGCTCGGCAGGCCCATCGACCTCCGCAAGCGAATCCGGTGGCGCCAAGTCCTCGGCTGACACCGGAGCCACCTTGAAGAAGGTCCAGGATTCGGGCGTGCTGACCGTGGGCACCGAAGGCACCTACCGCCCGTTCTCCTACCACGAGGGCAACGAGCTGACCGGCTACGACGTCGAGGTCATCGAAGCCGTCGGCGAGAAGATGGGCGTCGAGGTCAAGTTCCAGGAAACCCAGTGGGACGCGATCTTCGCCGGACTGGATGCCGGGCGTTTTGATGCCATCGCCAACCAGGTCTCGATCAACCCGGAACGCGAAGAGAAGTACCTGTTCACCCAGCCTTACACCGTCTCCACCGGCGTGGTGGTGACCAAGAGCGATACCAGCGAGATCACCTCCTTCGAGACGTTGGAAGGCAAGACCACCGCGCAGTCGCTGACCAGCAACTTCTACGAGACCGCCAAGGCCGCCGGCGCGAACGTCGAGCCGGTGGAAGGCTGGGCCCAGTCGATCACCCTGCTCAAGCAGGGCCGTGTCGATGCCACCGTGAACGACAAGCTGACGTTCCTGGATGCGCAGAAGACCAACCCGGATGACAGCATCAAGATCGCTGCCGAATCCGAGGAGAAGAGCGAATCCGCTGTAGCCCTGCGCAAGGATTCCACTGAACTGGCCCAGGCCATTGACACCGCGCTCGATGAGCTGCGCGCCGAGGGGGAACTGGCAAAGATCTCCGAGAAGTACTTCGGCGAAGACGTCAGCAAGTAGCAGACACTATAAGTAGACTGGCTCCACACGTAAGAACGCGTGGAGCCAGTCTCATTTGCGCAAAAGGTAGCCCATGGATTCGAAATGGCAGTTATTCCTCGACTCGCTCGGGCCGTTAGCCCTCGGGGCGATCACGGCAACCATTCCGCTGGCCCTGATCAGCATGGCCTTGGGCCTGGTCATCGCCTTGCTGATGGCGCTGATGCGGATCAGCAAGAACCGGGTCATCTCCTCGATTGCCCGGATCTACATCTCCATCATTCGCGGCACGCCGCTGCTGGTGCAGCTGTTCGTCATCTTCTACGGCATGCCTTCGGTAGGCCTGACCATCGACCCGTGGCCTAGTGCCATCATCGCCTTCAGCCTGAACATCGGCGGTTACGCCGCTGAAATCATTCGTGCCGCGATCCTCTCGGTCCCCCAGGGCCAATGGGAAGCCGGCTACACCCTGGGCATGTCGCGCACGCGCACCCTGTACCGGCTGATCTTGCCGCAGGCCACCCGGGTGGCTGTGCCTCCGCTGTCGAACTCCTTCATTTCCCTGGTCAAGGACACCTCGCTGGCCTCCACCATCCTGGTCACCGAAATGTTCCGCAAGGCCCAGGAAATCACGGCCTCCACCTACGAGTTCCTGCTGCTCTATTGCGAGGCCGCAGCCATCTACTGGGTCATCTGCCTGGTGCTTTCGGCCCTGCAAAACTCTGTTGAAGGAAGGCTTGAAAAGTATGTCGCCAAGTAATTCCGCCCTGCTCTCCGTCACCGCCCTGCATAAGGCCTTCGGCGAGAACCAGGTGCTCCAGGGCATCGACTTCACCGTGCATTCCGGTGAAGTGCTGGCACTGATTGGCCCGTCGGGCTCTGGCAAGACCACCGCCCTGCGTTGCCTGAACGGCCTGGAAATCGCCGATGCCGGCACCGTCGGATTCGCCGGCGGGCCGGAAGTTTCCTTCAGCGCCGGGATGAAACCCAAGGCCGCACAGATCCTGCGCAACCGTTCGGCGATGGTGTTCCAGGGACATCACCTGTTCCCCCATCTGACGGTGCTGCAGAACGTGAGCATCGGGCCGATCGAGGTGCAAAAGCGTCCCAAGGACCAGGTTCTGGCGCAGGCGAAGAAGCTGCTGGCCCGCGTGGGCCTTGAAGCCAAAGCCGACGCCTACCCGAACTCCCTGTCCGGCGGCCAGCAGCAGCGCGTAGGCATTGTCCGCGCGCTGATGCAGCAGCCGGATCTGCTGCTCTTCGACGAACCCACCAGCGCACTGGATCCGGAGCTGGTCGGCGAGGTGCTCACGGTCATCAAGGAATTGGCCCAGGAGGGCTGGTCCATGGTGCTGGTGACCCACGAGCTGGCCTTTGCCCGGGATGTGGCCGACACCGTGGTGTTCATGGATGGCGGGGTGGTCGTGGAGACCGGTCCGGCGGCCCAGGTGCTCGGCACGCCTGCCAACCCCCGCACCCAAACTTTCGTCCAGCGTCTGTTGCACCCGTTCTAAAAGCAATAGAGTGAAGCCATGACCCAGGAAACGAATACTTTGCTGACCAGCCTCGTTGAGGGCTACAACTTCGAATCCGATTGCTTGGAACTCGGGGCTGCACTGATCGGCGGCAAGGCCGAGCCAACAGCGCAGGTCCGCCTGCCGTTGAAAATGCTCAACCGCCACGGCCTGATCGCTGGTGCCACCGGCACCGGCAAGACCGTCACCCTGCAGACCATGGCAGAACAGCTCTCCGTGGCCGGGGTTCCTGTTTTCCTCGCCGATGTCAAAGGCGATCTGAGCGGCCTGGCGCAGCCTGCCGAACCGTCGGAGAAGCTCAGTGCCCGACTGGCCGAGCTCGGCCACGAATTCGTTGCGCGCACCAACCCGGTCGAGTTCCTCAGCCTGGGTGGCAACGGGCAGGGCGTCCCGGTACGCGCCAGCGTGGACGCCTTCGGCCCGATCTTGCTGGCCCGTGTCCTGGAACTGAACGAAACCCAGGAAGAATGCCTGCAGCTGATCTTCCATTACGCCGATTCCAATAAGCTGCCGCTGGATGACCTCAGCGACCTGAAAGCTGTCATCAGCTTCCTGCTCAGCGACGACGGAGCCCCGGCGCTGGCCGCCCTGGGCGGCGTCTCCTCATCCACCGCATCGGTGATCCTGCGCGGCATCACGATCATGCAGACCCAGGGACTGGACCAGTTCTTCGGGCAGCCGGAGTTCGATACCGCGGATTTCTTGCAGGTACGCGACGGCGCGGGCGTCATCAACATCCTGGAACTGCCCTCGGTCAGCTCCCAGCCAATGCTTTTCTCCACGTTCCTCATGTGGCTCCTGGCCGACATGTTCGAGGACCTGCCAGAAGCCGGAGACCTGGAGAAGCCCAAGCTGGTGTTCTTCCTCGACGAGGCCCACCTGCTCTTCAAGGATGCGACCAAGGCGTTCACCGATGCGATCATCAACACCGTGCGCCTGATCCGCTCCAAGGGCGTGGGCCTGTTCTTCATCACCCAGTCCCCGACCGACCTGCCCGATGAGGTGCTCGGCCAGCTGGGTAACCGCATCCAGCATGCGGTGCGCGTGTTCACCGCCAAGGACCAGAGCGCGCTCAAGCAGATCATCAAGACCTTCCCCACCGGGGAGCTGGACCTGCAGGAAGCACTGACCCAGGCCGGTGTCGGCGAGGCTGTGGTCACCGTGCTGGGCGAGAAAGGTGCACCGACCCCGGTAGCGTGGACCAAGATGTCCTCGCCGGGCTCCAGCATCGGCCCGGCCTCACCTGAGGTGATGGCCCAGGTCCGTGGCACTTCGACGCTGGCTGCGCAGTACAGCGCCGCAGTGGATCGTGATTCTGCCCGCGAAATGCTCGAGGCCAAAACCCAAGCCGCGGCGCCGGCACCAGCCCCTGCTCCCGAGCCGGCGAAGGAGCCACGACGGGAAAGCGCCCCACGCCAGAGCCAATCGCGCCAGGAGAACCCGATGATGGACATGGCCATGGGCGCCGCCAAGGTGATTGGCCGCGAGCTGATCCGCGGCTTCTTCGGCAACCGCAAGCGCCGCCGTTAGTAATACCTGGCTCTTCCAGCACGCCGTTTTCGGTCTGGGCCCGGAAACCAGATAGCCTAGCTACTGATGAACACTCGTAATTCCACGCCGATCTCCGCTGCCCGCCTGGCTCTTCGCTGGGCATTGGCTGCAGCGGCTGTCGTCGTTCTGGTCATTGCCGGAACGATCGCCGCCAACCGTACGCTCTTCTCCCCCCAGCACCAGGTGCAGGCGCTGCAGCAGCATCTGGCCAGGGGCGAAGGCGCCGAAGCCCTGGGCCTGATGCAGGCCCAGGTCCCGCAGGGCGATGCTGTCGCCCTGGACGGGGACGTGCTCAAGCGCACCCAGGCCGGAATTACGGATTTCTCCACCGACAAGGCCCAGGCGGTAGAGGGCGATGAGCAATTGCGCACCGTCACCGCGCATTACAAGGCCCACGGCGTGGACAAGGAATCGACCTACACGCTGCGCCATGCCGGCAAATCCTGGCTGCTGTTCGACAAGTGGGCCTTCGAGCCAAGCACGCTGCCCAGCGTGAAGATCAAGGCCAACACCGTCAACGAGGTCACGGTCAACGAGCAGAAGATCCCGTTGTCAGCTGGCGTGAGCACCCTTCCGGTGTTCTACCCCTCGATCCTCGACGCGAGCTTCAGCACCAAGAACTTTGCGGCCGACACCCGCGGGATGGTGGTCACCAAGCCTGCCAAGGAGCCGGTGGAGATCGCGCTGAAGACCGAGCCGACCAAGGAATTCATCGCTGCCATCAATGCCAAGGTGAAGAACTACCTCAACGAGTGCGCCAGCGAGCAGGTGCTGATGCCTGCCGGATGCCCGTTCGCCTACAGCACCTCGGCGCGCGTGGACCCGGCAACCATCGATTGGTCCATCGCGAAGTACCCCACCATTGAAGTGAACTACTACAACGGCGCCTGGGTGCTGTCCCCGCTGAAGGCCACCGCTACCTTGACCCTGACCGAGCAGGATCTGCGCACCGGCGCCAAGGCCAAGAAGACCGTCAAGGATGACTACTCCTTCACCGCGCAACTGACCACCAGCACCACCGAAGTTTCCGTGGTTCCGGTGGCCGGCGGCGAACAGGTGGCCGGCTAGCGTCCGAGCAGTTCGCGGAACTGGCTGCGCAGCGGCACCGCATTGGTCTTGAACTTCTGCCAGACCACCAGCGCTGCCAAGCTGGCAGCCAGCGACAACCCGGCGCCAATGGTCACGGCGATCTGGATCCCGAACAGTTCAGCGAACCAGCCGATCAGCGGCGAGCCGATGGGCGTACCGCCCATCACCACCATCAGGTACAGCGCCAGCACGCGCGCCCGGTACTCCGGGGGCACCGAAGTCTGCACCATGGTGTTGCAGCTGTTCAAGAAGGTCAGCGACCCCAGTCCCACCGGGATCAGCACCAGCGCGAACGCGATGTAGTTGGGCATCCACGCACTGGCAATCCCGGCGATGCCGAAGAACACGCCGCCGCCGATCAGGAAGCGCCAGCGCGGAGCCGAACGCCGGGCGGCGAACAGCGCCCCGCCAAAGGTGCCCACGGCCATGATCGAGCCCAGGATGCCGTACTCCCCCGCTCCGACCCCGTAGACCTCGGTGGCCATCAGCGCGTTGGTCATCTGGAAATTCAGCCCGAAGGTGCCGATCACGCCGGCCAGGAAGAAGATCAGCACCAGGTCCTTGCGGTTCTTCACGTAGGCCAAGCCCTCCCGCACCTGCCCCTTGGCGCGCGCGACCGGCTTGGAAGGGTTCAGCGCGTCCTTGCGCATGAACACCAGCGAGAAAATCACCGCGAGGAATGAGGCGCCGTTGAGCAGGAACGCCGGTCCGGTGCCCACCAGCGCGATGACCGCACCGGCCACGCCGGGCCCGGCCAGCCGGGCCAGGTTGAAGTTGGCGCTGTTCAACGCCACCGCGTTGGCCAGGTGGGTGCCGGGAACCACTTCGGAGACGAACGCCTGGCGTGCCGGGGCGTCGAAGGAGGCGCCGATGCCCAGCATCGTGGCCAGCACGTAGACATGCCACAGCTGCGCCGTGCCGGTGACCACCAGCAGGCCCAGGACCAGGGCGCAGACTCCCATGAAGCTCTGCGTGAGGATCAGCAGCCGGCGCTTGTCGAAGCGGTCGGCGATCAGTCCGGCATAGGGGCCCAGCAGCAGCACGGGCAGGAACTGCAGGCCGGTGGTGATGCCGGTGGCCACTGCATCGTGGTCGGTGATCTCGGTGAGCACCAGCCAGTCCTGGGCCACGCGCTGCATCCAGGTTCCGATATTGGAGACCAGCGCACCGATCACCCACAACCGGTAATTTGGTACTTCCAGTGCACGGAACATTTTCGACGCCATAGCTACCGCCAGATCCCTCCGGCTCCTCCCGCCCTCCAGTCTAGCCACCCAGGCAGGAAAATGCTGAGGTTTCCTCAGATTCCTGCTGCGGCGCCGCCCGGGCGTTCGCCGCCGGGCACGCAAAAGGCGCACCATCCCTGGTGCACCTGATGCATGCTTCGGGCCGGGGCTAGTTCACGCCACGCAGGTCAAGGAGCAGTTCGTCCTCGCCCTCGGCGTCCAGCACCACCGGAATGCCCCAGTCCTGCTGGTACAGGTGGCAGGCCGCGTGATCGGGAATCTCGCCGCCCGGTTCGCCATCGCAGGCCGCCGCGCGGGCGGTAATGTGCAGCACGCCCTCGGCCACCTCCGGATTCAGTTCCAGGGTGCGGGACAGGCCCACCGAGGTGCCGGCGCCGTCGAGGATCAGTTCCTCCGGGCTGGCCGAGATCTTCAGCTGGGTCGGATCGCCCCAGCGGTCATCGAGCTTCTGCCCCTTGGGTGCGGCGAAGCGGACCAGGATCCCGTGCTTGCCGGCCTGCACCCGGGTCTTGGGGCGCTGGGTCTGGCTGGCGCCCTGGTCGACCACCAGTGCTTCGGCAGGGATCGGGATGCGCACCAGCTGGTGGGAGTTGGTCTCCACGACCAGCAGCACCGGATCGCCGTCCACGGTGGTGTCCACCAGCACGTCGGCCGGTTCCTTCAGGCCCTTGGCCAGGGTGGACACGGTCTTGGTGGCCGGATCGAAGCGGCGCACCGCGCCGTTGTAGGAGTCGGCGACGGCAATCGAGTGGTCCGGCAGCACGGCCACGCCCAGCGGGTGCTGCAGGCGCGCCTGCTGCGCATCGCCATCGCGGAAGCCGAAGTCGAACAGGCCGGTGCCCACCGCGGTATGCACGGAGCTCGCCTTGCCGTCCTCGACCTCGATCCAGCGCAGGGCGCTGGTTTCCGAGTCGGCGATCCACACGTTCTCGCCATCCAGCGCCAGGCCCGAGGACTGGGCGAACCAGGCCTCATCCGGCGCGCCATCGGCCAGGCCTTCCAGCCCGGTGCCGGCGAAGACCGACACGGCGCCGGTGCGCGGATCGAAGGCGAAGATCTGGTGGGTTCCGGCCATCGCGACGATGACCTGCCCCGATGGGTGGTAGAGCACATCCCATGGGGACGAGAGCGAAATATTCAGCGCGTCGGTGCCCAGCTCGGTGGGCTGGACTTCCTGGCGGGCGTTCTCCGAATCCAGCAGGCGCTGCACGCCGTTGCCGGCGAGGGTGCCCACGGCGCCGGTGGCCAGGTTCACCGAGCGCAGGCGGTGGTTGACGGTGTCGGCGACGATCACGTCGTAGCCCACCTCGGCGGCCAATTCTGCTGGCAAGGCGGCCAGGCCCTGCAGTTCGTTGAACTGCGCGGTGGCAGCGTCCCCGTCGGCGTAGCCCTTGACCCCGGAGCCGATGGTGCGCACCACGGTGGACAGGTCGCCGGCCAGTTCGACCAGGCGGTGATGGCCCGAATCGCCCACCAGGAAGTTGCCGTTGGCCAGGGCGATGGCCTTGCCCGGGAAGCGCAGGTCGCCTTCGCGGGCTGCCGGTGCCACGTACGGCCCGTTGCCGCGGTGCAGCGTTCCCTTGGCTTCGTGCTCTGCAACCAGTTCCTCGACCAGCGAGCCCAGGCCCTGGGCGTGGCCCTCGCCGGACAGATGCGCGACGATGTAGCCTTCGGGATCCAATACCACCAGGGTTGGCCAGGCGCGGGCACCGTAGGCCTGCCAGGTGACCAATTCCGGGTCGTCGAGCACCGGGTGGTGGATTTCATAGCGCTCCACGGCGGCGGCCAGCGCATCCGGATCCGCTTCGTGCTCGAACTTCGGGGAGTGCACGCCGACGGTGACCAGCACGTCCTTGTACTGCTCCTCCAGCGGGCGCAGCTCGTCGAGCACGTGCAGGCAGTTGATGCAGCAGAAGGTCCAGAAGTCCAGGAGCACGATCTTGCCGCGCAATGCGTCCAGATCCAGTTGCTTGCCGCCGGTATTCAGCCAGTTGCGGCCCAGCAGTTCGCTGGCGCGCACCTTGTAATTGGCGCGGACGGATTCGGAAGTGCTCATGGTGATCCTTTCGCTGTCGCCGCGGCTGCGGCAATTCGAACCTCAATTATCTGCCACCGCGGCCCGCTGGGGCTAACGGTGTTAAGCAACATTGAGAAAAGTGTGAAACTCGCTCACGGTCTGCTGGTGTAACCGCAGGCCCAGGGCTTCTATTCCCTGCCGGGGCGGCGGGCTAGGGCAGCTGTGCGAGCACGGTGTCCATGATGCCGGTGGCCACCTGGTTGAAGGTGGCATCCTGCAGCGAGGTCGCCGAGAGGAAGGAGACCATCACCGCATACTCCCCGGTGCTCTTGATCAGCACCAGCGAATCCTGCGCATACTGCCCATCACGGCTGTAGTACAGGGCCGAATCCGCATCCTGCACGCCCGGATCGGAGAATGCCAGGGTCTCGCGGTAGTCCAGCCCGTTGAGCTTCACGCTCTTGCATTCCGCCAGGATGGTGGCCACGTTCGCATTGTGCGCCGCCACCTTCGCCGCCCCGTCGCCGAGCTTGGCCACCTCCACCGACCCGGTGATCGACTGGTTCTCGTTGGTGAAGTCGGTGCGCGCCGCCTCGGTGCCCAGCTGCACCGGCGACCAGTTCAAGTCCTCGATCGGAGCCGAGCATTGGGACGGCAGGACCACCAGGTCCTTGAGCGTATCGGTGGGCGGCGTGGCCAGGGATTCGAGGTCCTCGCCCTGGATCTTGGCGCTGGAGGGGAAGCCGAGCTCGGCGGCCATCACGGCGCCGGCCGTGGTGGCCACCTGCGCGGTGGTCATTTCTTCCGGCTGGGCAGGCTTTTGCGGCTCTTGCGATGCGCTGGGCGTCGCGGTGCCCTGCACGGCGATCTTGTGCGTTTCGTCCTGCGGCATTTCGGACTGCGCGGAGCAGGCGCTTGCGGCCAGCAGCGCGCACACCGCCAGGGAGGCGGCGAGGATTTTCTTGGTGCTAGGCACGTGGGTCCCTTCGGTCGGCTTGCTTGAAGCGGGCGAACATTTCGTTGTAGGCAGCCAGCTCGGCGTCGTTGTCGCGCTCGGCCTGGCGGTCGTAGCGCTTGGTGTCCTTCTTGTCCTGGCGCAGCCACGAGATGACCACGAAGATGGCCAGGACCAGGGTCGGCACTTCGCCGATCGCCCACATCGCCCCGGCACCCACCACCTGGTCCTCCAATGCGGTGCCGCCCCAGGTGCGGCCCATGTTCCCGAAGTAGTCCGGGGCCAGCAGGGTTTCGGTGCTCATCAGCGCCACACCGAAGAAGGCGTGGAAGGCGACGGTGGCCAGCAGCACCACCAGGCGCATCGGGTACGGGTAGCGCTTGGGGACCGGGTCGGCGTCCACCAGCGACAGCGCGAACAGGTATCCGGTGAGCAGGAAGTGCAGGTTCATCAGCTCGTGGCCCGCGTGGTAGCGCATGGCCGGTTCCAGCAACGGGGTGAAGTAGAAGACGACGATCGAGCCGGCGAAGTTCACCGCGGCGAAAATCGGGTGGGTGATGACCTTCGAGTAGCGCGAGTGCACCAGGTAGAGGATCCATTCGCGCGGGCCGCGGGTGCCGTCGACGCGCGATCCCAGTACCTTGAGCAGCAGCGTGACCGGGGTGCCCAGCACCAGGAAGATCGGCACGATCATGGTCAGCGACATGTGATCGACCATGTGGGTGGAGAACTGGATCTTGCCGTACACGGCCACCGCGCCGCTGGTCACGTAGAACAGCGCGAACAGGCCCACGATCCAGCTGGCCAGGCGCAGCACGCTGGGCTTGTCGCCGCGGCGGGCCAGCTTGATGAAGGCCCACAGGTACACGGCCAGGCCGAACAGGCACACGGCCACCCAGATCCAGTCCATGCGCCAGGTGGTGAACCACGCGGCGGTATCCGGGGCCGGCGGCAGGTCGTAGCCGGTGAGCAGGCGCGCCGGGGTCGCTTGCACCGGAGGCTCATCGGAAGTCGGCGGAGCGGTGCGCGCCAGCACGGTGGCCACCGACATCACCGCAGCCATCAGGATGACCTCGCCGAGTACTACCTGCCAGGCCGCGCGCAGCGCCGTGAACTTGCCCTCCAGTAGCCGCGGGATCACCATGCGCCGATGCCACAGGCCCAGTGCGCCCAGCCCCAGGGTGATCAGGATCTTCACGATCACCAGGATGCCGTACGGGGTCAGCCACTGGTCCCAGCCGGTAATGCGGATCACCGCCGAGGCCAGGCCCGAGCCGATCATCAGGAACACTGCGAAGGTAGCCAGCGCGGAATAGCGCTTGAGCACCACCCCGGCCAGCACCTGCCCGCGTTTGCGTCCCGGCGCTTCGCCGGCCAGCGTCGGAGCGAGCAGGGCCAGCACCATGATGCCGCCAAACCAGAGCACCACGGCCAGCAGGTGCAGGCCGATGGAGTTCACCGCGGCGAAGTGGTCGTCTCCCCCGGCCGCGTGGCCGATGAAGGCCAGCGGCAGGATGCCGAACAGCGAGAAGAATGCGCTGAGCCCCACCGTGGTCCTGGAGCGCGCGGCCAGGGCCAGCGAACTGGTGATCGCGGCGATCACCACCATCCAGGCCCAGGCCCGCCCGCTGGTGATCGACAGGATGTAGTCCAGGATCGCGGCCGAATACTGCGGATCCAGGCTCATCGGAATGCCGGCCAAATCCCAGAAGGTCAGCAGCATGACGGTGGCCGCGGACAGGGTCCACACCACCGCGGCCCCGGCGGCGATATTCATCGTGCGGGCGAACGCCGGATGGGCCTGGCCTTCGGCATCGCCGGTCACCTTGGCGGACCGCGGGATGATCGCCGCACCGAAGACCAGTGCGGCGATGCTCAGCGACATCGAGGCATGGTGGATGGCCCGGGAGATGGGCAGCGACCAGCGCACGAAAGCCCCGGGATCGGCCAAATCCGCCGGCCGGGCGATCCCGGTGAACAACACCGCCGCCAGGAAGGCCACCGCCGCAGCGAGGATTCCGGGCAGGATGAAGCGGGTGACTGAAACCGTGCGCTGTGCTGTATCCATAACCTTCTCATCATCTCATTTTTCGCCCGGCCGGTCACCGCGCGGCAGCCCGCTTTGGGCGCATCTCACACCTGGCCCAGCAACGCCTCCCCCAGGTAGCCGCCTTCGCGCACCCCGGGAAGGATCGCGTACAAGCCCGATCCCACCGGCTTCAGCCAGGTGTTCAGCGCATCTGCGGCCGCCAGCCGGTGCTGCACCGGGATGAAGCTGGTGGCCGGGTCGCGCTGGTAGCTGGCGAACAGCAACCCGGAAGCCGCCCCGTCGAAGTTGTAGCCCCGCCGGTGCATGGTCTCGTCCGCGCTGGCCGGCTTGGCCAGCGCCACGTGGGCGTTGGCCGCGATCGCCGGCAGCCCCAGCTCATTGGCCGCGGCCAGGTCCACCGGGTCATCCACGCTGGTGCCCGACAGCGGCGCGCCGTCGGACTGCCGACGGCCCAGGGCATGGTCCCGTCCGGCGCCGTCCACCTCGTCCCAGCCGTCCAGATCCATCTCGAACCTGCGCAGCGCCAGGGTGGTCCCGTTCTCGATCCAGCCCGGCTGGCCGAACACCGCGCTCTCGCGCAGTTCTCCGCCGGGGTTGTTGATCCCGTCAAGCTGGCCGAACAGGTTGCGGAACCCGCGCCCGCCGGGGTTGATGAACCCGGTCTGGGCGAAGCGCCTGGCGCCCAGCCCGCGCAGGTTCTTGGACACCGCCCGCACCGCATGGTGCAGCACGGTCTGCTCCTGCGCGCAGAACTGGATCAGCAGATCGCACTGCCCGTACTGCTCATCGAGCTGGTCCCCGGCGAAGCGCGGCAGCGTGCCGATCTGCCCGCGCCCGGCCACATCCAGCAGGCTCTGGCCCAGCCCCACGGTCAGCGTCAGCTCGCCTCCGGGCTGCGCCATTTCAGGTTCGGTGTCGGCCAGCACCCCGCGGCCGCTGGCCAGCCGGGCCGCATCATCGGTGATCATCTGCAGCACCGCGCGCAGCTGTTCCTTCTTGGAGCCTTCGCGCCAGTGCAGATCCCACCCGGCGAAGACCGCGTGGGCCTGCTGGCCGTCGAGGATCCCCGACTGGTACTTCCCGTAGAACGGGCGGTACCCCTGCGGGTCGGCGGTGGCTGCTGGCGCTGGAGCGCTCAGCTTTCCGGTGCCGAACCCGGTGAGCATCCCGCCCAGCGCGGCGGCCGCGGTGGTGCCCAGCAGCACCCGGCGGTCGACGCTAGTGCCCGGCATGCGCATCCCCGGCATGCTCGTCGTAGCTTTCGTTGGCCCCGTCGAAGTTGCGGATCGGGAAGTCCACCTCGGTGCTCGACCCGTCGGCGAATTCCAGCTTCAGCCTCGCCGTTTGGGCCGCCACCAGCGGTTCCTGCAGGTCCATGAACATCAGGTGGTGGCCGCCCGGTGCCAGCACCGCGTCCTTGCCGGGTTCGATCACCAGATCCCCTTCGAGCTGCGCCATCGTCATCCCGTCGCCGGTGCCGCGCATTTCGTGGATCTGGATCTGATCGCCCTGGGCATTGCTGATCTTGCGCAGCGCAATCGGGGTGCCAGAATTATTGTGCAGGATGCCGAAGGCCGCGCTCATGCCCGACTCGGCGGCCTTGGCCCAGGTCTCGCTGGTGGCCAGCGCTTGGGCTTGCCCGGCGGTTTCCTGTTCGGCGGCCGGTGCGGGCTGCTGCCCGTCGGCGCTCTGCGCGCAGCCGGTGAGCAGCAGTCCAAGGCCCAGGGCCAGTGCAGTGGTTTTGCGGAAATTCATGTTCTCAAGCTTTCGGTTCGGTGTGCAGGCGCGCCAAAGGCAGCGGTGGCCTCGGGCGCACCGGAAGGGTGGGGGCTACTTGGACTGGCGCATGAACTTGGCCAGCACGCCCAGCGCGCCGCCAAGGATGACGACGCCGATGATGACCCAGACCACCGGGCTCATCGAGCTGCCCAGGTCCTGGACCGGGTTGGTGCCTGGATCCACGTCGGCGGACCCTGCCCAGTCGCTAGGCGCCGCTGGCGCGCTCGAGCTGACCAGGGTTGGGGCGGCTTGCGGGGCGTCGACGCTGAAGCCGATCTTGTTCTCGATCGGGTGGCCGTCAGACGAGACCACGCGGTAGGCCAGCTGGTACTCGCCGTTGCCCAGCTCCTTGGCCGGGGTGACGGTGACCTTGGTGCCCTTGGTCCTGGCCTCGGTGTCGATCTTTTCCCCATCGAGGGTCAGCGAGACCACCGTGGAGTCCACGCCGGATAGGCTCTGGAGCACGCCGGAGAATTCGAGGGTGATGTCCTCGGGCACTTCCTTGATGGTGGCCCCGGCCTCCGGGGTGGAGCCGATCAGCTGGTCGTGCGCGTTGGCGGCACCGATCGAGCCGGCAAAGGCCAGCAAGGAGAATGCCAGTACTGCGACCAGCCGGGTGATGTTCTTGGTTACTACGCTCATGATGTTCCTTCCAAGCCCCTTGCGGGGCGCTTCGATTCTTTACTCAGGCAGCAAGAATGAAGCAGGGCGGACCGCGGCGCTCCGGCAGTCTTCCCAATTGCGCCAGCTTGAGTTGGAAACGCAAGGGGAAGTAGGCACGAAGCGGCCGGGCAGCAGGTACCTGCACGCGAATGCGCGAGAGGATCCGCCGGGCCGTTGAAAGGGTGAGCCAGCCGGCCAAGGCCTTGAGCAGGCGTTCACCGCCGTAGAGCACCAGAACGCTGGCGATCGCGGCCAGCACGTGGGCGTAGAGCATCGATTCGGTATGCACGTTGGCGTACTGCGCGGTGATGTCCTGCGCCAGCGCTGGATTGCGCCCCGCATGGTGCGCGTGTTCCAGACCGGAAAGATCGCCGCCCTGGTGGCTCATCACCGACAAGCTCAGGTGGTAGAGCCCCTGGCTGAGCAGCACGACCAGGCTGGTCGCCCACAAGGAGAACTTCCGGCCCACCAGCACGACGCCGATAGCCGCAGAGACGCAGGTAATGAGCACCATGGCCACCACCGACAGCGCTGTGGGCGCACTGTGGGCGTGCGCGGCAAAGGCTGTCCAGGTGCACACGCTTGCCGCCAACCAGCCGCGGATAACGCGGGTTGCGGGTTTCTGTGACACGATGGGCAGCCATTCTTCGCGGAGTTCTACGATCGAAGCTGATTCTACGCGAAGTAGAAGAGCGCCTCAAACGGTGCTCCGATAAAGCAGAAGGCCCGACCCTGCCTCCTGGATTTCTCCGGAGCGGGTCGGGCCTTGCGCAAAGCTCTAGCGGAAGCTTACTTCTTGGCTACAGCAGCCTTCAGCTTCGACCCAGCGGTCAGCTTGACCGAGTGGCCAGCAGGAATCTGGATTGCTTCACCGGTCTGTGGGTTGCGGCCGGTGCGAGCTGCACGATCGGTGCGCTCTACAGCCAACCAACCTGGGATCGACACCTTCTCACCCTTGGAAATCTGGTCGACGAAAACCTCGAAGACTGCATCCAGAACACCATTAACGGCAACCTGGGAGTTTTCGGTCTTCGCTGCAACAGCAGCAACAAGTTCGCTACGGTTCATAGCCAATGTATGGTCCTCCTGGACTAGTGATCCAAAGCCCTCTTCCGGGCCCCGAACGCCGCACGGTCGCACGGTCTTACCAGTGAGAACATATCAAACGTTTTGCCCCAGAACAGCGGAAAACAGGCGGAAAACCGGGATTTTTTCAACTAATTGCAGATTTCTTGGCTCAACGGCAGCATTTTTGGGTTCAATGAAGGCTTTTGCAACGTTCCTTAACGCCGCAAGGCCCGCCAATCCGGGAACGGACAGCGGGCCTTGCGCAAAGCTCTAGCGGAAGCTTACTTCTTGGCTACAGCAGCCTTCAGCTTCGACCCAGCGGTCAGCTTGACCGAGTGGCCAGCAGGAATCTGGATTGCTTCACCGGTCTGTGGGTTGC
>NZ_JBCPSN010000010.1:0-59877 GCF_051129975.1 Glutamicibacter sp. Je.9.36
GTTCGAAGGCCGAGGATTCGGTTAGCTGCTTCTGCATTCGTTCGAAGGCCGAGGATTCGGTTAGCTGCTTCTGCATTCGTTCGAAGGCCGAGGATTCGGTTAGCTGCTTCTGCATTCGTTCGAAGGCGGTGTCATTGAGACCGCGCAAATTTTGTTCAGGGGTTCGGGGGGCGGAGCGTCCATTATCCCGATTCTTAGAAGTGTTCATGATTTGGATACTACTTTTCGGGTGAGATATTTTCGATCTCGACAATCCAGTTTTGACCGTAGGTTCCATCGTAAAATTTGGCCCTAACTTTTATGTTCAAAAACGATCGTTTACGACGCGAAGCCCATGATGCCTAACATGGACTCCACAGGCTGCGATTCTTCGAACAAATCGGCAACTCGATTGTCTGGTGATGAGGGTGGTCCGGATGGCGTCCGTATAAGGTACCTTCACCGGGCATTTTCTCGGGCGGGGTATACGGGAATCTCAAATCATTGAGAATCCGAAGTTTTAAAAACCACTCAAGTCAAGCGAAATCCTGTCCCGTATAAGGACTGGCTTACGGGACCGTCGGTGAGACGGGGAATCGGAAGGAGTGAGCTTGCGCATAGAGACAAGCTCCTTTGACGTAAAGCCCCCTTGTCAGTAAAGTTTGTTTTACAGTAGCGGCTCCGTCAGAGCCTTGTTTTTAGAGAGGGTGGATGAAATGAATGCCGACGAGGTTTCACAGAACCGCTGGGGGAAAGCGCGCTTTGGCGGCAGCTCTGCAGCCTTAATAGGTGCCTCGCTTGGGATAGGCATCTTCGTCTCAGCAAGCCTAGGATGGGGCTTCTCGTTGCTCGGTAACCCGGAGCGCCCGGTGCTCGTTTTTGCCATTATGGCCATTGGTACCCTGCCAGCAAGTGCAGCGCTCGGATGGGCACTCCTTGTTGACCGATCAACACTTTCTGGTGTAGTCAAAATGCCAGACGATTCCATCGAATCCGCTTGGTACGAAAAAGCTGCAAGTGGCGCTTTCGGAGACATTCTCCTCGTTGGCGGGCTCGGCGCTGCAGTGTTCGCGTTCATGAAGATCGAAGCTCCTGTTAGTTGGTGCCTCTCCGCCATGGTCCTTTTCGCCATGCTCGACATCGCAGCACGTTACCTCTGGCAGAAGAAGTCGGCTTCATAGTGCAGAACACGCTCCCTCAGCGCCGTAAAGAGTTGGGATGGTCTCAACAGCGTCTAGCCGACGAACTCGGGGTGTCCCGTCAAACCATCATTTCTATTGAGAAAGGCCATTACGATCCCTCGCTGCCGGTTGCTTTCAGAATCGCAGCTGCCTTTCAATGCAGCATTGAGGATCTATTCACACCTAGGACGTAAACCAATCCGCAACAAGACATTGTCCCGCAGTGGGTTCGACTTATGAAACTGATGCTAGCCGGCGGACGAGGATGAGCGTTGGTCCTGACCAGTCGAGGTTGCGGTGCTCTTCCAAGGGATAGAAATCGGTCGCCAGATAGAAGGAACGGGTCTGGGCGTATGAGTCGCTGTCGAAGGACGGTCCTACCGTGTGAACGGATAGCAGCACGCATCCGTCTTCCGCAAGGTCGGCGGCGACGCCGTCGATAAGTGCCCGTCCAACTCCTTGACCTCTCACTTCTGGGGAGATTGCGATGAGGTGCAATTCTGCGGATTCAGGAAAGTGCCGACGGACAAGTGCAGCACCAATCGTGGTTCCAGATTCGCGCGCGAGCATGCTCACAAAGTCGTCGTTGGCGGCATCGGCAACGTACTCGTCGATTGCTTCAGGATCTCCGAACCACTCCGGCAGTGCCTCCAGGATGCGGCGGACGGCTGATGGATCTCGTGCGTATTCGAGCTGGAGTGTCATGCGGTTTATCCTCTCACTTCGCGAGTTGGTTCGACCGCGAATCCCAGGTGGCGTCCATTCGTGTGGCATCGTGCCAAGCTCCGCCAAGCGCCAAATAGTCGAAGGGTGATTCTCAAATTCCCTCATGATGCGACGTAGCACTTCATACTATTGGTCATGCCCGGTCAAGGTTCCGCTTACGGGCGCGTAACGAAGACAACTTAGGACTGTCAGTGCAGTCGCTATAAAGCGAAATAGCAAGTGGAAGCATTTACGTCTCTTTGCGAAGCCCAATAATCTATCGATCCTCCTGTAGATTCGGGGCATGGAAGACCTTTCGATTCGCGTTGCGAACCTTGATGATGTGCAAGCCATTCGGTCAATTGGGCTCGTCACGTGGCCAGCTACGTACCTGAGTTTCACCAGTCCAGATTTTGTCATGGAAAACCTCAATACATGGTGGTCTCACGACTCGGTGAGCGCATCAATCACGGATGACACGACGTTCATTGCTTTTCAGGATGGACAGGCAGTTGGCACGCTAACCTTCGGGCTGTTTGAAGGCGAACCTGTAATCTGGAAAATTTATGTCGTGCCCGAAGCCCACGGACGCGGTATTGGCAGTGCTCTTATGGACGTAGCCCTTACTGCAATTGGCCCAGCCCATGAGGTAAGGATCGAATTTGTGAAAGGGAACTCTGCGGCCCAGACATTCTATGAACGACGTGGCTTCAAATTCGATTTCGAAGAAGATATGGCAGAGGGTTTCACAACAGTTTGGCTTCGTAGACCTGCCGGCCCAATTATTTCAGTAACCTAAATTGTGTCCCGCAGAGCGTTCGGTTACCGGGACTGCTCGCCTCTGGCTTTCTGCCCTTCAGGCAGGATATCGAGCATGATGTACATCAGATTGCACTCGTGGCCTTCCCCGGGAGGCGGATTCTTCAGCTCGTGCTCCAACCGAGTGCGGAGCGCATCACCGGTCTCGGGCCACGGCACAAAACTTGTAGGTCCGGTGTATCTCCCGAGCTGGGCATACCCCTTGGCGCACAGGGCCAAGGCAGATCCTGTGGCCTCTGCAATGGCCTCGTCCTCCGTCAGGACGCTTCCCTTGGCTTCGTTGATGATCCCCATGATGTGGAGGAAAAGGACCCAGTCGTCTTCACCGTTTTCGATGATCTCAAGTTCGATGTCGTTCAGCGGATCAGCCATGGAGCCTCATCGACTCGCGGCTAAATGGAAGGACCCTTCTCATTCGCGTTCCCCTTTGCCTGGTCATTTCGATCACCGCAGCCTGCACCGAGCCGTCCTGGATCAGTTGAAGGAGAGTCTACCCATCCCGGAGGATCGTCTTAGAAGAAGATCCTCCGAATCCCGTTCTCGGTGCGGATGGCCGGCCAACGAAATGTCCGGTGAAGGTTCCCGATCTGGGACGGGGCTGTCATGTTTTAGCGCTAGCCAGACCCGAAAATCCGGAACCAGAGAATAGGCTATGCCCATGGCCCATATCCCTGCGCAAAGACCCTCAAAGCTAGCCACCCCAATGCTCATCTTGGCCCTGCTGGTGGGAGCCGTCATGGGCGCCCTCGGCGGCGGGCTTCTTATACTGCCCGACCTCATCGCAAGCGCTGGCGACCCGGACATCATCGAAAATTCTCTCGACACCCAGGCTTACAACGGATGGGGAGGTCCAACGGGCTATTTCCTCATACCCGTCCTTTACGGCATGCTCTGTGGAATGTTCCTTGCCCTAATTGCTGCCGCTGGTTCGTTCATTGGCCTGGCCATCCAAGATAAGAAGCAACCAGCGCGATCGGGGAATGACCAAGCGGTAGCCGCTGGAGCAGGAGCAGCCGTTGCAGGAGTCCTGCTGGCCCTATTCGTGATCTGGATCATCGGGGAAGGGCTAACATCCGTCTTTGTCATCGGTCCTGTCTTGATGGCGCTGTGCTTCATCATTGCGCAACTGGCCTTAATTGGCATACTGCGCTTTATCGACAAACGCGACCCAGCGCTCCGAGAAGCAATCTAGCAGCTGATATTGCAAAACCCTGTCCCGTAGCGCGTTCCTCTCGGGGACCGGCTTGCGGGCGCCACGGTAATGCGAAGAGGGCGACGAGGTGGTCTTCTGTTTGACCTCATATGGACTCCCGTGTTTATATATCAATCATGGATATATCGTTTATGGATACATTCCCCGCGGAGTGTCGTAATGGGACGTAATTCTGGTTATCAGAGTGGAGACCTTGTCGACACTGCACTGCACGTCCTGCTCGCACTGGTCCACCCGCGCCATGGTTATGCCGTGATGCATTTCCTCGAACAGGAGAGCGAGGGGGCTATCACGCTCGGGCCTGCCTCGCTCTACACGACGCTCAAGAAGCTTGCCGTCGCCGGCCTCATCAAGGAAATCGAGGGTGACGAGTCGCGTCGGACTTACCACCTAACCGCGAAGGGTCACGAGGTCCTCGTCCGCAATATCGAACGTCGCCGCCAGTTGCTGGTCATGGCGGATCACATCATGGAGGAAGCATGAGCACCACTAACAAGATGAGCAACGGTCTGGCAGTCAGCCCCGAGAAGGACCTGGCTATGTTCGCGGACATGGCAGGTCAGGGAAAACACCTGAACGGTATCGCGATGCTGGGTCACGGATGGAGCTTCGTCGATGGGGTCCCCGAAGAGGCGGTCTTCGACCTCGCTTACGAAAGCAACGCATCGTCGGAGTACTTCGACATCTTCCAGGCGGCTGGCTGGGAGCTCGTGATCTCGATAGGAGACGTGCACATCTTTAAAGCAGTACCGGGAACGGCTCCGATCCACACCAACGCCGAGTCACGACGAGACGAACTTACCCGAAATCGAGATCGCTATCTTCGCTACAGCGTCATCGCGCTGATTGCCTTCCTGCTTGTCGGTTTGGGAGTTCGTGTGGCCTCATGGAATGAATGGCTAGAACTGTCTTTGCTGATGGTGTTCGTATTTCCCGTCGTCTACACCGTCGTTCCGCTGGTCGGTTACTGGAGTCATTTGAATAAGCTAAATCGCTCAAGCTGATCACCTAGGTTAGATTGATCATCGCGGTCAGAAAATGGACCTCATAGCAACATAGGAGAAACAGCGGTCGTTACTCTAACCACCTTTTGGTGTGACTGTCCCGTAGAGCCTTCCTCATACGGTGCCATGAAGAAGGCAAGCATTGCTGTGTTTGAATGAAGCGTGAAAGCTTCCAGAAATACTGTTTACATGATGTTGGGACTCCTGCTGACGCTCGCAGGAGCGGCAGGTGGTTTCGTGATGTTCTTGCAGCCGTGGAGGAGCTGTCCTGAGATTGATGACAGTTCTGCGGGCTGTCCTGCGACATCAAATGATTTGGGCCTACTTGGCCTTGCCATTTCCGTACTCCTCGTAGGGGTATCGTTCTTGATCATGTCCAGGAGGTCAGAGCGGATTCCGCTCGACGCGGCCGGCCCCTTTGGGAAGCTCGACTAGGGTCCGATGCCGAGTCTCCTCAGAAATTGAGTGGCGCTCCGCATCTACCTTGCACCGTCCCCGTGAGGTTTCCTCTACTGGGACCGGTCGAAACATCATTTAGGGCTAATACCAAACGCCAAATATTGATACCTCATCGGTATAGTCGGCATTGGGGTTGTTTCCGCACAAACGTACAAGAGCAGTTTCTCGCGAATCACCGAACGGCTTCTCGGGCTCGGAGTCCATTTCTACAAACAGTTCGAAGGGCCGCCCATTCGCGTGCTCCTCTGCCCAACAGAGCGCCTCTGATACGTCCTGCACCTCAACTAGTACAAAAGCATCTAGGTTCCAGCCGTATCCAGGACGAGGTCGTTCCCAAAAATTGACTCGATAACAGGGTGAATCAACCGAGTCGTGTGGTCCCGCGTGAACTGTTTCTATGGCGCGCATGGGATCAATATACAAGAATGCACCAGTACGCTACTGGGAGATCCTGTCTCACTAGTTACCTTCGACCACCCGAGCAGGTAATCAGCGTCCCGGTAGCGGTTCCTGATATCGTACTCCAAATAGATCAGGGCAAGAGCAAAGGAGACAGTGCGCTGAGTGAAAATCTGAAAGTTATCCTCGATAAATTGACCCAATTCCTAAAGAGCTATGCGCATGTGACTAGTGTCGAACGGACTGATGGAACACACGTGCGCATCATTGCTAATGAAGGCGGTCAGCACTTCGAATTCGCGGACTCCCCTTCCGCGATTCTCCATCACGTTCTAGCTTTCGAGGACGTACCGCTGTGGGATCCCACAATTGATACCGAGGATGATGGACGTTGGAGGTTGTTTTCTGTTCACGTCATCGAAGCGATTGAAACCGCGGCGGCTGACGAACGAATTCTGGTTCTAGTAGATGGCGCTGTGTCTCCCCGAAGAGCAGCATGATCTGCATCTTCCCTTCGTCACATCGGTCCGGTGTCCCGCAAGAGGTTCCTCATACGGACGGCACGACGCAGATTGGGGGACTTCGGAAAGGTATGGATGACTCTGGGGGGCCGACACCCGTCATTGGTATTTTAGCTAAATTTCTTAAGTTTCCACTCGGGTCCGTAGCTGCTCTTTGGTGAAGTTGATACCGGCACGGGAGAGCAACTGCATGCGTAATCCGTCGATGTTCCAGCTCACCCATCGGGCGAACTTGCGTGATCGGCTCAACGCGAGGGAGAAGTGGGTGTAGTCGATGACGGGAGAGCCGTCGAGCTGCACGAGATCTTCGGCAATCTCGGCGTTGGCGGTGGGGAGGTCAAGGCCGTGGTGAGGAAGTGCAGGTGAAATCCCGCGGACTCACTGGACAATTCTTTCTACCGACTCATGGATGGCACGTGCGATTTTCTGGATTCGGCATTAAACATGGAAGCATCCTGCAAAGACCGCGGGATGCTTCCATGCGAAAGAGTCTGTTGAGACATGAACAATCATTGCCACCCTTGTTGCAGATGAGGTCTCTCCCTCATGGGGATTCAGCAATCCTGGACGGCTCCGACGATATCAACCATCACCAGCACCGCGACAGAAACCTCAGCCGTGTGATGCAGACGATCAGAATAATCAGGGGTTTGACCTCAGGCTTTTCTCTATAGTTCGGTTACTCTCGCTATTTCATCAAACTTGATGGTGACTGACTCCGCTGATCCATCACTTATCATCAGATCGGCTGTCTTCTCAAACGAATTCCAGCGTGCCGTCACTTGGACAGCACCGACAGATTCCAGAGCCACTGTCCCAGACCCGTTGGAAGATGGAATGCTCACTTCATGGCCGTTGACCGTTACTGAAAGGTTCGCAGGAACTTTTACGGTAAAACAATCATTTTTTGCACAAACATCCATGACGGCATCCACAGATAGTGACTGGGATGTATCTGAAGTTGAGCAACCAGCTGCGATCAGAGCAAATGATGCAAGGGCTAATCCCTTTGCCCAGGTGCGTCCTAGCATCGGTAAGACCCGGCTTGGCTTGATTTCTGCCATAGATTTGAGCTCGTATTCCATGAGATTCCGATTGAAGACTTACCTATACTAAAACCGGTCAGCTTTGTAGAGTTCCAAGAATGCCCATATTTCGCAAAAGCTTGAAGGCATTTAGTTGAACTCGTGGTTAGCGTATAGGTCAAAGTTCCTTTATATGTAGGACTGTGTCCGTAAAGCGCGCCGTAGCCCCAATCCTGGAACGCCCAACCCGCACCATATTGATTGTTGGTTTCCAGCCATCCAGTTTTCTCACACTTGTTATAGCTGTTGCACCCCACAAAGGAAACACCCTTGTTGGTGACGGCGCGGTTGAACGTAATTGCTAGCCCGTCGGGTCCACCGATCTGAGATTTGCCGCGTGGACACTCGGAAAAGGGTGCATTCTTCCAATTGTATCGAGCATACGCATAAATCTTTGTCCCAGATTTTACAATCTGGGGGCGAGAAATATTTATGTCACCTGCACTCGACGAAGGCTTGGTAACACGGCACCCGAGCTTGGCCGGTTCAGCTACCCCAAGAAGAAAATCGCTGGGTTTTACTGTCACTGGGATTGTCGCCAGAGTTTCTGCCGGCTCCGAAAGGCCCAGCTCATTCATCTTGGCTGACGTTAGCTGATCGAGAGTTACCAACAATGACACTTCACTGCGGAATGCTTCCTCTTCAGCACTCGTACGGTCGTCTGCACTGAAAGGTACAATCACCCCGTTTGATAAAGTGATCGTCTTCGGTGACGGATTGTCTTTCAGAAGAGACGCAGATTCGGCTGCTGGAATAGGCGAAGCGCTCTTGACATCGCTTAGGTTTAGATCCGTATCTTGTGATGCGTAAGAAGGCATCGCAGCCATGGTGGAGGCCCATCCTCTTTACTTGGTCCTGACATCCATGCCAGGGGTCGCCGTCAAGACCGCCGCGGTCATCATCGCCGAGACCTCCGGCAAGCCCTTCACCAGTGCAGTGGCGCTGGCCTCCTACGCCGGGCTTGCGCCAACCACGCGCCAGTCGGGCACCTCGATCAAGTCCGAACGCGTCAGCCATTCAGGCAACAAACGACTGAAACGAGCGCTGTTCCTTTCGGCGTTTGCTTCCATCCGTTTTGATCCGACCAGCCGAGAATACTAAGACCGGAAACGGGCTCAGGGTAAACGCCATAACCAAGCGCTCATCGCACTGGCCCACCGACGGCTCACAGTCCTGTTTGCCATGATCCGAGACGGCTCACTTTATGATGTTCCGGAGCTGAAAATTGCTTGACACAGAACATAGGGGCACCCCCAGCCGAATTAGACCATGACCAAGAAGGACCTTAGAAGGAATTCGGCTGTCTGGTTAACTGCCGCGAAGCCTGGATATGCCACAGTGGCGATGACGCTGAACAAGAAGTAAACGTCGCATTCTCGTGATTGTTCATCGCTGGTTTTGGACCGTTGAAGTGTGGCCACTCTGGTCCACAGAACGTCAAGCTAAGCCTGTTCAGTGCTTGCAGATGCAAATGGCTAGGTGCCCAATAGGGCACCTAGCCATTATGCAGGGTTCCCGCACGGATGAGAGAGGTGAAACGCTCAATCCGAACAGTGCGTGGTGTCGCCATGAGACTGAACCACGCATGAAACTAGGCTAAACCACCAGCTGTATGGTTACTTGCACACCACGCCCTGAAGATTTCTGGTTTTTCATTAAGCCAGTTACCGGTGGACCAGTTCTCACGCGCTGAGTCGGTAGGCCGGAAGATACTCACCGCGCATGGTGCTGCGCTCTTGTTGCTCCAGGATTGAGCTGGATGGCATACCGCGATGAACGAGTACTTTGCGCTTTCGTGTGCTGCTCGTAGTTGATCTGTGGGGCATCATGGGCGACTTGCAGAGAGTTGATTGTTTCCTGTGTTTCAAGGGCTGTGTGAACCCGATGTCCCGAACTTTTGTGACAACTCCCGCTGGTGGTCCTGAACATGCGAGCATTCCCCGTTCAGGCTAGTCGTGGACGTTAGACGCAGTCTAGGTATGCCGTGAGGTGCCCGTCCCGTTGAGCACCCTGGGTCCTCGCAAGCTCGTCTCCAGGGTGTGTCGGGCGTCCGCTGGCGCGGCCGGCTGTTGGCCCGGACTTCGTCCGGTCTTTTCCTGTTTTTTGCTGCTGTCCTTCGGAGTGTACGGGCCATCTCCAAACCCACAAGCCGCTCGCTGCGCTTCGGGCGTGCTCCACCAGAAATTCTTGGTCCGCGCTCCTTCGTCGCTTCTTTCGGCCCAAGATTTTCGTGGATTGCGCACCCCTGTCAGGTTGATGGGTTTTCCGGCTGGCCCCGCTTCATTGCATTTCGCCAGCAGGCAAAAAACAACCGGGGGAGAGGTTAGGCGGGTGGCTGGCAACCTGCCCCTCTTCCGTAAAGCGAAGGGCAAAAACCTATGCAGACCACGACCAAGGACACCCGTGAAACCGTCACCGTCCCAGCGACTGTCGAACGCGACATGTACGGCGAAGGATATGACTGGATGGAATCGCTGGCCGGTACCGGGTGGTACGAAGTGCCTGGGTGGGGCCGCGATGGATGGGACTTGGGATCCTGGCCCTACATCATCTTCGCCGCCGCCAAAACAGAAGACGAAACCGGGAAGCTCTTCGGATACACCACGTACGTGGAAGGCGACGTGACCGCGCGCTGGTACCGCAGCTGCGAAGCCCGAAACCTGGCCATCAGCAAAGAAGCCTTCTGGTACTGGGCCAGCGGGCAAGCGGACGGGCCAGAAGCGTTGGAAGGGATGAACCCGCAAGAGTTCAAACAGATCGACGGACTGTGTGAACCGTACATCCCGGACTTCGGGAACTAACCCAACACTTTGGCCCTGCACGCGTGAGCGTTCAGGGCCAAAGCTCTGTCATGGCCATTCTTCCAGCGGCGATGCGCTGCAAGATCAGCCTCGTTATTGAGGATGAATTTCTAGCCACAGGCACCGAGACTGCTTCGCTGCATGGCTTACGCAGGTGCCTGTCTGAGGACAAGCCCGTTCGCGCGCCAAGATCCGCAATCCATGGCCAATCACCGGCCCGAACACATAAGCTCAAACCCGCTGCATCGGGAGAATCGGAACCGCGCTCAGCACTCGGCCTTAGGCGTTGGCCGCAACTCCGGAAGCTTGCCCCGCGGCAGTCGAAGCTGGGTCCTGGGCAGTGTCTTCGTTTTGTGCTTCGGACGCATTAGGTTCCTTCGCTGGAGCCGCCAGCGGCAGGAAGCTCTTCAACTCCGAACCGCTGAGCCCCAGGCGCTCACCGATCGACTTCTTAGACTCACCCGTACCGAGCATCTGCTCAATTACGGACGCCGCTGCAGCGCGTGCCTTATCCTTCTTCGCTTCGGCAGTCGCTTGCAGCTCGGCGATCTTCTTCGCTGCGTCCTCATCGATCAGTTCAATCTCATCCTCATGGATGAAGAACGCGGCCGCCAACTCGATCAACTGCTCATTACGACGCGTGATCTCCTCAGCCTTCGCCCGCGCCTTCTCCCGGGCGGCCACCGCTGCAGCAGACTTCCGTGGCTTACTCATCAAAACACTTCATCCTTCACCAACTCGAAAACAAAATTTTGCGAGGGGACACCCCTCGCGCACCCCGGCCCAAAAAACGCGTTAACGGGCTTCGCTGACGCTCAGGCTCTGTCCTGCCCGATGTTTCCCACCTGTGGACGGCTTTGAGATTAAGAGCTGTCTCCACCCGCCCACACGTGGAAAACATCGGGCCACGGTTTTACACAAGAGACTTGCCCTGGGCACAGCTGCGACCCTATCAAACCCACCTTGGACGCACCTGCACACAGCGAAGATCGCAGGTGCAAAACCGCACCAAAAACATCCTTCTTTTGATGGCCAGATCTCTTTGCCCGCCTCTGCACTATTTCTTCTTCGTTCCTCAAAGGAGCAGAGCCGACCAACATGATGGATCGGTAGCAGCCCTCCGGTCAGTGCCATCCCCGACACGCAAGAGCCTTGACCCGCCAGTTTCCACTCGTACCTCATTCGGACGTCTCAAGATCTCTCACGCATCGTCGAAGTCCTCCGGCCCTATTTTCTCCCGTTCCATCAAGACCAGATCTGTCACACCTTTTGCATCCTCGATAACTTTGGGCAGAATTGCTAGAGTCGAACGTGTGATGACCCTGCATAAGCTCAGTGCAGGGGACGGCTATCTCTACTACACCCGTGAAGTTGCCTCCGCTGATGAGCTGCGCTCACCGGATCGGAAGCTCGGGGATTACTACACCATCACCGGCCACCCACCAGGCATCTGGGGAGGACGGGGTGCTAAGAACCTCGGCGTGCATGGTGAAGTCACCGAAGAGCAAATGGAGCTGCTCTACGGGCTAGGACAACACCCATTAGCCGGCCAGATAGATCCGGTGTCGGGCGAGAAGATCCACGCGCAGCTGGGCCAACGCTACAAGCGTTTCGACCAGTTCGACGGCGAACTAGCCAAGAAGATTAACACAACCCTGGGCGATTTCACCAGGCTCAAGCGCCGCGAACCGACCGCTGATGAACGCCGCATCATCCGCAGCAAGGCCGGTGGCGAGCACTTCTACAAGCTGCACGGCCGCAAGCCGAAGACCAAGGAAGAACTCTCCCAGTTCATCTCCCGGCAAACCCATAAGGGATCGAACGCCGTGGCCGGGTATGACATGGTGTTCTCCCCGTCCAAGAGCATCTCCTACCTTTGGGGAGTCAGCGGCCGCAAGGTCCAGGAAGTCATTGAGAAAGCCCACCATGAGGCTATTGAAGACGCCATGAAGTACCTGGAGACCAATGCGGTCTTCACTCGTCGTGGTAAGAACGGGGTCCGCTCAGAAGATGTGGACGGCGGCCTGATCTACACCTCCTTCCGGCATTATGACTCCCGTGACGGGGACCCGCAGCTGCACGACCACATCGTTGTCTCCAATAAAGTGCTGGGGATGGATGGCAAGTGGAGTGCCATCGACGGGACCGTGCTGCACAAGTATGCGGTGTCTGCTTCGGAGCATTACAACGCAAGGGTCATGCAGAACATCTGCCGCGACCTGGGACTCGCCACCACCCAACGAACGGTGGACGGCAAACGCCCGATCACCGAGATCGGCGGCATCCCCCTGGCCAGCATCGAGGCCGCCTCCTCACGCCGGGGCAACATCAAAGTCCAGCTGAAGACCCTCGTGGACGAGTTCGAGGACAAGCATGGAAGGGCTCCTAGCCCGAAGCAGCTGATCAAGCTCTCCCAGCAAGCGACCTTGGAAACCCGTGCAGAGAAGAAGAAAGGCCTCTCCCTTTCAGAGCTCACCGAGCACTGGCAAGACAAATTCTCCACCGTCCCCGGAGGCTTGGTGGGCGATGAATTATTCGCGGCGGCCCGCAAGTACTCCGCCAGCCAGGAACCTGTCTACACACAGATTGACCAGCTGCCAGAAGAACAGATCCGTGAGCTGGCTCAGTCCACCATCACCCGCCTGGAGCAGTCGCGGGCGACATGGAACCAGGCGCACGTGGAAGCAGAAGTGCGCCGCCAACTCACCAACCAGTACCAAGCCCAACCCGTATCTGATGCAGTCATCGCACAAGTCCGGGCCACCGCGATTGACTCCTTGAGCTTGAAAGTGACCCCTGAGCTGCCCGTGCCAGCACCGGTAGCGGGAGCAGTGGTGGCGGTGCACAAGTACCAGAAACCCCACGCCGCCCTCTATACCTCAGAGACGGTGCTGGAAGCCGAATACAAGGTCCTGCAGGCCGCGCGCACTGATGTCATTCCCGCGGTCACGGTCGACCATTTCCAGAACGTACTCGACAGCTTCGAAGGCCGGTTGAATGAAGCTCAGGTGGCGTTGGCTCGCGAATTCTCCTGCAGCACCAAACTCCTCGTGGCAGGCATTGGACCGGCAGGCACCGGCAAAACCACCTCCATGAAACTGGCCGTCAACGCCATGAAGCAAGCCGATCACCACGTGATCGCCGTGGCACCTTCCGCCAAAGCCGCGACGTTGTTGGGCCATGAAGTCGGGGTGGAAGCGATGACCGTCGACCGGCTCCTGGCTAGCGAGGACAAGCTATCGCCAGGGGATGTGGTGATCATCGACGAAGCCGGCATGATCGGCACCACCCAATTCCTGGCCCTGATCGAACAAGCCAAAGAACACGGTGCCCTGGTCCGCGCCATTGGCGATGACAAGCAGCTCGCTGCCGTCGGTTCTGGCGGGATCCTGCGTCTGCTCAACCACGAAGAACAGCTCACCCACCTCGAAGAAATCCACCGGTTCCGGAACCCCGATGGCACACCGAACCTCGGCGAAGCCGCCGCGTCCTTGGCTCTGCGTGAAGCACCCGCAGTCGGCAAGGACGACCCGTGGGCGTACTACCGCAGTGAAGGAAAGATCAAAGCCGGCACCACCGGTGACATGGCAGACCAAGTGTTCGCCGCCTGGCAAAAAGACACCAACGAACAACGCACCTCCCTGATGCTGGCCGGCACCAACGAACAGGTCGCTGCCCTGAACCAGAAGGCTCAAGCCTACCGGCTGGGCAACAACGAACTGGATCCAACCCAGAAGATCACCGGCCGGAACGACACAGAGATCTATGTTGGCGATGTCATCCTGACCAAGAACAACGACCGCCGCCTCAGCGTCCACCAGGGCAAGGACTTCGTGAAGAACAACGACTCCTGGATAGTCGAAGGCATCGAATCAGGGCACCTGCTCGCCCGCCACCAACAACACCACGGCCTAGCTGTCATCCCCGCCAATTATGTTGCCGGAAGCGTCATCCTCGGGTATGCAGATACCGTGCATAGTGCCCAGGGCGCCACCGTAGACACCGCCCACGCACTGCTGACCAAAAGCACTGACCGTGCCGGCGCGTATGTGGCGACCAGCCGCGGCAAATACGACAACCGCATCTATGTGGGACTCTCCGAAGGGGAACGTCCGGATGAGGTTCTGAACGGTATTGCCGAGCGGACTGACCTGAACCTTACCGCCCACGAAACCGTGACTCGCGAATTCGAGCAAGCCCGCGACATCAACAGCCTCGGGATGATCTATCGGGACCTGGTAGACCAAGCCCAGAGCGCCAAGTACGAGCAGATCCTGCGCACCACCCTCAGTACCCCGATTGCCCAGCCAATCCTTGAAGACCCGGCCTGGGGCGCAGTTTCCCGGCATCTGGAGCGGGCCGAAGAGGCCGGGGTGAAGCTGGAAACCCTCATCGAGGATGCCTACTCTCAGCACGACTTCACCGAAGCAGACAGCATCGCCGCGATCCTTGCCTGGCGCATGGACACCTTGCTCGAGAACCGCGAAGCTACTCTCACTACAGCCGAACGCCCCCTGCGCGAGGTGAACCAAGACCACCTGCTCGCATTGAAGGAACGCGCATTGGACCGCTCCGAAGCTGCCGGCTCCTCGTCCCGCAAGAGCGCGGTCGAGCTTGCTGAAGCTGAAAAGATTTCACCGCTGACCCGCCGGCTGTACGGCCACCTGGGCGACGAAGAACTAGCGGCCCGGATCAAGCACACCGATAACGAACTGATCCGCCAGATCCCCTCAGACGTGGACAACAACGAAGCGTACCTTTCCTGGTCGCTGGGCAAGCTGCGCCACGAGCAGCAGCTGCGTCAGGACATGCCAGAACCACTGGCCCAGGCAGAGATCCGGGGCCGTGAGCATCGGACACTGGCCGGAACCAGCGGCACCGTCCTGCGGCGCATCAGTACCGAGCTGAAGCTGCGCGAACTGGAACAAACCCCGTTCGAGCAGCCCCGCGAACCCAACCGGTTGGGTGAATGGTTCGCCCCCCGCACACAACTGGCTGATCCGCGCCTGCCAGCAGCCTGGAAGGAACAGATCGAAGCGTACCGTCCTGTGGTTGATGCCGAGCACCAGAGGCTCGGAGCAGAACTCGCCCAAAACCCGCCAGCATGGCTTGAAGACCTGGGTCCAGTACCGGGGCGGGCTGACCGGGCGGAAGAGTGGCGCCGGCTGGCAGCTGAGATCGCCACCTACCGCCGCACCTACAACATCCCTAACTCAGAACCAACCCTGCTGCCCACACAGCATCTGAAGGACAACCCGGTGGCCCAACACCTGCGCAACCGTGCCGCCGAGCTTCATAAGCATTCAGAGCTGACCACGCGCAAGCCAATGCCCGACGACGCCAAGGAACAACTAACACAGCAGAAGGCCGATGAAGCGGGAACAGCCGTGCATCAGTCGGATGCGGCGGCGAAGATCGCGGCGTTACGCCAACGAGCCCAAACCCGTAATGAGACCACCCCGCAGGAGAAGGAGAACGCCATGAGTACTAGCGAAAACCATGCAGGCCAGGAAAGGTCGGGGGCTGCTGAGACGAATGAGTTGCTGGCCCGCCTGCGCAAGACACAAGAGGCGCAGCAGCAGGCAGCTGATCAGCAGCGCAAGCTCAAGGACGATGAAGCGCAGCGTCGCGGACCATCCGGACCGACCCTGAGATAAGGGGTTTGAACTACGTATCGTGTTGAATGCACGCTTGGGTTAATGACGTGGTCTAACATCCTGCCCCTCGCAAGACAGAAGGAAATCGGACATTGAGCAATAAGCAGCATGCTGACAATGGCAGTTGTTTGCAGAGGAGATGGGGCATGCGGATCAGCGGTGGGTGATGGTGCGTCACAGGGAAGACCATGTCTATATCATCGTCTTATCAGGATGGCCTAGGTCCGCTATGGCATGCCAAGAACGATCTCCGGGTAACTCAAAAAGCCTGCGCCAGTGTGGAAAAGGCTTATGGGCTGGAGACTGCGCCGCGACTTCGAAAACAAATGAAACAGCTGGAGCTGGTGGAGCGCGAGAACGTCTGGTTAAAAACACAGTTGGCTGCCGTGCAACGTGCGCAAAAGGAACGAGAGGCTCAGAACGTGGCAGCGAGAGCAGTGCGCCTCGCGAAATGGCGTGCCTTCAGTTTCCCGACCCTGCCGACTACTCGAAACCCTGCTAGCCACCTCGGAAAATTGCGACGCCATATGTACCGGTGCAAGCTATACGTCCAAAGGACGGTGGCTATGAAAGATAGCGGTAAGTGCTCTCTTTCATAGCCACCGGGCACTTAAATACGGTGCTTATCGTGATCTAGCCAAGGAACAAAACGACCTTTGTTGCCAGCTGCGATGAGATAGGTGAAACACAAAATTGCGCCGAGCTGAAGAAGACCTATCCATAGTCCGTTGGTCTGGAAGGTAGCAGGAAGCTGCGAAAGGCCCAAGAGAGCAAGGACGAGATAAAAGTAGTCGCTAAGAATAGCCTTCGGCTTACGTTTATTTTGCGACGTTGGGTTAGCTTCAGTAGCCATTGGGAACTTCTTTCCGGATTAGGAGAAACAGTTTTGCTTGATGTCGTTAATACCAATAAGCTCGGCGAACAGGCCACCAGCTACAGCTACAGCTGCATTTCGCTTTGCGGTTGCGCCCTTTTTGCTGTGGTACGCACGCCATATAATATTCACGCCTTTTTTGACGGATCCGAACCGCTTGACTAACTTATATCCAACTTTTGCAGCAGCTCCCCAAGGCATTAGGTTGGCACCCACTGTAGCAACACAAACAGTCCAACCCCAGACCGTATTGGGATCTGCTACGACAGGAAACGCCGTGTGCTCGTCAAACTCTACAGTTTGAGTCAAAATACCATTTGACAAGCTAAAACTAGTTTCTAGCTGCTTCCCGTTAGCGTCATAAGCCCATGGCTCGGATATGCCTCCAACATACTCTCCCTCATCATTGATGAAGCTTACTGAGCCATCTTTTTCTAGCTGACTCACAGAGCCGGATGGGGCCTCAAAAGGAAAATTATAGGTGTGGGAAGCTTCAGCAGATTCAATTGAAATCAGCGTCTGAGAACCGTTCGGTGTCTCAAAACTTGAAATCGAAGCCTCCTTCGTTTCTGTCGTCAGAGCAGGCTCGGTGGCATGTGCAATTAGAGTTTCTGGTACTCCCGATAGATCTGGCGTTGCCAGCTCTGCGGGCTTTCCTGGCAATGTAAGGCTCATGGAAGCGTTGCCATCAGTTACTTCGATAGAAGACTGGTCAACGATGAGTTTCTCGGAGGAATAATTTTCTAGGTCGAGTGGTGCTGGTTCCGCAGCAGAAGCTATATTCATGCCAAAGAGAGTTAGGGAAAGACAGATTCCGCTAATGCCTAATAGCTTTGTGCCTCGAATGAAAGTTAGATTTGCCCGCATAGTTCTCCGAAAATCGATATTTGACCCCTGTTGAACCCTGGATATGGTTCCTAACGTTACTGATCTTATTTGAAGAATATCAAAAAGTCAGGTCATTGGACTAAAGGATTCCAAAATTTTTGTAGGTGTCCGGCTCTACTCTGAAACTGGGCGGTCGTGAACCATTCCAGATTCCGGCCGGCACGCAGGCGCTGAAACGCACCATCAACTGCAGTGTCATGGATGTATCTGGAGAGCTGGTTGCGACGCTGAGAATCTCGGGTGTCCTGGGCGCAGTGGTTTTGAAAGCACCGCCTATCGAGAGGACTTCAAGGACCGTGAGCGTCACCTGGAAGATACAGCTTTGTTATCAACGTTGTGGGGGGACCCATTGGCGCTGGTGCCACGGCTTCAAAGGTCTGACCGCTCACGAATCATCACTTCGTATAACCAGATCTCTGACCCGCGCCAACCAGCGTGGGCACGGCTTGATAATGAACTCCGATTCGAAGGCCAATATGCCATAGAGATCTTGGCGAGCAATCCCCAGAACTTCGATCTGGATGATGTGCTGGGCTCAGCGTTCTAGGATTCCGCATGTTGGCTGCTCAGCGGTTCCTATAGCTCCGGCGAAGTTCACTCCGTTCGATTTCAACGGAATACTTGACCGAGCGACATTTCGTGGCTCATCCTGATGCGCTTCGGTGACTAAATCTGCAAGTTATAGGCAAGGAGATTCGCGGATCAAGCCGCCGCAAACTAGCGACGGATATGACTTGTTAATCGAGAGCAATTGCCGAAGCTACGGTGTTATGGGCCGCAGCTTGACTAGGTGAGCGTGAGCTCAAGATGGAAAAGTCGCACGGTACTGAACTGAGGCATGTGGTCAAACGCCCCAGAGTCAATAGGGGAACGAGATTCTTGGATTGAGCTTAGCATGGGCAGGTTACTGTGAAATGTAACCGTACGGTGCCATAATGATTGTATGGAGTACGTATCAATGATGTCCTCTGAGCTGGGGACGCGGATCAAAGCGCAACGCAAAGCATTGGGCATGACACAGGGCGAGCTGGCTGCTTCGGCAGGTGTTTCCCGCAAATTCATCAGCGAGCTGGAATCAGGAAAAGACTCAGCCTCACTGGGGTTGACGTTGAAAGTGCTGCACGAGCTCGGATTCGAAGAGCCAGCACTCCGAAAAGTCCCTGATCGTGGCGAAGAGATCTCAGGCATTTTTCGCCGGTCTCTTGCAGCGAAAGATTATGAGTACGCTCTGAGGTTGGTCGGAGAATACGCTGCCGAATCACTCCAAGAAGGGCGGCCGCTCTTGCGGCAGCGCCCTGCGATTGATGATGCGCAGTATTTGGTGACTCTTGCAGCACTGACACGCTGGGTCGCTTCGAAGACCGATAGCATCACGCCTGCTTGGGCACGGAAAACCGCTGCGTCTGCTGAACCTGTGTTCCTCTCGGAAAAAATCTATCCCGTCGGAGACCGGATGAAGCAACTCATCCGATCCGAAACCCCAAAGGAACTTCGTGAAATGAACGTATGGATGCGCGAACGAAGCTTGGCCACCGCATGAACGGGGATGGATTTACCAGAGACAAGATCGTTGAGTTCCTTAGCGAACTTGAGCGCCGATTGGCTGAACGCGGCGTAGCCCTCGATATTCAGATCGTCGGAGGCGCCGCACTATTGCTACACGGACTGTTGGACCGAGTGACCGAGGATATCGACGCCAAATATCAAAGCACTGCTGTCGTCGATGAGGTTGTTGACGCCATGGCCGAAGACTACAACCTGCCGAAAAAATGGTTGAATTCGCGTGCGGCAGCATTCCTGCCGGACAACGTTCGCTGGATGGCCTACCCGGAGGGCTTGTCTTCCGCTGTGAAGCTTGCTGATTTGCCGACGCTGGCAGCGATGAAAGTTGCGGCAGAGCGCGATAAGGACATCATCGATTTAGGCTATCTGGTCAATGCGATGGGCATTACTGATCCTGCAGAGCTCGTTGATCTGGCATACGAGAAGTATGGAGAGGACTCCATTCCCCTGTCGCAGGGCCGCTTGAACTATGAGATTGTCGCGGAGGAAGCGATAGCGGCAGCCCGACGATTCAAGCAGCAAAATCGAGAAGACGACGCATAATCATCGTAGAAGAGCTAAAGAAATTTTCTTCCACTGTTAACCTAAGAAACCCACGGAATCCGTGGGTTTCTTCGACGTATAAGAGCAAGAATCCTTGTCCCTTTGCTATTAGTACAAGTTTACACCTGGGGCATATGGTCCCGCGCGGTCGCAATGCAATGGCCAAAGGGCCAGACGGCGTTCTCAGCCGAAACGAGAAGCTTTGAAAATCTCATTCGGAGGTCTCTTGTGGAATGGAATCGGCTTGGGCATCGGGTAGAGGATATTTTTGCATGACCCATTGGTCGAATTCATCCGTGAATGCCTCGGGAACTGGATCCGTCCGTTCCGGCGCGCGGTGTTCGCGCCGGCAGCCGGCCATGCCGCCCTTATCCGCTGGTGCGTTGATGATGTCGAGTACGTCGGGTAGGTAGCGCAGGTTCCAATACACCAGATCGCTATTCGGAGTCTCGGACCCGTAGTTCGCGGCCGTCCACGACGTATATAACCCGACCACGTGCGCTACGACGTTCGGGTGGAGGAACCAGCAAGCTGGGATCATGTTCGTGCTTTGCCCCGCACCGTAGGTCTCGTTCATCCAAGGCAGCCACTGATTGATCTTAGTCAGCAGCTCACTGATCTGTGTCGGGTTAGCCGCATAGAGATTCCACGGTGAAATATCCTGTTCGGGCCCTATGCTGGTGAGCCGTTCCAGCTGGTTCGTGAGTTCCACAAGAACTGTTTCTTGTGCTGCGAGGCCTTGCTCGACCTTTTCTTGACGTTCGATCAGCGGCTCAACCAGCGGAACGATCAGTTCAACGAGGTCATCGTGGGTTTGTGGTTCGCTCATCGGGCACCGCCAAGGGTTTCTGCCGACTGATTACCGTCATGGGTTTGGGTGGGTTCGTGGAAGATCTTTCCGCACCTGCGCAACGTTTGGTCTTTCATGTCTTTCAAGTCCTTATGGTCTTTGCGCTGCCACACCATCTCGGTATGCACCACGTGCGGCGGCAGGTGCCGATACACGGCGGTAGCTTGTCCGAACCGCAGGTGCTTGAGCTCCTCAGCGCGCACGACCGCTTTTTCTTCGCTGCTGCGGGTCACCGAGCCACCGGTCTTACTGGAGGAGTGGCTGACGCGGGGGGTATCTCGCACGCCCATGTCATTCGCGTAGGTTTTCAGGTCTTCGCTGTTGATTCCGGGGAAGATCAGCTTCAAACTGGCGTTGGATTCAATGGTTTTGGCTTCTTCCTTGCCCCACCGTGCTTCGTTCTGGATAAAGGATTGGCTGATGCCGACCACTTGGATGCCGCGGCCTCCGGTGTCGGTGATCAGCTCGCCCATGTTGCTGAACGCCGCCACATTCGGTGCCTCATCCAGGACCATGCGGAAGACCGGCCAGAGCCGGCCGGAAGCGAACTGGCTGGATTTGCGGCGGGCCGCCCGATAGACCTGGTCAGCGAACATCGTGCTCAAAGTCCCCAATGGCGAGTTTTCCCCGTCGACGACGAGGTGCAGGGTGTTCGGCCCTTCAAGGAACGTGTTGATGTCGAAGGATTCTTCCTTGCGGAACCGGAATTGCGAGAGCACCCGCTCGGTGACCAAGGGTTCAGCCAGGGAGATGAGGGTGGCTTTGATGGAGTCCTCGGTTTCGCCGGCCCGGGATTCGGTGCGTTCGCGCAAGGGCTGGATGAAGGCCCGTGATTTGTGGTGGTCCTCCAAGATGGTGATGGGTTCGGGGTTGTGCGAGTCGAAGATCCACATGAGCAGGTCATCCATGGTGCGGTCTTCCAATGCGGCGGCGTGCAGGAGTCGTCCGAGGACGGTGCCTGCTTTGGCGCTGAACCAGGACCCGTTCTTGGTTCCTTCCATCGGGGCCGCGTTAGCCCAGGCTTTGCCGCGCTCGAGGGCTTCGTCTTCGTCCTCGCACCCGTAGATCGGCGTCCAGTTCACGGTATTGGGCCAGCCGGTGATGTTTTCCCAGTCGCACACAAACACTTGCCCTTGTTTTTCCCGGGCAATAGCAGTCCACGCAACCACATCTGGTTTGGTCGACGTTGCCAGGACTGGGCCGGGGGCGCTGAGGACCATGGGGATGACGATGCTGGAGGTCTTGCCACCGCGGGCTGGCGCGTAAACCCACATGCTGTCTTCCAGCTGGATATACAGCGGGATTTTCTTCGACGCGTTGGCATAGACGGCCAGGGCGATGAACGCTTCGGCGGTCTTCTTCGTGACCTGCGCCCCGTAGATCTGCCGGGCTTTGCGCCAGGCGGAGGTGAAGCCCATCATCGAAGTAATCGCAGCACCCTGCGGAGTGAACTTCTTCGCCTCATCCCGCGAGGTTCCCCAGAGTTCGGTGAACAGCACGTACGCCACGAGCAGCACGGCTGCGAAGCCGCCGAGGATGAACCAGGACGCGGTCGGCCAGGCAAGGTTCTCATCGAGGGCGGCTTGGATCAGGTCCATCGGGTTCCACGAAATCCCAGTACCGGTAGGGGTGAGGCGTTCGCCCCAGTTCAACGCCACCAACGCGAGGCCGGCAAGGATGGCGATGATCAGCCAGGCGGGGATTTCGCGGTTATGCCGCGTGGGGTTCGAGCTCATCGGTGATCACCTCGTTCATTTTCTGGGCGGTGAGGGCCTTGTCGGTGTCGGTGAGGATCTTTTCCACGTCGCTGCGCAGGTGCTTGACCTCGAACGGCGCTTCGTTGCCGATCTTCATCAGGCACGTGCCGGTCGCAAGGTTCAAGATCGTGCCGTAACTGGAGGCGGGCAGGTCGAACATTTCCACTGCGGCCCGCGCATCCGGGGCTTTCTTCTGCTGATACACCAGGACGGTGTCGCATTCCTTGATGATCGCCTCGGCTTCAGTGCCGGGCGGGATGTCTGAGACGTGATGGAACATGAACCAGTTCGACAGGCCGATAGCGCGGGAGACTTTCTGGTTGCGTCGGATGACCTTGGCGACGGAGGTTTGGACGACGTGCCAGGCTTCTTCGACGATGAAGTGGGTTTGGCGCCGGTTCTTGGCCCGGAAGAGCCGGTTGGTCATCCACGTGTTGATCACGGTCATGATGATCGCCAACGCCGGCCCGGTCTCTGGGAGTTGGGAGACGTCGAAGACGGTCAGCCCGTCAGCCAGGATCACGTTCTCTGAGGTTTCGCCGTCGATCAGGCCGGAGAGGTCTTCATCGACGAATCGTTCCAGTTCGAACGCCAGATCGTACCCCCATTCGCGCAACACGGTCCGGTCGATCTGCAGTTCCTCGCAGTCAATAGGGGAAGGGTCGAGCATGCGGGAGATGACCAGGCCAATGGTGGGTGTGCGGCCAGCAGCCCGGGTTTCTTTGAGCACGCGGTGGTGGGCAGTGCGCATTGCTTTGCCTTCGCGGGAGGACACTGGCCGGCCGAGGACCTCGGTGGCGACAGCACGCAGCAGTTGGGCTTGGCTTGGTGGGGCTTCGGAGCCGTTGGTTCGGGTGTCTTCCACTTCGGGGGAGATGGCCGGGTCGAAGATGTTCAGACAGGCTCCGCCGCCACCGATTTTGAAGGTGATCGGCTCGCGCCCGAAGAACCTAGAGAGGGCTGCGTATTCGCCTTCTTCCGGGTTGGAGTCTGAGGGTTTCTTGTCGACGACGATGACGTTGCGGTCCAGGATCAGCGGGCGCAGGCAGCCCCAGGTTTTGCCGCCGGAGCTTTTGGCGGAGCCGAGGTCGCCGATGAGGATGACGTTGGCGTTGTTCACGGTGTTCGGGTAGGCGAAGATCGGGTCGTGCATGACGCCCCATCCTGATTCCAGGTCTAGGCCGAAGAGCAGGCCTTTGTAGGAGGTGGGGGACCAGGGGACGGCGAGGTTGCTGATCTCTGTTTGCCGGGTGGTGCTGATCCCGCCTTCGGGGGCGGGGTCGTAGAGGCCGTAGGTGGATCCGGTGCGGGAACGGCGGCCGGCGTCCCAGGACACGTCGGGGCGGAACATTTCGACGGGTGCTGGGATGCCGCTATTTTGATTGTTTGCTAGCTTATTGGTTTGCGCTCCAGCTAGTTTCCTGGCTTGCTTAGCGGCCCGCCGGTCCTTCCTCGAATGTTTCTTCGTGTCTCCTTGGCCGGCGACTGTGCCGGCAGGACCGGATGCGGTCTTCCCAGATTTGCTGGCGTCGGCGGGGTTGGTGGTGGTGCTGGTTTTCTTGAAATATTTCATGATTAACGGATCCCTCGTCCTAGCGGCATCACGGAAGCCAATGCCATGTGGTGGCGGTCATCGAGCCAGATCAGCCTTTCGATCCCGCAATCAGTGGCCACCGATTCAATCTGCGTGGACACGGCCAGCAGTTCTTCTTCGGACTGCACGGTGAAGCTGAGGTATGCGCCCCATTTCACTCCGTGATGCCCGCTGCCGGGCATGAGGTCCAGGCCGCGCTGGTCTGAGGAGCTGGACATGACGTGTTCGGTGCCGTCGCTGATCTTGCCTTTCTCGGCATCGGATTTGCGCTTGGCCTTGTCGCTGGTGCGATCAGAGACTGCTTGGGCACGGGCGGTGCGGGCATCGACAACTTCGTTGACCCACGACACCGAGTGGATCACTGCGGGCACGATCCCGTTGACTAGCTGCCGCATGGATTGGACGGGAAGGGCGGAGCCGGCCATGAACCCATGCCGAGGAATATAAGCCACCCGAGTGTAAGCACGGTTATTCACCAAGACTGCCTTGGACGTTTTCGTGGCGTCCAGGCGCTGCCAGACCGAACCGAGGTTGTGGTCCGGGTCGTCGATGCTGAACTCGTACGGGTCTTGCAGGTGGGAGAGGAGTGCGGCTGCCATGTTGGAGTTCACTGGCCGGAAGCTGCGGATCGCCTTATGTGTGACTGCTTGGGACATCAGTGCGTGGGCTTCGCTGACGATCGCGTCATATACGGCCCGCGGCCCAGGGGCTTGGGCGGTGATGGCGCGCTGCAGGGCTGCGAGATTATCGAAGCGCAGTACCCAGTAGGAGCGGTGTTGTTCGGCCTTCTGCTCCACATCCAGGCAGAGCTCTTGGTAAGAACGCACCAAGTGGTCGTGGGCTTCGGGGTGGACGTAGTCAGAGAGCCAGGAAATATGGTCGGTAATATCCAGCGGGACGGAGCGGGTGAAGCTTTGGATGTGGGAGATGGCACTGGTCCGCCGCGCTGCCCGGGCCAGTACTTTGCCGAACCCGATGAACGGGATATCCTCGATGTCTTCTTCCACCACGCCGCCGGTGCTGCCGCGCACTTCGAAGATCGCGGTATAGAACACTGGAGCAGTGTTCGCATGCCTGAACACTGTGAGGCGTTCGCGGGTGTTGAAGGGCACTTCAGTGGCGCTCATCTTCCCGATCATCAACGGCGCTGGCTGGTCGGTGGCCTTGCGGCGTTGGGCCCTGCGCACAGCAAACCCTTTAGGACGGACAGTTTCCTGCGGGTTGGGTGTTTTCTGTTTGTTCTGCGTTCTCTGCTTGCGCGGGGTTTTCTGCTTACTTCTGGTGGCGTGCTGGTAGGTTCTCAGGCGCTCTGCGGCGATTTGTTCGTGGACGGGGTCGAAGACATCAGTGCCGGTGGTTTTCTGCCAGAGCCGGTAGGCCCGTTCGGCGTGGATGGCTCCGAGGCTGCGCCCTTCGTTGATGGCGGTGGGCATCGTAGTCAGGATGCTGGCCACTGCCACGAAGAGCGCTGCGACGAGGAAGAAGAAGCTGAACGATCCCAACATGATCAGGAACGCTGAGAGTGCGAGGCCAATGAAGAGGAGGAGCTTTTCGGGCAGGGAACGGCCTGAGAGCAGTCCGCGGGACTTGAACTCACCGCCGAGGGCAACGTGACGAGTCATGAGGGTTGATCAGTCCTTAAACGAATCCCAGGTATCGGGGTCGGAGTCCTGTTGGGCGATGCGGGCTTGGGCTGCCGCGTTGGACATGGTGTAGCGGGCGTTGGCGAGCATCCCGACCTTGCCGGTGCGCAACGGCCGATACGCCTTGGACGCCGCACTGGTTGGAGGGTTGGAGCTTGCAGATTGGGTTTGCCGGCCGGAGGCACCAGCAGCCTGGCCAGCAGCACCTGTACCGCCAACCTCGGAAGCGGGCCCTCCAGCAGGACCGCCTTCAGGACTGCGGCCCGACGATCCCACGGTCCCGGGACCACCCGCGCCGCTGGAACCGCCGGCATTTCCTGTGCTGCCTGTGCCTCCCGTGTTGCCTGTTCGTGGGCTGGTTGGCCGTTCCATGGCCTCAGTCGGAGCACCCTGGCCCGGGCTGCCAGGCGACGACTGGCCATTAGAAGAACCTTGCGGCTGGCCAGCATCCGGACCGTCGGACGTACCGGATCCTGAAGGTGGGGAAGAACTATCATCACCGCCACGAGCGGCGGCAGATCCCTGGCCGGCAGCACCTGCGGCTGCTGCTGAACCGGCTCCTGCTGCAGCACCGCCGCCCGATGCACCATTACCGGCACGGGACCTAGAAGAAGAGCCGCTGGCAGCGTTGCCGCGACGTGCAGAGATCGCCCGACGCACTGCTCCTGCACCGGCACCGGCAAGTCCGCCGGCCATGCCACCGGCCGCAGCGCCGACACCAGCAGAAATTTCAGGGGAGATCCCGCCGAAGTTCGCTTCACGGCTTTGGATGATTGGCATCCACCGGAAGATCGCGGCCGGGGAGAGAACGATCAGCAGCATGATGAACGCAGTCGCTCCAAGGTTTCCCACATTCACCAGCACATCATCGGTGCCTTCCTTGAAAGCCGTCTGTGAGGCGAGGACTCCGAAGACGGCGCCCATGGCGAGGAAGACCACGGGCTTGAGAACCAGCAGGGTGGCGAGGGTGGAGGCGATCTTCAGAACATAGCGGCGGGTTTTCGGAGAGATGAGCATGCCGATCAGGGCGGCGATGGCCAGTCCCATGAGTTGCTGGAAGATCGGGATCAGCAGGAAATAGATCATCAGGGCGATGGCGCCGATGAACAGCATGCCGAAGAAGATGATCGCCGCCAAAGGCCCGAACCAGCTGCTGGATTCCAGGGAAGCGAACCGAGAGATCACGGTGATGAAGTTGCTGATCATTTCCGCGGACCAGTCGGTTGCCCCGGAAGTGAGTGGGGCGATGCGCTGCTGGATTTCGTTCATGGCCCACGGTCCATAGATCACCAGGAAGAGGCTGACTGGGAGGTAGTAGAGCAGGGAGTTGCTGAAATCGTCGTCGCTGATCTCCCCGTTGCTGTGGTGTTTGAACAGGATCAGCAGCATGATCGAAAGGCCGACGACGCCGATCCCTGCGTAGAGGGCCCAGCGGTCTTTGAATTCTTGGCTGGAGGCGTCGAATTCGGTGGTGGAGGTGAGTTCTTCGAGGACTTTTGAGGTGAGGGCGATGGACTCTGATTTGCTGCTGTTGGCGACTTCTTCGAGTCCGCTTTTGGGGTCGGCGACGAAGTCGATGGTGTTGCTGATGGCGTCCATGACGTTCAGCACCGAGCGGCCTACCTCGCTTTGGCCCATCCAATTTCTCAGAGTGCCTGAAGCCCAACCCGTAAGAAATTCGTTCGCTTGCTGTCGGACGCAGAAAGTAACACTTTCGTTGCCGGCACCCGTGGACATCAAGGCCTCACACAAATCCATGGCTGGTTCTTGCTCGATGATCAACGCATCAGGGTCCGGATACATGGCGTGCAACGCATCGCGCGTTTGCTCTTCACAGTTGCGGGCATCGAAGTTGAGGAAAGATTCCATGCTGCGGTAATACGTGAAATTGCTGCATTCGTCCGCCCCAATTTCTGTGATGACATCATGCAACAAGGTGTTCTTATCCTCATCCGATAAGTTCTCGTACCTTTTAACCTGGTCCTGGCTCAGCACCTCGGATACTTCTGTGCCATTGTCGTCCGCCAAGGAAGGAGACGCTGCCAAACTTAGGACAAGGAGTGCTGCGAAAAGCGCGGAAATCAGTCGCTTCATTCTGCGAGCTCCGTCCACCCATCACGGCTTAGCGGATTGCCCTTGGAATCCACGAAAATTTGGTTCAACAGATCGTTCGGTGATTCTGGAGCTTTCTCTCCCTCGGCAATGATCAATTGAGATTCCGCACGGACAGGGGTTGGCGAGAAATCAAGCTTCCAATCATTGTCTTCCCACACCAAAGCTTGATTCTGAGTCCGGAATTTAACCGAGGGGCCAATAGATCTTCCGTCGAGAATGAGTCCTGGATCGACTATCTGGAGTGCCACGACAATGTCTGCTGATTTGCCTGATTCGCAGTTCTCCACCTTGTAGATCGCCGGAGAGATCAGGCTGCTTTCTGCGGAGGCCGAATTATTCGATACCAGTGAGGCTGTCGCGTTGATGTACTTCGTGTTGTACTCGCCCGATGCGGCGATCTGCTGAAGCGTTGCCTTCTGGTTCTTCCAGTTTTCAGGGGAGTAGGAATCAGCCGCCACATAATTCACGGCGGCACGGACGGCGTCTTCGCACGAAGCCGTGTATCCGATAGGGGTTTTTCCGTCGGGTGCGGTCTTGGTTCCGCCTTCACCGAGGCGGATGCTGGAGACCGGGAACCCGTACTCGCTGGTTTTGGTGGGTGTGGCAGGGGTGGTGGCCGCCGAAGAATCGGGTTGATCCTGGTCTTGGGACATGAGGACGCTGGCTACCACGACGAGGGCGATGGCTACCACCGCGACAATGAGGACAATGATTCTGCGGCGGCTGGTCATTAGAGCATCCCCGCCAATTTCAGGACAGCACCGATGATGACACCGAACGCGGCAACCGCGACCAGGGCAATGCCGCGGCGTTTCATCTCATCGGTATGCTCACCGAGCTCTTCGTAGTGGCCTTGCTTTTTCGCACCGGCGAACTTGCCAAGGCTGGTCAGCAGTTTCACGGCCACATAGATCAGTACGACGCCCCAGATGACGCCGAGGATGATGCCCAGTGCGCTGTCGAATCCATCGCCCAAAGGTGAGATGTCGGGGGAGACTCCCTCGAACGGGTTTTTCACGGTGGTGGATTCTTTTTGTTCCGCAACGATGTTGAGCGCGGTGTGTACTGGTGCGAACACGGGTTAGTTCTCCTTGGTGTTTCGTGGGGTCGTGTCGTTAGAGGCGGAACGGAAGAGTCCGGCGCTGACGGCGGCAGCGACTTTTTCGAAGGCGCGCACTGACTCGTCTGTGGCGAGTTGCCAGTCGATGAGCCCGTTGGTGTCCAGGGCTGGCTCGTAGGGGACGGTGAGGAATGTGGCGGTCTCGCCGAGGGCTTGTTCGAGCATCTGGCGCAGTTCTTTTCGGCGCTCTGGAGCCACGGCGCGTCGGTGGGATCCTGGGGTGATGACCAGGACCGCGTGCTCACACAGGCTGGCATAGTGCTGGTTTCCGGTGACTTGGGACATCGCCTGCAGTTGCTCGATGGTGCGCAGGACCGAGACGACGGATTTGTCGTTGAGCTCTACTGGGAAGACGAGCTGGTCGGTGGCGTCGATGCCGGCGAGCCAGTTCTCGGCGCGGGTGTTGTTTCCGGTGTCCAGTACGACGACGTTCCAGAAGCGCTGGACGACTTCGAGCAGTTCGTTGAAGGTGGGGCGGGTGAGCATTTGCATCCGGTCTGGATCCTCATCGGAGGCCAGTACACAGAACCGGTTATCGCCTTGCGGGCGGGTGTAGTACTGGACATCGCCGCTGCGGGTCCGTTCGCTTTTGAGCTGCTCGAGGGCGTCGAGCAGGTCGATGATGGTCATGTTCGACCCGTTGGAACGGGTGCGGACTCCGAGGGTGCCCATGGTTTCGTTGTTGTCCATGGCCAGCACGTTGTGATCCGAGGTGTTGCCGATGGTGGAGGCCAGTGCGACGGTGAGGGATGTTTTCCCGGCGCCGCCGGCAGGTTGGGCGATGGTCACAGTGACCGGGCGCGGGTAGACCCGGCGGATTGAGGCGAGCGTGTCCCGGCGTGTCAGTTCTTGGGGTCCTGGTTTCGGGGCGATCAGCCCGCCAGTTAAGGTGCGGATCTTCTTTTGCCACCCCTCTTCGGCTGGCAATGGCGTTTCCAGGGCGTCGGAACCGGTGATCGCACTGCTGAGCGTTCCCGAGACCAGCGGTGTCCCTGAGCCCAGTAGTGTTCCTGATCCCGGAATCGTCCCGGATGCCGGGGATGCCTGTGCGGAATCCGGTTTCTCAGATGCGTTTGCTGGTTCTTGCCCCTCGCTATTTGGGGTCGTAGTGCTCGAGCCAGGGGCTGGTCCGTCGCTGGCTGGTTGCTGGGTGGGTGGGTTGCTGGTGTCCGTTTCGCTGGGTGCTGGTTTCACCAGAAGGTCTGTTCTCATGCGGCGGCGTTCTTCGCCCGGCCAATCCCCGCTCATGCAGTTCCCCTTTCGTTCATCAAACCCATGGTATCAATTAGTATTGAAATCATAAGCTTCAACACTAAATAATACTCTACGGGGGTTGCCATGAACCAGGGAATGCACCGCACCACGCACCACGCTAGGGACCGCTCTCGCCGCCGTGCCGCCACGACAGGGATCGCTCTGGTCTTAGCCAGTGCGCTGCTGGCGGGTTGCACACCGGCCGAAACAGAGGGCACGCCGGGGGAGGGGAACGGGATCATGCACGACATTCATGCCTCTCCGGAACAATCAGCCATCGAAGACTGGAGCCCCCGGATCGCCCAAGAAGCTAGCGACGTGGCCACCAACGCCGCGACAGCCTACGCCCGCCCCGACCTGAACCAGCCTCAATGGTTTACCGGGCTGCGGCCCTATCTCTCTGCCGACGCGCAACGCACCTTCCAAAACGTCTCGAACTTGAACATCACCGCCACCACAGTCACCAGCACCGAAGAACCCGTCAAAGGTCGGTCCGCGGCGATCGCCACCGTCACCGTGAACACCAACACCGACTCCCTGGACTTCCTGTTAAGCCGGGCTGATGGTGAATGGGTCGTCGAAAAGATCACCAGCGCCAAGTAATGCGACGCTTCAGACTCATCAAAACCCTCGCCATCATCCTCCTAGTCTTCTTCGGCGGCATTTTCCTCTCTCTGACCATCCTCGGACCACGAGACGCTGCGGATCCCCGCTCTATGGACTGCGACCCGAACAGCAGCATCGGGAAAAACATTAACGTCACCAACCTGCCCACCACCCCAGTCGGCAACTACACCGAGAAGCAACTGGCCAACGCCGCGATCATCATCAACGAAGCCAGCACCGCAGATCTGCCCCAACGCGCGGCCATCATCGGACTGATGACCTCCATCCAGGAAAGCAGCCTGACCATCCTGGCCAACGACGGGAGCTGGCAGTACCCGGAAGGCACCCACATCATGACCAAAAACGAATGGGAACAAGCCAAAGAGGTGGCCGTGGCTTCCTTGGATGAACCGCATGAAGGTGTCGGGCACGCCTGGGACGCCATGGGCACCTTCCAGCAACGGCCCAGCGCCGGCTGGGGCACTGTCGGACAGATCATGAACCCTACTTATGCGGCTGCGACCTTCTTCGACCGCCTCCAGAACATTGACGGGTGGGAAGAGCTGCCCTACGAGCAAGCCGCCGAAGCCGTCCAAGCCTCCGGCCTGCCTGATAACTACGCGCAACGCAGGGATGATGCAGAGCTGATCTACGCGGCGTTGCAAGGCGCCGAAGCCACTGATGTCGACCAGGATGAAGCCTATGTCTCGTGTGATGAGGGGGCTGAGAGCCGCAACCCGAAAACGGAAAACACTCCGAACAATGAATCAGACTGGGTCTTCCCCTTGGAGACGTTGACGAAGATCTGGCACAACTACGGCGAATCCCGCGGCCCCTACCCGCACGCCGGCGAAGACTTCGCCGCCCCGGAAGACACCCCGATTTACGCGGCGGCCGCCGGGCAAGTCATCCGCGCCAGTTGCGATGACCTCGTTGTGGGCCGGTCGCCCTGCCAGATCGAAATCGACCACGGCATGCACGACGGCGCCCAGATCACGACCTTATATGTTCACATGTTCCCGGATGATCTGATCGCGCACGTCGGCGATGAAGTTGAAGCAGGAGAACAGATCGCCCAGGTGGGTACCAACGGCAACTCGACCGGTTTCCATCTGCACTTCGAAGTATGGAAAGACGGGCAGATCACGAACCCGATGGAGCTGCTCGAGCAGCAGGGCGTCACGATGCCTGGATAAAGTCCTGCTGCTGTCTTCGGCGCAGCACCGCATCCACCAGTCCCAACGTCATGCCGGCCAGGACACTGAGAATTGCAGGATAGATGAACAAGTCCGTGATCCAGCCCAGTTGCCGGTTCGCCAGCTCGGCCAGATGCCCCAGCGGGGCGGCGATGACCAGGCCGAAGCCGAAGCCCATGAGCTTCTTGGAGTAGTACGGAATCCTTGATACCGACTCGGTAGCTGCCCGCATCAGCGGGGCCACCAGGAACGAGGAAACGATCGCCGGGTATATGTAAAGCGCGAGCTTATATAAGACCACCAACGGGTTATCCCTGAACGCGTTCAACCCCACATCAGAGTAGGAGCTGCCACTGAGCACGAACAGGACACCCATCAGGGCGGCCGAGGCCGGCAATGCGACAGTGGAGAGTTTCAGGATCTTGTGTGCGATCTCGGGGCGGTTGATGCCATGGGAGATCTGTATGCCGCCGCAGAAGAACACCAGCGCAATACCAATATGGGATACGAGGTTCGCAAAATTTTGGGATCCAGCCAAGGAATCAACGAACTCATAGACCGGATCAACAGCCAAGGACAGGACGAGGGCCATGCCTAAATGGGTGAGCCACAACCAGAGATTCCCGATCCCTTGGATCAGTCGAGGAAGGCGGGCGATGAGGGCTGCGAGGAAACTGGTGGCAAGGATTGCAGACACCCAGCTCGAAAACGCCACATCATTCATCCTAAATGACGGTCGAAAGACTCCTTGTCGCGTTCCTGCTTGCCCACCTGCTGCAAACGTTGCTCAGTGCAACTGAGCAACTGTCCGACAGGAACTGTATTAGCCCAAGTCGCACGGCATTCTTCAACCCAACCAGCTTCTTTCCCCGTGAGCACTTCAGAGATCACTAAAGCCGACACGCCCGGCCACCCAGCATGCTCGCACACCGCCAGCGCCACATCTTCACGCAACCTGGTGCGCAGCATCTTCCATAGCGTCGGCTGATTCACGCCTAGCTCGTCAGCGATCCGGGCACGCAATGCTCCGTCGTTGGCGAGGTTGAACCAATACAACGCCGCCAGCTCGTAGCTCTCGGAACCGAGTTTGGTTTCGGTCACTGGCTGGTTTTCCAGGCGTTCAGCACTGGCGCGGAACAACCCTGGCGAGGAAATGAAGCCTGGCATCTCACCTTCGTCAGGGGACGAAGGAACAAGATCTGAGAAAGCTTCGAACCTGGTGAGCTGGGTGAGCGGATCCAAATCCAGGGCGCGGGAGATGGCAGCGATTGTTGCCGGCGCGACGTTGCCTCGAGCGAGCTGTTGCTTGACCCTCAACCGCGGCAGGTCAGCGAGGGCTGCAAGGCGCACGGAACCGGTGCCTGGAGAAACCTCATCCAGCCACGCTTGAACTTCATCGCGTCCTAGCTTCACTTACCGCTCATTCACTCACGCCACAGCAACATGCCCACACCGAGACCAAACTCGACGCTTTTGCCAACCTGTCTCAATTTATCCTGTCTGACGGGCCTATATTCCCAGTTTATAGGCGGGGACAAGACACAATTCGGCCACAAAACACGAATCGCCCCGAAAATCAGTGCCCAACCCCGGGTTTGGCGGCTGAAGGGGCCAATACGGGGACGCTCAGTAAGTTGTTCACGAGATAGCCGAACAAGACCGGATGCTAGTCATAAGTGGCAAAGGGCAGGTACTCGAAAGCGCTGCTAGCTAGGACTGTCGGATCTCGGGAGAATGGAGCAGGAGAAGCCTCGACCGGTGTATACGTAGCTCGTTCGAGCTGGCGGTCTTCGAGCTGCTTCAGGGTCAAATGCCGTACGGCTCTTTAACTAGGCGGCTGTTGCGCAGTAGCTTGGTGTTCATGGTGGGTTGGGAGGTCTCGAGGCACACGGAATGGGACATGATATTTACCGCTGGCCTTACCGCGCACGAAATCGCTGATCTATGTGAACAGAACATCGCTACAGTGCACCTGCACCTGAGAAACCGCGAGAAATACGATCCTGATTTTTTCGCCAAACACATGACCGCGTTAGAAGATCGAGGACCGTATTGCATTACCACGAAGTGGCGGAGCTGAGCGAAAGAAGCCCAAAAGTCCTATGGATCGCTTGGGCTCCTTGCGACCCGTAGCGGGAAGTTAGTAGGACATTCCATGGCGGGTCGCTGAACAAGGTCGTCTCTTCGAACGAAACGAATTGTCACAAGCCAAAACAGGCGCCATCTCTACGTGAGACAGATGCTGGATCCGCAGCCATACACCCAAGAAGTGTTCTTCTTCAGCATTACAGGCCGTAAATTCCCAAGCAGATCATTTGCTGGCGCTCAGTCTCCTAATACCAGTGTGGCATCACCATTCGGCGATTCTTCCCATGCTTCTTCGACCACCTGGATCAAATGAGTGACGGAACTAAGGATTGCCGGTGATTCCGATGGGCCCGATAACAAACCATCTCTGTATCTTTTCAGCGCTTCATACAAGGCGTAGCTGGAATCATCATCTTCCATCCGGATAGTGAGCGAGTATGGAACGAAATGCTTGTCAGAATCCATGATTCCTGCTTGATGGTCGTGTCGGAGAACTATCCGCGGCGTATTTGATTGGATGGGCGCTCAGCCGAGATACCGAAGACGTATCTCTCGTGAGAGGTTTGGCTGTTATCGGAATACTTCTAGCTCTGCATGCTGTTGGAAGCCGTAAACAGCAAATGGTACTCATGTGTTTTCTTCAGCCATGCGCTTCGAGGCGCGGGTATGTCTGTTGGCCTGCGCGTAGCCAGCGCGCCAGACGAATGCAACTGCCGCTAGAAGCACAGCGCTCAGGACTACGGCCCACCACGGAAAGCCAGGTAGTTCGGATTTTTCTGCTGCGGCGAGTTCATCTGCTGGTGGAGTCGGTGTTACTCGCACTGCATTGACGAGAATCCTGTGGCTGTTCAGCCCGAGAGGAGTGCAGGTAACAAGTGTCAGCATGTCTGTATTTTCGACAGGAAGTATAGCTTCAGTTTCGTCTGGATCAATGACCACCGTTTCAACAACTTCGTAGGTTAAAGTCTGATCGAGTACAGAAACAGTGAGGCGGTCTCCGATCTGCGCCCGATTCAGATGGGTGAATAGCGTAGATTCGGGTAGTCCGCGGTGCGCTGTCAATACAGAACGGGTTTCATTTCCACCGACCGGCAGCGAAGTTCCCTCCAGATGGCCAATGCCGCGTTGCAGTGTTTCGTCACTTGTGCCGTGGTAAATAGGAAGGTCAATGTCGAGAGATTCATATCGAAGGCGCCCCATGAACCCGTTGCCGGTGGTGTCCAGCAGTGATTCGTAGTCCAACTTTTCATCAGCGACGTTGATGTCGCTGCTGGCGATGTTCTCATTAGCCCGGTATACGGCGCCACTGGCTAAGGCACCGTTATATTCATGTGCGCGGGCAATTTGTTCTGCCCGATATGCTGCGTCATTGGTCGGAGCTTCTCGCATTTCGTTGAGCGCCATCTCAGTCACGCGGGACTGCTCGCGCTGCGAGAACCATGACGCCGTGCGAGGATACATGAAAGTCATGACTCCTGCGAGGATCAGGATGGCGGCGAGGGTCTCCAGCCAGGGCAGTCTCCAACTCCGATGGGACTCGCGGTGCGCTGCATGACGCCCAAGTCTCGATGTAGTCACTAGTTATCCTCGTAGGTGATGAAATGGAATTGGCGGCGGCGCATGAATGCACCGCCGCCGAATTCTGGGCCTTTATACGTTCAGGCCAGCTGGAGCTTAGGCATCCTGCTTGTTGTTACGGCGACGGGCTGCGAGGAGGAGTCCTCCGCCGGCCGCAACGATTACCAGTCCGCCAACGGTGAGCAGGATCGTGCCCTGAGCACCGGTCATCGGAAGATCTGGACCTTCAGTCTTGGCGTTCACCACGGTCATCGAATTGACATTGTTTTCACCTGGGGTGATGGTGACAGGATTGTCGATTGGCGTTGCGGTGTGGCCAGCTGGAACCACGGTTTCATAAACGCAGTAGTCCTTGGATGGGGCAGGCGCCGCTGGACCGTTGTCAACGTTGGTGATCCAAAGGCCCAGAGGGCTGCTGGCTGGGGTGGTGTGGCTCCACTGCACAAGACCGTTGGCATCGGAGGTGCCGGTGGCCACGGTGCCATTTGCTGGAGCTTCTGCCGGGCAGGTCTCACCGGTGAGGTTGAAGACCTGGAACTCAGCGCCTGCCAGCTTTAGCGCGTTGGGCTTGGAATCATCGGTCTTCAGAATCGAGAGTTGTCCCCAATAGGTGTAAGGAACTTGTTCGCCTGGGACCGTGGTGCCGTTGAAGGTGCTCTTGTAATCGTCGTTCGGGATAGCCCCGTTGCCGACAGAAATCACGGTGGTGTCGAAGCTAAGAGCGATGCTTTCGCCCATATTCGCATCGAGCACTGCGCGGCCAGCTGCGGTGAAGGTCCACACGGCGTTTCCAGTGACGTTGTAGTGGGTTCCTTGCACAAGTGGCGTACCTCCGACCGTGGCAACTGTCGAGTCAGCTACGTAGCGCAGGCGGGAATCGAGGGCGTCGCGAACGATGGCTTCAGTGAACTTCTCCCCATTGTTAAGGGTAGGCACTGGAACGTTCAGCTTCCAGGTCACATCGCTGCCTACGGTCAGTTCGGACTGTGCAGGATCGATGGTCTTGGTTGGTTCATCCAGGATCTGGTTCTTGGGGTCGGCTACCACGTTGTAGTTCCAGCCGTTGCCTTCGGCACCTTCAGAGGTAGGGATCGAGACATAAAAGTCCGGAACCTTGGAGACGATGTTGTTCTGGCCTGGGTCAGTTTCGCGAACGAAGTAGACACCTAAGTCCAAGTTGAAAACAGTAGAGCCATCCACCGTCGGCTGGGCAACATCGGTACCGGAAACCAAGCAGTACGGCGCGGAAGGAGCAGCCGGCGCAGAGTTGAACAATCCGTTCAAACCGTCCCAGTCGGCAGCCGCAGCCAGATCGATTGGCTCGCATGAATTCCCCGCGTTGAGCTTACCGACCTGCTGCACGGTGAATTCAACTCCATCAAGCAAGTTTTCGGGGTCAGGAGTTTCCCCAGTGCCAACTGGTGAACCCGAATACTTGTTCACGGTCAGGGTGCCGCTAGACGGAGCGCCCGGCTGGTCGGGGCCCACAGCTGCAAAGGCAGGTGAACCAAGAAGCAGCAGCCCGCTAGCTGCGATCGAGATGGCTCCAATGGCGGCGGTTGCGCGCCTTAGGAGCGGATTCTTAACGGTCATTGTTTTTCCGTTTTCCTTTCGTTCCCTCACCGCGCATCGGGTTCGGGTGGACTGATGAATTGTTCTTCGAGTGGATTCGAGATGAGGGATTAGTGTGCGCATGATGCGAGTTCTATAAGGGGATATTGATGTTATGAAACCCCCTGACGGCGTTTGCGCAGACGGCTAAGACCTGCACCAACAAGACCAGCTGCCAAAATCCCGCCACCGAGCATGCTGTAGAAATCACTGCCCAGCCCGCCAGTCAGTGGTATTGCCGGGCCCTCACGCCGGGTGTTCTCAATTGGGCCGAGGTCGAAAGTCAGAGTATCTGCAGATACTTCAAACTCCAGAGGTTCATCGAGCGGATAATAGCCAGCTGGTGCTTTGGTTTCTTCCAACTGGTATTGCCCCCACGGCAGTTCAGGTATCTTGAAGCCGCCGGCCTTTGGATCACGGTCTGCACCGGTGCACGAAGAAGCTTCCTGCGCGGTGCAGTCCTGGATTTCTAGCCCTTGCCCGCCATTGAAATTCGATGGTCCGGTGAGCGTCCACTGCGATCCGGAGAGAGCCTTGCTGGCCTCGTCGATCTTTTGCCAGAGAGCTGCTCCGCTCTTGGGCTTATTGGTGAAAGTGCATTCAGCAACGTCACCCGGTTTAAGACCTGTCAGGACTGAAGACGCCGAAGAGAGGTTTTTTTCCGCTTTGGCTCCGCCGGCACTAGTCACCGAGCACACACCGCTGACGAAGTCGTACCCTGTCTGCATCGTCTCAGTAATAGTCACATTGGCAGTGGCCGTAGGATTGTTCGGAAAATTAATAGCCCACGGTGTCGCGACCTTGCCATCGGCACCAGTCAGCGATGTTGCCGGGGTGCTGATGCTGGTTCCAGAACTGCTTCCGGCTGCCAGGGTGGCGCCTACGGTCCAGTTGCTAGCTGGTTTAGGGTTCTGCCCCTTGAAATCCTGAAGCTGCTTTCCGATTGATACACTTGCGGGTTTGAGGCTGTTGACGATGGTGCAGTCGACTACGTCCCCGGGAACGATTCCAGCTGCAGGATTGTTGTCCGGACCGGTCAAAGTGATAGCCGTTTTGGTTCCGTCAAGTTTGGTCACGTCGCATTTTCCGCTAGCGAATTTGTAACCGTCCTGCATGACTTCACGTATTTTCAGATCGGCTTTATTGTTGCTGGCTCCGAACTGAAAACGCCATGAGGATGTTCCTTCAGTATTGGTTTGCTGTGTAGTTGCTGAAGGCGTCGAAGAAATGGTACCGGTGATCGCTTGCGCGGTAGCTCCCACAGTCCAGTTCGTTCCTGGTTGCGGGTTCTCGCCCTTCGAGTCGGTGACTTGCTTGTGGACGTTCACTTGCGCAATGAGCGGTGAATTGTAGAACCGGCATTCCACTGCTTGGCCACTGGAAGGAATCGTGATTTTTCCTGCAGTTCCTGTGCCTTGCACGGTTTGGACACCATCTACCAGACAACGGTAGCTAGAGGCGTAGTTGCTTAGGTTTGCGGTTCCCGCGGCGGTTTCCGCGAAATGCAGCTCGACATTGCGCACAGTCGGCAGGGGACCGACACGCTCGGGCTGCTGCCCATTAGCGTTGCCCGTGGTGGTAGCCGTGCCGATGACAGTACCGGTAGCGCTTCCTTGGCGTAGCGACAAACCGAATTGATCGCCTGCCGTTACACGTCCACCTTCAACAAACTTCTCAATGGTAATGGTCGGCGGTGATCCGCACGATGCGAGGTCCGTACTTCCGCCGAAATTCGTGCTCACGACGGTTTTCGGATTGCTCCAGCCGGGCATGTCATAGGATTGCACAATATCGCCCGAGCTAAGATATCCTTTGCCGTCGGCGTCGAAGGCCACACCGTTGACGTTGGTCGTGGTGTTATTAACCGTGTTACTGACTGACGAAGTGATAATTCCGCCATTCGCAGACGCCAGATTAGCTGCCGTCACAGAGTATATGGTCGCAGTGCTGCCGGAGCCGCGGACAACGAAGAGGTTTCCGTTCGCATCGAAACCCATGTCGCCGTTCGCCGCAGCGGTGGATCCAGTATCTGTAGCGATCCGCCCTTTGTAAGAGATCGCATTTGTCGCAGGATTGTATTCCCATAGCTGGAATGACCGTGTGCTATTGCCGGTAGGGGTGTAGCCGCCGATGTAATAGCGACCCGTGCCCAGATCGACTGCTCCTGCAACGAATACTGCCGAACGATTCAGCGTGCTGGAGTTTACCGCAGCGCCGGTGGTGGACCAGGAACCTGTGTTGACGTCGAAACGGTAAACCGTGGCACCTAGCGTGTCCGTGCTGCGGAGGTAAGCGAATACTGTGGATCCGCCGGCACCGATTCCTAGGCCGTTCATCTGCATGTTTGCCTGGTTGACAGCACTGCCCAGGTTTGAAACAGCTCCACCTGGTGCGACGGCACGGATTTGTCCAGCAGAGGTCAGCCCGTAGACATATCCGGGACCACAGATTGGGGAATAGGTTGCCGCAGCTCTAAGAGCTCTGGACTCCACTACGGAAGCACCCGACTCTTTGGCTGTTGGTTCCGAAGAACTTGGCTCTGGCTCAGGGTCAGTGGTTGACTCGACCGACTTCGAGCTGGAGGGGGACGGCGCTGGTGTTTCCGATGGACTGTTCACCGGAGCAGGAGGGATGGATTCCTCGGTTGCACCGGACGGTTCTTCCTCGGAGGAAGCCGATGGCTGTGCAGAAACGGAAATTTCCGGACTGGCAGTGGATGCTGGACTCGGGGATGCCGTTGTCGAAAGTTCGCCGGTTTCTGAAGTGGGACCGGTGGTCGACGTGGCATATGCGGCCCCGGAATCCTGAAGGCCAAGGCTTCCGATGGCAATGAGAGCTGCACAGAAAATGAGCCAGTGCCGAGGACCTCGGTGCGGAGGGACATCCCTGCGCTGGAAGCTTCTTGGCACTGGCAGGCCGTTAGACAATCTGGCCCTGCCGCTACTTTTCCGAGTACGAGGATTGTCGTAGTGCTTGCCGAGCATTTATCGTTCCCCAACTGATGAAAGGCGTGGGGAAGAAAGTCGCTTGCGAAAGGAGACGCAACCAGAGGGCAGCATCAGTCAAGCGCTTGACGGTAAACCTATGCTCATATATCCAGGCCCCCACACCTGATTTTATGTATCGACTTCAAGCTATCAGGATTCAGCGAATACTAAGGTGTTAAGTCAGTAACGTTTTGTAATAAACTTTGGATACGTGCATCGGATAAATTTTGATATTCTGATATACTAAATATTGCCATGGCATTAACGCTTTGTATAGTTGATAATTGACATTAAAGTTACTTGCCGCAGATTCGCCGGCGGTGGGATATCTCGCAAGGAATTTTTTCGCCCATAAGTTTCAAGTCAATGGCACGGTTCACGATTGAGCCGGCATCCTCCCGAAGATAGCGAACTCAGCATGAGAGTCACCGAAGAACTTACTGAAACGACTCCCAGCAAAGGTGACGCCGCAACCGTGGGAATCCAAGAGAACACCCACTAGTTCACGGCAGCCACCAAAGCTGCGGCCCCGGACCAAATCGTATGACGGGTCAGCAAACAGGCCATGTAGCGCAGTACGGGGCCTAGGTGAACTGACGCACGATGACCAGCTAGTGCTGTGTCGATTGGAAGGGAGAAATGCGTACTCGGGCTAAGCGCTGATCTCGTGGGCAAACAAGAAAAGATCCCGGAACCAATCGAGTCCAGCACTGCTGCTCCACTACTTGAGATCACTGGTGTCCGACAGGTGAGTGCAGTAGTCGTTCATGACGCATGGCTGAATCCATGGACTGCTTTCCTGGTCGCGATCGAGAGATGTCGCGACACATCTGATGAGAGGTCCAGCCCAATGAGCACCGACAGCTCTATTGCGGGGGATTTTTAATGAATTGATACTAGATCTGTAAGGGGTTCACCAAGCCTAAACATCGAGTGGTATTCGTGTTTATGCTTCTTCCGGCTACGCGTTTAGAGGCGGCGGCATGCTTGTTTGGCACGTGCGTCCAAACCCAAACTGGATAGTTCGGATTCTGCTTCTACTTCTGCTTTATCGCGCAAAGGCTGGGCCGCCCCGTTGCTTCTTCCTGCTTGGATGGCGACGCACTCCAATATCTGTTAGTTCATCGCCACCCAAACGCCGAGCGCGCCCCCAAGTTCATGCTCTATTGCGAGTTTATGTAGGGTATTTTTCCTACGCTGTTTCGAGAAACACATAGCGATAGTGAGCTGAGCCACACCATATTTGGTAAAAAATTCGTATTAATTACAGTCATGTCAAGTGATATAGAGCACGTACTATTGTGACTTGTTTATCAGCCTCAGAAGTTAATCCTCACATGAAAGTGTGTGCCATGCCGCAACCTCTGATCAAAAAAGCTTGTCAAAAGCTGATACAATCAACGGCCAATTGTTCCAGCGGCATAAGAATGATCGGTGTTGAGGCGGGTAAACCGCCCGTTCTCTGCTACATGCTGGACGAGAGCCTCAAAGCGGCTATTCCATCGTCTATCGAGTTCGCGTTGCCGACGGTCGATATGCCAGCCGGAACGTCTTGCAAGAGCATGATCCTGGCGGCGGGCAACTGACCATACTGGAACTCCTTACCCCGAACGTCAACACTTCTATCCCGTGACCTAGAAGCCGATAATGTACGTTATGTAAAGTCACAATTTGTTAGTTTTCCCGATGTAAGCCGAATACTCTCCCGCCTGTTTATGAGGCTCATGCCCGTGAATCGATTCCGATCTGAAGAAACACCATCAGAATGTCATATGTGCGTCCTTTGGTATTCGTTACCGCGATTCGACTACGCTGGACTATTTGCTTCAGTTAGTCCTCCCAGACATGCGCTACTGCACGGCTCGATTGAAAACCTGCTGAAGCAGGGAACGGTGAACCCACTTATTGCCGTACGTAACGCATAGAATGCATTCATCTGTCGTTCGCAACCTTGCCAAGCTAAGGGGAATCATTGAAGATCAACGAACTTGCTGCAACACTGGACCCCTCACGAACCACATTGATGTTCGGAGCTGGAACTTCAATTTCCTCCGGAGCTCCATCTGGAATAGCACTTAGCAAGATACTATCGAGAAAATTAGGGGATGAATTTGGAGATGACCTCTCCGAAATAGCTCAAATATACGAAAATCGGTTTGGGAGAAAGGTCTTGGTCGACGCAATAAAGCAGCAGATAGTTGACCTCAGTCCAGCTTCAGGGCTTCTTGCTCTTCCGACATTCGATTGGTTATCTATTTACACGACTAATTACGATACTCTAATAGAGAAGGCATACGGGCAGAGTAACCGAGAGCTGAACGTTATTAGGTCGAATTTTGACGTTTCTTCACCCCGCGAGGCGTCCAGAACATCCCTATACAAAATACATGGGTGTGTTACCCAAGATGTGTCTATGGGACACCAAAGTCGAATGATCATAACTGAGAGTGACTACGATGATCATGAAAAGTATCGTCAGACTCTATTTAACTCACTCAGATCCGACATGTTTACTGCTGATACTGTGATTATTGGACAGTCTCTCAAGGATAGACATCTAAAAGATCTTGTCAAAGAAGTATGTAATTTATGTACTGAGGGTGTCAACACTCGTATATTTTTGATGGTACATAGTTACGATGAAGACAGAGCCGCACTTTTCACCCGATTAGGAGTAAATGTAGTTCATGGTGACTTAGAAGATCTATTGTTAGCGCTTGTTTCATCTAAAGATGTTGCTGGGAACCTTGTGCATACTACATCTTCTCAGATAGATGATTTCTTGACGCCCGACCTTGTATTAACTTCTATTCAAGTTCGCTATGCTTCAAAACTTCCTTCGAACCCAGTGAGCCTCTTCAATGGATCACCAGCTAGCTATGCTGATATATTCAACGGTCAAACTATCAAACGCGCGGCTTTAGGCCGAATTGAAGCAGCCAAGACTGGGGCGAGAAGCTACTTTATAGTTGTAGAAGGTTCGCGGGGAGTAGGAAAGACTACTATGGCGCGCTCCTATGTACTTAACCGTATGGCCGAAGGATTGCCAGCCTGGGAGCATTTATCCGATCATCCATTGGATTATGCATCATGGTTGGCTGTTGAAAGTAAGCTTAGGCAGGAAAATAAAGACGGAATCCTTTTCATTGATGACTGCACTAGGCATTTAAAGTCTGTGAACCGTCTTGTTGACCGTCTCAATGAAATTGCTAGGCCACACTTACGAATTATTGTTACGACTGAAAGCTCGAAATGGAAAGTCTCGACTAAATCTGCTGGTTTCTTCAGTAGGGGAACTCTAATAAAGCTCTCTGTTTTAGAGCGAAATGACATCGACGAATTGGTTAATTTAGTCGATCGAAGGCCAGAAATTAGGAGCCTCGTAGAAACTCGTTTTCTGGAGCTTAGTCGAGGGGAGAAGGTTCGACAGCTCAGAGAAAAATGCAGTGCCGATATGTTTGTTTGCCTTAAGAATATATTTGCTAATGATAATTTGGACAATATATTGCTCCACGAGTTCTTTGAACTAAGCGATGAATCGCAGGAGGTCTATCGCTATGTCGCGGCGGTTCAATCTATGGGGGGTTATGTCCATAGACAATTAATCATGAGAATCATGGGAATTGGGGCAACCGGCCTGGATGATCTGCTTAACCAACTTGATGGAATTGTCGCTGAGCATGTAATTGATAATAGGCAGGGCGTATACGGGTGGCGCACGCGTCATGATGTGATTGCAGAAACCATTGCAAAATGGAAGTTTGCAGATCAAAACGATCTGTATGAACTTTTGGAATCGCTGATTAGAACTTTTAATCCACAGGTTCGGATAGAACTCGAGACGGCTCTAGCTATTGCTACCAACGATGCTGGGATACATCGACTTACGGATACCAAAGACCAGATCAAGCTCTACCGTTCCCTTATTGATGCGATTCCAGCCAACCGCACCCCTCGGAGACGATTAATCAGACTATTTCTCAAAAACGAGTTGCTTGTCGATGCTGAGAACGAGATTATTCAGGCAGAAAAAACCCTTGGGCAGGATGCCATTGTCAGCCGTTACAGAGCTACGCTCACTTTGCGTAAGGCGGATCTAACACCTGCAATAACTGAGAGTGATCGCGTAGCTATGCTCTACGAAGCGCTGGGAATCATACGTAGATGCATTCGTGATTACTATCAGGATGTCTATACTTATCGAACGTTGGGTGAGATTGGATTAGCTCTGATTGCTCGAGATAACGACTTTACGGCTTTTGATGACGCTATCGACTATCTCCGCAGGTATGAATCGGAAAATGGTGACCCGAATATTCGGCTAGTCAGAAGGCATCTTGAGCAGCAAGCGCGCAGTATCGGTGTTGAACCTCTTTCCCTACCTGTTGAGTTCCCGGAGGAAGATTTTCAACCGGCGGAGATGGATTAGCTAAGCCCATTTCCGCTTGTGCAATTTCATGGAGGTACGCCAGGGCCACCCCAAGTGGTTGGCTCTGGCTGGTTTCTCTGTCTGAATCAACCTTGTGAGAACGCTTGGTACTATGTCAAAATCGTTCGTTTTTGACACATTGATCACTTGGTCGTTGTGAAGATTCCTGACAGTTGAAAATTCAACAGATTTCGAGCAGCATTTAGTCGCATAACTCAGTGCCACAAACTATGCGTCGATACATCGCCTATCCCACGAGTATTGATACATTTAGGCCCATGGGACACCTCCTCGGATACGCCAGAGTCTCCACCGGCGACCAAGACGCACAACTTCAACTCGATGCACTGACCAAAGCGGGGTGCTATCGCATATTCACCGACACGGCATCCGGCTCACTCGAGTCTCGGCCCGAACTCGACAAACTCCTGGACCAGATCAGACCCGGCGATACCCTCGTGGTCTGGCGTCTCGACCGTCTCGGCCGATCCATCCGCCATCTGATCAACCACATGGACGCGCTGCAGCAACGAGGCGTTGAGTTCAAATCCCTGCAGGAGAACATCGACACCAGTTCTTCAGGCGGCCGGCTTGTGTTCAACATCTTCGCGTCCCTGGCGGAATTTGAACGCGACCTCATCCGCGAGCGCACCAACGCCGGCCTAGCAGCGGCCCGGGCACGTGGCCGCACCGGAGGGCGCCCAACATCCCTCTCCCCCGACAAGCTTCGCACTGCGAAGAGGATGTACGAACAGCGAGACATGACCGTGGCACAAATTGGCGAAGTTCTCGGCGTCAGTCGCAGTACCGTTTACAGGGCGTTGCAGAAGTCCAGACTGTAGCAAACGAAGACAGGCACAATTGGTACATGAGTTCACCGCTAAATGACGAGATTGCAGGAGCCATTGGACAGTTCTTCTTCGCTGGGGATGGCCCTTCGCATTCCGTTTTGACACGAGTTTTCAAGACAGCGGGCATGTCAGATCATGACCCCTATGATCCGGAGACACAGACACCGAATAAACAACAACGTGTACTTGCTGTAGCTAGTGTAGGATCCCGCAAATCCGAAACAGCACGAAAACTCGTTGATAGCTTGCTCAACGCACTCAGACTCCATGGCTCATTTAGCCTTTCTGAAGACCAGCAGAGAGTCGATACTCTGCGATCCGCGCTTACCCACAGTGGATGGGGTTTAACGACTGATGGACGCCTAGAACAGCTAGGAAAGATTGATCTCGAAACTGGTGGCCGTGCAGCCCTCGATGAGCAGCTTAATCGATTGCGCAGAAATGTGGACGACCCGGCGGCTGTCTTGGGCGGAGCAAAGGAGCTCTTGGAGGCAATAGCCAAGTTTGTTCTCGAAGAAGGCGGTCTCCCCCTGGATCCGAGGGTCCCATTCCCTGGTCTTATTGAAATATCGTTCGAGCGTCTAGGTTTGCTCCCCGCCGTAGTTAACAACTCTGTTGAGGGGTCAAAACAAATCCATGACATCTACAGGTCAGCTAAGAAGATAGTTATCGCCGTCAACGAATTAAGAAACCTGCAAGGGACTGGGCACGGCAGAACACTCCCGACAGGAGTAACTGTGGAAGCAGCTCGTTACGTTATTCGAGAAGCAACGCACGTTGCCGAGCTCATGCTAACGACCCATGATCGACAAATGGGCCGATAAGCACTTTTATCGGTTCCGATCATGCGCGAAGTATGAAAATACTGAATGCAGATATCCTACAACTGAAGAGTTGCAAGACGTCTCGCCGTACTTCACTCCCCCGGTGAAAAATCTGCGAAACTTCAACAGTCCCAGAATCTCGCAACTATGTGTTGCAATCGTTGTCAGAGAAAACCGTTATCAATGTTATTTGTAAGACGGAATCGTCCCGGGCAGAGCTGAAGCAGCGGGTATCTAAAGAGCAGATCTCAGAAAAGAGTTTGCCAGTCCAGTGACTGGCAAACTCTTTTTCAGTCCTTAGTGGCAGGAAATCCTGGCATTCCGGTTCGAGTGGATTTTACTTTGACACTGATTTACTAGTTACTGCCGTGGCCCAGCTAGCTTTGGGGATCGTCACGCGATAAGTCTTCTTCTTGGACTCCTTCAGCTTGAAGGTCGCTTTACCACTCTTCAACTTCGTTGTCTTGACAGTCTTCCATTTCGTGCCGGACTTGACTTGAAGTTTGGCGGTCGGGTTGTACTGTGCGTAACGGTACTTTTCGGGAGAGTAGACGCTAGCCTTTGTAGTTAGCGTGACATTCTTACCGGACCGTTTGGCTGTAAGCGTGCTTTTGGTCTTGCCGCGCAGGTAAATGGTCTTACTCGTCGCATCCCAGTAGTTGCTGAAGCCGTAGGATTGGTAGCCATACCGATCTACATATTCGTAGTCCACAGAAATATCGGTTGGCCCGATTTTGTAAGCACCCAGTCCCTCAAATGATGGACATATCTGTACATAGTCGACGGTGGTGTCCTCAAACCAGGCAGAATCGAACTCTCCGCCATTCTTGCTTACTGACGAAGTCAACCAATACCCGACATTCGTGAGGCCGGTGTAGTTCTTTTTCAGCTTGGCGGAGATTTTCACTCGGCGGCAGTTGCTGTTGGAGACTACCTGATCCGAGGCGTTGAAACCGGTGATGTCAATCGGTTTCTTAGCGGCCTGGGCCGGAGCGCCGGTTAGGAGCAGACTGCCGGCTAAACCAACGGCAGTCAGGGCGGCGGTATATTTTGTACGGGAGAGTATCCCCATGAGATGTCCTTAGACGTGATGAGTGGCTACCCCATTGATTGCCACTTCTTGATCATAAGGATTCATTCCACGTTTAAGAAGAAAGTATGTGGGAGATGATTCGAAAAAAGTGGCGTCATTCGATTGTGCACGGAGGTAGCCAATAGTTCATCGAAGAACCGGCAACTTCATCCCAGTATTGGTCATTAGGTTACGTCGTCCGTCCTGAGTTCGGCAGAGCGCAAGAAGCCGACAACCACGTGAACACGTAGTTGTCGGCCAGCAGCTGGCGATACTACTTCACCGAAGAAGTTGAAGTCTTCGAGGCATAGCCCTTCTTGCTTGCAGTGACCTTCACGTAGACCACCTTGCCCCGGTCCCGCGAGGTCACCTTGTATGCCGACTTGGTGGCCTTGCTGATCGGGGCGCCAGAACGGTACCACTGGTATTTGTATTTCTCGGGTTTCGGACTCCACGAACCGGGTTTGGCTGTCAGTTTCGAGCCAACCTTCATCTTGCCCGATACGGATGCTCCCTTCTTTACCGTGAACTTCGCCTTGGCTACCTTCTTGGTCTTAGCAGTGGTGCTTGTCTGGGTTGCAAATCCGGCACCGCTGGCGGTGACTCGGACGCTGATATTCCTGCCTATATCGGACAGACCCAGTTTGTAGGTGGTCTTCGTAGCGTTCTTGATGATCTTGCCATCACGCAGCCACTGGTACTTAAACTTTCCCGGCTTGGTGGAACGGGTGCCAGGATTGACCTTCAGTGTTTGTCCATAGACTGCCTTGCCACTGATACGCGGCGCTTTAGTGACAGTGTATTTTCCCTTTGTGACCCGGGAGGTGTCATACGAGGTATGGACAACCGGGTACATTCCAGATTTTGAACCCGTGACCGAATAAGCGAGGCGTTTGCCCAAATCCGCAGTGGTTGGCGTGTAAGTGGACTTGTTGGCGCCCTTAATGCTCTCCCCTGCACGAAGCCACTGGTACTTGAACTTTACACCTGACGGCGCATTGGAGACCTTAGCAGTGAGCTTCTTCCCTACCTGCGCCGAATCAATCCGCCCCAGTTTTAACAGGATTGGATCCTGGACAGTGAAAATTCTGGAGAAGGTTTCCGTGGTGCTTTGCCAGTATTCTGTTTCGCCCCAGTACTCATGGTGCGTTGCTTTGACTGTGAGCTTTTTGCCGGAGTCTGCCTTGCTCAGCTTGTAAGCGCAGCCGCCTGAATCTCCACTTTTTGATTTTTGGACTATTGTGCTGCCGCGGCTCCAAATGCACTTGGTTTTCATGGCGAAGCCGCTGGAGGTTTTGCTGCCTGCAGCAGTCACCCAAGTACCTACGGGAACCGTTGTTGCCGACGGATTCAGGATCGAAGCTTCGCCGAAGGGGGTATAGCTAGCCTGTAGCTTTCCCGTACCCAGCCATGATAATTCTTCGTACGCAGAGACAACATATTGTTCACCGACATGGATGTTGTACTGCAGGCTGCGCCCGTCTGCCTTGTGCTGGCCCTCGTAGTATCCATCCAAGAATCGAATATGCGTGGCCTTGGGGGCAACGAAAGTATTGAACCCCACCTGCTTGACTGGCGGATCTGTCCATCCGTCGTTCGTAAAGTAGTCTCCGATTTCCAAGCTGAAAGGTTCGCCGTCGAAACCTTTGAAGGTTTGAAGCTTGAATTCAGTACCTGCCAGCACACGGATGGGCTTCGTGTCGAACGTGATTTCCAGTTGTGCTAAAGCTGGTGCGTTCAAGAATTCTCGTAAGTCCACGTCAATCGGACCGTTGTATGCCAGGCGGTTTAGCGCGGTCATGCTTTTCAGAACATCACCCTTAATTGGCGCGTTCACTAAGCTCAAGTCAGTGATGGAAGTATTACCCTGCACTGCTTGCTGGTCGGCTCCAGTGCAAACCGCGCTGCTGCCTTCAACGGTGCAGTCCCCCATGCTGGCTTGCGCCGGAATTGCCACAAGTGGACTGATTCCCAGAGCAATGCTGAGGATCAGAGCAGATAATTTAGTTTTCAATTTTCCCCAAATGCTGCGATGCGAGTCTTGAGACGAAGTTTATCTTGCGCTTAGAAAATTGGTATCACTGTTTGGTCGGAACCTGGACTTTCTGGATGGTCCTATCGTGTTTTCCTAGTCTCTTTCTATGGATTGATTAGGTGGTCATGCATAATCCGTCTGACAGACTGAAAGGTTTCCCCGATAGAGTTTGGACAATAGCTACGCGGCCAGCATGTGCTGGTTGAGGCACTAAAAACCGTATTCACACCAGCCGCGTTAAACAGGTCACGTGTTCACTGATTCCAGGTAACTCCACCCCAACTCAGGCTGACGATCAGAGCTGTCCTCCCCCGACTAGCGAGCTGATGGGAAGAAACAAGTCGAATCTTTTAAAAATTAGTCGTGTCGCAAACCTCTTAATAACAGCGCTATCCAATATTGTGGTTATATGAGTTCACCACGGCGCCCCAAGGGGTCAATGAAAGACCCCATCCCATTGGGATGGCGTGTCGAGCGCGAAAACCGGGATAAATTCACAGAACTAGCTGCCAAAGCTGGTATCTCGGGTGCAGCCCTATTCGACATGATGGTCGAAACTCTCGAACTTGACGAACGTGGTCTCCCTGATTGGGTGCTTCGTGACGATGAGGAAGGCCACTTGCCTATCGACAAGCCTTAAACAGAAAAGCCCGCGCAAAGCGCGGGACTAAAATTCTGAATCCGATCTGCCTACTCGCCAAAGTTCTCAGATCGTGATTTACCACGAAGCTTCCGGTTACCAAGCCGGACGCTCCCCTTCCTTTACCCTCCAACGAGAAAAGGACTTATGTGTCTATAGTAGCGCCTTCGCGCGCCCAATCAAGTACCAGCAGCCAAGAAACGCCGCAAAACACCGCGATCCACACCACAAAACCACGCTGGTGCACCCGCCCCACCGACGGCCGCATCGCCGCAATCCTCGCCCACACGGCCAAAGGCCATCGCCCATTCGTCAAGGCAGAAACCCCTGAAGGGTTCACCACCAAGGGCAAGACGCAGTTCAACGCGGCCAAAGAAGCAATGGCCACCAAGCACGCTCACACCGCTGCTCCGGTACGCATCCGGCGTGTCTCACGCGCCCAAGAAACCTCCCCCCGCGCCATCAACTGGGCCATCCCCACCGGCAGCAAGAAAATCGACCACACCGCCCAAGCCTGGCGCGCAACCCGATCCCTGGACGAGCTACTGGCACGCCGTGCCGACTGCAAACGAAACATCCTCGCCGTGCTCTGGGTCCTCCTGCGCTACACCGAACACAACAGCATGACCGTGCGCATCACCTGGGACACCATCGCTTCTAAAGCACGCGTATCCCGCGCCACCGTAGGCAACGCCCTTAAATTCCTACGCACCCACGGCATCCTCGGCATCGTCGCCTCAGGCCGCAGCGCACAATACGCCGCCAAAGCAGGCCAACCCGCCACCAACGAAGCCCCCGTCTACGTCATCTGCCACCCCATCGGACTTGGCCTGCGCCCCCAAGACACACCAGACACCACCACAACCCGCCCGACCCACCAAACCCCCAACAACACGGCCTGTGGAAATAACTTAGAACCCCTCCCCGTAGGGGGGTTAACCACTTACGAAGTAAGTTCCTACACGCGCACGCGCGAGAAAAACACTCAAAATGAGCCGCTACGCGGCACTGAAAACCTTTTTGGGCACGGCTCCGCCGTGCGAACTCACCACAGCGATGATCGACCAGTCGAACTGTGGCCAGCTCACAGAACGATCAGCTCTAGAGGACAGGGGCTATCGGCTGCCGCTGAAATCTTACGTCGGATGCCAGATTTTGCCCGTTTTTCCAAGAGAAACGTGCTCAACATGTTCAAACCCTTCTTCTCCACCGGATGGACTATCTCAGATATCCAACACGCCCTCGAATGGCGCACCACACCAGGCCTGCACGGCAAAGAAGCCTGGGGAGCACTACCCCAGCACAACCGTGAAACTCAGTCCTACATCGACTACTGCCGGATCTTGCGCGCAGCGATCCTGCACCGCATGAACCAATGGCGCACCGCCACCGGAGAAATCATGCTCAGCCGATCCCAGCGAGCAGCAGCAGCCAGCAACCACGCACGCGCCGCCGCCCGAGCCGCAACCGAACGCCGCGCCAAACAAGCCGCGCAGCGCCCGCAACTACGCAGCACCGCTTCCCGCGGCGCCGCAGCCACACGCGCAGCCCTGGCTGCCGCACGCCGAACCGGGGCATGTTCCTAGCCTCCTGCCCACATGGGCACGAAAAAAGCCCTCTCGCTCCGCTGCTTTTTCGCACACATGATGGACAGCAGGAACCAAACGACCGACCGCACACAAGCCACACATTTAGTACTCGAGTTAACACACGACACGCGAGCATGACATGTGCACGGATCTCTAGAAAGCAGCACTCATGGCACCAAACCCAGAACAAGCAACGCACCATCTAACCCAGGCGCGCGCCGCAATAATCTTTGGACTTATCTATCTGGTATTTCTTTTCGTCACGCCAGGACGTGACGGCTGGATCTACACCAGCGCCGCAGGAACAATCCTCGTGATGGGCGCGGCAGCGCGCGGCCACTACAGATTTAGCCAAGAAAACCAACCACAAACAACAGAATTACGTTGGTTGTATGCAGCAGTCCTGCTCGGATTCTTAGTAGCTTTTGCCGCCGCGATAGGTCGAAATGTCACCTAGACCTAACGAATCTAGGACACCTCGCGCACAGACCAGGAACCAAGGCGTGGATGCTCCACCAGCTCCCAGGTCAAAATATCCGACCTCGGATTAGCCCCTAGCCTCACCTGTACCAGCCATACGGCATAGTCGATTCTGTCGGCAGCTCCCTTCCTGACCTTGAAGGTCAGGTCTTCCCACCAGGCGACCCGCTCAAAATGACAGGTTGGCTCCACCACCACCTGCCAGACACGGCCGCCCCGCCGAATCTTCCACGGCGCACCGGCCGGCGTAAAAACACGTCCACAAGTTCCTCAGGCATAACGAGCCTAGGCTACTCCCCCGCTCCGTCAGATAAACTCAAGCCCATAAAGGAATTTTGCTAGCTATTTTGAAAAATAGTTTGCGTGAATGCTAGCAAACTAGTAATCTTATGCTTAGGTAGAAAACTTGCAAGATAGCTTGCGATTTTACGATATTGCATGCAAAATAACTTGCGTGCAAATGATTAGGAGGCGAATGTGGCAACAACCATTGCACTCGTGCAAACCAAAGGCGGCGTAGGCAAGACGACCAGCGCCATCTATCTCGCCTGTGCACTCATTGTCCAGGGCTTCACTGTCGAGCTCTGGGATACCGACATGCAGGGTTCTGCCACTGAATGGGCTGAAGACGCTCAGGAGGCTGGAACTCCGCTGCCATTCCCGGTCGAGATTGTGAACATCGCTAAACTGAAGCGGCTTGCTGGCAAGAGCACCACTGATTTCGTCATCATCGACACTCCCCCAGGAGATCCGGCGACTATCGATGCCGCAATCAAGATTGCTGATGTGGTCATCATGCCAACAGAGCCAGCAGTCATGGATCTACGGCGACTGGTCGCCACGAACGCGAACTTGCCGGCCGACACCGCGCGGATTGCCCTTTTCACCAAGGTCAACGAACAAACGGTCGCACTCCGGGATAGCTTGGAATTCCTGGAAGACAGCGACCTGGCCCTGTTCGACACCCGAATCAAGCACCGCCAGGCATTCAAGACTATTCCAGGCGAAATTCCCACCGACCTGATGGGCTATGAAGAAGTGGCCAAGGAACTAATGGAGGCACTGTCATGAGCAGCCTTAAAGACAAGATGAAGCCAGCTGCGAAAACTTCAACCGAGAAGACTGCCTCGGTGAGCGAGAGCTTCAGGACCCCAGAATCAAATGAGCCGGAGATGAAGCCGCTCAACGTGCGGATACCAAAAGAGCTGCATACTCAGATCAAGCTCTACGCTGCGGCTAATGACATCAAGCAGCAGGTTCTCGTGGCACAAGCTCTCCAAGAATTCCTCGAGAAGCGTGCTTAAGCCGCCCGTGAGACAATAGATTCACTTCCTTTCCTTGGAAGCAAACCGAACCCGACCGCCTTCCTATGCGGTCGGGTTCGCCTTTTGGTGCCCGAAACCTGGTACCGGTTTTCCTTGCCCCGATGCCCGATTGTTGCACGTCTGAAAGCCCAGTCAAGGGCGCTGCGCGTCGCTACGCGATGGGCTAGCGCCCACCCCTGACAGAACTTTCAGGCGTGCATTTTGGCATGTATCGAAACAAGGGGAACCCATGCAATCAGGCGTAAAAGTTGTGTTGACCTGCTAAGCAAGTTTTCTAGGATGCTTTAAAGATAGCAAAAATCTTTCAATAGAAACAGCAAACTAGCTTGCTAGCAAGATAGCAAACTGCTAGAATTGAAGTATCAACAGGGGATAGGAACCCACGCTGGAAAGACCAGCTCGGGCCTCAGTTGAGAACCAAGGAAAGGCAGTCACAATGACTAGCATCGAATTCGCCGGCCCGCAGTTGCCACTCGATGACTGTGCAGGAGGCGGCTACGACTACATCGAAACCGCCGAGAAAGCAGGCTGGACGGTCATCTCGCAGTGGGGAGGTGAAGGCTACGACTTCGGCGCATGGCCCTACATCATCGGTTTCGCCCGACAAGCCCAGGATGTCAGCGGACAGCGCCACTTCGGATACGGCCTCTACGTTGAAGGCGACACCACCACCAAGTATTTCGACAACTTGGAAGCGTGCAAGGAAGCCATAGACCGCGACGCGCACTTCTTCTGGAAGACCGGACAGAGCGACGGCCCTGAAGGAGTCCCCGAGCAGTTCGAGAAGCTACCCGAAAAATATCGCGGACTACCCAACGACTAGCCAACCGCCCCGCCGAAAGGCGGGGCACCACGCCCCTGAAAGCAGATCACCAATGACTACCGTTGCCCCTTATGTCGTGCTGAACTGCCCAGTCACGGAAATTCTCGGATTCTATGACACGGAGGTAGAAGCCAGCGCAGCAGCGACAGCATTCGGACAATGCAGTTTTGCCTACAAGCTCAGTCCCCAAGAAATCACCGCCCTGGAAGCCCAGGCCTAGCACTAGGAAGAAAGCCATGAAATCGACTGTCACCGTCTACAGCAAGCCTTCTTGCGTCCAGTGCAACGCCACCTATAGGGCGCTAGACAAAAGGGCATCAAGTACGAATCGATCGACATCAGTCAGGACGCAGAAGCGCTCGAATATGTCCGATCGTTGGGATATGTGCAAGCTCCTGTCGTGGTCACCGATCAAGGTCACTGGTCAGGATTCCGTCCGGATAAGATCGACATTCTCTAAGCGGGGTTTTCCTTGCCCCGATGCCCGATTGTTGCACGTCTGAAAGCCCAGTCAAGGGCGCTGCGCGTCGCTACGCGATGGGCTAGCGCCCACCCCTGACAGAAATTTCAGGCGTGCATTTTGGCATGTATCGGAACAAGGGGAACCCATGCAATCAGGCGTAAAAGTTGTGTTGACCTGCTAAGCAAGTTTTCTAGGATGCTTTAAAGATAGCAAAAATCTTTCAATAGAAACAGCAAACTAGCTTGCTAGCAAGATAGCAAACTGCTAGAATTGAAGTATCAACAGGGGATAGGAACCCACGCTGGAAAGACCAGCTCGGGCCTCAGTTGAGAACCAAGGAAAGGCAGTCACCATGGCTACCATTAATGACACGGTAGGGATTGCGAGCCTCGTGCGCTCAGCCCTGCACCTTGACCCCACCGATTCCATCGTGCTGGTACTCTGCGCCAACAGCTCGGTACTGGCCACCCTGCGCATCGACGCACACCCTGAGACCGAAGCTTCGGAGTTCGCCTCGTCAGTGATTCGGATTCTCGCCTCGATTAGCGAGCCGATCGATGCGACCATTCTGGTCAGCTACGAGGGCGACAAGGCTATGACGTTCGCCCAGTACGACGAACTGAGCCAGCGCCTTGACTTAGCAGGCGCACCCATCGCCAAGGCTGTTCTGGTCACCAACGGGCAGATCATGGACTACGACGGGGACAGTACCGACGCAGTGGATTACGTCGAGGTCTACACCAACCCGTTCACCCTCGAAGCTATGCTGGCCACCGGATCGCTTCGGCTGGCCGAGGATGCACCGCAGTGCACCGAAGCCACCGAGGCCACCATGGATGCCAAGGCTGAGCGCATCGCGCAGATGGCGGGGGAGGACTACCTGAGCATTCAAGCCCGGGGTATTACTTCCATCGCCCTTCAGTTCGGCAACGACATGATGCACCAGATCGCCCGCTACCTCGATCACGGGAAAGTCACCGAGGACATGGCCGGCTGGATCGCCGGAACCTACGCCCTGCGCATGGGACGCGACACCGCCACCGCAGCACTGGCCGGAACCGCCAGCACCGAGCAGGAGCTGGCCGAGCTGCTCATGGGAGATACGCTGATCGCTGATCGGAAGATCTTCGATGCCGGCGCAGCGATGCTCTACGAGGCGCTAGAGTTCCTGGCCGGCGATGACCGCCCTAACGTTTTGGCAGCGCTGGGAAGGACTCGCTGGATGGCCGGACAGGGCACCGAAGCGATGAAGTTCTTGGATCAGGCACTAGCCATTGACCCGGAACACCGGCTCTCACACTTGCAACGGCGACTGTTCACCAGCGGGAAGCTACCGAAATCGGCCAGCACACCCGATAAGTAAATAACCGGCTAAGTGAGGGGCAACCAAGCCCCTCACTTAGCCATATCCCCAGCACACCAAGGACAATAAAACCTATGACTAGCGACCCCAGCATCTGGGAAAGAAACCTGCAAGCGGACACTGAGCGGTTGCAGAAATCGCGCGCGGCGGCCTCCGCCGCCAGCTCCCCCGGCCGCCGCGCTCAAACCTCACCCCCGGTACCGAACCCCTGGGACGTTTTCACTCACCAGAGCAAACCCTATCGAGTGATGCGGCTACAGCCCGGAGACTACCCAGGCCACCCCATCCAGCCACATCAAGCCGTAACCGCTCTCATTCATACGCCCACCGGAACCCCACAAATTCACGGACAGGCCACCGCCCGCACCCCGCACTTAGTGCACGTGGTCTGGGAGGACGAGAAAGGGGAGACCTACGGGACGTGGTTGCCGCACTTGTCGGTCACGTTCGATAATCTTCCTCCGTACCCCACCACCGAAGGACAGGAACCATGACTCGCAACGCCTCAGAAATTTACGATGACCTCAAAGCGCTGGCCAACGAGCTGGAAGACCTCGCCGCTACCGGACGCATCACCATGAGCACCGACTCATGGAACAAAGACTATCCCGACACGAAACCAGCCGTCGCCCAAGCCCTGGCAGCGCTACAGGTCGCCATTAACGCGACCTGCTGGATGGAAACCCTACCCGAAACCGAACCAACTGACGCGAAACCGGGGCAACGCGGTTAAGCCTCCTGCCCACCTGTGCACAGCAAAAGCCCAATCGCTGAGCTGCTTTTCCTGCACCCACGTGGACAGCAGGAACCAAACGACCACCCGCACACAAGCCACAAGCTGCGGTACCTGAGTTCGCCTACGACAGGGGATCGTGGCTCATGCGCGGCCTCTAGCGATGAGCACGGAAGCGACAAGAAAAATGGGAGGTACGCAGAAGATGCGGCAAAGTAAAGCAGGCAGAGTCAGCGAGAAGCACGCGCGCCGTACTAACCAAGAACTCCAAGCGCTCAGCGAACCACCGATGAACGATCCCTTCGAACACCTCATTGCCAAAACCGAATTCGACTCCGGAGCTTATGACCAAATAAGCAAAGCCTTCACCTTGATTCTGGCCGGGGTAGCAATTTTGTTCGCGGGCGGAAGCCTCGCTGGCGTGGCTCCCAGTATTTGGGTTTTGGTGCTGTGGTCAGGGCTGGTTGTTGTGCTAGGGGTACTGGGCTTCATGGGACTCGGCGCAAGTATCAGTGCAAAGCGCGCGGCCATAGCCGTCTATAAGCATCGCTACCCTTAGGCGGCTTTCACGGTCAACAGCTCACGCCAGTGGGTCGTGTACCGCGGACTCATCATCTCCCGCCGCATCTCCCACGCCGGCCCCCGCTGTAGTCCAGCACGACCTAAACCGATGGACTTCACACCGTGCTCGGAACGGATCTGCTGGATCAGCGGGCCAATCTGTTTCGCCTCATGCGCTGACACGAATGGATCAAAAGTTTCCTGCATGGCTAACGGTTGAAGATCCATCAGCACCACACCAGCCCGCGCATATTTCACCCCGACCAAGATCTGGGGGAGTAGCTGCTTCGCTGCGCGGGTGAGCACTACCGGATCAGCCGTTGGCCCTGGCAGTTTCATCGTGATCGCTGGCTGGTGATCCTGGTGCTGGTTGTAGTAGCTGGTCATCGCCCACGCAGAGAGGATCTTGGCCTGTTTCTGGTGCTTATGCAATCTGGCGGAGGCTTGCTGCGCATAGATCCCCATCACCTGCTCCATGCCCACTCGATCGGTGATCGGATCGGAGAAGCTGCGGGAGAAGATCAGCTGATCCTTGATCACCCGTTCTTCTTCCATCGGGATGCAGGGAATCCCGCGCAGTTCTAAAACGGTGCGCATCTGCACAATTGAGAACTTATCCCGGATTCTTACCTCGTTCGCATCGCGCAGGTCTTTAGCCGTCCAGATCCCCAAACCGCGCAGCCGCTTAGTCAGCCGAGGGCCGATACCCCACACCTCAACCACCGGCAGACGCGCCAGCAGATTCTCGGTGGTCTGCGCTGGGGCACGATCCCACACGCATACCCCGCCCAGTTCTTTGATGTGCTTGGCGGTCTTGTTCGCCATTTTCGCCAACGTCTTGGATTTGGCGATCCCCACACAGACGGGCAAACCGGTCAACCGGAACACCTCCGACTTGATTCGCTCACCGAGGGTTTGCAGCTCATCCAGGGTGCCGGACACGCCCAGGAACGCTTCGTCAATGGAATAGACCTCCACCCAGGCTGAGAAGCGGGCCAGCCGTCTCATGACGCGGGCGGACATTTCTCCGTACAGCTCGTAATTAGAGGACTTCGCGACCAGCCCGAGGCGGTTAGCGTCGGCCGCGAGTTTGAACCAGGGCGCCCCCATCTCAATCCCCAGGGTTTTGGCTTCGCTGCTGCGTGCGACCGCGCAGCCATCATTATTGGACAGCACGATCACCGGGCGGGCATCGAGCTTCGGGTCAAAGACCCGCTCGCAGGAGACATAGAAGCTGTTCACATCCACATGCGCGATGTATTCGCCCCGCAGCTGCGGGTTGGGGGGAGTCTAGAGGTGATGGAGGCATGTGGTGGCCACACCCCAAATCCTAAAATCCGACAGTTCCGCCACGTGCAGGTCGGGGTAGTCCGGGTTCTCAGCTTTCAACACCACCCCGGCAGGGCCAGTAGAGAGACGTTTGACGGTCATCTCCCCATCAATCACCGCAATCACCACATGCCCATCGCGCGGCTGCACCGACCGGTCAACGATCAGCTCATCCCCATCACTGATCCCCGCCCCCTGCATCGACTCACCAGACACCCGCACAATGAACGTGAAGACCTGATCACGGGTCAGCATCTCGGACAGGTCGATCTTCGTGTCCGAGTAGTCCTGGGCGGGGGAGGGGTAGTCGGCGGGCACCCGGTCCAGCGCCACCGCGATCACACGCTGCGGCGGGGTGGCCAGCGCACAGACCTGTATTCGATCAACTTTCACAACAACACCTCATAGTAGAATCTATATTCTAATAGATGAGTGTAAGGCGGAGGAACGACAGGTGGAGCCATAGGAGGGTCCGATTTCCTATGAACTAGACTGGTCCGGTTTTATGCGTGGTTTGTGTAAATTACTGGCCTGAACCCCGGGGGCAGATCCTCGCATGGTGATGCACCACTCGCCTGGGGGTGCATGGCAAAAAGAACATTTGATACTTAATCCGTATTGGCTCTGACGGCTCCGTTGTTCTTTTCGAGTGTCGCTAATGTATTCGCCACTCCCTTCCGTGAGTGCAGTAATAAGTGGGGTTAAAATTGGCCCGGCACCTCCAGTGAATAGAGCTACAACCAATTGAATAATCAAGTTGTAGGCTATGATTTTTGCGAACTTATTTAGCCCTTCAATCGCACGGTCACTATATTCGGGGTACCGTTCTTGAAGCCGGGTGAACCGTTCCGCCGAATTTTTGAATATGGCTTCCCGCAGAGGATCCACCCATTCGGCGTCACCATGCGAGAGTCCGTCTGGAGCGACATCCTCTGACTTTTCGCCACCAAATTCCTCAAGATCAAGTTCTGTGGAATTTCGAGCAATAGCGTCGACCATCTCATCAACGGGTGAGTAGTCGAATTGGTCAACGAAAACTCCGATGAAGTTTGAGACCGCGGAAAAAGCCATTACACGCTCGAAAGCGGGACTTTTAGTGAACTCCTTCTGCATTCGTTCGAAGGCCGAGGATTCGGTTAGCTGCTTCTGCATTCGTTCGAAGGCCGAGGATTCGGTTAGCTGCTTCTGCATTCGTTCGAAGGCCGAGGATTCGGTTAGCTGCTTCTGCATTCGTTCGAAGGCCGAGGATTCGGTTAGCTGCTTCTGCATT
>NZ_JBCPSN010000011.1:0-56932 GCF_051129975.1 Glutamicibacter sp. Je.9.36
ATAATAAAACACTCAAGAACACTGCACGGGGGTGCAATGCCTCAAGCAAATGTTATGTATTCACCAAATAAAAATATTCGGTATCAACAAACTTGGCACACTATTGAGTTCTCAAACAACAAACACTTACCGGTTCTTTACCCACCATTCCAGGCGGTAATTTCGTCCAGCGCTATATTCATATTCTATAACTTCGAATTCCTGAAAGTCAAATCCATTGTTTGTGATTTGAACCGGTATTCTCAGTTCCCATTCTTTTCAATTGTTGTCCACAAGACTGTGGAAAAACCTTGATTTTCTGGGGTTCTGCCGCCGTTTCACATCCGGTTATTTCTTCCGTTTTGTTCTCGGCGACAAGGAAAAACTATACACAGGTTTTGGGGGTCCTGCAAATCGGGTGGGTGGTTTTTGACGGTGACCGTGCACACTTAATTCCGGAGCGCCGGTTAAAGCCCGGGTTCATGCGGTTCGGTGCTCGCAAAAATCTGTAAAACGCATAAAAATTCGTCTTAAAAGCCGGTAGCCGACCACCTCAGTGGCCGGCTACCGCGATTCAGCTAGTCCTCGACGATCTCTGCGTCAATGACTCTAGGATCATCCAGGGGCAGAGAGCTTGGCGCCACCGTGGGAATGCCGGCGAAGGCCACTGCCGCATTCTCGATCACGCGCTTGGCCATATATCGATTGCCTACGCCACCGATGGCCGCGCCGACCCCAAACGGAACCAAACGGCCGATGGTGCTAGCCGCTTGGGTGCCAATGATCTTGCGCAGGAACTTCTTCTGCATGGTGCGCTGCATTGCAGAGTAGATGCTCGTGGACTTGCTGGCACCGAATGACTTGGCCCATCCCTGGATTGGACCCCCACCGCGACCTGCGGCCTGGGAAGTCAATCCGGCAATCATCGAGCTGCCCTCATCGCCCATCATGATGCCCATAACCAGGACTCGTGATCGATCCGGATCGTCGATGGCTATGCCGTGCAGCTCTGCCAGGCTTTGCGCATACAGCGCCGAGGCTTCCAGGAAGCCCAGGGTCGCAGCTATGGATAGGCCCAGGGCGATACCGGTACCAACAGCGGGAACGGCTGCGGTTCCACCCACGGCTGCACCGGAACCGGTAACTACGCGCAGGTAATCGCGCTCGACAATAGCTGCCAGCTGGGCAGTAGTAGCGTCAGGGTGCTTTTTGCGCAGCCTCTTGATGTAGGCAAGCACCAGCGGGCGCTGCACGCCGATGCCTTTCATGATGGCGTCCTGCACGCCGGAGCGCGGCTTTCCATCTTTGCCAATCAAAGTCATTGAAATCGGATCGTTTTTCATGATGGCTCCAGCTTAACCGCAAGACCCTGAGAGTTACCTTGGGCTTTGCGCTTTCAAGCAAGCGTCTTGAAAAATTCCTTGAAACTCCCCGACGCTGGTGCAAGAGTTGGCCTATGAAGAACGCTCAGGCCAAACGGTATAACCACGCCTTGAAAAGCGCCGGGATCTCGGAGCATCCGGTCGCGCTGCTCGATCTGGATGCCTTCGATTCCAACGTGATCGCCCTGCGCGAACGGGCCGGAGGTGTGCCGATTCGCATCGCGTCCAAATCCCTGCGTGTACGCAAGGCATTGGAACGGGTCCTGGATGAGCCCGGTTTCCGCGGCGTTCTCTGCTTCACCTTGGCCGAAGCATTATGGCTGGCCAGCCATGGCTTGAAGGACTTGGTGGTTGCCTACCCGCAAACCGATGCCGAAGCGATCAGCCGGTGGGCCGCCAGCGAACAGGCACGCGAAGAGGTAACGCTCATGGTGGATACCCAAGAGCAGTTGGATTTGATCGACAGGATCGCACCGGGGCACGGGCCGCTGAAGGTCGCCCTGGAACTGGATGCTGCCTATTACCCCAGCAGCAACCTCCGTATCGGCGCCGCGCGTTCCCCGCTGACCCGGCCGGAACAGGTCGCCGAACTGGCCGCCCAGGTGCACCGCCGGCGCAACTTCATCTTGGACGGGCTGATGTGCTACGAATCCCAAATCGCTTCGGTCCCCGATGGGGGTTTCAGCCCCAGGGCACTGATCGCCCGCAAGCTGCGCCAAGCCAGCGCCGCCGAATTGGCGGACCGCCGGGCCGAAACCGTGGAATTGGTACGGGAGCTCGGCGACCTGCGGTTTGTAAATGCCGGAGGTACCGGTTCGGTAGAAAGCACCATCCAAGAACCAGCGGTAACCGAAATCGCCGCGGGCTCAGGATTATTCGCGCCCGCGCTCTTCGATTCCTACCGCGCATTCCGCCCCACCCCTGCCCTGTACCTGGGATTCCCGGTAGTCCGCCGTCCCGATGAGCGAACGGTCACCATCCTTGGTGGCGGTTGGGCCGCATCGGGCCCAGCCGGCAAGGACCGCTTGCCCACCATCGAGCATCCCAAGAAGCTTCGCTACCTGGCCATGGAAGGAGCCGGCGAAGTGCAGACTCCGCTCACTGGCCCGTCGGCGCACCGCATTGCCATAGGCGATACCGTGTGGCTGCGCCATGCCAAGTCCGGCGAACCGGCCGAACGCGTTAATAAGGCGGCGGTGTACTCCAAGGGCAGGATCGTCGAACAATGGCCTACTTACCGTGGAGAAGGGAAAGCATTCCTGTGAGTACTTTCAGGAATTTCGCACGCACCGTGGTCTCCCACCCAGCAGCTGTCCATTCTCCGCGCAGCATCGCAGAATTAGCGCAGAGCCTGGAGCAGGCCGCCGACCAGCACCAGCCGGTGCGCACCGTCGGCGCAGGCCATTCCTTCACTCCGCTGGCAGATACCGACGGGATCTTGCTGAATCTGGATGGCTTTCGCGGCATCGAGGAAGTCGACGCTCGCACCCACGAGGTGACGTTCCGCGCCGGAACCCGGCTCTGGCAGATCCCCGCCCTGCTCAGGCCCTTCAACCTCGCGTTGGAGAATATGGGAGATATCGACAAGCAGTCGGTCGCTGGAGCAATCAGCACCGGCACCCACGGCACGGGCCTGGAATTCAGCGGATTCAGCGCAACGGTCACCGGAGTGCAGCTCATGCTGGCCGATGGGACCCATCTGCGCGCCAGCGCGCAGGAGAATAGCGAATTATTCGAGGCGGCCCGGCTTGGCCTGGGAGCACTGGGGGTACTCACCCACGTTCGGCTGCGGTGCGTTCCCTACTACATGATGCGTGCAGCCGAATCCATCGAACCCATCGGGCAGATCGCCGAAAGCTTTGTTGATCGTGCCCGGCAAGAAGACCATCTGGAATTCTTCTGGTTCCCGGGCACCAGCAAAGCCCAGGTGAAGATCAATACCCGGCTCGACGGCCAGGTCCCTGCCGATCAACCGCCTGCGGCGGCCCGCTGGCTGAACGATGAACTGCTCTCCAATGGCGCGTTGCAGCTGCTCAGCTCGCTGAGCGCAGCGGTCCCCCGGACCACTGCCAAATTGAATGAGGTGGCTTGCGCTGCCCTGCCGGAGCGCAGCAGCATCGCGCCATGGAATGAAGCTTTCACCAGTGCGCGACGGGTGCGCTTCACCGAGATGGAGTATGCGCTGCCGCTAGCTGGCTTCGATGAAGCTTTCGCGAAGGTGCGAGCGTATTTCAGGCGTTCGGGAATTGGAGTTTCTTTCCCTGTCGAGGTGCGTACCGCGGCCGGGGACTCCACCTGGTTGGGTACCGCCAGCGGCAGGCAGACAGCATACATTGCCGTGCACCGCTACATTCGGGATAAGGCTCCGGGATACTTCCCGGCCATGGAAGAGATCTTCCGTTCTTTGGGCGGCCGGCCGCATTGGGGCAAGGAACATAGCCTGCAAGCAGCGGATTTGGCGCAGCTCTACCCGAAATTCAGCGATTTCACGAGGGTGCGCCAAACTGCCGATCCGGAGGGACGATTCCTCAATCCTTATCTGCGGGGTTTGCTCGGCATCTAGAACTGGACATCGGTCCAGATCAGCGGGCTTGATGCTTTCACCAAGTCCGGAACCGTTCCGGGCAGGGGCTGGGGACTGCTTGGCGGATGCTCCTGGATGCGGCCCTGGCCCAATACCTGCCAAGTTGCGCTGGGGACCAGGTAGCTGCCGGAATCATTCAAAGCATTCGCGCGCTTGAGCCCCTGGAGGAATGGTTCAACGCGATCTGCCGCGTTCTCCTGCAAGCCAAGTGCGCCGGCGATGACATAGCGGTCTTCGCCGACTCCTTCTGCTTGCTCGCCCTCATCGGTGCGAACGTAGTCCTCTCCGGCCAGGTAGCCGGTGAGAACCTTCAGCTCATCAGCCTGGCGTGCCTTGGCGAATTCCTGGTCCTGCGCATCTGGCTGGGTTTGGGTCGCAAGAATATGCACCGGCTCGCCACGGTATTGGATGGGAATGTCCCACAGCCCGGTGCTCATCACCGGAATGGAGGCGGCCAGCACACCAGAGAAGTCGGTGTGGTGCATCATGTCGTTGGCAACGTCCTGCCACTTGAGCTGGGAAACGCTGGTGACCTGGTCTTGTGCAATCGGGTACTTCGATAGCACGACAATCGAACCCTGCTCGGCGAATGCAGCCTGGCCCCACGCATCCTCGGCGCCGCCGATGACGCCATCAGCGTTCAGATCGGCACCGCTTTGCAGGCCCTTGGAGCCCACGGCCAGGTAGGAATACCCGTATTCCACATCGGCGCGGGCATCGTCGGGATTGTTCAGATACTGGTCGTTCAGTGCATCAACCGCGTCCTGGGTGGCGTCCATATCTGTCAGCACCACCACGTCCGCATTGGCGCTGCTGATCTTGTCTGCAACCTGCGCCGCCTGGCGGTCGGATCCGCGCATCAGGTTCGCGGGCAGCTCCTGGGGAGTTTCGCCGCTGAGATTTGCCTGGATGGTTGCCACGCGAAGCGAGGTCTCGGAAAGCTGCGCTGCGCTGGCACCCGCCGAGTCGCCAGGTCCAGTGGGTGCAGCAAAAGCGCCGGTTGCGGGGAACATCAACAGTGCCCCTAGACCCAGACTTGCTGTTCCGACTAATAACTTGCGCACTCAACCACCCTACGACGTTCGGCTACCGCTTGCCACCACCTTTACCGGATTGTAATGCCGCAGCCGCGGCGGCCTTCTTGTTCGCGGAAAGGACCTCGTCCATATAAGGAGCACGCACATGCATCGAGACACGGGCATCCACCAGGCACACGCCCCGGGCTCCGGCATCCACCCACTGCTGGACCCCGGCGAGGTCTTCGAGCGTGTCAACGCGGATTCCGGTGGCTCCCATGGCCTTGGCGATACCGGCGAAATCCACGGTCGGGATCAGCATCGGGTCTTCGTGCAGGCCGACGGATCCGTACTGGTGGATTTCCGCTCCGTACGCGGAGTCGTTGTAGATGACGATTACGCCACTTTCCACGGTGCGAACGATCGATTCGAGGTCCGCCAGGCCCATCAGGAAGCCGCCATCGCCGGCGGCCAGCACGACCGTGCGCCCCTGCGCCGCCGGGCCTGCGCCCACCATGGAAGCGATGCCCAGGCCGATGGACTGGTACGCGGTGCCCACGCAGCTCAAGGAGCGTGCACCGGTGGTCGACCAGTACATGGGCCCCCAGCCGATGAAGTGGCCGCCGTCTTGCACCAGCACGCGATTGGCCGGCAGGATCTTCTCCAGTTCGCTGGCCACGCGGCGCGGATCAAGCTGCCCGTCGGCGGCCAGGTCGTCACCGGCCGGACGGGTGCGCAGATTGGACAGGTCCAGGCTTGAACGCCATCCGCCCTGCGCCTGCTCCACCGCACCGAGCAGGTCCGCGGCGGCCAGGGTCGCATCGGCGGTGGCGAAATAGTCCACGCGCGGGTTGGTGGCGGCGCACCCCAGGTCGATCTGGATCAAGCTGGCATCCTGCGCGACCAGATCGCCAAAACGCATGGTGAACTGGTTCAACGAGGCGCCGAGCACCAATACCGTATCGGCCTGCGCGATGATCCGGGCGTTGGCCTCGGTGGAGAAGCCTCCGGTGATGCCCAAATCGAACTCGTAGTCCAGCAGGTCGCGGGCCAGCAGGGTACCCGAGGTGGTGGCGTCCAGCTTCTGCGCCAGCGACTGGACCTGCGCCGCGGCATCGATCGCGCCGCGGCCATAGAGGATGTGGGTGCGCTGCGAGGCGTTGAGCTTTCCAGCGATCTGCTCCAGCTGGGTGGAGTTCAGCTGCGGTGCCGGAGGGGTGCTGCGCAGGGAGGCGAAATCAGGCAGCTGCTCTTCGAGCGAATCCACCGCGGCCAAATCATAAGGGATCGCCAAAACAACCGGCATCCGTTCGCGCAACGCCAGGGCGGCCGCCTCCAGAGCGATGGCACCCGGGTTGTTGCGGTCAACGACGTAGCGCGGCGCTCGCACTGCTGTGTCGATCGCGGCCTGGTCGACGTCCCATCCACGCAGGCCGGAAGTTGGCGCGTCGCCGGTGACGAACAGCAGCGGGGTCCGGGCCGCGGCGGCTTCAGCCAGTGCGGTGATGGTGTTGGTGTAGCCGGCACCGTAAGTGGTGGAGGCGATGGCCAGCTTATTGGAGATGCGGAAGTAGGCGTCGGCGGCCGAAACGGCGGCCGATTCGTGGCGCACGGCGGTGTAGTCGAAGCCTGCACGCACTGCGGCGTCGAGGAAGTGGGCATTGCCGTTGCCCATCAATCCGAAGATCCGCGGGGCCAGCGGCTTGAGGGCGTGGGCAATGGCAGCTGAAACGCTAGACATTATGGACTCTTTTCAAGAAATCGTGCTGAAGAAATTCCATATATGTCTGCCGTTACCGGTTGCTGGACCGCAACGGGTATCGCCCCTTTTGAGAGCGCCGGAACCTGGCGGGGCCATGTTCCTGACTCACTGATGATAAGGCAGGAACCGCGCCTGGCGCTAGGCCGCTAGTGCGCCTTCCCATTAACACTTCCCCGGGGGCGATCTCGCAGCGTTCCGAGCGATGCGCCCACGCACCTCGGTCCTGCCCCCGCGCTTGGCTGCACCGGACGCCGAATGGCGCCACCGTGGCCTGCGCGCCGTGCACGGGGCCAAAAGTTTCACCCGGGCTCGGTGTTCGAAGTCGAAGTGTCATCCGAAAGTACCATGTACAGCAATTTTCAGATTCGATACTATCGAAATAACACTTAGTTGACTTGATCTTTATATGACAACTATCGGACATTATAGAGAAGGAACGCATGCTGAAGTTCTTGGGAATCACCTCTGAAGCACCTGCCGACGGATCAATCCCCGCGTGGCAGGGCGTCTCCAAGAAACACCGGGGCATCGCATTCGCCATTTCGCTTGCGCTGGGATTGGCCACGTTCCTGGTAACCCGCTGGCTGCTTTCCGACCTGCCGCCAGAAGGCTACTTGCCGCTCGTTCCCTGGAACGCGGCCGCCGCCATTCTGCTCATCAGCACGCTGGTGGCCGAGCGCGGATTGATCCGCAACGCGCCCGCCGAAACCTACGAAATCTAGGCGTCAGAACTGGGGGCGGTACGGAAAGCCGCACTCGCCCCCAACTTCGCGGAACTTCGCTGCTGCTCATCAAGCGCGGCGAACGGCGAATTCAGCAGCGCGACGGGCATTAAGCGCCCGGTGCGATCCGCCAGCCATTCGTCATGGACGAGGCCAGCGACCTGCCCGGCTACGGCGAAACTGCCGATGGAGCGCTCTTCGACTACGGCTTCGGGCTCAGCTACCAGGGCAAGTAGTTAAAGGGGCGGGACCCGGCATGCCTGTGGCTGCCGGGTCCCGCCCGCTTGCTGCGTGCTGCGCGCAGCTACTTTTCGTTTCCGTGGCTGGCCGCGTAGTCCTGCGCGCTCATCTGGCCCAGGCGCGAACGGCGCCGGCCGTAGCCAAGGTAGAGCGCTGCGCCGACGATCATCCAGATGATGAACACCAGCCAGGTATGCCAACCGAGCTGGCTCATCAGGAACAGGCAAGCGAAGATGCCCAGGATCGGGGTGAGCGGGTACAGCGGCACGCGGAAGGTGCGCTCGGCCTTGGGCTGGGTTCTGCGCAGGTAGATCACCGAAGCGCCCACCAGCGCGAAGGCGAACAGCGTGCCGATGCTGGTGGCGTCGGCCAGTGCGCCCAGCGGGATGAACCCGGCCGTGACCGCCACCAGGATGCCGGTGATCCAGGTGCCGGCGACCGGGGTGCCGGTGCGGGCCGAGACCTTGCCGAACACCGCGGGCACCAGCCCGTCGCGCGACATGGCCAGCAGGATGCGGGTCTGGCCGTAGAGCACGGTGAGCACTACCGAGGCGATGGCCAGCACGGCGGCGACCGCGAAGACCAGCACGAAGGCCGGCTGCCCGGTCAGTTCGCCGATGATCTGCACCAGCGGCGCCTGTGCGCCTTCGAACCAGTTCCATTCGCGCGCGCCGATCGCCGAAACGGCCACCAGCACGTAGCTGATGGTCACGATCAGCATGGAGAGCATGATCGCCCGGGGCAGGTCGCGCTTCGGGTTCTTGGCTTCCTCGCCGGCCGTCGAGGCGGCGTCGAAGCCGATATAGGAGAAGAACACGCTCGATGCCGCCGCGGTCACGCCGGCGGCGCCCATTGGCAGCAGCGGCTCGAAGTTGCCCGCATTGAAGGCGCTGAAGGCGACGGCCGAGAAGAAGAGCAGGATGCCGGCCTTGATGGCCACGACGATCGAGTTCACGATGGCCGACTCGCGCGCCCCGCGCGCCAGCAGCAAGGTGGCCAGTGCGACGACGATCAGCGCCGGCAGGTTCACCACTCCGCCGTCGGCCGGGCCGCCAGCCAGCAGCTCGGGCAGTTCCATGCCGAAGGTGCGCAACGTTTCGTTCACGTACTGGCCCGAACCCACGGCCACCGCAGCCACCGACACCGCGTATTCGAGCACCAGGCACCAGCCGCAGATCCAGGCGATGCCTTCGCCCATGGTGGCATAGGAATAGGAATAGCTGGAGCCGGAAACCGGAACCATACCGGCCATTTCGGCGTAGGACACCGCCGAAAGCAGCGCGGTAATGCCCGCGATCACGAACGAGATCCAGATGGCCGGACCGGCGATCGGCACGGTATCGCCGAGGATCACCAGGATGCCGGTGCCCATGGTGGCGCCGACGCTGATCATGGTCAGCTGCCACATGCCCAAGGTGCGGCGCAGCTGGCCTGCCCCTGCATTGGTTTCCGCTTCGGCGATCATATTCGTGATCGACTTGCGGCGGCGCAGCTGCGCGCCCAGCAGGGTGGCCGGACTGGAGCTCACGGACGGTTTGCGGTTCATCGCGGATCCTCAAGGGGAATGGTGGTGCTGCCTCGCCCCTGCCGAGGATGCGGCCGGGCGCTGCGCGTGGAAGTTCTGAACTGGAATATCATGTCATAATCCAGCTGGCCCCGACTTTTCAGGAATCCGGCGGGTTCGCACTAATTCCCGCTTCTTCTTGGGCATTAGCCGTATTTGCGCATCGCTCGGCAGTCAGCTTTTGAGATGGATTTCATGATCAGGAATGCATATTTATGCATTTCATTCCGCTTCGCGCGCTCTCGCCTATCGAAAACCCCTGAAGTTTTCCACACTATTAGAAGACATGTTCGAGTAAGCGAAGTATAATTAGAACATGTCCGAAGCAAAGGCGCACGGAAACAGCCTCACCCCACCAGCACCCCCCGAGGAATTCGACCTCCACGTCCAAACCGTGCAAAACGACCTCTCCGCCCTCGAAGAACACGGCAGCAAAGCCGACTGCGCCCACGGCATCGAACTGCTGGAAGCCCTCATCTCCGCAGCACGCTGCAAACAAGCCGGCCTCGCCCACCAAATCGAAAAAGAATACGTCCGCGACCACGAAGAACGCGGCATCCACCTCGATGACCAAACCCGCGGCGCAGCCGCCTGCGTCGCCCTGGCCCGCAAGCAATCACCCCACGGCATGCGCAACTACCTGGTCAATTGCCGCATCCTCTTCGAAGACACCCCGAACCTCGCCGCCGCCTGCTCCCGCGGAGAATTCACCGAAGCCCAAACCCAAGCCATCCTCACCCCGCTCCAAGACCTCAAACCCCAGCGCCGCACCGAATTCGACCAGCTCTACGCCCAGAACCCGCACATGTTCGAATCCATGGGCACCACCCAAATCAGGGAAACGGTCCGCAAATTCGCCCTGGCCTACATCTCCGACCCCGACTCCATCAAGCAGAAAACCGTCGAAGAGCAACGCAACCTCACCCTGAAAATCGACGACCAGCACGGCCGCATCATCATCCACGGCGAATACCCCCTGCTGCAGGGCATGTGCCTCAAACGCTACCTCGACGAAGAATCCAAAACCCTGCGCAAAAAAGGCGACCCGCGCACCCGCACCCAGATCCGCGCCGACCTGCTCTTCAGCTACATGATGGTCGGCGAACCCTCCAAAATGCCCATCGCCCTGCAAGTCGCGGTAGTCATGACCGACCGGGCCCTGTTCGCCGGCGAACGCGAACCAGCCTACCTGGAAGGCTACGGCTTCATCCCCGCCCAGAGCGTGCGCGAATGGATCAGCGGGCACCAGATCCCCAACAGCCTGACCTTCGACCAAATGGACGCCAAACCCACTACGGAACTGATCGAACAGCTCGACGTGCGCACCGAACTCGCCCGCCTCTACACTGCACCCGGCGACCAGGACCTGATCGCCATGGACTCCAAAGCCCGGATCTTCCCGGAAAAGCTCAAGAAGTTCATCGCGATCCGCGACCGGCACTGCCGCACCCCGTTCTGCGACGGCATCGTGGAGGAAATAGACCACGTCAAGCAATACGCCCGCGGTGGCAAGAGCACCGTCTTCAACGGCGATGGCCGATGCGCTAGTTGCAACAAGGCCAAGGAAGCCGCCGGCTGGTACGAATACACGACCTACGGCAACGGCCACACCATCATGATCTGTCCCGGCTCGGCGATGTCCTACAAGTCCACCGCGCCGCCAGCCACGGGATACGCGCACAAGCCGTTCCCGCAATTGAGACGCGACTCGAAATGGATACAGCAGCTCAAGGAACGGCTGAAGCCCAAGGATGGCCCCGAAGACCTCGCAGCCTGACTCCCGGCAAGCAACCATTGCGCGTACCCATGGCTTAATGCCGCTCGACGCCACCGGCTTTGCGCAGCATCCTGCGACAAAGCCGCCTGGAAACTACTTTCCAAGCGGCTTTGCTCCGGCCTCTACTTGCTGGCGGCGTCTGCCAGCAGTTCAACGATGTGGCGGTATTCCTTGCCCGTCGCACGGGTCATGCCCAGTTCACAGGTGCGGTTGCACGAAGCGTGTTCCTGCGCATCCAGTTCACGAACCTCGGCAGCTTCGCGAGCGGTAGCCGACTCGGTCAGCTCCGGATGCAGCATGCCGCGGTCACCGGCAAAACCACAGCAGCCCCAGTTCACCGGGGTGTTCACGGTATCTGCCACAGCCTCTGCGATCTTCTGCATGTCCGAGTTCAGGCCCATCTGCGTGGACGAGCAGGTTGGGTGCAAGGTGACCGAGGAGATCTTCTCGAGCGCTGGCAGCTTCTCCAGCAAGCGCTGCGAAGTGAACGCCAGCAGGTCAACCACTTCGTAGCCATGCTCGGCCAGGGTATGCGCAAAGCCTTCGGTGCAGCTGGAGGCATCGGAGATGATCGGCAGGGCCTTGCCCGGCATGGCCGCACGGACTTCTTCCAGCACGCGCTGGCCCATGACCTCATGGCCCTGTTCGTAGCCCTTGGAAGTCCACGGGGTACCGCAACAGGTGGATTCAATGCCCTCGGGGACGTAAACCGAGACGCCAGCAGCGTGCAGCAGCTTGGTGAACGCCGGGGCAACTCCTTCCCCGTCTCCTGCAGGGCCGAACATCGAATTCACGCAGGCTGGCAGGTAGATGGCCAGCGGATCGGTGCCAGCTGCACCCAAGTTGCCGGCCATGGGCTTGCGCGCCTTGCCACCGCCGGGCAGGTCGGCATCGTAACGTGGCATGGTGTCGGTGCTGACCACCTTGCGCGCAGCATCGGTGGCACCGCGGACCAGCGAAGCAGGGAATTTATCGGCGATGCTCAGGGCCAGCGAACCAGCGCGCGTGGCAGGTCCCCATCCCTTGGCCGCGGCCTTGAAGCCGGCTTCCAGGACCGGGTGCGCGTCTTCGCGGCGCAGGCGCTTGACCAGCAGGCCGGTGTTGATGCCCACCGGGCAGGCGGTGACGCACATGCCGTCCACGGCACAGGTCTGCACGCCGTTGTATTCGTAGTCGCGCTCCAATTCGGCCGCCAGCTCGGCGTTGCCCTCGGCCTCGGCCTTGGCGATGGCCCGGCGCACGACGATGCGCTGGCGCGGGGTCAGGGTCAGGTCCTTGGACGGGCAGACCGGCTCGCAATAGCCGCATTCCACGCAGTGGTCGGCCTCGACCTCGATGGTCTCGTTGAGCTTGATGTTGCGGATGTGCGCGGCGTGGTCTTCGTCGATGATCACCCCGGGGTTCATCATCAGGCGCGGGTCGCAGGCGGCTTTCAGCTCCAGGTGCACCTCGTAGAGCTCATCGCCGTACTGCGCGCGCACGAATGGCGCCATGGCGCGGCCGGTGCCGTGCTCCGCCTTGAGGTTGCCGTCCTTGTCCAGAATCAGCTGGACCATCTTGTCGTTGAAGGAGTTGTAGCGGTTCAACGCAGCATCGCCTTCGAAACGGTCGGTGAGCATGAAGTGGATGTTGCCGTCCTTGGCGTGGCCGAAGATCACCGAATCCGCGTAGCCGTACTCGGTGAACAGCTCCTGCAGGCTGTCGCAGGTTTCGGCCAGGGACTCTACCGGGACCACGACGTCCTCGAGCAGCGCGGTCGTGCCTGTGGCGCGGGCACCGGCCACCGAAGCATACAGGCCCTTGCGGAACTTCCACGCGGCCTGGCGGTTCTTCGCATCTGGGGACAGCACCGCTGGGGCGCGCAATGCCGATGCGTCGAGCAGCGACTGGCCGGCGGAGCGCAGCCCGGCCAGTTCCTCTTCGGTGTCCGCATGGTATTCGACCAGCAAGGCGGCCTGCTGGTCGACGTCGAAGCCCATGATGGCATCCGGCACGCCGGGCAGCGACTGGCCCACGCGCAGCGAGGTGGAATCCATCAGCTCCAGGGTGGCCGCGCCGGAATCCACGAGTTCAGGCAGCGCCCGGGTGGCCAGATCCAGGTTATCGAAGACGGCCAAGGTGGCGATGGCCAGCTTGCGGATCGGCACGGTGCGGAAGACGGCCTCGGCGACGAAAGCCAGGGTGCCCTCGGAGCCGATGATCAGGTGGGCCATCAGCTCTGCCGGGGTGTCGTAGTCCAGGAAGGCATTGATGCCGTAGCCCATGGTGTTCTTCAGCGCGAAGTGCTTCTCGATCTTGGCGACCGAGGCCGGGTTGCTGCGCACGCGCTGGCCCAGCTTGTCCAGCGTGGCGACCAGTTGCGGTTCAGCGGCGGCCAGCTTGCGGTCGGCCTGCGGATCCGCGGTGTCGATCATGGTGCCCGAGGGGAGCACGAAAGTCATGGATTCCAGGGTGCGGTAGGTGTTGAACTCGGTGCCGCAGGCCATCCCCGAGGAGTTGTTCGCGATCACGCCTCCGATGGTGCAGGCCGCCTCGCTGGCCGGATCCGGCCCCAGCTTGCTGCCGTAGACGGCCAGGCGCGCGTTGACCTGGCGGACGGTGGCACCGGGCTGCACGCGCACGCGCGCTCCGTTATCGAGCACGGTGATGCCGCGGAAGTTGCGGCGCACATCAATCATCAATCCGTCGCCGCTGGCTTGCCCGGCCAGCGAGGTGCCTCCCGAACGCAGGGTGACCGGCTGGTTGCCGCGCGCGGCCGCAGCCAGCAGCGCGGAGACTTCCGCGGCGTCCTTGGCCAGCACGACAGCTTGCGGCGTGTACAGGTAGTGCGAGGCATCCGAGGCGTAGGCAACGCGGTCGATGGATCGGGTCTTGACGCGATCCTGGTCGCCGACCAGATCGAGGATGCCGGATGAAACCGTCGTTTCTCCGAGTGCTGGCGTGCTCAATGCCATGGTGCGCTCCTGTGCAGTTGGCAAGCGGCGCTTGCCGAATACGAAAATTGTCTTACAAGTACACAAGCCATAGTAGTACTATTCATGGGATACTTGTTAGGTAAATTTTCCGCGGCTCGAAAGGACCCTGATGGCGGCCCGTTTAGGTGTGGTTTCCGTGGTCCAGGCCGTCGTCAAGTCACTGCGTGCCCGGATTTTCAGCGGGGAACTGTCCCCCGGCACCCCGCTGGGCGAAGTGGACGTCGCCGCGCACTATGAAGTGGCCCGGCCGACCGCCAAGGCCGCGCTGGAGAACCTCGTTGCCAGCGGCCTGCTGACGCGCAACGCGCATCAGAGCGCGAAAGTCACGCTGCTCTCATCCGCCGACGCCCGCGACATCTACCGCACCCGCGCCATTATCGAAGCAGATGCCGTGCGGCTGCTGGCCAGCACCGGACAGGTCCCGGAAGCTGCACGCGAGGCCAATGCCGAAATCACCGCACTGCGCGATGCTTCCCCGATCCAGATCGTCGATCCGGATGTCCGCTTCCACTCCGCACTGGTCCAGGCCCTGGATTCGACCCGTACCAGCGCAATCTACGGCCAGCTCAGCGATGAGATCCGCCTGTGCATGACCCACGTCCAGGATGCAACGCTGCTGAACACCGCGGATATCGCCAGCGAACATGAACGCCTGCTCGAATGCATCGCCGCCGGCGATGCCCAGGGCGCGGCAGAGGTTTTGGCCCAGCACCTCTCCCGCGCGAGCACCCGATTGGCCGAGCACCTCGACAGCCTTTCCCAAGGTAGGCGAAGATAGGAGCATGGGCATTTTCGCAAGCAGGAAAAGCATTGAGCAGGACTTCGCGCGCATGACACAGCGCCTGGATGCGGTAGCTGCCTTCCAGGCCGAGGGGCTCAGCGCGAAAGCGCGCGTCCTGGCCACGGGCCTGCGCAAGATTGTTCCCGAGGCCGGGTTCGAGCTGGCTGCCAAGGATGCCACCGCATGGATCCACGCGCACGAGGCCCTGCGCCTGCTGGAAGGCACCATCTCGATCCTCGAGGGCTGGAACGGTTCACCCGACGAGGTCTTCATCTCCAGGGCGGCGAGCGCATCGCCCGATTCCCCGGCTGGCGAGGCGATGTCCGATGTCCCAGCCGATCACCTGGGTATTCTGCGCCCCGCAGACGACGGCACCCTGCAGCTATTGGCAACCTTGGACCCCGCGGAGCAGCTGCGGCTAACCGGCTGGCTGCGCACTTTCACCCGGGCATAAAAACACCTTTCCCGCCTAGCGGCATTGCAGGCCTCCGCGCATACCCCCACCCGTATTTTTGACATACCCCCGGGGGTATAGACTAGGCTGGTTGAACGCCTCGGCGGTGAAGGCCTCAGCTGATCCACCACCTCGACAAGGAGAGAATGATGCGTACTGCTGACGAAGCGACCCGCAAGCGGATCCTCAACCGCCTCAAGCGTGCCCGAGGCCAGCTTGATGCGGTGATCAACGCCGTGGAAACCGATGGTTCGTGCAAAGAGGTAGTCACTCAGCTGGCCGCCGTCTCCACCGCGCTGGACCGCGCCGGATTCGCCATTGTCTCCACCGCGATGCAGTACTGCATCGCCGATCCCGAGAAGGCTTCCGAGGAAGAAGACGGCCTGAGCGTCGAAGAACTCGAAAAGCTCTTCCTCTCCCTGTCCTGATTACTGACGAAAAGGAAAAAATTATGTGCCGCCAGGTTCAATGCAAGATCTGCCAGAAGACCACGTGGGCTGGCTGCGGCCAGCACGTTGAAGCAACTATGCGCAATGTCCCCAATAAGGACCGCTGCCAGGGCCACGAAGCCGAACCGAAGAAGGGCTTCTTCAAGCGCCTGTTCGGCTAGACCGGGGTCATAGAGGGTCAAGGGTTTCACTGCCCCGGGATTCGTTGGCATAATCCGAAGTATTTAGCCCATCCGCGGCTGAGCAAACTTCACTCCCCCAAGGAAACGGCAGGCATGACTTCAAAGATCCGCATCGGTATTGCTGGCTATGGGAATCTGGGACGCGGCGTCCAAGCCGCGATCGCCAAGAATCCCGATATGGAGCTGGTGGGCGTCTACACCCGCCGTGATCCGCAAGCCCTCCAGCTGGCTCAGCCGGCACCGCGCTTCGGCATCGATGAGCTGGAAAAGCACGCCGCGCAGATCGACGTATTGATCCTTTGCGGCGGCTCGAAATCGGACTTGCCGCAGCAGGGCCCGAAGTTCGCGGCGCTGTTCAACACCGTGGACAGCTTCGATACCCACGCCCGCATCCCCGAGTACTACGCGTCCATCGACGGCCCGGCGAAGGCAGCTGGCAAGACCGCGCTGCTCTCCGTGGGCTGGGATCCGGGCATGTTCTCGATCAACCGTGTCTTCGGGGAAGCCTTGCTGCCCGACGGCGAAACCTACACCTTCTGGGGCCGCGGGCTGAGCCAGGGGCATTCGGATGCGATCCGCCGCGTCCCGGGCGTCGCCGCCGGCGTGCAGTACACCATCCCGAGCCAGGAGGCTATCGACCGGGTCCGGGCCGGCGAGCGCCCTTCCTTGAGCACCCGCGAGAAGCACCAGCGCGAATGCTTTGTCGTGCTCGAAGACGGTGCCGATCCGGAGCCGGTGCGCGAAGCCATCGTGACCATGGAGCACTACTTCGACCAGTACGACACCACGGTGCAGTTCATCGACGAGCAGAGCTTGGCCGCCGAGCATTCGAGTATGCCGCATGGCGGTTTCGTGATCCGTTCGGGCAATACCAGCGACGAGCAGAAGCAGGTCATCGAGTATTCGCTGGCCCTTGGCTCCAACCCGGAATTCACTTCCAGCGTGCTGGTGGCTTACGCCCGGGCCGCCTTCCGCATGAACCAGCGCGGCATCACCGGTGCGCAGACCGTTTACGATGTGGCCCCGGGGCTGCTCTCGCCCAAGTCCCCCGCACAGTTGCGCGCGGAGCTGCTCTAGGATTCTGCCGGGCCAGCAGCTCACCCGCTGGCGAGCGCATCCTTCTCCCAGGCCTCCACTGGCCCCGGGACCTGCACGAACAGCGGATGCAGGGCCACCTGCCCTGCCGGTTCCAGGCGGGCGATGCGCGTGGGATCCCGGACGGAGAGCTTGCGCAGCAGGTGCTCGCGCTCGAAGTGCACCTGTCCCTGGGTGACCGGGATCTTTTCCAGCTGCGCGGCGGCTGCCGGGTGCAGGATTTTCGCGGCGTCGAAGCGATAGCCCCGGACAGCCGCTTCGTCCCACAAGCCCTGCAGGTAGCCGCCCATATGCACCAGCGGGGCGGGCTGCGCCTTGAACCGGAGAAGCTGCGGGTGCCCGGTATAGCCCTTGGTCTGGCCGGCGAGCACCTTCTGGGCCAGCAGTGTTTCACGCCAGCAGGCAACGAGCCCTTTGGCGTCGAGCAATGAGGGGTGCAGGGACCACAGTCGCATGGGCCAAGCCTAGTCGGGGTTCGGGCCAGCCGGGAACTCGATGATCTCGCTGCGGATCAAGAAGCGCTTGCCCTCCGGGGCTTCGACGGAGAAACCGGATCCCCGCCCGTTGACCACGTCCACGGTGAGCTTGGTGTGCTTCCAGTATTCGAATTGCTCCTTGGACATCCAGAAATCAATGTCGCCCAGGGCGGTGCCATCAGCGCCGTCCAGGGAAAGCACGCCGAGCCGGATGTCCGATCCCCCGGTGCGGAACTCGCCGGCCGGATAGCACATCGGCGAGGACCCGTCGCAGCATCCTCCGGACTGGTGGAACATCAGCGGGCCGTGGATCCCCCACAGCTTGCGCAGCAGATCCAGGGCTTCGGAGGTGAAGGCCACCCGCGAGAACTCTTCGCCCTCGATTGCGGCGCGTGTTTCGGTTACGGTGCTCATGTCCTGCTCCTGCCTCGTTGTCCACGTCCGGATTTATCTCGTTGCGGCCAGTGTCCTCTTTTTGGGCCGCACCGTCCATCGCTCGGCCAGGGCGGCCAAGGCACCGGTACCGGATGCCGCTTCGAAAAGCCGCATCCGGTTACCATGCCATCAACCGCTGCGGATCCGACTACGCCCTGCCGGCGTAGTCGATGACAACGCGCCCATCGATCTTGCCATGGCGCATTTCGTCGAATACGGCGTTGATGTCTTCCAGCGGGCGGGTATGGAAGGTCGGCTTGATCTTCCCTGCCGCATAGAATTCCAGCGCCTCGATCATGTCCTGCCGTGTTCCCACGATCGATCCGCGGATGGTCAGGCCCTTGAGCACGATGTCGAAAATGGGTGCGGGGAAATCACCGGCGGGCAGCCCGTTGAACACGATCGTTCCGCCGCGCCGGGTCATGCCGATCGCTTGCCCGAACGCCTTTGGATGCACCGCCGTGACGAGCACGCCGTGCGATCCGCCAACCTTCTGCTGGATGATCTCGGCCGGATCCTGGGCGAAGGCATTGACGGTGATTTCCGCTCCATGCTTCGAGGCCAGCGCCAGCTTGTCATCGGCCACGTCAATGGCGATCACCCGCATGCCCATGGCCACCGCATACTGCACCGCGATATGGCCCAGTCCGCCGATACCCGAAATAGCCACCCACTGGCCGGGCTTGACCTCAGTCATCTTCAGGCCCTTGTAGACAGTCACTCCCGCGCACAGCACCGGCGCGATTTCATGGGGATCCGAGCCCTCCGGGATGTGCGCGGCATAGCGGGAATCCACCAGCATGTACTGGCCGAAGGAACCGTCCACGGAATACCCGCCATTGGACTGGGCTTCGCACAGCGTCTCCCAGCCGGTGCGGCAGTACTGGCAGTGCCCGCAGGCGCTGGCCAGCCACGCGTTGCCGATCATGTCCCCGAGCGCGACCTCGGTGACTCCTTCGCCGAGCTTTTCCACGATGCCCACGCCTTCATGCCCGGGAATCAGCGGAAGCTTCGGCTTGACCGGCCAATCGCCCTCGGCGGCGTGCAGGTCGGTGTGGCAGACGCCCGAGGCGATCAGCTTCACCAGCACCTGGCCGGGGCCAGGCTCGGGGATCGCGGCGTCCTTCACCTGGAACTCTTCGCCGAAGCCTTCGACTATTGCAGCTTTCATCTTGCTCATGTACTTTGTCCTTTGCATGGCATTCGAAGGTGCGGGGTGCCGGCTGGCGTGCGGGGGATGAGGCCAATCGATCCCCGGACGCCGTCCCGGCTGGCCCCGCACCTTCGAGGTCTGTTGTCATCTCATGCTGCTCGTGGCAGCTACTGCTCCTAGAAGAAGCCCAGCTTGTCTTCCGAGTAGGAAACCAGCAGGTTCTTGGTCTGCTGGTAATGGTCCAGCATCATCAGGTGGTTCTCGCGGCCGATGCCCGAGGACTTGTATCCGCCGAAGGCCGAGTGCGCCGGGTAGGCGTGGTACTGGTTGACCCACACGCGTCCGGCCTGGATGGCGCGGCCGGCACGGTAGGCCACGTTGCCATTGCGGCTCCACACACCCGAACCCAAGCCGTACAGGGTGTCGTTGGCGATGGAGATCGCGTCGTCGTAGTCCTTGAACTTGGTCACCGCGACCACCGGCCCGAAGATCTCCTCCTGGAAGATGCGCATGTCATTGGTGCCTTCGAAGATGGTCGGCTGCACGTAGTAGCCGCCGGAGAGCTCTCCGCCCAGATCCGCCCGTCCCCCGCCGAGCAGCACCTTGGCGCCCTCGGACTTGCCGATGTCCATGTAGGAGAGGATCTTCTCCAGCTGGTCGTTGGATGCCTGGGCACCCATCATGGTGTCGGTATCCAGCGGGTGGCCCTGCTTGATGGCCTTGGTGCGGGCCACCACATCGCCCATGAAGCGGTCGTAGATGCTTTCCTGGATCAGCGCACGCGATGGGCAGGTGCAGACTTCGCCCTGGTTCAGCGCGAACAGCGTGAATCCTTCCTGCGCCTTGTCGTAGAAGGCGTCATCCTTGGCCGCGATGTCCTCGAAGAAGATGTTCGGGGACTTGCCGCCCAGTTCCAGGGTGACCGGGATCAGGTTTTCCGACGCGTACTGCATGATCAGCCGGCCGGTAGTGGTTTCGCCGGTGAAGGCGATCTTGCGGATGCGCTTGTTGGAGGCCAGCGGCTTGCCGCATTCCACGCCGAAGCCGTTGACCACGTTCAGCACGCCGGCTGGAAGCAGATCGCCGATCAGCTCCATGAGCACCAGGATGCTGGCGGGGGTCTGCTCGGCCGGCTTCAGCACGATCGCGTTGCCGGCAGCCAGAGCGGGGGCGAGCTTCCAAACGGCCATGAGCAGCGGGAAGTTCCACGGGATGATCTGCCCGACCACGCCCAGCGGCTCGTGGTAGTGGTACGCGGTGGTGTCCTCGTCGAGCTGGGAGAGGCTGCCTTCCTGGGCGCGGATGGCGCCGGCGAAGTAGCGGAAGTGGTCCACTGCCAGCGGGAGGTCGGCATTCAGGCACTCGCGGATCGCCTTGCCGTTATCCCAGGTCTCGGCCACGGAGAGCATTTCAAGGTTTTCCTCGATGCGGTCCGCGATCTTGTTCAGGATGACGGCGCGTTCGGCCGGGCTGGTCTTACCCCAGGCGCCAGCCGCCGCATGCGCCGCGTCCAGTGCTACTTCGACGTCCTCTGCGGTGGAACGGGCCACCTCGCAGAAGACCTTGCCGGTGACCGGGGTGATGTTCTCGAAGTACATGCCCTTGACCGGGGCTACCCATTCACCGCCGATGTAGTTCTCGTAGCGCGGCTTGAAATTGACCAGTGCTCCATCGGTATTCGGGTTTGCGTAAACCGCCATTGCTCCACGTCTCCTTTATCGGATGTCCTGGCCGCGACGGCATCATCGCGGAACCATGCTTGTGACTCTAGTCACATAAAGGTTGCAGGCAGGTTGCAACGGGTCCCAGATGACCGCAATGGCATGTTCGAGCCTGGCGGGAGGAACGGCAATGGCAAGGAACCTAGTTCTCGAGGGCCTGGACCTCGGCGACGACAAGTGAGCGCGCTGGCGATTGCGCAGGCAATTCGCGCAAGGCAGCTCGCAAGAGGCCAGGGTCAGCCAGCTGGCGGCCCAGGTTCAGCAGCTGATGCGCAGTTCCTCGATCCAGCACCATTTCACGCAGCGCGGCCTCGGTCCGGTACAGCAGCGAGACGATGCCTGGCGCCTGGGAGCGGGCCAGCAGGCCCGGGGAGTACAGCGGCAGGGCGGAATCGAGATCGCCCTGCTCCAGTGCACGCCATAGGCGGCCAAGGGTCGTATGCAGGTCCCACTGAAGGAGGTACGGGCGTGAAGTCAAGGCACGCCCGCCTGGGCCCGCGAGTACCTTGCGCAGCCTGACGATTTCGGCGCGGACCGTGCCCTCGGCCGCGGAATCGGGACGCTCGAACAGCTCTTCCACCAGCTGGGCAGTGCTCAGGCCTTCCCGGTAGTGCGCCAGAAGGGTCAATATTTCTGCATGGCGAAGGGAAATCGGCACTGATCCCAGATGGGCCCCATCAGAGCGCCCCAAGTCCAGGTAGTCGGGATCGGCCACGACTCCGGCACCCGGCAAGAGCAGCTGCGTTTCCGCAGCCATGACCGCCGCTTGCAGCAGCGGCAAGGAGTGCGTGGCAACGGCTTCCGGGCCACCGGTCAGGTCGATTGCGCCAATTACCTGACCAGTGCGCGGATCGCGGATCGGTACCGCCGAGCAGCTGTACTGCTGGGCTTGCTCATAGAGATGCTCAGCCCCCGAGACCTGCGAACCGGCCCCGGTTGCCAGCGCCATTCCCGGCGCGGATGTGCCAACACTCTTTTCTGCCCAGTCGGCACCTGCCATGAAGCCCACGTGCTCGGCTTGGCTCATCGAACTGGTGCTTCCCGCAACCCACAACAAGGTTCCGCCGGCATCCGCAAGGGCGACCAAGAGATTGGCGTCGGTTGCGGCGGGAACAAGGAGCTTTTCGAAAACAGGCCAAATCCGCTGGAGCTCGCTGCGCTCGCGGGCAAGGCGCAACCGGTCGTTGCTCAGAACCGGCGGTTCTTGAACCGAGCCTGTTTGGGCCAGCGACCGTTTCCAGGATTCGCGCACGTCATTGCGCAATGGGAGGTCGCCCAGTCCGGTTTCCTGCGAGGAGAGCAGCTCGCGGGCTTTTTGTGCGCGGCGAGTTGCGTTGGACCAGTCGATGGCAGATGTGCTCACGCTCCCCCTTCACCCCGTCGGAAAGATGGTTCTGTGCAGTTCCAACCAGACTAGGCGAAGAGGGGATGCTTGAGAAGAGGCGTGCTCCAACCCCTACTTCAACAGTTCAATCAGGGCATCCTCGTGGGTCAGCTGCGGGTGGTGCCCCGCGGAGGGAATGGAGTGCAGTCCAGCCTCGGGCCGGGACTCCAGCTGCCGGATTGCGGCGGGGTCCAATGGGTCTTCGGCTCCCCAGATAATTCGGAGCGGACCGTCATAGCGATCGAGCATCTCCCGCAACTGCCGGCGCCACTGCTTGGAACTCGCCAGGGCGAGATGGCCAGCTACCGCGGCGGCGGTACTTCGCTTCAGATCGCTGACGCTGGAGACCAAGGCAGTTGAGCTCGCCTCGTTGCCGGTCAATTGACGTGAGAGTTGCTCCGCGGTCGCATGGCGCAAATAGCCGCGGACCAGCGGCTGGAACCTTGGCGCCTTCCCTGCGTGCCCTTGCAAGAAAAACGGCGCAACCAAGGTCAGCGAGCGGACCTTGCCCGGCAGTCGACCCGCGGCGAGCGTGGCGGCGGCTGCCCCGATGGAGTGCCCGATCAGATCCACCGGGCCGCCTGCCAGGAGAGCGGGAAGCCACCGGTCCCAATCCGGGACGCCCCGTCCGCCGCTGAGCCCAAGCCCTGGCAGGTCAACGGCCCGTCCGCCAATGCCCTGAGCTACTGCGGCCCAGGTATCGGCATTTACCGGAAGGCCAGGGAAGATCAACCGGCGTTCCTCGCGGTCGCCCAGCTCAAAAGTTCTCACTCCCCCGACATCTACATAGCGGCGTGCCCCAGATGCCGCGGCCCCGAATCGGTGGGCGGCCAGATAGTCGGCCCAGCGCTCCAGAGAGGAACCAACATCAGGCATCTGGATTCCGTGCCGGTTGGCGAATTCGATCGCGGGCCCGGTCGGATAGCGGTCCGCGGACATGAAGTGGAGCGTTTCCGGATCGGCTTTGGTGACCCACGAAGGAAGAGCCTTGATTAGACCCACGGGCAAGCGCAGCTTGGGGACTTTCGCGCCAAGATGCCGGCCAGTTTCGGCCAGCAAGCGCCCCAGTGGCGCAGTGGCATCATCCAGCAGCCAGTAGGATTTGCCTATCGCCTCCGGCGCAATGGCCACGGCCGCCATGAACGCAGCCATATAGTCGACCGTGAGCACCGGCAAGAAAGTCGAGTCACCTGCGGGAAGAGCTGCGGTTTTCCCTTCCCAGAGCTGCTCAATGGTGCCGGCCAGCCCGATGTGCTGGTCGGATTCCCCGGTAATGCTGTGGCCGATGACGCTGGCCGGATTGACGATGGTCCAAGGGATTCCGTGTTCTTTGCCGAGGGCTTGGAAGACCGCGTCGGACTCCACTTTCGAGGCTTCGTAAGCGCCTAGTTTCCGGTAGAGATGATCGCGGCAGTCCTGCGGCCACGGAACCTTCGAGGGATCCTGCCCGCCGACTCGGTAGCCGGAAATATGCACAATGCGCTGCAGCTCTGGCAGCGCTGCAGCAAAATCCACCAGCTTCTCGACAATGCCAACATTAGCGCTGCGGGCTTCCTGCGCACTCATGCCGAATCGGTAGGTTCCGGCGCAATTGTGAATTTCGGTGACGCTGGTGAAGGCCGCAGGTCCGCCAGCCAGGATTTCAGGGGCGTCGAAGTCGACGATCGCGGTATTGATCTCTTGTTCCAGTCCGTGCTGGCTCAGCCAATTCTTGACCTTCGCTGCGGATTCAGCATTCCGGACAGCTGCTGTTACCTGCGTTCGGGCGTCGAGGAGGGCAAGGATCAGATGCCTGCCGATTAGTCCCGATGCCCCGAAAACCAGCGCATGGCGAAGGTTGGCTCCGTGCATCAATTCTGGTCCCCTTCGCCCTGTTGGCGCAGGCCAATGAGGTCGGCTACCGCGTCGGCGGCGGCGAGAAGCGGCCGGGTGCTTTTCATCGCCCGGGAAACGATGGCGGCCCCTTCGATGGTCGAGACGATAACAGTTGCCAGGGACTTCGCTTGGGCATTGCCCACGCCATCGGCTTCGAGCAGGGCAGTGGTCGGAGTGATCCATGACTCGAATGCGGTGGCGCAGGCTTGCCGCAGGCGTTCACTTGAGTCTCCCATTTCCAAGGTCACCACTGACACGGGGCAGCCTAAGCGGAAGCCGCTATCGCTGATGATGGCGGCCAACGCTTGGATAGCAAGCTTGGCGGCTTCGGCAGCACCTCCTGCGCTCTGGGCGACCTGGATAATCATGGTCTCGAATTGCTTGGCGGCCAGTTCTACTGCGGCCACGCCCAGCCCCTCTTTCCCATCGGGGAAGTGGAAATAGACCGACCCCTTTGGTGCTGCAGCGTGCTCGATCACTGCATTGAGGCCGGTGCCGCTGTATCCGCTGGTCTGGATGAGTTCAAGCATGGACTCTGCGAGCCGTGCCTTGGTGAGGTCTCCTTTGGAAGTCATACAATTAAAAATAGACCAGTCTATATATTTTTACAATCCGGCCTCTCGAACGCCCCGGGCAGCGCATCCACTTGCCACGCGCGCCCAAGCAATCCTGGGCGCGACGCTGCAGAAGCGCTGAATCATGATCACCGGAGCCATGGATGATGCTTGCCCCGTCCAGGCTTTGCGCAAGCAGTCGCCTCAGGGCGCACTGGGGAATTCGCTCCGCTCATGCCCGACGCCTCGCCGAGGCAAGGGATGCGATCGCATCGGCCACCGCCTCGGGTTCGGCAAATCGGAAATCCGCGCACGATGCGCATCAGCACCCTGTTCCCGACATGGGAACGGCTGCTCGCGAGTGGCATGGGGGCGGCCCCGCGGCGCGCAATCCCAAGGCTAAAATTCGCAGGTGACATATCACCTATACAATGTCGATTGTATAGGGGATAAGTACACTACCTCCAAAAGTTTTGATCCACCTCTTTACTTCCAGCCCATTCCGGGCGTAACATACAACCAAATGGTTGTATATGAGTTGAGCGAAGAACAGGCAAACAAGGTCTTCCGCGCCTTGGCAGATGCCACACGACGAGACATCGTGCGGCGGACGCTAAACGCCGAGGTGAGCGTTTCGGAAATTGCTGCAAGCTATGACATGTCTTTTGCGGCAGTTCAGAAGCACGTCGCGGCATTGGAATCCGCTGGTCTGGTCACAAAAATCGCACGTGGTCGCGAACGCATAGTTCGCGGGCAGCCGGATACCATCCGGCACGCGCAAGAACTACTTACTTCCCTCGAGGATATCTGGCGCCAACGCATCAGCCGGCTCGATGATTTCCTCGCCGATGGGGACAAATAAGGAGCATTCCCATGCCTGTCACATCCGTTGTCAAAGATTCCGAAGCACTCTCACTGACTGTCCACGCAGAATTTCCGGTCAAGGTTTCCCGCCTGTGGGATGCCTATCTGGACGCCCGGCAACTTGAAAAATTCTGGGGGCCGGTGGAATACCCGGCAACTTTCACCCGGCACGATGCCACCCCTGGTGGCCGCTCGAACTACCACATGACTTCTCCCGAAGGCGAAGAATTCCACGGTTACTGGATCTGGAATGAAGTCGTCGAGCACAAATTCTTTGAGGTCAGCGACGGCTTTGCGCACGCCGACGGCACTCCGAACCCCGACCTGCCCCTCAACCGCATGGTTTTCTCCTTCGACCCGACGCCTGAAGGATCAAAACTGACGATTACAGCAGTTTTCGATTCCGTTGAGGAGCTGGAACAAGTCGTCTCCATGGGCATGATCGATGGCACCCGTTCGGCCATGAGCCAGATCGAGCAAGTCCTCATCGACCTGCGCAATTATGCCGAAAATTTCATCACCGATGCACAGATCCTGTCGGACACCCAGGTGCGCATTACCCGCTTGGTGCGCGGGTCAGTGGAGCAAGTCTGGCAGGCCCACCATCACCAGCGGCTCATGAAACGTTGGATGCTCGGCCCCGACGGATGGCAGTTGGCTGAATGCGTGACGGCGCAAGAGGCCGGCGAGACCTACCGGTACTGGTGGGAACCGCTATCTGCCGATGACGGCTCCGGTTTCGGTTTCACTGGAACCGTACTTGAAACGCTGCCCCAGTCCTACGAGCGGACCACGGAGCAAATGATCGGCACCGATTACCCGGCCACGGTGAATGAATTAACGCTGACATCCAACCAGGGCGGCACCCTGCTGACGATCCTGATCACCTACCCAGATGCGCAAACCCGCGACATGGTGCTCGCCACCGGAATGACCGACGGGATGGAGGCCAGCTACGCCCGGCTCGAATCGATTCTCTAAAGGGCGATTCGCCCCACATCCGGCGCCTTGGCGCGCGCAAATATGGAAGACTTAGACCCATGAGTTCTCAGAATGCGCGCGCAGGCCTGGACAAGAAGGCCGAACAGGTTCAGGAAATGTTTGACAAGCTGGCTCCTCGCTACGACTTGCTCAATACCTTGATGACCGGCGGCATCGTGAACTACTGGCGCAAGATCACCACCGAAGCGATCGCGCCAAAGCCCGGCGAGCGCATTCTCGACCTCGCCGCAGGCACCGGCACCTCCTCGGTCCCGCTCGCGGAAGCCGGCGCTGACGTCACCGCTTGCGACATGTCCCACGGCATGCTCGATGAGGGCCGCAAGCGCTACCCGCAGCTGAACTTCGTCTACGGAGACGGAACCGACCTGCCGTTCGAAGACAACACCTTCGATGCAGTGACCATCTCCTACGGTCTGCGCAATATCGCGGATACCGAGAAGGCCCTGTCCGAAATGCGCCGCGTGGCCAAGCCCGGCGGACGGATCGTCGTCGCCGAGTTCTCCACTCCGACCGTCGCCCCGATCAAGACGGCCTACAAGCAGTTCCTGCCGCGCGCCATTCCTGCGCTGGGCTACTTGGTTTCCCCTAACCCGACCGCTTACGCCTACTTGGCTGAATCCATTGCAGCTTGGCCAGACCAGGACGAGCTGGGCGCCAAGTTCGTCAACGTTGGCTGGAAGAACGTGGAATACCGCAACCTGACCGGTGGCATCGTCGCGGTGCACCGCGCCTGGAAGTAGCACTTCTCCAGAATTTTCCTTCTGGCCCGCAGCCGAAATGACGGATGCGGGCCAGAAGCTTTAAAGCACTGGTTCCGCGGCGGCGGGCTGTGTCTTTCTGCCGGCCCAGCTGGCATGCTTGTGTCCGTGAGCCAGATACCAACCGAATCGCACCGCCCCGCGATGAGCTGGAAGCTGCTGCCGGCTTCCCTGCTCTCGGCTTCCGCAGTGTTCCTCTTCGGCGCCGAAAACGACCTGTTGGGCTACGGCCTGCTGGCGCTGAGCCTGCTGTGCGCGGGGTTCATCGACCGCAGGCTTGCACGGCATCTGGGACTCATCGCAACCGGTTTGGTGGTCATCAGCCTGGTTCCATTGAATGCCGACCTGAGCCTGGGGCATATGGCATTAATGGGTGGCGCGCTGGCCGCGGCAGTCCTGCTGCCCTGGCTGATCTCGCGCTTCGCCTTGCGCGAGCAGATCATCAAGTTCCCGGTGAACACCGGCCGCAAGTGGCCGCTGGCAGCGAAGCTGTACTTGCTGGGGGTGGTGGCGCTGGGCTTCTTCATCCTCCCGGTGTACCTGATCAGCACCGGCGCCTACCAGAACTGGCCGGATGCCTCGGACCCAGCCATCTTCTGGCGGCTCTTCCTCGGAGTTAATTCGGTGGGCATCTGGGACGAGCTGTTCTTCATCTGCACGGCATTCGCATTGCTGCGCCAGCATTTCCCGGACTGGCAGGCCAACCTCCTGCAAGCGGTGATCTTCTCCTCCTTCCTGTGGGAGATCGGCTACCAATCCTGGGGGCCGTTGCTGACCTTTCCCTTCGCCCTGCTGCAGGGGTATACCTTCAAGCTGACGAAGTCCCTGTCCTATGTAGTTAGCGTGCATCTGATCTTCGACTTCGTCCTGTTCCTCGCGCTGGTCCACGCGCACAACCGGGAATGGCTCCCGATCTTCTTGTACTGAGGGGGTTAACACCCCAATTCCCCCCCTGCTACACTCGTTGGCATGGATACCTACTGAGCCAGCCGATGACCCCGCATCGATTCCCAACGGTGCATCTTGTTCATTTCGGCTACCGGCTTCGGTATCCTTTTCCTTTCCGGCTCCCCTGCGGGGTTAAGCCAATTCTGCGATCCCCCAAGCCGGCAGCCCCTTCGCATTCGCGGGAGGCCCTGCATGTCTTTGACACCACCAATTACCCTGAACAACCTCAGCTTTTCCTGGCCCACGGGAGAAAGCGCCCTGGCCAATCTGGACGGCACGTTTCCATCCGGGCGGACCGGGTTGATCGGCGCCAACGGCAGCGGCAAATCGACGTTGCTGAAGCTGATCGCCGGGCAGCTGCGCCCAACGAGCGGAACGGCAGAAACGAACGCACCGCTGAGCTACCTGCCGCAAACGCTGGCTCTGGAACAGGACACGACCGTCGCCCAGCTGCTGGGGGTGCATCAGGTCCTGGCGGCTTTGGAAGCTATCGAGTCCGGCAGTGTCGACCCAGCGGATTTCGATGCGGTGGGCGCGAACTGGGATGCCGAAGCCCGGGTTCGAGCTGAACTGGCGCCGCTGGGCTTCGACGGGCTGGATCTGGGCCGCAAGGCAGCCACGCTCTCGGGCGGGGAAGCAATGCTGCTGGCAGTGCTCGGCTTGCGCATCGCCGATTCGCCCATCACCCTGCTCGACGAGCCGACGAATAACCTCGATCGCCCTGCCCGTGAATTGCTCTACGACCTTGTACGTGCCTGGAAGGGCACGCTGGTTGTGGTGAGCCACGATATCGAGCTGCTCGAGCTCATGGAGCATACGGTGGAGCTCTACGACGGGAAGCTCAGCGTTTTCGGAGGGCCCTACAGCTCATACCGCGAGCAGCTTGAAACCGAGCAGCAGGCGGCCGAGCAGGCAGCCAGAACTGCCCAGGCCTCCCTGAAAGTGGAAAAGCGCCAACGGGCAGAGGCCGAAACGAAGTTGGCGCGGGCCAAGCGCAAGGGTCGGGCCACCCAGCTTTCCGGAGGCATGCCGAAGATCCTGGCCAACCACCTTCGCCAGAAATCCGAGGCGAACGCCGGGAAGATGCGTTCAAACCTGGATGGCAAGGTCGATTCGGCCCAGGCCAGGCTCGACGATGCCGATCGGCGGGTTCGGCAGGCCGAGCACATCAGCATCGAGCTGCCCGATCCCCGGTTGCCCTCGGGCAAGCAGGTCGCGGCGCTAGGTGCAGAAGATCACCAGTTCATCATCCAGGGAGCCGAACGCGTGGGCCTTGTCGGCCCCAATGGTTCCGGGAAGACCCGGCTGCTCCAGCAGATGCTCGCCGGCGAAGATCCCGGCCCCGGACCGGGCGGAACGCTCTTCGTGGACCGGGTCGGGTACCTGCCCCAGCGCCTGGACGGCCTGGATGGCCAACTAAGCGCGATCCAGAACGTGGCGCTGGTGGCGCCAGCAGCAACCGCGAACGACGTGCGCAATATGCTTGCCCGGTTGCTGCTGCGCGGGGCCAGCGCCGACCGGCCAGTGGCGGCGCTGTCCGGCGGCGAGCGTTTCCGGGTCCATCTGGCGACGTTGCTGCTGGCAGAACCAGCCGCGCAGCTGCTCATCCTCGATGAGCCCACCAATAATCTGGATATGGACAGCGTGCGCCAGCTCAGCGAAGCACTGGGCGCCTATAAGGGCGCGTTGCTGGTAGTCAGCCACGATCAGCATTTCCTGTCGCAGCTGGATCTGGACTATTTGCTGGAGCTGGATGCGCAGGGAACCTTGGCGAAGTCCTACCCGAATCCAGTTTGCTAACCCCCTGGCGGTGCGCTGCCGGTTTAGACTTGTTCAAAGCACACCGCCAAGGACCCCGAAAGCAAGTTGAGTATGTCCTACCCCCAGCGCACCGTCGAAGTCGTCAAAAGCGGCCTCGTGATCGACCAGTCCGCAACCCTGCTCTGGCAGGACATCAAACGTGCCTTCATCTATGAAACGGGTTCCGGCCAGGAAATCCTCACCTGCGCAGAATTCATGCTGGTCGAGGGGTACAGCGTGGAGATCAATAGCCAGATGCCCGGCTGGGACATGGCCATTGAGCACTTGCCGCAGCGCATCGAGAACCTGGTCGACGAACGCTAGAAACCGCTAGGAGCACCCATGGCTACGATTGTTCTTTTCCATCACGTCCAGGGCCTGACCCCCGGGGTGCAGGAGATGGCCGCAGAATTGCGCGCCGCTGGCCACACAGTGCACGCACTGGATCTGTACGCCGGCAAGCTGCCCAAGGATTTCGATGCCGGGATGCGCATGGCAGGCAAGCTGACCGCGGACAAGATCCAGGACCGCGTGGACAAGCTATTTGGCAAACTGCCCGAAGAGCTGGTCTACATCGGCACTTCCTGGGGCGCGGCCCTGGCCCAGCAGTGCGCGCAGCAACGTCCCGGCGCCATCGCCGCGATCCTGCTCGAATCCTTCGTGGATCTGGACGCCGACTGGAGCTTCGGGCCGTGGCCGGAAAATGTCCCGGTGCAGATCCATGGCATGGACCAGGACCCGTTCTTCGCGAAGGAAGGCGACCTGGAGGCAGCTCAGCGCTTCGTTGAAGCAGAGGGCGGCGATATCGCCCAGCTCTTCACCTACCCTGGCAAGCAGCACCTGTTCACCGACAGCTCGCTTCGCTCGCATGATCCAGAAGCTCGCGCGTTGGTGATGGAACGCATGGTCAAGTTCCTTCAGCCCTACGTCTAGCACGAGGGCAGTCCGCTGGTTCCATGCCGGACAATAAATCGAAAAACCGGACCCGGCTTGCGTTAGCAAGCCGGGTCCGGTTTCATTTTGTGCGCCCTGCGGGGATCGAACCCGCGACCAATGGATTAAAAGTCCAGTGCTCTACCAGCTGAGCTAAAGGCGCACGGCACAAGGCCAAAATCCATACTACCTGATGGACCGGCATGAGTATTAATCGGCGTATTCCGCAATTCGGCAGCCCGTAATTTCCGCTGGATCTTGGGGTTTGCAAGCTAAATCACTTGTTGGCGCAGAACTCAGGATCAGCGAGTATTCTGGAGCGCATGAGAGGTGCACGTGCAGGATCAAAAGTTGCCCAGGATGCGGGATTCCGCCATCACAAACCACGCCCCTTCGCCCCGGCAGATTTCGAGCCCTACGAGGGAGGCGCTGATCCGGCGCGCGTATCCGAGGCAGCCCATCTGTCCGCCCAGGCTTTCGTGCAGCGCGGCATTGCCAACAACGACCCCGAAGTTTCACGCCGGCTGATTGCGGTGGCCGAAGAAGAAGGGCTGGAGGTGCTCGCGCAGCTGTGGAGCGAGGCTCCGGCCCGCTCCCTGCCAGGTGCCCTGTGGCGCTTGTATGCGGTTCGCGCGGCAACAATGAGCAAGCCCGAGGTGCATTCTGCACGCTTCCAGGCTGGAGCCCATCGTGCCCAGGTCGAACGCATCGTCGCCGGAGTGGCCGAGCCGCCGACCGCCGAGGAGATGAAGAAGATGACCGGGTCAATTCTCTCCGGCGCCTTCGACGGCGACTTCGCCCACGCCTTGGAACGCACCGCCGCCTACTGCCGGGTACTGGCGCTGGGCATGACCGAGCATGCCGATGCCGCGGATTTTTCCAGCAGCGATCGGGGAACCAAGCTGACCCAGCAGGCCAAGGCCCTGATGGGCACCGCCGTGGATCTGGAAGCCTGCGCCCGGCTTTGGCGCCAGGACGCATTGGACTGAAACATGATCCCGCGCCCTTAGGATGGGTTGAGGAAGTTGCCCCTCAATTTTAGGCAGGTGGGTGTGGGCGCCGCATCGAGGACCAACTCTTCAGGGCTCGTACGCTGGTTGCTGATCTTGATCGCAACGGCGTTGCTTTCCCAAACGGCGCTGAACCTCATTCGTCCGGTGACCACCTATAAGCTCATCTCTTTTGGCTCCGGCGAGTTCACCGTCGGCGTGGTGACCGCGGCCTATGCCATCCTCCCGCTGTTCACCGCAATGATGCTGGGCCGGGCCAGTTCGCGAATCCGCAGGATCCGGTTCCTGATGGTTGCCGGCGTGGCCCTCTTGGCCGCTGGCGGCATCGGCATCAACTTCTCCCCGAATGCCTTGACCGTGGCGCTGGCCAGTGCCGTGCTCGGGCTCGGGCACTTGATGTTCACCATTGGCGGGCAATCTTCCATCGCCCGGTTCTTCCCCGACAGCGATCTGGACAAGGGCTTTGGCTGGTTCACGGCCGCCTACGCGGCTGGGCAATTCATCGGGCCGCTGATTGGCGGATTGGTGCTCGGCTCCGGTACCGATGCCGTCTCCCCTGAGCGCATCGCCGGCATCAGCCTGTCGCTGTGGATTGCGGCCGGGTGCTCGCTGCTAGCTGTCCCCTTCTTGCTTCCGAGCTGGCAGCCGAGGATTTCCAAGACGGCGCCGCAAACCCGCCCGGCGAAGTCCGAAGCCTCCATTCCCTCGGTCTTGCGCATCAAGGGCATGGCTTCGCACATGTTCGCCTCGATGACCTTGCTGGCCATGCTGGACATCCTCACGGCCTTCTTGCCGCTGGTGGCGGAGAAACATGGCGTCACACCCGAAGATGTTGGTGTGCTTTTGGCCATTCGAGGTTTCGCTTCGGTAGTTTCCCGGCTGTTCATCCCCAAGCTCTCGGCCCACTTCGAACGCAACCACCTGCTGGTCACCAGTTTGTACATTTCGGGCATAGCCATCACGCTGGCCCCGATCTTCATCGATTCGCTGTGGGCCTCCGGGGCCGCGTTGCTGGTCGGCGGCTTCTTCCTGGGCCTGGGCCAGCCGATGACCATGACCATGATTTCCACCTCGGTGCCGGCGGTGGACCGCGGTGCCGCATTGGCCGTGCGGCTCATGGGAAACCGGGTCGGACAAGTAGCTTTGCCGATCATCTCGAGTACGGTCGCCGCGGGTTTGGGGCCGGCGGGAGCGATCTGGTTCTGCTGCGCGCTGCTCTGCCTGAGCGGAGCGGAGAAGAGCGTGCGCCGCTAGCGTGAGAAAACGCACGAGCGCCGCCCTGCGGTTGACAGCACACCGGTAGGGCGAGAACACTAGGTAACGGTGCCGGGCCGCTGGTAACCCCGGGCTCCAAAATTCTGCCGCTTCGAGCGGCCTTCCGCCGAGAGGCGTTCCCGGTCCGGCACCTTCAAATACCCGGTGTTAACTTCCACGTCGTAAACTGTTCTGCGTTGGTACCAATAGCCGTCGAATCGAATGGTGCGCCGTAAAGTGAAGTTCCAGATCTTTCCCTCCGCCTCGCGCGGCATCGAGTTGCTGTGCGGGTTGACGACGACCATTCGCACCTCCGTTGCCAATGTCGCCGAGATGATCGGCTCACCCGATACCCGTGCGGACCAGCTGCGGGATCTGGCCTCCGCGGAAGCCGAGGCCTCCGATCTGGTGCACGCGGTGCTCACCCACCTGCGAACCAGCTATATCAGCCCGCTTCCCCGCGAAGACATGTACACGCTTTCGCGCTTGCTGCACGAAACCATGGAACAGCTGCGCGGCACCGGCGAACTGATCATGACCGTTGGCTCCACCCCGCTTTCCGAGCGTTCCTCGGAGCAGCTTGAACTCATTTCGCAGCTGGCCGAGCTGGCCTCCGATTCGGTCCAGCGCCTGCATAACCTCGATGACCTGGAAGACAACTGGCTGCAGATGCTGCAGTTCTCCAAGCGCGCGGCCCGAACCCACCTGGTGTGGGTCAATGAGATCGCGAAGTTCGCCAAGCCAGGGACCATCCACCGCCACCAGCGCGTGGCCGACCACCTGATGCTTACCGCCAACACCCTGCGCCAGTTCGCCGACCACCTGGGTCGCGTGCTGGTGAAGGAGTCCTAGGGGAAATGACCATCCTTTCGGTCCTCACCGGATTCGCGATCGTCCTGACCCTGGGCTATGGCGTGCTCAACGGCTTCAGGGATTCCTCTACGGCCGTTGCGGCCTCCGTCCGCACCAGGGCGCTGCGCCCGGCCATTGCGGTCTCTGTGGCGGCGGTATTCGCCTTCCTCGGCACCTTGGCGACCTCGGGGCTGAGCGTGGCGCTGGTGGACAAGCTGAACTTCAATCTCCCCGATGGCGTCGTCGGATTGAAGCTGCTGATCTGCGGCCTGCTGACCGCCGGCGCGTGGGGCCTGTATTGCTGGTGGCGCGGCCTGCCGGTCAGTTCCACCCATGCGCTGTTCTCCGGCTTGGTGGGCGCCAGCGGCGCCTCGGCTTTCATGGGCGACCTGTCGATGTCCGGGGCCTGGGGTCTGCTGCTCGGCTCGGTGCTGCTGCCCATGCTGATCACCCCGGTCATCGCCTACCTGTTGTCCTATGCGCTGGTGATTCCGGCGACCTGGCTGATGCGCCACAACTCCTCGCGTTCGGTCAACAACGGCTCGCGCGCAGGCCAGGCCATCACCGCCTGCGCCGTGGCTCTGGGACTGGGACTGCAAGATGGCCAGCGCACCGGCGCGATGATCGCACTGGTGCTGATCACCGGTCATGCAATGGACCCGGGGCCCGTGACATGGGCTATCCAGCTGGCCGCGGCCTCGGCACTGGGGCTTGGCGTGCTCCTGGGCGGATGGCGCATCACCTATACGCTCGGCCGCCGGCTGGTGAACTTCGATCCGCTGCGCGGCATGATCGCCCAGGGCGTAGCCGCGGCAATGCTGTTCCTCGGCTCGCTCGTCTTGCACCTGCCGCTGTCCACCACGCAGGCGGTAACCAGCGGCATCGTCGGTGCCGGCAATAACCAGTCTTTCGAATCGGTGGTGTGGCGCAATGTCACCAAGGTGCTGCTGCACTGGGTGCTGACCCCGATTGCCTGCGTTGCCTGCGGCGCGATTCTCACCCTGGCGGTGCACCCGCTGCTGGGCAACGCCTAGTCTTCGCCCGGAATGAAGAGGTCTTCGATCTTGCAGCCGAAGACCGCCGAGAGCTTGAATGCCAGCGGCAGGGACGGGTCGTAGCGGCCTTTTTCAAGCGAGATGACGGTCTGCCGGGAGACGCCCAGCAGGTCGGCCAATGCTTGCTGGGAGAACCCGCGTTCCCTGCGGTATGCACTGAGATTGTTCTCCACTAGCTTTCTGCCCGCTTAATGATGAAATAGCGGATTCCGAAGTCAAGCAACGCCAGCAGCACGACACCAGCCAGAACGAGGCCAAGTGATGCTTGGATCTGAATGAACGAAAACACTGCACCACCGAGGCCGCAAACTAACAGCAAATCCTGGAACACTCCGATGGCAGCTCGGTCATACCACTGGCTCTCCACCGATATCTCGGGGTTCCTTGTGGCACCGCGCAGGGTGTCGCGATCCAGCAGCAACGCCCAGCAAGCTGTAGAAAGCACCGGCAGCAAGCCAGCGGCCATGAGCAACGCTGCCAAGACGAAATGCTCCGGGGCGTTCAGCCGGGCGAAGAGCACACCTGCACCGGCTGAAAGCACTGCCCCTGCGCTGAGGCTGACGGCAATCAGGGCGCCCGACCCGCCACCGAAGCGCGAACGGCCCCATTTGCTCTGGCCAACTGCTTTTGAATCCATCGTTGTCCCCTATCCCTATTGATGTAAACCACACTTTACTGACAAGCGTGCTTTACAGTCAAGGGTGCTTTACATGAATAGTTAAAGTGCAGCGGCGCACCGTAATCGGTGCGCCGCTGGCGGTGATCCCCTCCAGGATCCCCGGAAGACCCCCCTTCCGGTCCGTCTACCGCCGGCTCAAGGAGCGGCGGTATCCGAAATCTTTATCCGAAGCGTCCGGAGACGTAATCCTCGGTGGCCTTCTGCTCCGGGTTGGAGAAGATGGCTGCAGTGTCGTTGTACTCGATGAGCTTGCCCGGCTTGCCGGTGCCCGCAATGTTGAAGAACGCGGTCTTGTCGCTCACGCGTGCAGCCTGCTGCATATTGTGGGTCACGATCACTACGGTGTAGTCGTTCTTCAGCTCGTTGATCAGGTCCTCGATAGCCAGGGTGGAGATCGGGTCCAATGCCGAGCAAGGCTCATCCATCAGGATCACGTCCGGCTTGACCGCAATGGTGCGGGCGATGCACAGGCGCTGCTGCTGGCCGCCGGAGAGTCCCGAGCCCGGCTTGTCCAGGCGATCCTTGACTTCGTTCCACAAGTTGGCGCCGCGTAGCGACTTCTCGACCAGGGCATCGGCATCGGACTTGGAAATCCGCTGGCCGTTCAGCTTCACTCCGGCGAGCACGTTGTCCTTGATGGACATGGTCGGGAACGGATTCGGACGCTGGAAGACCATGCCGATCTGGCTGCGCACGGTGACCGGGTCGACGCCGGCGCCGTACAGGTCATCGCCGTCCAGCAGGACCTGGCCCTCGACGCGGCCGCCCGGGATGACCTCGTGCATGCGGTTCAGGGTGCGCAGGAAGGTGGACTTGCCGCAGCCCGAGGGGCCGATGAAAGCGGTGACGGACTTCGGCTCGATGTTGATCGAGACGCCTTCAACGGCGAGGAACTTGGAGTAGTAGACGTTCAGGTCGTTGACGTCAATGCGTTTTGCCATGATGTAATCCTTGAAAAGTTCGGGTTTGTCCGGACCGGAGCCTTAGCTCAACGGCCCTTCTTTGGGGCGAAGATCGAAGCGACCAGGCGGGCGATGAGGTTCAAAGCCATGACCATGAAGATCAGCAGCAGGGCAGCAGCCCAGGCGCGCTGCACCGACGGGTCGATGTTCGTCGGGCTGGTCGGAGTCAGGATCTGGTAGTAGATGAACGTCGGCAGCGTGGACATCCAGTTTGCGAAGACGTTCATGTTGATCTGGCTTGCGATGCCTGCGGTGACCAGGATTGGCGCGGTCTCGCCGATCACGCGGGCGATGGCCAGGGTGACGCCCGAGGCGATGCCGGAGATCGCGGTCGGGATGACGACCTTCAAGATGGTGCGCCAGCGGCGCACGCCCAGCGCGAAGGAAGCTTCACGCAGTTCGTTGGGAACGATCTTGAGCATTTCCTCGGTGGAGCGGACCACCGTTGGGATCATCAGCACGCTCAACGCGACCGCCGCGACGATGCCCATGCGGGCGTTCGGACCCAGGATCATGCCGAAGAAGGCCGCTGCGAACAGGCCGGCAACGATCGAAGGGATGCCGGTCATCACGTCGACGAAGAAGGTGATCGCCTTGGACAGCGCCTTGCCCTGCCCGTATTCCACCAGGTAGACAGCGGTCAGCATGCCCACCGGAACGGAGATCAAGGTGGCCCACAGGGTGATCAGCAAGGTGCCCATCACCGCGTGGTACGCGCCGCCGACTACCGGGGTGCCATTGGCGACGGATTCATTGTCCACCGCGCCGGTCACGCCGTTCATGGAGCTGAACAGGAAGTGGCTGTTCAGGCCCGGCATGCCCTTTTCCAGCACCGTATAGAGCACGGATACCAGCGGGATTACGGCGACGATGAACGCCGCGTAGATCAGGTAGGTCCACATCGCGTTCTTGCCGCGGCGCTTGCCTTCAGCTGCGGTGGTGATCACGGAGGCGGCCACCAGGAAGATGAGCGCCGAGTAGATGGCGAAGGAGGCAACGTTGAAGCCGGTCAGCGTGGACGCTGCCGCGCCGACAATGATGGCGCCTGCGGCGATCGCCCAGATGGCCCACTTCGGCAGCTTGCCCTTGGCCAAGGAGTTGCGCTTGCGCACCGGTGGAGTCGGGGCCCCGGGCCTGTTGCTCTGGTTAGTAGTCATGGTGCTCATCAGTTAGCTCCCGAGAATTCCTTGTGGCGGGCGATGATTCCACGAGCGATCATGTTCACGACCAGGGTGATCAGGAACAGGACCAGGCCGGCGGCGATCAGCTCTGCCAGGCGCAGGCCGAAGGCCTCAGGGAAGTTCAAGGCGATTTCCGCGGCGATAGTCTGGTTGCCGGTCTTGATCAGCGATGGGATCAGGTTGCCGGTGGAGAGCACCAGCGCAACGGCCATGGTCTCGCCCAAGGCGCGGCCCAGACCCAGCATGACGGCGGAAATGATGCCCGGACGGGCGAACGGGATCACCGCGGTGGTGATCATTTCCCAGCGGGTTGCGCCCAGTGCCAGCGCGGCTTCCTCGTGCAGCTTGGGAGTCTGCAAGAAGATCTCGCGGCTCAGCGAGGTGATGATCGGCAGCACCATCACGGCCAGCACGATGCCGGCGGTGAGCATGGTCTTGCCGGTCTGGCTGGCGGGGCCTTCGAAGATGGGGATGAAGCCCAGATTCTTGGCCAGCCATTCGTAGCCTGGAACCAGAGCCGGAGCGAGCACCATGTAGCCCCACGCGCCGTAGATCACCGAGGGGATCGCGGCCAGCAGATCGATCAGGTAGCCCAGCGGGCCTGCGACCTTGCGTGGAGCGAAGTGCGAGATGAACAGCGCCACGCCGATGCCGATCGGGGTGGCGATCAGCAGCGCGATAGCCGCTGCGATCACGGTGCCGATAACAATCGGCCAGATGTAAGCGAAGAATCCTGCGCCGCCGGAAATCTCCGCCGGATCGGCGAAGAACGTCGGCAGGGCTTGGATCAGCAAGAAGACCGCGACCGCGAAGAGCGTGATCAGGATCAGGATACCGGCGCCCAGGGCGGCACCGGAGAAGATCTTGTCACCAGCGCGGCCGGAAGTCGATGACTTGCTTGTCAAAGCATTGGTAGTCATGGCTAGAGCCTTTACGAAACGGGGGTGGTGCAGTTTTCACTGCGGGGGTGGAGGGGTACTGCTGGTGCGGGTGGGTGAGTTCGTCCACCCGCACCTGGTGCCGGTTGCCCGGCGGGGTACTACTCGGCGACGGTGATGCCGTCGATCGACTTCTTTGCCTTCTCGGCAATGGCTGCCGAGATCGGGGCGTTGCCTGCCGAAGCCTGCGCGGTCTTCTGGCCGTCTTCGGAGATGACGTAGTTGCCGAAGGCCTTGACCAGATCGGCTGTTGCCTGGTCCTTGTAGCTGCTGCAGAAGATGTGGTACGAAACCAGGACGATTGGGTAGGTGCCCGCTTCGGTGGTGTCGCGCTCCAGGTCCAGAGCCAGGTCGTTCTCGGCTGCGCCTTCGACTGGGGTTGCGGTCTCCAGTGCCTTGGCAGCTGCTTCAGCAGAAATCTTGGTGTATTCCTCGCCGACCTTCACGTTCACGGTGGACAGGCCGCCCACTGCGGAGAAGTCGGCGTAGGTGATTGCGCCGTTGGTGGAGGTGGTGGTCGAAACCACGCCAGAGGTGCCCTTGGCATTCTCCGACTGGATGTCGCTTGGCCAGTCGCCGGAAACATCGTAGCTCCAAACGTCAGCCGCTGCGGCCTTCAGGTACTCGACGAAGTTCTCGGTGGTACCGGACTCATCATTGCGGTGCACCACGGTGATTGCGGTGTCCGGGAGTTCAACGCCTTCGTTCTGCTTGGCGATAGCCTCATCGTTCCACTTGGTGATTTCCTTCTTGAACACCTTGGCGATGGTGGCTGCGTCCATGTTGATCTCTTCAACGCCTTCGAGGTTGAAAGCGATCGCGATCGGCGAAACGTAGGCCGGGATGTTGAATGCGCCTTCGGGGCCGCAAACTTCCTTGGCCTTTTCGGCTTCGTCTTCCTTCAGGTATGCATCCGAGCCGGCGAACTGCGCGCCACCGGCCAGGAATGCTTCGCGGCCTGCGCCGGAGCCATCTGGCGAGTACTGCACGTTGGCTTCCGGGTTAGCGGTCTTGAAGCCGGTGGTCCATGCTTCCATGGCCGAGTTCTGGCTGGATGCGCCGATGCCGGTCAGGGTTCCGGTGACACCGGATGCTGCCGACGCCTCGGCACCTTCAGAACCTGCTGCGGCGGTTGGGTTATCCGAGCCGCAAGCGGTCAGCGCGAGTGCCGCTACGGAAAGAACAGCAGCTGCGCTGCCAAAGCGATTGAGCTTCACGAGATTTACTCCCCATGTTGGTAGATCGATGTAAAACCTTCAGCGGCTTCTTCCCGCTTCATCTACGACGTTAAAGATCGAAAGTAACCAGCTCCCCCGGCAAAGGTGAACATAAGGTTAACAACATACCCGAAGCCAAGTGATCCTGCTCACCAGCGCAATATCCCGGCAGCTTCTGCCACCTGCCGCCGAACACGTGGAAGACTGAAGCCATGGCAACTGGGCGGAAAGTGAAGCGCATGCCAGCGCAACTATTCGGATTCATAGCGCAGCGCAATCGCGCTGGGCTGATACGCTCGCGCAACTCCCTGCCTAGAATCCTGCGCATGACGCTTGGCGCAATCGGAGCCTTTTGGATCGCCGAAAGCATCTGGGGACATTCCCAGCCGATTTTCGCAGCCACCAGCGCGCTGGTTTCCCTGGGCTTCGGCGCCTCCACCACCGTGCGCAAAACCGCCGAAGTCGCCCTGGGGTGCACCCTGGGGGTGGCGCTGGGCGATATCCTCATGCACTGGTTCGGGCAGGGGATCTGGCAGGCCGCACTGGTGATGTCGCTGAGCCTGGTCATTGCCCGCTATTTGGATTCCGGTGCCATCTTCTCTACCCAGCTGGGCATGCAATCGGCACTGGTAGTGCTGCTGCCCATCAGCGCGGATGGGCCATTTGCCCGTTCCATCGATGCCCTGACCGGGTCCCTGCTTGCCCTGCTGGTGATTATTTTCTGGCCTACCGACCCGCGGCGCAGCCCGGTTTCCGCGTTATCGGATCTGTTCAAGGAGCTCTCCGAAGCGCTTTTGGAATGCGCCTGGGCCATCCGCGACGATGACCGGCGCGCAGCCTTCCACGCACTGATCAAGGCTCGCGGAACCCAGAAGTACCTGGATATGCTGCCCGCCGCCTTCCGCGCTTCGAAGGAAATCGCAACGATTTCCCCCACCGGACGGCGCCACCGCCATGAACTGAACCGGCTATCCAAGCGTTTCAACCACTACGACTGGGCCGCCCGCAACTCGCGGGTCTTCGCCCGGCGCCTTGCCTCCGTGCTCAGCAACAGCGCACTGACCCCGGAAGGCGCGCAAACCTTGGCTCCCCTGATGCGCGAGCTATCCGAGGCGGTCAACACCTTGGCGCATTCGGTGCGCGAAACCACGGTGGCTGGCCAACGCAAATACGAGAAGGCCGCCCAGCTGCAGCTCGAAGGCGTTGCCGCCCAGCTGGATCCGCGCGCCCTGGGAGTTGAAGGGCTCCAGGGCGAAGGCCTGGTCTTGCTGCTGCGCCCGATGGTGGTGGATCTGCTCGAAGCGGCCGGCCGCGAACACGAAGAAGCCATCGAAGTGCTGCCCAAGCTGTCCTGAACGAAAATGTCCGCATGGCTCGATAGCATTGAGCCATGGCCAAAACCTCCACTCGCAGCAAGTCTTCCGCATCGTTCAAATGCTCTGAATGCGGGTGGACCACGATTAAGTGGGTGGGCCGCTGCGGCGAATGCCAGGCCTGGGGCACCGTCGAAGAAGTGGGTGTCGTCTCCGCCCGTACCGTAGCCGCGGCCAAGGTGGCCCACCCCGCCAAGCCGATCGCGCAGATCGACGGCTCCGAAGCGGCCTTCCGCCCCAGCGGCGTCTCCGAACTTGACCGCGTGCTCGGTGGCGGCCTGGTTCCGGCAGCCGCGATCCTGCTGGCCGGCGAACCTGGCGTGGGCAAGTCCACGCTGCTCTTGGACGTTGCCGCGAAAGCCGCGCAAACCGGCTTGCGCGTGCTCTATCTAACCGGTGAAGAGTCCGCCGCGCAGGTAAAGTCCCGCGCCGAACGCATCAACGCCATCGCCGATACGCTGTTCCTGGCCGCCGAAACCGACCTGGCTCTGGCCTTGGGGCAGATCCAGGAGATCGATCCGCAGCTGCTGATCCTGGACTCGGTGCAGACCTTCTCCTCGGCAGAGGTGGACGGCGCTGCCGGCGGCGTTTCCCAGGTGCGCGAAGTCGCTGCCTCGATCATCAACGCGGCCAAGACCCGAGCCATGTCCACCATCATGGTCGGCCACGTGACCAAGGAAGGTTCGGTCGCCGGCCCACGGCTGCTCGAGCACCTGGTGGATGTGGTCTGCCAGTTCGATGGCGAGAAGCATTCGCGGTTGCGCATCCTGCGCGCGCTGAAGAACCGCTACGGAGCCACCGACGAGGTGGGCTGCTTCGATTTGAATGAAGACGGCATTGAATCGCTGACCGATCCTTCCAAGCTTTTCGTCACCCGAACCCGCACCCCGGTGCCGGGCACCTGCATCACCGTCACGATGGAGGGCCGCCGGCCGCTGGTTGCCGAGGTGCAGACCTTGCTCTCGCGCAGCAATGCCCCTGCTGCCCGCCGGGCCACCAGTGGCTTGGATGCCGCGCGGGCGCAAATGGTTGTGGCGGTGCTGCAGGCCCGCGCGCATATGGATCTGTCGTCCATGGACTCGTATATCGCCACCGTGGGTGGCGTGAAAATTGCCGAACCCGCCTCGGATCTGGCCTGCGCGCTGGCATTGGCTTCTTCGATGAATGAATTCCCGCTGCCGCAGGACTTCGTGGCCTTCGGCGAAGTCGGCTTGGCCGGCGAAGTTCGGCAAGTACCGGAAATCTCACGGCGCATCACCGAAGCGCAGCGTTTGGGCTTCTCTTTCGCGATGGCTCCGGCTACCCCGGAACCGTTGAAGAATATCCCCGAGGGCATCCGCGTATTCCAGGTGGAGAACATCGCGCAGGCGCTGGATATTGCGTTTAACCAGCGGCAGAAGCCCGCAGGATAAACTTGATTGTTGCTGCCCGCCGAAAGGACGCAAGTTGAAAGCGCACCCAACCCCCGGATTCCTTGCCGTTCTGGCCCAGATTGCCCCAGGTACCGAGCTCGCCCAGGGTCTTGAACGGATCCAGCGCGGCCGTACTGGCGCTCTCATAGTGCTGGGCCATGACAGGCTCGTGGAGTCGATCAGCTCCGGCGGCTTCAGGATCAACACCGAATACACGCCTACACGCATCCGCGAACTGGCCAAGATGGACGGCGCGATCATTCTGGACGGCACCGGACGCCAGATCCAGCAGGCCGGCGTGCAGCTGATGCCGGATGCGCAGATTGAAACCCAGGAGTCCGGCACCCGCCACCGCACGGCAGAACGCGTAGCCGCGCAAACCGGGTTCCCGACGATTTCGGTTTCGCAGTCCATGCAGACCATCACCCTCTATGCCGACGGCGAGCGCCATGTGCTCGAGCCAGCCGAGCGCCTGCTGGCCCGCGGCAACCAGGCTATTGCTACCTTGGAGCGGTACCGCCACCGCCTGGACCAGGTCACCAGCGCCCTGTCAGCTGCGGAAATCGAAGATGTCGCCACCGCGCGGGAAGTGCTCGCTGTCTTGCAGCGCACCGAGATGCTGCGCCGTACCAGCGAAGAAATCTCCCGCTACGTGCTGGAGCTGGGCATCGATGGGCGCCTGCTGGCGGCCCAGCATGCGGAATTGCTCTCCGGCATCCAGGCGGATAACCAGTTGCTCCTGCGGGACTATTCCGACGCGGAAGGCCAGGAGCTGGATATCGAGCGTGCCCTGGAGACGCTGCATGAAGTTTCCGATGCCCAGCTCATTGAGCTTGATGGCCTGACCAAGATCCTGTTCCCGCACTCCACCATTGGCCAAGACGACCAGCTGACCCCGAAGGGCTACCGCCTGCTTTCGCAGATCCGCACGGTGCCCAAGCTGGTCGGGGACCGCCTGGTGGCGTCATTCGATAACTTGCAGCTGCTCATGGCAGCGTCCACCAGCCAGCTCATGGAAATCGAGGGCGTCGGCGAGCAGCGTGCACGCTCCATCCGGGAAGGGCTGGCCCGCATGGCCGAATCCTCGTTGCTGGATCGCTACATCTAGGCGTTTTCACTCCAAGGTGAAGGTGACCGGCTCCGAAACGAAGTCGCCGATAGCGGCGGTGAACTTGTAGGTTCCCGGACGCGGCTGCACGCTGACCGACTTGCACCCGGGAGCCGAACGCTCGCGGTTCCAGGTGAAGCGCGCGTTCTCCTTCTGCCCCGGCTTGAAGGCCAGGTCCACATCTTCTGCGCCGTCCAGGCAGTCGATGGTGGAGAAGATGCGGTCCGCGCCGCTGGAAACCAGGAACTCCTGCTGCGTGGTTCCGACGTTCAATTCGCATTCGCGCTTGGAAACATTTTCGATGCCCAGCAGCAAGGTCGGCTTCTTGTCCGAGGCGTAGCTTTTCGCATCGGTAGTCGCAGTAATCTCGACCTCGTCGCTCTTGCACTTCTTGGCCGCAGCTTCGTCGTCTTCCGGCTCTGGCGATGGCGAAGGAACCGACTGGGTTTGCTGGGCGCTTGGCTCATTGCCCGCAGTATTCTTCTCATCAGGGGAGAACAATCCGGCCAGCGCAACGACGCCCCAGGCAAGCAGGCCGACGAGCACCAGGGCAAGTACTGCCACGGTGATCCGCCTGCGCCGGTAGACGCTGGCCGATGGTTTCCCCCCTGATGCGTTGCTCATGGCTTAAGGCTAATTCATTTGCCTGCTCGAAGCCGGTAATGGCGTAGGATCCGGGGCAAATCACGTTCTGCAATCCATTCCCGCTGATTCCGGGCGGCCGGTGCGCTGGCTTAGAGTGGTGGGGTGCAGCAAATCCACAACACCATCAACACCTGGTACCTAGAGAACGCCCGCGACCTGCCTTGGCGACGCCCCGGAGTGAGCGGCTGGGAAGTCATGGTCAGCGAGTTCATGCTCCAGCAGACTCCGGTAGTTCGTGTCTTGCCGGTTTGGGAAGAATGGATGCGCCGCTGGCCACGGCCGCAGGATCTGGCTGCGGAACCGCTGTCCGAAGCGCTGAAAGCGTGGGGACGGCTGGGCTATCCGCGGCGCGCGCAGCGCTTGCACGCCGCCGCCGTGGAGATCACCACCGAGTACAACGGCGAAGTCCCGCGCACCGAAGCCGAGCTCCTGGCCTTGCCGGGCATCGGCTCCTACACCGCGGCCGCCATTGCCTGCTTTGCCTTCGGCGAGCGCACCGTTGTCGTAGACACGAACATTCGCCGCGTGCATGCACGGCTCTTTGGCGGCATGGCATTGCCCGAGCCAAGTCCGCGTGCCAGTGAATTCGCCCGGGCTGGAGAAGTCCAGCCCGAGGATCATCAGGCAGCGAATCTGTGGAATATTTCGGTAATGGAACTCGGTGCCCTGGTGTGCACCGCTCGCAGCCCGAAGTGCGAGCAATGCCCGGTCTTCCAGCAGTGCGCATGGATTGCCCAGGGGCAGCCGGCCCCGCACTACATCCCGAAGGGACAAGCTTGGAAGGGTACGGACCGGCAGGTCCGCGGCGCCATCATGGCGATCCTGCGCGAGCATGAGCAGGCGGTGCCAGAGCAGTCCTTCCTGGCCGAGCTGTCCCATGAATCGCATGCAAGGTATGTGGCGCTTGACCAATTGCAATCACCATTGGAGCAGCGTGAACGGGCACTGGCCGGGCTGCTCAAAGATGGCCTGGCGATCGCCGAAGAAGATGGAATCCGCCTGCCTTCGTAGCATCGTCCCGGAACGAGCCAGAAGCGGCTAGCTTTATGCCCTGATGCCTACCTATGCTTAGCCCATGAACGCTTCAGTTGATCCGGCCGCTGCTGTTCGCCACGTAGCCAAGCACCCATGGTTCGAACGCGCCGCACGCCTGGGATACGTCGCCAACGGCGTACTTCACGCAACCGTGGGAATCCTCGCAGCTTTCGTCGCTGCCGGCGGCAAGGCGGAAGCCGATCAAGGCGGAGCCATGGGCGCCTTGGCAGAGCAGCCTTTCGGCATGGTCTTGCTGTGGATCTGCGCAATCGGCGCACTATTGCTGGGCCTATGGTCCTTGGCGCAGGCCTTCTTGCCCGAAAACGAACTGAAGGGCAGGCTCAAGTCCGCGGCCATCTCGGTATCCTTCTTGGCTGTCGGCTTCACCTTTGGGCGGTTTGCGGTGGGAATTCCCAGTGATTCGGGAAAGACTGCCACCAGCTTCAGCGGAGAAATGATGAAGACCGGACTTGGCCGGGGGTTGCTGATCGCCTTGGGCCTGGGGCTGCTGGCCATGGCCGGCTACTACATCTACAAGGGTGCCACCCGGAAGTTCTTGAAGGATCTCTCCGGTTCCGGAAATACCGAGGTATCGCGCGCGATCAGGTACTCGGGCATGCTGGGCTATCCGGCCAAGGGCGTCGTCCTCGGTGCCGTGGGCCTGCTCTTCATCGTGGCCACGGTACAGCGCGACCCGGAAGAGGCCAGCGGCATTGATGGCGCGCTGAAGGCCATCCAGGATCAGCCGTTTGGGCCGGTTGTCCTGGTTGCTATCGGTGCGGGCCTGGTTTGCTACGCGGTGTACCTGGTGTTCCGTGCTCGCTACGACCGGATGGACTAGAAGTATCAGTCCAGCGTAATGATCATGCGGGTGTTGCCCAAGGTATTCGGCTTCACGCGTGCGAGGTCCAGGAATTCAGCGACGCCTTCATCCCGGGAGAGCAGGATCTCCTGGTATACCGCTGGATCCACGGCACTCTGGTCAGCCATCACCTTGAAGCCTTGGCGTATGAAGAAATCCACTTCGAAGGTCAGGCAGAAGACGCGGCCAACCCCGACTTCCCGGGCACGTTCCAAGAGTTCGGAGAGCAGGACATGGCCTACGCCCTTGCCACGCAGCTCGCCCGAGGTCGCCAAGGTACGGATTTCGGCGATGTCTTCCCAGATGACGTGCAAACCGCCGCAGCCGACAACATTGCCGTCCGCGTCCTCGGCGACCAGGAATTCCTGGATGGACTCGTAGTAGGTGACCGCTTCCTTATCCAGCAGGATCCGTTCCTCGGCCAACGGGCGCACAAGATCGCGGATAGCGTTGACATCACTGGTTCTGGCTGAGCGGACGGTAAAAGAGTTCACGTTCTAAATCCTATGCCCCACCGTTTGCAGAATCGAAGCAGATGCCGGATATGTCATTGAAGGAACATCCCGCAACACGGCGTGCCACAATAAACTTGAACATTGAAGTCGCACTGGAGCAAGGATGAGGATGCCAGCTAGAACAGCACGCCCCGGATTCGGGTTGCTTGCCGTCCTCCTATCCGCCGTCGGCATCGCTCCCCTGCTTAATTACGGGTTGAACGCCACCAGCGACCTGGTCATCAGGGATTTGGGAATCACCGAATCCCAGTTCGGCCTGTTGGCGACAGTGTGCTTCGGCTGCGCGGCACTGGGTAACGCCGTCTTCGGGAAGTTCTCCGACAGGCAACCGGATACCAGGCTGATCCTGCTGATCTTCGGCACGACGGCGGTCGCGCTGGGCTTGGCCGCCATTCCCGCCGGCTACGTCTTGCTCCTGGCGGCTTCCGGCCTGGCCGGCTTCGCCCAGTCATTCCCCAACGGGGTCACCAACCGCATTCTGGCCCAGCGCGTCCCTAGTGCCCAGCGCATCACGTGGACCGGCATCAAGCAGTCTGGCGTGCAGGTTTCGCAGCTCGTAGGCAGCGTGGGGTTCCCGCTGCTGGCTGCATTCATTGGCTGGAACGGAGCATCGCTGGCCGGCGCCGTGCTCGCCGCGGTCCTCGCGGTCATCGCTGTACGGGTTATCCGCGCGACTCCCATGCTCGCCGCGCCTGCCCCGCAGAAGGCGGCAGCGGGCGCGAGCCAGCCGGTGGCTGCGGCCGCCCCCTCCACGAAGTTCGTCATTTTTGCGCTGGCCCTATTCGGTTTCATCAACGGTGTCGGCGTTCAGGCGACCAACGTCTACCTGGCGCTCTTTGCGGTCCGCGAGCTGGACTTCTCCTTGGTGGCTGGCGGCCTGACCGCCGCGGTCGCTGGCGTCATTGGCGTTTCCGCCCGCGTCGGATGGGGGCAGATGATGTCACGCGGCGTATCAGCGCCTAAGCTCTTGCTGCTGCTGGCGTCGCTGGCCACTGCGGGCGGTGCCAGCTTCCTGATGGCCCAGCAGCTGCACTCGGTGGCCTTGCTCTGGCTAGCGGTCTGCCTGCACGGGGCCTCGGCCCTGGGAGTTTCGGTAGTGCTGATGGCGGGCTTGCTGCGGGTGATCCCTGCAAGCCGCCTGGGAAGTGCCAGCGGAATCGTCTCGGCGGGCCAGTTTGGCGGTTTCACCGTGGGGCCGTTGGCCATGGGCCTGCTGGTGGGCTCGGCAGGTGGCTTCACCGCGGGCTGGATCACCGTCACCGGCATCTACCTGTGCTCAACGGTGCTGGGTGCATTCCTTGTCCTGCGAGCCAGGAACCGGGGCTAGCCGGTGGATGCCGAAGCGCTGAAAACCCTGGCGCACCTGCGCCGGGCCAGGGACCTGATGGACCGGCACTAACCAGGTGCTTTCGGCTCCGGGCGCTGGACGGTCAGCTGCCGATGCGCAGGCCCTGGCCGAGCTGGTAGCCAAGGGCGCGATCGGCCCGCTGGTGCTGTCCGCCAATGATCTGGACAAGGTCTTTGAAACTTTGAGCGCGTCGGGCGCTGAAGTCCTGCAGGAGCCAATGGACCAACCGTGGGGTCCGCGCGATTGCGCCTTCCGTGATCCTTCGGGAAATATGGTCCGTATCAACCAAGCAGTTCAGGGAGAAGAAGCATGAGCAGTTCAGAACAAGAAGGCTTTTCAGCCGCCGAGAAGGCCGCGATGAAAGAGCGGGCCGCTGAGGTGCGCACTTCGAAGAAGCGCATGACCAAAGCCGAGAAGGCGGAACATGCCCGCAAGGAAGTGGAAGAGAAGATTGCTTCCTTCGAGGGCAACGACAAGGTGCTTGCGCAGAAGCTGCACCGGATCATCACCGAAACGGCTCCGGAATTGGAGCCGAAAACCTGGTATGGCATGCCCGCTTACGCCTTGGACGGCAAGATCTTGTGCTTCATGCAGGATGCCAAGAAGTTCGGTACCCGCTACCTGACTTTCGGCTTCAACGATGTTGCGCAGCTGGATGAGGGCACCCTATGGCCCACCTCGTTCGCCATTACCGCGCTTGATGGGCAGCTCGAAGAAATGCTTGCCGAGTTAGTAGCCAAGGCGGTGGCCCGCTAAGCCCAGCACGCCCGGAGGGATTCGATTGCTCTTCAGGCGTCGAGACTTTCTTGCTCCGCCTGGGGCAATGCCTTTGCCAGCAGCGAGGCGGAAAGCGCGAAGACCCCGATCAGCCCAAGCAGTCCCATGCCAATAGGCAGGGTGCCTTGCTGCGCGGCGTCTTCTCCCATGGCGGCGAGAAGCATGGCAGCGCCCAGTCCGAGGATTCCGAAGCCAGCGGCCAGGAAACAGACCACAATCGATTTCGGTCCCGGGTTCCAGTGCCCCAATGAGGTGAAGTCGCGGTAGGCAATGATGCCGATGGCAATACTGAGCGTGCCCGCGGCACCAATCACCAGCACCACCAGCCACGTTGGGCCGTATCCGGCTCCGTCGGCGCCGGCATGGCGCACCAACTGTCCAGGAAGCTGGGGACGGAGGAGAAGGTACAGGGCTGAATAGGCCATGACTGCGAGGCAGGAAGCGGCAATCAACTGTTGCCCTTTGCTTCGCTTCTTCATGTGTTGAGCCTACGACATGGCCGGATTAAAGCCAATAGCCGTGGAACTGAACGTTGTCAGTTCCACGGCTATGGGTTATGCCTCTGCGGCCTAGCTTTCCAGTGCTGCCGGTGCCGGCTCGCCTTCCAGCTGGCCGGTGCCGCCTTCAGCGTGGAAGACGAACTTGCGGCTCTCGCCTTCGCCCTCGACGTCGACGGTGACCTTCTGGCCCGCAACGATCTGGCTGAAGAGGATGCGCTCGGAGAGCTGGTCCTCGATATCGCGCTGGATGGTGCGGCGCAGCGGGCGGGCACCCATTGCTGGATCGTAACCGCGCTGGGCCAGCAGGCTGCGGGCAGCCTGGGTCAGCTCGATGGTGATCTCGCGTTCTTCCAGGCGCTTGGCCAGGCGTGCGATGAACAGGTCGACGATTTCTTCGATCTCGTCCTGGTTCAGCTGCGGGAAGACCACGGTGTCATCAACACGGTTCAGGAATTCAGGGCGGAAATGCTGACGCAGTTCTTCCTGGACCTTGGCCTGCATGCGCTCGTAACCGGTCTTGGTATCCGCGGCCGACTGGAAGCCGGTCATTACACCCTTGGAGATGTCGCGGGTACCGAGGTTGGTGGTCATGATGATGATGGTGTTCTTGAAGTCCACCACACGGCCCTGGGAGTCGGTCAAGCGGCCGTCTTCCAGGATCTGCAGCAACGAGTTGAACAAGTCGGCGTGCGCCTTCTCGACCTCGTCGAAGAGCACTACGGAGAACGGACGGCGGCGGACCTTCTCGGTCAGCTGCCCGCCCTCTTCGTAGCCGACGTAGCCCGGAGGAGCACCGAAGAGCCGGGAAACGGTGTGCTTCTCCGAGTATTCGGACATGTCCAGGGTGATCAGCGCGTCTTCTTCACCGAAGAGGAACTCTGCCAGCGCCTTGGCCAGCTCGGTCTTGCCTACACCGGTTGGGCCGGCGAAGATGAACGAACCACCTGGGCGGTTCGGATCCTTCAGGCCTGCACGGGTACGGCGGATCGCCTGGGAGATGGCCTTGATCGCCGAGTCCTGGCCGATGACGCGCTTGTGCAGCTCGTCTTCCATGTTCAGCAGGCGCGTGGACTCTTCCTCGGTCAGCTTCACAACCGGGATGCCGGTGGAGTTGGCAAGTACCTCGGCAATAAGGTCCTCGGTCACCTCGGAGACTTCGTCCATGTCGCCATTGCGCCAGGACTTCTCCTTCTCGTTGCGGGCCTCGATCAGCTTGGATTCCTTATCGCGCAGCGAGGCAGCCCCTTCGAAGTCCTGCGCGTCAATCGCAGCTTCCTTCTCCAGGCGCACGGTGGCGATTTCCTCGTCCATTTCCTTCAAGGCCGGAGGAGCGGTCATGCGCTGGATGCGCAGGCGTGCGCCCGCCTCGTCGATCAGGTCCACGGCCTTGTCCGGCAGGAAGCGATCGGAGATGTAGCGGTGCGCCAGCGTGGCAGCGGCCTGCAGTGCGCCATCGGTGATGGTCACGCGGTGGTGCGCCTCGTAGCGGTCGCGCAGGCCACGCAGGATCTGCGTGGTCAGCTCTACCGAAGGCTCCTTGACCTGGATCGGCTGGAAGCGGCGCTCAAGCGCTGCATCCTTCTCGATATTCTTGCGGTACTCATCCAAGGTGGTGGCACCGATGGTCTGCAGTTCGCCACGAGCCAGCATCGGCTTGAGGATCGAGGCAGCATCGATGGCGCCTTCGGCGGCACCAGCACCAACGAGGGTGTGGATCTCGTCGATGAACAGGATGATATCGCCACGGGTGCGGATTTCCTTGAGGACCTTCTTCAGGCGTTCCTCGAAGTCGCCGCGGTAGCGGGAGCCGGCCACCAGGGAACCGAGGTCCAGGGTGTACAGCTGCTTGTCCTTGATGGTCTCGGGCACATCGCCGCGCACGATCGACTGGGCCAAGCCCTCGACGACTGCGGTCTTGCCGACACCAGGCTCGCCGATCAGCACCGGGTTGTTCTTGGTACGGCGCGAGAGGACCTGCATGACGCGTTCCATCTCGTGCTCGCGGCCAATCACTGGATCGAGCTTGCCCTCGCGGGCAGCTGCGGTGAGGTTGCGGCCGAACTGGTCGAGCACCGCCGAACCTGCCGGGGTGCCTTCCTGCTGTCCGCCCGAGCTGACGCCAGCGGAGGCAGTTTCCTTGCCGCCCTGGTAGCCCGAGAGCAGCTGGATGACCTGCTGGCGCACGCGACCGAGGTCAGCGCCCAGCTTCACCAGGACCTGGGCTGCGACGCCCTCGCCCTCGCGGATCAGGCCGAGCAGGATGTGCTCGGTACCAATGTAGTTATGCCCCAGCTGCAGCGCTTCGCGCAGCGAGAGCTCCAAAACCTTCTTGGCGCGAGGAGTGAACGGGATATGACCGGAAGGCGCCTGCTGGCCCTTGCCGATAATCTCCTGAACCTGCTCACGAACGGCACCCAGCGAAATATTCAGCGACTCAAGCGCCTTTGCGGCGACACCGTCGCCTTCGTGGATTAGACCGAGCAACAGGTGCTCGGTGCCGATGTAGTTGTGGTTGAGCATGCGCGCCTCTTCTTGGGCGAGCACGACAACTCGACGGGCACGGTCGGTAAATCTCTCAAACATCTTCGGCACACTCCTTGCTTACCAATAATTCGATGCTACGCACCAAGCGCCGGCAATGCGCCCTTGTTCGCCACAGGGATAACCGAAGCAGTCCCCTGGTACCGGAAATCCGTAATTGAGGTGCGATTAATTTCCGGATTTACTTGGCTCACCAATATTGCGATGTTCAATGAAAGTATTGGATGAATTACGAACGTCGTTATAAGAATAAGAGCCGGCACGCATTGCGTGCCGGCTCTTATATTGAGACTTGTTGAAAACCCCGCAAATTACTTCGCGCGGTTTCGTCCACCCTTGCGCATTGCAGCATTGTAGGCATCTACAACTTCTGCATTAAGGCGTCCGCGTGCGTTGACCTTGATGTTATTTTCCTTCGCCCATGCGCGGATTGCTGGAGCTTCGCTCGCTGCAGTCTGCTTCGACGAGCGCGCCGCATCGATGTACGGCTCGATGGCTGCATGGAACTGAGCAGCATGCTCGTCGTTCAGGTCGATTTCAAAATGCTGACCAGCGACGCTGAATGCAATAGATTCAGTCGCCTCGCTACCATCAATATCGTCGATCAGGGCAATTTGAACCTGACGTGCCATTTAGGAATTCCTCCGAGCTTGAATGTACTGGACCAACTGACATTCGATCATCAGCCCATTTCAAACAACAAGCATATACAAATAGCCGCACTAAACTCTAATTATCATCAGAATTCACAAGGTTCTTTCAGGAAAGACTAATTCTCGTTTACTGGATTATTAGAATCCGAGCGATTTTGAATTAGCGCATCAGCTTCGGCTTCAGCTTGGCGTTCTCTTCGATCCGCGTTTGTAATTGCTTTCATCACGTACCAGAAAAGCAGCGCCAGGCCGATTGTCGGGACGATCGCCTCAATATATGGCATTCCTATGCCTCCGGCTTTAGGAGTGGGAACAGAATAGTTTCACGAATACCGACGTTGGTGAAAAGCATAACCAGACGATCGATACCCAAACCAATACCGCCCATCGGCGGTGCACCGTATTCCAATGCACGAAGGAAGTCTTCGTCGAGCTGCATTGCTTCCGGGTCGCCGCCAGCAGCCATCAGGGACTGCTCGGTCAGGCGCTCGCGCTGGATCACCGGGTCAATCAGCTCGGAGAACGCGGTACCGCGCTCCATGCCGCCGATGATCAGGTCCCAGGCCTCGATGACTCCCGGCTTCGAGCGATGCGGGCGTGCCAGCGGCTGTGCCAGTGGCGGGTAGTCGCACACGAAGGTCGGGTCGATCAAGGTCGGCTCGACGATTTCGCCGAACAGCTCGATGACCAGCTTCTGGGCGCCCCAGGCCGGATCGATCTTCACTTCGTGCTTCGCAGCGACTTCGCGCAGCACCGAAGCATCGGTTTCCGGGGTGATCTCCACGCCGACAGCTTCGGACAGGCCCGGGTAGACGCTGACCCAGCGCCATTCGCCGTCCAGGTTAGCGGTGCCCTTAGGGGTCTCGATGGTGCGGCCGGCGCCAATGGCATCAGCGGCGTTGAGGATGATTTCCTTGATGCGATCAGCCATGACGTACTGGTCGGCGTAGGCTTCGTAGGATTCCAAGGTGGTGAATTCCGGCGAGTGGGTCGAGTCGACACCCTCGTTGCGGAAGATGCGCCCCACCTCGAAGACGCGGTCGACACCGCCAACGACGCAACGCTTGAGGTACAGCTCGGTGGCGATGCGCAGGGTCATTTCCTGGTCAAAGGCGTTCAGGTGCGTCTTGAATGGACGGGCCGAAGCGCCACCGTGAACCAGCTGCAGCATCGGGGTCTCAACCTCGACGTAGCCGCGGTTCTCCAGGGTGTTGCGTACGGCGCGGACGATCGCGGCGCGCTTGTAGACCATTTCGCGGGCCTCATTGCGCACGATCAAATCGGCGTAGCGCTGGCGCACGCGGGTCTCTTCGTTCAGATCGGCGTGCAGCACCGGCAGTGGGCGCAGGGCCTTGGAAGCCATTTCCCAAGCGTCTGCCATGATGGACAGCTCGCCGCGGCGCGAGGAGATGACCTTGCCGGTCACGAATACATGGTCGCCCAGATCGACGAGCGACTTCCACTGGGCCAGGCGCTCTTCGCCAACGTTGGCAAGCGAGAGCATGACCTGCAGGCGAACCCCTTCGCCCTTCTGGCCGCCTTCCTGCAAGGTGGCGAAGCACAGCTTGCCGGTGTTGCGCATGAACACGATGCGGCCGACGATGCCGACGACGTCTTCGGTCTCTTCACCAGCTTCGAGGTGCTCGTACTTGTCGCGGATTTCCTGCAACGAGTGGGTGCGAGCTATGCCTACCGGGTAGGCTTCCTCGCCCTTGGCCAGCAGCTGGTTGCGCTTATCGGTGCGCACCTGTCGCTGGTCGTTTGGATCTGGGGCCTGTGCGGAATTATTTTCGGAAGTCACAATAGACCATTCTACGTGTCATGGCGTGCAGTTGAAGCCCTTCATGATCAGCCTTACACAGTGATCTTGGCCCGTAACGCAGGATAGGGCAGGGGCAAAGCTGGCTTTGCCCCTGCCCTATCCATTCAGTTATGCGGTTTACCAGATTTCTACGCGGTCAGCTGGATCCAGCCACATGCCATCGCCGGGCTTGGTGCCGAAGGCCTCGTGGAAGGATGCCAGGTTCTTCGGCACCTGGTTGCAGCGGAACTCCCCGGGTGCATGCGGGTCGGTGGTCACGCGTACCACCGCGGTCTCCGGACGAATCAGCGTGCGCCAGCATTCGGCCCAGGAGTAGAAGAAGCGCTGGTCGCCGGTGATGCCGTCGATCACTTCATCTTCCTGTATGCCAAGGGCGGCCAACTCGAGCTTGTAGGCCTTGTAGGCAATGCCCAATCCACCGAGGTCGCCGATGTTCTCGCCCAGGGTCAGTGCACCGTTGACGTTGTGTTCCGGGGCTTCTGAAGGGGACAGCGCGTTGTACTGGTCCACCAGCTTGGCGGTCAGCTTCTCGAAGGAAGCCCGGTCCTCATCGGTCCACCAATTGGTCAACTGGCCAGTGCCATCGAACTGCGAGCCCTGGTCATCGAAGCCGTGGCCGATTTCGTGGCCGATGACCGCGCCGATGCCGCCGAAGTTCGAAGCGATGTCGCGGTTCACGTCGAAGAATGGCGGGCGCAGGATTGCCGCTGGGAACGCGATTTCGTTCAGCAGCGGGTGGTAGTAGGCGTTCACCGTCTGGGGGAACATGAACCACAGTTCGCGATCCACCCCGTCATCGATCTTCTTCAGTTCACGAGCGAACTCGAATTCGTTCGCCGAGGCAATATTCGCGATGACGTCCAGTTCATCAGCCTGGATGGCAGAGTAGTCGATCCATTGGTTCGGGTAGCCGATCTTCGGACGGAACTTGGAAAGCTTATCCAGTGCCTTTTCGATGGTCTCCGGGCCCATCCAGGACAGTTCGCTGATCGAGATGCGGTAAGCCTCGATGAGCCGCTGAACCAGCGCGTCCATGGCGTCCTTGGCCTCTGCAGGGAAGTGCTCAGCCACGTACAGCTGGCCGATGTCTTCGCCTACAGCACCTTCGGTGAATGCGACACCTCGCTTCCAGCGTTCCTTGAGCTGTTCCACGCCACCGAGCTTGGCCGAGTAGAAGGAGAAATTCTCATTGACGAATGCGCTGGACAAGTAGGGAGCGAACGAGCGCAGCACCTGGACCCGCAACCAGTTCTTCCAGGCATCCAGAGGCTGGGAGCCGAATAGCTCAGACAATCCCTGAAGGTAGCTTGGCTGCCAGACGACAACTTCGCTGTAGTACTTCGGCTCAATGCCGGCGCCTGCCAGCCAGGTCCTCACGCCCGGGAAAAGCGCGGAAAGCTCCTCGTCGGACATCAGGTTGTAGCGTGCCTGAGCATCGCGGACCTTGACCCGGTCCCAGTGATGCGAGGCCATGGTCTTCTCGAGCGCTACGACATGTGCGGCCGCGGCTTCGGCATCGGCAATACCGCCAAGGGCCAGCAGGCGGCCAAGGTGGTCCTGGTAGTCGGATACGGTTTCAGCGAACTGCTCTTCGCGATAGTAGGACTCATCAGGCAGGCCCAGGCCGCCTTGCAGGAAGGTCAGCAGGTTCCGGTCCGGATTGCCGGCGTCGTTCATCGCGCCGATATCCATGAAGCCGCTGATGCCTTTGCGCTGGAAGAAACCGCATACTTCGAGCAGCTGTTCGGTGTTCTGGATATCCGAAATAGTATTCAGGAAGACAGCAACCGGATCTGCACCGCGTTCTTCGATAACGGCTTCATTCATGAATGAGCTGTAGAGGCGGGCAATGCGCTGGGTGGCGGCGTCAGTTTCTGCACCGGAATCGACCTTCTGCACTGCTTCATTAATGATTCCGTGGACCGCAGCCTCAGCCTGGTCGCGGAGTTCCATGAAGGAACCGTAAATTCCTTGATCTCCTGGAATTGTTGCTGTCTCGAACCACTTGCCATTGCTATGGCGGTAGAGATCGTCCTGGGGACGAATTGAATCGTCGCGGTATGTCAGTGGACTCGTAGTCTCGGTGGTCAAGGAAAGCCCCTCGTGTAGAAGATCTTGTTATTTCTACTACACACCTTATCTACTTCCATGAAGATAGGAAGGGTGAGGACCGCCGATGCGCGTACGGCTTAAATAGTCTAGTTAAACAGGTGAGGCCCCGGTACCGAACGGTACCAGGGCCTCAAACCATCTACTCAAGTTAAGTCCGGCGGTGACCTACTCTCCCACACCCTCACGAGTGCAGTACCATCGGCGCAGTGGGCCTTA
>NZ_JBCPSN010000012.1:0-5965 GCF_051129975.1 Glutamicibacter sp. Je.9.36
CCAGAGTTCCTGATCCGATCAAAATCGGCGGAAAACCTTCAGTGAAAAGTGATTGGCTGCCGGGTAAACAATCGGTAGATTCCGTGTTGTTTCCGTTCCGGCAACAGATAAAAACTATACACAGGTTTTCAGGGCTCCGCAAATCGGCAGGGCACTTTTGACAGTGATCGTGGTTACACTGTGGTGGCGTAATCCGCGGGCGTACTCTGATGCCCTGACAGTTGAACAAATCAGCAGCGGAATCGCGACTGCTTTGCTCCTGCGGTTTACAGGATCTCTGTACGTTTATGGAGCGTATCCAGGAAGACGAACTTCTTCATTGCCCACCATCGGAAGATCATCCCAAGTAACGTCCCGATAATTGGTCCGGCGATAAAGTCGGCGATCTCCTGGACGATAAAAGAAACGTCTGGTTCCGTGATTCCAAAGATCCAACGGGATACATAAACCGGCGCCGCAGTAATTCCAATAGCTACCGTAGACATGCCGACGAATTTGATGAACTGAATACGTTTGAGGCCATGGACGACATCCCCAAAGGTAAACCGTCGCGAGAGGTAGTAGGAAACTACCGTGGCCGCTGCATTAGCGATAAGAAAAGCTGAAGTTGGATGCGCCCCCAGAATCGTGAACTTCAATCCGTAATTCACTGCCAAGGTCAGGAGGAAGCAGAATCCTCCTATGCTCAGGAAGTACAGAGCCCTCTTTCGTTCCCGATACTGCTTTGGGCGCGATGGATCCCGTGCGCCTTCATCGCTAAATGCTTTGGCTCCACCACTCATGGATCAAGCATAAACATCCCAGGATCGGCGAATAGAAAATTGAAACTTAATCAGGGCGGTTCTTAGTTATCCATATGGGTCACCTTGCACAGCATGCTCAGATTGAAGCTCATGAGCTTCCAGCGATGTATGAGTCGGGCATTTTCGTGGCAGCGTCCAATGGCCAGGATGACGGCAATGAGTTGTTATGCCCCGCGACTCAACGGGCTCAACGGGCTCAACGGGCTCAACGGGCTCAACGGGCTCAACGGGCTCAACGGGCTCAACGGGCTCAACGGGCAGTTTCCCCTCACCCGCGCTAGACCTGCAACTCTGCGCCGTTACATTACTGACGAATTGCCCTGCTTAAGGAGGTTTCAGCGGAAGCCGCTGTCGGTTTCGTAGAATCCTCGGTTTTTGGGCATAAAAAAATCGCGAAACATAAGTTTCGCGATTTTTGCTTTGGTGACCCCAACGGGATTCGAACCCGTGTTGCCGCCGTGAGAGGGCGGAGTACTAGGCCGCTATACGATGGGGCCGTATGCTGAAGATAAATCTTCAGCTCACCAAATCTCTTTGGTGAAGCGCTGGGATACCAGGACTCGAACCTAGAATGACGGAACCAGAAACCGTTGTGTTGCCAATTACACCATATCCCAATGTGACTTGGTATTCATTTGCTTCAGCAGCCGAAGCTGATCTGCGCTGAACGCCTTAGCACGAGATATAACTATACCTAAAAAATTCACGGATCGCACATCCTGGGGCAATATCCTCGAGTGATCTGCAGCTCGTTTATTGAAATGCCTGCAACAGACCTGGGCTTCGCTACACGTCAGCCGATAAATTGCCGCCGAGGGAGGCAGGTCCACTTGACCTGTCACTGCGTGCTGAGACGACTGCTTAATGCAAAAGAGGGAACCGAAGTTCCCCCTTAGCTGTGTGTCGGGATAACAGGATTCGAACCTGCGACCTCGTCGTCCCGAACGACGCGCGCTACCAAGCTGCGCTATATCCCGCGGTTACAACCATTTCACTATACACCCTGCAGAATTCTCATCAATGCCCGGCATAGCTACTCTTTTCTTTGTCGCCAAGTCCTTAGCAGGGCCTCGCAGCTTAAGACCATTAGATAGCTTTCCCAGGATTCAAGATATTCAACGGGTCCAAAAGGTTCTTGATCTGTTGTTGGAGTTCGATCACTTCTGTTGCTTGTTCCCATTGCAACCAATCTTTTTTGATCAGCCCGACACCGTGTTCGCCAGTAATTGTGCCGCCTAGTTCCAGTGCAATACGTACGGAGCTTTCAACTGCACGGTCTAGCCTCGCTAGTGGCTCGTTGCCGTCTTCCGGTTCTACAGAAAACGTCGGATGCAGATTGCCATCCCCTACATGCGAAATCATCCGCATGTTTACGTTTTCCTCCCGCGCAGCCCGTTGAACGCGGTGCACGTATTCAAGCATCTTGCTTTTCGGAATGGCGACATCCTCTCCTGTCCGGTAAGCATCGTCTTTAGTATCACCCCGGCTGGTTCGGCGCATTTCGATCAGTTGCGTAGCACTCGGATCTGCCGAATTGCTTAGCTGGGCATTGCGTTCTGCGAAAACACTGCGGAGAGCGGCTTCTTCACGCTCGGCGCCATAGCCATCCAGTCGAGCCAAGAGCATGGCACCGCCGAGACCTGCGTAATTCGTCGAGTACTGTTCATCAAGAATGAGCAGAGTCGAATGATCAATGAGTTCCAAAATGGCAGGCTGAATTCTGGCTTTGGCAATCAGTTGAACGCCCTCGACTGCTTCTTCCAGGCTGGGGAACAATAGAGCTATGTCTCGCTCGTCTACCGGGAGATAGCGCAATCGGAGAACTGCGCGAACGACAACGCCCAGCGTGCCCTCGGACCCTGTGAAAAGTGCGGCGAGATCATACCCTGCTACACCCTTGAACGTATTCTTGCCAACGCGGATTAGTCGGCCGTCAGCCAATACGACGTCTAGGGAGAGCACTGCTTCTCGGGTCACGCCATACTTCGCGCACCGCAGGCCTCCCGCGTTGGTTGCGATGTTGCCGCCAATTGTAGACATCTTGTAGCTAGCAGGATCCGGGGCGTACATGAGGCCGAATTCGGAAACAGCTTCGTTGAGCTGATGATTGATGACGCCAGGTTCAACCACAGCGACTTCATCTTCCGGGCGGATCTCTAGGATTCTATTCATCTTGCTCAAGTTCAAGACGACGGCATCACCTAGTACGTGTACACCACCAGAAACACCTGTGCCGGCACCGCGGCTAATGACCGGTACCTTGTATTCGCTAGCCAAGCGTAGAACGTGTTGTACATCCGCTACGGAACTGGCGAAAACCACGGCCAGCGGTTCAATGGGATCCCCCGACAACTGACCGAAGTCTCTAGAGTTTTCTCGAAGCAGCGGGCGCGATGTTTCAATGGCATTCTCTGGTAATGCCGCGCTGAGGGCATCTAGAAATCCGGCATGGGAAGCGGCCATCTTTATCTCCACGGATCGTTGCGTGCAAGTATTTACCTGAGACTACGGCTTTTGAAGGTCTTTGCCGAACTTGATGACCTGGCAATTTACTAGTAGCTCGGTTCAAAACTGCGTTTGCACCCTCACGGCCAGCCAGTCCGGGGCCGGCATACGTCATTGCCCTATTATTTATCGGGCTAGGACCGTTCAGCTGCTGCATTTTCTTTCGATTGTGCTGCTTGGATTTCTGCTGAAAGAGCTTTTCCCCTGACGAATAGTCGATAACAGACGCCCAGGATTGCCACCCAGATTAGACCGGTAATGAGTGCACTACGCGTATCCGGAATAATGCCAATTAAGATGATCACGAAGATCATGAAGGCCAGCGCCAAGTAGCTACCCACTGGCCAAAGCGGAACTGGGAATGCCGATGGTTCAAGATTATCTCTGTCTATCCGGTGCTTCATCCGAATATGAGAGATCAGGATCATCGACCAAACAACGACGGTGGCGAAAGTAGCCAATGCAGCAATGAGGAAGAAGATCTCATCTTCGAACCAGATGTTCAGCACTACACCAATAAGCAATGCGCCGATCATCGATAGTGAAGTCACCCATGGGACCCCGTTAGCCGTGGTCTTCGTGAATACCTGTGGTGCCTGGCCTTGTTTGGCCATACCGTGAATCATGCGTCCCGCGCCGAAGATGTCTGCGTTGATTGCTGAGAGTGCCGCAGTGATGACGATGAAGTTCAGGACATTTGCTGCTGACGAGAAGCCGATGCTGGAGAAGATCGAAACGAATGGACTTTCACTACCATCAATCGTGTTCCACGGCTGAATGCACATGATGACACCGAGCGTCAGTACGTAGAACAGCAAGATGCGCACTGGTACAGAGTTAATTGCCTGCGGAATGACTTTACGCGGGTTTTGCGCTTCGCCAGCGGTAATGCCGATCACTTCGGTGCCGCCGAAGGCAAACATGACAATCGTCAGGGAAGCGAGAATGCCCCAGACACCATGCGGCATGAAGCCGTCGCCAGCAAAGAGATTGGATAGACCTGCAGCTCCTTCGCTTTGGTTGCCCAACCCGAAGACGATTACGAGAACGCCACCAGCGATCATTGCCATGATAGCGACGACCTTGATCAAAGAGAACCAAAATTCCAGTTCGCCGAAGACTTTGACCGAGAGCAGGTTCACGGCGGCAATGAAGAAAACAACTGCGAGGATCCAGATCCATCGTTCGACGTTGGGAAACCAGAAACCCATATATACGCCAAAAGCCGTCACGTCAGCCAGGGCCACCACAAACATTTCAAACGTGTAGGTCCACCCGGTTGCAAAGCCAGCAAAGCGTCCAACGAATTCAGTGGCATAGCTTCCGAATGAGCCGGAGGTCGGATTGCGGACTGCCATTTCTCCCAACGCACGCATCACCATGAACACCACTGCCCCACCGAGTATGTATGCCAACAGCACCGCTGGCCCAGCCATTTGAATGGCGCTCGCGGAACCATAGAACAAGCCTGTGCCAATAGCAGACCCTAAAGCGATAAACCTGATGTGCCGTGTGCTTAAACCACGTTTCAAGTTTTGACTTGTCTGGCTGGTACGCATGCTGCTCCTCCGAGATTGCTAACTGCATCAGAGGTTTGCCGCCCACTTTTCATGGTGTGCTTCAACCCCGACATCCATGTAACCGCAGTCACATGCATCTTGGAGCAGGGAAAAAGACAAGATAGTCCGGTACCTCAGACTCGTGGTGAAAAGAAGCTGAGATACCGGACGGCAATTCTTCCAACGGGTATCTCGGGACAGCGTGATGGGCATTCTGGAATTTCGGCCACTCGCGAGCTGTAGATAGAAGTACACATCCCGGCACGCAACGCAGTCAGATACTCGTGAATCCAATTGAAGGATCATGCTGCGCGATCCTCACCAACGACCTTGAGAATGCTTAAATGTGCTTGCGCAATCCCTCGATATCGAGGCAGGATTCCGATACGGCTGGCTTCAAAGTGCTGCACGTCAGTGGTCAGCAGCCACGCCCGCCTGTGTCCGTCATGTTGTCCACCGGAAGTCAAAGCATCTACTGTCCGTTAGCGTCCGCGTCTTCAGAAACATGATGCCGGTGTCTTCGGGCGGTGGATGACAGTATCTATTGCTTTCAAGGCTTTCCAAGACGAGGTCCACAATGACCTTCATTGGCCTGGCCCGGTGAATTCTCGCAGTCTTGGTTCCCTGGGTCGGTCGAATCCCCCTACGCCGAGACCTGTGGTTGCCAGTTGCTCTCACCATTGCACGCCGGCAGGTGAATGTGGTGCAACTGCGGGAATCGTCTTCCGAAACGGAGCTGTCGCCTTGGTGCCTGAAACTCAAATTACGCAGTCCACCAGCTGGCATTTCTAGTCGATACCCGTCAGGGAACAAATATGGCTCAGCAAGGCTAGCTGGGACGACAACCTGATCTCCAATTTGGAGAAGTACTCCAGTGGATAATTCTCGGGTAACCTGGCCCTCGTCATCCGGTGCAAGCAACTGAGCTCGCCGGCAACCTCGCCAACACAAATACCCTGGACGCACTGCTCGTTAAAGCAGGAGGGAGGAGGAACCAGGCAGCACCAGCTGCCCAATTCCCCCTCCCTTCTCGTTAAACAGGTGAGGCCCCGGCACCAAACGGTACCAGGGCCTCAAACCATCTACTCAAGTTAAGTC
>NZ_JBCPSN010000013.1:0-5461 GCF_051129975.1 Glutamicibacter sp. Je.9.36
AATATTGTTTTATTGTGTGTTGAAAGTCATCGGCCTATTAGTACAGGTCAGCTACACAAGTCTTTAGTCCTTGCTTCCACATCCTGCCTATCAACCCAGTGGTCTAGCTGGGGGCCTCTCACACTCAAGGTGCATGGAAATCTCATCTCGAAGCAGGCTTCCCGCTTAGATGCTTTCAGCGGTTATCCCTTCCAAACGTAGCTAATCAGCGATGCACTTGGCAGTACAACTGACACACCAGAGGTTCGTCCGTCCCGGTCCTCTCGTACTAAGGACAGCCCTTCTCAAATTTCCAACGCGCGCAGCGGATAGGGACCGAACTGTCTCACGACGTTCTAAACCCAGCTCGCGTACCGCTTTAATGGGCGAACAGCCCAACCCTTGGGACCTACTCCAGCCCCAGGATGCGACGAGCCGACATCGAGGTGCCAAACCATGCCGTCGATATGGACTCTTGGGCAAGATCAGCCTGTTATCCCCGAGGTACCTTTTATCCGTTGAGCGACGGCCCTTCCACGAGGTGCCGCCGGATCACTAGTCCCGACTTTCGTCCCTGCTCGAGCTGTCACTCTCACAGTCAAGCTCCCTTGTGCACTTACACTCGACACCTGATTGCCAACCAGGCTGAGGGAACCTTTGGGCGCCTCCGTTACATTTTAGGAGGCAACCGCCCCAGTTAAACTACCCATCAGGCACTGTCCCTGAACCAGATCATGGTCCGAAGTTAGGTGACCGGTACAGCCAGAGTGGTATTTCAACGATGACTCCACCTGAACTAGCGTCCAAGCTTCACAGTCTCCCACCTATCCTACACAAGCTGCACCGAACACCAATACCAAACTATAGTAAAGGTCTCGGGGTCTTTCCGTCCTGCTGCGCGTAACGAGCATCTTTACTCGTACTGCAATTTCGCCGAGTTCATGGTTGAGACAGCGGGGAAGTCGTTACTCCATTCGTGCAGGTCGGAACTTACCCGACAAGGAATTTCGCTACCTTAGGATGGTTATAGTTACCACCGCCGTTTACTGGGGCTTAAATTCTCAGCTTCGCATTACTGCTAACCAGTCCTCTTAACCTTCCAGCACCGGGCAGGAGTCAGTCCGTATACATCGTCTTGCGACTTCGCACGGACCTGTGTTTTTAGTAAACAGTCGCTTCCCCCTGGTCTCTGCGGCCCACACCCGCATCAGAGAAGCAAGTTCTCATCACGGGGCAGGCCCCCCTTCTTCCGAAGTTACGGGGGCATTTTGCCGAGTTCCTTAACCATGATTCTCTCGATCGCCTTAGTATTCTCTACCTGATCACCTGTGTCGGTTTGGGGTACGGGCGGACTTGGACCTCGCGCCGATGCTTTTCTAGGCAGCATAGGATCACCGAATCACCCCGAAAACGGGGCGCCTATCAGGTCTCAGAAACATGAGCGGCGGATTTGCCAACCACTCTTCCTACACCCTTGGACCAGGTCAATTCCATTGCCTGGCTCGGCTACCTTCCTGCGTCACACCTGTTAATACGCTGACCTCACTGCATCGGTTCCCACCACATCAACCAGCAAGATACCCGAAGGCACCAACAGCTAGCATCAATCATGGTTAGCATCCACAGCTCAGTATGGGCGGTCCTTCGCCGGTACGGGAATATCAACCCGTTGTCCATCGACTACGCCTGTCGGCCTCGCCTTAGGTCCCGACTAACCCAGGGCAGATTAGCTTAACCCTGGAACCCTTGATCATTCGGCGGACGGGTTTCTCACCCGTCATTCGCTACTCATGCCTGCATTCTCACTCGTGTGGCCTCCACCGCTGGTTTACACCGCGACTTCACCGTCCACACGACGCTCCCCTACCCATCCAAACACCCAATCGAAACCAGGTTAATATTTGAATGACGCAACTTCGGCGGTGTGCTTGAGCCCCGCTACATTATCGGCGCGGAATCACTTGACCAGTGAGCTATTACGCACTCTTTCAAGGGTGGCTGCTTCTAAGCCAACCTCCTGGTTGTCACAGCAACTCCACATCCTTTTCCACTTAGCACACGCTTAGGGGCCTTAGTTGGCGTTCTGGGCTGTTTCCCTCTCGACTATGAAGCTTATCCCCCACAGTCTCACTGCTGCGCTCTCACTTGCCGGCATTCGGAGTTTGGCTAAGGTCAGTAACCTTGTAGGGCCCATCGCCTATCCAGTAGCTCTACCTCCAGCAAGAAACACGCAACGCTGCACCTAAATGCATTTCGGGGAGAACCAGCTATCACGAAGTTTGATTGGCCTTTCACCCCTACCCACAGCTCATCCCCTCCATTTTCAACTGAAGTGGGTTCGGTCCTCCACACGCTCTTACACGCGCTTCAACCTGGCCATGGGTAGATCACTTCGCTTCGGGTCTAGATCACGCCACTCAAACGCCCTATTCAGACTCGCTTTCGCTACGGCTTCCCCACACGGGTTAACCTCGCGACGTAACACTAACTCGCAGGCTCATTCTTCAAAAGGCACGCCATCACCAGGGAACAAGTCCCCAGCTCTAACGGATTGTAAGCGCACGGTTTCAGGTACTATTTCACTCCCCTCCCGGGGTACTTTTCACCATTCCCTCACGGTACTGATTCACTATCGGTCATCAAGTAGTATTCAGGCTTACCAGGTGGTCCTGGCAGATTCACACAAGGTTTCACGGGCCCCGTGCTACTCGGGTATCAACACTAGAACGGCAGACACGCATTACACCTACGGGACTATCACCCTCTATGGTCCGGCATTCCAACCGATTCACCTATACGCCTGCACCTCATCCCACCAGCAAGATAGCGCTGGTACATGCCGACCCCACAACCCCGGTGATGCAACGCCTATCCGCTATCACACACCAACCGGTTTAGCCCCATCCGCGTTCGCTCGCCACTACTAACGGAATCACTGTTGTTTTCTCTTCCTGCGGGTACTGAGATGTTTCACTTCCCCGCGTTCCCTCCACACAGCCTATACATTCAGCTGCAGGTCACACCACATAACATGGTGCGGGGTTCCCCCATTCGGAAATCCTGGTCTCAACGTCCGGTTATCGACTCCACCAGGCTTATCGCAGATTCCCACGTCCTTCATCGGCTCTTGATGCCAAGGCATCCACCGTGCGCCCTTAAAAACTTCAACACAACATCAAAGTCAAAAGATATGAGCAATAAAACAATCTAACAAAATCACGCAGACAAGACTCCAACACCAGGCAATCCAAGGAAAAGGACTACCCAGCTCATCTCATCTGCAAGATGCTCGCGTTCACTATACAGTTCCCAAACAACAACCCCGCACCCCCGCAACAACACCCCAAAACCAACACCAACCAAAGGCCAGCATCAATCCCACAGGACATCCTTGCAGCAAACACAGGACAAACACCGAAACACCAAGAACCCCTCACCCCAGCGAACACCACCAGGACCCTCCCCACAGGAAGAACCCCGGCAACCATTCACCAGGAAAGGAGGCTTGTTGCCTCAAAACCCAACAGCATGCCAAACCATACAAACCACGCAACACCCACACACCGCATTCCAGCACCGCAAGAAGAAAACCCCCTGCAATGCGTACTAGCAGATGCCCAAGCACCACGCGGCCACAGCCAATACCCCGCACCAGCATCAGCCAGCACGTTTTCCGGTATTGAGTCCATTGATATTCCACCCATGAGCAACCCACCCGGACAACACTCGTGTCCAGCATGGGCAACCAATAATGGTTAGCTCCTTAGAAAGGAGGTGATCCAGCCGCACCTTCCGGTACGGCTACCTTGTTACGACTTAGTCCCAATCGCCAGTCCCACCTTCGACGACTCCCCCCACACAAGGTGGTTAGGCCATCGGCTTCGGGTGTTACCAACTTTCGTGACTTGACGGGCGGTGTGTACAAGGCCCGGGAACGTATTCACCGCAGCGTTGCTGATCTGCGATTACTAGCGACTCCGACTTCATGGGGTCGAGTTGCAGACCCCAATCCGAACTGAGACCGGCTTTTAGGGATTAGCTCCACCTCACAGTATCGCAACCCATTGTACCGGCCATTGTAGCATGCGTGAAGCCCAAGACATAAGGGGCATGATGATTTGACGTCATCCCCACCTTCCTCCGAGTTGACCCCGGCAGTCTCCCATGAGTCCCCACCATTACGTGCTGGCAACATGGAACGAGGGTTGCGCTCGTTGCGGGACTTAACCCAACATCTCACGACACGAGCTGACGACAACCATGCACCACCTGTGAACCAGCCCCGAAGGGAAACCCCATCTCTGAGGCGGTCTGGCACATGTCAAGCCTTGGTAAGGTTCTTCGCGTTGCATCGAATTAATCCGCATGCTCCGCCGCTTGTGCGGGCCCCCGTCAATTCCTTTGAGTTTTAGCCTTGCGGCCGTACTCCCCAGGCGGGGCACTTAATGCGTTAGCTACGGCGCGGAAAACGTGGAATGTCCCCCACACCTAGTGCCCAACGTTTACGGCATGGACTACCAGGGTATCTAATCCTGTTCGCTCCCCATGCTTTCGCTCCTCAGCGTCAGTAAATGCCCAGAGACCTGCCTTCGCCATCGGTGTTCCTCCTGATATCTGCGCATTTCACCGCTACACCAGGAATTCCAGTCTCCCCTACATCACTCTAGTCTGCCCGTACCCACCGCAGATCCGAGGTTGAGCCTCGGACTTTCACGGCAGACGCGACAAACCGCCTACGAGCTCTTTACGCCCAATAAATCCGGATAACGCTTGCGCCCTACGTATTACCGCGGCTGCTGGCACGTAGTTAGCCGGCGCTTCTTCTGCAGGTACCGTCACTTTCGCTTCTTCCCTACTGAAAGAGGTTTACAACCCGAAGGCCGTCATCCCTCACGCGGCGTCGCTGCATCAGGCTTTCGCCCATTGTGCAATATTCCCCACTGCTGCCTCCCGTAGGAGTCTGGGCCGTGTCTCAGTCCCAGTGTGGCCGGTCACCCTCTCAGGCCGGCTACCCGTCGTCGCCTTGGTGAGCCATTACCTCACCAACAAGCTGATAGGCCGCGAGTCCATCCCCCACCGATAAATCTTTCCACCAACAACCATGCGGTCAAAGGTAATATCCGGTATTAGACCCAGTTTCCCGGGCTTATCCCAGAGTCGGGGGCAGGTTACTCACGTGTTACTCACCCGTTCGCCACTAATCCACCCAGCAAGCTGGGCTTCATCGTTCGACTTGCATGTGTTAAGCACGCCGCCAGCGTTCATCCTGAGCCAGGATCAAACTCTCCATAAAAAAATAAAAAGCCACCGGCAACCCCTTGGAAAATAAGGGCGAAGCCAATGAAGTCCCGGCGAATAATAAAACACTCAAGAACACTGCACGGGGGTGCAATGCCTCAAGCAAATGTTATGTATTCACCAAATAAAAATATTCGGTATCAACAAACTTGGCACACTATTGAGTTCTCAAACAACAAACACT
>NZ_JBCPSN010000014.1:0-2984 GCF_051129975.1 Glutamicibacter sp. Je.9.36
CCGCCGTTTCACATCCGGTTATTTCTTCCGTTTTGTTCTCGGCGACAAGGAAAAACTATACACAGGTTTTGGGGGTCCTGCAAATCGGGTGGGTGGTTTTTGACGGTGACCGTGCACACTTAATTCCTGAACTGCTGATTCGGTTCTTTCCATGTGCCCAATCGCTGGCAATTATTACCGAGCTAGGGCTGAGCGCGTAAACATTATTTCGCAGCTGCTCAGAGCATCGGTGCCTGTACCTAGCGAGTTTATTGAACCCTTGAGAAGGGTGCGCATATACGCGAACCCATGAATTGTGCCCACATCCGCTGATTAGACGATGCGGGCGCATGCGTGCGTCTGAGCAAGGCACAAGAAGAGAACGCACATGGCGAAACGATGCATCTGGAGGTTCCATGCGCGTGACGGCCAAGGAGGTATCAGCGCAATGACTGCCTAGAGCAGTCGGCATTGATGTCGGCCCAATGCAGGTCTTGCAGTGCTACGTAAGCTCCACCCTCGGCTACGGTGAATAGCAGCGATGTTTGGATCGCTGCCACTCCACTTGATGGTCTACCGAATACAGGATGAAGTCTATGAAGTTCACGGCGTTGGAACGCTATTGCCACCTCACTGGGCAAGCGTATGGCGAGGTGACTCCCGAAGAACAGCAGAGCGATTATCAAGCCGGGGTAACTGAGCTTGACGGAGAGCGGTGGCGGATCAGGACCGCAAGGATCACGCCAACAAAGCCAGGTGGGTTCGTAGCCATATGGCATCGGGACGAAACTGGGACTACTGCCCCCTACGAATCCGAAGAGGGACTGCGCGGAGTTATGGTCTTTATCGAGGAAGCCGGCTGTTTCGGCGCCTTCCGCTTTACTCAACAGCACCTCGAGGAGCTGGGTGTCTTCGCCTCAGCATCGGCTCCAGGCAAGCGCGGTTTCCGCGTCTATCCATCATGGACGGCTGGCCTTAAGGGGCAAGCGAAGAAAAGCCAGAATAGTCAGCTGCCTGCGTTCACGTTGCTCGCAGGCTAACTTGTCCCGCTCAGACGTCTACTGCAGCTCCATGCGCCGAAACCTGAGTTCTCGTTGCGCACCCCGCAAAGGTGAACCTTCAAAAGGCAACTCGCTGAGATCCACAGTCAATGCGGCTTTTAATGCCAACTGGTTCGCTGACTGCGTGGCCCGGTCAGCCAAGCCGAGCACCCTTGCAAGCTCCGCCCAGTGCTTCTTCTTCAGATTCTTAGCCTTGCCGGCAACAGTCAAAGCCATGGTGTCATCGCCGTAGACCAGGGTGCATGGGATGTCGTAGATGGGCGCTACATGAAACCGTCCATGCAAGTCCGCCAGAATCGAGACGTTCTTTCCATGCAAGTCGCCGTTGCCAGTTAGCCAAGCAAAGACGAACTGCATGTATAGATTGCGCCTGGCGAGCACCGGAGCCTGGCACTGCAGCGCTAAGGCTTCAATAGCTTGTTCCGTGCTCACTGCATACTTGCTTGCCGGCGGAAGGTTCAATACCTGCATGGCATCTTCCAACGCCAAACGCGTGGGACTATCCGCCCCCTCGACACCTTCGCGATCGAACCTCTCGACCAGCAGCCCCGGACTCCCAGTGGAATCCAGTACTAGCCGATTGTTTGCGACCGGAAGTTTGAGCAATCGCGCTGCTTTCAGGTGCTGCGCCTCATTAACGATCAAATGCGGATGATCCCGGGGATCAAGCTTGAGCAGATAGGCGCTGTTCTTGAACTCCACTGGTGTTGTCAGCATGGTTGCGCTGATCTTGTCTTGCACGCCGGGGATCGAGTGGCGGTCCAAGGTGCGCGCGAGGACCGAGAAGTCGAGTTCGGCCGTGCTGCTGAATTCAGCAACCACGGGAGTCTGCTCCAGTGCTGATCCTTCCGGAACAACGCGTACATTGCCTGGAGTATCGGCGCCCACTGCCATCAGCAGAGTCAACTCGTCAGAGATGCTGGTCTTAGTTGCGTCCTTGAGAACGGTCAGGCGATGGCCTTCGGGCAATAGTCCCGAGAAGAACGATGGCAACGCGCCCCCAGGCCCAACGTATGCCTCCGGGGAAGCTGGCAAAGATGTCGCAATGCCCGCGCCACCATGTGCAAGGTAGTCCTTGTTATAGCTGAAGGCCACGCTTCCGTCGGACTGTCTGGCTAGAGCGCCGGCTAGGTTTTCGTTGCAGTAGACGTCAGCCTTGGTAACAAGCTTGAGCTCTTGGAGTTGCGGCATCATTTGGCCACGCGAATTCGAAGGCCGAGTACATTCGCGACGGAGAGCACCGCTTCAATGGAGGGGTTTCCCGCCCCGCGTTCTATGGAGCGCAGCGTACGTTCGGAGATGCCAGCTAATTCAGCCAGCTGTTCCTGCGTCAGGCCGTTCTGTTTTCTAACGCGCTGCAATTCGGCCCCTAGCTCAGTCACTGAATTCATGAAGGATCCTCTTCCGGCAGCATTTCGCCGATTGGCGGCATTCTATTCACTATCATTCAGCATGGAGCAGGAATCGGCAACAAGTTACCGAAATGATAGCCAGGTGCAAGCAATCGATTATCAGAGGCATCAAAAGGCAGGATCTTGCCGATTGGCGGACCAGGACCCATCGGATAAAGCACCGGCTACGGAGCGGGCGTTCTCTCCCGTAGTGAGCCGCGGAGGTCCAGGGCCACGCCGTCTGCTTAGTCACTTCAAGCGCGTCCGAGATCGGGACACAGCTTAGCCATGGCTGCATTCACAACCCCATGCCTGTCTGGTCGTTCCTTGAGCGGTCTGCGCTAGCGGCCAGCACTCAAGCTCGTTAAAGCAGAAGGGAGGAGGAACCAGGCAGCGCCAGCTGCCCAATTCCCCCTCCCCCTTCTCGTTAAACAGGTGAGGCCCCGGTACCGAACGGTACCAGGGCCTCAAACCATCTACTCAAGTTAAGTCCGGCGGTGACCTACTCTCCCACACCCTCACGAGTGCAGTACCATCGGCGCAGTGGGCCTTA
>NZ_JBCPSN010000015.1:0-413 GCF_051129975.1 Glutamicibacter sp. Je.9.36
TCGTGGAGGAGGGCGCGATCCCAGCGCGTCGCGCGGCCGGTTCTGAAAATGTCAGCGACCAGCCGACGCCTCATGCTGCCCGCGCTATGGCTCAGGTGCCGGCATCCGGCGAAGATAGCTGCGATGAGCTGACGGAACCCGATAAGAAGGCCGGACGCTACTGGAAGGGGCCGGTGTGGGCAGTGACCTTGGCCATCGTGGCGATCGCAATGTCGTTGGCCACTTCAGTGATTCCGCCTATGCAGCGTTCTGCCGCTAAGGTTCAGCCCATCTCTTCAGGACGTACCCTGGTGTGCCCTCCTTCCCAGGGGAAGGCCAGCCTCGCTGCCGGGTCCTCGGGTGGAAGCCTACAAGTCGGCACTTCGGTCGAGAAGCTGTCTGAAGCGTCGGTTCCTGTAATGACCAACGTGGAT
>NZ_JBCPSN010000016.1:0-387 GCF_051129975.1 Glutamicibacter sp. Je.9.36
GAGATCAACAGTTGCCATGACATAAGGGTGGCGCCGAGATCCCTCCCGGTCAACACGTTTTCTGGGTAGAGACACCTTCAGGCGGTCCGATCGCTTCTAAAGTGACGCCACAACACCCCAGAACACGAGAGGAGCGCACCATGTGGGTTTTACTCGCCGTGGCGATCGTCGTCATCGGCTTTGCCTTGCGGCTCAATGCCATGCTCGTGGTAGCCGTCGCAGGAATCGCTGCCGGCCTCATCGCCGGAATGTCACCGGTCAAGCTCATCGAGACCTTCGGAACTGGATTCGCCAGTTCGCGTTCCGTGACGGTCTTCATCGTCGTGTTACCCGTTATCGGGTTGCTCGAACGCCACGGTCTCATGCAGCAGGCCGGCCGCTTGATGT
>NZ_JBCPSN010000017.1:0-325 GCF_051129975.1 Glutamicibacter sp. Je.9.36
GTATAGTTTTTCCTTGTCGCCGAGAACAAAACGGAAGAAATAACCGGATGTGAAACGGCGGCAGAACCCCAGAAAATCAAGGTTTTTCCACAGTCTTGTGGACAACAATTGAAAAGAATGGGAACTGGGAATACTGGTTCAAATCACAAACAATGGATTTGACTTTCAGGAATTCGAAGTTATAGAATATGAATATAACGCTGGACGAAATTACCGCCTGGAATGGTGGGTAAAGAACCGGTAAGTGTTTGTTGTTTGAGAACTCAATAGTGTGCCAAGTTTGTTGATACCGAATATTTTTATTTGGTGAATACATAACATTTGC
>NZ_JBCPSN010000018.1:0-267 GCF_051129975.1 Glutamicibacter sp. Je.9.36
ATCTCGCGCCGCTGATCCGGACAGCCTGAAAGGGCGAAACGGAAACGGCGGGGTGAACAAGACTGAAACGTCGAGTTGACAACGGTCAACTTGGTGGTAAGCTTGTAAAGTTGCTCCGGAGCGAAGCGGCCATCGAAGTTTTGATGGTTGTGGTGTCGAGAGTGTTTGTTGTTTGAGAACTCAATAGTGTGCCAAGTTTGTTGATACCGAATATTTTTATTTGGTGAATACATAACATTTGCTTGAGGCATTGCACCCCCGTGCAGT
>NZ_JBCPSN010000019.1:0-261 GCF_051129975.1 Glutamicibacter sp. Je.9.36
TCACGAGTGCAGTACCATCGGCGCAGTGGGCCTTAGCTTCCGGGTTCGGTATGGGACCGGGCGTTTCCCCCACGCTATGACCGCCGTAACAATCACGAAGCACACAAACCACGTATTCCTGGTCAGTGTTTTTGCGGTGCTACAAAGTCTTGTAACTCATCCGTATTTGCTGGTTAGAGGTTGTTGTCTCGTAACCGCATAGTGAACGCGAACAGCATTGAAATCATCAGTTCAAATATTGTTTTATTGTGTGTTGAAAGT
>NZ_JBCPSN010000020.1:0-262 GCF_051129975.1 Glutamicibacter sp. Je.9.36
TCGCATCGGTGTTCGCGTCAGTATTCGCATCCGTGTTGGCATCGGTGTTCGCATCAGCGTTATCCGCAGTGTTCACATCGGTGTTCGCATCGGTGTTCGCGTCAGTATTCGCATCCGTGTTGGCATCCGTGTTGGCATCGGTGTTCGCATCGGTGTTCGCGTCAGTATTCGCATCCGTGTTGGCATCGGTGTTCGCATCAGCGTTATCCGCAGTGTTCACATCGGTGTTCGCATCGGTGTTCGCGTCAGTATTCGCATCCGT
>NZ_JBCPSN010000021.1:0-255 GCF_051129975.1 Glutamicibacter sp. Je.9.36
AGACTTGTGTAGCTGACCTGTACTAATAGGCCGATGACTTTCAACACACAATAAAACAATATTTGAACTGATGATTTCAATGCTGTTCGCGTTCACTATGCGGTTACGAGACAACAACCTCTAACCAGCAAATACGGATGAGTTACAAGACTTTGTAGCACCGCAAAAACACTGACCAGGAATACGTGGTTTGTGTGCTTCGTGATTGTTACGGCGGTCATAGCGTGGGGGAAACGCCCGGTCCCATACCGAACC
>NZ_JBCPSN010000022.1:0-255 GCF_051129975.1 Glutamicibacter sp. Je.9.36
ACTGCACGGGGGTGCAATGCCTCAAGCAAATGTTATGTATTCACCAAATAAAAATATTCGGTATCAACAAACTTGGCACACTATTGAGTTCTCAAACAACAAACACTCTCGACACCGCAACCATCAATCCTTCGATGACTGCTTCGCTCCGGAGCAACTTTTCCAACTTACCAGAGTTCCTGATCCGATCAAAATCGGCGGAAAACCTTCAGTGAAAAGTGATTGGCTGCCGGGTAAACAATCGGTAGATTCCGT
>NZ_JBCPSN010000023.1:0-219 GCF_051129975.1 Glutamicibacter sp. Je.9.36
GGTTCGGTATGGATCTGGGCGTTTCCCCCACGCTATGACCGCCGTAACAATCACGAAGCACACAAACCACGTATTCCTGGTCAGTGTTTTTGCGGTGCTACAAAGTCTTGTAACTCATCCGTATTTGCTGGTTAGAGGTTGTTGTCTCGTAACCGCATAGTGAACGCGAACAGCATTGAAATCATCAGTTCAAATATTGTTTTATTGTGTGTTGAAAGT